>NZ_JAQFIP010000045.1 GCF_029504735.1 Ereboglobus sp. PH5-10 | reverse complement strand
TCGTCCTTGAGTTCGCATATGCGCTGCTCGATTCGCGCGCGCTGGTTGTAATCGCGCCACAACGCCTCGGGCGCATCGTTGCGATTGGTCACGAACACGCGGTGGGTGTAACCGGGCACATCGATAAGCTTGCGCCCCACCGCCCGCTTGTTCTCACGCACGCGTTCGCGCACCACGATGAACCGCCGCTCGCCCGCCCAGCCTTGCAACGCGGTCCGGAACTCGCCCACCGCGTAGTTTTCATCCAGCTCGCGCCACTCGCGCACCCCCGCGCAATGCAGCTTGATCGACTTGGTCATGCGCGCCACCACGATGTAACAAAGCTCCCGCGCCTCCAAAAACCCCAGCAACGCCTGATCGAAAAAACCGCTGTCCGCCCTGAGGCAACGCAACCGCCAGCCCTCCGGCAAAAGTAACAACGCCTCCGTCAGAAACGCCATCACGCCGCGCCCCGCGGTGGTGTTGCCGCTGCGCAACCAACCATGCAGCACAAACGCCGGCTCGGCCAAAACCGCCAGCAACGGATGATGCGAAGCCCTGCCGGGACGCCGGGGATTGTAACCCTTCTTCGCCCCCTCCTGCCTCCCATACCGCTCGAACACCGTCGAATCCAGATCAAGCGTGACGCCCTGGCGCTTCAGTTTTGCGAGCAACCACGCGTTAAGCGCGGGGAAAAACGCGTCGATTTGTTTCCAGCCAAAGCGGCCGAAAAACGCGCGCGTCGCATCCTCCCCCGGCCAACGCTTCCAGCCGAGTAACTCACGCAAGGCCACGTCCGAACGCAGCAAATTGACATGCGCGAAACGCCGCGCCCCCGCCGCCACGCCCAGCCAGAAGGCGAGCAGGATGTTGAGCGGCCCATGCGAGTTGGGCGAAGTGTAGTCGAAGGGCAAAAGCGAACGCACCGCGCCGGGCAAATCGAGCTGCCGCCAGAACTCGACCAGGACGGCCAGGCCGCCGAAAGGCGTGACCGGCCGCGGAGTGGAACGCAAAATGGCTTTGCG
>NZ_JAQFIP010000044.1 GCF_029504735.1 Ereboglobus sp. PH5-10 | reverse complement strand
CCGGAAGCAAAGCAAAAGTCAACACCATGAAGCTCCAATCATTGCGAGTGCTTGGCAACCGAGGCATCGGATGGCTCCGGAGCCACCTGAAGCAGGCGAGCCGGCGGTCGCTTGGGGCCGCCGGCTCGCCTGCTTCAGGTTTTAAAAACAAGTGGGAGCCGGACGCCCCGCAATGCGAAGCTGAGGTGTGCAAACTCATTCCGACTCCCACTACAAACTCTACACCGCCATGAGCCGTTCATGCAAAGACAAGTTTTCACTGCGCCACCAACTGGTGCGTTACGCCAAGGCCCACGGCATCCGCGCCGCCATGCGCCAGTTTGGCTGCGCGCGCAACACCGTGCGCCAGTGGCTGCGCCGCTGGCAGGCCGGCGACGACACCCTCGCCGACCGTTCCCGCCGTCCCCTCAACCAGCCCGCGCGCACCAAGCCCGCGGACGAAAAACGCGTGATCGAAGCGCGCAAAAAAGCCCCCTGTTTCGGAGCCCGCCGGCTCGTCGAAATGTTTGACCTGCCCGTGGGCAAGGGCGCCGCGCATCGCATACTTCGCGACGCCTCGCTGGTGCGAAAGCGTCCCCGCAAGCACAAGCGCAAGGCCGACCTGCGCGCCATCAAGGCGGCCCACGCCCCCCTCACACGCCTGCAAATGGACACCAAATACCTCACCGACATCCCCCATTACTGGCCCCAGATGCAAGCCCGGGGGCTTCCCCGCTTCCAATACACCATCCGCTGCGAATCAACCGGGGCGATGTTTCTGGATTACTCAAGCGAGCTCTCAAAGACCTGCGCCACCCTCGCCATCGCCCGCGTGCTTGAACACCTCAAGGCCCATGCCATCGACCTCTCGCTTGTCGAGGTGCGCACCGATCTGGGCTCTGAGTTTGACGGCGACACCGTCCACTACCGGCCCAACGGCTTCCACGGCGCCATCCTGGGCATGGGCGCTCACCACCGCTTCAATCCCCCCGCCCGTCCCAACTGCAACGCCGATGTCGAAAGCGTTCACGCCACGATCGAAAACGAGTTCTTCGACATGGAAAACTTTGCCGGAGCCGGCCAGTTCATGGCTGCGGTAACAACCTACCAGCACTACTACAACTTCGCGCGCACCAACCGCTCCCGCGCCAACAAAACCCCGGCTCAATTGCTCCG
>NZ_JAQFIP010000043.1 GCF_029504735.1 Ereboglobus sp. PH5-10 | reverse complement strand
GTCTCACCCGATGCCTGCGGTTGGCTATCTATCGCCACCGCCGTCTGCCTCCACTCATATGCCCCGATTGTCGGCCGCATGGAGGAACGGGTTATGCCACGATAATCGGACGCCGGAATCGTCACACCCTCTGGTGCCTCCGCCTGCGTCATCCCCGCCCCTATCGCCGGGCTGCCTCCCAAAATATGCAACACCGTCGGCGTATTATTATAATCTCGCTGCGCGAGCAGCAGCGGGTCCTGGTCTAAATTGCCCGTCCCTACGTATCCGCCCTCAATGATACTGTGGCTCACTGTCAGGCCAGTGGCAATTTGCGCACTTCCTCCCGTATTTCCCCACACAATGCAGTTGACCAGTTGAGTGTTCGCACTTGTCGCATACACACCCGCGTTGTTCGGCGCACTGTTTTCCACTATCGTGCAGTTCACCAGTGCCACCGCAGCGGTTGTGCTTATTTGGATACCGCCGCCAGAACCAGAACTTGATGATGCGTTTCTATAAAACGTGCAGTTTACTAGCGTCATCGCCCCTCCCTCATGACGCATGCCCGCTCCGAAAAGCGCCGTGTTTTTGTAAAACACGCAGTTCTCATATACGGGCATAGTGCTGGCACCGTTGTATGCTGCGCCTCCGCCGGGACCTCCAGTTGGATTAACATTAGTTTGCGCATTGCCCTTGAACAGACAATCCCTCACGACGGGACTGGCTCCACCATTGTTATACAGGGCGCCGCCCCGTGCACCGGCCACGTTCCCTACAAACACACACCTTGACAGCAGTGGACTTGAGTCCCCGCCATTGTTCATGCCTCCTCCATAGTTTCCACCCCCGCCTCGTATTGTCACATCGTTAAGCGTGGCTGTGTTATCCAGCACCACCATCCCGCTCGGATGGCTAAACACATTGTAGGCGTTCTCCGCATTGCCCGACAAACATTGCCCCGAATCCGCATCATACACGTCGTTCCCGTTAAAGTCCCCCGACAGGATCGTCTCATTCGCCAGCAGGTCCCGCTCCCCGAGCGCCGTCTCCGTCCCCGCAAACCCCCCATGCACCGACACGTTGTTCCTCAATGAAAAATGCTTCGTCCGGTTGTCTGCTTCGTTTCCGCCATTCGGCCTATCCATCGGCACATACGTCCCGCTCGCTATCCATAC
>NZ_JAQFIP010000042.1 GCF_029504735.1 Ereboglobus sp. PH5-10 | reverse complement strand
TCACGCTCACCGCCGACAACACAAACTACAGCGGCACCTTCGCGATCTCCGCGACCAGCCGCCTCGCCGCCTCGACCGACGCGAACCTCGGCAATACCGCGCTCTCCGGCTCTGGCGTCTTCGAGAAAATCGACGCCGCGACCACGCTCACCATCGCGCGCGCCAACGAAACCCTCACCGGCACGACCATCGTCACCGGCGGCACGCTGCGACTCGAAAACCTCCGGGGCGTCGGCACCAGTGCCGTCATCAACAACGCGATCCTCGACCTCGCCGCCACGGGCACCTTCGCCAACAACATCAGCGGCACCGGCACGACCGCCGTCACCGGCGCGGGCGTGAACCTCACCGGAACAAACTCCACCGCTTGGAACATCACCGGCTCGGGCACCGTTTCCACGACCGCGAACCTCGGCTTGGGCAACACGCACATCGACGGCCTGCTCACCCTCGCCGCCACCACCGCGTGGGCCTACTCGAACACGCTGACCGGCGCCGGCACCCTCGCCGTGAACCTCTCCGGCAACGCCTTCACCTTCAGCCCTTCAGCCTTCAGTCCTTCAGCCCTTTTCACCGGCGTCCTCGAACTCGGCCATTCCACCTTTGACCTGTCCGGCACCAACACCGCCGTTCTCACCGAAGCCACCTTGCAAATCGACGAAAACGCCTTCGTCGCCACCGGCAGCGGCGCGCAGCAAATCGGCAACCTCACGCTGCAATCCGGCACGCTCGCCTTCACGCTCGCCGCGAGCGGCACGGAGGCGGCCGGCATCATCCGCACCGGCACGCTCGCCGTCCGCGACTCCGTCCTGGTCATCGACACCGGCGCCCTCGCCGACAACGCGCTCCCGCTGCTCCAGCAAGACGAGGGCCGCTCCGTCACCCTCGTTGAATCGACCACCCTTGCGGCCGGCGGCAAGACGCTCGTCACCGGCACGCACCTCGTTGATCACCACGGCAACCAAATCACCGACGCCGCGCAACTCGACATCAACCAGTCCGGCGACACCGTGGCCAGCGGCACCTACGACTTTGCCGCGGTCGCGAGCAACACCGGCATCCACCTCTCCTACGAGCTGACCGCGCTCGACCTTCTCGCCGGCAAGACCACGCTGCTCACCGGCGACATCGACGACGCGATTCTGAACGGGGCAGACGAACTGCACGCCAGGGTCACGGGCTCCGGCAACCTCCGCATCGAGGCAACCGATTCGATCACGCTCAACAACACCAATGCCTACACCGGCACGACATTCGTCGCCACCGGCACGCTCGTCGCCGGCGCCGACAACGCCCTCGGCCAAACCGACCGGCTCCACATCAGCTCCTCCGCCGCCTTCAACCTCAACGGCAAGGCGCAAGCAATCGCCAACGGAGGCCGCGTCGACGGCCACATCACCGGCACCGGCGCGCTCACCCTCACCGGCGGCACGATGACGATCACCACCTCGAACACCGCCTACACCGCGCA
>NZ_JAQFIP010000041.1 GCF_029504735.1 Ereboglobus sp. PH5-10 | reverse complement strand
CGCTCTCCGAGCGACGTCTCCGTCCCCGCAAAACCCCCATACACCGCCACGTTGTTCCTCAATGAAAAATGCTTCGTCCGGTTGTCTGCTTCGTTTCCGCCATTCGGCCTATCCACCGGCACATACGTCCCGCTCGCTATCCATACCTCGTTGTCGAAGCAGTTGTTTATCGCGTGCTGCACACTTGCGACCGCCGTCGCCCACGACGATCCGTCGTTCTCGTCACTGCCTGTCGTGCTCACGTAAACCCGCGGGCTCCTCACCTTGACAACCTCCGCCGGCTGCGGGTTGCCGTCCGCATCATATGCCACCATCACATACCAGCCATAGGTGTCCGCACCCGCGTTGAAGCTCCACGACGGCGTTGCCGTTTCACCGACCAGACTGTAGTCAACCGATTCGTTCCTCTTATAATACCATTCGTAACGCACGCCGTTGTTTGTGTTCGCCGATATCGTCACCGTGCTGCCCTTGACCGGTGTCTCACCCGATGCCTGCGGTTGGCTATCTATCGCCACCGCCGTCTGCCTCCACTCATATGCCCCGATTGTCGGCCGCATGGAGGAACGGGTTATACCACGATAATCGGACGCCGGAATCGTCACCCCCTCTGGTGCCTCCACCTGCGTCATCCCCGAATCAATTGCCGGGCTGCCTCCCAAAATATGCAACACCGTCGGCGTATTATTATAATCTCGCTGCACCAGCAGCAGCGGGTCGGCGTCGATGTTGCCTGTCCCCTCGTAGCCGCCCTGCACGATGCAGTGGCTCGCAGCCAGGCCGCTGGACACCATGTTCCCCCACACAATACAGTTGATCAATTGTTTGTTTGATCCCGATGCATATATGCCCGAGTTGCTGGCCGCGCTGTTTTCCACAATCGTGCAGTTCACCAGTGTCACCGAGCTGCCCGTTTGGACATGAACACCTCCGCCACTGCTCCTTGCAGTATTCCGATAAAACGTGCAGTTGCTCAGCGTCGTTGCTCCTCCCGCCAGATTCATTCCTCCTCCATTTACAGCAGTGCCATTCCTATAGAACGTGCAATTCTCATACACCGATCCCGTATTCGTTCCTTCATACACCGCCCCGCCCCCAGCATTACCTGATACAAGATCAGTGCCTGTAATGTTCCCCCTAAACACACAATCCCTCAGCACGGGCGCTGCCCCTTGGCTGTTATTTACGGCACCGCCGGAATAAGTCGCCCTGTTCCCGGAAAACACGCATCTGTTCAACACAGGCTTCGAGGCGCTGGCATTGTTCATGCCTCCTCCATAGTTTCCACTCCCGCCTCGTATTGTCACATCGTTAAGCGTGGCTGTGTTATCCAGCACCACCATCCCGCTCGGATGGTTAAACACTATTGTTGCATTTTCCCCATTGCCCGACAGACATTGCCCCGAGTCCGCATCATACACGTCGTTCCCGTTAAAGTCACCCGACAGGATCGTCTCGTTCGCCAGCAGGTCCCGCTCTCCGAGCGACGTCTCCGTCCCCGCAAAACCCCCATACACCGCCACGTTGTTCCTCAATGAAAAATGCTTCGTCCGGTTGTCTGCTTCGTTTCCGCCATTCGGCCTATCCACCGGCACATACGTCCCGCTCGCTATCCATAC
>NZ_JAQFIP010000040.1 GCF_029504735.1 Ereboglobus sp. PH5-10 | reverse complement strand
AACGGCTTCGGAGACCAACCCCGCCCCTTATGAAAACAGGGGGTAGTTGACCATAGGTTGACATCATAACAGCTCCAAAAACACGATCACAGACCGATCTTCCCGCGTCATGCTTTTCGACCGAAACGCACGGCCAACACCACGAATACGGCTTAGTCCGGGGACTCTGCGTTCTGTCATCACTTCCCGAGTGCGATCAATCGACGCAAGCTGCACGCATCCCTTTTCAACGAACTCATAAGCCCCCTGCATCGAAAGCCGCTTTTCCGTTCCGCTCATAGTGTCCGCATCCTGAACATCGAAACGAAGAAACCATTTTCCGTCAAAATGGAATGGCTGCAACTTCACTGTAAGCCCGAGTTGAAGGCGGTCATACTTCGTCACCAGATCTTGCGAATTGTCGCCCTCGGTGCGCACGTAAACAGGCCGCTCGACGATGGAACCACTTGTCAACGTCAACGGTTCGCCGGAGGGTAGGGCGAACGCCGTATCCAACTTCATTTCCGTATCCTCATCTTTCGCGAGAAAATCGAGAACGGCGCGAATGTCCACGGGGAGCCTGACGGACACCGACTTCGTCGCGTCGCCGGTGATTGTCACACCGCTTCCGGCCGTGTTGAGAAAATCGCGAAACGCCGGCAGGCGTGACGATGAAATGTCCACGATGGCACACCGCACTTTCAGCACCGGACGAGTCCGGAGTTTGTCCAGGACCTCCTTCAATTGCGCATACTGCGTTGGCGTCGTTTTCACAACGACGCTATCCCCAACAACGACAGCATCACCGAGCACGGAACGCACGGCCTCAACATCGACACCAGCGGACGGCAGCGTCAAAAATTGCGCGGGCTCCGACCCGCCGAAATAATACACCGCGCCTGTTTTCCGCCACGTTACGCCAGCGAAAAACGCAAGCACGTCCAACGACTCGTCCAGATCGCCGCCGCGCAACGTGCCGTTGATCGACTTCGTTGCGATGCTTTCCGGCACGAACACCGAAATCTTGTAATGCTCCGCCAACGCTTCCGCAGCGGTCGCCACAGTCGCGCCTTCGGCGACGAACCAGAAATCCGCTTTCGCCTCAGCGGAAACCGATGGTTGGTTCTGCGTGCTCTCCGTGCCGAAGAGTTGCGCCGTCATCGAAATGCACGCCAACAGCGTCAATAGATATGATTTCCTTGTCTGCATAAAATTCACCGACGATCAGCCGCACGCCGTCCGAATACCGAACGAATCGCGGCGAGCGGAATACGACGCGCACAGGCTCTTTTGATGCCGTAGGTGGCACTTCCCCCGCTTCCGGCGTTTCGGGCGTCGCCACGGCCACGGAATCGCTGCTAGCGTCGGTTTCTGCGGGCGGGCGCGTAACGACTTCCTGTTTTGTCTCGATCTCCGAGACCGAGACCGTTTCCACGGCCGGAGCAGGTGCCGAATTTTTGCCATGTCCCGTTTTTTGCACGGCCTGACCTCCGGCGCCGAGCGCGGGCAACATCACATGAAAAAACACAACGTAACCGCCGACGGTCAACAGCGTGCCGAAGAACACCAGCTTTTTGACCGCCCGCCACGCCGCGCCGAGCCGCTTCCAGACTGACGGCCTGAAATCCTCACTGCTCGCGTTTTCATCGGGGAGTTCCTTACCAGGTAATTTCGACGACGCCGCAAATGAGTCGTAAAGGCTGAAAATCTTACTCGACGGCCAGACCTGATGCACTTCCAGCGGTTGCCGCTTGTTCGCCGCCGTGTAGATGCGGACGATGAAAAATTGCATCGGCCAGCGCACGCCTCGGAAAAGTTTATTATCAAAAATGTTTTCGTTTCGGGAATTCGACACCTGATAGATGAAATGGAATTTCTTCCGCAT
>NZ_JAQFIP010000039.1 GCF_029504735.1 Ereboglobus sp. PH5-10 | reverse complement strand
AGTTTGTCCGTTTCGCGGAAATCGCGTGCGCCCCACAGATCGGCCGCTTCATCAACGATGATAATCGAGTTGGGTTTCGTGAACCGCCAAAAGTTTTTCACTTCGTTCAACCGCACCTGTTGTCCCTCGCCATCGAGGAGCGGCGAGCCGTCGTCATTAAAAACAGGCTTCTCCGCATCCTCGAGAATGTGCAGTCGTTCGGCCATTTCCGCGCGCTTCGCGTTGTTCCGTCCGGCGCAATGCAGAATCAGCGGATCAATCCGCAGCGGCAACGATGTGTAAATGTGCCGCTTTGAATTCTTGAGCGCATCGATCACCACCTCGGCGACCGCATAGTAGGTTTTTCCCGCGCCCATCAGGCCGTAGATTATATTTAGCGACATGCAATCAACCTCCCATGTTTGGAATCCATGATTTGACCAATCGATACAGCGAAACCGCCACCCAAACACCGAATAAAACCAGCCCGTATCCTATCGCCTCCTTAAAAGGAAAAAAATAATCCACATATGACAAAACCTTCCTAGTTTCTTCGGTCATTTCAGGGCTAACAACATTACCGATCAAATCCAAAACACCTTCAACCGATGCATCCCCAAGTCCGACAACCTTTTTATTAAACCATATAAACGCATCGACAAACTTTCCAAATAACCAACCGGGCAAGTTTCTCAACTTATCCCAAAACCACCCAAATAAACCGAAAACAATCACAGCCCCCATGCCTTTCCAATCACTTTCATGAAGAGATAAACAAACCCAAAAAACATCATATACAAAATAAACGCCCTGACATTTTCCACCGGCTTCCGATATTGTTCTTCTCCAAAATCAGCGTGTATATTCAAATCCGTAACACCGAGATCAACGGTTAAATCGAAAACCGGAGCGGTGGCAGTCGGCAAATTACCCTCCAAATCCTTAAGCACATTAAGCTTTTCAAGCTTTGATCTAATAACAGTATTACCTCCCGTAATAGTTTGGATTTCCTCAGGTAATGCCACATCATCAGGTCCCCCGCCACCTCCTGAAGGTTCCTTCCCTAATTCATCGATTTTTTCGCCTAATCCGCCAATAGCCCCAACGATGCTACCTGTGTTTCGCGCATCCGCATTTCGCGTTTTCACTGCTTCATCCCTCACGGCATATTCAGTTTTTTGAATGGCTTCCTGCACACGTCTTAAAGCCTCAAGGTTTGTCTCGGTGTTCTTGTGCAACTCTTCATTTACTTTGTTAAATCCATCGGCCGTCACGTTTCGGGATTTCTGTCCCTCTTCGATCACAGTCTTCTCCAAGTTTTTGACCGCATCCGTTGTATTGTCTCCGCCTTTCGGATTAGTCGGTTCACCCGGGTCAACAGTGCCAGGACCATTACCCGGGTCAACACCCTCAGGAGGCGGTGGCTCCACAGGTGGAGGTTCAACCGGAGGCTCTGGATTCTCGGGGTCTCCATCATTCTTCACGGTTCCAGTGACATCAAACGACACCGTTTCCCCGCGCTTGTCGGGAACAGTATAGATTTTATTCGACCCGCTGATGCCGGAGCCAAACAAGACCGGAATCGTGTCATTCGGTTCAAACACACCGAGTTGAAGCGTCTTTACCATCGAAGAATTTCCCGTTTCATGACGCTGCCCGTTGATGCTCACATACGCATCCTCACGAGTCACGGCCGAGGGATTGCTAATGTTCAAATTCGCAACCACGGACACTTTCAACGGCGTGTAAGGCACTGTAATTCTATCCAATTCCTCCCCTGTTTTGAGGTTCAAAATCCAAACATCATAATCTGCCTCGGGCTCTTGCACCGGAACCGAAATATCATAAATACCCGGTGCGGTAATACTAACATTCTGTGACACGAACCCACCCGATGTGAACATATTTACAATCACAACGTCCACGAAATCGCTGACAGTCAATTTTCCATACCAACGCCCATCTTTAAATTCCGTTATCTTGCCTTCAACCTTGGTATGCGCGCCGCCGCCAGTCGTTGCATTCACCGAAAACGAAACCTGCTCACCGGGCGAATCAGGCACCGTGTAAGATGAAGGAGAACCCGTGACTCCCGAACCATATGTAATTGGAATCACCGTGCCGGGCTCGAACGCCCCAAGCTCAATTGTTTG
>NZ_JAQFIP010000038.1 GCF_029504735.1 Ereboglobus sp. PH5-10 | reverse complement strand
CAAACAATTGAGCTTGGGGCGTTCGAGCCCGGCACGGTGATTCCAATTACATATGGTTCGGGAGTCACGGGTTCTCCTTCATCTTACACGGTGCCAAATTCGCCCGGTGAGCAGGTTTCGTTTTCGGTGAATGCCACGACTGGCGGTGCTGAACAAAAAGGCACGATGAAATACAAAATCGATTTTATAAATAATTCACCTGAACGCTCCTGTCAGGTGATGTTGATGGGGGCGAATTTGAACTGGACAATTTCACCACAAGCGGAAGGCGGGAATGCGCAAAGGGTGCAGGGAACTGCATCGGTTGAGGAGGGAACAGTGACAACTTTGGTTGTTCCGATCTACTGGACGGCTCGTGGTGTGGGCACTACGCACCAAGTCTTTTATACCAATGGAGTGGATAATTATTGGGAGGTTGAAAGTCCTGTCGAATTGGACTACACTGGACCGTCTTATCGAAATATTACGGTAAGTTTGAAGCTGGTTGATCATACAACCGGAAATAAAAAGGTCACCATAATGAAGGGCGGTGAAGCCTTGGTTGATGCTTTGAGCAAAGCAGGCGACACAACAACGGCAAGCTGGGGAGGTGAAGCAAATGACGGTGAGACGATTTGGCTTACGACGAACGACATAGGCCTGACCATAACCAAGTCGCCGTCAAATGGGGTGGTGAGCGCGGACAATACACACTTCGAGTTTGAAGCGGTTTATTATGGCGAGGATGGACCGCCTGTTGAGCCACCAAATCCACCTGTAGAGCCACCGCCCGAACCACCTGAACCGCCCGAGGGCGTTGATCCGGGCAATGGTGCGGGGAGTGTTGAGCCGGGAGGGACTACACCGCCAAAAGGCGGAAGCGATGTTTTAGACGCAGTCAAGAATCTTGAGAAAACAGTCACGGAAGAAGGGCAAAAAGGGCGTGCCGTGATGGCCGATGGATTCAATAAAGTGAACCAGCAAATTTATAATAACACGGTCACAAACCTTGAGGCGTTGCGGCGGGTGCAAGAGTCGGTTCAAAATACTGAATATGCAATTCGTGATGAGGCCGTCAAAACGCGGAATGCAGATAAAGAGAACTTGGAAAATTTGAAGGATTTTTTGACCCCCAAGGGTTCTTCCGATGCGCCCGGGAAAATGGATCTGCCGTCAGAAGTTAATGTGGTTTCCGTTGAAGTGGAAACTAAGCTGGAGAAAATAAACGTGCTTAAAAAGCTTAGTAGTGAACTGCCGCTGGCGGAAGCTCCGGTTTTTGACCTTTCGCTTAATTTGGGTGTAACGACTCTGGATATTTACGCGGATTTTGGACAAGAGCAATATCGACAGCCTGTGAGCAAAGTTCGCGCTCTGTTCCTGTATGTGATGGCGTTTGCCTTCGTTTATATTCTCATGAAAGTAATTGGAAAGGCATGGGGTGCGTAATGTTTTCGACGGGGCCTATAGATTGGCTGGGGGAAAAAATCCAAAATTTGTTTATTTGGCTGTTGAGACATCTCATCGATTTAATTGTCCGGTTGATAGAATTGATTGTCGCGATCGGGGAGAAAATGTTGAAGGCCGTTTTTGATTTAATTGGCGGCATGATAAGCCCCGAAATGACGGAAGAAATCAGGAAAGTTTTGGCTTATGTGGATTATTTTTTTCCACTGCGGGAAGCTGTCGGGTTTGGATTAGTGCTGTTTACCGTGTGGGCGGCGGTAGCGGCGTATCGCGCAATCAAGTCATGGATTCCAACTGTGGGGAGCTAATCACATGTCGCTAAATATAATTTACGGCCTGATGGGCGCGGGGAAAACTTACTATGCGGTTGCCGAGGTGGTGATCGATGCGCTTAAGAACTCAAAGCGTCACATCTACACATCGCTTCCGCTGCGGATTGACCCGCTGATTTTGCATTGTGCCGGGCGAAATAACAGTAAGCGCGCGGAAATGGCCGAACGGCTGCACATTCTGGAGGATGCGGAGAAGCCTGTTTTTAATGACGACGGCTCGCCGCTCCTCGATGGTGAAGGGCAACAGGTGCGGTTGAACGAAGTGAAGAACTTTTGGCGGTTCACGAAACCCAACTCGATTATCATCGTTGATGAAGCGGCCGATCTGTGGGGCGCACGCGATTTCCGCGAAACGGACAAACTCGGTTTGGAAAAAGGCGAATTCGGCTCATACGTCCGTCAACATCGGCATTACAAGGACGACCTGTGGGTCGTCTGTCACAACCTTGAGGACATCGACTCCGGTATGCGGAAGAAATTCCATTTCATCTATCAGGTGTCGAATTCCCGAAACGAAAACATTTTTGATAATAAACTTTTCCGAGGCGTGCGCTGGCCGAT
>NZ_JAQFIP010000037.1 GCF_029504735.1 Ereboglobus sp. PH5-10 | reverse complement strand
TTTCGGGAGCAGGGGCTGCAGTCCCTGTCCCTGCAACTGAAACTGCCAGCACTGGGGAACCCCAGTGACTGGCTTTTCGTTTTTAGCGTAACGCAGTAACAAACAACAAAATAAAATAGAAAGGTAAGTGTAAAATGGCAGTCAAACTAACAACCAACAATAAAATGCCGTCCGCCGTGTCGGCTCTTGAGCTTCGTTCGGCGGGCAATGTGCCGTCGATTCAACTGCAAGCGGAAGATGTCCGCGAGCAAGTGGACAACCAATGGGTGACGTCCACCGTGAAGAAAAAGCAGTTGATTACGTTCATCGGTGCCGATGGCTCGCCCTGCGCGCTTGAAGGCACCGTGGCCGAATCGGAAGCGGTCGAGATCGAAGCCGCTTATAAAATCGTGGTTCAAATCAAGGTGGCAAACGAACTCAAGGCGGCTTTCCAAGCAGGCCGCGTTTCCCGCGCCTATACGTCGCTGGAGGTCGTAAGGGTGACCGAGGTATGGGATAGCCCGAAAAACTGCCTCTGGAAGGCCAAGGACGACGTTCCTGCGGGCACCAGCGTCAACACGATGGACGAAAGCGGCCGGATTATTCGAAAAGCGGCATAAAGCGGCTTACTCCGTGACATGAAACTCAATCTCAAGAGCGGCACCGATGAACACACGCCCCGAGGCACGAGCGGGCGTGTGTTTTCGGTGCCGTTTTTGGGCGCGGCGCTATTTAGTATATGCGCCATATCCCACCATTTTGAATTTCTAGGGGCTTTCGGATGGATGAAAATTTGGCAAAAATGGGCGGCGAAAAATCATCAAGGCCGCTGGCTGCGATGCGGTCGTTTCAAGCCCCGAATCTCATTATCCTGTCCCGTGCTGAACATCCGCCGATTCCCGGACTCGCTGCCGAGGTCGAGCCGGAAACGCTGCCCGAAAATGCCGATCTGTCGGGCAAAGGCACAAAACGCGAACTGCGCGGAATGTCGGTCAAAAGCGCGCTCAATATCGCCAAAGTTTTGTCCAGCATCGACTGGGACAAAAACGGCACCTGCATTCACGCATCGCTCACGTATTGGAAAACGTGGCCTCGCCCCGATGAGTTGGCGAAAACCAAGTCGGCATTGGTTCGCGACCTCGGACGACACTTCGCCTGCGGCATCTGGCGATTGGAGTATCAAAAGCGAATGGTGCCGCATTTTCACTGCCTGCTCTGGCTCGGGGCATGCCGCGAGTTTGAATGCGCGGAAGAGTATGAGGCGCGATGCAAAGCGTCTCTCGATTGGCTCGTTTCGTGGTGGAAAAAGTTTTCCGAGAATGACAGCGAATTCGCCATCAAGATTACGTCCGGCGATCAAGTGCGCGGCACATGGTATCTGGCCATGCACGCCGCGAAGCGCGAGCAAGCCCCGTCATTCGCTGTCGGCCGATGGTGGGGCTACATTAACCGCAAAGTGCTCTTGGGCGCGCAAGACATGCACGAAACGGGCGTTGTGGACGAACGCGAGCGCGTCTGGTGGGCGCGCCTCTATCGTCGCGCAACGGGCTGCAAAACGCGCAAGAACTGCGGCTTCTCTTGGTTCCTGCCGAACGCCTCGCAATGGAAGGCGTCCGCATGGATTCGCGACCATATCGAGGCCGAAAAGCAAAAGCGCTGGCGGCCGGAAGACCCGTTTTGATGGAGGTGCAAAATGACGAGCCTTGCCGATCTCCTCGGATGGCATGTGAACGAAGTCGGTTTGATAATGATCGGCTTCGGTTTGGGTTGGCTCGTTTCCGTGTATGGATGGCTGGCACGGATGGTCAAAGACCTGATTTTTAACCCGCATAAGGAGGGCGATGCGGGCGACTTTTGAAGGCATGGTGCCTTCAAAAACAAACAAGAACAAACAAACGAAAGGTAACACAAATGAACAAAGTCAAAAAACTCCTCAACGGTCTCTTCGCGGTCATGTTGACCTGCTTCTGCTCGCTGCAAGCGAGCGCGGCGGGTGAGCTGATCACCGCCGATCCGGCGACGGGTGACATCACCGTCGACGCGATGTCCACGGCCGTCAAGGTCGTGACCGTGATCGCCGGAATCGTCCTCGCGGCCGTTGTGGTCTGGATGATCCAGCCGATCATTGGCTGGCTGAAAAAGCTCCTCTTCAAGAGCTGATCTCATTGCGGGGGAGGGACTGCCCCCCGCCTAAATCATCGTGGACGCCGAACTGTCGCAGAAACTTTATTATTTGGTCACCTCGGGAGTGGTTGCCCTGTGGCTGATATTCGGCGCGATTTTATATACAATTTTCAAAGGAAGGAAATGAGATGAAGCGGGCGATCTTGAAAGCGTGTGCCGTGCTGCTCTGCAACATGGCGTTTTTTTGTGCGGTGAGAGGTGCTACGATTTCAGGTGGCGGACTAGCTGCCACGGGGGGGCACAATTGGGTTGGTCGTGGCGTGATCGAATATGAGGAAGGAGAAGGAAAGACGTATTCGCTAATCATTAGAGTTTTCGCGGATGATGGAAGAACTAACGCGCGTTCGGTTACGATGAAGTGGAGCGGGGAAACGTCCTTGACGTTTAATGCTGCGGATTATGCATCAGTCGGATATACTATTAAGGTTTTTGTAGAAGGGGGGGCGGCGACAAGTATGGTTGTGGGGAGTCGATATGTCCCGCCGAATGTAGACCCGTCACAGCGGGTTTTTGTTCTTTGTGACCTTAAGATCGAAAACACTACAGGTGCGGAGAATTTAGAAGGTTGGGTTGAAATCAACGGCACTCGCTATGGTCCCGCACCCGTTGGCGGATTGGAGCAAACAATTGAGCTTGGGGCGTTCGAGCCCGGCACGGTGATTCCAATTACATATGGTTCGGGAGTCACGGGTTCTCCTTCATCTTACACGGTGCC
>NZ_JAQFIP010000036.1 GCF_029504735.1 Ereboglobus sp. PH5-10 | reverse complement strand
TTCGGTTTCGAAGATTTTGTCCGCGCCGCCGGTCATGCCCCAGCCGTATTGGCGGAAGGACATGCCGGAGAGTTCGTTCGCCGCGTTGAGGCGGTAGCCGCGCGCGCGCAGCCAGAGGTTGCCGGATTTTGGATTGTCGGGGCTGGCGAGGGTTTCGGCGCGGATGTCGCCCAGACGCAGGTGGAGGGCGTCGAGGGCGTAGGCCCAGTCGAGCGCGAGCGTCGAGGCGGTGTTGATGATCGCGTCGGCGGCGTGGCTTAGGTTGCGGTCCGAGAGATACCATTTGTTTGTGTCGGGCGTGTAGTCGCTGCCGTCGCCCTGGACCAGTTCGATGGTGGTGAGGTCATACTCGAGTTTGCCGCCGGGGTTCGCCATGACGAACTGCGCCGTGCCGCTGCCCGTCGTGATCAGCTCGATGGCGAAGTTGATCGCGGCGGGCGGTTCGCTGACGGGGTTGATGTATACGTCGTGGCGGCCCGCGCCGGCGTCGGCGATTGAGAGGTGGTTGGCGACGGTGCCGGCGGGGTTGATGCCGGCGGTGATGTCGGCGAGTTGCGCGTTGAGGATGAGGCGTCCGGTGGTGTCGCCGAGGGTGTCGATTTGCGCGGCGGCGGTCGGGGCGGCGGCGTCGAAGGCGAGCGCGCCGTTGTTCAGTTCGAGGGCGCGGAAGCGGTAGCCGGTGGTTTCGAGGATGAGCGCGCTGGTGGCGTCGAGCGTGGTGGCGGCGATGGTGTAGCCGGCGGGGTTGGCGAGGTGGAGCGTGCTGTTGGTGAGTTGGTGAAGGCCTTCGCCGTGGAGTTCGTTTTGCAGCGTGCCGGTGACGTTGAGTTGCTCGAAGGCCGCGCCGTCGGCGACGGTGATCACGGCGGTGCCGAGCGCGTCGATCTTGGCGCCGATGAGGCGGCCTTCGTCGATGCTCGCGTCGCCGGTGAAGCCGGCGTTCGAGTGGTTGATTGTCACCGCGCCGGCGTTGTCCTTGATGAGCGCGCCGGCGCCGGAGAGGGTGTTTTGCAGGGTGCCGTCGGCGGCGGTGTCCAGGACCAGGACGCCTTCGAGTTCGATGGCGGCAGTGCCGAGGCCGGCGGCGTCGGCGAGGCGCGCGGTGGCGTCGGCGTTGATGTTGGTTTGCGCGGTGTAGGCGGTGTTCGAGGTGGTGATCGTCATCGTGCCGCCGGTGAGGGTGAGCGCGCCGGTGCCGGTGATGTGGCCGTCGACGCGGCCGCCGTTGGCGATCGTCTGGGCGTGGTCGTTGAGGTCGAGGAGGGCCCCGGCGTCGATGTAGAGTTGGTCGGTTTGACCGAGGGCGTTGTCAACGCCGGCGATGAGCGTGCCGGTGGCGAGGGTGCTGGTGCCGGTGTAAGTGTTGGAGCCGGTGAGGATCATCGTCGAGGCGGTGTTGTAGAGCACGCTGCCGGGGCCGGTGATGGCGGCGGCGAGGGTGTTGTCGGTCGCGCCGTCGCTGGTGAGGGAGAGGGTTTTGCCGTCCTTGACGTTCAACTCGACGAGCACGTAGTCGTAGTAGAGTCCGGCGGTGCCGGTGTAGGCGCTGGCGGTGCCGGCGGTTTGCGCGGTGTAGTTGTAGATGGCGTTGACTTCGGTGTGCTCGATGACCTGGCCGTTGGACAGCGCGGTGCCGTCGGCCTGGCGGATCGCGATCTGGACACCGGGGGTGGAGACGGTTTCGGCGAAGACGAGGAGCGTGGCGTTGTCGGTGAGGTTGTCCTGGTCGAGCCAGTTCTTTTGCGCAAGCGAGTCGATGATCGGGGTCGCGCCGCCGGTGTAGTTTTCGAAGACAACGGTGCTCGACAGGTCGGTGATGGAGAGCGTGCCGGTGCGGAGCACTTCGACGGGATCGACGCCGTTCATCGGCAGCCAGAGCGCACCGCCGTTAAGAGCGAGGGCGGCGATGCGGCGGGTTTCGCCGTTGGCGTGAAGGATGCCGCCGGCGTTGAGTTGCAACGCGGCGTTGGCGAGCACGTCGGTGTTGGCGGCGACGCCGAGGGTGAGCACGGTGTCATCAAGGACGAGGGTGCCGCGGAAAGGGCTGGAGGGATGAAGGGCTGAAGGGCTGAAGGTGAAGGCGTTGCCGGAGAGGTTCACGGCGAGGGTGCCGGCGCCGGTGAGCGTGTTCGAGTAGGCCCACGCGGTGGTGGCGGCGAGGGTGAGTTCGCCGTCGATGTGCGTGTTGCCCAAGCCGAGGTTCGCGGGCGTGGAGACTTGCGCGGCTCCGGTGATGTTCCAGTCGGTGGAGTTTGTTCCGGTGAGGTTCACGCCCGCGCCGGTGACGGCGGTCGTGCCGGTGCCGCTGATGTTGTTGGCGAACGCGCCCGTGCCCGCGAGGTCGAGGATGGCGTTGTTGAGAACGGCGCCGGTGCCGGTGCCGAGGAGGTTTTCGAGACGGAGCGCGCCGGCGTTGACGATGGTCGTGCCGGTGAAGGTTTCGTTGGCGCGCGCAATGGTGAGCGTGGTCGCGGCGTCGATTTTCTCGAAGACGCCAGAGCCGGAGAGCGCGGCATTGCCGAGGTTCGCGTCGGTCGAGGCGGCGAGGCGGCTGGTCGCGGAGATCGCGAAGGTGCCGCTGTAGTTTGTGTTGTCGGCGGTGAGCGTGATCGTGGCGCTGTTGACCAGGGAGAACCCGCCCTGCCCTGCCAGCGTCTTGGAGAGGTCGCCGGTTGCTCCGTCCGCGCTGAGTGTTGCGCCGGATGCGATGTCGAGCGTGCCGCTGTTGCCGAGCGCCTGCGTGTTGTTGATCGTGGTCGTGCCGATGATGCCGACGTTCGCCGCGAAGGCGGCGTTGGTGCTTGTGATTGTCGCCAGGCCGCCGAGGCCGAGGCTGCCGGTGCCGGCGAGAGTCCCGTCGATGCGCGCGCCGTTGGCGATTGTTTGCGTGTGGCCGTTGAGGTTGTAGGCGGCGGTGTCGGTGATGATCAGGTAGGACGTTTGGCCGAGCGCGTCGTTGGCGGCGGCGATGAGTGTGCCGCTGCTGATCGTGGTTGTGCCGGTGTAGGCGTTCGAGTGGCTGAGGAATATTTGCGTGTCGCGCGCCCGGATTGTCAGGTTGCCGGTGCCGCTGATTTTGGCGCCGAGGACCGTGTCGGTTGCCCCGGTGTTGTCGAGCATGAGGTTGGTGTTCGTCTTGAGTTCGGTGAGCAGGTAGTCGACGTAGATGCCGGGACCCTCGATGTGGTTGCTGTGCGCGCTGCCGGTGACGTGGGCGGAGCCGCTTGAGAACGCTGCGTAGTTGTAGGTGGCCTCGATGTCGGTGTTGCCGTGCCCGTCGCCGACTATGAGCGTCGTGCCGGTGTTCGAGGGCGCCGCTCCGTTGAAGAG
>NZ_JAQFIP010000035.1 GCF_029504735.1 Ereboglobus sp. PH5-10 | reverse complement strand
AGCCGGTTGATGGCCAACCTCGTGGCGCTGTTTTACAACTGGTGGACGCTGTATGTGCGCTTCTACGACGAGGGGAGCCACCGCGAGGCGATCCGGGCGCGGCCGATGCTCATGGCCGCGGTGGGACGGCAAACCCAAAGCGGCGGCCAGCGCACCGTCAAAGTAAGCCTCGTGCATGAGAAAGGCGGGGTGATAGCGCAAGCGGTGACGAGAATTAGCAAGGAGTTAAGGCAGATCAACGCCATCACGGAGCGATGGAGCGCGCAACAACGCTGGACGCTGCTGCTGACGCGGTTATTGAGGCGTTTGCTGGGCGGTAAGTGGCTGCCGGGCCTGCCGCCGGACGCGCACTTGTTGCTCAGTGGGTAGCAAAACGCCTTCCGGTCACCCTCCGCATCCCCAGCCAGAACCCGCGCACTCGCGGCTCTCCTTCAACTCGCCCATTTTCCTTTTTAGGATTAATGGTGACCATTTCTAAAACTTGCCTTTTAAGGCAGGCTCCAACCAAGGCGCCGACGGCGCAGCTTTTGCCCAAAGCTTATCTTTAGAGCTTTTGCCCAAACACATTGCCGTGTTGCTGCGGAATATCTGACAAAAGGGTGGAGCGCGCGTTTTCTCAAACGAACCATTGTGCAACACACATGTGTGCAATGGAGGAAGGGGCAATCCCAGTAAAAACGGTTGGATCAACCGCCGTTACTTTTCGCAATTTGGCCGAGCCACGGACGCATCCACGCTAGTGACAGTTCTCGTCCATACCAACAAGCAGACCGTCTTGCCGGGGATTGTCCGCTCCCGAGTTAGTTCGCCCACGTGGGGATTATCAGGCGCATTCGACCCTCCGCCTCCAGCTCCGCATCCATGCCAAGGCGCGAGATGCGGCCGTTGCCATCGTTGAAGGGATGAACCTCCGCCATGAGGAACAGCATGTAAAGCGCCCTAGCGACCGGCGACGGCAATGCTCGTCCCAGCGTCTATCCGCGCGCGAGTGTTTCAATAACGAGCTCCGGCGCGACAAACACTCGCGAACCAAATTCGTTGTTTCGCGTTTTCAGAACACCCGGTTCGACCGCCGCCCTGCCGGTCATCATGCGGGCATGGCGTCGTTTTATTTTATGAGCTCAACCAAATCAGCTGGGATTCCGGCACGGACGCGCTGACATTGGGATCGACGATCAGTCGATAGGTTTCGCGCACATCGTGAGTGTCTTCGGGACGCGTGTTTTGCAGATGCTCGGCCACCGTGCCTGCGTAGAAGATTGATTGCACTTCCTCGACGGTGAATCATTGAATGCCTCCGCCGCGAGGCGCGCGTGAAGGTTGCGGAAATGGACATCGTGCTCGGAATCGTAATGTTTCACATTTCAAGCTACCGGAGGGAGGCTCGCGATTCCCGCGCATTGAGCGGCATGGTTTCCGTTGCTGGTGGGGTTTGTTCGGAGTTTGATTTGCTACGTCCAGGGCGGCCTTTGATGCCGTGTTTCATGCGCACACTGGTGACCTTTCTTGGTTTGATGCCAAGGCTTTTGGCTATTTCTGTGTCGTTGAGCCCTTCCTTCGCTTTTTCGATGATGGTTTTTTCCTGTTCTGGCGTGGTTTTGGTGTAGGGGCTTCTCTTTCGCGGTAGTTTTGCCTCAAGTATGGCACCATGTGTGGTTGCTTCCGGTTGGGATTGCTCGGCTATGTCCAATGCCTCTTTAAATTTTTCCATATTTGGAAAACCGTAATAGGCAGGCAGGGCTTTTAACTCTTTGTTTTTCTTAGCCAGAAGGATTTGAACCAGCTCCTCCATTTTTTTTAGTTTTTTCGAGGTCGGATCCATTTTTTTCAACAAGGTTGATATTTAGGGGATATTTTTCTAATTTTCTTGGTTAATGCAAGTGTGTTTATGTCACACAAAAATTGGGGCCGATCTCTGTGCGATAAAAAAATAAGGAGCCGCCTAAAAGCGATTCCTTATCGCAACACTGTCCACTTCGGCAGGTCAAATTTCCCTTTCATTCTGATAATTTTTATGTGATTTTTTTTCATCTTTTTCTTCTTCAATTTCGATTTTGTCAAAGTAGGGTTTTTGAGGCGAAGTTGTCTCTTTTTTTGCATCCTCCTTTTTGGGTTTGACGGTTTCAATTGGTTTGTTTGCCATCGCAAAACGGGCAAGCAAATTTTTAATGAATTCCTGATTTGGAGTGCTTCTGAATGATTGTTTGTAACAATCCACAAGCTCTCCTGCTGCCCTCTCTCCAAAACAAAACCAAAGGTTCCTTGCAGCATCCCAAGGTTTACAGTCGAAAAGGTAGGCCAGAAATTCGGATGCACCCTCTCCGAAGTGCATAGCCTTTTTTGAATTTATGTTTCGGTAAACAATGAATTTTCGGTCTTCCAATTTAATTATCCGGTCGTCGGCTAATTTATAGATGTTTCCACCCTCAATGGCGGACTTCAATCCTAGTAGATCAGGCACAGAACACAAATGTAGTGGCTGAAGTTTAGTGCGCGCATTGGCCAGTTGTTTTTCGAGGTCTGTTGCGTTTTCGCGCGCGGTGTATAGTGCTAATTCACATTGCTCTAGCGAGAGTCGTAGTTGGTCTATTTCGTCCTTTGTTTTTTGGTAAGCGAGAGCTTGATAATGCACGAGATCGACATGTGAATAAAGGATGTGGTTGTTTTCTTCTACTGCCTTCTGCGCACGCGTGTGGTAAGCAGTCAAGGACTCACCAAATAACCCTGGATTAGGTGCGGGGAGTTGAAAGTTCATTAATTTTTTAAATGTTTCTGCAGCGATTTTTCCTTCGGCGAGGGCATAATAAAATTCGTTAATTGTTTCGTGGTTCACGCGTGCCCATTTTGGTGGGCGATGGAGTTTGTGGGGTTTCATTGCGATTGCTAGCTCACTCCAAAGCTTACGCAAAAGGGAGGGCGTGAACAGGGCACTGGCGCAAAGTCGCCATTCTTTTCTAGCCGCCGGTGCAGATTTTGAGCCACGGCGCCCAGGGGAATTCACCTCTTTGAAAATTAGCGGCACAATAATCGCAGTAAGGTGCGGCGTTGTCTCATCAAGATGTTCGACGATGGCAACGATCAGGCCTCGAAATTTATTGATCAGGAATTGGATGACATCTTTCCGCCAGCGAAAATAATCATCGTCGATGATTAAGGACCCAGACTTTGCGGGTTTTCCAGGCTCTCGCTCTGGTGCCGTCCCACGTTTGAAAAAATCATGGCTTGCGGAGATCATTACTTGGTGTGCCAGGACGTAGTCCTTGCGGAGTTTTTCCATGTCAATGCCTTTGGCTGTGATTTCACGAACTGCGAGATTATAGAAGAGATTACGATGCATGTAGCCTTTTTCACGGGCATCCTTGAAAGGCATATCTATCATTTTGTCGCCCTCAAAGAGAATCAGATGGTTGTCATCTTTTTTTCCCGGGTTCGCGTTTGGGACAGTTTTTAGGCGGAGTTCGTGATCTGCTGTATCGTCGATATTTTCGGCGTATGTGCGGCCAGATCGATTCATGCCTTTCCGTGGGACGCGTGGCACCAGTTTTGCAGTGCGGACAAGTGCATAGTGAATTGATTTAGGATTCATTTTGCCCCCTCCGTTCCGGTTGTTTCAAACGGGAGAATCTTCAAGCCGAGATTTTGCAATTTCAAAACAAGGTCATCAGATGTGAGATTTTCAAGTTGGATAAGTTGATCCCTGTTGATGACCCATTTTTTGCCATCGAATTTGAATCCCATATCGGCAAAGTTTAAGGTTGCTTTTATAATCTCGAGATATGTTTCCCGAGAGTCGAATTTGAGATGCACTTCGGTTTTCGTTTCAGAGTAGTAGGCGCTGGGACTGCGCTTGTTCGGGGCCGATTTTGCAGTCTTTTCTAGGTGGGGTTCGGTGTTTTTAGGGAATGGGTCAGACGTGATTTTTGGCAAGGGTGTTTGACCGAAACCTAAGAGGCCAAGCTGCCTCTGTGCGGTAGCTGTTGCTTGTTGTTTCGCTGGATTGGCCATGTCCACCTGTGGGGTATCTGTTGGTGAAACTTGTTTGGTTTCTTCCGCCAATGATTCAGGTGCCTTGGAATGCGGGGAATCCGGAGTTTTTCCAGAATTTTTACCTAATAGCGCATCCCCCTCCGTATGTTTTTTCTGGTTTGCAGGCTCTGTGGCTTTCTCAGTGGCCTGCTTTGGTTCTTCCGTCGGAGGTGGCGGAGCCTCGCGTTTCGGCACAGATGTTTTTTCGCCGTTTTTAGGAGGATCCCCAGTGAAAGATCGTTTGATTGTCTTTGGTTTGGGTGTGTTCGATTTGCCCAATAATACATCAATCTCATACGTTACAGATTTACTCTCTTTTTTGTTTTTAGCATCTCTCAAGATTTTCCATTTTCCTCTGAGTTGTTTTAAAATTTCCGCATTCGATGGATTGCTTTCTTTGATTTGCAGGCCACGGGCGCGGGCCGTCTCCAATATATGATTCCTGGTGATATTTGTTCCCGAATTCTTCAAAATAGTGGTCTTCCAAATGATCGCCTGTTCTTGAATCGGGCATTTTTCCAGTGCCTGGAGCTGGGCTCGGGTTTGAGGAATTTCACCCTTAGTGGAGGTCTTGATTCGCAAAAAAATAACCAATTCATTGATGATTCGGAAGACAGTCGAGCGATCCAGGGGAATTGATTTCTTGCGGACTTGACTGCGAATTTCTTTTTCGATGGCCACCAACGCGCTCTCAATTCTTGGATCGTGCGAGGCACCAACAATCAATTCTGTGCCATCAGGGAGGAATGCGGTGAGCGCCCTCATCAACGCATCACTTAGTCTGTGGTCTATTTCGTTTCGTTTTCCGAATTTCACAAAACCGTTTAAAATATCCCGCAGGGCGGTTTGAACAACGGTTGAGTCCATGGGATTAAGCAATTGGTGCTTTGTTTCATCGTCGCTGGATTTGTCAGAAAGAAGAAGATTTGAGCTCATTTGACACCTCCCTTCGAAACCTTTGCGTTTTCGATGTAGGATTGGATTTCCTCCCGCTTGAAAAGAACCAAACGGGAATTCACTTTAAATCGATTGATTTTTCCTGCTGCGGCCCAGCGCATTAATGTTTTGGGCGAGATTCCGAATTCACGAGAAAGATCTCGTGGCTTGGAAAAAATCACCGAATGCGTATTTTCGGATGCTTTTGGATCGTCAGTGCGAGGCACCTTCGATGTTTTAGGTAAGTTTTTTTGCGTATGTGAATTTGCCATCAATTGTTATATCGAAATCACCTAAAAAATTCAAAATACTTTTTTGCTACTTGGGTATTTAATTTATTTGATCGGTGTAATTTATTTACGGTCAGATAATTAGGAGGTTTTTTTGCTGAAAAGCAAAAATACCTGAAACCCTCCGAAAGTTTACTTTCGGAGGGTTTCAGGTATTGGAAGCTTTCAGGTATTGGAAGCTTTCAGGTATTGGAAGCTTTCAGGTATTGGAAGCTTTCAGGTATTGGAAGCTTTCAGGTAT
>NZ_JAQFIP010000034.1 GCF_029504735.1 Ereboglobus sp. PH5-10 | reverse complement strand
TTCGACGCGCTGCCGGACCAGCCCGACATCGAATGGCAGGTTGACGCCTACTTCCACGCCAGAACCAGGCTCGAGCGCGAAATCTCCCACGAGGTTTGGCTGCGCCTGCCGGCGATTTTGAGGGCCATCTGGAAGGCGGACAAAATCGAGGACGCCTTCCAGTGGGTCGAGGCGGACGCTGACGCGACGGAAACCACCGGGCTGACGAAAGCCGAAAGTGTCATCGTCAACAGCCTCCTGGACAAAATCGTCGAGATGGAATCGCCGCCGTCGCAGGGCGTGAATCCCTTTTATTCCTTCGTCACCGACAGGTTTGGAGCTTTCACCTCGGGGACATGGCCGGAGGCGGATGAGTTCGGAAAACTGTCGGCGGTGAAACGACGCATTGCGAAGGAAAAAATCATCGAGACGTTCGGATGGGTGGAGCTTTTGCCGCTTCCGGACGATTGCATCTGAGCTGATGTGGCAACACGAGAGCCGCGGTCCTTCGGGCCGCGGCTCCCGCATGTTTTGCCCCGCGGGCGTCCTCGCGCGCGGCTTTTTGTATTCATCCGAAGTTTCGGTTGAAGGGTTCGCGGGCGAAGACACCCGAAAAAATGACAAGCAACAAACCATGTATCATAAAATTGATACAACCCTCCGGGCGCACCGTGCCCGTTCCCCTCGCGCTCCTGCGCGGCCTCCGAAGCATCCATATCTATGGAAAACACGAAACCGAGGCCGATGACGCCAACGCCGCCGAGGAGGGCTTCCGCCAACTCGACAACGACATCAATGTCACCGACGCCCAAGCGCGCTCAATCACCGCCTTGACGACGATGAACATGGGCACCCGCACCAACGACTACGAGACGCTTCTCGAGGCCGGAGTCGCCGAGGTGGTCCTTGATGTCAGCGGCAGAACGATCATCCATGACGGAAAACACAGCATCGTTTTCACGCCAAAAAATGGATGGAGGGTGAAAGGCTCCAAGTCGGACTACGCGCCGACTCTAGCGCACCTGCTCGCCTCGATTCACGGAGAAACGCCGCCGTCGTTTGAGTAGGCTCGCAGACTGACAAAGCGCCCGCCGACCGGCTTTGCGGAAACAATTCCGCGAGCCGCGAGGCGGGCGGTTTTTGACCGGGGTTTATGCGAAGCCGGTCGTGAAAACGCCGTCACATCAATCCATCAAGAGTAAACTATCAATAGTAGTATCTTCTTGCCATAGAAACCTGCGATGAAACACTCACGCATGTCTCGCCCCGCACAATTCCAACCACAACCATCATGACCCAGCACTCCATCTCGCCGGCGGACACATCCGCCACGCCGGACAACAAAAAACGCGTTCTCACGCGCCGCGAGCGACTGCATGCGCTTATCGGAAAACTCCTCGGAATCACCCCGAGGCAGTTGATCACCCGTTCGCAACTGGACGTGGAAGTCGCCAGGGCGCTCCGCGATTTCAAAATTGTCCCTCAGGACAGCGCCGCCGGCGACGCGTCCGCTGGCGCTTGCAAAAACCAAACGAAAAACACCGCCATCTTTTTCATCCAGAGCAAGGGCGCCCTCGGCAAAACTTTTTGCTGCGCGCATCTCTACGAATACCTGAAAAACCTCGGTCACAAATTTCTCCTGCACAACGCCGATTCAATCAGCGGGGAACTCGTAAAAATTTTCCCCGAGACAATCCCCAACCGCCTCAAGATAGATCGCTTTGAAAACCAGGACTTGCTTTTCGATTCCCTGCGCGAAGGAAAAAATATCATCGCCGACTTCGAGGGTGGCTTCGCTGTAATAGACGCAATCCTGGATGTGTTTATCGGCAAATTTGACTTCGAGGCATTCTGCAACGAAACCGGCACCAAACTCATTTTGATCGTCCCCGTCGATGGCGGCTACGCCAACACCAAATGTTGGCTCGATCTCAAAAACGCATTCCCTTGGGCCACATTCTATCAAATCAGAAGAGCGGACGATGATTCGCCGCGCGCGAAATACCCCGAACACCCGCCCGGACGGACCCTCTTCATGCCTCACTTGAGCGGAGGCGATCCGGTGAAGCTCGCCTTTTACAGGGAGGGACTGACAGCCAACATGCTCGCCAATCGCCTCGACATGATCGACGCGATCAACGCCAAGGTTTTCAGGGATATGCTCTACCGGGAGTTTGCGAAACTTCTGAATCACATCCCGTCGCCGGGCACGCGCCGGTGATTTGCCCTGGACGCAACCGCGGGCGTGCCGCGCCGCCGGCTGCGATCAAAGCTTCAGCTTTTTGAGCAGTGTTGACGGAGGCTTGCCCAGCGCCCGGCACACATCGGCGAGCAGGGCGACAGTGATGGTGCGCTGCCCGCGCTCGATGAAACCGATGTAGGAGCGGTGAATGCCGGCCTCGTGCGCGAAATCGTCCTGGTTGAGACCGATTTTCTTGCGCTCGGCGGCAATCAGCCGTCCGAGCTTCTCGGAGAGCTCCTTCTTGTGTTTGCGTCTCTCGGCGCGGCGTTTTTCACCGGACTTCATGCGGACACACTGGCAAAAATGGCATAAGGAGTCACCCATGAATAATAGGACATCAATAGTAGTTTGTCTTTGCCATGCAATTCCCCGTGAAAACACTCGCCGCGCACGATTCGGAAACGCGCAACTGGCCCGCGCCAAAACAGCGCTCATTTAAATCATTTATGACACCACCGCCAAACGAGCCGTCAAACCGACACCCCTTGGAGGATTTTTTCAACGCGCCGGAAAATCAAAGCGCCTCCCTCAAGTTCCGGATAAGGCTGCATGCATTCATCGGCAGACTCCTTCGCATACCGCCGCCACGGTTTATCACCCGCGCACAACTCGACGCGGAAATCGATAAAATCAACAGGGATTTTAAAATATTATAATGCATTCGATTCGTCGGATTCTTGTTTTTCAACGCACCGGCAAGCGCGCAAAAGCGCAACCACCGCAATTTCCCCCTCCACTCCACCGCAACACCATCATCACCGATTTTATCAAAATCAACATGGCACAACGCACACGCAAAGACAGACGTCCCGAGGCCGGCCACCGGATAATCCTAAGCCGGAAAACATCCGACAAAATCGCAGCCCAAGCGGACGGCGTCGAAGACTTCGCCAAAAAAATTCTCGCCGCCGGAAGCAAAAGCCCGGTTTGCGAAATCCCCCACAATATCCCCGCCGGCGCGGAGAACAAATCCGCCGACCGGGCCATCAATAAAGCAATCGGCAAAATCCTCGCGCGACCGAAGAGGAGCCGCGCAAAGAATCCGCACACAGCAAGGGTTCGTGAACTGCTCGCCGCCACGCTGCGCGACGAAATCGTCCAGTCAGTTCCAGGCCTCGTCCAAACCTACCTCATTGGGGCGATGAAAATTTACCAGGCCGAGCACAGTAAATGGGCCAGAAATGGCAACGCAACCGCGCGCATCACGGACTCTGACGAGGCAATATTCTGGGAGATGATGTGGAATGCGCTGGAACCGGCGCGCGCCGCAGGGACAACCCCCGTCAAGGCGTTTCTCAACGGAACACTTTCCGAGCTGATGAAAGACGAGCCGGTGATGCGGCGATACGAAAAATTGCCGTCGGAAACAAAGACACTCCTGCTCATCCTCGTCATGCGGATAATGCAAATGACGCCGGCAGCCTCCGCCTGATATTTTCCGCAAACCCGGCTCACTCCTGTGCGCGCATTTTTTGCGCCTACTACCCGCGGATTTTTCGATCCGCCCGAACAATCCGCCCAAGCCTTCCACTATTCACACCCATGATGCCCCCGCTCCAAGCTATTTTGAGGCCCCTCCATGCCTCAGCTCACGTTAATCTGTTTTATAAATATGGGCGGTGCTGGAACTCATATCGCCTGCTCAAGCGGGATGACCCGAGCCGAGAAAGGCTATTGGCCGAGGCCGACGTAATTTTTGACGATGCTATTGCGACTCTTAACAGGCTCAAAGCTTCGCGCGCAAAAAAATGGCCGACGGCTTCGTCCTCAAGACCGCGCAAATGCGCATCAGCATCGACAACGACACATTTTTCTCACCCCGCTCAAGCACCACGACCGCAATCTACACTGATTACGGCACCGTGCTTACGTCGGGCACCTACGTTGCGACAATCTCCAACAAATACGGCCTCACCTACGGCAACGTCACCAGCAGCGCAGTCACCGTAACCGTCACCACAAGTGGCGGCAACACCGGCGGCAATAACAACAGCTCGTCCGGTGGCGGCGGCGGTGGCGGAGCCCCGTCGTTCCTCTACGTCGCCGGCCTTGCGATCGCTGGACTACTCAAGCGGCTCGCAAAGCGCTAACCAAGCATCACGCCAACGATTCAAAACCTCCAAGGGTGAGGCCTTGGGGTCTCTTTATACACATGAAAACATTCATACAACTCACACCACTTGACAGCAACAACCAAATGCCGCAGCATCCGCTACAATGACACTTAATTGGGACAATTGCCCTGCCGTCTCACGCTCCTCCGACGTGATGAGCGGAGCGGTCGTTTTCGCTGGCACTCGAGTCCCCGTGTCCGCCCTTTTCGAAAACATCGAGGGAGGAGCCACCATAGACGACTTTCTATCGTGGTTTGAAGGTGTCACAAAAGAACAAGTGAACGAGGTGCTTGAGTTCACAACCAGCAGCCTCGCACCCGCATGAAAATCCTTTTCGATCAAGGGACACCCCTGCCCCTTAAAAAATATCTCGCGGCGCACACAGTCTCAACAGCCTATCAGCGCAGTTGGCACGAAAAGAAAAACGGAGATCTCATCGCCACAGCCGAAGAAGCAGGCTTCGATTGCATTATTACGACCGACAAAAATTTGAGGTATCAACAAAACCTCACGAACCGAAAAATCGCGATCATCGTGCTGCCCCTAACAAGATGGGACATAATCGAAAAACACATATCAATCGTCGAACAAACCGCCGAACAAGCTGTTCCCGGCGCGTTTCTCGAAATTTTGTTTCCCTAACCGCTTGGTATTCATCTTCCGGCTGCTCCCGCGCGCCGAATGCGACAAAAGCCGATGGAAATCCGAGTTATAAAAACAAGCGCCAAAAAGTCATTCGAAAGCCTCCCCAAAACCTACAATGAATTGGTAGGCATTCACATGCCCCGTCCCATTCACGACGAGGCGGATTACAACAACACCGTTGAAATGGTGGACATGCTCGCAGGCCACGACCTTACGCCCGATCAAGAGGACTATCTTGTTATCCTCGCCGGACTAATTGAAACCTACGAAAAAGAGCATGTAAAAGAAAGTCTTCCAAAAAATGCAAATGTGCTGGGTTACCTGATGCAAGAACACGGGATAACCGGAGACGGACTCGCCCGCATACTGGGCATCGACCGCTCAACGGCCTATCGTTTAGTCAAAGGCGAACGAAATCTTACCGTCCCCCACATCAAAACCCTCGCAAAGCATTTTAATATTTCAACAGAAGCTTTCATGTAACCAACAAAGCTCAACACCATCAACTTGCCCCAAGCAGCCTCCAAGGTTCAACACTTTGGGGGCTTTTTGTTTCAACTACGGCCCGACGTGGGGCTTTGCCCTCAAATAAACCTGAAAACCGCGATTGGAGATTAATTTTGCAGCAAGCCCGGGGGGATGTCCCTTGGTTTTTCACCGGGCTGTTCCAATCGCGGCGCGATTGAACGGCACCATCGCAATGTCTGTTCGATCATCGGCTTGCGTTTTTCCAACCCGCCCCAGCTGCCGCTCATGTGCAGCACATGCTTGTGCCCGCTTCGCCCGCCCACCGCTCCGCACAGGAACACCTCCGTGCGCAGCGTCACCGGACGCTTGTATTCGCGCTTTTCGCCCAACGCCGCCCCCTGCCACACACTGAGCAGGTTGAAGAGCATCAGCACAGA
>NZ_JAQFIP010000033.1 GCF_029504735.1 Ereboglobus sp. PH5-10 | reverse complement strand
ACGCCGTTCATGGGCAGCCAGAGCGCGCCGCCGTTGAGGGTCAGGCCGTGGATGCGGCGGGTTTCGGCGTTGGCGTGGAGGATGCCGCCGGTGTTGAGCTGGAGCGTGGCGTTGGCGAGCGCCTCGGTGTTGTGGTTGGTGTTGAGCGTGAGCGCGGTGGCGTCGAGCGTCACGGTGCCGGCGAAGGCGCTGCCGGTTGTCGCCATGAAGTCGAAGGTGCCGCTCACCGAGTTGATGGCGAGCAGGCCCGCGCCGGTCAGGTCGTGGATGAAGGTGGTCGCGGTCGTGGCCAATTTCGCATTGGTGGCGATGACGGCGTGCGCCGTGCTTGCGCCGATTTGGTCGTTGTCGGTGATGTCGGCGGTGCCGGTGACGCGGAGCGTGCCGGTGAAGGCGGTGTTGGTGCCGCTCAGGCTCACATTGCCGGAGACGAGGTTCACGCCGGTGCCCGAGATCGTGTTGGCGAAGGTGCCCGTGCCGGCGAGGTCGAGGGTGGCGTTGTTGGCGACGGTGCTTGTGCCGATGCCGTCGAGGTCGGCGAGGGTGAGCGTGCCGTCGGCGATTTGCGTCGCACCGGCGAAGGCGTTGGAGTGGCTGATGGTCAGGTTGCCGGTGTTTTCTTTGGCGAGGGTGCCGGTGCCGGCGAGGTTGTTGGCGAGGGTTTCGTCGGCGGTGTTGCCGAGGGTCAGCAGGCCGTCCAGGAGGATGTCGGCCAGGCCGAGGTTCGCGGTGCCGCTGGCGCGCAGCGCGGTGTCTTGCGCGATGTTCCATTCGCCCGAGAGCGTGTTGGTGCCGGTGAGCGCGACGCTCGAGGTGGCGATGAGCGAGACCGTGCCGGTGCCCGCGACTTGCTTGGCGAGCGTGCCGGTGGCGCTGTCGAGGACGAGCTGGCCGGTGGTGTCGATCGTGCCGGTGTTGCCGAGCGCCTGGGTGTTGTTGATTGTCGTCGTGCCGGTGACGCCGACGCTGGCGGCGAAGGAGGCGTTGGTGCTGGTGATGTTCACCGTGCCGCCAAGCCCGAGGCTGCCCGTCGCCAGGCCGTAAAGGTTTCCGTCGATTTGGCCGCCGCCGATCGTCTGCGAGTTGTTTTTCAGGTCGAGCGCGGCGGAGCCGGTGACGGTCAGGTGCGCGGTTTGGCCGAGCGCGTCGGTGGCGTCGAGCATGGTCGTGCCCGAGGTGAGCGTGGTCGTGCCGGTGTAGCTGTTGCTGTGGCTCAGGATGATGTGGCCGGTGCCGGCGACCAGTTCGAGGTTGCCCGAGCCGGTGATGAGCGCCGAGAGCGTCTTGTCCGTGGCGGCGGTGCTGTCGAGGACGAGGGTTGTGCCGGTTTTGATGTCGAGGGTTGTAAGCAGGTAGTCGTAGTAGAGGCCGGCGGTGCCGCTGACTGTTCCGGAGTGGGCTTGCGCCTGGGTGCCGGTCAGCGCGGTGTAGTTATAGGTGGCGATGGCCGCGCCGTAGTCGATTTGCTGGCCAAAGGTAATCGGCGTGACGCCGTCTTCCTGCGTGAGGGCAACGTGAACATTGTCTGTGAGAAGGTTGTCGGTGGCGATGAGCAGCGTGGCGTGCGCGGTCAGGCCGTCCTGGTCGAGGAAGTTGACGGGGTTGGCCGGGGAGATGACCGGCGTGGTGCCGGTGTAGCCGTTGAAGGCGATCTTCGCGCCGCTGTCCACGGCGAGCGTGCCGGTTTGCAGCACTTGCGCCGGGATGATCGCGGTCATGTCGATCGCGGTCACGCTTCCCGCGCCCAGGTCCAGGCCGCCGAGGCGGCGGGTTTCGGAGTTGGTCGCGAGGGTCGAGCCGCCGAGCAGTTGCAGGGTGGAGTTGGCGAGCGCCCAGGCGTTGGTGTTCGAGAGGCCGAGGCGCATCGTGGTGTTCGCAAGGGAAACGGTGCCGCTGAAGGCGTTGCCGGCGCTTGCCGCGAAGTCGAAGGTTTTGTTCGCGGTGTCCACGGCGAGCAGGCCCGCGCCGGTCAGGTCGTGGATGAAGGTGGTCGCGGTCGTGGCCAGTTTCGCATTGGATGCGATGACGGCTTGCGCGGTGGCACCGCCGATTTGGTCGTTGTCGGTGATGTCGGCGGTGCCGGTGACGTGCAACGTTCCGGTGAAGGCGGTGTTGGTTCCGCGCAGGCTCACGGAGCCGGAGACGAGGTTCACGCCGGTGCCGCTGATCGTGTTGGCGAAGGTGCCCGTGTCGGCGAGGTCGAGCGTGGCGTTGTTGGCGACGGTGCTTGCGCCGACGCCGCCGAGGTCGGCGAGAGTGAGCGTGCCGCTGTCGATTTGCGTCGCTCCGGCGAAGGCGTTCGTGTGGCTGATTGTCAGGTTGCCGGTGTTTTCCTTGGCGAGGGTGCCGCTGCCGCTGAGGTTGTTGCCGAGGGTTTCGTTGGCGGCGTTCGCGATGGTGATAAGACCGTTGGCGGTGATGTCGGCCGCGCCGAGGTTCGCGGTGCCGCTGGCGCGCAGCGCGGTGTTTTGCGCGATGTTCCATTCGCCCGAGAGCGTGTTCGCGCCGGTGAGCGCGACGCTCGAGGTGTTGATGAGCGAGACCGTGCCGGTGCCCGCAACTTGCTTGGCGAGCGCGCCGGTGGCGTTGTCGAGGACGAGCTGCCCGGTGGTGTTGATCGTGCCGGTGGTGCCGAGCGCCTGCGTGTTGGCGATCGCGGTCGTGCCGGTGACGCCGACGCTGGCGGCGAAGGCGGCGTTGGTGCTGGTAATGCTCACGATGCCGCCGAGGCCGAGGCTGCCCGAACCGGCGAGGTTCCCGGCGATGTTGCCGCCGCCGATGTTTTGGGTGTGGCCGTTGAGGTTGTAGGCGGCGGTGCTGGTGACGGCGAGGTGGGCGGTGTTGCCAAGCGCGTTGCTCGTGCCGCTGATGAGCGTGCCGCTGGTGATGAAGGTCGTGCCGGTGTAGGTGTTGGCGGCGTTGTTGAGCGTGATCGCGTTGGTGGCGTTGATGGCGAGGTTGCCCGCGCCGGTGATTTGGGCGTGCAGTTCCGCGCCGCCGGCGGGTGTCGCGACGTCGCCGGAGAGTGTCGTGGTTTGGTTTGCGACGAGGTCGAGTTGCGTGAGCGCGTAATCGACCGCGAGGCCGCCGGTGTAGTTGAGCGCCTGCGTGTAGGTGGCCGTGGCGGTGGTGACCGCGCCGTCGCGGATGTTGGCGGTCGTGGTCGCGCCACCGGCAAGGGTCAGGTTGGTGCTGCTGACGGTCGTCGCGTTAAGGAGGCGCACGGAGAGGCCCTCGTCCTGTTGCAGGAGCGTGCTTGCGAAGAGGCCGGTCGTGCCGGTGGACGGGTTGGTGTTCGTAACGGTGACCGTGCCGCTGATCGCGTCGAACGCGCCGGTGCGGATGATGCCGTTGGCTTGCGTGCCGGTGGCATAGGTGAAGCCGAGCGCGCCGCCGCTGGCTGTGAGGTTGCCGATGTGCTGCGTGCCGGTGGCCACAGTGGTCGTGTTGCCGGCGTTGAGTTTCGCGGTGGCGTTGGCCAGCGTGTCGTTGTTGAGCAGATACGCGCTGTTGTTGAAGTTCGCCGTGCCGCTGAAGGCGGTGCCGGTGCTGGCGGCGAAGGCAAAGGCGTCGGTGGATGACGCGAGGTCGATTTCGAGGAGGCCCGTGCCGGTGAGGGTGTTACTCCAGGTCATGCTGCCGGTGGCGACGCGCAGCGTGGCGTTGGCGGCGAGGTTCACCGTGTTCGCGCCGAGGGCGTGCTCGTTTGCCATGACGAGCGTGCCGGCGAGGACGCCGGTCGTGCCGGTGTGGGTGTTCGAGCCGGAGAGCGTCAATGTGCCCGCGCCGGCTTTTTCCACGTTGTGCGTGCCGGTGATTTGCGTGGCGATGGTGGCGCTGACCGAGGGGTTTGTGTTGAGCACCACCGCGCCGGTGCCGCCGGTCGTGAGCGTGCCGCCGGTGATGAGATAGCCGTCGGTGATGAACTGCGCGCCGGAGAAGGCAATCGTGCCCGATCCGACGGTGTTGTCCACCGTGACCGTGCCCGACGCGCCGCGGAAGATCGCGAAGCCGGCGTCGAGCCACTCGCCGTTGGGCGCCCCGTTCGTCGAGCTCGCCCATGCCGTGTAGCTGGCGTTGCCGCTCGGCGCGAACCAGGTGCCGCTGCCGCCGTCGAGGCTGCTGTCGTTCCACTTGGTGGAGTCGCCGCCGTCCCAGTAGGTGAAGTAGCCGAAGTCGTAGAGGAACTTGATGTAGCCGGGCTCGGCGGTGCTGATGAGGTATTTGCCGGCGTCGGCGGCGGACGGGGGCGAGCCGTTGAACGCGCCCATCACGAGGTTTGAGGCGTTGCCGGTGAGCGATCCCGCATAGTGGATCAGGTCGTATTCGCCCTTGGCGAGCGGGCTGAGCGTGGAGGTGATGTTGAGCGTGCTCGTGCCAACAAGAATCACGTCGCCGGTCACGTCGGCGCGGTCGTTGTTGCCCGCCGCGACTTGGTCGATGTGGCCGGGGTTTGTGATGCCTCCGAGTTCGTAATCGAGGGTGGCGCTGGTGAGCTGGAGTGTGCCGGTGATTGCGGTCAGGCCGGGGCTGTTGCCGGGGGCCAGGACGCCGCCGTTGATGTGAACGTAGCCGGTGATCGCGCCGGTGCCGCTGAGCGTGCCGCCGGAATAAACGTCCAGGCGCGAGGCCGCGGAGCCGAACGCGCTGTTCACGTAAAAGCGGCCCGAGTCAATGTGTGTCGCGCCCGCCCATGCGGAGGCGTTGCCGGTGTAGTTGACGGCGGCGTTGTCAACGACGCGCAGCTCGCCGGAGCCGGTGAGCGCGTTCGAGACCGCGCCGTTGATGCCGGAGAGCCCGGCCGTGCCGGTGGCGTTGATCGCGAGCGTGGAGCTGCCGAGCGCGCCGGCGTTGGTTGCGCGCAGGATGCCCGCGGTGACGAGCGTGGTGCCGCTGTGCGCGCTGCTGCCGGAGAGGGTGAGCGTGGCGTCGGTGGTTTTTTCGAGGGTTGCCGCGCCGTCGAACACGCCTGCGTAGGAGCCGCTTTCGACGGTGAGCGCGCTGTTGAGGTGGATCGTGCCGCTGCCTTGCAGGGCGCGCAGGCTTTGCGCGTTCGCGCCGGTGTCGAGCACGGCGTTGTTCACGAGCAGGGCGCTCGTGTAAATGGCGTCCGCCGCGTCCAGGCGGAAGGTGCCGCTTGTCGTCGTGGTCGTGCCGGTGTGGGTCGCGCTCGAGCTGAGCGTGATCATGTCGCCCGCCGAGATGTCGAGGCTGCCGGAGCCGGAGACCAGAGCGTGCAGTTCCGAGCCGGTTGCCGTGCCGTCGTCGCTGTCGAGGACCAGGGTTTTGCCGGCCTGGAGCCGGAGCTCGGTGAGCTGGTGGGCGAGCGTCAGGGTTTTGTTGTCGCTCGTGGCGAGGGTGTTGCTGTAGATGGCGAGCGCGTCGGTGCCGCTGTTGACCGCGAGGGTCGAGCTGGCGCCGAGGGTCGCGCCGGAGTTGTTCACGAGGCGCAGGTCGTCGATGGTTCCGGTCCAGGTGTTGGCGGAAACGACGAGGGTTTCCGTCGTGGCCTCGTCTTGTTGCAGGAGCGTCTTGGCGGTGAGCTTGTCCTGGTCGAAGTGAACCGCGCTGTCCGCAGCGATGGCGAAGTCGGTGACGTTTGCCGTGCCGGTGAAGGCAAAGGTGCCGCCGTTGGCAACGAGGGTGCCCGCGGTTTGCGCGCCCGCGGCGATGTCAACGCGGCCGCCGGTTGCGGCGAGGGTTGTGCCGGCGAGGAGCGCGCTCGCGTTTGCGTCCCAGGTGAGGACGCCTTCGCGCGCGTCCACGAGGCCGGTGAAGGCGGTGCCGACGCCGGAGCCGAACGCGTGCGTGCCGCTGCCGTTGAACTGTATCGTGCCGGTGCCGGCGAGGGCGTTGTTGAGGGTGATGTCTGCCGTGCCGGTGGTTTGCAGCAGGCCGGGGAGCGCGACGTTGCTCGCGGCGCCGAGCGCGTTCGATTCGGCGATGCGCATGGTGTCGTTGACGGCCCAGGTGCCGCTGAAGCCGTCGTTCGCCGCGCCGCCGGTGACGAGGATGTCGCCGTTGACTTCGGCAATGCCCGCGCCGCTCACCGCGTTCGCGAGGCTGCCGGTGTAGGCGAGGTCAACACGGGCGGCCGAATCGACATGGATCGTCGAGGCGCCGGCGGCGTTGTTCGCGACGAGCGCGAGTGTGCCCGCTTGCACGAGCATGGTGCCGCTGTGGGTGTTGGCGGCGTTGGTGAGGGTGAGCGCGCCCGAGCCGGCCTTGGCGATGTTGCCCGTGCCGCTGATCACGCCGGTGAGGGTGCCGGTGAAGGCCTGCGTGTCCACTTCGCCGGTGCTGGCGAGTGTGACGTTGTTGGCGAGCGAGAGGTTGTTCGCGTCGAG
>NZ_JAQFIP010000032.1 GCF_029504735.1 Ereboglobus sp. PH5-10 | reverse complement strand
GGTGGCGCCGCCGTTGCCGAGTTGCAGTTGCGCGCCCGCGCCGATCGTGGTCACGCCGGTGTAGGTGTTGGCGCCGGTAAGCGTCCACTCGCTGTCGTCGGCGAGCGTCACATTGCCGGCGCTGCCGGAGTCACTGATCACGCCGGCAAATTCCACGCCGGTCTCGGTGCTGATGACGGTGAGCGTTTTGTCGCCGAGCTTGATGTCGCCTTCGCCGCGGACGTTTTGCAGGCGCTGGTTGTAGAGGTGGAGGTCGAAGGCCGCGCCGGCGTCGATGATGACACCCGTGCTGCTTGCGATCACGTTGGCGGCGCCGCCCATGACCGTGGTGTTGTCGGTGATGAGGGTCGCGCCGGTGTAGTCGTTGCCGGTGTGCGCGAGGGTGATTTCCTCGCCGCCGACAAAGGTGAAGCCCGCGCCGCCGGTCGTGCCGGTGAGCTTGGCGCTGAGGGTTTTGTCAAGCGAACCGGTCGAGTCGATGATGACGGCCTCGGCGGAGTTGATCGACTCGATGGAGATGAGGCCGTAGTTGAGCAGGATGTCGCCGCCCTGGGTGATGGCGTTGTAGCCGTAGGTGTTCACGCCGACATCGGCGATGCCGCCCTGGTTTCTGAAGGTGATGAGGGTGTTGTCGGTGCCGGAGGCGAGAGCGTTGCCGTCGCTGTCAACGAGGTCGAAGCCAATGCCGTCGGCCGGGCCGCTGATGGTCGACTCAACGATGGTGCGCTTATTGAGCTCGAAGTCGGGCGGGAGGACGTCCACGTCGAAGATGCTGCCGTTGAGTCCGTCGCCGGGGGGGATTGGCGGGTTGATGCCGGAGAGCACCTCGGTGTCCACGCCGATCTTGCTGGCGGCGAGGCCGCCGCTTTCGCTGACTGCGAGGGTTTCGACGGTGAGCTTGTAGGGCGGCAGGCCCGCGGCGGTCGTGTCGGTCTTGACCAGGAATGTGCCGCCGGCCAGGTCGAGGCCGCCGATTTCGCGGTTGGCGTCGAGCGTGGTTTCGCTGCTGGCGTTGAGTTTGAGGGTCGCGTTTTCGAGCGCGCTTTCCGAGGTGGCGAGGTCGAAGACTGTCTTGTTCCCGTATGCGCTGCCCACGCCGACCGTGCCGGTGAACGCCGTGCCCATCGCGGGGTCGAGCGCAAAGGTGACGCTGGGCGCGCTAACCGTCGCCGTGCCGACGAGGTCGAGCAGACCCGCGCCGGTGAGCGGGTTGACGAGCGTGGTCGTGCCGGTAGTGTCGGCGGTGCGCACTTCGAGGATGGCGCCGGCCTCGATGTTCACATCCGAGCCGTTGAGCTGGTATTGCTCCCAATCGACGATGAGCTTGCCGGCGTCCACCGTCGTCATTTGCTGCGCCATGAACGCGCCGGGGTGCGCGTCGATTGTCCAGGTGCCCGCGCCTTGCTTGACGAGCGTGCCGGTGAAGGTCGTGTTGCCGGTCACCGCGTCCGAGTAGAGTTGCTCCGTGCCCGTGTCGCCGTTGAGCGTGAGCAGTGAGGATGCGCCGAGGATGCGCAGGTTGCCCGCGAGTGTGCTGCTGTTCCACAGGTTCACTTCGTTCGCCGCGTCGGCGGCCAGGTTGACCGCGTAGGCACCGCCGCTAATCACGCCGCCGATGGTGTTGGTGACGACGACGGCAACGGTGTCGGCGCCCACGCCGATGGTCGCGCCGGTGATCGTGCCGGCGTTCATGATGGTGCCACCCGCGTCAAGGGAGATTCCATAATTACCCTGAATCAGGCCGGTGGACTCATTGGTGATCGTGGCGTGGCCCCCGGCAATGATGCCGGCGCTGTTCGCGCTGATGATCGTGCCGCTGTTCGCAATCGTGCCGCCGCTTCGCAAATCAATCGCCGCGTCTGCCGCGCTGATGAGCGCGCCGGCGGCATTTTCCACCACCGTTGGCGCGTTGAGCCCATACCCGTAAACGCCGCGGTCGCCCTTGAGCGTGCCGGTGTTTTGCACCGTGCCGCCGAAAGCGAGTTGCACGGCGGCGTCGGCGCCTTCGATCAAGCCGTCGTTGGTGACCAGGCCGGAGGCGTTTGCAATACTCACGCCGTCGTTGGCGAGGCCACGGATTGTGCCTGCGTTGGTAACCGTGCCGCCGTTGGCAAGAAACACGCCGGTTTGGCCGGAGATTAGGCTGTCGGCAGTCGTGTTGGTGATTTCCGAGGACTGGCCGGCATGGACGCCGTAGCTGCCCGTGCCGACGATCGTGCCGGTGTTGGTCACCGTGCCGCTGCCGGCAATATGCACGCCGGTTCGGTTGCCGTTAATGTAACCGCCGGTGTTTTCCACCCCGGCATTGGTGCCCGAATATACGCCGTCCTCGGTCGTGCCCATGATTGTGCCGTTGGTGTTGCGCACCGTGCCGCCCTCGCCCAGCCACACGCCGTTCATGCCGCCTTGGATTTGGCCGCCGGTGTTTTCAACGACGATGGGGTCGTTTACGGCGATGATGCCGCTGTCGGCGTCGCCGAGGATCGTGCCACTGTTGGTCACCGTGCCGCCGCCGGCAAGATGCACGCCAAAGTCGTCGCCCTTGGCCAGGGCGCCGTGGTTGTTGATGATTGCCGCGGTGTCGCCGGCATAAACGCCCGCGGCGTCATCGCCGAGGAGCGTGCCGCTGTTGACGACCGTGCCGCCGGCGACCATATGCAGGCCGTCGAAGCCGCCCTGAATCAGGCCGCCGTGGTTGTTGGTGATTGTCGCAATCGCGTCGGAATGGACGCCGAAGCCGAGTGAGCCTAGGATCGTGCCGCTGTTGCCCAGCGTGCCTCCGCCGATCATGGACACGCCGGTTTCCCCGCCCTTGATCAGGCTTGTGGCCAGTGTGTTCTCGACCAGCGCGTCCCCGGCAATGGAAAGGCCGGTGCTCGTGCTGCTCGTGCCGGTGATCGAGCCGCGGTTGGTCACCGTGCCGTCGGCGCCGAGTTCCACGCCATATTCGCCGCCTTGGATGCGGCCCGAGTTGGTGAGCGTCGCCTCGTCCTTCACATAAACGCCCGCGCTGCCCGTGCCGATGATCACGCCGCTGCTCGAAATCGAGCTCGTCCCGGCAACGTGAATGCCGGTCGTGCGGCCTTGCACCTGGCCGGAGTTGCTGACGTCCGCATTGGTGGCGGAATAAATGCCGTGGGTGTTCGTGCCGGTGATCACACCGGTGTTGCGCACGCGTCCGCCGCCGTCCATCCACACACCGATGTTGCCGCCCTGGATTTGGCCGCCGGTGTTTTCAACCACCGCGATTCCGCCCGTGTAAACGCCCACTGAGCTCGCGCCGCTGATCGTGCCGGAGTTGGTGACCGTGCCGCCTTGCGCAATCTCCACGCCTGTGGCCGCGCCGGTGATCACTCCGCCCGCCTTGTTGTCCACGCGCGCCACCGCCCCGTCGATCAACACACCCTGGTCGTTGCCGATGATCGCGCCGGAATTGGCGACCGTGCCACCGGCCCGCAGGTTGACGCCAACCGTCGCGTCGCCGGTGATCACTCCGCCCGCCATGTTGTTCACGAACGCAACCATGCCCTCCGAGTCAATGCCGTAGGACTTGCCGTAAATTTCTCCGCTGTTCACAACCGTCCCCCCGTTGGCCAGGTAAACCGCCGTGTCCGCCTTGATTTCGCCGCCGAGCCGGTTGTCAACCAGCGACGTGTTGTCGTTGCCCGCCATGTAAACGCCGAAACCCTCGCTCGCGATGCTGCCGCCGGAGAGGTTCACGACACTGGCGCCGTTTTGTCCGATATAAACGGCCGCGTCGTCCAGATTGAGCGTGCTCACGCCAATGGTGCCGGAGTTGGTGATCGTGCTGCCCGCCGCACCCGAGGCACCGTCGAGATACACGCCCGTCCCGCTGCCCTCAATGAGGCCGCGGTTGTTGATGCCCGCCTTTCCGCCAGCCCAGGCGCCGACGCCGGCATCGCCGAGGAGCGTGCCGGTGTTGTCGAGCGTGAGGCCGGCCACCGTCTTGACACCGTTGTCCTTGCCGCTGATCAGCGCGCCGGCGTTGTTGGTGACCGTGGTTTGGCCGGAGGCGTGGCTGTTGTAAATGCCGTCACCGACCAGGCCGATGATCGTGCTGGAGTTGGTGATTGTGGCCTCCAATGAATCCAAGTTTACGCCCGTGTCGCCCCGGATGAGACCCTCGTCGGAATTGCCCACGCTGGCAACGCCCTTCGCGTCCACACCGGCGTCGCCGCCGACGATCGCGCCGGAGTTGGTGACCGCGCCGCCATTCGTGAGACGCACGCCGGCGGTCGTTCCCGAGATCGTGGCGTCATGCCTGTTGTTGATTGTGGCGGTGTCGGCGGCATCCACGCCGAAGCCGACGCCCGCGTTCGTGCCGGTGATGGAGCCGGAGTTGGTGACCGTGCCGCCTTGCACAAGGTTCACGCCTGCGAGGTCGCCGCTGATAAGCGCGCCCTCCTTGTTGGTGATCGCCGCGGTGGCCGTCTCGGAGACCACGCCGATGCCGCCCGCGGATGTGCCCGTAATCGTGCCGGTGTTGGTGACGCTGCCGGCGGAGGCGAGCCGCACGCCGATGGCGCCGCCGCTGATGATGCTTTCCGTGCTGTCGTTGTTGACCGAGGCTCCGCCGCCGGCCACCACGCCGGTGCTTGTGGCGGAGGTGCCCGTGATGGAGCTGTGGTTCTTGATGGTGCCGCCGGCCAGCAGGGTGACTCCCGTGGCGCCGCCGATGATCACACCGTGCTCCTCGTTGCGAATGTTGACGGAAGCGTTTGTCGCAAGGATGCCGTTGCTGGCGGCCCCGGTGCCCTTGATGATCGCGTTGTGCGTGTTATGCACCGAGCCGCCGCCGCTTAGCTTGACGCCCGAGGAGGCGCCCTCGATCAGGGCGTTGTTGGTGATCTCGGCGATATTGCCGGCGGTATCAAGGCCGATGCTCGAACCGCGGATCGAGCCGGAGTTGGTAACCGTGCCGCCCTGGGCAATAGACACGCCCGTGGCACCGGTGATGTAGCCGCCCGCGTTGTTCGTGACGAGCGTGGCGTTATTGTTGGAGTAAACACCAAGTTTACTGTCACCATCGATCGTGCCGGAATTCGCGATCGTGCCGCCCGCGTTCAGCCTGACACCGGTGTTGCCACCCCGAATCAGGCCGCCGACGTTGTTGGTCACCAACATGGCGTTGTTGCCGGAAGCGACCCCATACATGCCAGTGCCGCGAATCGTGCCGGAGTTCTCGACCGTGCCGCCGGCAGTCAGCCAAACGGCGCTGTTGCCGGAGATGGAGCCGCCGGTGGTGTTGCTCACGAGCGTGGCATTGTTGAAGGAATAAACTGCAGGCGAAGAACTACCGTTAATCCTGCCCGCATTCGCGACCGTGCCACCGGCGTTCAGCGTGATGCCGGTGCCTTTGGAGGCAATGTTGCCGCCCGCGTTGTTCGTGACGAGCGTGGCGTTGTTGTTGGAATAGATTCCCGCCCCAAAAGTGCCACCGGCAATCGAACCGGAGTTGGTGACCGTGCCGCCCTGGGCAAGATTGATGCCGTAGGAGCCGCCGGTGATGACGCCGCCGGCGGCGTTAGTGACGGCGATGGCGGCGTTTTTCGCCTCCACGCCGGTGTCGGACGTGCCGGTGATGGTGCCGGAGTTGCCGAGCGAGCCGGTGCCCTCGAAGGAAATGCCGACGAGGCTGCCGACGGGCGCGAGGGTGTTGGTGTAAACATAACCGTTCGCCAGGGTCAGCGCCGTGCCGGTGACATTGATGCTGCCCGTGCCAGTAAGCATGGAATTGATTTCGAGGTAAACGCCGCGGTTGCCGGTGATCGCGCCGTCGTTGCGCACGGTGGTGTTGCCGCCCGCGTAAACGCCGCCTTCGATGGTGGCTCCCGCGGTGTTGGAGACAAGGGCCGTGCCCGCGTCGACGCGCACGCCGTAGCCGGTGGCGCCGGAAATGGTGCCGGAGTTGGTGACGGTGCCGCCGGACGTGAGAAGCACGGCATTGTTGGCGCCTTGAATCACGCCGTCCACTTTGTTGTCAACGAGTATGCCGACTTCGCCATAGACGCCGCTGCTACTGGTGCTGTTGCCTGTGATCGTGCCGGAATTGATCACCGTGCCGCCGTTGAGCAGCGAAACGCCGCCGCCGCCCTGAATCACGCCGCCAGTGGAGTTGGATACGAGCGCGGTGGCACCGACAATGCGAACGCCGTAGTTTGTGTTGCCGCTACTACTCATAATGGTGCCGGAATTGAACACGGTGCCGCCGGACGCGAGATACACGCCCCTGCCGGCGGTGCTTTGAAGCACGCCGCCCGCCTTGTTGTCGACGAGGATGCTGGCGGCGCCATGGACGGCGGGGTTGCTGTTGCCTGTGATCGTGCCGGAATTGCGGACCGTGCCGCCGTTGAACAGTTCAACGCCGCCGTTGCCCCGAATCACGCCGCCGACGGTGTTGGAAATGAGCACGGCGGAGCCGGTGCCGGAAACCGCATAGTTGCCGCCCGTGCTGGAAATCGTGCCGGAATTGGTGACGGTGCCGCCGGCGGCGAGTTGCACGCCGTAGGTGCCGCCCGAGATGTCGCCGCCAGTGGCATTGTTCACGAGTGTGTCGTTGCTGTTGGAATAAACGCCGACGCTCGCGCCGGTGATACTGCCGGAATTGCGCACTTCGCCGCCGACGAGTTGCACACCGTAGGTGCCGCCAGTGATGAGGCCGCCGGAGAGATTATTGAGGAGCGCGTCCGAACTGGCGAAACCAACGCCGGTGCGGCCTGCGCGGATCGTGCCGGTATTGGTGATCGTGCCGCCGCCCATAAGATAAGCGCCCCCCGCGTTTATGCCATCAATAAGGCCGCTGTTGGTGAGCGCACCCGATGCGCCAAAAATGGTCACGCCATAGTCACCACCCAAAATCGTGCCGGAGTTGGCGACCGTGCCGCCGCTGTTGAGTCGCACGCCGCGCTCAACACCGGCGATGAGTCCACCGGTGGCGTTGCTAACGAGCGTGGCAATGTTGTCGGAATAAACGCCGGCACCGCCGACGGCGGTGGCGCGGATCGTGCCGACGTTGGTGACAATGCCGCCATTCACGAGACTCACGCCGTAGGTGCCGCCAGTGATGACGCCAGCCGAAGCATTGTCGATCAGGGTGTTGATGTTATTGGACAGGATGCCAACGCTGCCAGTGCTGGTAATGGCGCCGACATTGCGCACCGTGCCACCGCCATTGAGCCACACGGCCCTGTTAGCGCTTTGAATCACACCACCCGCATTGTTGTCGACGCGGATGCTGGTCTGGCCATAGACGGCGCTGGAAGAGCTGATGCTATTACCGATAATCGTGCCGGAATTGAGCACCGTGCCGCCGACGGCAAACGAAATGCCTCCCTCTCCCCGGATCAACCCGGCGCTGTTTATCAAACTGCTGGCGGAAGAATTCACCGCGTAGTTGGACAATCCATCCGCAAGGGCGCCTGAGTCGATTCGCAACTCCACGCCGGCAACCGAAATAGTCACGGCTGGGCCCCCGGTAACAGACCCGGAACTCAGGACATGCGTGCCAGGGGCGCTGGCGTTATAGTTGGTGGTTCCACTGGTAATGGGAATTGTCTGCGCGGACAATTGCCCGGCAAAAACCGCGAAGGCCGCGGACAGGCAAAGCGCGAGGAGGCCCCGCGCACGGTTGCGAACCAACTGGTGTGGCTTAACGTGATTTAGCATGTTCATAAAACTGAATAAAGTGCCGGTAAAAAAAATATAATTATCACGGCTAATATTGCAGGGAAAATCCATTGGCAATTATCTATTTTGAGAAAATGAAAACCATTTTCATGCACTGGAGGAAAGCCCTCGGTTGAGTTGCGAAAAGAATACGAAGCAACGCATAATGACGGAGCCCTGCACGGGGAAAGCACCCCGCCGGTTAAAGGCCAAAGCTCACTCGCAAGTGGCATCCCCTCTCGAACCGAGCCCACGATATCAATCCCATGGGGTATAAAAAGGGCGCCTCACGCGGCGCCCTTTTAACATATATTATTCGCGGGGAACTTCTTACCAGGCGCGGCGGTAGCCGAGGCTCAGCGACCAGGGCCTCTCGTAGTCCGAGGCCTTGTTGTATTCATAGTCAAAATACACCTGGCTTC
>NZ_JAQFIP010000031.1 GCF_029504735.1 Ereboglobus sp. PH5-10 | reverse complement strand
GGTGAGCGCAAATCGGGGGCGCTGGCGTTTCCATCTCCCTGCTCTTACCTCATTTACCCCCGCCTGGCTCTCTTTTTCATTTTCCTTTTTAGGTTAATAGATACAAATCGCGATCAGTTAGTGCGGAAAAGTTTCCAAAAAGGAAAAGCGGAAGACCTTGCAGCGTAAAATCCGCCGCAAAGTCATAGCAAAAATCATTCAGCAAAAAGGGAGGGACCCAGTTACTGCGCGAGTTTCCGTCCGATGATGCGCCAGACCGCCAAGGTCGTGAGCACCGCCATCCACCAGAGGCTCAGCGCGCCGCCACCACCACCTCCTCCGCCGGAATTGTTGTTTCCGCCAGTGTTGCCTCCGTTGCCGCCGGTGTTGGTAACCGTAAGCGTGGCAGTGTTGCTGGTGACGGTGCCCGACGGATTCATTACCATGACGCTGTAATTGCCGGCATGGGATGTCTGGACACCGGCGATGCTGTGGAAGGAGCCGGTGGCGCCGCTGATGCGCGTGTTATTTTTAAGCCATTGGTAGGACAATCCCTCCCCTGTCGCCGTGACGACGAAGGTCGCCTCGCCGCCCGTATTGACGGTTTGCGAAACCGGATGGGCAACGATGACTGGGGCGGCAATCGGTCCGACGGTAACCGACCACGGCTTCGAGAAAACGATCTCGCCCGCGCTTGCCGTCATCGCAACAGCATAAATGCCGGCATGGGCGGAACTCGTGGCGCCACTCACGACATGGCTGGTGCCCGTCGCGCCGGAAATGGAGAAGTTGTCGCGATACCATTGGTAGGAGACCGGCGTGAAATTGCGCGGCTCGCCCAAGAGCGTGAAGCTGCCGCCGGCGGGCACGTCGGAGTTGAGAATGGGATTGCCGCTGATTTCCGCGGCGCCGACGAAGCCAATGCTGGCCGACAACTGCGATGCCGGTGTGGTGGATTCCTTGCCGGCGGTGTTGCCCGCGTGATTCTGGACAAGCGAGGCGAGCTCGCTCGCGCTCAACGGCTCGCCGCTCCCGGCCGGATGCACGACATACGAGTAAGAGGGCACAAACACCCTGTCCCCGCCCGCGGCCATCGATCCCGATGTTGAGATTGGGAAATTGTCGAGAGCACGCACGAGCCCGCCGGATTGCGTGACGAGCGAATCGCGCGTGCCCTGGTAGATATTGTGCAGCGAAAGCACCTGCGCCTGCGCGCCCGCCACGGTCGCGGACGTGTTTCCGGTCGCGGCGATGTAGTTGTTATACATGTGAACGCGCGCGTTGGTGACGGCGGGCATGGCCAATTTCAACCCGTCGCCCCAGAGATTGTGCTCAAGCGCGATCCCGATGACAGCGCCGGCGTTGCTGATCGTCATGGCGGAACCGCCGCCCTCCGAAGTGGCCGTGGCCGTGAATTCATTCCACGAGAAGGAAATGTTATCCGAGCCTCCGGAGATCGACACAGGCGCGTCAACAAACGTGCAATGTAAAATATCCACCTCGGACGCACCCGTTATGGCCAATGCGCCATCAGTGATATTCACGCCCTTGATGGTGATATCGGAGGCGCCCGCCGGAATGGTAATGTCGCCGATGATCGTTGAGGAGGAATCCGCGCCCACGATTGTTTTGCCGGACGGAATCGTGATTCCACCAACCAGCGAAAAATCAACCGTGCCCGATATCGTAACCGTCGGCGTGCCCGGATCCTCGATTTGCGATTTATATTGATCCGCAATAGTCTTCGGACTCGCAACGACGGTGAGCGTGGCATTGAGCGAGGCGGTGTCGGCGGCATTGGAAACCTCGACTTTGTAAACCGCGCCATTGTCGGAGAGCAATGTCGCCGGCGTGGTGTAGGAGGCGGCGGTAGCGCTCGCGATAAGCACATTGTCCTTGAACCACTCATAGGTGAACGGCGCGCTGCCGCCGGTCACATCCACCGCAAACGTCGCCGTCGCGCCATCCTGCACGGTCTGGCTGCCGGCGTTGGGCGCCCAGACAATCTCGGGCGGAGTCAACACCGTCAACGAAGCCGGTTCGCTCGTGACCGACTTAAAAATGTTTGTGACCGTGACCGTGTAAACGCCCGCATCGCCAGCCAGCACGCTGGACAGCGTGAGCGTCGCGGATGTTTGTCCATCAATCGCAACGCCATCCTTATACCACTGATACGACATCGGCTCATAACCCGTGGCGGCCACAGTAAACGACGCCGAAGCCCCGAGAGCCTTGGTTGAATCGGACGGCTGCATGGTGATTTCCGGAGCAGTCAATCCCTCGGCATACACGGTGTTGAACCAGGCCGGATCGGTGACGATGGGATCGTTGTAATCGAAAACGATCTCCGCACTGCTGTCGATGCGCACATTATGCGGCGCGTCGGCCTTCACTTTTACGCGATAAGCCACATAACCCTCGCCGCGTCCTGTCTCGTCGTTCGACAGCAAGAAACCCGCATAAGGATCAAGCGGCCACTTGTCGGCGGTGGAAGGATCGACCGACCGCATATACCAATAAACCTTGCCCGTGCTTTCGCTATACGAAGCCTCCACGCGCACCTTGGTGCTGGTGCCCTTTTGCGCGACCTCGATTTGGCCGCTCTTCAAGCCGCGCAAACCCATCTCGATCTGGTTGGCAAACGAAACCTCGGCCAATTCAAACGAACTCCAGTCCAAATACTGGCTGAGCGCATTGTTGACATGCACCTCCTGTGCCGCGCCCGTGGCCGTAGCCATGTTTTCAAAATATACCTTAAAATCAAGCCACTCGCCTGGAATTATATAACGCAATTCGCCTGCCCCGGTAGGGCCAGACATTTCGTTAGGGTCTTTGCCAGCAGGAAGTGGCGTGCATTTGCCGCAATTGCATGTGCCGACACAGGGATGGTGAGGGCAGGCGCAGGTGTCACCAATTATTTCGATAGTAACCTGCAAACATCCCGTTACTGAATCAGTATAGCCATTATCATCAGTAACGGTCAGCGAAATGTCGTAGGTAGCCTCCCGTGCCTTTGAAATTTCAAAACTATAGTTCGCACCACTTGCTAGCTCACCCCATCTGTTGGTCCATCTATAGTTGATCAATTTTCGACCTGGGGCAGCTGCCGATCTAGAAGCATTAAATGTATAATTTTCCATAATATTTTGGCCGCTCAACAAATTATAAAATTCCTTCTGTGTGTAGGAATATTTTTTTACTAAAACAAAATTATCATTAGTATTTCCATTTATGGCCGCTACAGGACGTGTGCCTCCTTTCAGCGTTCCCTTGACAATCCCATAATTATCCGATGAACACACCTCCAAACTGCCTCCTATATTATATTCTGTTACAATCCAAATAGGTTCGTCGAATGGGACCATGTTACCTCCATTGTTATTTACATAACCAAATTCTGGGCCAAACGCATCATGTGGTATTGTTATGTTTTGAAAAGAAAACTTATAAAAATCTGAAGAATCGCGAACTCCTTCGATAATGCCAATATCGACCTTATCATACAGGCTATTGTCAGTATATGTTTCCCATGTTGGGGGAGGAAGGTTATCACTTTTTTCTTTAAGCATGTAGACCTTGGCTGTTGCAACTGGCAATGTGCGTATTTTTACAATTGCTTTATCCATAAGGCTTTGCGCCCAAAAAGTGTCTAGCGCCGAGAAATTGAGTGTCTCTGGTTTGCCTTTTTCCCAAGCGGTAACTGGGCAAGGTGGGCCAATCACGTCCGCAGCCTTTGCTGCAACACTATACATATTCGTCCAATTAGATGACCTAAAATGGTATGTATATTTAGGTGAATCAATTTTATTGGTTCCCTCAAACTCACCTGAAGAAACAAACAGGCCGTTAAATTTTTTCTCTTCGTTCGTGATTTTTCCGCTTGTCTTTTCCTCTATGAGTTTTCCATTAATTGAATTATTGGTAAACCACTCCACTGCATATGAATGCCGACCAAGGTCGTCCACAAAACCCCACCCAGGATCATCCTCAAGGTCTCTCGGCCTAATGATTATATAATTCTCATTGGCATAAGCATCATCACGTCCCATTATCTGAGACGTCCTATAATACTCTGATTTTAGTTTACCGGCAGGATAAAATTCACTGCCATTATGAACACTAACGTTCTTCCACTGCAGTGTTGACGTATCCAGTCCTACATGCCTTGCGGCACCGAAGTCATTCGCCATATGACCGCTTAAATGAGCACCATGGCTGTGTCCGATTAATAACATACGGCTGCCTACTTCATTGCCCGATATTCCCAGCAACACCAAACCGCCCCACGCAAGTTTTGCAGCCTCTCTTATGTGCGATGCGCTGGGTCGCGGATTTATTGCCTTCCCGGGAAGGCCAAATCCTTCTTTAGCCCAATCAGACCAATCAACACCAAATACTACTGTATCAGAAGCAGAATATTTTGACGCCAGGCTTCGCCACGCTGAATTCATAATTGAATCATTCATACCATGGGCAAGGACCACATATTTTAAGTCTTTTTGTTCAGAGAACATTCCTTTTTCCTCACGCGTCACTTCAATCCATGCACCTGACACGTACATGTATATACGCACATTTTTATTTCCGGAAATGGGAATATTCAAAGATTTGCCTTGACTACGAAGTCCAGCAACCTCGGTATTTGTTCTATTCAGTGCTATGTTTTGCTTTGAAACAAAGTGCTCTGTTGTGTTTGTTTTATATCCTAAAATGTGGTTTTTTAATTTTTCAGTTTCTAATATAATTATTCCATTCTCTTGACATTTTTGAGCCATAGAAACCAAGTTTTTAATAAACTCTCCATTAGTATTTCCTAAAATAGATTTCCTGTCAGACAAAGTCTGATTTGCCTCAATATTTTCTACATTACTAGCCAGAGCAAGTAACGACACATCTAAATAATAATCAATGTCATTAGTCAAAGTAGACATGTCATCATTTGCTGTATTACCTCTGACGGCGACACCGACACTATCGGTCATGTTGGCAGGAACCTGACAATAGACGATTGTCGTAGCGCTCTCGCCGGGTGAGATGGCACTGAACCCTCCGTTATTATCGAGGCTCAGAAATTGCAGCTTCTCAGTCTGATAATTTTCGCCATCCAAAGAAAATTTTAATGAATTATGTGGGGCTGTTCTCGGGTCAGTGACTGTCACCATTGGAATGCTTAAATCCGCATCGCCGACGTTAGTGCATGTCACGGTAAACCAAAACACTCGCCCGGCACGCGCACCACTTGGCAGCAAAAAGTCAGTTTTTAACACACCGCCCAATGCAGCCTGCTTTACCTGTATCTTTCCGGAGAGTGTTGCGGTAGTGCTTTCATTGATAACAACTAGGTCGTAATCCCCTAAGACTGCATTCTCTGGGGAAACGACTATGGACAATTCGGCTGCAGAAATATATTTGACGTTTTTAGGACTAATCGTGCGTGTGCCATTGCGAAGTTCCACCGCCGATGCATCCGTAAATCCTGTACCGTAAACTGAGAATGTCACTTGGCCGGTATTTGGAAGTGTGCTTGTGCTTGCGCCAAGGACACTCAATGTGGCTGTTGTTTTTTCTATCTGAATAGTTTTGTCCTCAACGGACGTGTTCTCGATTGTCAGATACATGCTGCCCTCGGTCTGGGGCACGGTGACAGCATAGACACCGTCGCCGCAATAAACGGCCTTTATGTCGCTCTGTCCGACACCCGGCACATAGCCCAATGCACCGTAGATGTTCAGGCCTTCCGGCGCATAGATCAGAATTGTGCCCGCCTCGCTGGCAGAGGTCTCGACTCTGAACGTTTGGATGGAGTTGCCGTTGATTACAGCCGTGGTCGTCCCACCCAAAGCCGCCATCGTGATGCGTATCGCATCCGATGTTTTGTAGAGATTATTATCAGTATTGCGCCCTTCAAAAATCGTCCTGTCGGAGTTTAATAGAAGATGCAAATGCCAGTCGCCTTCCGCCAAGCTCGGCACGGTGACATTTGCGGTCAACTCGACGCTCTCGCTAGGCTCAAGGCTAAGCGCCGATGTGATTGCGCCCGCGCTTGTATTGAACATGCTGGAATTTCCGACAAACGTGATTTCGCTGCGGCAGGTTCCACGCGCAGACAGGCTGCCGACGTTGGTAACCGTGTATCGTATTTGAATCACATCCCCAACATTCGCCGATGCTGGGATAACAACCTGACTAACCGCCAAATCAACATCCGAAACCGCATTAGCGCTCATTTCATGAATGCCAATGTCCGGACACGCCCCGTTTGATGCCGGCACACCTGTGTTTTCCACATACATGTCATCAACCCGCTCCTGCCCAAAGTAATCACGTTCAGGTGCCACGGAGCCATCCCCTGCGTCAATGCACGGGCTGCCGATTTTCAGAGTGAAGTCGCCATTTTCGGCATCATGGAAAAGAGGATCGCCCCACAGATTTCCATTCGAGCCAACCGCGCTGTAAGATTGCGGGCCGTGTCCAGCAGGATTCCAGAAAAGGCTGTTCTTTATCGTAATTGATGAACCAGCATAAACAAAGCTGGAGGAAACCTTGGAAAGAACACTGTTGTGCATCCTCACAGTGCCACCGTGTGCCAGAACCCCATGGTTTCCCGTCATTCCATGGAACACACAATTAACCATATCGGCCTCTCCCGCCAGCACGTTGATTGCCCTGTCGCAGTAAAACACAGTCGTGTTTTCCATCAAAAGACTGGTCGCATACGAAGAAACACCATCAAACTTTCCATCCGAAATCAGACATGAGTCAATGACTCCTGTTGAGCCGTTCAAATAGGTGATGACACCGCCTTCAGTCCCCGACCAGGAACCTGAATTCGTGTTGCCGCCAAAAAGCAATTTGCAATGCCTGAAGTCCGCATGGCCGCTGATGAGCAAACTCCGCCAATCGCCCATTGAGGGAATAGTGCTTATTCCGTCGCCATTCGTGTCGCCACCATGAACATCGTCTTTAATGGAGGTGAAAATCACATTATTGTTCCTTGCACCTGCCACATATAGAGAACCTCCTGCCTGCACGGTGATGCGCTTGCTTTGGTCGAACTTCAGAATAGCGCCCTCAAGGATCGTCAAACTCACGCCATTTGGCACAACCACATCGGAGGTGATGCGATAAACCCTGTTCCCGATCCAAATTTGATCGACTGAAAGTGTTCCACCGTATTCGAACGTTTTGAAACGGAAATCGCAATCCGCCGAAATCGAAATCTGGCCGGAGCCTGTTATGGTGTATTGATCATGACTCGGCACCGAGCGGTTGCCATCCTCGTTTGTGTCGCCCCCAACAGTGTCATCGGCGAGATGAGTGAGCGTCGCGTTGCCAATGTTCAAGGTAGCACCACTTTCAACATTAAACCCGGCACCATCGGCAAACTTTATGATCGCGCCGTCAGCTATATTCAATGTCACGCCCGATGTGAGCGTATATAGATCATTGACGGCATACCCGGAGGAATCGCCAAGCACGTTGATAGTGAAGTTTCCGCCGTAAGGAAGGTTGGCTAAAATCTTGTCCAAAGAACGCTTGGCCGTCGCCGGAGTCGCACCGTCGTCGACATCATCACCTGATCCAGAAACATAAATTACGTCTGGATAAACCGTCACCATATATTCCGCAGACCATGACTTATCATCAAGTGTGATTTCGACGCGATAATTCGAAGTTCCTATTACGGATGCTTGCTCCGACAAACGACTGCTTGTTTCGATAGGGGCAAGAATTCCATCTTTATACCACTTGAACACAAAACCCATTCCCGCACGGGTTTCACTCCACACCACATTGAGTGTATAATCAGAACCAATAGTATAGGCTCCTGTGCCCACCAAAGGCATAATTAAGGGTTGGTCATCGGGTATGATTGCCTGTGGCTCATAAGCTCCAATTGTCGGTCTTTCAAAAGCGGTTCTATCCACTCCCCTAGCGTCTACCGTTGGCAATACTGCAGAATCACCAAGTTCGGCTTGAGTGATGCCCGCTTCAACCGCGCAACTCCCAAACGCAATAGGAATTATAAAAACCATTCCGTCGTAATCTTCAAATTTTTGCAGCAGCGGGTCCTGATCTAAATTGCCCGTCCCTACGTATCCGCCCTCAATGATACTGTGGCTCACTGTCAGGCCAGTGGCAATTTGCGCACTTCCTCCCGTATTTCCCCATACAATACAATTGACTAGTTTTTTATTTGCTCCTGATGCAGATATCCCCGAACAGCCCCCTGATGCACTGTTCTCCGCGATTGTGCAGTTCACCAGTGTTACTGTCGCAGATGCCACCATATTCATATAAATTGCACCCCCACTTATATACGTTGAGCTATCACCTACGGAGTTTCTATAAAATATACAATTTGTCAGCGTTCCTCCATCACCAGCTAAACATAAAGCACCTCCATAACGAAAGGCTGTATTCTTATAAAAAATACAGTTTTCATATACTGGAGTCGTCTGTGTGCCGTTATAGGCCGCGCCACCACCGCGATATGAATAAGCATACTCATCGGCCGCCGTGTTGCCACTAAATACGCAATCCCTCACTAATGGACTAGCCTTATTGTCATTATACATCCCTCCGCCCCAGCGTGAAGCGGCATTTCCGGAAATCACACACCGGAGTAATTCAAAAGCAGCCCGGCCATTACTACTTACACCAGATCCGCCAGAGCCACCCCGTATCGTCACATCACTGAGCCTCGCCGTTTTGTCCAGCGACACCATCTCCGACGGGTGATAAAATACGCTGTTGGCATTTTCCCCATTACCCGATATGCACCTGCCCGAGTCGGTGTTATACACGTCGTTCCCGTTAAAGTCCCCCGACAGGATTGTCACGTTTGCCGCCAGGTCGCGCTCTCCGAGCGACGTCTCCGTCCCCGCAAAACCCCCATACACCGCCACGTTGTTCCTCAATGAAAAATGCTTCGTCCGGTTGTCTGCTTCGTT
>NZ_JAQFIP010000030.1 GCF_029504735.1 Ereboglobus sp. PH5-10 | reverse complement strand
TTGTTTTGCAGCGTCAGGTTTGCGACCTCATCGGGGTCCATTTGCTCGAAAGTGAACGCCAGCCCTCCGAGCGAATAGTTTTCGCCGGTGTTGTTTGTGAACATGAGGCCGCCGAGCTTGAGGTTTGCGACGTCGATATGCACCGGATCGCCGCCAAGCTGAAGCGTGTTGGAAAAAACGGCGACCGCGCCCGGGCCGGTCGGCGATATGTTACCCTTCCAGTTGGCGGTGTTGCCCCAATTGTTTCCGGAGGCGTCGCCCACCCATTCCGCGCTCACGCCAAGCGGAATGAGCTCATAAAACTGCTGGGTGTTTTTCAGGATTTTGGCTCCGGGCGCGTAGGTGATGACTCCGCTGCTGTAAAAACTAATCGCGGCAAGGCGCGCATAGTCGAAGGCGTTAAGGACGTCGCTGACGAAACGCACTTGCGTGGCGCCTCCGCCGTAGGTGCTGTTGCCGTTCCAGTTGATGATGTCGAGCGTGCCGTTCCATGATCCCAGGTTTTGGAATGTGAGCAGCGAGGAGCCGGACGCGCCGTTCATGTTGATGGTGCCGGAACCGGCGAGATTGAAAATCGTGCCCGCGAAGGTCTGGCTGCCGCTGACGTTGAACGTGGCGGTGCCGAGTGTGAAGCTGCCCAGGCCCGTGCGCGTGCTGTTCGCGCTGCCAAGGTCGAGCGCGCCCTCCCGCAAAATGAAGTTGGGCGTCACGATATTGCCGCCTGTCCAGTGCAGCGTGGCCGTGCCGGTCTTGATGACATCGCCGGCGGTGCGAAGGTAGCCGTAGGCGTTGCCGCTGATGGTGGAATTGGTTTCGGTGACGATTTTGGTGTCTATGTTTGCCCCGCTAATCGCGCCGGCGGTGTCGGTGATGTTGATACTCGCGGTGTTCACGGCAGTGTTGCCATTGAGGGCGAGGTTGCCGTGGAGGTTCACGCTGGAGCCGTCGGTCGTGACGAGTTCGAGCAGGCGCGCGTAGTTGCCGCTGGTGAATGTGACATGCCCCGTGCCGAGGTAATTGTTGCCGGCGTCGGCCTCGCCGAGCGTGATGTCGCCCGCGGCATTCACGCGCAGGGTGCCTTGCGTGATCGCCGTGTTGCCAGTGTAGGTGCTGTTGCGGGAATTGATGACAAGCGTGCCCACGCCGGTTTTGGTGACGCCATAATCTCCGGCAAGCGTCAGGTTGGCGCCAAGGGCGGCCGTGCCGGTGGCTGCGATGGTTTTGTTGTTATTCAGGGTCACGCCAAAACCCGGATCAAGCGTGAGCAGGCCGGCGCTGCCGTTGAGGCCGATGTAGGCGCCGCTGAACAAAACGTCGTTTGAAAGTGTGATGGCACCGCCGTGGCTGGCAAGTGTCCCGGCCGAAGCGCCGCCAAAGATGAGCGTGCCGCTGCCTCCAATGGAGAGATTGTCGCCGACGGAAAGCGTGCCGTTGCTTATCGAGGTGTTGCCGGTGTATGCGTTCGCCCCTTCGAAGCGCAATGTGCCCGCGCCCGAATGGATGATGCCGTGGGCGCCCGTCAGCACATGCCCGTCGGAAAATGTCACGGTTATGCCGTTTGCCACCGTGAGCTTGAATGTGGCTTGCAGCGTGCTGCTTCCGACGCGGGCAAATGTCAGGTTGTTGCTTGCGAATTGATACAAGCCGCTTCCGGTGACGGCAATTTCATTGGTTATGCTACGCGCGCCACCCAGCGCGTAGATCCAGTTGTTCTCCGCGGTGTTTGAGGCCAGTGTGAGTTTTCCAACGCCCAGGGCGGTATCCGAGCCGATGCCCAGGCGCGTGTTGCGGTTGTCGGAGGCGACTCCCATGACCACGCCCCCAGAAAAGGTGTTGTCGCCGTAAAAATTTATTTGCGTGTATGTGCCGAAGATGAACCCGCCATCGCCCTGCAGGTCGGTTTTCAGATTCAGGGTGCTGAGAGTCCAGCCGTTGTTTCCATGCAAGCGCCAGGTTCCCGTGGTCACGTAACTGGGGGCAGCGCTTTCGAAGGTCAGGGTGCCCGCGCCGGATGCCGCGGAGTAAAACAGATCGCCCGCGAAGCGGACCGAACCGTCGATGGTTCTGCTGCTTCCCGTGCTGCCTGTTTGCAGTGTATACCACCTGCCCGCGACGCCCGCGCCGATGGTGAGCGCTTGCGTGCTGCTCTTGGCATCCACGCCGTTATAGGAGCCCGAGCCGAACACGCTCCCGTCGGAAAGCAGGCGGATGATGCGGCTGCCCGCGGCGTTGGCCGAGGTCGCCGTGCTGCCAACTATTTTGAAGCCTCCCGTAAAGTCACTGGAGCTCGGCGCAGCGTCCCCCATGATCAGAAATCCGGTGGCATCATAGACGATCCCCCCGGAGCCGGTGATATGCGAGCTTATGACAAGGGGATTGGCCGTCGGAGAGTGGTTCGCGATTTCGAGCGTGCCGGCGAGCGCCAGATTGGCGGTGATGGTGCCGCTGTGCGCGCTGTTGTTGACAAGCATGGCATTGGAGCCGCCGACCCCGCTGTCGAACGTGAGCGTGTGACCGTTGGTGGAGGAAAGCGTGAAGACCTGGCCGCCGCTGCTTTCGATGTAGAGTTTTCCGACCGTGACATCCTGATCGACAATGATGCGGTTGCCGTCGAGAAGCCCGTCGACATTGCGAATGGCAACGGAGAGGCCCGCGCCGGTGACGGAGCCATCGCCGCCCGTCACGCCAATCCAGTTTGCGGCGGAGCTCCAGAGGCGGTCGGTATCGACACCCGTGGTGCGCGCCCCGGCCCACTCGAGTGTTTTTTCGCCCGTGGGAGCGAGGAACCAATAATTGGTGCCGCTGATATTTGTCTGCACGAGCTTGGCTCCGGTGCCGAAGCCGGTGAAGGAAATGAGGCCGAGCCTGGTGGCCGTGAGCTGGGTTGTGTTGCTAAAGTAAACGTAAGTGTCGCTGAGCAGATTGTCGGCGGCGGTCGTCCATTCGCCGGTGGAGTTGGCAAGGTTGAGGACATGCCGCGCGTTGGTATTTCCCCATGTGTTGTTGCTGACTCCGGTGAAATAGAGCGCCGAGTGCTCATCCAAAAAAAGGCCGGCGTTGCCGGAGATGGTGAGCGTGGTGAAGGTGTTGGTGTTTGGCGCGCCCGCAGAGCCTCCGGAGACCTGGACCAGCCCGCCGCTCATTGTGAGCGTGGTGGCCGGCGCGACGCCCGTGCGCGGACGGATCAGATTGTCACCGTTTATTATGAGGCTGCCCGCGGCGATGTTGACCGCGTTGAGATGGATCTCCGTGTCCAGCCATGTGTTGCCGCCATAGGCGGCCTCCTTATACAGGGTGCCGACATTGGAAATGCCCCCGGCGAGCGTGGAGGTGAGATGCTGCTCCTTGCCAGCGCTTGCGCTGGCGCGCAGGTCGGCGGAATAAGCCCCGCCGAAAGGCGTGTTAATCGCGAGATCACCCGCAAAGACAATGCGGGAAAGGCCGGTGTTGGTCCATGTCGCGGTATCGGCAATGACGGCCGATTGATTGATAAATTGCAGGACGCTGTTTGCCCCCAACACAAGGTTGCCCGAAATGTTCACATCGCCAGCCGCATAACCGGCGGGGTTGTTGATGACGAGCGATGCAGCGGCGCCGATGGAAACATTGCCCAGCATCGAAACATCATGACCGAAAGTGTTCACCCGCACAATGCCGCCGGTGATGGTGATGTCGCCGCTGCCGAGGTAGTTATTGCCCGGAGCCAGCGCGCCTGTGACGAGGTCGCTGTGCAAATCCGCATAAAGCGTGGTGGCGGCGGCGCCTGTTTTTTTCAGGCCGCCGGAAAAGGTGTTGGAGCCGCTTTTGAGCATGCCGCTTCCATTCCAGCCCAGTCCGCCAACGCCCGTCAGGTTGGCGCCGGCTCCGAAGCCGCTCATCTCGCCATACGAGCTGCCGTAACCCTGGCTCGCACTCACGTTGATCGCGCGATCCTCGGTTAATTCCACATCGCCCGCATAGTTCACAAATGCGTAATGCATCGTAAACCCGCCATTGATGACAAATTTGTTGTATATAATGGATGGCTTGCGCGAGCTGACCCAGTTGCCGATCCACGAGCCTTGATGCATCGTGATGGCGCCCGTGCCCAGTCCCAGGGAAGTGCTTCCCGCCGTGTCCGACCAAACCCCCAGCTTGCTGTAAACATCTATATTGCCGGAGTAATCCGGCTTCGCCACCTGACTGTTAATGATCAGTCCGGAGCCCCTGACTTCAATATTACCGGAACCGGAAAGCGCGTTTTGTATATATGTTCCTATATTCGTAAAATCATAATTGATCGTGCCCCCGCCCGTAGCGTTGACGAGCAGGTCATTATCCAGCCGCACAGCCGCGCTCAATGTGATTCCACCCGTGCCGGAAATGGTGGAAGCCGCGCCGGCGACGCCACTGTCGAACACAATCACGCCCGTGTTGATGGTGCTTTGGTTCGACACATTGATCGTCCGGTTTGCGATCAAATGGCCGATCGTCACGGTGCGGTTTTGCAGTGAAAGATTTTTGCCGCCGCCAAAGGCTCCCGTGATTTCGACCACCGCCCCCGGGGAAGTGTCCGGCACATCGACACTCCAGTTGGACAGCGTGAACCAGTTGTTTCCGACCATCACGTTCGTGTTGACGGTCGTGCGCAAAAAATCCACCGGCACCAAATTGCCCGAGGGGTCGAGCACCGCGCCTGGCGCATAGCCGCGAAACCAGACCTTGCCCAAATCCACGCCACCGGTGTCTTTGACTATGTTGCCGTTGGAAACAACGCTGCCATCCAGCAAATGCGTGCCCGGGTTGCCCTTCCAGTTATAGATGGAGAGATAGTTCGCGCCAAGAGGACCGGCGGTTGGAGTCGCGACGGAGGAGGTGAGTCCGCCGATTGTCAGGGTCGAGGGCGTGCCCGCGCTCATCCAGATGCCCAGGCGCGCGTCCGTGGCGAGGTTGATGGACGAAAAGGTCTGGTCGTAGCCGTTGAGAAGCAGGTTCGTAATGACATTTTGCCCGATATTCAGCGCGGAGGAATTGCTCAGTTGATCGGCGCGCCCAAAACTCACCGAGCCGGTTGGCAGTGCCAGCATGTTTGTGAAGCTGGCATTGGTGCCGGAAAACGTGAGCCCGTTTGCCAGATCGAGCGCAGTCTGGTTGAGCGTGATGGCGCCGAGGCCGGATTCGATCACGAAATCGTCCGCTCGAAACACGCCCGTGTCACCCGCTGTAAAAGTGAGCGCATTGGTGCCTGTTTTGCGCACCTCGCCGAAAGCGCCCAGCATGGCGGTGTTGTTCATCCTCACGTTCATCGCGGTGGTGTTTCGCGACGTGTCGAAAACCAGCGTGGGCGCGTTTTCAAAAAGCGTGCCGCCCGAACCGTCGGCGTTGTAAACAAAATCCGCGCCCGCGAGTGTGAGCGTGCCGCGATTCGGGTTTGTGCCGCCGCTGATCGTGCCGGAGTTGAAATTAAAGCGAAAAGTTGTGCGGGCGTCGTTTTCCGAAATGCGCAAGTCGCCGCCGTTTTCGAGCAGGATCAAGCCCCCGCCAAGCGTGACGTGCTGGCCGGCGTAATTACCCGCCGCGGAATTGATCGTCAGCAACGCGTCGCTGTTGGCCACCTTGATGTCACCGATGCCGAGATAGTTGGACCCGGTCGCGGCAACACCCGCGCCAAGCACGGTGCCCGCATTGGCACGGTTGCCGATCGTCGTTGTCACAGAGCCGACAAAAACATCCAAGCCACCGGAAAAGGTATTGTTCGAATTGGAAAGCACCAGCGCGCCGCCGCCGGTCTTGATGAGCTGCGTGCCGGCGCCGGTGATCGCGCCGCTAATGGTGGTGATGGCGGGCGCGTGCCCGGCGTTGACGTTGATGGCGTGGCCGTTGCCGTCGATGCGCCCGGAAATCGTCAGCCTGCTCGCAAAGGCAGGCAAGAGCGGATCGGTGCCCGCCTGAATGGAGAGGTCGCTGAGCAAATTAACCACGCTGCTGATGGTGACGTAATTGCTGCCTTGGTAATTAAGGACGGCGTTTTGCCCTCCCGTCGCCGCAAAGCTAAGCGTCGAGGTCTGAATCGTTATCGTGGAAGCCGCGGCATCATTGCCCTCGATGCTGAGCGCGCCAACGGTGACGCCGGGGTTGGCAATGGTGATGGTGTGATTGCCCGACGAGAGGTCATTGCTAATGATGGCGGTCGCGTCGGCGGCGTTTGGCACGCCGTTATTCCAATTGGCCGCCGCGCCCCACGTGCCATTGCCGGTAGTCTGCCACGAGGATTGCGCCTCCAAAAATGGTTTAGCCGCACACATGCTCACAACAACTGCCAGTAAAAGCGCGAACTGGTGAATAAAACGAAAAGACTGTAATTGGAGGTTTTTAATCATCCTTTTGGAAGTGAGTGTGAACAATCATGCCCCACCTTGCGGCTGAGCGAATTACGCAAAAAATGTCACTTATTAATAAAATTGTTACAAATAATGGCCATTTTTTTGCAATACACTCAACGTTAATCATGCCTAAGTGTGGCACGCGGATGCTTTTACTGTGAGCCATCACGGCGATCGCGTGCCGAGCCAATGTGAGGGCGGATAAAAAAGCCGCCTCAAAACGAGGCGGCTTTTTTGGGCGGGTGGTTTATGAAGCGGCTTTTTACCAGAGTCTGCGGTAGCCGAGGTTGATGGACCAGGGGCGGTCGTAGGCTTGGGCCTTGGCATACTCGTAGTCGAGGTGGAGCTGGCTCAGGTCGTCGAGACGGTAGCTCGTGCCAAAGCCCATTTCGATGCGTTTGCCGTCGTAGTCGGCGTTGAAGGTCTTGCCGTGCACTTTGATCCTGCCACCGTTGGAATCCACCGCGACGGCGGCGAACTTGCCGTAGGGCGTCCAGCGGCTGTTGGGGATTTGTTTTCCGAAGCGCACAAGCGCGCGGTATTGCCAGGTGTCGGAATCGCCAACCTTCACCTTGAGCGCGCGCTGCTCGGACGTGGCCTGCGTCGAGTAGCTCGCGCCGTTGAGCCAGAGGACCGCCATTTGCACGCCGGGCTCCAGCCACCAGCCGTCGGTGCGTTGCAGGCGGCGGCCGGCTTCGAGCGAGAGGCTTTGGCCCTTGGCCGTGTATTCGCCGCGGGTCACGCGGCCGTTCGCCGCTTTCGCGTCAAAGTCGTTGTCGTAACGGTCGAAGCGGGCGATGCCGTCGAGGAACCAGCCGTTTTGCCTGAGCAGGGTAATGTAGGCGCCGACTCCCACGCTGCGCGTGCGGCCGGTGCCGTCGTTGTCGAACTTGCGGTCAACTCCGCCCATGTCGATGAAGCCGCCGAGGAGGTTCACGCCGTTTTCGGCGGCGAAGGATTTGTCCGCGCCGCCGGTCACGCCCCAGCCGTATTGGCGGAAGGACATGCCGGAGAGTTCGTTCGCGGCGTTGATGCGGTAGCCGCGGGTGCGCGCCCAGATGTTGCCGGAGTCACGGGCCGGTTGCTCGCGCCACTCGGCGCGGATGTCGCCGAGGCGCAGGTGGAGGGAGTCCATGGCGGAGGCCCAGTCGAGCGAGAGGGTCGAGGCGGTGTTGATGATCGCGTCGGCGGCGTGGCTGAGGTTGCGGTCGGAGAGATACCAGATGTTTGTGTCGGGCGTGTAGCGCGAGCCGTCGCCCTTGACCAGTTCGATGGTGGTGAGGTCGTATTCGAGTTTGCCGCCTTCGTTTGCCATGAGGAAGGTGGCGGCGCCCGTGCCGGTGGTGATCAGTTCGATGGCCATGTTGAGCGCGAGGGGCGGCTCGCTCAGGGCGTTGATGTAAACGGAGTGGGTCGCGTTGCCGGCATCGTCGATTGTCAGGTGGTTTGCCACGGTGCCGGCGGGGTTGACGCCGATGGTCGCCTGGGCGAGGTAGGCGTTCATGACGATGTTCGCGGTGCCGCTGCCGAGCGCTCCGATCGTGCCCGTGTCAACGGGGTTGGCGAAGGCGAGCGTGCCGCTGTTTGCGTTCAGCGTGCCGATGGTGACGCCGTTGGTGGCGAGCCACAATGTGGAGGGTTGGTTGAGGGTTGTGTTCGCGATTTTGTATTTCGCGGCGTCGGCAATCGTGAGGGTGCTGTTGGTCACGTGGTGCGTGCCCGCGCCGGTGAGTTTGTTTTGCAGCGTGCCGGTGACATTGAGGTGCTCAAATATCGCGCCGGCTTCGACGGCGATTTCGGCGGTGCCGAGGGCGTCGATTGTGGTGGCGGCGAGGCGGCCGGCGGTGACCGCGGCGGTGCCGGTGAAGCCGGTGTTGGCGTGGGTGATCGTGATCGTGGTGGCGGCGTTTTGTTTTTCGAAGACGCCGGAGCCGGTGATGTTCGCCGCGCCGAGGTTTGCGTCGGTTTCGGCGACCAGGCGGTTGCCGGTGTTGATGATGAAGGTGCCGCTGTAGGCGGTGTTTGAGCCCGAGACGGACACGGTGCTGTTGTTGGCGAGTTCGGTGTTTCCGGTGCCGGCGAGCGTCTTGGAGAAGGTGCCGGTGGCGGCGGTGAACTGTGCGAGGCCGTCGTTGAAGAGGGTGCCGGAATCGCCGAGGGCGCCGGTGTTGTGAAGCACCGCCGTGCCGGTGATGCCGACGTCGGCTGTGAAGGTGGTGTTGGTGCTCGTGATTGTGACTAGGCCGCCGAAGCCGAGGCTGCCGCTGCCGTGGAGGATGCCGTCGATTTGGCCGCCGTTGGCGATGGTTTGCGCGCGGCCGTTGAGGTCGAGCGCGCCGGCGTTGTTGATGACGAGGCAGTCGGTGTTGCCGAAGGCTCCGTTGGTGATCGTGATGACGGTGCCGGAGGTGATCGTGGTCGTGCCGGTGTAGTTGCTGTTCACGTTGCCGACGCGGATGCTGCTGTTGCCGGTGGCGGTGAAGGTGTAGCCGCCGTCGCCGGAGAGGATCGCGCCGAGGGTGTCGTTGGCCGCGCCGTCGTTGGAGACGACCACGGTTTGGCCGTCGAGCACGTCGATTTCCGCGAGGCCGTAGTTGAGGTAGATGCCGCTGCCGGTGACCGCGCCGTAGTAGTCGTAGACGAGGTCGGCGACGTGCGTGCCGGATTGCACGTAGGCGCTGGTCGAGCTGACCGAGCCGGGGATGGTGCCGGTGCTGCTTGAGGACGGAATGAAGTCGATGGTGAGTTGCGTGCCGATGCCGGTGACCGTGCCGCCGTTGTCAACATCCACGGCGACGAGCGGGCCTTGCACCATGCCAGCCGTGCCGCTGTCAACGTAGTCGTCCTGGTCGAGAAGCGCGGGCGCGCCCGGGGGCGTGGCGGGGATGGGGCCGAAGGCGGTGCCGGAGAGGGCGACTTCAACGGTGCCGCCGCCCGTGGTGTCGAGCGTGCCGGACACGGTGAGCAGGTCCTCGACGTGGTTGACGCCGGTGGTGTTGGAGGTGCGCACGGCGAGCGTGCCACTGTTGAACGAGAGGCCGGCGATGGCGCCGGCGCCCTCGACTTCGGTGCGGTTGCCCGCGTCGATGCGCAGTGTGGCGTTTTCGAGCGTGGCGAGGTTGGTCGCGCCTTGCGAGTTGGCGGTGCCGCCGAGGACGAACCGGCCGGTGCCGAGCGCGACGGTGCCGGTGAAGGCGTTGCCGGTGATGGTGCCGAAGCTGATGATGTTGGCGCTTTCCTGGAGGGCGATTTCCAATGTGCCGTTGCCGGTCAGGGCGTGGGCGAAGTTGTAATCGGCATCGTCGGCGGGCGTGATCGTCAGCGTGGAGGTCGTGTCGTTGGCGCCGTCGTTGATCGCGATGGCGTTCACGCCGTCGAGTTGCGTGGTGTTGCCGGTGAGCGTCCAGTGCGTGTTGTTCGTGCCGTCGGTTTGCACGGTGAGGCTGGTGAAGTTGTTTGCGGGCGAGTCGGAGCGGAAGTAGCTGTCCTCGGTCACGGTGCCTTGGAAGACGAGTTTGTTGCCCGTGCCGCTGCTGTAGACGTCGCCGTTGAGCACGCTGCCGGTGTCGAACTTGGAGATGATGTTTGCGGAGGCCAGTTCGATCGCGCGATTGGCCGAGCCGGACGCCGTGATCGTGCCGGTGTTGTATATTGTGCCGCTTGTGGCGTTTGACACAAGGATGCCCGTGCCGCCGGAAATCTCGCCGGTGTTCGTGATATTGGCGGTGCCGGCGCTGGCATTAATATTGATGCCGTAGCCATCGATATTCACACTGCCTCCCGTGGCTTTGCCGCCAAGTATGCGACCGGAATTGCCCACGGTGGCGTTGTCGCCGTTGATATGGAGGCCGTCGCCGCCCTGATTTTTAATTGAGCCCACGATGCCCGATTCAGCGGAGCCGCCCATTACAACGGCGTTGTCCTTGTTGGTCACAACCGAGTCGTCTCCGTTAATATGGATGCCGTGGCCGCCCCAATTCTCCGTGTTTGGATTATTGCCCGCGGCCATGCCCCCGACAATCCGTGCGTCATTGGCGTTTTCAATAATCGCGCCATCGATTTCCATATTAATGGCGTTGCCGCCCTTGCTATACAAGAGGCCGCTTCTTCCGCCGCCGCCCAGTATTTGGGCGTTGCCGGCGTTCCGGATGTGAATGGCGGAACTGTTTGCCAATATATAAATGCCATGACCGGCATCATTCCTGTCAGACAGCGAAGCAGTCCCGCCCGCGATGACTCCATCGGCATCATTAAGAATTATATAATTACCACCTTTCAGGGATATTCCATGCCCGCTCTCCGCCTCGGTCTGCTCGTTCGAGTATCCCCCGATGATGGTTCCCATGTTGGTTATCGTCTTGTCATTGGCGTCCGGGGAATCGTCCTCTATGCGCAAGGCATCCCCGCCCCGGACAATGCCGGCGTTCGATGTCCATCCGCCCGCGATCAATCCTGCATTGGTCAAATTCGCCAGCCTGCCTTCCACATACAAGGCGTGGCCACTTTCTCCGATCGGAGCGGCAGACACACTTCCGCCAAAAAGACTTCCCGAATTAGTCACCGACGTGGCGCTGCCCAGTATGTGCAAGCCATGCCCCGCCTTGGGATCGGCACCAACCGAGGACACATTGCCGCCGGAAATAATGCCCCGATCATTAGTAATAATCGCATCATCGCCCTCGATGAAGGCTCCATCACCGCCCGAAGTGGGGGACCCCGCACGGTCGATGCCCCCTCCCGAAATACGTCCTTCATAATTGTATAAAACAGCGCCGCTGCCCTCGATGAGGACACCGTGCCCTCCGGTGCCGGAATGCCACCTCGCATTGCCCCCCGAAATGTCGCCGTTTGTCGTATTGCTCACAACAATCCCGTCGCCCCGGAGATGAACACCATGGCCGCCAAGGCTCGTCACGCCATGTTCCGCATAACCACCGAGAATCGCGCCTCCGTTAATCAATTTATTTTCATCGCCCTCTATAAAAACGCCGGATCCGGCGGCCCCGCCCGTCGCCCCGGAAAAGCCGCCCGCAATTCGGCCATTATTTTCGTTCACCAAACTTATATAATCTCCCTGCGCATAAACACCGTGACCGGCGGTTCCGCTGATTACGCCACTGTGGGTTCCGCCCGTGATTGTCCCGGAATTAGTTATGCTTCCCGTGCCGGCAATCTGGTCATCCACTATTATCGCCAGGCCGTGGCCAGTCCGGCCAAGCCACGAACTATTACCGCCGGTTATATTACCTTTATTAACGACCGATCCAAAGGAATCGCCGGCAATCATCACGCCGCTCCCGCCCGCGGCTGTTCCCGTGGCGGAGGATGAACCGCCTGTGATCCGCCCCGCGCCGGTGTTTTCGAAACTCGCAAGGTCGCCTTGTATATAAACACCATGGCCTCCGGTGCCGACAACTCCGCCTGTATTATTTCCGGCGGTGATCGTGCCGGAGTTTTTCACTGTTCCGGAAACGGCTGTTTGGTTGGTCGCGGTTAACCACAATCCATGTCCGCCGGTCCTAATCGCCCCGCCACTACCATTTCCGCCAACAAGCTCCCCGGCATTGATCGTCTCGCCAAAAGAATCCCTGGCAATCACCACAGCGCTCCCGCCAGTGCTGGTTCCGCTGGCAGCGGCTGAGCCGCCGGAAATTCGGCCCGCGCCCTTGTTTTCAAATTTCGCAAGGTTGCCTTGAACATGAACGCCATGGCCGCCGCTTCCGCTCGTCCCGATGACGGCGGCTCCGCCGGCGATTGTTCCGGCATTGATCGCCTCTCCGATGGAGTCCCCGGCAATCATCACACCGCTTCCGCCGATGGCGGTTCCCGAGGCGTTGGCCGCGCCCGCGGTGATTTGCGCGCCGAGTGCGTTTTCAAAATATTCAATGTTCCCTTCGACCAACACACCGTGGCCGCCGACGCCGAGCGTTCCGCCCGAGTTGTTGCCCGCAATAATCGTGCCCGAGTTCCTTACGGTTTCGGATACAACCAACTGGCTGGTCGCGGTCACCGCAATGCCGTGACCTCCCTCGCCGACTCCCGAGCCGTTGTTGATTCCGTTTCCGCCCGCGATGTATCCGGCGTTGGAAATTGCGTCGAATGAATCCGTGGTAATCGTCACGCCGCTTCCGCCGGTGCCGGTCCCCGAGGCGGTGGACGCGCCCGCGGTGATTCGCCCGCCGAGTGCGTTTTCGAAGCTCGCGAGATTTCCGTCTATATAAACGCCGTGGCCGCCGGTCGCGGTAACACCTCCAAAACTGCTGCTCCCTGCGGTGATGGTGCCCGAATTTTTCACGAGGCCGACGCCGATCGCCTGGCTCGTCGCCGTTATAGTAATACCGTGTCCGGCCTGCTTATTCGTTCCGTTGCTGGCGGCACCGCCGGTAATCGCACCGGCGTTTATTATTTCCCCATGCGAACCACCGTCAATAATCACACCGCTCCCGCCCGTGCTGGTGCCCGAGGCGCTGGCCGCGCCCGCGGTGATTTGCGCGCCGGTCGCGTTTTCAAAATATTCAATGTTCCCTTCGACCAACACACCGTGGCCCCCGACGCCGAGCGTTCCGCCCGAGTTGTTGCCCGCAATAATCGTGCCCGAGTTCCTTACGGTTCCGGAAACAACCGACTGGCTGGTCGCGGTCACCGCAATGCCGTGGCCGCCCTCGCCGACTCCCGAGCCGTTGTTGATTCCGCTTCCGCCAGCGATGTATCCGGCGTTGAAAATTGCGTCGAATGAATCCGTGGTAATCGTCACGCCGCTTCCGCCGGTGCCGGTTCCCGAGGCGGTGGACGCGCCCGCGGTGATTCGCCCGCCGAGGGCGTTTTCGAAAATGGAAATGTTCCCCTCGACAATGACGCCGTGACCTCCCGCGCCATTGAGCCCACTATATTGCGATCCGCCCATTATGGTTCCGGAGTTTTTAATGCTTCCCGTGCGAACCAACTGGTTGCTTGCCGTGATCGCCAAGCCGTGGCCGCCCTGATTTGCCCCCCGGGTCCCATGGCCATCGCCGCCTCTAATCAGTCCATCGTTGATGACGGCTTGATACGAACCGCTGGCAATCGTCACGCCGCTCCCGCCGGTTTGCGATTGGACCGTGCCCGAGACGGACGAGGACGAACCGCCGGTGATCACACCGCCGCTTAGGTTTTCCAAAACTGTGATATCGCCCTCAACAGAAATGCCATGACCTCCGGTGCCGACATAGCCGCCCGCATTGGAGCCCGCGATGATCGTGCCGGAGTTTTTGACGCTTCCGGGGCCGGACACCTGGTTGGTGGCGGTTATTATCATGCCATGCCCGGCCTCACCGGTGCCCGTTCCGCTGCTGCTGTTGCCGCCGGAAATCATACCGGCATTGACCGCATCGCCAAATGAACCGCCGTCAATGATAACGCCGCTCCCGCCGGTTTGCGATTGATTCGCCCCCGCATAAAGGGATGAGCCGCCGGAAATCCGGCCGCCGCCACTATTTTCAAAACCCGCAATATTTCCCTGTATATAAACACCATGGCCACCGCTTCCTTTAAGTCCGTATTGGCTGCTTCCCCCGGATATCGTCCCGCTGTTCCTAACACTTCCCGATATAACCGTTTGGTTGCTCGCGGTCACCGCCAAGCCGTGTCCGGCCAGACTCTCGCCCGAGGTGCCGGCGCTGTTGCTGTTTCCGCCGCGGATTTCCCCGGCATTGGTCACTTCTCCAAAGGTGTCCCCGTCGATAATCACCCCGCTTCCGCCCGCACTGGCTCCCGCGGCAGCGGATGCCGAGGACGAGCCTCCGACGATCACGCCGGTGTTGTTCAGCACCGCGTTGTCGCCCAATATATACAAACCGTCTCCTCCCGCGGAATCTATAACTCCCTTGGCGGAGCCTCCGAGAATGCTGCCGGAATTAATCACCGTCGTGTCGTTGCTCTCTATGCGCATGCCGCGTCCGCCATATGCGTTTGTCGCCGTGATTATCGCTTGGTTTGCCTGAACAAGGGCGCCCGCCCTGTTGGTGATGGTGGCTTTGTCCGCTGTCAGGTATATGCCAGCCCCGCCGGTGATGGCGATGGCCTCTGTGCCCTGAAAAACATTTCCGGCCCGGATTAAGGCGCCTGTGTCATTGTCAATGATGACAGTGCCGCCCTGGCTGATATAAATACCATTTCCAGTCCGTCCGTTCATACTGCCACTAACCTGATATGCCGTGCCTCCCTGGATCAAGGCATTGGGGCCGTTGGTAATGGTCACACTGTCGTTATCAGAAGCCCCTTCCACCCGAATGCCGTCGCCGCTTTCCGCCGCGCCCCATTTGGCCAAGCCGCCGGTGATGCTTGATGCCGTGGAATTCGTTATGACAACGTCATTTCCAATAAAATAAACGCCGTGGCCTCCAGCGCTTTGTCGTGGCGAAGTGCCCGCAGCCTCCCCGCCGCCAATTGATCCACTATTGATCAAGTGGCTGCCGTCGCCCACCATCGAAACCCCATGCCCTCCGGCAACAGTGCCCGCGCGCCCCTTCGATGCTCCGCCTACGATCAACCCACTATTGTCCAACGTGTTATCATCTCCCACAATCGCAAATCCATTGCCTCCCGTGCCTGCATCCCAACCGACATACTTCCCCGTGACCGTCCCGGAATTTCCAACCGTGACAGTATTGTCGCTTCCCGTGACTTTCACCGCATCCTTTTGGCCGGCATTCCCCGCAACATTGCCATTGATCGCAACCGTGGAGCCGCTGCCAATGATATCAAGCGGCTGGGCTTCGGCAAAAACGCAAAAGCCCGCTCCCAAGAGCATGCATAAAATCGATCTCCCAACACCCAAGGCGTGAAATTTGATATGGCGGTGACACTGACTGGCTGAGTATTCCATTGGTTATTAACTTGTTCTAACTTGTTGTTGTAACTTAAATTATGACATTTGCGCACTAAACAATTTGAGTGATTTATGAAATCGACACCTCAAAAGATCAAAAACGTCCTCCAATAATAAGACGTGAAATAATGATATGTTTAGTTTTACAGATATGTCGCAGTAGAAATGCTAAAGGGGGCGGAAAGTAAGAACAAAAATACAACTTGCAAGCGTTTATCTTTAAAAATTACGCGGAAACAGAAAGTGCTGTGCGCGCCTTACCCGTTAAAGTATAAAACCATTTACGAAAGAGATTTACCCTTTAGGCTCCGGGGCGATTGGCGGACTGCCACTGGAGCTGTTTTTAGGTTAAATGGTCGCGGGAAAATGCCTTTGGGCAGGGCGAAACCTCAGGCTGAGCCGCAACAAAACCTACCGCTCCTTCTGAGCCAAAGTGCGGGCAGATAAAAAGGCCGCCTCGTTATGGGGCGGCCTTTTTTTGGGCGGGCGGGTTTTATG
>NZ_JAQFIP010000029.1 GCF_029504735.1 Ereboglobus sp. PH5-10 | reverse complement strand
CCAAGCACTCGCAATGATTGGAGCTTCATGGTGTTGACTTTTGCTTTGCTTCCGGACCGTTGCCCCGGGTCAACATGTCTATGGGTCTTTCTGGTTGTCAGAAAAAGCGCACTGACTCCGCTATCACGAACAGTCATAAATTTGATGCCCATAGGGTTTCATTCATTGAGTTGTTGATGTTTGATTGGCGGGACGGCCTCCGTGTCGGCTGGTTTGGAAACGAACGCCGTTTGTTATTTGCGGACCGGACAAAGCCGGTTCCAGCAGCGCCCGCAGTTCTCCAGCGTGTTCACAGGTGTGATAAAAAACGTGACCGCTATGATGGTTTTCAAGGGAGGGGCGCGCTCGCCGAGCGCGCCGAGAATTGCGAGGGACGGACGCGGCGGTTGGCAGAATTGCGCTATTGTTCGAAACGGCGAAACCAAACTACCCACAGTTCCTGTAACACTTTTGAGCACACCCAATATTCACTTAGCTTTGAGATTTTTCTTTACTAAATTAGTAAATTACTAAATTAGTGACGAACTAATTTATGGAACCACTAAAAATACCAACCACCCTCAAGCACAAACCTGTCGTCATTGCCGAGGATTATGCAAATGTCGACGGTCGATCTGCTTATGATACGGACACGCACGGACTATCGCTTGGCCTCGCCCAATGGAATGACCGCGGCAAAGTCGATATCTCTGCGAAGGTTTGGCGGCACACCGGCGAAAAGTGGTCGCGCCAGTCCGAGGAGCTTCCCCTTCATCGGGTGCTTGATCTCGCGATTTTTGTGTGCCGCGCAAAGCAACATTTTAAGGACGCCTACCGGTTTCCGAAACTTTACGACGAGCAAAATCCCGTCATCGACCGCGTGGGGCTTCAAGGCGATGCCATGACGCTGAAAATCTGCACCGACAACGAAAACCTCGACGAAGACATTCACCTGTTCCACCAGGCGCTGAGCAATGACGACGAACTTTTGGGCGAACGCCTAAAGGCGCTGGCGGGCATCCTGCGCGAAATGGGCTACTGAAATCTTTGCGAAAAGCCGCGGGCGTTTGTCGTGATTTTGCCGTGTCTGCAAACCGGCGCATCATTTCTTCTGTTGAAAACCCCGGTGTTTGCCGAAAAATCAGCGGCATGAAATCCCATCGCAAGGAACTCTGGTTTGAAGTCCCTCAACGCCGCGGGCTCGTCAACATCACGCCGCAAGTTGAGGCGGCACTTAAGGAAAGCGGCATTCGCGAGGGCTTGTGCCTTGTGAACGCCATGCACATCACCGCGAGCGTGTTCATCAACGATGACGAATCCGGTTTGCACGCCGACTACGAGCGATGGCTCGAAAAACTCGCGCCGGAAAAACCCCACTCACAATACGCCCACAATGGCGCCGAGGACAACGCCGACGCGCACCTCAAGCGCACAATCATGGGTCGCGAAGTCGTCGTCGCCGTGACCAATGGCCGCCTCGATTTCGGCCCGTGGGAACAGATTTTCTACTACGAACTCGACGGCCTGCGCCGCAAACGCGCGTTGATAAAAATCATCGGCGAGTGATTCCGAGAAACGGCATGGCCGTTTTGGGGTAGGGCGAACCCTCCGGGTGAGCCGTGGATGTTAGGGCTTGCCCGGAGGGTTCGCCCCTACTGCCGTTTCATTTCGCGCGCGCCCGTGTTTTTGCGATCGAAAAACCGGGCACAAAAAAGCAGGCCCCGAAACCTTGGCGGCTTGCGGGGGCCTGCGTAAATTTGAAAACAAGAGCGTCGCCGGGCAAGCCGGCGCAAAACGCGCGCGAGGCGGTTTTATTTGGCTTGCGCGTATTTTGCGGCGTGGGACTTGGCGCGGGCCGCGGCGTTCTTGTGGACGACACCGGACTTGGTGGCCTTGTCCATCGCGGAGGCGTAGGCGCTTGCGGCGGACTTGGCCGCGGCGGCGTCGCCCGACTTGGCGGCGGCTTTGAACTTCTTGTGGAGAGTCTTCAGACGGGTCTTGACGACTTTGTTGCGCGCGGTGAAACGCACGGTTTTGCGGGCTGCCTTGATGGCGGATTTAGTGTTGGCCATGACTTATGAATAAAATGTGTAAGTCGCGTAGAAACCCAAACACGGGCGGGCGAGTCAAGGTTTTCTTTGCCGCGTCTCAATGCGGGGGCGTTTTCCGGGATTCTCCGGTTGCGCAAAGTAACAAGCGGGTTTTTGGCTTTGGGTGCGCCAATGTATTCGACTTGCAACAGTCAGCTTCGACTTGAGGTGTGGCATGTGTTCTGCTCGCATTGCGTCATGAAAGTCGCATTTGTTAGCGGAACCAGCATTGTGAACTCCGATCTTTTTTCGGAATGGGAGGAGCGTTCGGCCACGACAAAATACGGCACGGTTGGTTACAAGGCGCGCGGCGAGCATGTGATTCTGAACCGTCACGGCACCGGTGTTCCAAAGCCGCCGCATGCGATCAACTACCGCGCAAACATTCGCGCGCTGGCCGATCTCGGTTTCACGGATGTGGTGTCGTTGAACTCGGTCGGCTCGTTGCGGCTGAACCTGACTCCGGGCACGATTGTTTCGTGCGGCGACTATGTTTGTTTGCAGGACGGGCCGCGGACATTTTTTGACGACGAGTTGAGGGGCGGCTCGGCGGGCATCGACAACAACCTGATTCCGATGCTCGTGGAAAAACTCGCGCCCGAGTTCGAGATTCAGACGGGGAAGGTTTATGTGCAGATGCGCGGGCCGCGCTTCGAGACGAAGGCGGAAATCCAGATTCTCAAAAACTGGGGCGACGTGGTCGGCATGACGGCGGCGCACGAGGCGGATCTGTGCAGCGAGATCGGGCTGCGTTACAACTCGCTCGCGATCATCGACAATTACGCCAACGGGCTGGCGGGCGAGGAAATCGACTTCATTAAATTCAAGGACCTGGTGCGCGACAACCAGATCAAGGTGAACCGTCTCTTCGCGCGCCTTCTGGAGGTCTTTGCCTGATCCCATGCGGAACTCGCCGTTCAAATGGTTGATCCTGCTCGCGGTCACACTGATTTGGTGTGGGGTGAATTATTTTGGCCTGCTCGAATTCATCGAGGAGGAGACGGTTGACTGGCGGTTTCAATATCGGGGCGAGCTGCCGGGGCAGGGGAAGATTTTTTACCTGGATGTCGACGCAAAATCCATCGCCGACATCGGCAACCTGGCGTGGGATCGCGCGTATTATGTGGACGTGTGCGAGGCGGCGTTGAAGGAGGGCGGGGCGAGCGCGATTGGCATCGACTATGTGTTTTCGGACCGGGGCATGCCGGAAATCGCGGACAGGGAGCGTTTCCAAAAGGGCACATTGCGCATGGCGGGTTTGTTGTTTTCGGAGCCGCCGCCGCCCGTCGTGCTCGCGGCGGGTTACGCGTCGTCGCATGATCGCGACATCAACGGCCTGCCGATCGTGCGCGAGATGCCGCGCGTGCTTGATTCCTCGTCAAAGGCGCAGCCTCCGGAGCTGCCCCAAATTCGCGTGCGCAACCGCATTTACACCCCGCCGCATGTGGGGTTGATCGACACGATTGACGGCGCGATGAACCGGGTGCCGCTTTTCGCGCCCGACGAGCACAGGACGTGGTATCACATGAGCGTGGAGCTCGCGCGCCTGGCGTGGAAGCTTCCGCAGAAGGGCGTGCGCGTGCATGCGAACCGGCTGGAGTTTGTGCGCGCCGACGGCGTGGTGCTGGCCTCGGTGCCGTTGCTCGACGGGCAGGATGTGGAGGTGAACTGGTCGACGCGCTGGGATTCGCCGCAGAACGCGCGCGCGAGCTTCTCCGACGCGCTTGCGGCCGCGGGCATGTTGAAATCGGAGAAGGCCGAGGAGCGCGAGGCGGCGATGAAGCTTTTCGAGCGGATGCGCGACTCGATCGTGCTGATCGGCCCGGTCGATCCGCTGCTGCAGGATCGCGCGCCGACGCGCCTCGACGCGCTGCCGGTGCCGCGCGTGGGCTTGATCGGCACGCTGATCCGCCAGTTTCAATCGGGTGCTTACGTGCGCCGCGTTCCGGCGTGGGCGCAGTGGATGCTGATCATCGGCCTGACCGCGGGCGTGTGCGGGCTGCAACTGGCGAACCTCCGCGGGCGCTGGGGCGTGGCCGCGAAGGCCGGGGCGGCGGCGCTCGTGGTGGCGTATGTGTGGTGCGTGTTTTTTGTTTTTCTGCGTTACAATTTGATCCTGCCGCTCGTGATCCCGCTGTTCTCGGCGTTCACGACGAGCTTTGCGCTGACGGCGCTGCTGCTGGTGGTCGCGGAACGAATGCGCAGCAGGATCACGAGTTTCTTCGGCACGTATGTGTCCCCCGCGCTTGTGCAACGCATGATCGAGTCGGGCGATGAACCGCAACTCGGCGGCGTCGAGGTGCCGATCACGGCGTATTTCAGCGATATTCAAAACTTCACAATGGTGGCCGAGTCGCTTTCGCCGACACGGCTCGTCGAGTTCATGAACGACTATCTTTCCTCGGCGACGGATGTGATCACCAATCAGGAGGGCACGCTCGACAAATACATGGGCGACGCCGTGGTGGCGATGTTCGGCGCGCCGGTGGCGAACGTGGACCATGCCCTGCGCGCGTGCGTGGCGACGCAGCTCGTGCATGCGAAGAACATGGAGATCCGCGAGCGCTGGCCCGAAATCGTCCAAAAAATGCCCGTGCGCAGCCAGATCGGTCTGAGCACCGGAAAGGCGACCGTGGGCAACATCGGATCGCGCACGCGCTTCGACTACACGATGATGGGCGACACGGTGAACATCGCCGCGCGCCTCGAAAACGCGGCCCGTGTTTACGGCGTGCAGACCCTGGTTTCGGGTGAGACGCGCGAGGGCGCGGAAAAATACGGAAACCAGTGCGTGTTTCGCAATCTGGGCAAAATCGTCGTGAAGGGCCGCCAGCACCCCGTCGATATCCACGAAATCATGGGGCTGCGCGACCGCCTGCCGGCGGCGGCGCTGGAGTGCAAACGGGTGTTCGAGGAGGGGCTGGAAAAATTTTTCGCGCGCGACTGGGCCGGCGCGGCGGAGTTGTTCGCTCAAAGCGCCAAGCTGGAATGGTATCCGGTGATCGTCCCCGGGCAGCGCACGCCGTCGGAGGTTTTCCTGGATCGTTGCGAGGCGCTAAAAAAGAACCCGCCCAGCGGGGACTGGACGGGCGTGTATGTGATGGAAACAAAGTGACGGTCGCGCCGTCGTTTTTTGTGGCTTAGTAATTCCAGCCGACGGAGACGTTGACGCGATGATTCATCATGCCGTTGCCGGAGGTGCTGGCCCAGTTGCAGGTGTAGGAGAGCTGGCCGAAAACGTGTTTGCTGAAGTAGATGTTGGCGCCCGCGGTCGCGCCAAGAGTGAAATAGGTGTCGTCAACGGTGGGTGTGTCCCAGTAGTAGTTGTCCCACGAATCCCAATGCCCCCATCCGTGTCCATTGATTATGTTAGTATCGATATACATAAACCCGATGGAGCCTTGGACGAAAGGCCGGAATTTTCCGGTCATCAAATCGTATCGTATGGAAATGTCACCGGTGCCGATGTCGGCTTCGTGGTTGGTGTGGCGTGTTACAGGATCACCGTCTCTTGTCTCACCCACGAACGTGGCTGAATAATCGGGATTGGTGAATGCGAACTGGGCATGCACGGAAAGCTGTTCAGTGATGTTGTAACCGGCTCCGAATCCTATGAACCACGAGTCGTCGAGGTCTATGTGCATTTTGCCACTGGCTCGATTGGAATACTCATTCGGTCGACTGCCTATGCGCACGTTATTCGCCTTCATCTTGAAGTCGTCGAAGAACCACGCGCCGGTGACGACGTAGAAGTCCCAGGTGCCGGCGTGCGGCGCTTGATAGGTGTAGGTGGTCTGCGCGGGCGACGTGGAGACGCTTTGCGGCGGCTTGTAGTCGGGCGCGACGCTTTTGGGCGTGGGCACCGAAGTTTGGGCGTGCGCGGAAAATGCCGCGGCGGCGAACAAGGCGACAAGTAATGAGGTTTTAGTCTTCATAGTTTGTGGAGTTCTTGATGGCTGTGGTTTGGAGGTGTGTTGGTGTGTTTGCTTGGGATGAGTCACTTGGACACTGCTTATGTGTTTTGGTGCAATTTTTTGATAAAAAGCCGCGCATAAATCTAGTTTTTACGAACCAATAAAACGCCAAACTCAAAGTCATCCATTAAATGACACTGAGTTTCTAACTGTTGCATATAAATGAATTGCAATTCGCCTGTTTTTTCGAATACGCGGAGTGCCGGCGCGTTTTTAATTTTGAACGGGTCTTGTCGCATTTCATGGGGTCGTCGATGGTGTTGCTGCGCTTTTGACTTCATGCGGAAGGTTGCCCGCGCTCGCGCTATTCAATCGCAAAATCCCGCATGAAATGAATTTGAAGGCGGGGCGGGCGGCGATGCAACAATCCCCGTGTTGTTCGCCCATGCGTCCGGCGGTTTCCAGACCGTCGCTTCATCGCAAGCGCGTCTTTGACTTTCATGGCGGGAGCAATCACGCTCAAATCATGGAACAACTTCACGCATTCTGGCGCATGGATTACATTGAGGCGCCGCGCGCGCCGAAAAGCGCGAAACCTTTCAGCGCGTTGCCCGCGATGGGCGACGACCGCGCCGCGCTTATCGTTTATCGCGGTGCGTTGTCCTACTTGATGCTGAACCGCTTCCCCTACAACCCGGGGCACTTGCTCGCGATTCCCTTTCGCGAGGTGGCGGACATCGAGGAGCTGACGCCGGAGGAAAGCGCGGATTTGTTTCGCACAATCATCCTCGCGAAAAAACTGCTGCGCGTGGTGATCGGGCCGGACGGTTTTAATGTGGGTTTCAACCTTGGCACCGCGTCGGGCGGCAGCATTGAGCATTTGCACGCGCACATCGTGCCGCGCTGGAATGGCGACACGAATTTCATGCCGGTAATCGGCCAGACGCGCGTGCTCCCCCAGGCGCTCGAAACGACGTGGGAGAAATTGCACGCGGAAGCCGCGCGCCTCGCGGCCTCGTAAGGTTCGCAACAAGTGTGGCAGGTTGCGGATTGCGCAACCGGTTCCGTGCAGCGGTTCCGGTGCGATCATTCCCCGATTACAATCGAGCCGATCTCAAGCTCCTCTTTCTTGTCCACGAGCCGCACGGTGATGAGTTTTTCCTTTTCGCTCGCCGTGCCGAAATCGGTGATCAACCGCACCTGCGCCGTCACCGGACCGAGCGCGGTCTGGCGGCTGTCGCCGTAATAATTGATGCGCACCGTGTATTTGCCGGCCTTCGGCGTGCGCACCAAAAATTCCTCCGGCCCGTAGCCGCCGGTGAAGTCGCGCGACATGCGCCCGCCCTGATAAGTGAGCGGATGGTTATACATGGCGCGTTCGCCGTTCGGGTCGTCAACCCACAGGTCGATGTCGCAGTTGTCGGCGTCCCACGTCAGAATGACGCGCAGGCCGGCGGACAAATTTTTCAGCAAACGCCTGTCGATTTTGGAGGCGTCGATTTTTCCCTCATGCGTGGCTATGATGGCGTTTAACTCGCCGAGCGCGATCATCTCGATCTCGGGGAAACGGCCGTCCCATTTGCGGCTCACAACCTCCCAAAGCAGATCGACCGCGCGCTGATACTGCTCGAGCTTGGCGCAAACGAGCGCAAGGTCGCGGCGGCTCTGCGGTTCCTCTCCGCGAATCTTCAACACACGCTCGAACACCGGCAGCGCAAGATCGGGTCGCCCCGCCTGCGTGAGGCGATGGCCGAGCACGCGCAACAGCGCCGCATCCTCAAGCCCGAGCTCCGCGAGATTGGACAAAATCTGCAACGCGGTCGGCGCGTGCTTGGCCTCGTCGAAGAAATATCCTGCGACATCGAGATAAAAACCCGGCTCTCGCGCATGGTCGGCGCGCTCCTCAAGGTAAATCGAAAATCGCTCCGCCTCCGGCGCGCGCCGCAACCGGTCGAGATAACTCGCCGAAGGCGACCAGCGCTGGAGGGCGATGGAGGCGACCGGTGGCTCATCCACGCGCCGTCCGTCCTTAAAGCCGGGTCGATCTAATTCCGACACACTGAAGAAGCTTGCGGCTGGAACAGGAGAGTCAGCCAGAACCACACTTTCCTGAACCTGACTTCTTGCAGGCGCGCGTGATCTGGCAGCAGAAACCGCGAAGCGTTCCAAGGTAACTACATCACTTCGTGTTTCCTCTGTGGCACGTTTCTCTTTCTCTGCGACCTTTGGTTTTGGTGTGTCCTTCGGAAATTTCTTCTCCCACCACTTCACGCGCTCATCGAACATCTTCACAACACGATCAATCTGTTGCGTGCGGTTTTTGTTGGTTACGGCGTCGGTTGCGCGGCGTTGCTTGAGCCATTCGTCGCGCAATTCCGCAGGCGGTTCGATGTCGTAGCGGATGTAATCGGCGAGCGTTTCCAAAACGATCAGCGATGTGTCCGGCGTGACGATGCGGAACTCGCGGCTTGTGCGGCGGATGTCCTCGCGGTTGTCGCCAGCGGACGCCGCCAGCGCTTCGATCTTCGCCACCGCCCACGCGCGCGCGGCGAGCGTGCTTGGATTTTCGCCTGACCTCACAGGCACATCGACGGTGCCCAGCACGCCTCTTCCAGTCAGGCCGATTTTCAAGCGAACGGTTGCCTCGGATTTTCTCAAAATACCGGTCACGATTATCGTATTTCCGGATGGCAATGGTGTTCCCGCCTCGGGAAATACTTGAGCAACCGCCTCGGGATCGCGCTCCACCGCCACAATGCTCAACGAGTGCCAGCGCAATCGATACCGTGCCGCGTTGGCGTCGATTGCTATTAGATCGACAAACTCCCCTCCCCCGCTTGCGGCCAGTTTGCGCAGCAGCACAGGCGCGGCGCTTGCGCTCGCGTTGATCGCATGCACGGGCGCGCGCAGAGGAAGTTTTTCAAGATTTTGTGTCGCGCCAAAATTGATAAGGCCGTCGGAAAACAACAGCCACTCGCCCACGGATTCGTCGTCAGCGATGCCGTCAAACGAAGTTGCGCCGTCGTAGATTGTTTTTTCGAGCGCGGCGCGGAGCTCCGCCCACTTGCCGTCGCGCACCTTGAACACAACCGGATCGGACGCCGTGTTGCGCAGGAAAACAAGCCTGACCTCGACATTGCGCACCGCTGCAAACCACGCGTCGAGCAGCGCAAACTCGCGCTCATGATCGCGTGCGCGGCCCGAGCCGGAGGCATCCCACAGGATGCCAACGCATTTCGGCGTGGCGCGCGGCATTGGCGCGGCCGCCGGAAGAGAAACCGACGCTTCGGCATAGAAATATTCGCGCCCGTTAAATGTCTCCGTGATCACCGCGGGGCGAAGGTCGATGCTGGCAAACACAGAAGGCAGTTCGAGTTCGAGCACGCCGCGCGCGATAAAATTTTCTTTTTTCACGTTGAGCGTCTGCGCGTCGCGCCATGCGGGCAGTTCGAGCGCAAGCGTGGTGCTCGCCTTCGCCGGTTCCGCGCCGGGCGCGGCGAAGACGCTCGCGGTGAAATTGAAGGTTTTCAGCGCGTCCGGGAAATCGAGCGCGAGGCGGTAGCGCGGCGTGTTGTTCGTTGCGGTTGACGCGGCCATCAAGTCCTCCTGATAAGCGATCACGATGCGACGCGTGCCGTTGGCCGGAATCGGGAAAATGCGTGCGCGGTAGTTGTTGCCCGCGGTTTGTTCGAGCAGGCCGGGATCGACATTGCGTCGCTCGATCTCTTCGAACACGACGCGACCTTTTTCCTTTTCAACCGGCACGGCTTCGCGCAACGCGCCGTTGATATCGAGCGCGAAACGCACCACACGCTGCCCGTCGAGAAGAGGAAACTCGAACGTGCCTTCGAGATCGCGTCCGTTGGGATTGGCGAAAACAAGGTCGAAAGTTGTCACCGCAAAACGTCCCGTGATTTCAGTGGAAATGTCGGCGGAGCGAATGAGCACGCGCTCGGCTTTCGGGTCGGTGGGGTTGAGCGCGATCTGCGCGCGGGCAATCGGCGTCAATATCAGCAGAAAAACGGCGAGAAGGGCAAAACCGCGAGGCAACGGGCAGGATTTCATAATATGAAATATGGACATGCTTTTTTTACGGGCGAGCAGGGAATTTATTAATTGGGTGATTATCAGGAGGCCGCTGCTCCATTAAAATGCTCGCGCCCCCATGAAAAGCTTACTTAGTTAGACGCTTTTTTTGCCATGGCTCGCTCTCAGTGGGGTTCACGTTTCGGGTTTATTCTGGCGGCCGCGGGTTCGGCTGTCGGGCTTGGCGCGGTGTGGAAGTTTCCCTACGTCACGGCCACGAATGGCGGCGGCGTTTTTTTGTTCATTTACCTGGCGATCAGCCTGACGCTCGGGCTTGTGCTCATGGTCACGGAATGGGCGCTCGGGCGCGCCGCGCAATCCGGGCCGGTCGGTGTGTTCAAGCGCGCAACCAAAAACGGCGCCAGCCCCGCGTGGGCGCTCATCGGTTACGGCACCATACTCACCTGCTTTTTAATTCTTTCGTTTTACTGCGTCGTGGGGGGATGGACGGTCGCCTACTTCCTGAAGTCGCTCGGCGCCGGCGGGCCGTTGTTCACCCCGGACGCGGAGGCGCTCAAGGCGCAATTCGACGCGTTTGTGGGCAACCCCCTGTGGTCGGCGCTTTCCTTCGTGACGTTCGCGGCGCTCACCACGTGGATCGTGGTTGGCGGCGTGAGCAAGGGCATCGAAACGCTTTCGAAATACCTGATGCCCGTGCTGTTTTTGCTGATGCTCGTGCTTATCGTGCGCGGGCTCACATTGCCCGGAGCGACCGACGGCCTGCTGTATTATTTGCGTCCGGATTTTTCAAAAATCACCGGCGGGATGCTGGTCGACGCGATGGGCCTCTCGCTTTTTTCGCTTTCGCTGGGCATGGGCATCATGGTGACCTACGGCTCCTACATCACCCGCGAAACCAAGCTCGTGCGCTCGTCGCTGTGGGTGATTTTCCTGGCGGTGACGACTTGCTTTCTCGCGGGGCTGATGGTGCTGCCGCCCGTGTTTGCGTTCGGTTTCAGCCCGACGACGGGGCCGGGCCTGACGATGGTCACGATGCCCGCGGTGTTCGCGCACCTGCCGGCGGGCAGCATGTTCGCGATGGCGTTTTTCTTTCTGCTTCTCGTGGCGGCGCTCACCTCGTCGGTGTCGATTTTGGAGGTGATCGTGAGTTTTCTGATCGACGAATTCGGCTGGTCGCGCCGCAAGGCCGCGTGGCTCACGGTGGCGGCGTTTTGCGTGACGGGCATGGGCGCGTGCCTGTCGCAGGACGGCGGCTGGCTGGGCGGCGTCACCGTGTTTGGGAAAACCCTTTTCAATCTCTACGATTACACGACCTCGAACCTTCTCATGCCGCTTGGCGAGCTGGCGCTGGCGGTTTTTGCCGGCTGGGTGGCCTGGCCCCTCATCGAAACGCAGGTGGGCGCGAGCGACTCGCGCTCGGTGTTGATGCGCGCGATGAGGGTCTTTTTGCGCTTCGTCCTTCCCGTGATGATCGTGATCGTGATGATCAGCGGATTGTAGGCCGCGATTCCGCATTCGCGCTTTACTGGCTTGCCTAGGGGCACCCGGACAGCGTTTTTTCTTGGGGCACACTTTTACTATTCATGTCCGATTCGCTCATACCACGTTTGAAACAGATCATCATCACAACGCTCAATCTCGAGGGAATGACTCCCGAGGAGATCGACGAGAACGCGCCGCTCATTGGCTCCGGGCTGGCGCTCGACTCGATCGACGCGCTCGAGCTCGTTGTGAAGCTCGAAAAGGAATTCGGCATCAAAATCTCCAGCAGCGAGGAATCGCGCGCCGCCCTTGCCAGCATCACGAGCCTTGCCAGTTTTATTCGCGAGCGCGCCGACCCCTCCAAGCTCTCCGCCTGACCGCCCCGCCCGCCTCTTTTCTTCGAATTGCAATCCGTGCCGCACACACCCCTGGAAACAGCCGCGCCCGCCGTTCGCCTGGCGGCCTGCGAATGCCTCACGCCCTTCGGCGGCACAAACGAGACCCTCGCCGCCTTGCTTCGCGGTGAAAGCGCCTTGCGCGCGACGCACGTCCTCGGCGCTGATGGCGGCGACCTCGTGCCGCTGGCTTTGCTGCCGGACCGCGCGCTCAACGAGGAATCGCCGCCCGCGTGGCTCGCGCGGTTGCGCCAGTTTCTCGCGCCCGTGACCGGCCCGACGTGGGGCACCGCGCGCCGGCCCGTCATCGTCACGAGCAGCAACTTCGGCGTTGGCAGTCTCTACGCGTATCATCACGCGCAAACCGCCGCCGACGCGAACCACGCGCCCCACGGCCCCATCCACAAATCCGTCGCCAGTCTTCGCGATGCCTGCGAGTGGGGGCCGAACATCACCATCTTTTCGCATGCCTGCGTTTCCGCGCATCTCGGCCTCGTGCACGCGGCGCGGCTGCTCGCGCTCGGCGGCGAACACGCTCCCGTCGACGAGGTGCTCGTCGTCTCCTACGATTTTCTCAGTCCGTTTGTCGCGGGCGGGTTTCATTCGTTGAAAATCCTCAACACCGAATTTCCCGCGCCCTACATGGATCGCGCCACCGGCTCGATCGGGCTTGGTGACGGCGCGGGTTTTGCCGTGCTCGGGCGCGACCACGGCGCGCACCGGATCGTCGCGCAAAGCCTGCACAACGAAATGCATCACTTCACCGCGAACCGGCCCGACGGCGCGGGTTTCGCATCCGTGTTCGCGCCCATCGCAAGGGCCGCCTCCGGAATGCGCGTCTGGATAAAGGGTCACGGCACCGGCACGCTGGAGGCGGGCCGCCTCGAATCAAACGCCGTCGCCGCCGCGTTTCCCGGCGCGCCGCTCGTCAGCTGGAAGGGCGCGCTCGGCCACACACTCGGAAGCTGCGGTCTCGTCGAGCTCGCCATCGCCGCCGCGTCCATGCGCAATCCCGCCAGTGACGGGCAGGCGTCGCGCGCGCCCGGCACCGTCGGCACCAGCGCCCCCGTCTTCACATCACAAGTCGCCACCTCGCCTTTCGACACGGCCGCGTTCGACGGAGTCGTCTGCGCCAGCAACGCATTCGGCGGCGCCCACGCCGCGCTGCTTTTGTTGAAAGACGGAAAATAGAATGCAGAATATAGGAGTCAGGAGCCAGAATGCCGGAAAACCAGAATCTTAAACTTTTCAACTTAAACTCATTTCACCGACGCGCCTCTGTTCGAAGTCCGTTTTTTCACCATTCACCATTCTTCATTTCCTGACTCCTGCATTCTGACTCCCGGCTCCTTTCCCTCCGCCATGCTCGAACGCCACATCATCACACTTCGCACCGACGACGCCGGCCGTGAGGACGCCGCCGCCACGCGCGAGCGCCTCAAGGCCGGATTTCCGCCGGGCGCCGTCCGGCGCATGACGCAACTCGGCATGTTGATGAGCACCATCCTCAACGACCTCGCGCCCGCGCCCGATGACGCCATCGTCTACGCCAGCCAGTATGCCGAGGGCCGCACGCTAGAAACCTACCTCGAAAGTTTTCCCACGGCCAGTCCCACCGGCTTCCAGACGTCGATTCATCCCGGCGCCGTGCAGCAGGGCATGATTCGCCGCGCGCAACCCGCGGGGGATTTTTTTCCTATGGCCGGCCGCGATTATCTTGTCGGTCAATCCCTGCTCACCGCGTTGCTCGCGCCCGCCGCCCGCGTCGTTCTTTGCGGGGGCGAGGAGCGCGGCACCTGGCTTGCCACCATTGACGGCGCGAGCGAACGCGCCTTTGCCTACGGCATGATACTCGCGCAATCCGTCGCGGACGACGACGCGCGGCCGCTTGGCCGCATCGCCCTCGAGCCGGGCGACGAGGCCGTTTCGCCATTGCTGTCCGGCGAGTGGTTCGACTTGGTGCACGCGCGCAAAAATTTCTCCGGCGTGCTCTCGCCCGGCTGGCGCGCCACGATTGAGTGGCAATAATCGCCGCGAAAAAAACGTCCACGCGCATCGTCCGTTGCACCGATGTCCAAGCCCGCCGCCACCCGCCGCCGCAATCCCGGCCCCAGTTGGGGCTACGGCTTTTTGCGCGCGCTTGATTTTCTCCTGCCCGAGTTTCTCTACAAACCCATCCGCGGCATCGGCACGCTCGTCGCGATGGCGTTCATGCCCGCGCAACGCCGCCATTCGCGCGAATACCTCGCGCTCGCGCTCAACCGCCGCCCCTCGACGCGCGATGTGTTCCGCCATTTTTTCGCCTTCGAGGAATCGCTCATGACCAAGCTGCGCGTCCTCAACGGACGTCCGCACAAAACCGTTTACGCGCCCGGCGCGGACGACGCGCGGCAGTGGATGGAAACCGGAGGCCCCGCCTTCCTCGGCACTTTTCACGTGGGCGATTCCGATCTTCAGGGTTTCCTCATCGGCGACGAACTCCACGCGCGCGTTCACAACAAAATCCACATCGTGCGCGAACGCGTCGGCAACTCGCACGACACTGAAAAACTCGCCGAGAAATTCGGCGGACGCATCGCGTTCATCTGGGTCAACGACCCGCGGGAAATGATCTACGCGATGAAGGACGCCGCGCTCACCGACAACGCCATCGCGCTCCAATGCGACCGTTGCGAGCACAGCGCGCGCACCGCCGAGTTCGATTTTCTCGGCGCCAAGCGCCGCTTCCCGATTACGATCTACATCCTCGCGGCGATTTTTAGGCGTCCCGTCATCCTCACCTTTGGCGTCCCCCAAGCACCCGGCCTCGCCGCCCTGCATTCTCCGCCGCGCTTCGATCCGATTCCCGGCGAGCCGCGAGCCGCCACGCTCGCCCGCGGCCAGAAACACTTTCAGGATTTCCTCCGCCAGCTCGAAAATATCCTGCGCGAAAAACCGTATATCTGGTTCAATTTTCTCCCGTGGAATTCGAAACCCTCCGCATGAGCGGCGGGCGCAATATTGTTGTGTTCATTTACAATATCGGGCGTCGTTTGCGTGTCATGAACATACGCACAATTGCAGTTGCCCTTGCCCTGATTCTGCTAAGTGGCGCCATTCACGCCGCGTCCCCCGTCGTTGTCACTCACGAGAAGGATATTGTTTATGCGCGCAAGTTCGGCCTCGCGCTCACGATCGACGTCATGCAGCCGGCCAGGCCAAACGGGCGCGGCATTCTCGCGTTGATTAGCGGCGGCTGGAAGTCGTCCAACGCGCCGGTGAATCCCTCAAACTACGCCGAATTTCTCGATCATGGATACACGGTGTTTGCCGTGCGCCATGGCTCGCAACCCAAGTTTGTCATTTCCGAGATCGCGCAGGATATTCATCGCGCCGTGCGATTTGTGCGGCACAACGCGGCGCGCTGGAATGTGCGCCCGGATCGCTTGGGAATCACCGGCAGCAGCGCGGGCGGGCACCTTTCGCTTACCATCGGCACGAAGGGCGGCCCCGGCGATCCCAAGGCCAAGGATCCCGTGGACCGCGAGTCCAGCGCCGTGCAGGCCGTGGCGTGTTTTTACCCGCCGACCGATTTTCTCAATTACGGGAAGGAGGGTTTCGACGGCGCGGGCACGGGGACCCTTAAAAACTACATGAAGGCGTTCGGCCCAAAGGCGGAAACGCCCGAGGGGCGCCAGGAGCTTGGCCGCGAGCTTTCGCCGATTTATTATATAACCGAAAAAATGCCGCCGACCTTCATCGTGCATGGCGACGCCGACAAACTCGTCCCCTTGCAGCAATCCGAAATCTTTATACAACGCGCCGCGAAGCTCGGCGCGGTAGCCCGGCTCCACATAAAACCCGGGGCGGCCCACGGCTGGAAAAACAAGGGTCCCGAGCGCGCCTTGATGGCCGACTGGTTCGACAAGCACCTGGCCGATTGATTTTTCACGCGGTTGAGCAACCTGAATTTTAATCCCGGGGAAAGCCGCGCTCAACGAAGCCAAACAAACAACGCGGGCGCCGCGCCTCATCCCGGGTTGTCGGCGTTGCGCGCATTGGCGGGAGCTTGTTCTCCCCCGTCTTTTCCCGGCTGTAAAAAACGCCGCCCCGGCCTTGGACATTGGATGTTGAGATTTTTTCTGGATTTGGGATTTTGAAATTCAAATTTTCCCGCGCACCGGCTCCCGCCGCTGTCGTGAACCACAGATGATTCGCACGCTCAAACATATCTACTACGCCGTCGCCTACTATATTTCGTGGGGGCTTTTCATGGGCGTGGGTTTTTTGATCAGCGTGCTCAGCCTGCCGCTTTATCCGTGGCGCAAGCGCGGGGGGCTTCATAAAAAAATGCGCGCCGTCCAGCGCGCGCTGTTTCGCGTCTGGATGCGCTGGTTCCGGGCGTGCGGCGTGGTGCGCATAACGTGGAAAAACTTCGACGGGCCGCTCGCGCCGGGCACGGTTTACATTTCCACGCATCCGTGCCTCATCGACGCGCCGCTCCTGCTCGGACGCCTGCCCGACACCATTTGCGTCGTCAAACCCGCCATCATGCGCAATCCCGCGCTGGGCGCGGCCGCGATTGTCGCGGGTTACGTGACCGGCTCCAACGATGTGGACATGGTGCGCGCCGTCGCCGAAAAAGTCCAGGCGGGCGCGTCGCTGCTCATCTTCCCCGAGGGCACGCGCACCGAGCCCGGCGCCACGCTCAATCCCTTCAAGCCCGGCTTCGCGCTCATCGCCAATCGCGCCGCCGCGCCGGTGCGGCTTGTCATCGTGCGGGCGTCGGCCGGCTTCGTCACGCGCGGGCGTCCCTGGTGGAAAATCCCCGACGTGGTGCCGGCGACAATGGAGCTCTCGCTCGACCGCGAGTGGCCGCACGATCCGCAAGAATCCGCCGCCGCGCTCTCCGCGGAAATCGAGTCATACGTCCGGGGGAAAATGTCCGCATGAGCGCGCCCGTTTCCAAGACACACCTCGTGCTCGTCCCGAGCTACAACACCGGCGCGCGGCTCCTGCTCGAAACCGTGCGCAACGTGCTCGCGCATTGGGCGCCCGTGTGGGTGGTCATCGACGGCAGCACCGACGGCAGCGGCGAGGCGCTTCAATCTTTCGCCGCCGGGCAACCTGACGGAACCCTCCGCGTCATCGTGCGCGAAAAAAATTCCGGCAAGGGCGCGAGCGTTTTTCACGCCGCGAAAATCGCGCTTGCGGAAGGTTTCACGCACGCGCTCGTGATGGACGCCGACGGGCAGCATCCCGTCGGGCGCATTCGCGATTTCATGGCGGCGTCGCAGGCCGAGCCCGCCGCGCTCGTGCTCGGCAAGCCCGTCTTCGGCCCCGAGGCGCCGCTCGTCCGGCTCAAGGGCCGCAAGCTCAGCATCGGCCTCGTGCATTTCGAGTGCCTCGGCGGCGGCATCGACGATCCTCTTTTCGGCTTTCGCGTGTATCCGCTCGCGCCGCTTGTTGACGTGATGCGCCGCACGTGGTTTGCGCGGCGCTATGATTTTGACCCCGAGCTCGCCGTGCGCCTTTTCTGGGCCGGCGTTCCCCCGGTCAACCTTCCCGCCGCGTGCAAATATCTCTCGCGCACCGAGGGCGGCGTTTCCCATTTTCACTACCTGCGCGACAACCTCCGCATGATCTGGCTGCACACGCGCCTCATCACCGCGCTCCTCCTTCACAAATGGCCCGCCGCCCGCCGCGCCCAAAAAAAACGCAAACAACAATCTTCCGCATGAAACTCACTTCGCGCCTCGTCGCGCTTCTCCTTCTTTCACTTTTCACCCTTCACCCTTCACTCTTCCTCTCCGCCGCCCCGCCGGCTGAGCGAGGCACCGTCATCGAACGCGGTTCCGGCGCCGACGAGTGGCAATGGCTTTTCTCCGCGCTCGCCGCGAAGGGCGCGACATTCTCGACCTTCACCGAAAACCGCTACTTTGCCGCGCGCAAGGAGCCGATCACCCTGCAAGGCGAAATGCGCCTCGCGCCCGAGCGCGGCCTCAGCCTCCGCTACACCGCGCCCGGGGAAACGCTCACGATCATCGACTCGGAGGGCCTGTTGCTTCGCGACGCCAAGGGCCGCACTCGCCAAATCAAGGCCGGCACGCGTGACGCCGGACTCGTCACCGCGCTCCTGCCCGTCATGCGTTTCGACAGCGGGCAACTCTTCAAGCAGTTCACCGTTTACGCCGCGCGCGACGGCGGCGACTGGCGTTTCGACTTTGTTCCGCTCAACGAAAAACTCGCCTCCGCGCTCGGCGCAATCGTCGTCACCGGCATCGGCACCGAGATAAAAAAAATCACCTTCAACACCTCGCCCAAACTCCGCGTCGAAGTGCTTGTCGGCGAAAGCAAGGCGGGCGTCGCGTTCACCGCCGACGAACTGCAACGCTATTTCCGCGCCGATAAATGAGCCTTCTGCGCAAAACGCCCGCCCGCCTCCTTTTGCTCGCCGGCCTGCTCGCCGGCGCCGCGTGGCTTGCGTCGCTCGACTTCGGCGAAAAATTCACCTCGGACATCCTTGAGCTTATTCCGCCCACCGAGCGCTCGCCCGAGCTCGCCGTCGTCCGCTCCCTCGCCAACGAAAAGCAAGCCCGCGTCGCGCTCTTTGCGTTGAACGCCCCCAGCGATGACGAAACGCGCGCCCGCGCGGCCCGCGCCTTCACCGCCGCGCTTCTCGCGAGCGACGCGTTTGCCGAGGCCGAAATCCTTTCCGACAGCACCTCGCGCAACGACCTCGCCAAACAAATTTTCACCCAACGCCTCGACCTCCTGCTTCCCGGCTGGCTCGCGAAAAACGAAATTGCATTCCCGGGAGCGGGGGGGGGGGGGCCCCCCCCCCCCCCCCCCCACACCCCCGGGGCCCCCCCCCCCGCCCCCGGGCCCCCCCCCCCCCCCGGGGGGGCCCCCAAAAAACCCCCCCCCCCCCCAAACCGACATT
>NZ_JAQFIP010000028.1 GCF_029504735.1 Ereboglobus sp. PH5-10 | reverse complement strand
GAAGCTTTCAGGTATTGGAAGCTTTCAGGTATTGGAAGCTTTCAGGTATTGGAAGCTTTCAGGTATTGGAAGCTTTCAGGTATTGGAAGCTTTCAGGTATTGGAAGCTTTCACTGCAAATTCATCGCGCTCCGAAACCAGCCATCCAGCCTCTTTGAACAAATGTGCAATTTGGCGATACCGTTGATCGGGACTATCAATGAATCCTTCCGATATCCAGTCGTCGCCGTCGTGCCTTTTCATGAGAGAGCGTCCATTTTTGTCACAGATCAAAGAGGGAAATCGAAATAACCCCCACACAGACTCGATGCCATTTTCTTCAGTAACAACCATGAAGACACCTTCCACAGGTGCAATTCTACATAGCCCTGATTCTTTGTAATGAGCCCAACAGATATTTTCGGGCAGTGTGACATCAATCAAACGCGGATCTTCAAGTGTTAGCCCACGAGTGATTCTGCGTGAAAACGCTCTTTTTTCAGGAGTGTCGAATTTTGCGTTCTCAACCAGCGTTGGCCCCAGTCCGTATTCCTTGGCTTTGATTTCGGCTCGCTTCAAAAACTGCTCGATTTCAATGCTTTCAATATTTGAAGGTGCTCGAAAAGAATAATGGTAGCTTAGACTCATGGAAGAACCACAGTAAAAGCATGAAAATGGTTTTTTCAAAGAAAATGTCGCCGTGCTAGCGCAATGCACGGTTTTACTTGATTTTGCCTTGTCGTTGGGTCGGCTTTGGGCGCATGATGGCCGCGTTCGATAATGCCCCTTCTTTCTCTAGATTGGCTCCATTCACGCGCGACACTGTTTGCCGGCTAATCACGGGGAAATCCTTGCGAGATATTGAGAACAGCACCAGATTTCGATTTTAATTCAGACATTCCTTTGTTGTTTTTATGGCAATTCTTAAAGACGTAAAAAAATCCAGCCCAAAGATTCAAGCAATTGACCTGTTCTGCGGAGCCGGCGGATTGACCTGCGGCTTGAAGCAGGCGCAAGTAAAGGTGATGCTAGGGGTGGATGTCGATCCCGCGTGCGAATATCCTTATTGGTATAACAATTCGACCAAGTTCCTGTGCCAGGATATTCGTGAACTCGAATATGCCAAACTCGCCAGTCATCTGCCCCTAAAGACCCCGCGCTTGGTTGCAGGTTGCGCGCCTTGCCAGACTTTTTCGACCTACAATCAGAAAGCACTGGAAACGGACAGTCGGTGGTGGCTTTTGGACGAATTCGTGAAGGTCGTGGAAGCGCTGAATCCTGAACTGGTCACTATGGAAAACGTCCCCGGGCTGGCAGAACACGCCGTTTTCGAAAAGTTTCTGGAGTTTCTCGATAAGGCCGAATACAAAGTCAGTGCCCAAATCGTCAAATGCACCGATTATGGGATTCCCCAACAACGCGAGCGTTTGGTCGTTTTGGCGTCGAAACTGGGCCCGATAAACCTGCTGCCCCCGTCCCGATTCAGATCCAGAGTGAAAACAGTCCGTGATGCAATTGCCACGCTTCCCCAATTGGAGTCGGGAGCCGCCGACAAACATGACGACCTTCACCGCTGCCCTTCGCTGTCCCCTCTGAATCTTCAACGAATCCAAGCATCCATTCCCGGTGGCACATGGCGCGATTGGGACCCAAGATTGGTGGCCAAATGCCACAAGAAGAAGACGGGGAAAACGTATCCCGGCGTTTATGGGCGCATGTCTTGGGACGAGCCTGCGCCGACTATTACCACCCAGTTTTTTGGCTTTGGAAACGGACGATTCGGACATCCCGAACAAGATCGTGCCATCTCGTTGCGCGAGGGTGCGATACTCCAGAGCTTCCCGCAAAGTTACCGTTTTACTGAGCCCAATAAGCCAATCCATAAGTCAACAATTGGGCGCCTGATCGGAAATGCCGTGCCCGTTCGGCTTGGCTATGTGATCGGACGGTCATTTGTTGAGCACCTCAAAACCTTGAATCCTGATGCCGTGCGGAAATAGTTCCGCCTACGTTTCCATGACTTCCGTTTCCCAAACACCCCTTGCGTCCGCAATTCCTGTCGATGGGCAATTGGTTGAGGTGCGGAGCAGGCAATGGGTCGTTAGCAGCGTGGAGGAATCGGATGTGTGCGCGCAGGGCATGGTGAAGCAGCACCTCGTTAGTTTGGCAGCCATTGACGAGGACGCTTATGGCGAAACGTTGCAGGTTGTATGGCAGATTGAGCCGGGCGCGCGCATTCTGGAGCACGCCGGATTCCCCAAAATTTCCGGTTGCGATCCCGTTGATCGCATGGATGCCTTCATTGACGCGGTTCGCTGGGGGGCCGCCGTGAACGCCGACCGGAGCTTCCTCCAGTCGCCTTTTCGCAGCGGCATCTCCATTGAGAGTTACCAACTTGATCCCGTGGTGCGCGCCATCGACATGGCGCGCGTCAACCTCCTCATCGCCGACGACGTGGGACTGGGCAAGACCATCGAGGCCGGGCTCGTCATACAGGAGCTGATCGTTCGCCATCGGGCGCGGACGGTGTTTGTGGTTTGCCCGTCATCCCTGCAACTCAAGTGGCAGACGGAAATGCAGGAAAAATTCGGTCTGGAATTCCGCATCGTAAACACCGACTACATCAAGCAACTGCGGCGCGAGCAGGGCATTCACGCCAACCCATGGACTTCGTTTCCACGCCTGATTACGTCAATGGATTGGATGAAGTCGGGTGAGGCTCTGCGGCTCGTAAAAGATGTTCTGCCTCCGCACATTGGTTACCCTCGCAAATTTGACATTCTTGTTGTGGACGAGGCCCATAACATCGCCCCGGCTATGGCGACCCATTACGCTGTCGAGAGTCAGCGCACCACCCTCATCCGGCGCATCGCCCCGCATTTCGAGCACAGGATTTTTCTCAGTGCCACGCCTCACAACGGCTATCAGGAATCGTTTACCTCGCTCTTGGAGCTGCTGGATGACCAGCGTTTCGCCCGTTCGGCCATGCCCGAGGAAAAACAACTCCAGCGTGTGATGGTCAGGCGGCTAAAAACCGATCTCGTCGATGCCGATGGCCAGCCCATCTATCCGAAACGTGTGATCAAACCCCTCCCGGTGCCCTACACTCAGGAAGAGCGCGAAACACATGCTTTGTTGCGACGCTATATGGAAAGCCGCATCGCGACAACCACCGGCAGCAATGCGGCGTTCGGTAGCGCCTTCGTTCTGAATCTTTTGAAAAAACGGCTGTTTTCCTCGCCGCGGGCATTCGCCCTCACCTTGGAAAAACATCGCGAGAGTTTGTCCGGGCAAAACCGGCAAACCAAATCCGACGATCTTGACGATCGCATTCTTCGCAAAGCCATCGGGAAACTCGACGAGGATGCCGACGATGCTGCAATTGAGGAGGCAATTTCGAACGTGGTGCGGGAATCCGGCACGATGGATGTCCCCCTGACCGACGAGCAACGCGCCATCCTTGAAAAACTGTCCGCTTGGGCCGTTCCCGCCAAGTCCCGTCCCGACTCCAAGGCCGGCGCCATTCTCGCCTGGCTCGACGAGCACATCCGCCCCAACGGAAAGTGGGGCGACGAGCGTGTAATCCTGTTCACCGAATACCGTGCCACGCACGGTTGGCTTTATGAGATTCTCACACAGCACGGCTATGGCGGAGACCGGTTGATGGAACTCCACGGCGGCATGGATCCCGATGATCGCGCCGAAGTCACGGCTGCGTTTCAGGCTTCGCCTGCCGATGCGCGCGTCCGCATTTTGCTCGCCACCGATGCCGCGTCCGAGGGCATCGACCTGCAGAACCATTGCCACTATCTCATCCATGTGGAGATTCCTTGGAATCCGAATGTGATGGAACAGCGCAACGGCCGCATTGACCGGCACGGGCAGAAGCGCCCCCCGTCATCTGGCATCCTGTTGGCAACGCGTTTCACCCGACGGACGCTTCATCCAATGCGCGAATAGGCGATATTGATGGCGATCACGAATACCTCATGCGCGCGGTGATGAAGGTTGAGGCCATCCGCGAGGATCTCGGCAGCGTCGGCCCCGTCATCGCCCATCAAATCGTTGAGGCGATGTCCGGCAAACGAACCACCATCGACACGCACGCCGCCGAGGCGCAGGCGGCGAAGGCGCGCCGCTTCGTCGTCGCCGAGCGCCGGCTCCAGGAAAAAATCGCCAGGTTGCACGACCAACTGCTCGAAACGCGCACCAGCTTTCATCTCTCCGCCGACCGCATCGCGCGAGCCGTGCAAGTGGCCCTGCACATTGCCGAAAAACCTTCACTTCACGCCACAAACTGGCCCGGCACTCCGGACGGCTCCGTTTTCCATGTTCCCGAAATCCCCGGTTGGGAAAGGGCGACGGAAGGCCTTTATCATCCCCACACCGGACGTCGCCGGCCAATCACCTTTGATCACGCCGTGGCAAAAGGGAGGGACGACATCGTGCTGGCGCACTTGAATCACCGGCTTGTGCAAATGTGCCTGCGCATCCTTCGCGCCGAAGTCTGGTCGTCCGACGAAAGGAAGCGGTTGCATCGCGTCATCGTGCGACGTTCCGCGGATGCGAGCCTCGTGCAGCCTGTTGTCGTGGTGAGCTCGCGACTGTTGGTAACAGGGGGGAATCACCATCAGCTCCACGAGGAACTGACACTTGCCGGTGGCGAACTGCGCGCGGATGGGTTCTCCCGCATTACCCAAGTGGGCCGGATCGAAACCTTGGTGGAAGAGGCTCGCGTGGTCGAACCGACGAACGAGGTCATCGCCGATTTGCGAGCACGGTTTGATCGTTTTGAGGATCCCATTCGAACCGCCGCCGAAGCGCGCTCACGGGAGCGCCTGCGTTTTCTTGAGAACACGCTGGAGCGACGAAAGCGCGGGGACATTGACGACATCACCGGCTTGCTTAATGAATTGGAAGCCACCCTGCGCCGCGAGTTGGAGCCAGCAAAAGTGAAGCAGCTCGAACTCTCCCTCGGTTTGGAAAACGAAAAACTTCAACTTCGCCGTGACGTGGCAGCTCTCCAAGCCCGCCTTGATCGTATTCCCAATGAGCGCATTGAGGAAATCGCCGCCATTGAACGGCGTTATTCGGATTTTGCCCACCGCACTTTTCCAGTGGCCGTATTTTTCATCTTACCTGTCAAATGAGCACCAACCAACATATCGAATGGCTCAACCTCGTGGAGAAAACGGGGCCGTTTCTTGCGGTCGGAGTGCTAGACGAGGCGTTTCCCCAAGGACTGGAAAAAGTCGAGACGCGCCATCGTCAGCGGGTGCGCAGCGCCTATGACGAGTGGCGCGATGCCGTCGATGCCGTCGATCCGCAGCTTGCGGAGCTGCATCGTGAATGGATTCGGCTGGTTTTGGAGGAACTGCTTGATTACGACTCCTCCATCCTGAAACCGCGCGACGCGCTTCCAGTCTCACTCGCGTATCGCGAACCGTCCTGTGGCGTCGAGGTTCGCCCTGATTTTGCCGCGATGGCGGGAGAAACACCACGATTGCTCGTTGCCGTGCAGCCTCCCGACACCGCCTTGAACGCTCCCGTTGCCGGTGATGCGTGGGCGGCTTCGCCCGTCGAGCGCATGATCCAACTTTGCCGGGCGACCGGTGTCCGGCTTGGCTTGGTGACGGACGGTGAATGCTGGTCGGTCGTTTACGTGCCAGCCGACGGCAGTTCCAGCGTCGCGACTTGGTTTGCCCGCATCTGGCAACAGGAGCCGGTCACATTGCAGGCGTTTGTTTCCCTTCTGGGCGTTCGCCGCTGCTTCGGACCGGCGGAGGGAACATTGGAGTTATTGATGGAACGCTCCGCCGCCGACCAGAACGAAGTCACCGACACGCTTGGCGAACAGGTTCGCCGCGCCGTCGAGGTTTTGGTGCAGGCACTCGACAAGGCTGACGCGGCACGAAACCGGCAGCTCCTCGCCGGAGTCACCTCCGGCCAACTTTACGAGGCGGGTCTCACCGTCATGATGCGGCTGGTCGTCCTGCTTTGCGCGGAGCAACGCGGACTGCTTCTGCTCGGCGAGGACACCTATGATCAGTATTACGCGATCACCACCCTGCGCGCCCGGCTTCTGAAAGAGCAGAAAGACCTCACCGACGAGGTGCAGGAGCGACGGCACGATGCGTGGTCGCGCATTTTGGCGGTGTGCCGCGGAGTTTTCGGAGGGATTGAGCACGCCTCACTTCGCCTGCCCCCATTGGGAGGTTCGTTATTCGACCCGGATCGTTTCCCGTTTCTGGAAGGACGGGCATCCGGAACCACCTGGCGCGAAACTTCGGCGCAGCCGTTGCCCATCGACAATCGCACGGTGCTCACCCTGCTCACGGCATTGCAGGTTTTGGAGCACTCGACGGGGGCGCAGATGCTTTCCTACGAGGCGCTTGATGTCGAGCAAGTCGGGCATGTTTACGAGGGCCTGCTGGAGCGCACAGTCAAGCGCGTCCCGGAAATCACGTTGGGGCTGATCGGCACGAAATCCGCCTACAATCCAAACGTCGCTTTGAGTGTCCTTGAGGAAAAACGGAACGCTGGTGAGGAGACCTTGCTGGAGTTTCTCAAGGAAACCACCAAACGTTCGCCGTCCGCCTCGTGCCGCGCGCTCAATCGGAAAGTGGACGACGCGCTCGCCCACCGAATAGCCGTAGCCTGCGGGACGGACCAATCCCTAGTGGAACGCTTGATGCCATTTGCGCATTTGATTCGTGACGACAGCGCAAAGCGCCTGCTCGTTTATCCCCAAAACTCGTTTGTCGTCACATTGGGAGACAGCCGTCGCGCAACGGGAACGCATTATACGCCCAAATCGCTTACCGAGCCAATCGTGCAGCACACGCTCGAACCGCTCGTGTATGCGGGGCCTGCGGAAGGAAAACCGCGTGAAGAGTGGCAGTTAAAGTCCCCCGCCGAACTGCTCGCGCTGAAAATCTGCGATATGGCGATGGGCTCGGCGGCGTTTCTTGTGCAAGCGTGCCGTTGGATGGCCGACCGCCTGATTGAGGCGTGGGACGCCTCGGAAAAAACCGGACACTCGATTTCAATGGAAGGTGTTGTGCTCGAACAAGCGGGCGGCGCCGAGCTGCTTCCTCGCGACAAGGCCGAGCGCGTGCTCATTGCGCGGCGGCTCGTTGCCAGCCGCTGCCTCTACGGCGTGGACAAGAACCCAATGGCCGTCGAGCTGGCGAAGGTCAGCTTGTGGCTCGTCACCATGATGCAAGGGCGGCCATTTAGTTTCCTTGATCACGCGTTCAAATGCGGGGATTCGCTGCTAGGCGTCAGCTCATTGAGTCAGATTGAGAATTTCAGCCTCCGTCCGGGCAAACATCAGTTCACCTTCGCCACCTCGAACCTGTTCCGCTACGTGGAAGCCGCCGAGGCGAAACGCAGGGAACTCGAAAGCCTGCCATCAAACGATTATTCGCAAATTGAAGCCAAAAATCGGCTGTATGCCGAAGCGGAAGTCGCCATCGCCAAAGTCAGGACCATCGCTGACTGCCTTATTGCCTTGGAAATGCGTGGTCTTGATGGGGAAGCTTACACGGCGGCTCGCGATGCCGAGGCGGAAGAGATGCAGCGACTGATTACTCAGGATTCCGACGCGACTCTAACATCTCAAACATCAAGGCAGCCATCCGCGTTGATCGCCCGCGCACAAGAACACCGTCCGTTTCACTGGCCGGTGGAATTTCCAGAAGTGTTTGCGCTCAGTGGATTTGATGTGTTTATTGGTAATCCACCATATATGCATGGCAGACGTATATCTAATCGGTTCTCAGATTCATATCTTGCATATCTATCCACATATCATAATAGCATAAATTCAAGCTCTGATTTGGTAGTATATTTTATATTGAGAGCTTTTAATCTTGTAAAAGCAGGAGGAGCTGTAGGGTTGATCGCAACTCAAGCCGTAACCGCTGGCGATTCCCGAGAATCAGGATTTGCATGGATTCTAGCGAATGGAGGAAGTGTCTTCTGGGCCACCCCTGATTTTCTTTGGCCCGGGGTGGCGGCGGTTCGCGTTTGCTCGTTTTCAATCCTGAAGTTGGCCTCGTTACCATACGGCATTCTTGGAACTAGGCGCGTTAATAAAATAACTAGTTACCTAACCGAGGCCACCTCTGATTTAGTGGAACCGTTTCCGTTAGCTAGAAATAAAGATATTTCAGCCACAGGAACATACGTCTACGGGAGTGGATTCCTTCTTTCATCAGATGAAAGACGGTATTTCGTTGAGGCCGATCCGCGCAATGAGGACGTTATTTTTGCTTTTTTAAGAGGACGGGACATAAACCAAAATCCCGAGCATAAAGCTTCGGCTTTTGTGATTAACTTTGGGGAAATGTCCGAGGGTGAAGCTAAACGATGGCCACTTTTATTTGAACACTTGCAGTGCACCGTAAAGCCGGAACGCGCAAAGCAAACTAAGCAAGTTCATGAGACCTGTTTTTGGAAGCATTGGGACAAGCGGCCTGAACTTTACAGCAAATTGCAACTGCTGCGACAATGCATAGTTCATGCTTTCACCTCTAAGCATGTAGCCTTTGCTTTTGTGCCTACCGATCAGATTATAGCCACTCCTCATGTAGTGTTTCCAACTGAATCTATGGGATTCTTCGCGAACTGCCAAAGCAGTCTGCATATTGAGTGGGTATTGCGATTCTCATCAAAAATGAAAAGTGACGTTAGGTATACCCCATCAGATTGTGTCCAAACTTTCCCTTTTCTTGAAAATACAAATCAACTGGTGTCAGTTGGTCAGCATTATTACAACTTCCGACGTGAGATCATGGTGGCCACGCACGCAGGGATGACAAAAACCTACAACCGTTTTCACGATCAAAGTGAGCAGTCGGCTGACATCACACTGCTGCGAATGCTGCATATGGAATTGGATCATGCCGTGGTCTCCGCTTACGGCTGGCATGATCTGGACTTGGGTCATGACTTCCACATCACCAAACAAGGCGAGCGCTACACAATCAGCGAGTCCGCTCGCCGCACTATCCTTAACCGCCTCCTTGCGTTAAACCATCAACGTTATGCAGAGGAGGTTGCCGCAGGATTGCATGAAAAAAAGGCTAAAAAAAATAGCAAACGAACCACCGATATAAGCGATCAAGCCCGTCTCAATTTCTAATGAACCCACACGATTATAATCTATATCATTACACTAAAGAACGTTCGACACTGGAGCGTGTTATAAAGAATGGCTTCTGGCCAAGATATTCCTTGGAGGACCATACATGGCTTGCTCCCAATCTTTACCTTGCATGTCCCTGTGTCTGCTTCTGTGACATTCCAACTGCAGCAAGCTCAATGCATCGCGAGGACTATGGCGACTATGTCATCAGTTTTGACAAAAGCTGGAAAGGCACTGACTCGATAACACCGCTCCTCTACTTGAACGAAAACGGCCCGCTGGCAAAAATTATAACGGAGAAATACACGCGTGAAATTACAAAGTCAGGAACATGCAAAAATGTGGACGGCAAGCTATTTTATGAGCCAAGGCTTTTAGAAAAGGCTAAGCTTGATGATATCTGGCCATTCCTTCCTTATTTCAAGGCGACATTGGGACATACGTTGAGAAAGAAAACGGACGAGCAAAAAGCTCACGACCCGCGTCCCGAATACGACCACATTTGGCTAACAAAACCTTTGGAAGACGAGATGGAGTGGCGTTACGTTCCAGACAAGCATCGGGACGCTCTCTATACAGTGCGTGATTACGAGCCCAAGACAATGGCTGCGCTTGATAAGCTTAATGAAAACACAAAAGATTCGTTTCTGAAGTTCGACCTGGCCGATGTTAAAACAGTCATTGTTCCGACAGAAGGAGATCGTGCGGCGATTCTGAATGGCTTTTCGGCCTTGGCCGGCAAAGTTCGCCTGTGGTCTGAAATACCACAAAAGGCAAGTTCGACCTCCGGCGCCCAATAAGGCAACAACTTTGGTGAAACGCTCTCTCAACATCAATCGATAACCTATGGTTGAAACCCTTTCACTCCTAAACCTTGGACTTGCACCCCAACTGGAAGTTGATGCCGAGGGCGCGAACCGCTTTCCACAATACACGGCCCGTGACGGGGCCAATAATCTAACCCACCCTATACAAGCAAGAACATGGCCAAGGAATATCAACTTAGCATCGACCCGAGAATACTAGAGCTTCTCGGTCCCAATCTTTACACGAATATCTATTACGTTTTGGCCGAGTTGATCGCGAACGCATACGACGCCGATGCCAAGAATGTTTACATAATATCGAACAAGGATGATATCCGTGTGGAAGACGACGGCCACGGCATGTCGTATGAGGCTGGGGATATCAAACGCTACCTTGATGTAGCGGCGGTATCAAGAAAATCGGAGGCGGAGTCGCTCACTAAGTCTGGCACTCGCAGAAAAATGGGGCGAAAAGGCGTGGGCAAATTAGCCGCGCTTTCGGTGTCCGAAAACGTCGATATATTGACGGTGGCGAATGGTGAAAAGTCAGGGTTTGTGTTGGCGCGCCGTCCTGAGGTCGGGAATATGCTGAGGCCAATTGATGAGGCGTCCATTCAGTTCCAATTTGTAAAAGAGCATGGCTCGGCAATTGTAATGAAGCACCCGCAGTATCGGCTCCACAAGACTCTGGCCGCGGTTCGCAGAAATTTATTAAAAATATTTCCCCTGATCAGCACCGATTTTAGGATTCATGTTATCAGGGGTAATGAAACCGTCGTGATTGAAGATTTCGATCGGAATATCATGTCGGATCTCTGCGCTTTAGTCACACTTGGCGACGAATTCTCACATTTGGGCGCGTTGGTTCCTGCTCAGTTTCCAAATCGTCAGAAGGAATTGGTGGTGACGCAAATGGCCAAAGAATCCGCCCTGACGATGCGTGACAAGGAAGGAGTGGAGCATGAATACACGCTTTCCATCAAGGGCTGGTTGGGAGCTTATCGTTCCACCCGAGGCCGCAAAGCGGAGATGACCGACTTTCCCGACAACTTCATTTCCCTGTTTGCAAACAAGAAGCTCGGCGAGTTTAATATACTTCCGCTTGTCGGCCAAAATAAACTGAATGAAGTTTATGTCGTCGGACAACTGCACATTGATCTCTTTGAGTTGACCGAGCTACCCGACATGGCTCTAAGCAATCGCCAAGGGTATAAATCTGATGATCCCAGATACGAGAGAACTCTGGATTTTATCCGAAAGGAATTACTTGCGACGATATTAAACCAAAGAGAATTATATACAGACTTGGTCAATGCCGAAAAAAAGAAAATCAAGGAGAGATTTCTTCTTGAAAATGAAAGAAGATTTAGAGCGGAAATTGATACGTTTCGGAATAACACAAGCCAGCGGGCTGCGGAGCGGTTGGCTGGCTTTACGAAAAATATTGATACGGAAACACTTAAACGGATCATATCCGAGTCAATCGGTGAGAATAGTCCTGATCTCGGGCTTAAAAAAATCGTTGATTCCGAAAAGAAGAAAATTCTCATTAGCCAGACCTATTCCGATAAACCGTTTGCCGACGTGGTTTTCCAGATGCTGGTTTACAACAATGTTCCGACCGAGGACATTCTTTACACGAATTGCGATGACGAAGTGTGTCGGGTTCCAGAGGGAAGGAAAATTTATGACTACCTGAGAGAGTTTTTTGTCGAAAGTTACTCCAGTCAGAAAATATTCGTCCTGTTCATCACTAGCGAGAACACCAAAATATCTTGGGGGGCTATTACCGAGGTGGGTGCCGCATGGATTACCCAGATCGACCATAAGATTTTTAATATACATCCCTTTAGGCCGGAGCATCCGCTGGATGATGAGTCACAATGGCAAAGCACAAATCGAGAAACTCCCAAAACTGGTGACTTATGGATGCTTCGTCTCAATGCCGACATTTTTTGCCAAAAGATTGAGGCTGTCTGCGATGCTCTTGGATATAAAAAGAAGGCTCGCGCCCAGAATCTGACCCATCTTGGGACGCTTGTGTCCATCAGAACAAGCTGAGAGGCCCGCCATGCCGCAAAACAATACCCAAAATGCCTGGATGGTCGCCGTTGATAACAACGCGAGCCGAGACCTGTTGAGTGTCACGATAGAGCATCGCGCCATCGAACAATTACGAAGCATCATGGAAAATGATGGCGTCATGCTTGTGCAGCGACAGTCAAACGAAGTATTGGCCTTTGCGCGCATCTTTCGAATCAGGCGCGAGGCACAACGGACTACAGTTTACTTTGATAGCCTCGTCTGTGTCGAAGCGCCTGTCGAGGTGGGCACGCTGGGAATTTCACATCCATCATCCGCCATGGAGCGGCTTGATTGGGAGGTCTTCGAGACAGCGTTGCAGCCGGCTGCGAATGTTACCTTCGCAGATTTCCCCACGATCGCCGGAAAAACATCCACCGAGCAGAATCACCTGAGGCGGCTGCTCCAGCTTTCCGTGATGGATGATCTTCTTGGGCCGGCCAATGGGCCGCATGAGGAGGTTATCGGCATGAGTGTTCGCGACCGTTACCTGGTCGGAAAACTCGCGCCGAAGGAATACATTCAAGAGGAGGGGAGTCCCTCGCTGGATGCGCGCGAGGCGGACGCAATTCCCCAGGCCGACCTTTCGCCAAAAGCCAACGAAGAGCACATCCCGAACGAAAAGAAGAGTTCCTACCGGCTTTCCTCGAAGGGCGAGGATGAGGACAACGAAACAGACCGGCTCGAAAACCAATCCCTGGTTCCATCGTCCATCGGGTTCACCTTTTGCCTCAACGGCAGCGTGCGTGAAATCGAATTGGATGTCCGTTGGGGGCGTTACCATCGAGGCGAGAGTGAAACGGAAATAACTCCGAGCGGACGTCCCGCGCGGGCGTGGAAGCGCGTGCCAAGTGGCGGCAATATCCGGCTTTCGTTGCGAGAGGGGGCGATTGCGCCGATTGCCGTCGATCCGGCATGTCCAAGAGTGGTCGTCACAGGAGTTGTCCGTCCCGTCATGGTCAAGGGCGACAGGTTGGTGACGGTGTTTCTCGTCAACAATCAGGAAAAACCGCTGGAATCGCAGGATTCAGCATGGGTTTTCCAACCCGAAATCGTGGCACGTGGGATTGATGGTGCACCAGTTTTCCGTCGCCGTCCCGTGCTCGAAGCGCGGGAAGCTGACGACAATGAGGCTCGCGAGCGCATTGCGTTGGAGATGGTTTACAGGAAGCGGGTCGAGTTTGCGGTCGGTCACGGCGTCGCAGTCCATGCCGAGGTCGGCCCGGACAATCCAGAGCAGGCCAATGAGGTGCGCACAGTTGTCATGCCGAACCACGAGGTCCCGGTGACTGAAACGCCGGGAACCGATCCGCAAGATCGCCCGGCCATGAGGCAATTGGTCGAGCGCGGAACGTTCGACATGGAGCGGCTTGCCAGCATGTCACGACCGGAGTTGGTCGCTGCGTTGTCGGTCATGTCCGACGACTACGACGCATGGATCGCCGAGCAAAGGAAACGAATCCCCCAAGAATTTTCCGCTTACACCGATGCCGCAACCGATGCGATGCGGCGTTGCGAGAAAATCCTCGAACGGTTGCGCGAAGGCATCAATGTGCTGCAATCCGACAACGACGCGTTGGATGCATTTCGTTTCGCCAACTTGGCGATGGCGCGGCAGCGTGTGCGCAGCATCTATTCGCTCAAGCGCAGGCGCAAGGAGGCGACGACGGTCGAAGTCGAAAATCTGCCGAAGAACCGCTCGTGGCGTCCGTTTCAGCTGGCATTTGTCCTGTTGTCCATCCCCGCCTTGGCCGATCCCCGGCATCACGACCGCACGGAACCATTGATGGCGGCTGCTGACTTGCTTTGGTTTCCGACCGGCGGCGGAAAAACCGAGGCGTATCTCGGTGTGGCGGCATTCACGATGGCCATTCGTCGTCTCCAGAATGGACTCGGCGGTTTCGATTCTTCGCGCGGACTTTCGGTGATCATGCGATACACGCTGCGGCTCCTTACGATCCAGCAGTTTCAGCGCGCCACCACGCTGCTTTGCGCGATGGAAACATTGCGCAAGGACGACACCGAAAAATGGGGAAGCACACCTTTCACGCTCGGCCTTTGGGTTGGCAACAAGGTGAGCCCCGGCACGACCGAGCGCGCCCATAAAATCATAGAGGACGAACGCAATGGCCAGCGCGGAGGGATGGAAACACCCGCGCAGCTCACATTTTGCCCATGGTGCGGATCGGAAATCCAGGCCGGACGAGACATCATCGTGGACAGGGAATGCCTCCGGACAACGCTCTACTGTGGTGACAAACTCGCCCAATGTGATTTCTCACGCAAAGAAGGTTCGCACGGATTGCCGGTTGTCGTGGTGGACGAGGAAATCTACCACCGTCCGCCGTCCATGTTGATCGGCACGGTGGACAAGTTCGCCATGATGGCATGGCGCGGCGAGACGCGGACGCTATTTGGCAGGGTTGAGCAGGAATGCGAACGGCATGGGCTGATGTGGCCCGGTTGCGAATGCAATGGAGTCCACAAGAAAAAAGGCGCGTTGCAGGCCACAAGGGTGAAAGACGTTGCTCCGATCCGTCCGCCCGACCTCGTTATTCAAGATGAATTCCACCTTATCAGCGGCCCACTGGGAACGATGGTTGGACTTTACGAAACCGCGATAGATGAATTGTCGTCATGGACTCTAGACGGAAAAAAGATCCGACCTAAAATTGTCGCCTCGACCGCCACAGTGCGAAAAGCGCAGGAGCAGGTTCATCACGTTTTCTTGCGGAACGTCGCCGTGTTTCCGCCTAACGGGTTGGACATTGAGGATAATTTCTTCTCAGTGCAGCGACCGATCTCGGAAAAACCCGGACGCCTCTATCTTGGGATATGTTCACCGGGCAACTCCCGTCCCACCGTTCTGATTCGTCTCTATGTCGCATTGCTCACGGGTGCGCAGGAGCTATTCGACCACTTCGGACAGGCGGCGGACCCCTACATGACGTTGGTCGGTTATTTCAACTCACTTCGTGAATTGGGCGGCATGCGCCGGCTCGCCGAGGACGACGTTCAAACCCGCGCCTACCGCGTGCTCATGGGCAAAGTAAGGCGCCCCGGCCTTGCGCAACGAAGCATCCGGGTGATTGAGGAACTGACCTCGCGCGTATCCAACAAGGAAATCCCGAAGAAACTGGATCAACTTGAAACCAAGTTTAAGGCGGCATGGGACAAGGGCGAGGCACGTACCATAGATGTCGTGCTCGCCACAAATATGCTGTCGGTGGGCGTGGACGTTAACCGGCTCGGCCTCATGGCGGTGAACGGACAACCGAAGAGCACGGCTGAATATATTCAGGCGACGAGTCGTGTCGGCCGCGCGTATTTGGGGTTGGTTTGCTCGGTGCTCACGTGGTCAAGGCCGCGCGATCTGTCGCATTATGAGACTTTCGAGCATTACCACGCGACATTCTACAAACATGTCGAGGCGCAATCAGTGACGCCGTTCGCGCCACGAGCCATGGATCGCGGACTCACCGGTGCTTTCGTAAGTTTGCTCCGACTCACAGACTGCATGCTAAATCCGAATCTCGGCGCGTCAAACCTCACCAGTGCAGCCAACCCTGTGGCGCAAGAAACCAAAAAGGCCGTGGCCGATCGGGCGTGGAAGGTCTCCGACAAAGCCTCGGTGAGAATACTCACTGAAGGCATGATCGCGCAACGTCTCGATACGTGGGCAAGAGAGGCCAACAAACCGGGGCGACGGTTGGGGTATGAAGCAGAGCAACGGCAGGGAAATGTCGTGGCGCTTCTGAAAAAACCGGGGCTGCATCATTGGGATATCCTAACCGCCCCAATGTCCCTGCGCGAAGTGGAACCGGGTGTTCGTCTTGTTATGGATACCTCGACATTGCATGACAACCCGGAGTGGCAGCCCCCGTCGGATGACAATCAGAAAGGTGACGACAATGACTAAACTGCTTCCTGTCGGCTCGGTTCGCCCAAGCCAATTGCTCTGGACTTATGGCCCCGGAGCCCTCGTCGATTTGCCCAACTTGTCCGTGGTGACGATGGGGCTGGATCGCTGGGACGCAAGCCACTGCGCGCCCATTGATGAAAAGCGGTTGCTCGACGCTGTCCGCAAACAACTAGGAGCGCAAGTCGAGCGGCTGCGCATGCCACCGGTAAGTCCGTCCGAAGGCGTGGATATGTTCAGCCGCGAGGCAAAGATCGGCGTTCCGGTGCGTCCGTTTCCTCGATGGTTGCGCTGTGTGAAATGTGGCACGCTCGCCGAGTTCGATTCCGGACTTTTTGACATCAAAGAGAATCCCTACCGTCCCGAGGACACACGATTCGTTCACAAAACCTGCGAAAAAGGAAAGAATGCCGACGCCGTGCCGGCGCGCTTTCTTCTGGCCTGCCGCAACGGACACTTGGACGATTTCCCTTGGCGTTATTATGTCCATGATGGCCCATCGGACTGCAAAGGCACATTGAGCTTTTTCGAGCAAGGCGCGTCTCTCCAAACCGAAAACCTGTGGGTCAAATGCACCTGTGGCAAAGCGCGCTCGCTTGTCCACGCGTTCGGCAGGGATGGCGCCAAAAATCTGCCCGCATGCCGGGGACGCCATCCGCACCTGAATCATTACGACAAATGTTGTGATCAACAACCTCGCGCCGTGTTGCTGGGATCAACAAACAGTTGGTTTTCGATGAGCATTTCAGTGCTCTCAATTCCCTCAACGGGAAACCTGTTGGAACAATTGGTAGCGGATGGCTGGACTTATTTTGAAGATGTCGAAGATATCAACGAATTGAAACCCGTGCTGAAGACTTTGGTAAAAACCGGACAACTTCCGGGAATTGAGGCTCATCCTTTCGAGGAGATATGGGCGCAGATCCAAAATCGAAAAGGCGGCAAAGGCGCGGATACACTTCAAGCAGTCGATATCAAGAGGCCGGAGTGGGAAGTCCTCACCAACCCAGCCGCGCCCAACGACTGGCCGCATTTCATGACATCCAAAACGGCAGCCCCGTCTGAATACACATCAAAGCTCGGCGAGGTTCTGCTTCTGGAAAGGTTGAAGGAGGTCAATGCGTTGATTGGATTTACTCGCGTCGAGGCTCCGGAAGAATCGGACGATCCCGATGACAGACCACCAATGGCTGATTTGTGCCGGGGCGCCCCAACATGGGTTCCAGCCTTCGAGGTTCACGGGGAAGGCATTTTCATTCGCTTCCGAGAAGATGCGATACACCAGTGGATGGAAAAACCGGCAATCAGAGAGCGCGACACAATGCTCCTAGCCGGACACCGGGGCTGGCGTCATGCGCGACAGCTCGTGCCGGATAATGGATATCCGGGGATTCGTTACGCAATGCTGCACACCTTTTCGCATTTGCTCATACGCGAGCTGGCCTTGGAGTGTGGTTACAACACGGCCAGTATACGCGAGCGCATTTATGCCGACAGCGACCCCGAAAAGCCCATGGCCGGCATCCTCCTCTACACGGCTGCCGCAGACTCGGACGGAACATTAGGTGGACTGGTCGAACTAGGAAAACCGGAAACGCTGGGACGACTAATCACGCAGGCACTCCGACGTGCATCAATATGTTCCTCCGACCCGCTGTGCTCCGAACACGATCCTCGGAGCGACCGCAGTTTGCACGGGGCGTCCTGTCACGGGTGTTCGTTTGTTGCCGAAACCTCATGCGAGCGCGGCAATCGTTACCTCGACAGAGCATTGGTCACCGGAACATTTGACGATAATGGTGCCGCATTCTTCGACATCCCCGCATCCTCAAATGGCTGACCTCTGGCAAACCACTGCGGAGCTATGTCTTGAACTCCATCCGGATCGCGTAAATGCCATCATAGGAGGAATAGACAAAATCAACTCGGTGGATCAGCTGCCGCTTGTCCGCGAGTGTTTTGGGCCAAAGGCAGGGCACGATTTCTTCATCAAGTTGCAGACCGCATGGCGCGCGCGGCGGAGTGTATCGTCAGCGGAAATAGTGGCGGCGTTAAAAAGTGCGCTGGCATCCGCCATCCAGCAAAGAACTCGTGGCGCAGTGGAGTTGGTGTGGTCAGGTCCTGCGACTGAAATTGTTCCCGTGCGACAAACCGAAGAAGTGCTTTGCGAGGTTATCGAAAGCGCGCAAGTCCGCCTGTTCCTCGTCAGCTATGTCGCCCATAAACTTGAGCGCGTGCTTCGATGCATGGAAGCGGCTTCAGCACGGGGAGTGGATATTTGTGTTCTTCTGGAGCCATCAATTGAAAATGGAGGGAGACTCAACGCCGACTTTGTCACTCCCCTGGCGCGTCGGCTTCCAAGGGCCGGTTTCTATCAATGGAAAGACGCAGATAATGCGTCGGTTCATGCCAAATGCGCCGTAGCCGACGGGAAGGTGGCATTTATCACCAGCGCTAACCTCACAGCTGCGGCAATGGACAGGAACATGGAGTTGGGCGTTCTGATGAAAGGCGGATACGTCCCGGAGCAATTGCAACAACACTTGGGGGCGCTGATCGATAATGAGACCATTGATCGGATATGAAGCATGATGGATTTGAAAAGTGGCCGAAAAGTGGCCGAAATGATTTTAAAAATTGGCAAAAAAAGACCTCAAAAACTTATGTAAGTCTTTGAGGTTAAAGTGGCTGCCCGGGCTGGGATTGAACCAGCGACCAAGTGATTAACAGTCACCTGCTCTGCCACTGAGCTACCGGGCATCAGTTTCTTCCGCCGTCCTTTTCAGAACAGCCGGTGAAGGGGCGTCATTACGGAGGGTTTGATTTTTGGCGCAAGTAGAAAAATCATTTTTTTCAGAAAGACCCATAGACATGTTGACCCGGGGCAACGGTCCGGAAGCAAAGCAAAAGTCAACACCATGAAGCTCCAATCATTGCGAGTGCTTGGCA
>NZ_JAQFIP010000027.1 GCF_029504735.1 Ereboglobus sp. PH5-10 | reverse complement strand
AAGATCGAGCTGGTTTATCGCTCGCGCTTCAAGAGCCGGGCGCAGGGCCGTGCGACGGTCTTTGAGTGGATTGAGGCGTTTTACAATCCCCGGCGCCTGCACTCCTCACTCGGATATCTTTCCCCGGTTGACTTCGAAAAACTTAACAACTGATCTTCCCATCCCGTCTGCGCCACTGTCCGCAATTCGTGGGTAAGCCCAGGGCGAGGCTTCCGTGTAACGTCCCGCAATAAAGGTAACACATGTGCCGCTAATGAGGTGACACATCGCGGGACAAGTGGGCGCGTTTGCATCCCGTGCCGCCAATCCTACGCCGTCTTGTTGCGCAAGCGTTCCCAGAGTTGCGCGTGGTCGATGAGGATTTCCAAAAGGCTGCGCAACACGTCCGGCTGGTTGAGCGCCTTCGAGCTCATCACCGTGTGCGCGTCGTAGGACGCGATGATCGCGTTTTTGAACTCGGTCATCAAGTCGGGTGAGTTGGCAAACTGCTCCTTTGTGTTGCTGGCCGCCTGCTGCCGCAATGTCTCCGACTCGGTGAGCTTGTTGATCAAGGTGCCGTTCACGTAGCTCAACTTGTCCTGCTCGGTGACTTCGCCGCCGAAAAGCTCGTTCAGCTTTTCAATCAACTCCGCCAGATACACTTTTTGCTTTTCCTGAACGGAGCCGCCGCCCGCGCCGGTCACAGGATCAAGCGTTGGTGTTTCGCCGTTGGAGAGCGGCATGGCGCGCCTGCCGGTGTTTTTCAGGTGGTGATGCGTGAGCACGACACTCGACAGGTCGAGACCGTCGCGCTCGCGCTCAAATTTGAGCAACGGGAGCAGGCGTTTGTAGAAGATCGCGCGCTTTTCGATGCCGGTGTTTTCGTAATTGAAGATTTGCGAGAGAAACGCGTAGAGGCGGATGTAGGCGCCGAGGTCGCCTCGGAAAAGGAGCAGGGTGTCCATGCCGTCTTTTGCCTTTTTCGCGTCGGCCTCGTCGTTTCTTTCAAGGGCGCTCTTGCGCGCGTCCTGAAACGCCTTGTAGGTGCGCACGATCCGGTCGGCGACGGGCTCGATGGCTTTGACGAGGTCGCTTTGCCGCGAGTTGGGATTCAACTCGGCGGCGACAACACGCTCGATTTCGTTTTCATTGTAATGCCTGGCGTCGTCGAGTTTGGCGCGCAGGTCGAAAACGATGTTCGGGTCGGTGACGCCGGAAAGCGTGGCGGTTTCGTAGTAGGTTTTGAAGGCGGCGAGGATTTCCTCCGCGTCGTTCACGAAGTCGAGGACGTAGGTGGTGTCCTTGCCGGGATGCGCGCGGTTGAGGCGCGAGAGGGTTTGCACGGCCTGGATGCCGTCGAGACGTTTGTCCACATACATGCCGCAGAGGAGCGGCTGGTCAAAACCGGTCTGGAATTTGTTCGCGACGAGCAGGATTTGGTATTCGTCGCCCTTGAACGCCTCGCGGATATCGCGGCCCTTGAGGTTGGGGTTGAGCGCGGCGTTGGTTTCCTTGAGCGGGTCGGGACCGGATTCGGGGTCGTTCACCTCGCCGGAAAAGGCGACAAGCGCGCCGATTTTGTAGCCGTGCTCCGTGATGTATTTTTCGACGGCGAGTTTCCAGCGCACGGCCTCGACGCGGCTGCCGACCACGACCATCGCCTTCGCCTTGCCGTTGAGCAGCGGCGCGACTGTTTTGCGGAAGTGCTCGACGACAATGGCGACTTTTTGCGCGATGTTGTAGGGGTGCAGGCGCACCCAGCCCATAATGCCCTTGAGCGCGGCGGAGCGCTCGACGGTTTTGTCGTCAAGGTCCCTGCCGTTGTGCGCGAGGCGGAAGGCGAGTTTGTAGCTGGTGTAGTTTTGCAGCACGTCGAGGATGAATTCCTCCTCGATGGCCTGGCGCATGGAGTAGATGTGGAAGGGCGCGGGCAGGTTGCCCTCGCCGGCGGGTTTTGCGGGGTCGGGGCGCGTGCCGAAGATTTCCAGCGTCTTGGCCTTGGGCGTGGCGGTGAAGGCGACGTAGGTGATGCCGCTTTCGGCGGCGCGGTTCGCCATTTGCGCGGCGAGGATGTCGTCAACGCCCACTTCGCCGCCGTCCTTGAGCGCGTCAAGCTCCTCGGCGGAGAGCACGAGTTTCAACTTCGCGGCGGCCTCGCCGGTTTGCGAACTGTGCGCCTCGTCGGCGATGACGGCGAAACGCTTTCCCTGCGTCGCGGCGAGCCGGCGCACTTCCTCGATGGCGAAGGGAAAGGTCTGAATGGTGCAGACAACAATCTTCTTGTCGCCGGAAAGCGCCTCGGCGAGCGCGGCGCTCTTGCTGCTTTCCTTGTTGGTGACCAGCGCGACGACGCCAGTCTGGCGCTGAAAGCCGAAGATCGCCTCCTGGAGCTGCTTGTCGATGACGTTGCGGTCGGAGATGACGAGCACGCTGTCGAAAACCTTGTCGCCACGTGCGTCGTGCAATTCGGAGAGGAAGTGCGCGCTCCAGGCGATGGAGTTGGTTTTGCCTGAGCCGGCGGAGTGCTGAATGAGGTATTTCGCTCCCGCGCCGTCGGCGAGCACGGCGGCTTGCAGCTTGCGCGTGGCGTCGAGTTGGTGATAGCGCGGGAAGATGATTTTTTCGATTTTCCTTTTGTCGTCGCGCTGCGCGATGAGGTAGCGCCCCAGAATTTCGAGCCAGCTTTCGCGTGCCCAGATTTTTTCCCAGAGATAGGCGGTGGGGTGCCCGTCGGGATTGACGGGATTGCCCGCGCCGCCCTTGTCGCCCTGGTTGAAGGGCAGGAAGTGAGTCGCCTTGCCCTTGAGGTGTGTGGTCATGGCGACCTCGCGGTTGCTAACGGCGAAATGCACGAGCGCGCCGCGCGGAAAATCGAGAAGCGGCTCGGCGTTTTGGCCCTTGGGTTGCGGGTCGCGGTCGTAACGATATTGGTCAATGGCGTCGCCGAGCGACTGTGTGAAATCGGTTTTCAACTCGACCGTGGCGACGGGAATGCCGTTGAGGAACAGGACGAGGTCGATGCTGTTTTCGTTGTGCAACGAGTAGCGCACCTGTCGGACGACGCGCAGGCGGTTGGCCTGGTAGCGCGCAAGGATGTCGGGGTTGATGTCGAAGGCAGGCTTGAACTGCGCGAGCTTGAGCGGCGCGCGCAGGCCGATGAGCTCGATGCCGTTGCGGAGCACGTCGAGCGTGCCGCGCTTGTCGAGTTCGGCGCGCAGGCGGTTGAGCACGGTGTCGCCGGCGGCGGTGCCGTGGTTTTTGGCAAGAATTTTCCACGCGTCGGGCTGGGTTTGTTGCAGCCATTCGAGTGTGTCGGACGGGAACAGCGCGCGAGCGCGGTCGTAGCGCGCGGCATCGCCCTCCGCGTAGAGCCAGTCGTGCGCGGCGAGGTGCGCGCAGATTTCGTTTTCGAAGGAGATTTCTTTGTGGAGGCTCATGGGGATTCCTTTGGGTTTCTACTGAAAGGTTTCACGCGGAGGCGCGGAGAACGCGGAGAATTGCCCAAGGCCGCCCGCTCCGGGGCGAGTTCCTTTTGCACGCTGCTGATGAAAATGCGGAGGGGTGTCATGGTGGCTACAATGAAAACAGCTCAAACAAACGAAACTCTTGAGATGAGATTTTAGGATTAAGCTGCCTTAGTTTTCTTTTATTTATGATATTAGCTGGGCTCAATATTTTTTTAAAATGCAAATCGCTAATCCAATCCGAATTCCATATTTTTGTTTTAGCATCCTTGACCAAACAACATAACGGCTCAGAGAAAATAAGCTTATTCCCATGAAAATATGAAATTCTCTGTAGCCACAGTTGCAGATGCCCTGTATTGGGCACGCGCTTGAATCGATTATTGATATTGTTCAAAATAAAAACGCGCGTCGATTTATCCTTAATTGTGAAAATAAGATTACTCAAAATTGCAGATGAAATTGCATATGTCTTGGGATTGTGGATAGCGATGTCTGTTATTAATGCAATCAATGGAATTGGATTATATTTCGGATTCCTTGTTTTTTGAAGTTCCACATAAAAGTTATCCAATGCGCGCAATAGACTTCCAGAGTTCGGGTGTTCCGTTGAAAAATTATGAATCAAAACCAAGTGTTTTTGTAAATTTTCATCAGACTGCTTCCTTATTATCCATTCAATTTTGTCAGCCTTCAGTGAGTTTCTAACAACTTCGTTGGTGGCTCCTGTTTTTGATGGATGCAATTTCATTCCAAGGGAATACATGGTCTCAGATATTGCTTTGAGAATTTCGAGAGACTGCTCAGGATTATTTGTAAAGACTCGATAATCATCTCGATATCGAAGGATCATGTATTCTGTGATACTCAGGTTTTTTAATTTTTCTGACAAGATACTGTCTGCGTATCCTAAAATTATTTCAGAGATAAAATCTGATAAAACAGAACCCTGCGGAATGCCATTGGTTTGCCCGTAATTCATGTCTTGAAAATGACGATCAATCACATTCCCAATAAATTTTTTAGCATTCCTATTTTTCTTCTTTTTCATTTCATCTTGCCGATGTAATGCCCACGCAATCGCATGGGTATATATACACCCATAGCAATCGGTTAAATCTGTTTGCGCAAGATATTCATATTGCAAAGAAAGTTCAAGTGATTGTTGTTCAATCTCTTGCCACCATTGTAAGATTTGTTCGGCTTTATCTTTTTTTCTTGTTAAGGATTCAACTGGAATGCTGATGGATTTAATTTTTGGGTTTGCCGAAAACAATTCGAATCGATTCCTTATCAATTTCCACGCATCCTTGCTTGTAATTTCACGAACCATGGACACATACAACGCCGGATGGATTAACTTAAACGGCCGCCATGCAAATTTTCCGTCCTTGTTAGTAACTATTGTATGATTTACGTCGTCGTGGTCGCAAGGCTTTGATGCAAGCACATTTGATAATTTATTCGCCTCAAGATAACGATTTGTTTCAGATAATATTTTTTTAAAATCAAAATATGGTGGTAAATCGACATTGCAATAACTCTCGGCCTTGAGAAAAAACTTCCTTGCTTCACGCCAGGACATTTCGATTACAGTTCTTCGTTGTGGCTTTGTGTTCATCGTAAAACGACTCTTAATTGTGCGCGTCAATTTGCCCCGTGACGGCGGCGGAGATTAGGGCGGTGCGGCGTTCTTGGAGGAGGTCGATGGCACATTGGGCTTCGGCGATCAGGGCACCGAATTTGGCGGTTGCGGTGTCGAGAACCCCAGCTATCTCATCAGCTTCTTTTCTCGGAGGTGCGGCAAACCGGATATTTCCCAAACGTTCAGTGTTTAGAATACGGAGAACATTGCCCGTGGAGGTTACTTCCAATTCTGTTTTTGCAGACTGAAGCGCATAGTAAAAATAGCGGGAGCATTGCTGAAATTCAGCGGCGGTGATTTGTTGGTTTGTCGATACACTACAATCTGTAAAACCCAATTTCCCAATAGTTCCAATGCAGCAAATTAAAGTAGAGAACGGTTTAATATGCCGCACATAGCCCCATCCTTTTTCGGTTAGAAACTTTGATGCATGCGTTGGCTTTCCCGATTCATCCAAGTCTTCAGGTCGTATCCAAGGAAATCCTTCATCGTCTGCATAATTATCACGATCTTCAGTTGGTGGAGTGATTCCTGTTGTGAGTGTTGCTAGATGTTTTAATGCCTTCACTTCCCAATGCGCCGGCACATCACCGAGCCAGGGGATGCCGGAGGGTTTTAGGGGGGCTTGGGGGTTGAGGCCGCGGGTGACGGCTTGGGAGATGACGGCTTGGCGTTTTTCTTTCAGCAGTTCCATCAGCCGCCGCTGCTCCGCCACCAACGCATCTATCTTCCCCGTCTCCCGATCCAAAAACTCCGCGATTTGCGTTTGCTCGGGGAGTGGGGGAAATGGAATGCCAAAGGAACCCAGTTCATCGGCTGATAATTCAAGAAATGTGGTTCCTTTTCCTCTGATATTAAGCTCCTTCGTGCTGATACTGAGAAGATAGGCGAAAAATTTGGAATTACTGTCTGCTCTTGGGACGAGCGTCTTACATCCCTGATTTGTGCTCATGGGAATGCCCGCAATGGCGAGTGAACCGATTGGTGCGCGTGTTGAGAGAATTATAGAACCAGCGGGGGCAAGGCTCGTGTTACACGAATTAAGTCCGTCTTGAGTTATTTTACGTTGTGTGTCGTATATATATATTGACGGCAGTTTGCTCAAGTCGGCGGGTGTCGCCCAGGGTATATTGCCATCCCAATATAAATCGTTTTCAGATTTCGGAGTAGAGCCGCCCAATATCTGAAAGCAGCGCTTCAACGCTGACACCTCCCAATGCGCCGGGACGTCGCCGAGCCAGTCGACGCCGGAGGGTTTGTAGTTTGGATATTTGGGGAAGCTCATGGATGTAAATCTTTCTCCGCGTTCTCCGCGCCTCCGCGTGAGTCCTCTTCTCCCCCCGCACGGATTTGATTCACGCGGAGGCGCGGAGACGCGGAGGCGGGGAGGTCGTTGACAATGCGACGCAGCCCTTCCTTGAGTGTTGCGGCACCGAAATTAATCAGCAGTCCGACCCGCAAATCCATGAGCCGTAAATACGTCTGGAGCTGCTTGAAATGAACGGGCGCGAGGTGCTCGACAGATTTCAGTTCGACAAGCACACGCTGCTCAACCAGGAGGTCGGCGCGGAAGGCATCATCAAAGAGCATGTTGTCGTAGCTGAAACGGATATTTTTTTGGCATTCGACGTGAAACCCCTGTTTTTCGAGGGCGCGGGCGAGAATCATTTCGTAAACGGATTCGAGCAAGCCGGGGCCGAGGTCGATGTGAATGCGCATCGCGGTGTCGATAATGGCTCCCGTAATGTCGTCGAGTTTGAGGTTCGGGCGCCCCGGGGCGAGATAGGGAGGAGACGGTTCGTATGTCGTCATGCTGAAAGGTCTCCGATGAGTTTGAGAATTTTGTCGGTGGTGGTTTTCAGGTCGGCGTCGATTTCGGCGAGGGGGCGCGGGGGCGTGAAAACATAAAAGTGGCGGTTGAAGGGGATTTCGTAGCCGGTCTTGGTTTTGTCGTGGTCGATCCAGGCGTCCGACGCATGCGGGAGGACTTCGCGTTTGAAGTAGGTTTCCACATCCTCGGAGAGCGGGACGTTTTCGGTGTCGCGCAGCGCGGTGTCGGCAACGGGTTTGCCCTTTGCCTTGCCCTTTTGGCCGAGGACAACGGCGCCCTTGGGGTCGCGCTGGGGGCGCTCGACGGTGATGGTGCGGTAGCCGAAGTCCGTGTTTTTGAAGATGCGCGATATGGGGACGCCGTCGCGGGTGAGTTTTTTGCAGTCGCCAAAGATTTGGGTGATGTCGGCGATGTGCGCGGCGGAGAGCTCCTTGCGTTTTGAGCCGAGGCTTTTGCGCATTTTCTGCCAGAAGGCTGAGGCGTCGATGAGCTGGACCTTGCCCTTGCGTTGCGGGGTTTTGCGGTTGCTGAGGATCCAGATGTAGGTGGCGATGCCGGTGTTGTAAAACATGTCGGAGGGGAGGGCGACGATGGCCTCGACGAGGTCGTTTTCGAGGACATGACGGCGGATTTCGCTTTCGCCGGAGCCGGCGCCGCCGGTGAAGAGCGGGGAGCCGTTGAGGACGATGCCGAAGCGGGAGCCGCCGTCGCGGGCGGGGCGCATTTTGGAGAGGAGGTGCAGGAGGAAGAGGAGCGAGCCGTCGGAGACGCGCGGGAGGCCGGGGCCGAAGCGGCCGTTGTGGCCCTTGGTGGCGGCTTCGTCGCGGATGGTCTTTTCGATTTTCTTCCACTCGACGCCGAAGGGGGGATTGGAGAGGGCGTAGTCGAATTGTTTGCCGGGGAGCTGGTCGTCGGAGAGGGTGTTGCCGAAGGTGATGTTGGCGATGTCCTGGCCCTTGATGAGCATGTCGGCCTTGCAGATGGCGTAGGATTCGGGGTTGAGCTCCTGGCCGAACATGACGAGGCGGGCGTCAGGGTTTTGGGCGGTGATGTGCTCGCCGGCGACGCTGAGCATGCCGCCGGTGCCGGCGGTGGGGTCGTAGATGGAGCGCACGATGCCGGGCTTGGCGAGGGCGTCGTCGTCCTCGATGAAGAGCAGGTCAACCATGAGGCGGATGACGTCGCGCGGGGTGAAGTGCTCGCCGGCGGTTTCGTTGGAGAGCTCGGAGAATTTGCGGATGAGCTCCTCGAAGACGGTGCCCATTTGGGCGTTGGAGACGCGGTCGGGGTGGAGGTCGGCGTTGGCGAATTTTTCGGTGACGAGGTAGAGCAGGCCGGCCTTGTGGAGGCGGTCGATCTGGGTGTGGAATTCGAAGCGGTCGAAGATGTCGCGGACGGAGGGGGAGAAGGCGTCGAGGTATTTGCGGAGGTTTTCGGCGATGTGATCCTGGTCGCCCATGAGTTTTTTGAGGTCGAGGGGCGAGGTGTTGTGGAAGGCGAGCCCGGTGATGCGTTCGAGGAACGGGGCGGGGTTGAGCCCGGCCTTGGCGCGCTTGTCGTGCTCGGCGAGGACGGCGGGTTTGGTTTTTTCGAGGACGCAGTCGATGCGCCGCAGGACGGTGAAGGGGAGGATGACTTTGCCGTAGTCGGATTGTTTGTAATCGCCGCGAAGGAGATCGGCGACGGACCAGAGGAGCGAGGAAAGGTTGGTTTCGGACATGAGGGAATGGGTAGCGGACACATTTGCAGGCAAAGCGGATTTGGGTGCGACAAAAAACAGCAAATGAAGCGAAGTTTGCGCGGGGGGAATTCGATGGCGCGACCACGGGGCGAAACAATGGAAACGCATGCGGACAAGGAGGGGTTTTCAAAAATAGCAATGAACTCCGTCCGCATCGCGGCTTGACCGCGCTTTGCGCAATTCGTTTTGTTGCGGGCGTATTTTTATGCTGTCCCCGTAGCTCAACTGGATAGAGCAGCGGTTTCCTAAACCGCGCATCCCGGTTCAAGTCCGGGCGGGGGCGCCAAATGGGAAAGCTCCATGCTCCAGCAATTTGTCAGCTGGCAGGATGCGCCACGAATTCAGCCGCCGCACTCATGAAACATCACGCCAAAGCAACCGCCGCGCTCGTCCGCAAACTCGGACGCGACCGCGTCGCCACATCCGGCGACGCGCTTTTCCGCGCGTCGTTCGACGGCAGCAAACTCTCGTTTCTTCCCGAGGCCGTCATACGCCCGCGCAAGCGTGATGATATTTCCGCCGCGCTCGCGCTTGCCAACAAACACCGCGTGCCCGTCACCGTGCGCGGCGGCGGCACCTCGCTCACCGGCTCCGGCTCGCCCGTGCGCGGCGGCTGGGTGCTCGACCTCTCCAAGTGGAACCGCATCCGCATCGACGCCGACGCCGGACTCGCCCGCGCGCAGGCCGGCGCGCTCGTCGCCGACATCCAGGCCGCCGCCGAAAACGCCGGCTGGTTTTACCCGCCCGATCCCGCGTCGAAAAAATACTGCACTATCGGCGGCAACATCGCCTGCAACGCCGGCGGCATGCACGGCGGGCGTTACGGCGTGACGCGCGACTTCGTCCTCGCGCTGCGCGGCCACCTGCCCACCGGCGAATACGTCGAGTGGGGCGCGGCCACGAAAAAATTTTCCGCCGGCTTCAACCTGCGCGACCTCTGGATCGGCGCGGAGGGCATGCTCGGCGTTGTCACCGAGGCCGTGCTCAAGCTCATCCCCAAACCCGCCGAACGCTGGACGCTCCTCACCGCGTTCCCCGACGAAGTCGCCGCGTTCCGCGCCATCCGCGCGCTTTTCGCGCAGCGCGTGCAACCGGCAATCTGCGAGTTCCTCGACCGTCACAGCGTGCAATGCGCCGAGGCCAAAACCGGCAAAACCGTTTTCGCCGGCCAGCCCGGAAAACCCGTCATCCTCATCGAGCTCGCCGGCTCGCCAAACGAACTCGCCGACACCAAGCCCGCCGTGCTCGCCTGGGCCGCTGAGCACGCGCAGGCGTTTCGCGAGGCGCGCGACCGAGACGAGGCCGAGGAACTCTGGACCGTGCGCCGCAAATGCTCCGGCGCCATGTTCGCGCTCGGCGACTCCAAGCTCAACGAGGACATCGTCGTGCCGCTCGCGAACTACGAAAAGTTCGCCGTTTTCCTCGACAAACTCCGCAAAAAATCGCGCCTCCCCATCCCGACCTTCGGCCACCTCGCCGACGGCAACCTGCACGTGAACATAATGTATCACCGCGAAAACCGCGCCGAGTATTTGCGCGCGGAAAAGGCGGTCGGCGAACTTATGAAAGGCGTCGTCGCGCTCGGTGGAGCGATCTCCGGCGAGCACGGCATCGGCCTCGCCAAAACGCCCTTCCTGCGCCTGCAACACACGCCCGCGCAAATCAAGGCCATGCGCGCCGTCAAGGACGCGCTCGACCCGAACGGCATCCTCAACCCCGGCAAAATGTTCACCCTCTTCAAAGTCTGGGAGCACACGCGTTTGAACATCGAGCTGCCCTGGGATCACAAGTGATGAGCATTTTCGATTCTCGATTTTCGATTTTCGATTTTCGATTGTGCGCTTCCGCGCGATTGTGAATTCGAAAATGGAGCGATAGCTCCCAATCGAAAATCGAGTTCCGAGCGAAACGACAACATCATCGAAAATCGAAAATTCCAACATGCCCGCTGAACGCATAGACAAATGGCTCTGGGCCGTGCGGCTTTTCAAGACGCGCGCGCTTGCCACCGACGCGTGCAAGGCGGGTAGCGTCGAGATCGGCGGCCATGCCGTGAAACCCTCGCTCGATGTTCGCGCCGGCGAGACGATTCACGTCAAGCAAGGCCTGATCCTGCGCACGTTGCGCGTCGTCGATATTCCGAGAAGCCGCGTCGGCGCGAAACTCGTGGCGACCTATTGCGAAGACCTCACGCCGCCGTCGGAATTTGAAAAAGTGAAGGAGCAGCGCGTGCAACAAACCCTCGCCCGCGCCAAGGGCTCCGGACGCCCCACCAAACGCGACCGCCGCGCACTGGATCGATTATTGGGACGGATGTAATGCCGGCCCTGTTGGGTTTTCAGACCTTGGTAGGGCGAACCGTCCCGGTGAGCCGGGATGGCGAACAGCGCACCGGGACGGTTCGCCATACCAACTCTCACACCAGCCACAGCGCCAGCACGCTGGCGGCGACCATGAGGCCGAGGATGGAGGCGGTGTGTTTCACGTAGGCGCGCGAGCCGCAGGCGATCGCGATAATGGCCTTGGCGAGCGTGTTGGCGAGCGAGGCCATGATCACCGCTTGCGCGGCAAGTTGAAGCAGGGTCGCGCCGTCCTTGTGGTTGTTTGCCATCAACAGCGACATGGCGTCGGTGCTTGTGAGGCCGGACAAAAACGCAAGGGGCAGCACGGCGTTGTCCCATCCGAAGTTGGTGACGATTTTTATCAGGAACGCGGCAATCGCGTAGAGCGCGGCGAACTGAATGGAGGTTTTCAGGCTGAGCGGATTGGTGATTGAGGGCGGATGCACCTCGGGCGGGGTGATCGAGCGTTTCGAAAACCAAATCCACGCGGCGTAAAGAACGCCGGGCGCGGCCATGACGAGTATGGGCACGAGCAACGTGAGCAGGAGTTGCTGGTCGATCACGCCAATCATCACCGCGAGTCGCGCATACATGGTCGTGCAGGCGAGCACGACGGCGAAGGCGTAATCAGTGGCGAGCTCGGGCGTGGCCTTGCTGCGTTTGCTGAAGGCAAGCGTGGTGGCGGTGCTTGAGGCGAGTCCGCCGAGGAATCCGGTCGCGGCGATGCCGGCCTTGGTGCCGAGCATGCGCATGAGCACGTAACCCAAAAACCCGATGCCGGAAATCAGCACTACCATCAGCCAGATCGAGAATGGATTGAAAGCGAGATACGGCCCCATGGCGCGGTTGGGCACGAGCGGGAGAATTACGCCGGTGATGGCGACAAATTGCAGCGTGGCGCGGATGTCGGCCGTGGTGAAACGGCTCGTGATGCTGTGCACGGGTTGCTTGATGCCGAGCATCACCATCGTGAACGCGGCCACGACGATCGCGCTTTGCGTGTAGCCCCAGTTGACGAGCGCGCCGATGAGGCACGTGAGCATTGACGAGGCGAAGGTGGTGCCGCCGGGATATCTGTCGGAGGCGCTTTTGATGTGCGCGACCACGAGGTGCGCGCCGACGAGCACCATGACCACGGGGAGCATGGCCGCGATGTAGTTGTCGGAGACAAACGCGGAAAGACAGCCGAGCAGCGACCAGAGCGAGTAGGTGCGCACGCCGCCAAAATCGACCGGCGCCTCCGGCGTCTGCTGGTCGTTCCACTGGCGGATGAGGCCGATGAGCGCGCCGAGGCAGGCGCTGACAAGAACGTGTGTGAGAAAGGGATTCACGGGGATGCGGGATGCGATGTTGTGCCGTGTTTATGGCACAAAAAAACACGGGCGTGAAGACCCGTGTTTCGCGAATGTGCGCATGCGCTGAAATTATTTCGACGGTTTAACCTTGGCCTCGGGGGGCGCGAGCTTGAGCACTTTGAAGCTGGGCGGCGGCGTGGTGTCCACGAGCTCGAGGAATTTTGCGCGGCGCTCGAGGAGGAGTTTGTGTATGGCGGCTTTTTGCCCGGGTGTGAACTCGAGGCTTTGGTCGAGGCGTTCGAGCGTGACGGGCACCATCATGATGCTCAGCGCCGAATCAAATCCTTCCCACAACCGGCTGCGTCCGCGCGCGGGCGGCGGAGTGCCGGCGGGTTGGGGCGGCGGGGGCGGGCGTTCGCGCCAGCGGCTCACGTGTTCGCGTTGCTCGGGCGTGAGGATCGGGTCCATTTGATCCCTGAGGCTGTTTTTCATTTCGACGATTTCCTTTCGAAAGTCCTCCATTTCGGCGCGTATCTGGCGGTAGGCTTCATCGCGGGGCGTGTTGATCGCGGGCGCGGTGTTGTTCGAGCCGATGGGTGCGTCCTTGACTTCATCAAGTATGCCGGCGGGGGGCGCGTCGATGGTCGGGGTGCGTCCGATCCAAACGCCGGCGCCCACGCCCACGGCAAATCCGATGACGGTAGTCAGTATGAAGGGAAGAATTTTGTTCATGGATTTATGTGCGTGTGCGATGGATGGGCAGTCGGGGTTGCTTAGAATGGGTCGAAGCTCGCCACTTGCTCGGCGAGATCGCGCCAGTCGGCGAGGTTTTTCTCGTTGGTCTGGTTGACGGATTGGGTGTGGAAAAACACGACCGCGGCGAAACACGCGCAGGCGGTGAGCGCGGAGAGCGTGAAGGGGTTGTGGAAAAACCGCCAGACGCGGGTGTGCGTGGGCTCGGCGTCCTTGTTGGCGAGACGGGCCGCGCGCAGGACGTTGTCCGCGAAGTTACCGGGCAGGAGACTGGCCGCGTAGGCCTGTCTTTGCGCCCAGAGGCGGGGGTCCCGGGTTGGGTCAGTTGGTGTTTTCATAATAGTGTTTCAGTTGTTCGCGGGCCCGGTGAAGGCGGGCCTTGAGCGCGACGACGCTCACGCCGGTGATCTCGGCCATCTCGGCCTGGCTGCGGCCCTCCTGCGCGAGGGCGATGAGCGCGCGATCCTTGGGCTTGAGTTTGGCGATGGCATGGTTGAGGGCGTCGAGTTCCTCGGTGTCAACGCCGCTGGGTTTGTCAGGAATATCGAGGACGCGTTCCTCGGTTTCGATGGGAGTCAGGAGCTTTTGCCAGCGCTGGCGGCGGATGTGGTCGATGCAGGCGTTGCGCGCGAGGCGGAAGAGCCAGGCTTCGAACTGGGCGGGTTGCACGAGGCGTGGAAGGGCGCGTATCATTTTAATAAAAACAATCTGCGAGAGATCCTCCACGGAGTCGCCGCGGTTGGTGATGGTGTAGATGAAACCGGCCACGCGGTGCTGGTATGCGAGTATGAGCGTGCGCAGGGCGTCTTCGTCCCCGGTTTGCGCTTTGCGGACAGTCTCCGTGAGCGCGGCAGTATCGTCTGATTCGTTGCGCGCACATGTGGTGTCCGTAGCTTGACGGATGTCGGGCTGCGAAGTTGCGCTTAAATCGGCTGGATTTTGCTTGTCCAAGTTGAACGATCTGAAAGCGCGAGATTTACGTGCGAAGACGGAGCTCGTCGAGGCGGAATATTCAGGTGCGGCCGAATATCGCTTCGGGAGCGGAACCGCACAGGGTTTGGCGGATTTGTTTTCCACATTAACCAATTGAAATTAAATGAATTATAAATCAAAAGGCAGGGCGGGCCGAATCCTTCCCGCATTTCATTCTTGGCTCGCGGGCGCATGATTCCGTTTTATCGGGGTTTTCAATTTCTCGATGGCCAAACGCAAACAACCTTCCGACTCCGACGATCAATCCGAATTGCCACTCGACGGCGCAAATGCCGCCAACGACACGTCTCCCGTTTCCGCACCCGCATCCGCCGACGCGACGGCTGCCGCCACTTCGGCAACCGATGCCGGCGAAGCCTCCGACGCCCCCAATTCCGAGCATCCGCCCGTGCCCAAGGAAAACAGCCCCAACGCCACGCTTGTGCGGCATTACAATTCGTGGTTCCTCGACTACGCCAGCTACGTGATTCTCGACCGCGCCGTGCCGCACATCGACGACGGCCTCAAGCCCGTGCAGCGCCGCATCCTCCACACGCTCCACGAAATGGACGACGGTCGTTTCAACAAAGTCGCGAACGTCGTCGGCGCCGCGATGCGTTTCCACCCGCACGGAGACGCGTCCATCGAGGCCGCGCTTGTCGGCATCGCGCAACGCGGCCTGCTCATCGAGCCGCAGGGCAATTTTGGCAACATCCTCACCGGCGACGGCGCCGCCGCGGCGCGTTACATCGAGGCGCGCCTCACGCCTTTCGCGCGCGAGGTTGTTTTCAACGCAAAAACCACCACGTGGCAGCTCAGCTACGACGGACGCGCGAAGGAGCCCGTCACGCTCCCCGTCAAGTTCCCGCTCGTCCTCGCCGAGGGCGCGGAGGGCATCGCGGTCGGCCTCTCCACGCGCATCCTGCCGCATAACTTCAACGACCTCTGCCGCGCCTCCATCAATCACCTCCAGGGAAAAAACTTCCGCATCTTCCCCGATTTCCCGACGGGCGGCATTGCCGATTTTTCCGAATACAACAACGGCGCTCGCGGCGGCAAGGTGAAGAGCCGGGCCCGCATTGAGCAGCGCACCAAATACCTGCTCGCCATCACCGAGCTGCCGTTCGGCGTCACCACCACCTCGCTCATCGACTCGATCCTCGCGGCCAACGCCAAGGGCAAGCTCAAGGTCAGGCACGTTGACGACAACACCTCAGACAAAGTCGAAATCCTCGTCCACCTCCCGCAAGGCAGCGACCCCGACCAAGTCATCTCGCAACTCTACGTGTTCACCAACTGCCAGGTTTCGATCTCGCCCGCCGCCTGCGTTATCGAAACCGACGACCAAGGAAACGACCGCCCCGTATTCCTCTCCGTCCCCGACATCCTCAAGCGCTCAACCGACAAAACCGTTTCGCTTCTCAAGCAAGAACTCGAAATCCGCCTCGAAGAGCTCGAAGCCAAATGGCACTGGGATTCGCTCGTGCGCATTTTTATCGAGGAAAAAATCTACAAGCTCATCGAAACCTGCAAAACCAAGGAAGCCGCCGACGAAGCCATCCGCAAAGGCCTGCACCCCTTCGCCAAACGCCTTCGCCGCCCGGTCACCGACGAGGACATCACCAAGCTCGGCGACATCCCCATCAAGCGCACCGCCGCCTACAACCGTTTCAAGGCGGACGAGGAGATCAAGGGCATTGAAAAGGAAATCTCCGGCACGAAGCACAACCTCAAGCACCTCACCGCCTACGCAATCAAATGGTTCGAGACGCTTCAGGAAAAATACGGCAAGGGCCGCAAGCGCCGCACCGAGTATGACGAGATCGAGCAAATCAGCCTCGCTGAAGTCGTCTCCGCCAACCAACGCCTCTACGTGAACCGCAACGAGGGCTTTATCGGCCTAAACTGGCGCCAGCACGAATTTGTGACCGAGTGCACGGTCATCGACGACGTGCTCTGCTTCATGGCCGACGGCACGATGAAAGTCGCCCGCGTGGCCGACAAGCTCTTCATGGGCCGGAACATCATCCACATTGCGCTCATGCCCAAGGAAGGCGACAAGCACTTCTACACGATGGTCTATCAGGACAAAAAGACCGGCAAGGCCTTCGCCAAACGCTTCCAAATCGGCGGGGTGACACGCGAAAAACTCTACTCCCTCGTATCGAGCGAAGGCTCGAAAGTCGTGTATTTTCACGTCGCGAAAAAAGAAGCCGACATGCCCGCCGCGCTCAACATCGAGCTGAGCGGCCGCTGCAGCGCGCGCAAGAAGGAGTTCGAGTTCGACGCCGCCCGCCTGGGCGTCGGCGCCCGAGGCAACAAAGGCCTCACCGTCACCGAATACCCGATCAAACGAGTAAAGGCGGGGTGAGGACGCAGCGCACAAAAAACCCCACTCACCTAAAGAAGGACAACTGGACAACCTCCCAGTATATGGTAATTGCCTTTCATCGCACATTCCTTGCAAACAGCCAATCAGTCCGCTCCCGCACCACAACACTCCTAATATTCCATGCTACCATTGACTTTATTCCGCCGATTAAGGATATCGTCGGCTTTCATAAGATTTTTCGCTTGTTCGCTGATTGTTTTTGCCGCATTTTACATGATATATATATCATGGTTTAACTGGGCGAATCCCCAGGTCGATTTTGGCAGGGAACTTTACACCGCATGGCGCTTAACGGAGGGCGATTTACCCGTTCGGGATATATTTCGCCAATTTGGACCGTTGTCAGATTATTGGAACGCTTTCATGTTTTACCTGTTTGGTGTTTCATTGAATACGCTGCTTTTTGCCAACATGGCAATTTATACAACCATTGTCATCCTTGCATTACTGCTCCTAAGGCGGGCATTTGGGTTCTTCCCGGCAGTGATAGCCAGCGTGCTAGGCGTGCTGATCTTTGGCCTTAGCGATTTTACCGGTTGGGGAAATTACAATTACCTCATGCCTTACTCTCATGGCGCAACACACGGGCTTTTGCTGCTGCTGATGATGATGGCGTGGGTTGTACTCCGTCCCCAAAATGCCAGGTGCAGCGGAATTCCCGAGGGTTTATTATTCGGACTGTTATGCATGACAAAGGTGGAATTCATTTTTGCCGGTGTTTTTATAATACTAATATCCTCCCTCAGGAGCGCCACGGTCAACGGCTCGGTCGGCGGACTGTTTTACCTGGGAAAAATTATCATAACGACAGTTTCCATCCTTCTCTCGACATGGGGGGTTTTTTGCATTTATCTGAACCCCGGGGAGGCAATGCAGGCTGCGTGGGCATCCTTTATGTTTTCCCGCTCAGGCCCGGTTCACTCAACATTCCAGATGGGACTGTTGGGAATACACGACATCAAGGGAAATCTGTTTCGTCACTTTCAGTCTACAGGGATGTTTGCGTGCGTTTTTTTGACATGGACCCTGTTTTTGCGATATTTCTCCAAAAGGCATTACATGCTAGTTGTTCCCATGGTCATGATCCTGTCATTATTAATCGGGTTTTATGTAAATTGGCTGGCAATCGGATATGCTTTTATTGAAATTCTACTGATAGCAGGAATTTACACGGTCTATTTGAATTATAAAAATGCGAAAGGCTCCCGATTGGAAGGGAGGCGGAAGATTCTGGCTGCTTTTACCTTCCGATCCTCTGGATCATGGGCGCGCGTGATTTTGATAGTTGGCGCGCTGGCCATGCTTGCGCGGATGCCATTGACCACGAGAATATATCATTACGGGTTTTACCAGGCAATGCTGGCCGGAGTTGTTTGCTTTGCATTTCTGTTCGGGATGGCTCCACTGCTGGCGGGGGCAGCTTATCGGGCTCGCATGATTTTTTTCTGGGCTCTTGTCACAATAAGCGCGGTAGGGTTGTGGCAACTTGTCAAAATAAACAATTTTCAATATGGCAGAAAAACCGTTGTATTCGATCCTTCCCTCGTGTCTCCCGTGATGGCGGATTACAAAATAACAACTGCGGGTGTTTATCTGGGGGCTGCCGCAAAATACCTGGAGCCTATTGTGGAAACAAACGATAGATTGGTGGTTTTGCCCGAAGGTATAATGCTTAATTTTTGGTTGCGCCTAAAGAGCGGCACCCCCGTATTTGTCCATTTTCCTGAAGTTTATGTCTTGCAAAAGGATGCCATATGGAAACAGCTTTTAGAAAATCCGCCAAAATACATGGTTTGCGTCAGCCGTCCGAATATTCAGGAATATGGCATTCCCTATTACGGATATGACAACAATTCAGGAAAGGAACTGCTCGAGTGGGTTGATAGAAACTATAATCCAATTCAACAATTTGGCGATTACCCGTTTGGCGAAAAAGGGTTTGGCTTGATCATTTACCTGCATAAGGATGCCTCTCCGTCTGGGCTTACCCACGAATTGCGGACAGTGGCGCAGACGGGAGGGGGAAGATCAGTTGTTAAGTTTTTCGAAGCCAACCGGGGAAAGATATCCGAGTGAGGAGTGCAGACGCCGGGGATTGTAAAACGCCTCAATCCACTCAAAGACCGTCGCACGGCCCTGCGCCCGGCTCTTGAAGCGCGTGCGATAAACCAGCTCGATCTTCAAGGTCGAGAAAAACGACTCGTTCTGGGCGTTGTCGTAACAGTTGCCGCGACGGCTCATGGACGCGAGGATGCCGTGCGCGGCCAGTTGCGCGCGAAAGCGTTCGCTCGCGTATTGGACGCCGCGATCGGAATGCAATATGAGCCCGGGCGCGCATTTGCCGCCCCGCTGCGCGATGGCCATTTGCAATGCGACGATGACAAAGTCGATCGCCAGCGACGCGCTGAACGCGCAGCCCTGTCAGCAGGCAGATAAAACTGACCCATTAGCAGGCATTGAGATTTGACCCACCCTGGGGCAAAAAAGAAGCTTGTGTTGTTAAATGCGTGTAGTGGGCGGGGAGTCCTTTGTGCTGGAGGTTTTGATGGGAGCGATGCCGGCCTTTTTGCGTTCGAGCATGCGGTAGGAGTCGCCCTTGAGGGTTATGACAGTGGCTTTGTGAAGGAGCCGGTCAAGAGCTGCGGAGGCCATGACCGGATCGCCGGCAAAGACACCGGCCCACTCGTCGAAGGGTTTGTTGGAGGTGAGGATGATACTGCCGCCGACTTGGTAGCGCTGGGCGATGACTTGAAAGAGCAGCGAGGCGTGCGCGGGCTCGAGTTGGAGATAGCCGACCTCGTCGATGATGAGCAGTTTGGGACGGGTGTAGTTGTTCATCTCGCAATGGAGGCGGTTTTCCGACATGGCCTTGCCAAGGCGGCGCGCCAGTTCGCTGACGGAGGTGAAGTAGACGCGGTTGCCCTGCTCGGCGCAGCGCACGCCAAGGGCGATGGCCAGATGGGTTTTGCCGACGCCGGGAGGCCCGAGAAAAACCACGTTGCGAGCCTCGGAAAGGTAGCGGCCGGTGGCGAGTTCATCAATGAGCCGCGGATCGGCGGAGGGCTGTGCGGCGCAGTCAAACTGCTCAAGGCGCTTGAGAACCGGAAAACGTGCGAACTGCAGGTTCAGGGCAACGGTTTTCTTATGTCTGGCGCTTCGCTCGCCCTCGAGCAAGTGCCCGAGAAAGCGCCGGTAGGACCAGTTGCCCGCGGCGGCCTGCTGGGCGGCGCTTTCGAGATGCTCGGCGGCTGTCGTCAACCCGAGCGCCTGCAATCCCGGCAACGCCTGTTCTTCGTGCAGGTTCATGCGGACACCTCCGCGTAAGCACTCAGCGGACTGACGGGCACCGCGGTTTCAAAACTCAGGCGCCACGACGGGGCCTTGTCCGCATGCGGCCCGGGCACGGACAAGCGCCACACCTCGGCCAGGTGCTCGGGCTCGGCAACACTTTGCCCGGCCCTGGCGGCTTGGGGATGCTCGGCCACGATCAGTTCGCCTGAGCGTATGTAAACGCGTCCCGCCGCCGACTCGACAAAGACGGTCTTTCCGGCATGCGCCGGAGGCACCGAGTAACGGCTGCCCCGCCATGCGACAAAACTTTCCTGATCAACCTTGCGCGGCTCGGAAAACGGCCACGGCCCGCGCGCCGGCTGCAGTTTTTCCATCGGCAGCAAGTCACAGGGCCTGGCCTTTGTGGTCGCATGGATCCTGCGATTTGCCGTGCGCTCGCACCAGTGCCATGCGAAGGCGTTGAGTTCGCAGAGGTCCGCAAACTCGCGTCCGCGCAACAAACTGCCGTCGAGGTATTGGATGGCGCGCTCAACCTTGCCCTTTGTTCGCGGACGATACGCGCGGTGCGTCGAGGGCAGGTATCCATGATGCGCGGCAAAATCGCACAACTGCGCGTTGAGTTTTCCCGGCCCGACGCGCACCTGTTTCATGTTGTCGTAAAGGATGCGCCGGAGAGCGCCGCCGAGCCGGCGGAACGCCTCCTCGTGGCACGCAAGCAACACCGGCAGCGCCATCGATGTGGTGAAGCACGCAAACAGAGCCCGTGAAAACGACAACACCATCACAAACGCGTAGACCTTGACCTTGCGGCCCCGCGGATCGGTGAACGCGCCGGCGTGCTGCCAGTCCACCTGCGCCTGCTCCCCCGGGGCTGTTTCAAAACGCACCGTCAATTTGCCAGTGCGCGTTTGCTCGCTTCGCAACGTGCGCAAGAACCGGCGCACCCCGTCCACCGAGCCCTTGTAACCCATCGGCCTGATCTCCTCCAAAAGACGCACCGCCGAAAGCCGGTGCTCCCTCCATCGCGCCTCAAGGTGCGCTTTGAACGCGTCCACCTTGCCGGGTCGCTCCGGCGGATGAAAACGCGGCGTGTTGTCCGAGCGCAAATACTTGCGCACCGTGTTGCGACTGAGCCCGCTCCTGCGGGCGATCTCGCGAATCGAGAGGCCCTCTCGTTTTAAGAAATGAATGTCCATGTAATCGGCGCGGGTAAGCATGGGGGCAGCCGCTGGGCCAAAGCCCCTCAACTGCCAAGAACCAAAGGCGCCGCGCGACCCGCCCCCGGTGGTTTTGAATAGGTGTTCTTGGTTCGGTCCGGGAGGTGGAGGGGCTCGCGCCCCTCCACACCTCCCCCAATCTTATGGATTGTTTTTCCGAACCATCCGATCAGCGGCGGCCTTGCGGCCACCGCGTATCCCAAGGTGGGTCAATTCCTCGTGCCTGCTACCGGGTCAGTTCTCAGTGCCTGCTTACAGCCCGGAACGCGCCTGCTGTGCGCGTCGATGACAACCGCCAGATAGAGCCAGCCTTCTGCGGTTTCCAGATAGGTGATGTCAGTGCGCCACACCTGGTCGCACGCCACGGGCGCGGCGGAGTCGGCGAGCCGGTTGGGGGCGATGGGGCCGTCGTGGGTGCTTTGGGTCGTGCGGGGCCGGTGGCCTCCGCGCTGGCGGCCCCGCAGGTTGTCCTCGCGCATCAGGCGCGCAACACGGGTTTTGCCGGCGCGCCATCCCCGCGCACGCAGTGCGGCGCGCACCCGCGGGTAGCCGTAGGTTTGCCGGGAGGCGGCGAAGACTTCGCGCACCGAGGCGCGCAGCAGCGCGTCGCCTTGGGCGCGCCGGTCCCGCGAGCCGTTTTCCCACGCATAGTAGCCGGCGCACGAAACGCTCAGCATCTCGCACAACACCAATATTGGATAATCGTTTTTCATATGTTTTATCAGCGCATAGCGTTCGCGGACGGGTCGCTGAAGATGGCCACCGTTTTTTTTAGTATCTCGCAGCGCATTTGCAGGGCGCGGTTCTCGCGGCGCAGGCGTCGGAGCTCCTGCTCGGCGCTCTCGGTGGCAACGACGGGCTCAGGGATAACGTCCGGAATCGGGGCTGCTGCCCAAAGAATGAACGGATAATAGTGCAAGTATGGGGAATAACGCCATCCTGGCACATAAAAGTCACGATAAGATCATCGACGGATCTATTGGCGCGACGGGCGGCAAAAACACGGATTATGCCGTGCGCATGTCCGGGGTTTTCAGCATGTTTTCATTTGTCAGAACATGCCTGATGATCTTTTTGATATTTTGCACGGCCGCTATCAGGTGATCTTGTATGTATTGTCGCCATAGCCGGCGGTAACGCGCCCGTTTGAAGTGGTGGTTCTGCGCTGCCTGACCAAAGCTGCCTTCGATCAATGTCATGCGCCTGCGTCTGTCCTGCCTGGCTTCCTCGCCGCAGGCCTGCGCCCATCCTTTGAGAAGCGCCTCATGGCCATCAGGCTGAGGTTACCCCTGATTTGTGGACAGGAGGTGCAGACATAACCACAAAAGAAAAACAAACATGCCAAAAACAAAACCAGCCTACACGCCGGAATT
>NZ_JAQFIP010000026.1 GCF_029504735.1 Ereboglobus sp. PH5-10 | reverse complement strand
TGTTCGGCCGTCCGGGGGGGCCCCCCCCGTTAAAACCCCCAAAACCCCGCGGGCCTGCCCCCCCATAGCGAAACCCCCGAAAAAAAGGGCACCCGCTTAAATTCCCCCCCCCCCCCCCCCCCCCCACTCGCGGGAATGGAATACCCTCTGCCCTGGGTTCACCATTATACACGCCGTTCAAGGTCGTATGCTCCTCCGTCGCATCTCCACCACGGCGCGCTCCGACAAGCTCCGCGCGCCTTTGACCTGGCGTGCCCGAGGTTGGTGAAATCGGGCAACACCGGATGCCCCGGCACTTCGCCGGAAGCGGACGTTGGACGATTTCGTTTCACAACATGAGCACATCAATCGTTCAAGACACCGGACTGACTCGCGTCCAACTCGCGCGGCTCGCGCGCACTCAGGCGATCAAATCATTGAGGGCGGAATATCTCAAATGCGGCGACACCGTCTATGCCATCCTGCGGCACATCTCAAAATCAGGGACGACCCGCCATATTGATTTGTATGTGATCGACGGCGGCCTCCCGTATCGCATCACCAAACTCGCAGCCGATGCGATTGGCATTCGCTACGACAGAAAGCGCGCCACCATCCGCGTCGTGGCAGTCGGACTGGATGCCGCCGAGCATGTCGTGAGCGACCTCGCATGGCATCTGTTCGGCAACTGCGACGCGCTGAAAAGACGGTGGCTGTGACAGCCATCGTGCCGACCCTCGCACGCGCGGCGACTGGCCGATGTCACCGTGTTTTTATTAGGGCAACCGCAGGTGGATATTTCCTATGTTGACCGAGTGTCCGCATTTTTCAGGCCGCGAAAACTGCCAAGCATTACGCTGGTGGACCCGCGCATCCAACCGGCACTTCGCATTGAACCCTCTGCCCTCTGTGTGGGTTCCGTCACGATACCACACCCGTCAATGTAGTCCCGGCTTCGACTTGGCTCGCCGGGCTCCACACCGGACGCCTCCGCACAGGCTCCGGCGTCCTTTGACCGGGTGTGCCTTCGGAACGGCGTGAATCGGGCAGCGCCGGGACAAATCAGCATGTCGCTGGAGACGGAGGCTGCGCGATTCCGCATCCCGCATGAAAAACAAAACAGCCAAATTTAGGTCGTTGATCGAACAACTCATCCGTTACCACGACGCTTACAAGGTCTTTTCAGCTTTCACAACACTGGCTGCTTGCGCGCTCGCGCATGGCACCCGCGAAGCCGAATACCTCGAAGAGGCCAAACGATGGAAGAAGGATGAGTTGAACATTTTCAGCCATGCGCTTGCCGCGCTGGTCTTGGAAATGGAAGACCAGCCCTTCACCGACTTGCTCGGAGGCCACTACATGGAACTCGCCCTCTCGCACAAAAGCCAACAATGGAACGGCGAGTTTCACACCCCGCAGAACGTCTGCGAAATGATCGGCCACATGATCGCCGGCGACACAACAATGCCCCAAGAGGGTCCGATCACACTTTGCGAACCGGCCTGCGGCGCGGGAGCGATGATACTCGCGTTTGCAAAAATGCTTCCTCCGGAAAACCGTCCGCGATTGCGAGTCACCGCCATCGACATCAGCAAGACCGCCTGCGACATGTGCTTCATCAACACCACGCTTTGGGGAATCCCCGCCGAGATTATTCACGGGAACACGCTCAGCATGGAGCTCTTCGCATCATGGAAAAACATCCACTGGATAATGCGCGGCACCTTGCATCTGCTCGCTCCGGCACGCGCAGAATCTGTTGCAAATGGAGACTCGAAAGTTGGTGGCGAAATAGCGACGCCCATCGAGGCTGCCCGCATTTCATCCGAAATCAAACAACAGGGGCAACCGCCATCACCCGAGAAAACCGAGCAAATCAAAATGGCGCTTGGACAGCAAATATTCGACTTCGCATGAGCGCGATAACCGGACTCCGCGATCCGCGCCACCATCACCACGCGCCAACTCCGCGAAAACCGCACATGCGGTATTGATATAAAGCTGCCCTCTGCGTGTTCCGTTATCCTACCACACCCATCAATGTCGTCCTGACTCGACTTGGCTCGTCAGGCTCCACACCGGACGCCTCCGCACAGGCTCCGGCGTCCTTTGACTGGGTGTGCTTTCGGAACGGCGTGAATCGGGCATGGCCGAGATACCCTGGCATGCCGCCGGAAACGGACTGCGCCTGATTCCGTCAAACATCATGATTACATGTGAAACGACGTTCTCTCTGGAACTCCTCAACCTGCCAAAAGGCCGCAAGCGCACCGCACTGCGCATCGAATTGCTCCACAATATCAATCTTGGTGAAACCGCGATCTTTCGTTTTTTGAGAGGCTACCTAACTGCATCGCTCTGTGCCTCGACCGACGACGAAGGCGAACCGCTCGACAAGGATTTTGGCATAACCTCCATCGCCACCGAATCCCTCTTGAGCGCATGGGCGGAGTGCTCACGATTTATTCGGGAAAACGAAACCAATTTGACCCATCTCGATGATGAGCACAACGGTCAAAACCTATGGCTTACGAGGTGTCGGCATGGGGCTGGATTCTGGAGCACTTGCACCGACGACGAATCAGCCGAATACGCGATGCAACAACTGACCAATGCCAGTCACGGCTTTGGCGAAATCGACCTCTACCTCGGCGACGACAAGAAACTGCACTTTAGCAACGAGGGAGGGATTGTGTGATGAGCACGGTAATCAACGAATATCTCTTTACCTTGCGAGGCCGTCCGGTGCTCTTCAAACGAAGCGAGTTTTGCGGCGAACTTCACGCCACAGAACGCGGGATGTGCGCATTCAGCCCCACGGGATTTCATTCGCTGGCCGGACACGCGCTGATCCCCATTGACCAACCCGACACCCGGCATCCCACCGAAATCGTCACGCAGAACCTCCTCGAATCACTCGCCGCCGAGAACGACCGCCAACGCGAGGCCGCGCTGCGCGAAGCCCGAAAAACGGTGCGGAGATGCTCCCGTAATCGACTCCCCACTCCCACATCCATCATCATTGATGCGGACGAAGCCGTGCTATATGGATACTTCGCGACCGACGCGCAGCGCACGGAACTTTGGCAGGCGGCATACCTCCTCTATCACGAATTGGCCGAGTCAGACAATTACACGCCGAACAAACTTGCAGCCACCGCGCATTGGGATGAGGAGATTTGCCACCACTGGATGGAGCATGTCAGGGGAAGGCTAGCACAGTTGCGCCGATTCATGTCGGGAGACTTCACTATCGTAGAATTTTCCCGGAGCATACACATCGGTTTGGGTGTCGGTTATTTTGACCTGCCGCCCAAGCCAGGCGGCGAACCCGTTATTGCAATCCCGACAATCGCAACCGCGCTGACGCTCGGAATTGAGGAGCCTGAATCTGAATCCAGCACCAAATCCCAAATTGATTATGACGCGGAAGAGTCCGGGACGGATGAAACGGACGATGATGGCGACGGCACAGACACCATTGAGGAAAGTGAACTCGATAGCATCCCGATATCAGAGACTCCAAAAATCGAGCAACTGCGCCTCTTTTGACGAGGTGTTATCACTCTAAAAATTTCCTGCTTCTGACGGGACACTCACGGCAATTTTTTGAAGTGGTATTTTGACCAAGACGGCAAACGCCGTGACCCGCGCGAGATTGTATCACTGCTGTGCAATCTGTTCTCGGGCTCGACTCGCTCGCCCTGCGCTCCAGATTGACAGCGTGCTTTTTATGCGCCTATCGGGTCACGCCCGTATGTAATCACAAGGAGGCAAAACTACATGGAGTTACGCCCCCGCCCGATGCCGGCGAATGGTGTCCCGCGCGTTGTGGCCGGCTGTTTTTGTGCCCGGTCGTTCGAGAGTTGCGGTGATTTGCGTGATAATGCGCAGACAGCGAGGCCGACACGGCGGGCGTGACCGGGCACTCCGCCGACGCCTGAAAGCCACCGGGGCGAGAACCGAAAATCACGCATGACCGGAGGTATTTTGAGCGAATCGAAAAATAGGGCGTGCAAAACCGGACAAAATCCCCATATTGAATGACCTGATTAAAGTATCCAATTATTGGATACGCAACGAGATAGCTGGCAAATTAGGAAAGGGAGTCGGGTTGCCAGCACGTTGCCAAAATCGTTGTTTTTAGCTTCACCTTCCAGTCAATTCGTGCTCTTATATGCACGTTCTAAACTATTAACAATCAACTAAGTCCGCTAAAACTAGCGACTTGGTCGCAAGCCAAACGCGGGCAGGATGCCCGCGCTCCCAGGCGCAAGCGCGTTCTTTCTAAAAGGATGTGCTCGGAAAACTATTTCCTTCGCCACGCGGCGATGAACATGCCGTTGCAGTCGTGCTCGTGCGGCCAGAGGGTGGTTTGCGCGGACGGATTTCCGGAGGCGGCAAAAACGGACGCGGGCTCAAAATCGGCGTGCGCGGTGGTGAAGGCGTCGGCGACGGCGGTCGTTTCGCTGCGCGTGAGCGTGCAGACGGCGTAGATGAGGCGTCCGCCCGGTTTCAGCGAACCCGCGACATTGGCGAGGAGCTGCGTTTGCACGGCGGCGAGTTCGCGGACGTCGTCGGGCGTGGTTGTCCAGCGCGCGTGCGGGTTGCGCTGCCAGGTGCCGAGTCCGCTGCAAGGGGCGTCGAGCAGGATGCCGTCGAACTTGGCCTTGGTGGGAAGCTTGGCGGAGCCGTCCCACGCGGCGGCGCGGTAGTTAAAAACCTTTGCGCGCGCGGCGCGGCGCTTGAGTGATTGCAGGCGCCGGAAGGAGCGGTCGCTCGCCCAGAGCATGCCCTTGTTTTGCATGAGCTCGGCGAGGTGGAGCGTCTTGCCGCCTTCGCCAGCGCAGGCGTCCCACCAAGTTTGGCCGGGTTTTGGCGCGCAGGCGTGACCGGTGAGTTGTGATGCGAGGTCCTGGATTTCGAAAAGGCCCTCGTGAAATTGCGGTGTGCGGAAAAGATCCTGCCTGCCGGTGTAACGAAGCGCGTCGGGCGCGGGAACGGGCGTGTTTGAGGCGGGCTCGCAGTCGCCGAGTTGCGCGGCGAGCGTGTCGATGCCGGATGTTTTTGCGCGGAGCCAGAGGACGGGATCGTGCTGGAGAAGCCGGAGGGTTTCGGCGGGCCATGCGACCTCGTCACGCGACCATTCGGGAATGGCGCGCGCGGCGATGGCCTCGGTTTTGATCGACGCGGGGTTGTTGTCGAAGCGGGATTGGAGATCAAGGGCCCCGGCGATTTGTTTTTGCGGAGAATCCTTGCGGTCGAGCCAGCCGAACCATCGAAAATAGGCGAAGGTGGCGCGGCTGATGGCGCGTTTTTCGCGCGGACCGAGGCGGTGCCAGTAGGCGAAATAATTGCGGAGCGCGGTGTCGGCGTGGAGCCCGGGACGGAGGGAATCGAGCACGCGCGCAGTGTGCGAAATGGCGGAGGCAGTGGCGCGGTCAGGCGTGTTGGCGGATTTGGTCATGCGTTTGTGCTCTTTTTCTTCTTGTGGTGTCGTAATAAAATTATCGCGATTAAAACTCCTGTGATTGTCCATTGGGCAATCATGCATAAGGGAAGCATTATCCATATAGCATCTCCATTCGGCCCAATTCCACATATCACGCATGCATAAAATAATATAGAGGCAGGCAAATGTAAGATGTTGATTATGAGATCAATGGTTGAATTGTCATAATGCCCATTTTTAAGAATGTCGGCAAAAAACAACCCAATCAAAAATCCAGTGAGAATTGGTGCTATGAATAGTATGTATCTCAAAAGGATATTCACTTTCCCCGAGCAATTTACACCGTGCAAATCTTCACTGCGGCGGCGAGGGAGGTGAGCGGATCACGCTTGGGGGAGAACTCTTGGCCGACGTAGCCGCGGAAACCGGTGTCGTGGATCGCGCGCATGATGGCCGGATAGTTGAGTTCCTGCATGTCGCCGGGCTCGAATTCGTTGCGACCGGGATTTCCGGCGGTGTGGTAGTGGGCGATGTATTGGTGGTTTTCGCGGATGGTTTGGATGATGTTACCCTCCATCATTTGCATGTGGTAAATATCGTAGAGGAGCTTGAAGCGCTCGGAGCCCACGCGCTTGACCAGCTCGACGCCCCAGGCGGTGTGGTCGCATTGATAGTCAACGTGTCCCTTGGTCCTGCTGTTGAGCAGCTCCATGATGAGTGTGACGCGGGCCTTTTCGGCGGCGGGAAGTATTTTTTTCAAACCCTCGGCGCAGATTTCAAGGCCCTCCTCGTCGGATTGTCCATCGCGGCGTCCGGAGAAACAGATGAGGTTGGGAATGCCGGCGTCGGCGCATTCGCGGATGCGCTGGAGGTAGGCCGGAACGATTTCGATGTGATGTTCGCGGCGATTGAGTCCGCGCATCAACGAGGTGACTTTTCTGGGGAAGGTTGAGACGGCGCAGGTGAGTCCGGCTTTTTGGATGACGGGCCATTGTTCGGGGCCGGTGAGCTCGATGGACTCGATGCCGAGTTTTTTCGCGGCTTGGGCAAACTCGGGCAGCGGCAGGCGTCCGGGGCGTTTATCATCCGCGTTTCTCTTGAGGTAGGGGCCGGGGCATACGGAGTGGCGGAAGGAATCCCTGGCGGGAGCGGTGGTGGCGGCGCGGGCTTGCGGCACGATGCGGGAGAGGGCGGTGAGAGCGCCGGTGGCGGCGATGGTTTTGATTGCTTGGCGTCGGGTCATGGTGGGAGGGAAGGGCTGAAAGGCTGAAGGACTGAAAATGAGGGAGAGGGTGGGTGGTGGATGCGGGGAAATGTTCCGCGTGGGTTCTTGTTGTGGCAAATAAGAAACGTGGAGCCGGGAACGCCGAAGCGTTCCCGGGGCGGGTTTTAATTACTTTGAGTAGTCGGCCTTAACGTAGGGGGCGTCGTTGAGGTATTTGAGGCTGGCGGTGACGGACTCGATGGGGGGCATGTTGTATTTTTCAACTTCCACAATCAGGTATTTGGCGCCGGAGGCGTCGATGTTCTTGAATATGGCCTCGAAGCCGACCATGCCGCTTTGGCCGAGTTCCTTTTGGTCCTTGATGTGCAGGACGAGAAAGCGGCCCGGGTATTTCTTAAAAAGTTCGACGGGGGAAAAGCGGCCCATGACCGTCCAGTAGACGTCCATCTCGAAAAAGACTTTTCCGGGGTCGGTGTTTTGGAGCATGTATTCATACTTGGTGAGCTTGCCGGGGAGCTTGGTTTCGAATTCGAAGGCGTGGTTGTGGTAGCCGAACTTGAGCCCGGCGGCGTTGCACTTGTCGCCGATTTTGTTGAGGTATTCGCAGAAGGCCTGGATGTCCTCGACCTTGGTGAGACGGGGCATGGAGGGCATGATGACGTATTTCATGCCGGCGGCCTTGTGGTCGGCGATGCACTTGTCCCACCACGGGAGGGCCTCGTCGAGCTCGGCGCGGGTGGGCGCCTTTTTGAAACGCTTTTGGACGTGGCAGGAGAGCGCGTGGAGGCCGTGGGCGCGGAGTTTTTCGGCGAAGGCGGCGGGCTCCATGCCGTAGATTTTGCCGTCGCCGCTGTAGTTGGCGGTTTCGACGTATTTGTAACCGGCCTTGGCGATGGCGGCGATGATGGTGTCGATGTTGCTGAAGTCCTTGGCGATCTCGGAGCGAAGGGAATACATTTGGAGGCCGATGTTTTTTTCGGCGGCGTTTGTGTGCACGGCGGCGAGAGTCATGGCGCAAAGGAGGATGAGGATTTTTTTCATGATGTGTTTGGTGGAATGAACTATTGGTTATTAATGGAGAATTGATGGGCGCGAGCGCGGAGTTGTTTTATTACACGGTGCAAATTTTCACCGCGGCGGCGAGGGATGTTAACGGATCGCGCTTGGGGAGAAACTCCTGGCCGATGTAGCCGCGGTAGCCGGTGTCGCGGATGGCGCGCATGATGGCGGGGTAGTTGAGTTCTTGCGTGTCGGTTGGCTCGAATTCGTTGCGGCCGGGATTTCCGGCGGTGTGGTAGTGGGCGATGTATTGCGCGTTTTCGCGGATGTTGCGGATCACGTCGCCCTCCATGATTTGCATGTGGTAGATGTCGTAGAGGAGCTTGAAGCGCTCGGAGCCGACGCGCTTGACCAGCTCAACGCCCCAGGCGGTGTGATCGCATTGGTAGTCCTTATGGTTCACCTTGCTGTTGAGGAGCTCCATGATGATCGTGACACGCGCCTTCTCGGCGGCGGAGACGATTTTTTTCAAGCCCTCGGCGCAGATTTCGAGGCCCTCCTCGTCGGATTGTCCGTCGCGGTTTCCGGAGAAACAGATGAGGTTGGGGATGCCGGCGGCGGCGCATTCCTTGATGCGCGCGAGAAAATCGGGGACGAGGTTGGCGTGGTGTTCGCGGCGGTTGAAGCCGCGCTTGATCGAGCTGGACTTGGGGCCGTTGGCGACGGCGCAGGCGAGGCCGTGCTTTTGGACGACGGGCCATTGCGCGGGGTCGAGGAGCTCGATGGATTCGACGCCGGCTTTTTTAGCGGCGGGGGCGAACTCCGGGAGCGGAATTTTTTTGATGTAGCACCAGGCGCAAACGGAGTGGCGGAAGGAGGAGGTCATGTCGGGTTTCGGGTTTGAATTTTCAGATGCCGCGCCGGCTCGGGCGGATGGCATCACGCGGGAAAGCGCGGCGAGTGCGCCGGTTGTCGCGATGGTTTTGAGGGCTTGGCGTCGGTTCATGGGATGTGAAATCGGGAGTGCTGAATTGAAAACAATGGGGCGGAATGTGAGGTGAATTGCGCGCGGGGGCGACGCAAAAAAACCGGAAGCACAAAAGCGTTCCGGTTTTGGTGAGTGGTTGTTCTTGAGAGTTGCGCGTCAGCTCAGCGTCACTCCCTTTGCCTTGGCGGCGCGGAGGAGGGCGTCGGCCATGTCGCTGGGGGTTTCCGCGACTTCAATGCCGCATTCCTTGAAGACCGCGATCTTGGCCGCGGCGGTGTCCTCGGCTCCGCCGACAATCGCGCCGGCGTGGCCCATGCGGCGTCCGGCGGGCGCGGTCGCCCCGGCGATGAAGCCGGCGACGGGTTTGTCGCAGTTGGCCTTGATCCAGCGGGCGGCCTCGACTTCGGCGTTGCCGCCGATTTCACCGATCATGATGATGCCGTGCGTGTCGGGGTCGGCGGCGAACATTTTGATGACGTCGAGATGCGAGGTGCCGTTGACCGGGTCGCCGCCGATGCCGACGGTCGTGCTTTGGCCGATGTTTTTTTCGGTGAGCTGGTAAACCGCCTCGTAGGTGAGGGTGCCGGAGCGGGAGACGACGCCGACGTGGCCTTGCTTGTTGATGTAGCCGGGGGCGATGCCGATGCGGCAGCCGCCGTGCGATTGCTCGCCGGGGCCGGGGCAGACGAGGCCGGGACAGTTGGGGCCGACGAGGCGGGTTTTCTTTCCGGCGATGGCGCGTTTGACGCGGACCATGTCCTTGATGGGGATGCCTTCGGTGATGACGACCACGAGGTCGAGTCCGGCGTCGGCGCATTCGAGGATGGCGTCGGCGGCGAAGGGCGGCGGCACGAAGACCGCGGAGACGGTCGCGCCGGTTTTGGCGGCGGCCTCGGCGACGGTGTTGAAGACGGGCACTTTGTGGCCGTTGTGCTCGAAGACTTGCCCGCCCTTGCCGGGTGTGACGCCGGCGACGACTTGCGTGCCGTAATCAAGCGAGAGCTTGGCGTGTTTTCCGCCGAAGGAGCCGGTGATGCCTTGGATGAGGATTTTGGTGTCGGGTTTGATGAGGATAGCCATTTTTGGAAAGAGTGAAGGGTGAAGTGTGAATGGTGAAATGCGGTGCGCGGAGGCGTGGATTCGTGTGCGTGTTTTTTATTTCCACACCCCGTATTCCGAATTCCGCATTTAATATCAGTGATGTCCTTTTTTGCAGTGGTGGAGGGTGATGGTGTTGCCGGAGGGATCGGCGATGTGCGCCATGCGGCAGACGGGCGTTTCGAAGGGCTCGCCGAGGATGGTGACGTTGTTCGCCTTGAGGTGCGCGATGGCGGCGTCGAAGTCGGCGACTTCAAGCGCGGCCACGGTGCCGGCGGCGGAGGGTTTCCAGTCGGGCGCGCTATCGGTGATGGCGAGCGTGTTTTTGCCGGGGCCGATGTCGTATTCGATCCACGATTTGCCGTCCCACTCGAAGACGTGGGAGGGGGCGAGGCCGAGCACGCCTTCGTAAAAGGCGCGGGCCGCTTTCATGTCGGTGACGGGTGTGCCGGTGAAGGCGATGTCGGAGATTTTAAGCATGGCGGCGCGTGGTTATTTCCCGGATACGAGGGCGACGATCTTTTGGGCGGCGTCGGCCATGGTGGTGCCGGAGGTGATGGTGAGGCCGGAGGCGGCGAGGGTGGCCTTGCCGGCGTCGGCGTTGTTGCCTTCGAGGCGGACGACGAGCGGGAGCTTGAGGCCGATTTCCTTGGCCGCGGCGACCACGCCGTGCGCGATGACGTCGCAGTCCATGATGCCGCCGAAGATGTTCACGAGGATGCCTTTCACGTTCGGGTCGGTGAGGATGATTTCGAAGGCGGCCATGACTTGCTCCTTGGAGGCGCCGCCGCCGACGTCGAGGAAGTTGGCGGGGTTGCCGCCGTAGTGCTTGATGATGTCCATCGTGCTCATGGCGAGGCCGGCGCCGTTGACAAGGCAGGCGATGTTGCCGTCGAGCGCGATGTAGCTGAGGTTGTGCTCGGAGGCCTTGATTTCCTTGGGGTCCTCCTCGTTGAGGTCGCGCAGGGCGGTGATCTCGGGGTGGCGGTAGAGGGAGTTGTCGTCGAAGGAGACTTTGGCGTCGAGCGGGTAGACTTCGTCGGAGGGCGTGCTGATGAGGGGGTTGATCTCGACCATCGAGGCGTCGCACTCCCAGAACATCGTGTAGAGCTGGCGGATGAGCTTGGAGGCGTTTTTCATTTCGGCGGGGTTGAAGCCGAGCTTGAAGCAGAGTTCGCGCACTTGGTAATCGGCGAGGCCGTAGGCGGGATCGATGAAGACCTTGAAGATTTTGTCGGGCGTCTCGTGCGCCACTTTTTCAATTTCCATGCCGCCCTCGGTGGAGGCGACGATGACGGGGCGCGAGGTGGCGCGGTCTAGAAGGATGGCGAGGTAGTATTCCTTTTTGATGGAATCGGCACCGGTGAAATAAACGGTCTGCACCTTGCGCCCGGCGGGGCCGGTTTGGAGGGTGACGAGCGTGTTGCCAAGCATTTTGCCGGCGATTTCCTTCGCCTCGGCACGAGACTGGCAAAGTTTCACGCCGCCCTTGAAGCCGTCGGTGAATGTGCCCTTGCCGCGGCCGCCGGCGTGGATTTGCGATTTGACGACGATTTTGCCCTCGGGAAGCTGGGCGAGCGCGGAGTCAAACTCGGCTGCGGATTTGGCGGCGACGCCCTTGGGGACATGGACGCCGAACTTTTCAAAAAGGGCTTTTGCTTGGTATTCGTGGATATTCATGGAAAAAAGTAACTCAAGTTATCGTGTGCAAAACTAGGAAGCACGCTAAAAATGAGAAATCGGCGCGCACATTGGGACAAAATACGCGCACATTTTGACTTGTTATAAAAAATTTACGTTTGAGGTGACTCAAATATTGCCCAATCTTGCAAAAAATATCATTTTTACATTATTTCCATGCAGTCCTACGAAGTCCTCAAAGAAGTCCTGAAAACAACGAGTGCCAAGCAGATTGCCGCGGACATGGGTCTGTCGCTTTCACTGATTTATCGCTGGACGGAGACTGTGCCGCAGGGAGCCAACATCAATTCGTCAAACAATCCGCTGGATCGAGTGGCGCAACTTTTGGCGGCGACGCGCAGTCAATCCGCGCCGCATGGCGACATGCGCATCGCGCAATGGGTGTGTGAGCAGGCGGGCGGGTTTTTCATTAAAAACGCCCCGACGCTTCCCCAGGGGCAGGGGACGAATCTCATTCCCGCAACCAACGCGATTGTGCAGGAATTCGCCGACATGTTGTATGAAATCGCGAGCGCGTCGGCCGATTTGCAGGTGAGCCTGGCCGAGGCAAAAAACATCCGCAGGCGCTGGGAGGGCTTAAAAAGTGTGACGGAGGGGTTTGTGCGCGCCGCTGAAAAGGGGCATTTCAGGGAGGACCCCGCGGAGAAAAAACCATCCGCCTAACGCCCAAAAACCCGGGCGGGGCGGGTTCACAAATACTCGCGACGGCCTTCGAGCGCGCTTTTGAGCGTTATCGAGTCCGCATACAAAACGCCGCCGCCGCTTGGCAGGCCAAAACCGATGCGTGTTGTTTTTACGGTTTCCGCGCCATCGGTCGCGGGCAAATGCTGCGTGATGTAGTGGCACGTCGCCTCGCCCTCGACATCGTTCGAGAGAGCCAGGATCAATTCGCGTGCCTCGCCGTTTTTTACGCGCTCGAGCAGCGGCGCGAAATTGAGCTGCTCGGGACCCACGCCGGAGATCGGCGAGAGTTTTCCGTAAAGCACGTGATACACGCCGCGATAGGCGCCCGAGCGCTCCATCGCCACGAGGTCGGGAACATGCTCGACCACGCACACCACGGAATGGTCGCGGCGGTCGTCGGCGCAGATTGGACAGAGTGCCGCGTCGCCGTTACCCTCGGCGAGATTGCCGCAACGCGCGCAACGCCTCACCGAGCGCGAGGCCTCCTCGAGCGCGCCCACGAGCCCGGGCAGTTGCTCCGGTTTTTCAACGAGCAGGTGCAGCGCAATCCGTTCCGCCGACCGGAATCCGAGCCCGGGCAGTTGCTTGAGCTGCCTTTGCAATTTTTCAAATGCGGGAGTCATGACACGCGCTTCGCGCTGGTGAACCCGTCGGCCGCGGCGAGCGGCGGCGGCGCGGCATTACATCATTCCGGGCATCTGGATTGCGGCGGTGATTTTTTTCACCTCCTCGTCGTTAAAATCCTTTGCCTGCTTGGCGGCGTCCTGCACGGCGGCGAGGATTGTGTCGGCGACGAACTTGGCGTCCTCCTTCAGGAATTCGGGGTCGAGATCGAGCGCGAGAAATTTGCCCGCGCCGTTGACCTTGATTTTGATCGCGCCCCCGCCGTGCGTGAAATCGAGTTCCTTCGCTTCGAGCTGCGCCTGGAGCGACTCCATTTGGCGCTGCATTTTCTGTGCTTGTTTAAGGAATTTTCCGAGACCTGCCATAGTGGGTGAGTGTGTTTGTTGTCGTTGAAAGGATGTTGATGAGCGTCAAAAGTGCGCGGAATCGTCCGCCCTCTTCAAGCTTCAAGTTCGCCGGAGGCGCGCTTGTGTATTCGGCGCGAGATGCTTTGGGTTTGTGCGCGCGCAAATATTTCAGCCGTCGCGCTTGACGTTGCTTCCAAGACGTGGAGATTTTTCAAACATTCACCTCGAAGCATTGTCACACGAACGACATGGTTTCTTTTTCGCGCATGCTGGCCATTTTTGCCGTCCTGTTTTGCACAACGGGCGCGGTCGTGCGCGCGGACATCCTGACTCTGGCAAACGGCGACAAGCTCAAGGGCAAACTCATCAAGAACCTTGACGGCATGATCACGTTCAAGTCGGACATTCTCGGCGAAATCATAGTGCCGACGACCAAGGCCAGTGTGGAGGTTGAGTTGACGCCCGAGCAGCAGGCTGCGCTTGCCGCCAAGGCCGCCGAGGAAAAACGCCTCGCCGAGGCCAAGGCCGCGGAGGACGCAAAGAAGGCGGCGGAAACAGCCAAAAAGAAACCGAAAATCGACAAGACGGCGGCCAAATTCGACGCCATCGATTTCAGGGACATGCGTAACGCGGCAAAAAAAACTCGCAGCACCAAGGTTGACGATACCGGCTGGGTCAATCGCATCGAGTTCGGGCTGACCAGCCAGACCGGGCGCGTTGACAAGCTGGACATCTATTTGCGCACTGAAAACAACCGGCGCACGCCCAAGACGGAAACGCGTTTCCTGAATCGCTACACCTATGGAGAAACGAATGACGAGCGCACCGCCGATTCGATTTCATCCAACCTCCGTTTCCGCCGCACGCTTTCGGGCCGGCTCTTTTTCCAGAGCAACACCCGCTATGATCGAAACCGGATAACGCTTGTTGGCAGCGATGTGGAGCAGGGCGTTGGCATGGGTTACAATGTGCTTTCGGGCAAGCAGCTCGTGATCGCCTCGGGCCTGGACGCGGCCATGCGACACAGGGAATACATGAGCCCGAGTAGTGGCGCCGCCAAAACTCCCACTGACACCTCGGCGGTGATAAATGTATTTCAGGATGTAAGCTGGACTATCAACCGGCGGTTTTCCCTGACGCAGGATTTTGTCGCCGTGCTGAACACCAACGACACCAATGACCAGAAATACAATTTTAACGCGGGGCTGACGGGGAAAATAACGAACACATTCAACATCACCACGCGCGTTGAGCTGGAATACAACAAATTGCTCGCAAGCGACCTTCGTTACTTCCAGCGCATCACGACGACGCTTGGCTACATATTTTGATTTGCGGGGCGCGCCGCCGGCGGGTTTCCTTCGCAAGCATGTCCGACGCCATGTCCAAACTCCTCTGTGTGTATTGCGCCTCGAGCACAAAACTTGACCCGAAGTATTATGCCGCCGCCGGGCAAATCGGGCATGCGATGGCGGCCGAGGGATGGGATTTGATTTATGGAGGCGGCAACGCCGGGCTCATGGGCTCGGTGGCGCGCGCGGTGAAGGGTGACGGCGGGCGCGTCGTCGGCATCATTCCGGATTTTATGATCGAGCGCGAACTCGCCTATCGCGAGGCCGACGAGCTCGTGGTTGTGAAGACGATGCGCGAGCGCAAACGCATCATGGCCGGGCGCGCGGATGCGTTTCTCGCGCTGCCCGGCGGCATCGGCACGCTGGAGGAGCTGAGCGAGGTGCTCACGGAGCGCTACTTGAACCTGTCGCAAAAGCCCGTCGTGATTTTTAACCAGGACGGATTTTATGACGACCTGCTCCGCTTCTTTGAGCGCATGGTGCGGGAAAATTTCAAGCGTCCGGGAATGAGCACGCTTTATTCGGTGGCAAACTCGGCCGATGAAATCTGGCCGCTGATTGCAAACGCGCCGGCGTTCGAGGCGGAGAGTCTTTGGACCAACGACAAAAAAAGCTGACGATGAAGCGCGCGCCGATTTTGAAAATGCTCGGAGCCCATGCGTCCACTGGAATCGACGCGCACGAGGCTGCGATGGCGGCTGACATGATCCGGTTTGTCGAGACGCGCGAGAATTGCGCGGAGCGCTCGTTGCTCATTGGCCATTTGACCGGCTCGGCGTGGATTGTGGATGCGGCGAGGCGACGCACCTTGCTCACCCATCACCGCAAGCTCGGCATGTGGTTGCAGCTTGGCGGGCACGCCGACGGCGAGCTTGACCTTGCCTCGGTCGCGATGCGCGAGGCGCGCGAGGAATCGGGGCTGTCAAAATTGCAACTCGTCACGGACGCGGACGGCGCGGTGAAAATTTTCGACGTGGACCGGCATCGCATTCCCGGCCGCGGCGCGGAGCCGGAGCACTGGCATTACGATGTGCGTTTTCTGGTCGAGGGCGATCCGGACGAGCCGCTTGTCATAACAAGCGAGTCGAAGGAGCTGGCGTGGGTCGATCTCGCGGATGTGGCGCGGCTCAACCCCGACGAGTCGATGCTGCGTATGGTGCGAAAAACACCGGCGGGGCAGGGCGCGCGCGGCGGGTGCTAAAAAATTGCGCGAGGCCAGCCGTCCGCCCCCGGCTTCCTCACCTCAGCCCTACGGGTTTGTCCAAAATATCGCGGAGGATGAAGGCCTTGCGCAGGGAGTTTGTGTCGCGCAGGGAGGCGAGTGCCTCGCTGACCGCCGGCGATGTGACGCGGTTTGTTTCCTGCGATGCGGAAATCTCCTCCATGTTTGCGCTGGCGGCGGCGGAGGTTGCCTGCATTTCCGCGAGCCTGTCCATCGCGGATTGATAGGCGCCGGCCGATTCGCTGAATGCCGGTTGGGCGGGCGCGGAGGGAATGGGCGGCGGTCTGGTTGCGGCGGGTTGCCTCTCTTGCGGGAAGAGGGGCGGCGCCGAGTCTTGCGGCATGGATTGCGGGGGTTGGGCGCGGTCCATGCGGGCGAGGATTTTGCGCCGGATTTCCTCCTGAAGCCGGCGCGTGCGCTCGGCTTCCTCCGCGACATCATCGCGCGAGCGCGACTGCTCCGGCGGCTGCCTGCCGGAGCGCATCTGGCGTTCGCGTTTTTCCTTTGCCTCTTTCTGCATCTGCGCAACGCGTCCAAAGAGCGCGATCACACCGAAAAGGAGGAAGATTACGATCTGCGGATTTTTAAGGAGCCAGTCGAGCATGTGGGTATTTTGGATTTTCGATTCTGGATTTTGGATTGGAGAATTTACGCTCCTGTTTCGATTTTGGCATCGCGCGGAAGCGCGCAATCCAAAATCGAAAATCCAAAATCCAAAATTCGATCACTTCTTCTGTTCGGGTTTCGCGATGGTGGAGCGCATGTCGGTGTCGGCTTGGACGTTTTGCATGCGGTAGTAGTCCATCACGCCGAGGTTGCCTTTGCGGAAGGCGTCGGCCATGGCGAGCGGGACTTCGGCTTGCGCCTCGACGACCTTGGCCTGCATCTCCTGCACCTTGGCTTTCATTTCCTGTTCGAGCGCGACGGCGGCGGCGCGGCGGATTTCGGCCTGCGCTTGCGCGATGGATTTGTTGGCCATGGCCTGGGCTTCCTGAAGCTTGGCGCCGATGTTTTCGCCAATGTCCACGTCGGCGATGTCGATGGAGAGGATTTCGAACGCGGTGCCGACGTCGAGACCGCGGGCGAGCACGTTTTTGGAAATGGAGTCGGGCGATTCGAGCACGGCCTTGTAGGATTCCGCCGAGCCGATGGTGTTGACGATGCCCTCGCCGACGCGGGCGATGATCGTCTCCTCCTTCGCGCCGCCGACGAAGCGGTCGAGGTTGGTGCGCACGGTCACGCGCGCGCGGACTTTCACCTGAATGCCGTCCTTGGCGACGCCGTCGATGGTGACGCGGCCCTGGTCGGGATTGGGGCAGTCGATGACCTTGGGGTCAACGGAAGTGCGCACGGCTTCGACGACGGATTTGCCGGAGCCCTTGGTTGCGAGGTCGATGGCGCAGGCGCGGCGCCAGTCGAGCTTGATGTTGGCCTTTTGCGCGGCAATGAGAGCCTGCACAGTGGGGACGACGTTGCCGCCCGCGAGGTAGTGCGCCTCGATGTCGGAAACGGGAATCTCGATTTCGGCCTTCTTGGCAGTGATGCGGGCGTCAACAATGAGCGCGTAGGGCACGCGGCGCAGGCGCATGGCGACGAGGTCGCCGAACATTTTGACGGGCGCCTTGGCAAGGAGGGCGCGCAGCCACACGGAGAAGAATGAGCCGATAATGGCGATCAGGATGATGCCAATTACGATCAGGACAATGAGGATGGGAATACCGATGGATTGCATTGTGTGTGTTTATTTTTTGGTTACTTGCAGTGTGAAAGTGTCGAGTGAGGAAACGACCAGGGTCGCGTCTTTTTCGATGTAGCCGCTGAGGCTGCGCGCCTCGTAGCGTTTGCCGTCGAGGAGCACATAGCCGGTGGGGGCGAGCGTGGTGAGGGCGACGCATTCGCGACCGACGACATCCTTTTCGCTGGCGGGCGGGGGCTGGCTCGCGCCTGTGATTGCCGCGTTGTTAAAAATGCCGCGGCCAATGCGCGTTTTTGGAAGCACGAAGATTTCGATGTAAACAAGAATGCCGGCCAGAATGAGCACGGAGACAATTGCGGTCAGGCCGGCGGTCGCGCCATAGGTGCTCCAGACGAGCACGCAGCCGATGAGCATGAAGATGCCGCCGATCGCGCCGAGTATTCCCCCGGGCGTGATGACTTCAAAGCACAGGCAAACCAACCCGATTAGAAAGAGGGTGACGATGAGCGTCATGCGTTGCCTCCCCCTGGTTTATCGACGGATTCAACATCGAGCGAAAAGTCATTGTGTCCGCGCACGATGACGGCGGTGTCGCGTTCGGCGGAGCCTAGCGGGAGCCGCGCCTCGTAGATTTTTCCGTCAATTTCGATTTGCCCAAACGGGCGCAGCGGCGTGGTGACTCGTGCGCGCCGGCCCACGAGCGCGCCGAGCACGCCGGCGGCCTCGGGATCAAGGCCGGCGATTTGCGCGGCCCCTGAGATTTCGCTGGCAAGTTCGATGCGGTCCCAGAACCAGCTTTTGGGCATGTAGCGCAAAAGCGCGAGAATCAGGACGCCGCCGATGGCGAGGCCGATGCCGAGATTGACGAGCGGGGCGACGAGTGCGTCGGTTGTCCACGCGACCGAGATCGGGTCGCCCGGCCAGAAGTCGGCCATGGCCCAAACAAGCGAGCCCATCATCATGAGCAGGCCGGTGACCATGGGCACAATGACTCCGGGAAAAAAGATCAGTTCAAATATAACAAGCGCAAAGCCGATCAAAAACACGATCATGGGTTCGTATCCGGAAAGTCCCGCGGCATAGCTGCTGAGAAACACAACCGCCAGGAGCACAATTCCCGCGATGCCGAAGAAACCGAAGCCGGGTGTTTTGAATTCGATGAACAGCGCGAGCATTCCAAGGCCGAGGAGGAGCGGTTTGACCATGCTGAGCCATTGCGCGAGGCGCTCCGACCAGGTGACTTCGAGGTGGGTGATGCTGAAATTGGACGAGCCGTATTTTTGCTGGAGCAGGTCCTCGATGCTCTTGGCGATGCCCGCGCCGAGAAGCGGCTCGGACGGATTGCCGTAGCGTTTCATCGCCTCGGTGGCGGTGAGCGAGAGGAGCTCGCCCCTGGCCTTGAGGGTTTGTCCGTCGATGATGAGCTCGTAGTCCTTGTCGATCATCGCCGAGATGACTTCGCCGCGATAGGAATGCGCCTCCGTTGCGGCGCGGATTTTGGCGCGGAAGAAACTGTTTATCTTGAGGCGCATCGTCTCGGGAATGTCCTGCCCGTCGGAGTTGACGGCGGCGGCCGCGCCGATGACGCCGCCGGGAGCGAACCAGATTTCGTCCGTCGCGGCGGAAATAAACGCGCCCGCGGAGATGGCCTCGTCGTTCACGTAGGTGATTGTTTCGCCGGAAAACTTTGAAAGCGCCTCCATCATTTCCATCGCAACACCAGCCGCGCCGCCGGGCGTTTTCATGTTGAGCACGACGACTTGGGTTTTGTTTTCCTCGGCCTCCTTGAGTCCGCGGCGCAATATGTAGAGCACCGGTGCGTCGATCACGTCCCGAACCTCGATCACCATCGCGCGAATTTTTCCGCCGTCGGCGGCGGGTGTGGCGACCGGCTGGGATCTCGTCGCGGGCGTCGCGGGTTTCGACGACCGGTTTGTGAGCGCGGGGCAGGCGGTTGCGAGCGCCAGTGTTGCGAGGAGAGCTGTGAGCAGGGTGCGAAGCATGAACGTGCTGCGGATGTTGTGTGGCCGCGCAGCACAACGCAAGCCCCGTGCCGCATATTTGTGGTCGGACAGAAAGGTTTTTTTTACAGAAATATTTTGCCAGCCGTCGTGCCGGGGGCGTAACAAATACGCCCATGGAAAAAGTCCCCTATCTCGGCAAAGAACTCACGCGCTGGCAGGTTGGCAACTCGACGTTTCTCGGCATGCCCGAAATGGGCGCGCGCCTCATGAACTGGCACGTTACCCTTGGCGACGGCACGGTGCGCGACGTGCTTTACTGGCCCGAGATGAACGACCTCAAGGACTTCGCGGTCGTGAAGGGCGGCAATCCCGTGCTCTTTCCGTTTTGCGGGCGCACTTTTGAGAGCGGCGACATCCATTTCTGGAAGGCCGCCGATGGCGTGCGCCGGCCAATGCCCATCCACGGCATCGCGCGCCAGGGCAAATTCGACGTGCTGCGTTGCGATGAGCGCGGATTCGCCGCGCAGCTCATCCTTGATGACGAAAACCGCGCGAGCTATCCGTTCGACTACGAGTTTGTCGTCACCTATCGATTCGAGCCGCTCAAGCTTTCCTGCGAATACACGCTGCGCAACCTCGACACGCAGCCGCTTCCATGGAGCGCCGGGCACCATTTCTATTTTACGCTCCCCTGGAACGAGGGGCTCGAGCGCGAGGATTATGCGATTCGCATTCCCGCTGGAAAAACGATGAAGCAGAATTTCACGGATGGAAAACTCATCGAGCCCGGCCCCAAGTTCAAGGCGGAGGAATCGATGGCGAACCCGATGCTGCTCGACACGTTTCACACCGCGCTGACAGGCAACACGGTGACGTTTGGCCCCAAAAAACAACCGGGGCGGATCAGCGTGAAACTCGGCACGGGCAAAGTGCCCGAGCCCGACGCGCTTTTTGTGACATGGACTCTCGATGACAAGGCGCCCTACTTCTGCGTCGAGCCGTGGATGGGGCCGCCGAATGCGCCGACGCATGGCGTGGGCATGCACTGGGTCATGCCGGGCCAGACGCAAAGTTTTGTTGTCGAGGTTGACGTGGGCTGATTTTCCCGGCACTTCGCGAACCGGGCATTTGTTTTTCGTTACAAGCGCCCGACATGAATGCCATGTTTTCATTTTACCTAACCATGCCCAATTTAACACCAGTCCTTGCGTTTCTCGATGTAGGCGGCCCGGAGATGCTTCTCATCTTCGTGCTGATACTGGTTCTGTTCGGTGGCAAACGCATGCCCGAGCTCGCGCGCGGACTGGGCAAGTCGCTGCGCGACTTCAAGCGCGCCCGCGAGGGAGTCGAGGACCAGATCAAGCGCGCGCTTGAGGAAGAGCCCGCGCCCGCCAAAAAACGCATGAAGGCGGACTCCGCCACAACCACGCCCGAAGACACGAGCGTTTATGACGAAGCCGCCGGTGCCGCGACAACCGCCGCCGCAACCGGGGACGAAGATGCCCCGGATGAAGGCGGCGCGTCCGAGTCCGGCGAAACCGAAAATGCCGACGACCTCGAAATCGAGGACGATTATGAGGTCGATCCCTATGAGGATGAATACATCGGAGGCACCGCGGAATCCGACGCGCTTGCCCATGGTGTTGAATCCGATGCGGACGCCGAAGCCGCGCAAGAATCCGAGCCGGCGGCGGAGGAATCCGCTCCCGAAACTCCTGATGACGCTTCGCCGGAAAAGAAACAACCTGACGCAGGCGAACAGGCCGCGGACGGCGGCGGAATCTAACCGTGAGCGACAAACGCGACACGCGCGATGGTTCAGCCACGCACGAATCCGCCGGGGCCGAGCCGGTGCAAATCCCGATTAATGGCGAGCTTGACCTGCACACATTTCTGCCGCGCGAAACCGCGCGGGTGATCGACGCCTACATAGACGCCTGCCTTGAGCGCGACATTCGCACCGTGCGCATTATACACGGCAAAGGCACGGGCGCGCTGCGCGAAACGGTGCGCGCGCATTTGCGCAAACATCCGTGCGTGGAAAGTTTTCGCCTCGGCGATGAAACCAGCGGTGGCTGGGGCGCGACGCTGGCGCGGCTGAAAAAGATTTAAAAATCCGCGCTGCCCGGCGTGCGCGCGAACGGGATCACATCGCGAATGTTGGCGACGCCCGTCACGAACATCAGCATGCGTTCGAAGCCCATTCCGAAACCGCTGTGCGGCACCGTGCCGTATTTGCGCAGGTCGAGATACCACCAGTAATCCTTCTCGGCGAGTCCGTGCGCGGCCATGTTTTCGCGAAGCACATCGAGCCGTTCCTCGCGCTGGCTGCCGCCGATGATTTCGCCGATGCCCGGCACGAGCACATCCATCGCGCGCACCGTTTTGCCATCGTCGTTCACGCGCATGTAAAATGGCTTCAGTGTTTTCGGGTAGTCGTAAACCGTCACCGGGCACTTGAAATGCTCCTCGGCGAGAAAACGCTCGTGCTCCGACTGCATGTTGTCGCCCCACTTCACGGGATGCTCCCACTTGCGGCCGCTCTTTTCCAAAATCTCAATCGCCTCCGTGTAGCTGCACCGCTGGAACGGCCGCTGCATCACGAAGTCGAGCCGCGCGTTCAGTCCCTTGTCCACGAACTTGCCGAAAAACTCCAGGTCCGCCGCGCAATGCTCGCGAGCGTCGGCCACGAGGTGTTTCACGAACGATTCCGCCAGGTCCATGTTGCCGAAAAGATCGAGAAATGCCGACTCCGGCTCAATCATCCAAAACTCCGCCGCGTGCCGAGAGGTGTTCGAGTTCTCCGCGCGAAACGTCGGCCCGAACGTGTAGACATTCGACAGCGCGCACGCGAACGTCTCCGCCTCCAGTTGCCCCGACACGGTCAGAAAACTCTGCCTCTCAAAAAAATCCCTCGCAAAATCAACGCTCCCGTCCTCCGCGCGCGGCGGTTTGTCCGCGTCGAGTGTCGAGACCCGAAACATCTCGCCCGCGCCCTCGCAATCGCTCGCCGTGATGACCGGCGTGTGCACGTAAAAATAGCCGCGCTCCTGGAAAAATTGATGAATCGCATAGGCGAGCCGGCTGCGCACGCGGAACACCGCGCCGAAAAGATTCGATCGCGGGCGCAGGTGCGCGATCTCCCGTAAAAACTCAAGTGTGTGCCCCTTCTTCTGCAGCGGATACGAGGCGTCCGCCTCGCCGATGATTTCGAATGTGTCCGCCAGCACCTCCCATTTTTGGCCCGCGCCTTGCGAGGCGACGAGTTTGCCGCCCACGGAAATCGACGCGCCGGTGCCCGCCTTGTGCATGAGCGCCTCATAATCCGGCAGCGTGTTTTGCACGATAATCTGCATGCCCTTGAGGCACGAGCCATCGTTGAGCTCCACGAACGAAAATGTTTTTGAATCCCGCCTCGTGCGCACCCATCCCTGGAGCAGGATCGAGTCGCGGGGTTCGGTGGAATTGTGGGCGTCTTTGACGAGAGTGCGTTGCATGGCTTGGAGTCGTGTGGGTTGAAGTTGGTGTTTTGATTTGCGCCCAAACCACAGACATGCCGCCCGCTTGGCAAATCCAGAGTGGCGCCCGCTCGCCGGTTCGCGTTGCTTGTAACAACCCTGTTAAAATGGGCCGGAAGTCCGAAACTAATTCGACATTAAAATAATAAGTGCTTTGTTGTTGAACAATAGAAAACAACCGACGAGCCATGACCAGCCGACGCAAAACAGCCAGCACGGAAAAAAACGCACTTCGGGCCTACGTGAAGCTCGTGCGCGCCGCCGAGACCGTGACCGCGCGCGTCCACACGGTTTTGCCCGCCGGTTTGACCATTGCGCAGTTCGGCGTTCTCGAGGCGCTTCATCACAAGGGGCCGATGATCCAGTCCGAAATCGCCGCCAAGGTTCTCAAGAGCGCGGGGAATCTTACCATGGTGGTCGGCAATCTGGAGAGGGACGGGCATGTGAGGCGCGAGCGCGAGGCGGGCGACCGGCGGCGCATCCGCGTCAGCCTCACACCCCGGGGCTCCAAATACATCGCCGGACTTTTCCCGAAAATAGCCGCCTCGGTCGGCAGGGAATTCGCGGTTCTCACTCCCGGCGAGCAAACCATGCTCGCGGAAATCTGCAAAAAGATCGGCCTCCAAAATACGGCGGACTGAGAAGCTCGACTCTCCGCAAGAGGGGATGCCGGCCCTAATAATACTTTAACATTAAATTAATTATTTCATCCAAACACCACATCATGAACAAACTCATTCGAAAAGTCTTCTCGACCAATTCGTCCAACTGGGCGGCCCTGCCCATTCGTCTCGCCGCGGGCGGCGTGTTTCTTGCGCACGGCGCCCAAAAGCTCTTCGGCGCCTGGGGAGGGCACGGACTTCAGGGCACGGCGGGCTTTTTTGAGGGCACGCTTCACATGAAGCCCGGGATTTTGTGGGCCTCGCTTGCGGCGGGCGGCGAGTTTTTTGGCGGTGTCGCCATCCTGCTCGGCCTTGCCACGCGTTTCTTCGGCCTTGTGACGACCATCATCATGGCGACCGCCATTTACACGGTGCACAACAGCGCGTTCTTTCTCGCGAACAACGGAATGGAATACGCCCTCGTGCTTCTGCTCGCCTCGTTTGCGTTGGTGATCAGCGGTGGAGGCGCCTTTTCAGCCGACTCGCTCATCGCTCGCAAATCAAACGCGGGGTGAGCCCGGGCAAAGTCGCAAACATTTTTTCTCCATACCAGCCGCGCCAATCCCGCAAGGGAGCGCGGCTTTTAATGTTCAAGCCGCGTCAAAATAAACTCGGCCACATCGCGTTTTGGCGCGGGGCCAAACTCAAACCGCGCGCCATCACGTGAAATCATGATGACCGCGTTATCCGCCGCATCCATGCCGATGCCGGGTTTTCCGACGTCGTTGGCGACAATCCAATCGAGATTTTTTTCGGCGAGTTTTTTTCGCGCATAAATTTCAACATCGCGCGTCTCCGCCGCAAACCCGACCACGCATTGGCTCGCTGTTTTTCGCGCCGCGAGCGTTTTCAAAATATCAACGGTGCGCACCAATTCGAGCGTCATGCCCGAGCTTTCGTCCATCGTTTTTTTTGTCTTCTCGGCGGAAACCACGCGCGGTTTGTAATCGCAGACCGCCGCGACCGCGATGAACACATCGCATCCGGTGAAAAGCGGTTCGCATGCGGCAAACATCTCCGCCGCCGACACCACGCGCGTCACGCGCACGCCCTTGGGAGCGTCGAGCGAAACGGGGCCGCTAACCAGATCGACCTCCCAGCCGAGCGCCGCGGCCGCCGCCGCGATTTCATAACCCATGCGCCCGCTGGAGCCGTTGCTCAGGTAGCGCACCGGATCGATGTGCTCCCGGGTGGGGCCGGCGGTGATCAGGCAGCGCGTCATGAGGTTCGTTTTTTCGCCGGATGTTATTCGGCCCAATAAAACGTGATTTGTTTTTTGATATCCGGATGCAAGCTCTGATGAACGGGGCAGCTTTCCGCGGCGCGCTCAAGCGTGCCCCCGGGCAGCGCGTCTTTGCGGAACGGCACCCAGAATTTTGTGTCCACGGAGGCGATGCGGCGGGGCAGGTTCGTGGACATTTCCTTCACGACCTCGAAGCGCGTGCCCTTCAATTCGACGCCATGCTTGCGCGCGGCCATGGCCATGATGGTGAGCATGCAGGTGCCCAGCGCGGTGGCGGCGAGATCCGTGGGTGAGAACGCCTCGCCGCGGCCGTTGTTGTCGCGCGGGGCGTCGGTGACGAGCGTGTTGCCCGACTGTTCATGTTTTGCGACGCAATGGAGCTCGCCTTGGTATTCGCCGGTGATTTTGACCATGATAAAAAATTGGCTGAGGTGCGGAGAAATAAAAAATGGCACGGTGGGCGGGACTCGAACCCACGACCGTCGGTTTAGAAAACCGATGCTCTATCCAGCTGAGCTACCACCGCGTGGAACGGAAGATTGATATGCGCGGAAAACTTTTTTCGACAAGGGTAAAAACAGACGCTTGACATGACTGCCGCGGAACGTAGCTTTTGCGACCTTTCCCACTTTTTGGGGTGGTAGCTCAGTTGGTTAGAGCGTCTGCCTGTCACGCAGAAGGCCGCGGGTTCGAGTCCCGTCCATCCCGCCATTTAAGAGCCTCGTAATCAGAGGTTTAGGTTTTGTTTCCGCTAGATTTGCCAGTTGATGTGGCAAATCTAGCGTGAAACAAACAAAGTTCAGTCTCAAAACCTTCCAGAACCCAAGCGGTGCCACTGTGTGGCGCGTCACCGGATGGCTCAATGATGAGCGCATACGCCTTAACTTTCCAACGCGAGCCGAGGCAGCAGCAGAAAAAAGTGCGTTGGAAATCAAGTCCCTGCCAAGCCACGTCTGGCTTGCGAACAACAACGACACTTCTGAGCGAAGAGCAGTTGCGAGCAGCAGAGGCGGCATTCCAGCAGATAGAAAATCCGACCTTGTTCCCGAAATACTTCGAGTTTGCCTTGGCGAACTATCGCGAGCCACACAGGGAACGAATGATCGCGGATGCAGTGCGTGATTACATCGAGGTCAAAAAGCGTGAGGAAGAAAGGGGGCTCCTGTCACTGCGACAGTTTCGGTCCATTTCAAATGAACTGAAAACCTTCGCCGAACAGTTTGCCTCCTCCGTGATCTCACAGATGAAAGCAGATGTTCTTACCTGATACCTGGACAGAGGCAGACCATCCCTCAAAACCTATAACAATCGCAGGGGCATCCGATAACGTCCGGAATCGGGTGGGCTTACCCTCGAATTGCGGACAGTGGCGCAGACGGGAAAGGGAGATCAGTTGTTAAGTTTTTCGAAGTCAACCGGGGAAAGATATCCGAG
>NZ_JAQFIP010000025.1 GCF_029504735.1 Ereboglobus sp. PH5-10 | reverse complement strand
CGATCAGCCAGGTTTACATCGACTACGAATATGCGAAGGCTCAGTTCTACGAACGCCCCTGGTCCCTAAACCTCGGCTACCGCAGACTCTGGTAAGTGGTAGCACGGGCTTCCACCCCGTGTTGTTTGATCGGACAGGACGCGCTCACTGAAAACGCCACGACATGCGAATCGTTTCGGCTCACCGGGACGGTTCGCCACACCTCAAAATGCGACTGCGTAACCCGAACTTTATCCAATCACAGATTCCACAATTTAAGTTTTTGATCTTTCGCCAGCATAAACTGGCGGAGAGAGGGGGATTCGAACCCTATTCCGTGCTTTCGATTAAGTCGTTGAGATTAGCGGACTTGTTGATTATTAATGTTTTACGACAAGAATACAGTAGCAGAAAAGAGCAATCAAGGGAAGCAAAAAGAAGCGTTTTTGACAACCTTGTGGCAACCTAGTGCCCATTCCAGCATAGCTTTCACCTTGTATGTATTCAGTTATTGAATACATATTCTCTTTCTAAACTGCCTGATTTTTACGATTTTGCACGTCTTAAATCAAGATTCGGGACAGTTGCACGTCACACTCGGTTCTTTTTGCGGAATTGAGGGAGGCAATGCGATTTCATCGCAAATTGCGATTGGGCACGATGGCGGTTTTGGCAGTTGCCTGCGATGTGATGTCCGATGGCGTTTGCTTCTTTGTGGAATCGGTGCGGGCGTCGGCCTTATTCGGGCAGTCCAGCGTTTCTGCGCGTTTTCTCAGGTCACGGGCAAAGCGGGCAACGCACTGTGGCGCGACGATGTTAAACCTTCGCACACCATTGCCGGACGGAACACCGGCCAGCCGCCAGCGAGCGGCGCAATGAAACTTCCTTGTGTTTTTTCGGCTGTGCCCCGATAGGCGCAGAAAAACACGGCTGTCAAGGTGGAGGCGAGGAACGAGCACTACCTTGAACAGCCGTGGCATAATGGCGCGCGGGGCACGGCGATGTGCGTTCGTTTGAGTTTCATTCAGATAGGACTTGTAGGCGTTGAATCAAGAGGGTTGCTTGCGTGAAATCTGCTAGGAGTTTAAACTGTGATGCAACTTCAACAATCAAGTTTTCTTGAACAATGACTTTACGAAGTAATGCTTCATTCATTGAAACGTAGCGACCATATTCCCAGCGAACTCTTGCGTATCTTAGGCGATAGCGCCTATTCGCATGATACGTCACTTGTTGATGGGCCTGCCTGTGGGAATTTTTTGAGCAAAATCGAAGGGGTATTGAGTGAGCAGAAGGCGAACCCTATTCGTATTCACGGGCAGCGGGTTCAGTCTATGTTTGCATATGTCGCTGCCGCCTTGGGCAAGTGTAAGTTAATTCTGGAAGAAGACGCGGGTATGTTTTTTAGCGAATGCGAGGGCATTAATAGACCTGACTTCCGGATAGTCACATCTGAAGGGACGGAATTCTTAGTGGAGGTAAAAAATCATTATGAGAAGAATCCGCCTCAGCCGTTTCGAATTAAGCAAGCATACTTGGAATCGTTGACTCGTTATGCTGCCATAATGGGCATTCCTTTAAAGTTCGCGATTTATTGGTCTCGTTGGAATACTTGGACTTTAATTGATTCATCTGTGCTCAAGTGCCCCGAAAGCAAGGACTTTCGGCTGACATTCCCGGTTGCGATGAAAAATAATGAAATGAGTGCAATAGGAGACTCGCTGATAGGCACGGTTTCGCCACTTTCATTGCGTTTGTATGCCGATACTTCGAAAGCTCGCGATATCGGTCATTCCGGAGAAACTAATTTTACGATTGAACGCATATCGCTCCATGCAGGCTTGGAAGAAATTTTGGATGCCGAGGAAAAACAAATAGCTTGGTTCCTAATGCACTATGGCGAATGGAATAAATTCACTAAGACTGCAAAAATCAGCGATGGCAAATTGGACTTTTGCGAAATAGCAATCGCGCCAGAGACACCGTCAGAAAATCAAGGTTTTGATACCATTGGCTATCTCAGTGGAATGGTTTCAAATCGGTATAAAAATGCTACGTCAGATAATGGGCAAATTACCTCTTTCACGCCTAAAGTGGATGCGAGTAAATTAGGCGTGCGTATTCCCGAAAACTATCAAGGGAATGTGCTTCATTTGTGGCGGTTTCATATCACCCCCACATCAGAGGATGATGGACAAAATTGATACAGATTTTTCGTAAAATACGCTCGCGATAAATGGGGCGCATTACACAAGGTGAGAAGTTCCGCTCCGTAAGGATGCCCAAATAAAAACGCGACGGTGGCGGTGCCGTCGCGCTTCATGTTTGGAGCGTGCTTTTGCCGCATCAAAGCCATTGGTGCTTGAGTTGGTAGCCATCGCTGAAGAGTGCGTGACCGAGATTGTAAACCGACGAAAATCCGACATCGGTTCCACACCCGCCGATGCGAACGGCGTCGTATCTACGATCATACGGGTATCGGAGTGCTTTGGCCGTGCTCCATGTGATTCGGAAGGGTTGGTTTCCTTTCACAAGGTAGAGGTCGATAAGGCGGCTCATCCCCGATTTGCTGACGTGCCGAAGTATCGTGTAAACGGTGTCTCCAGGTTTGATCTGTTCCTTTAGATATTCGAGGGCTTCCTCGTGTTCGGATTTCTTAGCGGAAGCGTTAGTTTTTTGAGCGGTGTCGCTGGTCATTTTATGAAGCGAAGTCGCGCAACGAAAGTCTCCGGCGTCGTGCCGGGGCATCCTCTGTTGCCCGATTTCCCCGCCCAGCGGCACACCAAGTCAAAGACCGCTTGGCGCGCGTGCGCCGAGCGGTCGTGGTGGAGATGCGACGAAGGAGCATACGACCTTGACGGTGTGCGATAATGGAAAATCAGGGCAGAGCTATTTTCCTTTGCATTGGCTTGTAAGCGGCATGGTTGCCCCTATTTTTCGAGACAGGTGCGCCGTTCATCAGCGCCGCCAAAAACGCCATTGCGGAACAGGGCGGCGGGAGGCGGCGCGAAACAGATGCACAACGCAACGAACTCTCGGAAAGCCAACGCGGGCCTCCCGCCGCCCTGTTCCGCTTGGGCGTTTGGCTCGCGCAATAATTACTCCGCGTTTGCACGATGGCGCGTCGCGAAACAAGGGACGCAGGAGCGCGGCGCGCTTTCGTGCCGGTTGGATAAAAGTGCTGCGACTTATTTCCCACATCCGTCCGCGCACGGCAAAATCAGGGCAAATGCGATACCCTTCCAGCCCCTATTTTAATTCGCAATGCGCCGGTATGGTGCGGGAATGAAAGCCCTAAAAAAGACATTGCGCCCTTGCGCAAGGGGAGAGGCGTGCCGCTCACAAAAAACGCATGTGCGTTTCGAGTGCGCGAGGCGTGTTCCGATTATTTTCGCGCCGGTCGCGGAGGAGGTGGCGTCGTGCTGACCGCGAAACCGCAGTTGAATCTCGCCAACGCGGAGGGGTATTTCCGCGAGCATCTGGCTGTCGGCGATTACTACATGGACGGTCATATGGTGCGCGGCGAGTGGCGCGGTGTCGCCGCGTCGATGCTCGGTCTGGACGGCGTTGTCACCGAGGAAAAGTTTCTCGCGATGTGCGGCGGTTTGCATCCCGACACCGGGCAGCGGCTGACCATGCGGCATAACACGACGCGCGTCGATGGCGCGCACACGGTGTCGAACCGGCGCGTATTTTATGACTTCACGATCAGCCCGCCGAAGTCGGTTTCGGTGGTCGCGTTGTATCAGGATGCCCGCATTATCGAAATCCACGACCGCGCTGCCCGCGTGATGATGGACGAACTCGAAAAGTTCGCCGAGACGCGCGTGCGGAAATCCGGCGCGAACGGCGAGCGCGTGACCGGCGGGATCGCCGCCGCGCTGTTCCGCCATGACACGAGCCGCGAGCTCGACCCCCATTTGCATACGCACTGCGTGGTGTTCAACGCGACCTACGATTTTGCCGAGGACAAGTGGAAGGCGCTTCACGCGACTGGCATGTATCGCGCGCAAAAGTTTGCGGAAAATCTCTACTATCACGAACTGGCGAAAGGCCTCCGACAACTCGGCTATGAAATCGTCAACACGCCGACCGGGTTTGAAATTCAGCGTGTGCCGCAAAGCGTGGTTGCCCGCTTTTCCAAGCGGCACCAACAAATCGACGAGGAGACGAAAAAGCGCATCGCCGAGGAAGGTCTGCGCGGCAACGAAAAGGCGCTGCGCGCGCAGGTCGCCCAGGACAAACGCCGTCGGAAAACAAAAAGCGCGAGCGCCGAGAGACTGCGTCCTCGCTGGGCCTCGGAAATGCCCCCGTCCGAACACAGCGCGCTGGCAAAAATCGAACCGTCGAAGCTGCCTCCGCCGCCGCCGGAAACGCTCGTGGAAAAATGCGGGCTGCCCCAATTAGTTGAATGGGCGGATGCGCACCTGTTTGAACGGCGCTCGGTCGTCGGTGACTACGAGTTGATGTCGTCGGTTTTGGAGCGCGGGCGCGGTGAAAATTTTGCGCTGGCGGACTTGGAAAAAACCGTGGCGGAACGCGGATACATCCGCGATGCGCAGTCGCGCAAGCTGACCTCGCGGGATGCGCTTTCTTGCGAATTGTCCATTGTGCTTGCCGCTCAAAACGGGGTGCGAAATCACGCCGCGTTCAATGCGGCGCATCAACCCGCGCCGTCACTTTCGGCGGAGCAACGCGCGGCGGTTTCGCGCATTTTGCGCAGCCGAGATTTCGTCACAGTCTTTCAGGGCGGCGCGGGCACGGGAAAGAGTTTTGCGCTGCGAGAAGTCGTGCGGGGATTGGAAGCGGCGCGGCATTCGGTTATCGTGATAGCGCCGCAACATCAGCAAGCGGCAGATTTGCGGCGCGACGGGATGGCCTCTGCGGACACACTCGCGCGGTTGCTCGCGATCGGGGCGAACGCCCGTTTGCCGCGCGGCGTGATCGTGATTGTCGATGAGGCGGGGCAAGTCGGCGGACGCGATATGCGCGGGTTGATTGAGCGAGTGCAGGCTTGCGGCGGGCGGTTGATTTTGTCGGGTGACACTCGTCAGCAAGGCGCGGTCGCGGCATCCGATGCGTTGCGTGCGATTGAGGAGCATACGAGTTTGCAAACGGTGCGTCTGGGCGCGATTCGCCGCCAAGACCCGCGAACCGTGCAGTCGAGGGAAGAAAAGGCGTTTGTCCGAAAATACCGCGCGGCGGTGAAAGCGGCGGCGGAAGGTCGTCTGGTGGATTCGTTCGACAAACTGGACGCGCTCGGCTGCGTGCGCGAACTCGACGTCGAAGATCGCATGGCGGAACTGGCGCGCGAGTATTGCGATGCGCTTGCCCGCAAGGAAAAGGTGCTCGCCGTTGCCCAAACTTGGGATGAAGTGCGCGCGGCCAACGACGCGATTCGTTCCCGCTTGCGGGAAACCGGGAAGCTGGGTGAAGGCGTGCCGGTCACGTCCTGGCAATCGACTGATTTGAGCGAGGCGCAAAAGTGCGACGCACGGTATTACACGCCGGATGCGCGAGTTTTCTTCGTGCGCGATTACGGGCGATTCAAGCGTGGTGATTGTTACGAGGTCACCGGTGCCGACGAGCGCGGCGTGTCCTTGGGAAAAGACGGAAGAACCACGACAGTAAGTTACCGATATGCCGACAGATTTGTGGTCGTGAAGACGTTGCAACAAGAGTTGGCGCGTGGGGATCGGCTGCTGATGAAATTTAATGGAGACTCAATCGAAGGAAAGGCGGTTAGGAACGGCGAACTGGTGACGATATGTCGTGTGTTAAAAGACAAAAGCATCCGTGTTCGAGACGACGAGGGAACGATAAAAACACTCGCACCGACGCAGCGAATGTTCGTGCCGGGATACGCGGTGACTTCGTATGCCTCACAAGGCAAAACCGTCGATACCGTGCTCGTTTCGCACGACGCCGAGCAAACGCCGATAAATCGGCACCAATGGTATGTCGGCATCTCGCGGGCACGCAAAAAAGTCATTGTGTTCACCGGCGACAAGGAAGCGTTGCGCCTTAACATCGAGCGCGAATCCGACCGCGAGCTGGCGCTTTCGATCAAGCCGGACGAGGCGGCGGTCGAGCGTATGCGCGAAAGACTCATGGAGGAGCATCAACACCGATTATCACTGCAAGCGCGGCAACACCTGCATGAGTCAGTCAGACAGTGGGTGCCGCCTCCGCAACAACAACAAAACCATACAACAAACAGGGGAATACGACCATGAGCCTTCGAGAAGAAATCGAACGTCGCCGTATGGCGCATGTAACCGACAACAACGCAGCTAATAAACCAAACGGTAATTCCGTTGCAAACGGTGTCTCTGACACGCCCTCAATCACCACCCCGGCCTCAACGCCAATGGCATCTCCATCAGTGTTTCTGCGAGTCATGAAATTGGACAAACAATGCTGGGTTCTTCCGTGGGCTTGTTTTCAAGGAGTCAGCTACGAACCAGCCTGCAAGTCCGATGACGATACTGATAAATGCGAGCGTCTACACCTCGTCTTCATGCGCTACGAAGTCACGGTGATCGGTCATAATCTTGCCGGTGTCGTCGATGCGATTGCGGAAACCAATCTGTGCGAACTCCACGAGGTTGCAGACAAATATTTACCTGCGATCAACCCAACTCATGGGGCTATAATAGAAAAAATTGAAGCCAATCGTCAGTAACAACAGCCTTCTGGGGTATATCTATAAACAACGTCTAATTTTCTATGAACCAATGACATTGCAGTAAGCATATCAAGAGCATCGCTCTCTGTCATATTCCAGAGGATTTTTGGCGCATGTGCAATTGGATTCCTGAACATCCCAAACATGCCTGTTAGTAGATTAACAAATCCTTTTTGTTCACCTTGGTAGGACACATTTGTCAGTGGATTAATTGCAAAGCGCGGGGTGTTATTTGAACCTAAAGCAAACATTTCTCGCACTAGCTCGGCACCGTCGTATCCGAAGCCAGAAATATTGCGCATACGCTCGGCAATGCCTTTCATTGATTCAAAAACTGCGTGAAAATAACTGTCTCTTAATATCTCCTCCTCACAGTATTTCAATATTTCAGGATGAACGGTTCGTCTTTCCAGTTCCCGCTTTAGTTTGTTTGCACGAGCAAGTGCATCATCAAGTGATTTAGCTTGGAGCGCTCTTGAAACCTTTCCTTGTTCATTTATAGTAAGAGATGAAAAAGCAAGTATCGGAATCAATTGTCCACGATACCAATGAAATGTTTCTGGGTTTGTGGTGTATGAAACTGGAGCAATTGTTTTATTTATGAAAGCTATAACGTGGTTTCCTCTTTTGGTAAGGTTTTGTTGAACAGCGAGGGCGTTAAATATGCGTCTCCACTTTGTCATCATAGGGGAAACATCATTAATGCCGCATTGCGACAGTATCCGCCCGATTTCAGTTCCAGTAAGTCCCCTTTCAGAGTGTCCGAGCACTTTTGCTATGCCTTCAACAATCTCTTCTTTAAATGGTGGTTCGTCGGGCATTGGAGGCTTGTTGGGGTTTTGCACGGTAATTTTTCTCAACGTCTCTCATACCAGTCTCCATCTTTATTGTAATTGATAGATTCCTCCCAGCCGCAGGCATTCCATACTTGATTAAATAGAGGTCTGAGAATTTTCCCTGTCTTCTCCGATGGCGATTCTACAAGAATTTCTTCTGTCATGAGATGGTCTCGGTCTATGGAGCGACGTTCCATTCGAGAAAACATGATCCCTGTATACATTTCATATTCCCTGACATTTAGCAAACTGATGCTAACTGCATAAGGCGGTGGCAAATTGAGTGTGGCCAAAACCCTGAAATACCCAGGTAATGCTCCAACAATGTAACGTTCCCACGCAATACTTGGTATGATTCTGTCAAGAATCACTTCAGAATCTTTTTTAGTTGTGGAATTTAGAAGCTGGCTCTCAACGGCTTCGATAAAACCATTGCGGAAGATTTGAACTGAACTATGATACCCTTTGTTTCCCCAATGAGTCGCCAAGAGCGGGCCATCAAAGTTGAAGAACGTGCTATACCCCCCACTGCCAATTGGTGCGACATTGGCTGAATTAATTGCTCGTTGCAATTCGCGGGTGCTAAATCGCGAATCTGGACGAGCACCAACGACTGGCAGAATATGAAGAACTATTAGGTGAGAACTGGAAAACGAGACAGGTGTTTGTCCGGAAACCAACCGATTGATACGGTCGATGCGAAAATTTTTTAGCCGATCGGCCAACACTTCATTGGCTAGAAATGCAGAGCGTAATTCATGCACATCAAGGTCATACTTGCCATTTGCATTTCGCCCGCAAAACCGAATTACACCTTGGTGCTTAACCATGTGAGGTGCAGCAAAACTGCGGGGCACACGAATGACCAGCGTATGATTTTTGTTAGCCAGAAAAACGACATGGTATTGAATCCCCGAAATTCGCGGCTGAACGGAATCTCTCAATAGATTTTCCACGCGTGCAATAATCGCGTCGGAATCAAAATTGCGTAGCCCAGCCAAGCCAGAAGCAATACCATTATCGGCGCTTATGCCAAAAACTATATCTCCACCGTCTGTGTTGGCGAGCGCCGTAATATCACTTAAAAGTTCTCGTTTTTGTTCATCCTTTTCTATAGTGATTGCAGCTTTGTATTCGAGGACTCTACTTTCGGGAATTTTATCGGTTATAAGTCTGTCGAGTTGATTTTCTGTAACGCCATCAAGGGCAAGATGCTGGAGTGACATGGTTATTACATGAAAGCAGCTCAATCACGCACGGCAAGATACATGAAAAAACCAATAATACCCATCGCAATGGCGGCCTGTAATTGTTCGCTTCTTGGTTTTCCCTGAATTATATCAGAAGCTGTGTGTTCGCAGTTGCGACTTATTAGGCAGTATTCTTTAGGGTGAGCGAGGATCTGACGCATTTTTGCAAGAACCGAGTGCGGGTTCGCGCCAGTAGATTTTACTGTCACAGGCTTTCCTTCAGCGAACGCTTCCACGGTGGTGATGTGTTCACCTTTGCTTGGCAAATTATGGACTACATGTCCATTTCCGTCGGAAACGCCGACATGGTTGATAATTCCAAGTCCCTTGGGACGCAGGAGGATGTCGCCAATTCGCGGCTTTATGCTAGTGTGCGGGATTATATTCATTTTTTACTTGTTAGATGCTTGAGGAGGAGTGCGAGGGCGATAATGACGCCAGCTCCAACCAGCACGCCCTTCAGTTCGCTCTGAACCGTTTTGTCTTTAGCTGCCGTGCCAAATTCTTGAAGGAGTGCATGTTGGTATGCAGACGGAGCACTCTCGCCACGCTCCCATTTGCTTATTGTTATTGGATGAACGCCAATGAGTTGAGCCAATTCGACTTGGTTGATTCCAAGTTTTTTGCGAAGTGAAGCGATGTCATGTGCATTCATTAAACAAGTTAAATACTAAGTTATAACTTAGTGTAAAGCGTATTTTTCAACTTTCTCGTTTTTGTTCTCAAAAATCGCGGAAACGTCCAAGCCAAAGATAATGGAAACTGGCATGATGGTGGCACAGATGCGCTCTGACTCCATAAGAGCGCGCCATGTTTACCATTATGCCGTTACACATGCTTCTTGTCGCCGTGAGTCTCGCATGCGCTTGGGGTGCGCTGCGGATTGGGGTGCCGTCGGACGTCGCGATAGCGATGTCGGCGGGGTTTGGCATGTTTGCCGCTTGGCAACTTGTGTGCGGGGTGCTGGCGGCGCGCAGTCGCCCGCGTGCAAAACCGATTTTGACGCTGGGCGGGTTTTCTTGGTCGCAGAATGACTTTTGTCGCGGGTGGCTCGTCACCGGCGAAACGGGAAGCGGCAAGACGCTTTCGGCGATCAATGCGATGCTCTGGCAGGTTTCGCGAAACTGTCCGCGTTGGGGCGGCATCTGCATCGACGACAAGGGGCTTTATTGGGAAACACTCTCGGCGATGTTCAAGCATCTCGGACGCGAGGACGATTTGATTCTGCTGCAAGTGCGTCCGGACGACGCGCCCGCCGATTGGGAGCCGCCGCACACGTTTAATTATCTTGAGGATGCCCGCCTGCCTTTTTCGGCAAAGGCCAAGGATGTTTGCGATGTGGCCGCGTCGCTCGGGCAGGATGGCGACCAGACGTTTTTCAAGACACAGGCGGAAATCCAGATGAGCTTTGCATTTCAAGCGCTGGCGTGCGTCGGGATGCCCGTCACGCTCGATAATGCTTACGAATTGCTCTCGTCGGATGTGATGATGAAGGAAATTGTCGGAATGTTGGACAATAAAAACACGCCGGAAGCGCGCGAGTTGCTTGCTCATTACGAAACGCAAATTGCCAGCCAGCCCATCGAACAACTTGGCGGTGTGCGCGGCACGCTTGCCAATCGGCTGAAACATTTCACGCCCCCTGATATTGCAAAGGTGTTTTGTCCGAAAAAATCGACCTTCTCGTTTTCAGAAATCGACCGGGGAAAAGTGATATGCGTTTCGATTCCACAGCGGTTCAAAACTGAACGCCGGTATATCCATACGCTGCTCAAGCTCGTGTTTTATTCGCATGTGTTGCTGCGTTTCGACCGACCCTCGAAGGAACGCGCCGGAGACAACCTGCTCGTTTTATGGGCGGATGAAGCGCAAAAGATCGTGACCGCGAATCATGACGGCACGAGCGATTACAATGTCGTGGATGTGATGCGTGAAGCCAGGGCAACCGTCGTGGCTGCGACACAAAGCTACACATCGCTCATTCCGCCGATTGGCGATGAGAAAAAGGCGAAGGTGTTCATCGCGAACATGGCAAACCGCATCATGTTCAAAGCCGCCGATGAAGAGTCGGCCAAAATCGCCGCCGACACGCTCGGCAAAAAGAAATACAAGAAGCGCACTTACGGTTATTCGGCGGGCAAGCGCACGACCTCGTTTTCCGAGGAGGAAAAATATTATATCGAACCACATGAGTTTCGCCGGCTGCGGAAGTTTCAGGCTGTGGTGCAACATTGTGAAGCGGGGTTTCGCCGTGTGGTGCTTCCGCCGCGTGAAGCCGATGGGCGCGTGTGCGAATGGTTTCGCTAAGATTTCCCTCCATGAATACATCCCTGCCTGCCAGTGCAAACATTGGCGTCGATTGGTTCAGCCAGCGTCGTGAACAACTCCGCAACCTCGGCGCGCATCTTCGCGAGCACATCAAGGGACAATCGCATGTTATCGGGCGTGTCGAATCTGTGTTGCGGCGAGGCGAACTCGGCCTTGCGCATCCGGGGCGTCCGAAAGGCTCGTTTTTGTTCGTCGGCCCGACCGGTGTTGGTAAAACAGAAATTACAAATGCCTTCACCGATTATCTTTTCAACGGGTTGAAACCCGTTCGTTTCGATATGTCGGAATATCAAAACCAATCGTCTGTCGAAAAACTCATTGGTGAAAAAGTCGGTGATATTGGACTGCTCGGACGCGCGCTTGCAAAGGCGGATTGCGGCACGCTGCTTTTCGATGAAGTGGAAAAGGCGCATCCGCTCGTGCTCGATCTTTTCCTGCAAATCCTCGATGACGCGAGCATCACACTCGCCACTGGTGAACGGAAAAATCTCTCGCGGTTCTATGTCGTTTTTACCTCAAACATAGGCGCGGGGGAAGCGATGCGGATGCAGTCCGCGCCCTTTGCGAGCATTGAGCGCACTGTGCTCGCGCGGGTGGGGCAACAGCTCCGGCCTGAGCTTGTGGGCCGTATGACTGAAAAAATCGTGTTCTCCCGTCTGAGTTACGATGTGCAACGCGAAATCTGCGAGGCCATGATCGCGGGAGAATGCGCCCGTTTGCATAAACTTGGGCACATTATCACGGTCACTCCGGCAGACTTGGAAACGATTTTGCGGGAGGGGTGCCACAAAACTTTAGGAGCACGCCCCATGCGTGGAGCAGTTGAACGTTTTTTGCAGGACAGAATTACGGGGGCATTGCTTGGCGTCTCTTAGAGCTTGAAAACAAACACATTGCATCAAACCAAGGACGTATTTTTCAAATTTATTATCGTTTTGGTGAATATACGTATTGACGAATACTTGTTATTACGAATGTTGAAACGCATGGAACTCGTGAAAATCTATGAATGCCTCTGCGACCGCACGCGGTTGCGCATATTGAACCTGCTCTGCTCGGGCCCGCTGTGCGTTTGCCATATTCAGGAAGTCCTCGGCGAATCGCAGGTAAAAATCTCGCGGCACCTGAACTACCTTAAAACACGGGACATGGTTGTCGTTCAACGCGAGGCCAACTGGATGATTTACAGTATTCCAGAAAAACGGTCGCGGGAACTCGACGCCAACCTTGCGTGCCTTCAAGACTGCGCTAGTGAGGACAAGCTGATCGTCCGCGACAACGCCCGTTTGAAAAAAGTCCGCGCCCGTCTGCGCAAGGATGATTCCGCCGCCGCCGCGATCTGCTGCGGGAAGCCTGGAAAATCCATCAAGCACGGCAAGACGGCCGGCGCGTCGTGCGGCTGCTAACCAAATCATTCAATCCGCCCCTAGTATTCTCTATTATTATGAAAACTGACAATACGCCCATTTCTACATCAACAACATCGTCTGATTCCGCGCCGGACGCCGAAGCTCTCCGCGAGGCTGTGCGCGCCCGCTACCGTGCAATCGCAAGCGGTGAAACCACATTAACCGAGGGCAACAAACAAGACAGCGAAACTGGCGAATCGTGCTGCTGTTCGGGCAAGTCTGAAAAAGAAGCGCCGCAACAAAGCGGCTGCTGCGCAACGCCCGACGCACAAGCGCACACCCTCGGATACACCGCCGATGACATAGCCTCTGTGCCGAAGGGCGCGAATATGGGTCTTGGTTGTGGAAATCCCGTTGCCATTGCCTCCTTGCGCGCGGGGCAAGTGGTTCTCGACCTCGGTTCCGGCGCGGGCTTTGACGCGTTCCTTGCCGCTCGCGAGGTTGGGGAAACCGGTCGTGTGATCGGTGTGGATATGACGCCTGAAATGGTTTCCAAGGCGCGTGCGAACGCGCGCGCCGGCGGTTTTTCGCAAGTCGAGTTTCGCCTTGGGGAAATCGAGGCGTTGCCGGTCGCGGACTCCTGCGTCGATGTGATTATTTCGAACTGCGTGATCAATCTGTGCCCTGACAAACGTCCCGTGTATCGCGAGGCCTTTCGCGTTCTCAAGCCGGGCGGGCGCATTGTCGTTTCCGATGTCGTCGCGCGCGAGGAAATGCCTGACGAGATAAAAAAGGATTTCGCGCTTTATTCCGGCTGTCTGTCCGGCGCGACATTGTTGGCGGACTTGGAGAAGATTCTGTCCGATGCCGGATTTGTCGATGTGTCGATTCAGCCAAAGGGCAACAGCGATGAGGTTATCACAAGCTGGGAGGCGAAGCGCGGATTTGAAGAAAAAGTTTTTGCTGCGGAAGTGACTGCGCGCAAACCGGGGCCCAAATGCTGCTGTGGTTAAAACAAGTCCCCAGAGAAGCATTTGCTAATTCCCATAATTTACCATGTCTGACTGCTGTAATTCTAAAGAACCGACTCCATCCGAGTCCAAACCCGAGGAGCAACTTTGCTATTGTTTCGACCTCACCCGTGGAATGATTCGCCACGAAATCCAAGAAACAGGAAAGTCCACCGCGATAGAACACATCAAAGCCTCCATGAAAAATGAAGGCTGCTCATGCAAAACCAAAAACCCCAAGGGAGCCTGCTGTCTTGGCGATGTGCAGGCTGCAATAGATTCGGAGCATGTGTCATTACAAAAACAATCCGCCGCTCGTCATGTCTGATTCCGTAGTCAAAAACATGTCGTTTCTCGACCGTTATCTCACGGTCTGGATATTTGCCGCGATGGGAGTTGGCGTTTTGCTCGGGCATTTCGTGGTAACCGACCCCGAGACGTTTTTTGCGCCCATGACGGTCGGCACGACAAACCTGCCCATCGCAATCGGCCTCATTTTGATGATGTATCCGCCGCTGGCAAAAGTGCGCTACTCGCAGTTGCCAAAGGTTTTTGCAGATAGGCGAATCCTCGCGCTGTCACTCGTGCAAAACTGGCTGGTCGGGCCGGCGCTCATGTTTGCGTTGTCGATGATTTTTCTGCGAGATCATCCTGATTACATGGTGGGCCTCATTCTGGTGGGAATTGCCCGCTGCATTGCAATGGTGCTCGTTTGGAATGATCTTGCAAAGGGCAGCAATGAATATGCCGCCGCGCTTGTGGCGCTTAACAGTATCGCGCAAATCTTGTTTTATAGTTTTTATGCGTGGGTGTTCATCACGGTTTTGCCACCGTATTTCGGCATGGAAGGCGCGGTGGTGCCTGTAAAGATAGCCGATATTTTTTGGAGTGTGATGGTGTATCTCGGCATCCCGTTCGCGGCAGGCATCCTAAGTCGTGTCATTCTCATTCCGCTCAAGGGGCAGGAGTGGTTTGATAAGAAATTCCTGCCTCGAATTTCGCCGCTGACGCTGATCGCACTGCTGTTTACCATCGTGGTGATGTTCACCTTCAAGGGTGACACCATCGTTTCGCTGCCCTTGGATGTGTTGCGCATTGCGGTGCCGCTGACGATCTATTTTGCGGTGATGTTCGGCGTGAGTTTTTTCATGTCGAAATGGCTTGGCGCCGATTATCCGCGCGCTACCACGCTGGCTTTTACTTCGGCGGGAAATAATTTCGAACTGGCGATAGCGGTTGCCATCGCAGTGTTCGGCATCGGTTCGGGCGTGGCTTTCGCCGCCGTGGTCGGGCCGCTTATCGAAGTGCCGGTGCTCATTGGTCTGGTGCATGTGGCACTGCGGCTAAGGAAACGATTCGGTCACTAACACAGGGAAAGTAATTTTTGCACGACACTCGCCAATCAACGAACCGATGAGCAAGGGCAAGGAAATCAAAATATTCATTTTAATGGCGGCGGTTTTCACCGTTTTCTATTACTTGCCGCTCGGCTGGCCCCGTTTTGACTCGGCCATTGCAGAGTCGTTGGCCCTGACGAAATGGTATGCGAGGGAGCATGTCATTCTGTGTCTGCTTCCTGCGTTTTGGATTGCCGGAGGGATAGGCTCGTTTGTTTCGCAGCAATCGGTGATGCGATATTTGGGGCCGACTGCGCCAAAGGCTCTTAGCTACGGCGTGGCATCGGTTGCGGGAACCATCCTTGCGGTATGTTCATGCACCATATTGCCGTTGTTTTCGGGCATATACCGAATGGGGGCGGGGCTCGGCCCAGCGACGGCTTTTTTATATTCAGGCCCGGCGATCAATGCACTCGCCATTATTCTCACTGCAAAAGTGCTCGGCTGGCAACTTGGTGCCGCGCGCGCGATATTCGCGATCGTTTTTTCCATTGTTATCGGGGCAACCATGCACTTTTTGTTCCGGCACGAGGAGCGCGCCAAGGTGATTAAAATGGCGGAAATGCCAAAACCTTCCGCAACGCGTCCGCTTTGGCAAACAGCGTCGTTTTTTGCCGTCATGGTGGGGATTCTTGTTTTTGCAAATTGGGGAAGCCCGTCAAACGACGAAGCCGGTTTTTTTGCCATTGTCTTTGCCGCCAAGTGGGTAATCGCGGCAATTCTCGCAGCGCTATTGGGACTAATGCTTTGGCGGTGGCTCAAACTATCAGGTGTCAAGATTCTGATTACGGCAATCGGCACAGTTGTATTTTGCATTTTTGTCCCAGGGCATCCCGAGGGGGCGGTTTTGCTCGTGATGGCGGGTTTGGTTTGGGCAACAGCCGGACACAACGGGGAGGCGGGGGATTGGTTTGAACAGTCTTGGATAAACGCCAAGCAGATATTCCCGCTTTTGATTGGCGGAGTGCTCGTCGCGGGTCTGCTTCTCGGGCGTCCCGGTCGGGAAGGGCTGATTCCCTCGGAATGGATAACAAGCTCGCTCGGGGGAAACTCTTTTGGGGCAAACGCCTTCGCAGCGGTTGCAGGAAGCCTCATGTATTTCGCCACGCTGACGGAAATCCCCATTTTGCAAGGGCTGCTTGGAAACGGCATGGGGCAAGGGCCGGCGCTTGCACTATTGCTTTCCGGCCCCGCGCTTAGCCTGCCAAGCATGATCGTGATAAACTCCGTTTTAGGCATAAAGAAAACCGCCGCCTATGTGAGTTTGGTTGTCTGCCTGTCCGCGCTGATCGGCTGGGGTTATGGGGCATGGGTGACCTGATTATTTTCCCAACTGAAAAACGAAACATACATCTCAAAACACATCATGAAAAAAATACAAATCCTCGGCACGGGCTGCGCCAAATGCCGCCAACTCGCGGAAGTCGCCGACACCGCCGCCAAGCAACTTGGCATTGATTACGAACTGACCAAAGTCACCGATCTGAACGACATCGCCGCGTTCGGCGTCATGTTCACGCCCGCGCTTGTAGTGGACGGCAACGTGAAAGTAGCCGGAAAAGTTCCGGCCGTCGAGGACGTGAAAACCCTTCTCCAATAAATCATCAATTCAAACGCAACCAACCTCATCAGCCATGAAACGATTCGAAATCATTAGGCTCACGCTTTGTATCGGTTTTTTATTAACGGCCTTGGATGTTTATGCCGCCAATTCGGACAAGACTGCCGATGCCAAGCCCGCGTTGCCCAAGCTGGTCGATTTGGGTGCCGGAAAGTGCATCCCTTGCAAACAAATGAAGCCTATTCTCGACGAACTGAAACGCGATTACGCAAGTCAGTTTGAAACCATTTTTATTGATGTGTGGGAAAATCCCGACGAAGGAAGAAAATATAAAATCCGGCTGATTCCCACGCAGATTTTTTATGACGCATCGGGCAAGGAACTCGCCAGGCATGAGGGATTCATGGCTAAAAAAGACATTCTCACCCAATGGGAAAAGGTCGGCATCACCATTAAAAATCCCGAGCCAAAACCCAACGTCACCAAGACTGCACCGCAAAACGATTCGAGTTTGCTGGCGCAAAGCAGCCGGACCGTGACATCGGGCAATCTGTAATACGATGGAAAACCTGTTTATTTCGCTCACAGACGCGATGAGCGGCGCGCCGCTTGTCGCGTTATGCGCGGCTTTTGCATGGGGTGTGCTGAGCATAGTCCTGAGTCCGTGCCATCTTGCGAGTATTCCGCTCATCGTGGCGTTTTTGCAGGGCGGGGCGACGGTTGTGTCAACGCTGCGGGCAATGGCGCTTTCCATGCTTTTCGCGCTCGGGATACTCGTCTCCATTGCCGTCATAGGCGGGCTGACCGCAGCGGCAGGGCGGATGCTCGGCGATCTCGGGTCTTGGGGAAACTACGGGGTGGCGGTCGTATTTTTCGTTTTTGGCCTGTATCTTCTCGACATATTGCGTCTTCCGGAAATGTGGCGGCCCGCGCCCAATCAAAAACGACGAGGGCCGGTCGGCGCACTCGTTTTCGGATTGGTCTTCGGCCTTGCGCTGGGGCCCTGCACGTTTGGTTTCATGGCTCCCGTTCTTGGTGTTACGTTTCGTGTTTCCGCAACTCAAACCCTGTTTGCCTTGGGGTTGCTGGCGATGTTCGGCATCGGGCATTGCTCGGTGATCGCATTGGCCGGGACTTCGACAACACTGGTGCAACGCTGGCTTTCGTGGCAAAATGATTCATCGGCAGGGAAATGGCTGCGCCGAGGCTGTGGCGCGCTTATCATCACTGCCGGCATCTATCTAATCGTGTCCGCTCATTAGTATAAAACCATCCGTTTTTATGAATAAAAATCGCCCGTCTGTCTTAGTATTATGCACTGGAAATTCATGTCGCAGTCAAATGGCAGAGGGCTTTTTGCGTGCTGCCGCAGGCGATATTATAGACGTTTACAGCGCCGGTTCAAAGCCAGCTGGACACATTCATCCGCTTGCCGTGCAAGTAATGCGCGAGGCGGGAATCGACCTCTCCGCCGAGCCATACAGATCAAAATCGTGGAATGAGTTTTTGAATAAGAAAATAACCACTGTCATTACTGTTTGCGGCAACGCTGATGCCGCCTGTCCCTTTTTCCCAGGACAAGTGAACAGGCATCACTGGCGTTTTGACGACCCTGCGTGTGCCGTCGGCACTGACGAAGAAATCCTCGCGGAGTTTCGGCGCATTCGAGACCAGATCAATTTGGTGTTTAGTGCGTATGCGGCGGGATTGCATGAAGGGAATAAGGGTATTTAGGTGGGAAAAGGAGATTTTTGTTAATATAATATAGTGTCATGCAATGTGCTCTTCCCGTAATCGCCGAAACCATCGAGACAAATGGCTTTGGTCGCAAAAGCCGGATTCGATGGCAACTTCCGCGATGGAAAGCCTGCCTTGTTTGATAAGTTTTTCAGCGTGCTGCAATCGTCGGACAAGTATGCAGCGATGTGGAGTGACACCCGTGGAGTATTTGAAAAGTTTGGCAAAATGATCCTTGCTGATGCCAGCGGCACGGGCGAGCGATTCCACATGAATGGAGTCACGCAAATGTTCGTCGATATATGAATATACGCGGTTTAATTGCAGCGCGGTAAGTTTTGGGCCAAGCAAGGCGCGTGCTTGTTCTTGCTTTCGCATTCGAAGCAAATGTGCGGTGAGCATCGTTCCCAATGCCTCCATATAGAGTGGGTGCTCAGCCGGCACGTTTGGATCGCAGAGGTCTTCAAGAATAGATGAGAGATGCCAGATAAGCATGTCACCTTTGGATAATTCGGCGCATGGTTTGATGTGAACACCCGACCAAGCATCACGAAGAGCCAAGCGTTTCAAAAAAGATTCTCCAACACATAAACAAATAAATGCGCCGTCTCTTTCCCAATGGATTGAGCGGGGCAAATTGGCCTCGATAAAAACAATATGCCTTCCGATCAACCATTGTCGTTGTTCAGGTTGGTTTGGCGGAGTCCATGACAGCTCTGTTTCCGCCGTTTCATTTGTTATCAGGATAAGTTGGTGCTGGTCGCACTTGTATTCAGGCCAATGGTGCGCACGTTCGAAACTATAATAAATTCCTATGTCTCGAAATCGTGTGCACGAAAACTTCTCATTAGGCTGGGGGCTTCCGGTCTTGGTGAATTTCCCCCCGTGGTTGTTTTTGGGATACTCATTGGGACTTGGTGTGGGTGGCAACATGGTGTGTGCAACGCCACGGCTTCATGCCGAAGTGTTTGCATATTACTAACAAAAAGTGCGCCACAAGTCTTGGATAAAAACGCGATTTGCAGGAACAAAACAGGGTTTATTTATGCGCAAATTTATCCTGTTCCGGCGCAATCAGAAGCACTTTTTGAAACGCCTCTTTGAAGTTAAGCTGAAGGTCTGCCGGGGCGGGGGTTTTGGACAATGCCGTGTTTTTTACAAAAACGCCGGATGTCTTTCGTCGCCACTGTGATTTTTTGGACGCTAAGATGCTTTGTAAAATCACGCGTGCAATAGCACGCCTTGGGGTGATTGAGCATGTAATGAAGCACGGAGAGTTTCCACCAGTTTGCGTAGCCATAGTGTGCGCGGGTTATGGTGCCGCGAGGTTGTCCGTGAAAAAAATCTGCTGCTTTGGCAAGGTGTCGAATAAGATTCGGGGTTTTGCTGCATTCTGAAAATGAGGCTTGAAAAAAATGCCCGCTCATAAGGAGCAATGAGGCGCGTTGCAACATGTCGGGCGTGGCCCGCCGCCAAGCGTGCACGAGTAGGAACGGGGCAAGCTCAATGCCGCCTGACGTATTTGCGCCCCCTGCTTGATAGCGACGAATTAGCTCCACGACTTCCGCGCGCGTTAGTCCCCCATAGGGTTTGGATGCGGTATGCTTTTGCGAAAGCAATGAGGCGTCACTTGCAAGGGCAATGTCGGTATTTGCGAACCATGCGAGCAGATGCCGTCCTTGTGTGGAGTGACGCGGAGGATGCGCTTTACCTGAAAGGTGGCGGGAAAGTCGCGAGCGCGTGTCAGGGTTCAGAAACGCGCTGAAAAGCCAGTGCCGCAAGTTTGGAGACTCGCGCAAAAGTTGAATAAAAAGCGTAACGCAGGCCGCATCGTTTCCGTTGGCAATCGTTGCGAAGAGGTCGTCGTCGAGGCTAGTTGAATTGTCAGACATACAGGCAAAAAAGCGGGGAATGTTTCACGCATCGCCCCGCTCGTTTTGAAGCAGTTTTGTTTTCTATGCGGAAATGCCGTTTCCTGTCGGTTGACGCATTGATTGGCGCGCCGCCTCATCCTTGGCGACCCGGACAAATGCCCGCTGCCGGTTTTCGGCGGGGACGTTTTTGATGCGCTCCTCGACCTTCGCCTTGATGTCAGGATTTTGATTCACCCATTGAATGATTTCCTGATCACGCTGCTGGGTGTATTCGTTGCGTTGCATTTTGCCGAGCATGAGCTTTCGGATAAGCTGCTCCTTGGTCATTTCGTTATAGTAATCGTAGAGCTTGGGATTGTCCGCGATGTATTTGGTGAGTTTGGCGTCGATTTCAGGGTTGATGCGGGTGTTGGCGCCTTCCCTGGCCTTTTTCTCTGCGATGGATTGTTTGAGTGACATGTTTTTATTTGTGGGTTCCCCAGCCATTGATTGAGCAAGGCGGCTGGTCGCCAGTGGCGGTTGACCTTGTGCGGGCGAGGGTTCGCCCAAAAAACGGTGAGTGCGGTTTATAGATCGAGAAGAGTTTGACCGTAGTGGCCGTCGTCGTCGGGGATGAGGTCGCTGCCGGAAATATTCAGCACGGATTCCTCAAAGGCGCGCGTGATTTCCCAAGGCGGCGCGCCGGCAAGCCATAGTCGCATAAGATCGTCGGCAGGCGGCGATTTGCCGTAAGTCTTGGCGAGGTGCGTTTCGGCCTGCTCAAAATTTTTCCGGTGATGCGGGCCGATGGCGAGAGGAACGACGGCATCAGTTGATTCCTTCGTTTCCTCTGTTGTGTTTTCAGGCATGGGTGGCGCGTTGGTGCTCATGGTTGTTTCGTTGTGGTTGTGTTTTCAGTTGTTGCGGCGGGTTTGTTGCGCAGTTGCGCGACTTCCTTTCGCAGATTGGAAAGCTCATTGGTGAGTGTTTCGTTCTGCTCGATGAGCGCGGCCATGAGGCGGTTTTGAGCGGCCATTTTCTGCTCAACCTCGGCGGGCAATAGTTGCGGTTTTTCGGCTGGGTCGGACAATGCCATCATGGGGCCGAGCGGCACGACAGTCGGCGCGTGCGGGGCGAGATTCCATGCGGCGGGAGTTTCCTTGCGATACACAATGTGCGCCTCGTGCATGAGGTTCGGGTCGCGCGGGTCAATGTATCGGCTCATGGGATACGCGCGCAGTGTTTCGCTTTGGCGGAGTTTTTCGGTGTTGGCCGGGTCGAGTTCGGTGCCGCTTACCGGCGATGCGGCGATGGTGTGGATTACGGGCGGCGGCGCTTTTCTTTTGAAGAGCGAGCAACCGCCGAGTGGAATGCAGGCAACTGCAAGTATGGGGATGAGCGGACGGGTTTTCATGGTGTCGCGGTTTCTTTCTTTTGCCAAAGATCGGCGCGGAGGTTGCCGCGCGTGGCCTTGGACTGGTCGAGGGTTTGGGTGACGTAGAGGTAAAATTGCTTCCCTGCGGGCACGCGGACATAGTAGCCGTCCTGGGCGATGATTTGCTGAATGCGCGCGGCATAGGCGTTGAGCACGTCGGCTGTGCCTTGGAGCGCGGCGTTCTTGGCGGTGGCCTTCGGAACTTGGGTCACGTCGCCATACGCGGTCGTCTGGTCGCGCATTTCCTGCAAACCACCCGCCATGCCCGCGAGGAAGGTAGAGGCGAAAAGTTTTATTTCCTGCCAGTCGTCGGTTTTCAAAATATCGCCGACAAGTCCGGCGCTGCCATCGCGCAAGCCAAACTCTCCGGTGATGTCGTCACGTTGCCGGTCAAGTGCGATGCCGTTTATGACGAGTTCGTTTCCGTTGTTTGTGGTGCGGTCGCGCCAAATGATTATCCACTGGCCGGACGCGGCGATGCGCTCGCGCGCGTGATCGTTTGCGGCGCGTCCGTGAACTTCCGCGCCCGCCGGAATGATAAGCCGTCCGTCGTGCCACACGTCCTCGGTGACAAGGCCGATGATCGGCGTGTCGATTTTCGACGATTCAAGCGTGGTCACGGTTTCGCATGGGATGAGCCGCCCGTAGGGAGCGTAATTTTTTGAAAGATCGGCGGCGCGGGCGGTGGCAACGTCAGACGGAAGCAAGCTGATTGGCAGCGGCGCGGGTTCGTTGGTTTTCGCAGCGGATTGTTCGCCTCGCGCGGCACGCGGACGGGAAATTGTTTCCGCTTCATCGTCTGCGGGTGCGCGCGAGTGCGCGGTTTGCGCCGGACGCGAGGGCGAGGGAACCTTGAGTTCTTGTCCGCCGCGAGTGATGGTGTGGCGTTCCATCGGCGCAGTCGCGGCAGGCGGTTGCGTGATGTTGGGGCGTTGGCTGCGACTGTCGTTGCCGTGAACAAGCATCGCGCAAATGGCGATCAGGACGGCAAGACATGTGAGGCTGCCGACAGGGGTTTTGACAAACTTGATGATGCGTTTCATCGCGGCTCGATGAGTTGCACGTCGCGGGTGACGCGAGGGACAATGATGTTGAATTTATTTTTCACGCTGAGGTTGGCGCGACTGCCGTCCGGTTTTCCAGTGATGGCAAAATAGGCCGTGGTTCCCGCGTGCGGTGGGATGAGTCCCGATGCGTCGGAAACGGACGCGGTGTAAACACGCGAACCAATGCGCGCGGCGAGGCTTTGGGGCTGGTAGGCAACCTCGGTGTCGCCGGTATTTTCCAGCCGCAAGCGAAAGATCAGCGTGTCCTCGGGATCGAAGCGAAAGACTTCCTCGACGGTCACGGAAAACTCCTTGTAGTGCGTGACGGCCTCGCTGATTGGCGGCGCGCGGTGTTCGATTTGTTGCACCGCCTCGGGATATTGGTCGCGGACAATGCGGTAGGATTTTGCGCGGTCGAGGAGTTCAAGAAGCACGTCGGGCGTGGCGCGCTTTGCCAAAGCCGGACTGCGACCCGCGAAACGATCCTCATAAAAAGTGACGGAGCCGTAGGGTTTTTCGGACGCCGTGAACCGGATAATGTAGGTGCGATTTTTCCAGATGACATTGAGGGTGGCCTGCGCGTCCGGCTTGAGCGCGCGGACACTGAGGTAATGGTGTCCGGGCGTGTGCGAGAGCAAAACGGGCGCGGGTGTCTCCGGCTTGGCGGTGATGCCCGCGCTTTCGAGCGCGGACGGCGCGGAGGGAAACATGATCGTCGTCGGCACGTTCATGCCAATGGGGATTTCATAGACGACGCGCTCATCGAGAGGGAATTGTTTCACAACGGGAGCGGCAGTTTTTGAACTGGCATGTATGACGGCGGAGCTGATTGCCGCGAATGCGAGCACGCAAGTGATGCGTGTCAGAGGAGTGAGAATTCGTAGTTCCATACGGCGAGCGGGTAGCGTTTGTTGGCGATCATGTCCGGGTTGCGGACAAGGGTGAGGGTGAGTGCGAAGCGCGGAGATTCGGTGAACGCCTGTCGTTCAAACACGCCAGTGCGCACGAGCTGGCCTTCGATGCGCACAAGCACTTGGTCTTCGCGCGTGCGCAGGATGTCTATTTTGAAAACCTCCGGCTTCTGGTGAATCTGCTTCACCTCGAACTCCTCGCGCGAGGCGAGCAATTCGTTCTGCGCCTTGGTCGCGGCGTCGGTGAGATAAAGCCGTTGCAGCAAATCGGGAAAATCGAAGTTCCTCGGGTTGCGTTGCAAAAGCGCGAGCGCCGACCAGATCGAAAGCGTTTCGTGAAGCGTTTTCGCCTCCTCGAAACCGAGCAATGGCGAGATCGAAAAATTCCCGCCGCCGTCGAGAACGACAACATGCTCACGGGCACGGTGGGCCTCAATTATCAGATAGGGTTGAACCGCCACGAGAACGAGCGCGCCGCACGCAACAAACATCCACATGCGCGCGGCAAAGGCATGGTCGGCAAATAATCTTGCCGGCGAAAACGCGCGTTTTGTTTTCGGTGACGGGAGTCGCACGGCGTTATCGACCGGTATTTCACGCAATGGCGTATCTGGCTGTTTTTCAGTGTTCATTTGTCAGAGTCCAGGAGTGGAAGGGGCTGGCGAAGGCGGAGGGGCGACGTTTGATTGGCTTGTGCTGGATGACGCACCATTTGCTTGCGCCGCCATTGCGGAAACCGCTCCGGCCCGAGGCGCGAGCATGTTGCCGACCATGTTGGCGCGATAGAGCACATCCATTCCTGATTTTCCCAACGCGCCGGGGTTGCCGGCTTCACCCGTAAACGCATAACCTTGGGCAAATATTTTCTGGCAAATGATCGGCGTGCTGATCGTCCCAATCAGCAATGTGAGCGCGGCGAGAATGCCGCCGATGTTGGTAAGAAACGGCGAGTATGCTGCCATTTCGAGCGACGCGGGATCAACGCCGACCACCGAACGAAAATCCTGCCAGATGGCAATGGTGACAAGATTGGTGATCGCAAAGCCGACCGGCCATGCGAGAACGGCAAGCACCTGTTGAAAAAAACGGACGCCGATTTGGGTTGCTCCTGGAATCATGAAGCACGCGAGTGCGAACGGCGTCAGCAGGTAGAGAATCCATCGTAGTATGTATTGCAGGATTATCATTGGCGCGGAAATCAGCGCGCCGATCTGGATGAAAACCCACGACACGGCATCGGTGACCGCGTTGTAGAGCGATTCGTTCAGCTTGCGCCACGACCATTCTTTTTTCTCGGGATTCAGCGTGATGCCTGCGCGCAGTTCCTCGGACGCTCGCGCGGGGTTGTCGTTATACTGCGGGTCAAGGTATGACGCCGCCGCGAGCATGGTGTTTTCCACGAGAGGAAACCACCAGTTCATCGAGGAAACAAGCGCCACGATGGTGATTGCGCGCGCGAGCGGTCGCACGATTTCGCTGTTGGTGTAATGCTGCCTGCTCATGCGAGCGATCAGGCCGGCCACGAGCATCGCAAACACAACAAAGCGAAATGCCGTCACCATCGCGGTGATTTTGTTTTCCAGAACTGGCAGAACGAGGTCCATAATGGTTCGGGTTTTTGTTGCCGAATGTCCGAACCTCGTTGGCGCGAGCCACCGGATTCAGGGCTAATCGTGCCACCAGTATGCCTCGATTGTTTGGGTGCGTATTGGACCTTTCCGTGTTTTTTGAGAATAAAAACGCGAAAATCCCTGCAGACTTAATTCAGGAATACATATTCAAAATAAACTTCTCCTCTTAAGAGCCAATAGGTATGCTGCAATCAATATGTCATCTTCAATCGTTCTCGAACTGCAACATCTCGCAACAGAACCAGATTCCGATGTAGCTCCATTGTTGCGGAAGGCTCTTGTAATCGCCACAAAACTTAAGCGAGAAGACTTTCGCTCTTGGGCCAGCTCAGAGCTAAACGGCTATGATGGGCGTGATGTTCCTGAATACAGGCGGTTACGCGCTTCAATAAGCCTTAAAAATCCCTACCACGGGCTTATTCCCGTCCATTTTCCATCAGAGGAGATGTTCGATTTATTCACACGCATTAACGTTCAAGACCCCATATCAAATTTGATAGCAATTCTTGATGGGCACTCACCAAACAAAACTAACCCCATTTTCCCTCTTTCGCCTAAACAGGAAGCGTTTTTACTGCAAAACCAAGATGGACTGAGTCTCCCTCCGATACGCACTGTGCCAATAAATCAAATTGAAGGCATTATTGAAGCCGTGCGAACAGCAATACTTGAATGGACACTGAAACTTGAAGAAGAAGGTATACTTGGTGAAGGCATGACATTCACACCAGCAGAAAAAAATAAAGCCATGCAAAGTGCTGATATTCGAATCGAAAATTTCCAAGGTATTTTGGGCAACGTAACTCAAAGCTCTGTTACCCAAAACCTAACTCTTAAAATTGAAAAGGAAGACTTTGATTCTTTAAGCCGATATCTTTCTTCAATTGGAGTAGATGAAAAAGAGATTGGCGAGTTGCGGCAATCTCTTGAGCAAGATGGTAAACCAACTGCTAAGGGATTTGGTAGTCGAGTATCACAATGGATAGGGAAAATGGTAACCAAAGCAGCCGATGGAGGTTGGCAGGTTGGAATTGGTGCGGCTGCGAATCTTCTTTCTGATGCAGTTAAGGCCTATTGGGGAATATTATAGTTTTGAAATAAACTGAATTACCGCATTTCAGTTTTTCGCGAAAGCAATCAGCCGTTGCATGTCGCCTTGGTCGGCTTCTTTCAGGGCGGCGATATAGTTTGCGCGAACATCGCCGGATTGCGCGAGGTTTGAGCCGGAGCCCCATGTCAACGGCTTGCCGCCGTTGGCTGCGAGCAACACGTCGGCCATTAGGCGCGAATGCCGTCCGTTGCCGTTTGGCCACGGGTGAATGACCACCATCCGGTGATGCAGGCGCACCGCCGCTTCATCAAGCGGATAGGTGGCGTATTGCACCCATGCTCGAAAATCGTCCATGAGGACTCGCATCCCCTCGGGAATGCGGTGCCATCCCCATCCGAGATTGCGTTCGGTCGTGCGGTATTGGCCGGCCCATTTCCAAACTTGGTTAAACATGCGGCGGTGCAGTTCCCGCGCAAAAAAGTCCGTCGCCAAATCCGCGCGTTTTAACACGGATTTCGACATGGCCCACACACGCGCTTCGTTGATGTTCAGGCGTTCGACTTCGTTAAGCTGGCCGCGCGTGGAAAGGCTCAATTTGAGCGCGTGCAATTCTTCCGGTGCAAGCGGTGTCTGCGCGTCGTCGCTGGCGGAAAAAATTGAATTCATGGGCGGCTGGTTTTTTCGTCGTATGTCGGTGCGGGTGATTGCGGGGCGGGCATGGTCGGAAGGTCGCCAACCGCCTGGCCCTCCAAGGCCATTGAGTGCTCGGTCGCGCGCAAATGTTTGAGTGCTGCGTCATCGCGTGTCGCAAGCTCGGCAAACGATTTTGCAGCCTGTTCCTTCGGCACGAGAAAATAAACCAGCTCGCAATCAAGCGCATCCGCCGCGCGTCGTAATGTGGAGAGTGAAACAGTGCCGTCCGCCTCGCGCTTTTCCATGCTGGCATAGGGCTGCTGGCGGATGCGCATACGCGCGGCAATATCGCGCTGACTTAGCCCCAAGGCTTCGCGGACAGCGCGCAGCCAACCTTTTGCGGGTGCGTTGATTTTCCCACGCAAGTCGTGCTTGGCTTCGATTTCCTCATCCAAACCGCGAAGCAGGATTTCTTGGAGTTCTGTTTTCATACATCTTTAAGAGTGTCGATATGCAATAAATGGACATCTTAAAGAATGTCAATACGAGTAAAATAGACATCTTTTAAGATGTCTAAATAGATCCCGACCTTGGCAACTTGACAGCTTGGACACTTGGCTATCGCACGTTTTTGCGCGGATTGAGTGAGCGCATGAATGTCGCAACGCGCTGATTGGCGATGTAGTTGTCTTTTGCCGCAAGATCGGCTGCGGCAAGCTGCTCAATTTCGCGACGGTTGAGGTTACCCCTGATTTGTGGACAGGAGGTGCAGACATAACCACAAAAGAAAAACAAACATGCCAAAAACAAAACCAGCCTACACGCCGGAAT
>NZ_JAQFIP010000024.1 GCF_029504735.1 Ereboglobus sp. PH5-10 | reverse complement strand
CACTCGGATATCTTTCCCCGGTTGACTTCGAAAAACTTAACAACTGATCTCCCTTTCCCGTCTGCGCCACTGTCCGCAATTCGAGGGTAAGCCCAAAGAGCCGCGAGCAAACTGCGGATTTTGTCTTGATAGGCGTTTAGTTGGGCAACGCTCCCTCCTCGCAAATCGGGCGGTTGCAGCAAGAAACCTTTGCTAGCGATTCCGCCTTTTTCGAGTGTGCCGTAGATGAGCAAACCCTCGGCAAAGTATCCATTAGGCGCGGCGGTTTTCATGACGGATTACGGGTGCCGGCTGGCTTTGCGGCGCGAAACTCCAGCCCTCTTTGTTGAGGAGTTCATCGAAAAAATCCTCGGTGTAACCTTCGGGCTTGTTGCGGCGAAACATCATTACCCATAAAAACGGGCCAACGCATACCGGCACGGAAAACACAAGCGCCATGACAGGCGCCGCGCCCAGCATTGCATAGAGAACGAGAAAAAGTCCGATGGCGGCGACGATGCCGACAACAACATAAACGAAGTCGTTGCCCTCGAAACCAAGCGCGCGGCCCTTGCTGTCGTTGGCGCTGTTTGTGTCGGTGATGCGCAGTTCGGCGCTCATGACGATGGCGGTGCGGTTTTGTTAGAATTGCGGAGTCAGCGCGCCGTCACTCATGCCAAATATGTAGAAGAGCGCGGCCATGATCGCGGCGGCACCGGCGATGATGATGCCGGAAACAATGCCCATCTTACCGTCAGCGTCGCCTTTCTTGAGGCGGTCGGCTCCCGTCCAAATATTGATGACGCCCCAAATGAAGCCGATCATAAAGAGGATGCCCAAACCGTATTGGAAACCGGTTTTCACTTGTGTGGGTATTTGCGCGATGATCGTGATGGACGTAATTTGCGCGGTGTGCGCGGGTGTTGCCATCAGTGTCGCGAGCGACGCGAGTGCGAGCGTGAAAACCGTGCGGAGTATTTTAGTGGAGAGTTTTTTCATGACGGGAGTTTTTCGATTCATCCCGTCCTCCGCCGATGGCGGCGAAATCAGGGGAAATCATGCCGCCATTTTGCCCTGATTATTTTTCCGCGTATTGGATGTTTCCGTGTTTTTTCGGAATAAAAACGCGATTTTTTCATTTTTGCACGGATGCCCATGCAAACATCATCTCATTTTCAGACGTGCTTTGTTGATTCATACAACTCGCCCAACAATGTATAAAGAGTATCAAGCTCTGGCGAAGGGTGAATGAGCGATCCGAGTCTGGAACCATTATGTTTTCTATTGCGAAGCAATCGGATCAGCTTTGCTGCAAGCATGGCATGAGTTGGGCGTTTCAGCGAGCGGGCACGCTGGGGATCGGGAGAAGTCTTTGATGACATGGAAATCCCAAGTCGCAAATATGCCTGGCGCAAGCCGAGCCCGCACAATGCGTCCGGTGAGTCAACACGCCGGGCAAATTGCATGTAGCGTTGCGCGGTGCGCACTCCGCCATGAAAACAAGTCTTCAGCCACGGCAGCCACGCGCCGCGTCCGGCGTGTCTGCGGATGCTCGCTTTTTCAGCGATGAGGAGTTTCCCCGCGCGCCATGCGGCTGTCAGCGCGGCATCGAGTGAGCTTCGGGACTCGCCGGTAAGCCGTTGCGCCTCTGCGTGCAGGCGGTTTATCTCTGAAATGGCGGACGCGGCGGAGTGCTTTGTCGGTGTATCCGCAGATATGATTATTTCTGTTTTCATAATGAGAGTCCCATGCTTTTGCGAAAGTCGTCCGCGAGTTTGTGAATAGTCTGCCGGGTGCAGTCGGCCTGTTCGCCGATTTCCTCCAAGGTCATGCCTCCGATAAGGTCGGGGCGCACTTGACGCAGCACGATGGTCGAGCGCAGGCCGCGTTGCACGAGCGTGCTTCCTTCGGAGATCCAAAGCAGGACATGTGTGAGTGCTTCCAACGTCATTGCGCGGGCCTCGGCTTTCGAGTCAATAGGGTCTGCGAAAAACGCTTCGTCGCTGGCGGACGCGCGGGCTGGTGTGTCCTGATGATTGGTTTTATTATTTTGTATATTCATGGGCGTGGTTGTTTCGCCCTGCATCCTGCTCCTGCTTATGAATACATAATAGGGGCGCGCCTCTGTGTTGATTTGCCCCAATTGTTTTGAATGAGATTTATATGTATAAAAAAGAAAAACGCCGCATGTGCGGCGCATGCGGCGTTCATTGGGAAAACTATTATTGAATTGTTTTGTTTTTACCCGCGCGCTGGCACGAAAAGTTTCGTGCGGATGTGGAGCGCGACTTCGGCAAGGTCGTAATAAACGAAATGCCCCACGCGGTGATGCGGGATGCGACGATTGCGTGTCCATTCTCGCAAGGTGCGGATGGACGGCTCGCGTCCTGTCGGGAAAATCCCGCAAAAGCGCAGGCCGTTGATATCGGAGAGGGAGGTGGCGGATGGTGTCGTTGTGGTTTCCATACCCATGTGCCGGTGTCACGAAGAACATCAGTTTTCTTTCAACTGCGTTTGATTGCTCCAAGTGGAGCGCGGCAAAACCGCGCCCACCGGAGAAACGCATCAGGCCGCGTATGGCAACGCGGAGCCCTGGGGCTTGTCGGTTGCTGCGGCGGAGCCAGACGCGGGCTGTGCGGTTTTTTCTGCCGTTTGTTTTTCAGGCTGCGAGGCTGCGCGCAATGGCATGATGTTAAAAAACGCCTCGGCCTCGGCGGGGCTTTTGACATCGAGGTAGTGCTTGCGGATTATCGCCTCGGAGTTGCCCGCTTGCAACGCGGCGTCGCCCATCGAGCGGAACTTGGCAACGTGCATCGAAATAAAGGTGTGGCGCAATACATCGTGCGAAAGGCCAAACTTTTTAATGATGCCGGTGCGCAGGTGCTTGATATTTGGGACAAGAATGGGATTTTTTTCGAGCGGGTAGGCGCGCAGCCATGCGACGAGATTTGGCTGAATCGTCACGTTGCGCTTCATGTCGATCTTGGAAACCTCCGGCTCAATGTGGATGACGCCGGTTTCCATGTTCACATGCTCGGGTTTGAGCTTGGCAATTTCGCCGCGCTCCGAGTCGGGCCTGATGCCGGCGAACAAGCACAGGGCAAAAAATGGCGCCAGTTTGCCGCCGTGGAAACCCTCGATGTATTCCATCAATTCCGCTGCTTTTTTGACGGTGAGGGTGGCGGCGGAACCGCGTTTGTGGCTGATACGATAGTGCGGAACCTTGCCGATGGGATTGACGGCAATCCAATCCTGCTGCTGGGCATACTTGAGGAACGTCGAGAGCAATCCTCTGCGGTTGTTATAGGTCTTGAGCGAGGCGTTGCCCCGGCTGAAGTATTTTTTGAGCTTATCGGCGCTCAAATCAGACACCAAAACTCGCGGGAAGCTGTCAACGAGTTTGGTCATGTGCTTTTTGATGGTGAGCCATTGCGAGGTCGAAATCAGCCCCTTGGCGTGGTCTTCGTCTCGCAATTTCCGGTATTCGGTGACGGCATCGGCGAGCGGTTTCTGAAACTCCGGCTCCTTGTAATTCGTCAGCGCATAATCGACATAGAACGTAAGCGTATGCGTATGCTTCTGCCCCTTAATTTTGAGGAAAAGGGCTTCCGCTTCGCTTTGTTGCTCGGGTGTGAGGATGGTCGCGGTCGGACGCAAGCCCGACGCGGCCTGAATGGACTTGATTTCGAGGGCGCTTTTTTCAGCGGCGGCTTCTTGGCGGGTTTTGAAGTTTTTTCGAACTCGCTCGCCGTGAAACCATCCGTTTACGCGGTATGAGGTAACGCCATTGCGGTTTTTGAATGGTTTGATGGCTAGTAACGCGGTGTTTGTTTTCATCGATTAGGTTGCCGCGTCACGTGGCAACCTAATCTTGGCAAAAAGTTAAACTGTTGATTATCAGCAGTTAAACTGGCGGAGAGAGGGGGATTCGAACCCCCGGTAGGGTATTACCCCTACAACGCTTTAGCAAAGCGCCGCTTTCGACCACTCAGCCATCTCTCCAGTAGAATGGTGTTGCGCTACGAAAACTTAGCGCGGGCGAAGCGCAAGGCATTTTTCCGTTTTTTCAGTCTTTGCCCCCAATAATCACCTGAATCTCCATCGCGGTATTGCGCGGAAGTCCCGCAACCGCGATCACCACCCGCGCGTATTCATTCGCCCGCTTCGCCAAGAGGGGAGGGCGTTGGGGTTTTCGGCACGCGTGGACTGGCGCATGCATGTCCATCGTCCGGTCTTTTACCGTTTGTTTTGTGGACTTTGGGCGGCTTGGTTAGTGTTCTATGCAATTGCTAGGTTTGCCTGTTTGTTCCTCATCAGGATAAGCTTGGCGGTTTGCGCCACGCGCATTTCGTATTCCTGAACGTGTAGCCTATTCATGTCCGCATCATCCGCCAAATCCGCAAGCACTCTCGCGCTCGCCGCCGCGTTTCTGACGATTTATATCGTCTGGGGCAGCACGTATCTCGCCATGCGCGTCGGGGTCGAAACCATGCCGCCGCTTTCGATGGCCGGCGTGAGGTTTCTTGTCGCGGGCGTCCTCATGTTTGCGTTTGTGAAACTGCGCGGCGCGCCCCGGGCCACGGCGCGGCAGTGGCGTGACAACGCGCTTATCGCCGCGTTCCTGCTGCTCGGCGGCAACGGTCTTGTCATCTGGGCCGAGCAATACATCCCCTCGGGGATCACCGCGCTGCTCATCGGCTTTTCGCCCATGTGCATGGTGCTTATCGAATGGGTGTTTCCCGGCGGGCGACGTCCGGGGCCTTACACGATTGCCGGGCTCGTCATCGGCTTTGCCGGCATCATCGTGCTGGTCGCGCCCTGGGAGCACTTCAGTAATGAGGGTGCGCTTCCGCTGAAAGGCGTCGTCGCCATCATTGGCTCGACTGTCTTTTGGGCAACCGGGTCGATTCTTTCGCGTCATGTTCGCAATCCCGCCCCGGCATCCAGCGCGTCGGCCATGCAGATGCTTTGCGGCGGCGCCATGCTCGCGGTCGCCGCTTTCGCTCGCGGCGAGCCGGCCTCGATTGATATCGGCGCGTTCAGCGCGCGCTCATGGATCGCTCTTTTCTATTTGATCGTGATTGGTTCGCTTGTCGCGTTTTCCACCTACACGTGGCTCATCACACACAGCACGCCCGCGCGTGTGTCCACTTACGCGTATGTGAACCCGATCGTCGCCGTGTTTCTCGGATGGCTGATTCTGGACGAACCCGTGACGCTCCGCACTTTGGCCGCCGCCGCGATTATAATCCTTTCCGTGATGGTTATCATCGTCCGCAAAAACAAACGCGCCGCGTAACAACGCTTCTCGCTTTCGCGCCGGGCAAACTCGGTTTAATCGCATTTTGCGTTTTTGTTCTTCCACAATCCCGCAATCGAGATTTTTAATGCTAACTCCCCTCGGAGTTCCCGGACGAATGAATGCCCTCGAACATCGGCACAGGCGGTGACGCCCGTGCCGCGTTTTCTAAAAAAACTTTTCATGCAACATAACCAACAAAACCCCGCCCCGCATCCTTCCTCGCCTTCGCCACGCGCGTCGCGGCCGCTTTCCAAGAATTACCGGTGGGAGTTGATGCTCCTGCTGTTTTGCACGTATTTTCTCCACCAGATTGACCGGGCGATTTTTGGCGTCCTCACAAAAAACATAAAAATCGACCTCGGCCTGGACGACCTCCAGATCGGGCTGAGTCACCAGCTTTTGTTTTTCGTGATGGCTGCGATGGTTCCCGTCGCGGGCTACGTCGGCGACCGGTGCAGCAAAAAATGGATCATCACCATAAGCCTGATTTTTTGGAGCGCGGCGACGATGGTCACGGGAACGGTGACCGGGCTCGTGGGCATTCTCATTTTCCGAAGCATCGCCACCGCGGGCGGCGAGGCGTTTTACGGGCCGTCATCGACCGCCATGATCGCCAGCTTTCACAAGGAGACGCGGGCGCGCGCGCTGTCCATTCATCAAAGCGCCGTCTATATCGCGCCGATGATCAGCGGGTTTCTCGGCACGGCCATCGCCGCCGCGTTTGGCTGGCGCTCGGTCTTCTACATCTTCGGCGGCCTCGGCATCGTCATGGGCGCGATTCTGATATTTCGCCTGCGCGACAAACCCGCGGACTCCGACGCGCAACCGGACGAACCGAGCAACGCGCCGGTTGCCGAGAAAATCCCTTTCTGGAGCGCGGTGCGGCAGATCGTCCGCATCCCGACGGTGCTTTTGCTGACGGCCGGATTCATCGCAGTGGTGTTCGTGAACAACGCCTATCTTGCGTTCGCGCCGATTTTCATCGAGGAGCGCTTCGGCGTTTCGGAAATGGAGGCGCGGGGCTACGGCATGTTCATGCACTTCGCGGCGGCGTGGATCGGCGTGATCGTCGGCGGTTTCCTGACCGACGCCTTGGTGCGCCGCTGGAAATCGTTTCGCCTCGTCCTGCAAACCACGGTCATGTTTCTCGGCGTGCCGATGATTTTTCTCATCGGAAGCGTCGGGTCGCCGCAAACGCTTTGGGTGATTTTGTTTCTCTTCGGCCTTTTCCGCGGCCTCTACGAAACGAACACCCACGCCGCGATTTTCGATGTCGTGCCGCCGAAACTCCGCGCGATGGTTGTCGCGTTGATGCTTCTGGCGGCGATGAGCATCGGCTCGTTTGCCCCGACGCTGTTCGGATATTTCGGGCGGCTTTACGGAACCGGCGACGGCATCGCGCTGGCGTTCCGGATCGTCTCGGTCGCCTGGATTATCGGCGGCGTCTGCGTGCTCTGCGCGCTGTTGTTCACGTTTAAAAAAGACCGGCTGAAAGAATAAAATTATCACTGAATAATACATGAAAACATGACCACGGATTGCACGGATCTGCACGGATGACAAACCGGGCGTCGCAAGCGACGCCCCTACGGTATTTATCCGTGATAATCCGTGTAATCCGTGGTCTAAAAATTAGAAAATATCAAAAAACATGCCCACCGAATCCACCCGCCTCGCGGCGGAACATTTCTTGAAAAACGAAACCGCGTTTCACCTCGGCGAAATGCTCACGGAGCAATCGCATCCGATCACGCGAACACTTTCGCAAACGCTCGAAAAAAACACGGCGGACGGAATCGAAATGCTGCTGCGCGTTGACGACGACATCCCGCCCGTCGCCGATCGTGTTCTCGCCTCGAAGGAATTCGCGAAGTTGCGCGCCGACATCCTCGACACACTCCAACGCGGCGGACGGATTGTTTTCAGCGGCTGCGGCGCCACCGGCCGGCTCGCAATTTTGCTGGACGCGGCGCACCGGAAATTTTGCGCGAACGCGGCGGCCCGTTTCCCGGAGCAGCGCGATTTTTTCACGACGCTCCTTGCGCAAACGCAGGCCATCATGACCGGCGGCGACTACGCGCTTATCCGCTCCGTCGAATCCTTCGAGGACTATATTTCCTTCGGGCAACGACAGGCGCAAGACGCCGGCATGGGGCCGAACGACTGCCTGGTGGCCATCAGCGAAGGCGGCGAAACCTCGTCGGTCATCGGCACGATTCACGGCGCGCTGGCCGCCGGATCGCGCGCGCATTTTATGTTCAACAATCCCGCCGAGTTGCTCGTCCGAAAAGTCGAGCGCTCGCGGGCCGTGATCACCGACGCGCGCGTCAACATCATCGACCTGGCGACGGGGCCGATGGCGGTCGCCGGTTCGACGCGAATGCAGGCGACGACCATCGAGCTGCTCATCGCCGGGCTGGCATTTGAGGCCGCGCTCGCCGACTTCCTCCCCGGACGATTGCCCGAGCCTGTCGTGCGGGCGATTTTTCCGTCGGGCGCCGCGCCCGAGCAAGGGGCCGCGCGCTTCCGTCAACTTCTCCGGCAAATACGCTCGCCGGAAAATATTCGCGCCATGGCCGCCTGGGTCGATTTCGAGCGGGACATTTACGCCAAGTCGGGACGCATCACGTATTTTCCCGACGAATACATGCTCGACATTTTCACCGACACGACGGAGCGCTCGCCGACATTCAAGGTGCCGCCGTTTCGCTCGACGCTCGAGCCGGACGACCCTGTTTCGTGGGCCTATGTGAAAGAGCCGCTTCGCGACGCGGACTCGGCATGGCGGCGACTCCTCGGACATGAACCAAACTGCATCACGTGGACGCCCGACGATTATCGCGCGATGGGCGCCGCCGAGCGCATCATCGAGAACCCGCCGAAAATCGACCGCGAGCGGTTGGCAACCTACCGCATCGGTTGCGAGCCGGACACGTCGCGAACCGCCGTCCGCCCGAACGCCGCCATCGCCTTCCTGGCGGGCGCGGAAATGGCGCACCTCGAAAAACGCGACGAGTGGCACCAGGCGTTCGAGCGCGCCGCCGCCGGTTTCGAACGCCGCGCGGCCATCCTGATCGGCACGCGCCGCCCCGCCTCGAATCCGCTGGACGAAATTTGTTTCATCGAGGCGGACATGCCCGAATCGCCCCTGGAAATTTTCGCGCACCTCGCCGTCAAGCTGGCGTTGAACAACGTCTCCACGGCGACGATGGGCAAACTCGGACGGCTTAGCGGAAACTGGATGGCGCACGTTGACGCATCGAACAAGAAGCTGATCGACCGGAGCATCCGCCTGGTCAGCGAACTGGCCGGCGTCGATTACGAAACCGCGTGCCACGCGCTGTTCGAATCGCTCGAGGAAATGAGCGCCTGGCCCGAATCCCGCCGCAAAACCGTCTCCCCCTCGGCTCACACGGTCAAACGACTCCGGGAGAAGAACGGCGCGCAATGAACTCAGGTATTCAGTCATGATCGAATTGCCGCAAGAGAAGCCCGAAGGGCTTCCACAACTTAGCCCGGGGTTGCCGAGGAACGAGGCTACCCCGGGAATTCGGTTTATTCATATATTCAACCCCAACGGGGTTGCACAATTTTTTGGACGCCGTGGCTGTGCAACCCCGTTGGGGTTGAATATTATTTTTGCCAGATACCCAGGGTGGCCTCGTTCCTCGGCGACCCTGGGCTCAGTTATGAATCCCCGTTGGGGATTTTGGGAAACCTCAAAAACCAACCTTAATGCCGATGTCACATGACTAAACATTCCGCACAAATTCTTATGAACCTCAAACACACCCTCGTTTTCCTCTTCTGCTCCCTTTGCCTCTGTTTGTGCGCGTCGTCGCAAGCAGCGCCTCGAACATCCGCGCTGCGACCGGAGAAACTCGCCGAAATGCAGGCCTTCATCAATGACGCCATTGCGCAAGGGCACTGTCCGGGCGCGGTGTTGTGGATCGAGCACAACGGCGAGCGTTTTCATTCGGCATTCGGAAAACGCGCGCTGGTTCCGGCGGAGGAAACGATGACGGCCGATACCATTTTCGACCTCGCCTCGCTCACGAAAGTCGTGGCGTGCACGCCGTCCGTCATGCTGCTCGTGGAGCGCGGGCAAATCAAACTCGACGAGCCCGTGCGCACCTACATCCCCGAGTTCGCGGGGGAGGGCAAGGAGCGGATAACCGTCCGGCAATTGATGACGCACACCTCCGGCCTGCGTTCCGGCATCGAAACAAAATCGGACTGGAGCGGCGCCGCGGCCGCGATCGAAAAGGCCTGCGCGGAAATCCCGCGCACGCCGCCGGGCGCGGCGTTTCGTTACAGCGACATCAACTTTTTTATGCTCGGCGAAATTGTCCGCCGCGTCAGCGGAACGCCGCTGTCCGAGTTTGCCGCGCGCGAAATTTTCGCGCCGCTAAAAATGACCGACACCGGCTACCTTCCCGCGTCGGAAAAACTGCCGCGCATCGCGCCGACGGAAGTCGTCCGGGACAAAAAGCCGTGGCGCGGCGTCGTCCACGATCCGACAGCGCGAAAGATGGGCGGCGTCGCCGGGCACGCGGGACTGTTCTCCACCGCGGCGGACTTGGCGCGTTACGCGCGGATGCTGCTCAACGAGGGCGAGCTTGACGGCGCGCGCATTTTCAAGCCCGAGACGGTCAGGTTGATGACCAGCGTGCAGACCTCCGGCGACCTGCCGCCGCGCGCGCTGGGCTGGGACATCGCCAGCGGTTACAGCCGCCCGCGCGGAAAGATTTTTCCGTTCGGCTCCTTCGGGCACACCGGTTTCACGGGCACGATTTTGTGGATCGATCCCCACTCGCGCACATTTTATATTTTCCTCTCCAGCCGCACCCACCCCACCCGCAAGGGAAACATCGTGCCGCTCTTTTCGCGCCTCGGCACGCTCGCGGCGGAAATCGTGGGCGACTTCAATTTCGCCGGCGTGCCGGGCGTGCCCGCGGACAAGGATTTGACGGCGCGAATCGAAGCCCCGCTTCTCGCGACCAAGCGCGCCGCTTCCCGCGCGAAGGTTTTGAACGGCATCGACGTGCTCGTGAAAAACGACTTCGCGCCGCTCAAGGGCAAACGCCTCGGCCTGATAACCAATCACACCGGGCACGACCGCGACCGCAACCCGACCATCGACCTGCTCAAAAACGCGCCCGGCGTGAATCTCGTGGCGCTCTTCGGCCCCGAGCACGGCATTCGCGGCGAGCACGACGTGAGCAAAATAGAAGACGGGCGCGACACCAAAACCGGCTTGCCCGTTTACAGCCTCTACCTCGGCAAGCGGCGCAAACCCCTGCCCGAACACCTCGAAGGCATCGACGCGCTGATGTTCGACATTCAGGACATCGGCTGCCGGTTCTACACCTACGCGTCCACGATGGGCCTGGCCATCGAGGCGGCGGCGGAAAACGGAAAGGAAATTTTCATCCTCGACCGACTGAACCCGATCAACGGCGCCGCCGTGGAGGGCCCGGTGCTGGCCGAGCCGCCGACATTTGTGGGTTTCTTCCGCGTGCCGTTGCGTCACGGAATGACCGTGGGCGAACTCGCAAAAATGTATAACGCCGAAAAAAACCTCGGCGCGAAACTGACCGTCATCCAAGTGGAAAATTGGACGCGCGCCCTGTGGTTTGACCAAACGGGGCAGCCCTGGACAAATCCCTCGCCCAACATGCGCAACCTGAAACAAGCCGCGCTCTATCCGGGCGTGGGGTTGGTGGAATTTTCGCTGTCCGTGGGACGCGGCACCGACACGCCCTTCGAGCAGGTTGGCGCGCCCTACATCGACGAGCTCGCGTTTGCGGAAAAACTCAACGCGGAGGGATTGCCCGGCGTGCGTTTCGCGCCCATCCGTTTCACGCCGACCGCGAGCATCCACAAGGGCGCGGATTGTGGCGGCGTTTACATCATGCTCACCGATTTGCAGGCTTACAATTCGGTCGATATTGGAATCATCCTGGCGAGGACGCTTTACCAGATGTATCCGGAGCAATTTCCCGTCGATAAAGTCAGCCGCCTGCTCCTCCACAAACCGACGCTCGAGGCGATCAAGGCGGGCAAGCCGCTCGCGGAAATCCGCGCGCTCTGGAAGGGCGAGCGGGACGAGTTCATGAAGCGCCGCGAAAAGTTTTTGATTTACAGGTAGGGCGAACCCTTAGGGTGAGCCGAAGAAAACGGCATGAAATTCAGAGTGCCACGGCGCACGAAAAACTTCGGCTCAGCCTGAGGCTTCGCCCTACCAAAAATGCCAGTCAAATATTAGAATCGCGTGATGATGCCGAAGCGGAAGCCGAGGCCATTGTCCATTTTAATGTTGGCGTTGCGTCCGTGCAGATCCTGTTTGTATGAATTCAGGCGTTCGTATGCCACACCGGCATAAAAGCCGGTGCGCGTGCTCGTCCACCATTCAAGGTTTGCATCGAAATAAAAACCGCCGAGGTATTTCTGGTTGTTCTTGGTATCTATGGTATACGAATATCCGTTTGCGTAAGTTTCCGTGTAGGCGGTGCTTATCGAGCTTGAGCCATAGGGGACGTTTACGTTTTCCTCGTAGCGGAATTTGGAGCCCACATAGGCGGCCATGTATCCGCCGCTGAGATAGGCCGAGAAGCGTTTGCCGATCGGAATGCGCACCATCGGGCCGAGGCGCAGCATGTAATACACGCCCTTGACCTGCCAGTAGCCGTCGGCCGTGCCGTCCATTAATTTATCCCCGTCGGGATCACTCAAATCGGATTGCTCGGTGGCAGCGATGGTGTTGCCGATGGGGTTTGTTGTCTCCAGGGCGGTGTAGCCAGAAACTTCACTGCCGTTGCTGTCCGTGTAAGTATATTTTAAGTCTTGGTATTCGTCATCACTTTCCGTGGGGACAAAAATATTGGGGAAACTGGAGGCGTCGTTATGTGTCTTGAGTTTGCCTTTTGTCGGCGTGCCGGCAAATTTGTCACCGGTGGTATAAATATCATACCAATCCGTTATGTAATCGAGTTTTACGTTCACGGACTGGCGGGTTTTGGCATTAAATTCGGAGACGGCGAAGCTGACGCCGATGCCCCATTCGAAATGTTTGAAGCGTTGGATGACGCGTCCCATCGAGAGTTCGACGCCGGGATTTCTGCGATCCTCCGCAGTGACCGTGTCCGTGGAGCCTCGCGAGGAGAAGGCGCTCATGCCAATTTGCTGGTAGTTGGAATTGTCGGGGTTGTCCCTTAACTGGCCGCTGTCGCCCGAGTAGGACCAGTTTCTTGTGTAGTGATTCCAATTGGTGTCGTCTTTGTTGTAATAGACATAATTGCCCGTGATGACCACATCGCCATTTGCGTCGCGAACGGCCTCGCCGTCGCTATCCAGTATGATGGTGTAATAACGGCCCTCGACGCCACCGGGTATGCTGTTCCACTTGACGCATGTGTTATCCGAATAGGCCGGGCGATCCCCGTTGGCGGCATCCTTGTCGTCCGCGGAGATCGTGCCGTTGTTGTATCCGCCGGCGTTGACTCTATCTCGGGACACGGCAAACGGGGTTGCCCCGAGGTTGCCTCCGAAGGTGACCTTGGCGCCGCCGATCATGCGGACGCCGATCGAGAAGCTGTTTTTCATCGGCCGCAGGTATTCAACGGGCGTGACAGGCGTTTTATCCTGGGCGTGCACCAAGAGTCCGGTGCCAACAAATAGAGCGAAAACAAGTGTGCGCGGGAGAGTCGGTTTCATTTAGACGAATTGCCTAGAAGTGTCGGCTTATTGAAAAGTTGCGAGCAAACTTTCTAGTTGAGTTGTAATTTCTTTGTTTGAGGCGTGTGCCGCAGGGCGGAGAAAAACATGTCCGCGCCGCAGTTTTGGCGGGGAGCCGGTGCGCGCGGGCATGTTTCGGAAGTGCGTTGATGACTTCCCAAAGCGGGGCAGTGTTCCAGAAAATTAACGCGCGCGGGGGTGCCGGGCCGGGGGGCCGGCGCTTCCGGAGCACCGCTCACGAGGCGGCCATGTGGGGGAATTTCGCGGCGAGCGCGGCGGTTGCCTCCCTGGCTTCAAGGAGTTCGCCAATCGCATCCCAGCGGCCCGCAACCAGGCCCTCGCGCGCGCTTTCGCGCATTGTGACCGGGATTTTTTGATCGCCGAAACGCACTTCGAGGCGCTCGACATCAACCGTCACCTCGAGCTGCGGGTTGGCCTCGATTGCGGCGGCGACCCTGGCGATGTCCTCATGTTTTGCGTTCACGCAGGGGATGCCGAGCGTGGTGCTGTTGCCAAAAAAGATCTCGGCGAAGTTCTCCGCGATGATTGCGCGGAATCCGGCCTTGTGGATGGCTTGCGGCGCGTGTTCGCGCGAGCTGCCGCAGCCGAAATTGGCGCCGGAGAGCATGATCGTCGCGCCTTTGTGCCCGGGTTTGTCGATCGGGTGGCCGGTGAGTTTGTCGTCGGGCGTGTGGCGCACGTCGTAAAACAGATACTGGCCAAGGCCGTCGAAGCTGACGCATTTCATGAAACGCGCGGGAATGATGCGGTCGGTGTCGATGTCGTTGCCGGGCACGTGAACGGCGCGGCCGGTGACTTGGGTGATTTTTGCGAGGGACATGGTGGAATGTGGAATGCGGATTTCGGAATGCGGAATGTGGACTTCGGATCGGCCGGATCGGCCCGGTCAGACCGATTTGTCGGATGCAGATGCGGTTAGTTGTTCGCTTCGGGGAAAACTTCCCGCGCGTCGGCGACGTGGCCGGCGATGGCGGCGGCGGCCACCATCAACGGGCTCATCAGGATGGTGCGTCCGGTCGGGCTGCCCTGGCGGCCCTTGAAGTTGCGGTTCGAGGAGCTGGCGCTGACTTGATCGCCGACGAGTTTGTCGGGATTCATTGCCAGGCACATCGAGCAGCCGGCGTCGCGCCATTCAAAGCCGGCGTCCTTGAAGACTTGGTCGAGGCCGAGCTCGCGGCAGATCGCCGCGACGCCTTGCGATCCGGGAACGGCCAGCGCGCGGATGCCGGGCGCGACTTTTTTGCCCTTGATGTGCCTGGCGACCTCTTGGAAATCGGTGAGGCGTCCGTTGGTGCAGGAGCCGAGAAACGCGACGTCGATCTTGGTGCCCTTGATGGGCGCGCCGGGCGTGAATTTCATGTAGGCGAGCGCCTCCTCGATTTCCGCCTTTTCCTCGGCGGTAGCCGCGGTCGCGGGATCGGGGATGTTTTCGTTGATAGAGATGCCCTCGGCGGGATTGATGCCCCAGGTGACGGTGGGAGCGATGTCGGCGGCGTCGATTTTGACAACGTCGTCGTAGGCGCAACCGGGATCGGACGCGCAGGCTTTCCAGCGGGCGACGGCCTCGTCCCATGCCGCGCCCTTGGGGGCGTAGGGGCGGTCCTTGAGATAGGCGAACGTGGTTTCGTCGGGATTGACGTAGCCGACGCGCGCGCCGCCCTCGATGGACATGTTGCACACGGTCATGCGCTCCTCCATCGACATGTTGTCGAGCACCTCGCCCGCGAATTCGTAGGCGTAGCCGGTGCCGCCGTTGACGCCGAGCGTGCGGATGATGTGCAGGATCACGTCCTTCGCGTAAACGCCCCGTCCGAGTTTTCCGTTGACCTCGACGCGGCGCACCTTGAGTGGCGAGATGGCCATGGTTTGCGTGGCGAGGATGTCGCGGATTTGCGTGGTGCCGATGCCAAACGAGATCGCGCCGAACGCGCCGTGCGTGGAGGTGTGCGAGTCGCCGCAGGCGATGGTCATGCCGGGCTGCGTGATGCCCTGCTCGGGGGCGATGATGTGGATGACGCCCTGCTTGCCGGTGGCGCGGTCAAAAAACACGATGCCGTTGTCCTGGCAGTTTTTGCGGATGGCGTCCATCATGGCCTGCGCGAGCGGGTCGGCGAAGGGTTCGCACGCGCCGGGATTGGTCGGGATGATGTGATCGACGGTCGCGAAAGTGCGGTGGGGCATGGCGACCTTCAGGTTGAGGTCGCGCAACATGCCGAACGCCTGCGGGCTGGTGACTTCGTGCAGCAGGTGCGTGTCGACGAGGAGCTGGGTGTGGCCGCTCGAGAGCTTGCGCACGGCGTGCGCCTCCCAGACTTTTTGGAACAGTGTTTTTGGCATAATGTGCAGAATCGGATTTGTGTTAAAAATACGCGGAAAAAACGAATAAATTGCGACGCAGGATAGCAGATTCTTGCAATATCAAAAAATACTCATTTTGTCGTGATTGATGCCCGCCGAGTATCAGTTTCCCTACGATCTGCGCCACCTCGTCTATTTTCTCGAAGTCGCGCGCCGGCTTCATTTTCGCAAGGCCGCCGAGGCGCTCAATGTCGCTCAGCCCGCGCTCAGCCGCCAGATCGCGCACCTCGAGGAGGCGCTGGGCGCGAAACTCTTCGCGCGCACGCGCCGCCGCGTCGAGCTGACGCCGGCGGGGCGCGCCTTCGCCGCGCGCATCGAGCCGGTGCTGCGCTCGCTCAATGCGGCGGGGCGGGAGCTGCGCTCGCTGGCGGCGGGCGAGACGGGGCATGTGCGCGTGGCGTTCACGGGGCTGGCGATGGCGACGGTGCTGCCGGATATTTTGCGCGAGTTCAACCGGCGTTATCCCGGCATCCGGCTTGAGTTGAACGAAATGCCCACGAGCGCCCAGCTTGCCGCGTTGCAGGTGGGCGAGCTGGGGTGCGGTTTTTTTCATCCGAACACAAGCGGCGCGCCCTCGCCGGGCATTCGCACGCACATGCTTTTGCGCGAGCGCAACGGCATCCTGCTTCCCGCGGGGCACGCGCTCGGAAAAAAGAAACTGCTCCGGCTGCGCGATCTCGCGGCGGTGCCGTTTGTGTTGTTTCCGAGGGCGAACAACCCCGGGTTTTACGACCGCATCATCGCGGCGTGTTCACAGGCGGGCGTGACGCCGAAAATCGTCGAGGAGGTCTGGCCCCGCGCCAACGGAATCGGCCTGGTGCGCGCCGGCATTGGCGTGACCTTCATCACGCCATCAGAGGCGGGGCCGTTGCCGAAGGACGTGGTGTTTCACGCGCTCACCGGGCACGCGCCCGAGAGCCGGCTTGTCCTCGGCTGGAAGCAACCGCCCGCGCCCGATCCCGCGCTCGCGGCATTTTTGGACGCGGCAATGGGCGGTGGAAAAAAGTAGCGAGTAGCGGGCAGTGGGTGGCGAGTAGAAACGAGTGCGGCGTCATGCGCCGTCAGGCCGGGCCGGAGGGAGGCGTTTCCGGTGGGATAATCACTTTTTCCAGCTTGTCGCGGAGGGCTTTGAGGCGGGGGGCTTCGATGGCGGTTTCGCGGCTGGTGTTTTTAATGTAGAAGGTGTCGATGGCAATGCCGCGCTCGGTGCCGATGCGCGCAAAGGTGATGCCGAAGCCGTGATCGGAAATTGCCTTGGCCAGAAGGTAGAGCAGGCCGATTTGGTCGCGGGCCTGGATTTCCACGATGGTGCGTTGCATCGAGCGTTCGTTGTAAACGTCGATGAGGGGAGGGAAGGTGTTTTGGAGGCTGCCGACGAGGGCGGCGTGCGGGGCGACGCGCTTGGCTTGCGCAAGGATGTCGGGATAGAGGTCGCGGTTGGCGCCGAAGGCTTGGTCGACGTTTTTGGCAAAGATATCCCGCGCGGCCTGGTTTTGCACGACCCCGCCGCCGGGCTCGGTGATGTAGAAGGTGTCGATCGCGACGCGGTCGGTGCGGGAGGTGACCTTGGCGCCGAGGATGTTGACGCCGGCGACGCTGAGGGCGCCGGCAAGTTTGTAGAAGAGCCCGGCACGGTCCCGGGTGACGACGTTGACGATGGTGAAGGCGCGGTTGAGGTCGTTGCGCCATTCGATGACGGGGCGGAGGGGTGCGGGGGATTCGGCGGCGCTGGTCGAATTGAGGAGCTGGTTGACCATGCGCACATGGAGCGCGATTTCGGCGGTGTCGGACTGGATGAAATAGCGTTCGGGAAGGCGGTTGAAGTGCTCGTTGATTTCGTCGTCGGGGATGCCCGGGATTTTTTCGGAGAGGAGCTGCTTGAGCTTCATTTGCTTGCGTTCCGAGTTGCGGGCGGCGATGGCGGCGGTGTCGTGCATCAGGCGTTCGCTCGTGGCCCGGTAGAGGGTGGTGTGGAGCGCGTCTTTGTAGCCGTTCCAGAGTTCGGCGCTGGTGCTGCGCGAGTCGCAGAAGGTGTGCACGTAGAGATAGCGGAGGTTGTCGGCGGTCTGGACGGCCCCGGCAAAGGCGGCGGCGGTTTGAGGGTCGTCAACGTCGCGTTTCTGCCAGAAGCGCGCCATGGCGAGGTGGTTTTTGACGATGAATATAATCGTAGGGCGGAGCGAGGCGTCCACTTGCAATCGTTCGAGGACTGGGCCGGCCATGAGCGCGCCGTTTTCGGCGTGGCCCTTGACGCCGTCGGCCTTGCCGATGTCGTGCAAGAGAAGGATGAGGTAGAGGAGCGAGGGGGCGGGGGTTTCGTGGAGGGCGGTGAGGTATTTGCCGGTGAAATCCTCCTCGCGCAGGAAGATGCGGTCGAGTTCGCGGATGGCGTTGAGGGTGTGGATGTCGGCGGTGTAGCGGTGGTAGTATTCGTGCTGGACGAGGCAGGTGAGGGTGTCGAATTCGGGGAGGTAGCGTCCGAGGACTCCGAGCTCGTGCATGAGGGCGAGGGTGGGGTGGACGTTGCCGACGGTGTGCATGATGGCGCGGAAGCTGGCGGCGCAGTCGGGCGAGTTGATGACGCGGCGGTTGATCAGGGGCAGGTTGTCGCGAATGAGGGTTTGGAGGGTGAAGTCGGGCTGGATGCCGAGTTGCTGGGCGTAACGAAAGACGCGGATGAGGCGCTCGGGGCTCTCGCGAAAGACGCCGGGGTGCCCGGCGGTGAGCTCGTTGCCGCGCTGAATGAAGCCGTCGACATGCTGCGTTTTTTGGTGGCGGGTGAGGCGGAGCGAGTCGCGGAGCGAAAGGGCGGGGGAGGGGCCGGCGGTCGCGCCGGTTTTGATGGGGTCGGCGGTGAGCGAGAGGCGGTGCTCGATGTATTTGGCGACGCGGTAGATGGTTTGCGCGGCGCGGTAATAATCGTGCATGAACTGCTCGACGCGGGCGAGCTCGTCGTGGTTGGCGTAACCGAGGCCGAGGGCGATGCGGGGTTGTTGTTCGAGGTCGAGGAGGTCGGTGGGGTGCCGGGAGTTGAAGTGGAGCTCGTTGCGCACGCGCATGAGGAAATCGTAGGCGCGCTTGAAGTCGCGGAGCTGGTTGCGCCGCAGGTAACCTTCGTCGACGAGGTCGTTGACGTTGCGCAGGCCGAGTTTGACGTGGGCGAGCCAGAGGACCGAGTGGAAGTCGCGGAGTCCGCCGACGCCGTTTTTGATGTCGGGTTCCTGAAGGAAAACGGTGTCGCCGTATTTGGCGCGGCGGATGGTCTGGTTTTTGAGACGGGAGGCGATGTAGGAGAGCGTGCCCTCGTTGCGGTAGAAATTCTCGTAGGCGGTGAAGAAGTTTTCGAAAAGAATGTCGGAGCCGGCGATGAAGCGGGCCTCGAGCAGGGCGGTTTTTGTCTGGATGTCGGCGCGGGCCTCGGCGAAGGCGTCGTCGGTGGTGCGCGATGAGTGGCCGACTTTCAGGCCGCAATCCCAAAGGGTGTAGAGGATGTCATCGACGAGATGCTGCTGGAAGTCCTTGAGGTCGTCGAGACGGGCGTTCGAGGGGTAAAGGAACATGATGTCGATGTCGCTCAGCGGGCTGAGCTGGGCGCGTCCGTAACCGCCGAGCGCGACGAGGGCGACCTCCGGCGCGGGGGTGCCGGGGCGGCTGCGTTTCCATGCCGCGATGGCGTAATCAAAAAGATGCGCGAGCATGACGTCGATCGTGGCGGCGCGCGCGTGGGCGACGGCGACGCCGGATTCGCCCGCCTCGTGGCGCATGCGCATCATGGCGTTTTCGAGGCGCAGGAATGTTTTGCACGCGGCGAGTCGCTGCTCCGCGGGGACATCGGCGCCGGAGTCGGCGAAGTTGAGGCGTCCGAGCGCGTGTTTGCGGATGCGCGTGCTGAGGGCTGTGAGTGGCGATGCGTGCACGGTGTGCTGTGTTGATGTGGGGGCAGCTTGCGGAAAACGCGGGGAAAAACCAATGCAAAGTGACGGGCGGGCCGCCTTGACGGGTTTCTTCCGCCCGCCTCGGGGACATGCGCGCGGCTTCGCCTCGCGGTGTTGGTTTCATCGCGCGTGCTTCGCAATATTCCGTCCGCCTCTCCGTCTTTTGCCCGAAAAGAATAAATCTTATTCGCAAATGGTGTTATTTTTCGTTTTGGGAAATTTCCTTCAGAAATTTTTTGGCGCTGCTGTTTCCTAGGTTTTTGACGGCGGCGATGATTGCGTCCCTGGCTTCCTGGGTTTGGGCGGTTTTCCAAAGTTTGCGGTAGGCCTTGACCTTGTCGTTGGCGTGGATGGCGAGGTGATCGACGGTGTCGATCGCGCCGCGCTGGGCGAGGAGGCGCTCGGATTCGCCGGGGGCGGCGGTGATGCGCTCGAGGAGGAGTTCGTAGGCGGTTTCGCCGCGCGCGCTGCTAAGGGCGCGAATGGTTTCCTTGCGCGCGTCGATGTCGGGCGAGGTGAGCATGGAGTGGAGCACGGCCTTGGCCTCGGGCGCGTCGATCATGGTGAGCGCGGCAATGAGCGCGGCGCGGTCGGCGGGCTTGGCGGCGTTGAGTTGTTTTTCGATGAGCGCGACCGCTTCGGCGGGCGCGGGATGAATGGCGGCGCTGGTGTAGAGCGCCTTCGTCCACTCGCGTCGGTCGGCGGGGCGCTTGATGTATTCGGAAAGAGCGATGATTTCTGGAAAATCGCCGGGGCGGACGAGGAGCGCGACGGCTTCGAAGGCGGCGGCGCGGAGGGTGGCTTGGGCGTCTCCTTCACGCTCTAGACGACCAAGGGCTTCGCGAGCGGTGGTGCGGATAGGGTCGAATTCAATATTGCCTAGGGCTTGTATGAAAACGTCGCGGTATTGGCGATGGGCGAGGATGAGGAGGTTTTGAGGTAATGAAGGTGCCCAATGTTTCTTTTTGGAATTAATATCGCGAAATTCATAAAGCTCTTTGTGGAGTTCGATATTGGTCTTGCCGTCGCAATCGGGGAGTTGAGTGAGGGCGGTGAAGGCGGCGGAGGAAATGTCCTTGTTTTTGGATAAGAGTAGTAAAAAAAGTTTTCCTACGGTTTTTTCGTTTCCGCAAGCGCCAGCGGCAGCGATGGCGGCGAGTTGCGCGTCAAGATTTTCGGAGGCGAGCGCAAGGTCGATGAGCGGAAGCGCGACGGGCGACGGGTTGGTGACGAGCGAGCGCATCATGCGGGATAGGGTGTCGGCGGGGATGTCGGCGAAGCGCGTGGTCAGGATTTTTATGGCATCGCTATTGCCGGATGTGGCCATGCCGATGGCGATGATGTTGCGCAGGCGCGGATCGGCATCGATGGGGAATTGGAAGAGTGCGGGGTTAACGGGGTCGAGTGTGACGAGGGCTTGGGCGGTTTCGATGCGGGCGACGGGGGCGGTGGTCGTGCCGAGAATTTCGGCGTAGATTTTTATGGCTTGTGCACGGAGTGAATCGGTTTGTTCGGCGGGAGCGCGGCGAAGGGCGTTGTCCGTTGCGGCGAGGAGGGCGCGGATGCGGGGGAGGGTTTGTGGATCATCAAGTGTGTAGTCGCGCAGTGTTTGAATGGTTTCGATGCCGCTGCTATTGGCAAATGCTTCAAGGGCGGCGATTGAATATAAGGTTGTGGAGACGTTTGCATTTTCTGCGAGTGCGTCTGGGCAGTAGGATGGGCGGCGTTGACCATACGCATTGGCGGCTTCGACGCGTGTGAATTCAGTGTTATCTTGATTCAAAAGTGAAGAGAGCACGCTGTTTGCGTTGGGAGTGTTAAGAGCTGCGAGTGCGCTGATGGCGGCGTGGGCGAGATAGGGATCTTTCGCGGCGGCGGTGAGCGTGGGAATGGATTTTTCGGTGCCGATCCAACCGAGCCAGTTTAAGAAAACGCGCTTGGCGGCGGCGGTGGTTTCGGAAAGTTGAATGAGCGCGATGAGTTGGCGTTCCACGTTGTCGCGCACAACGGGTGCGGGCTTTCCACTTCGGATCGTTCTTTCGACAGCGAGTTGCTGCGCCAAGGGATCGCCATATTCGTAGTGGGAAAGCTGTTCGAAGATATAGTTGATGCCGGTAGGCCGGCAAAGGATCGCCAAATCTTGCAGTGTGGTTTTGTCGTCCGGCGCGAGGGCGGGTTTGGGTTGGGTTTTGAGTTTGGCGCTGGGGACGGCGTCGGCTTCGAGGTCGCCGAGGGCGTATTGGATGCCGTCGAGGAGGTGTTGCAGGATTTGCGGGACTTCAAAAATGTTTTTGTTGTGGCCGAGCGAGGTGTAGAAGACGCGGCCTTTGCCCTCCGTTTTCAGCCAACTGATTCCGAAGTCGTTGTCGTCGCGGACGATTTTGTTGGCGGGGCGTTTGTTTTCCTCGCGGCTCATGTCGAGGCTGAGGAGGACGCGCTGTTTTTCGCGGCTGTAGGGGCCGACGTGCTGGTAGATTTCCTCGGTGATCCAGAAGCCGCGTTTTTCAAAGGCGGTGTTGAGGATGTGTCCGGGGTCGTCGTTTTTCACGGCGACGGTGTCCCTCGCGACCCAGGGGTGGCTGTGGAAAACGCCGCCCATGAGCGCCTGGCCCTCGGGCCACGTGGGGAAGTTGTCGGAGCCGGCGTGGATGCCGATCATGCCCTTGCCGTTGCGCACGAAGTCGAGAAGCGCCCGGCGGTGGACGGGGTTTTCGAACTTGAGCCGGCTGGTGTTGTTGAAGAGGACTGCGTCGTAGGCGGCGAGCGCGGCGGGCTCGAATTGTGCCATGTCGTCGCTGAAGGTGACGGTGTAGGCGCCGGTCAGCTCGCCCATGAGCTTGAGCGCGTGGTTGGCGTTGGGGATCGATTTGTGGACAAAACCCTCGGTGCGGTAAAAGACGAGGAGCTTGCGCGGGCGTTGCGGTTTGGCGCGCGCGTCCTCGGGGATCGCGGCGAAGATTGCGGATGTTTCCTGCGGGGTGAGTGGCGGAAATTGTTCTCCCGGCTTCGCCGGGAGAAAGAGTGAAGAGTGAAGGGTAAAGAGCGAAAGTAGGAGGGCGCGGGGGAGGCGGTGTTTCATTTTTAGGAAATAGGACTAATGGGACGGGATATGACCGATGGGACAGGTAGGACTGATGAGGCGCGGGATTTTTAGGCGGGGAAGACCCACGGGGCGCGGTAAACTTTTTTGAGGAAGGCGTTGGCGTCGGGGGCGTTGATGGCGCGCTCGGTTTTCAGGTCGATGTCGAGGCTGGCGCGGCCGGAGCGGAAGGCGGCGTTGGCGAGGATGCCCGCGCCGACCGCCGCGTGCGAGCTGATGACGGGGCAGCGGGGTTCGCCGCCGTGGAGCGCGCAGTCGATAAAGTTGTCCATGTGGCCACGCACGCCGCGGGCGAGGGGATTTTTCCACGGGGGAATGATGACGCGCTCCAGCGCGCGCGTGCTGTGCGTGATGCGTCCGCGTGTGACGTGGATCGCGCCTTCCTCGCCCTCGATCGTGACGCCGAGGCGGTTTTTGTCGCAGAGGTTGATGACGGTGCCGTTGGCGTAGTGGGCGTCGAAGTTGTAGGTCCAGGCGGTGTTGAAGAGCGCGCGGCCTTCGATGAAGGTGGCGCGGGCGTTGCGGATGGCGACGGGGAGCTGGTTTTCGACGCCGGTGGCGAGCATGGCGATGTCGTGGTGGTGGCCGATCCAGTCGGTGAGGCGTCCGCCGGAGAAGGCGAAGTTGTGCCGCCAGTAGTAATGCGTGCCCTGCTCGAAATAGGGGCGGTAGGGCGCGGGGCCGAGCCAGAGTTCGTAGTCGAGCTCGGGCGGGACGGGTTGCGGGCGCGGGGCGTCGGGGTTCTTGGGGAGCGTGGCCCCGGCGGGGAGGCCGACTTTGACTGAGGTGATTTTGCCAAGATAACCGCCGCGCGCGAGGGCGATGGCGCGCTGGAATTCCGCCCAGGAGCGTTGCATGGAGCCGATCTGGCAGGCGACTCCGGCGCGGGCGACGGCGTTGATCATGGCGCGGGATTCGTCGAGCGTGGTGGCGGCGGGTTTTTCGCAGAAGATGTGTTTTCCGGCGCGGGCGGCGTGGATGGCGTGGAGGGCGTGCCAGTGGTCGGGGCTGCCGATGAGCACGGCGTCGATGTCGGGGCGCGCGAGGAGTTCGCGGTGGTCGCGGTAAACGGTGCAGTCGTTGTTGGCGTAGGCGGTGTTGACGCGGTCGCGGGCGATTTCGGCGTGCTTGCTGTCGACGTCGCACACGGCGACGACTTGCGCGAGCGGGCTGGCGAGCGCCTGCCCCATGATGTTGCGGCCCTGTCCGCCGGCGCCGATGACGCCGATGGCGAGGCGCGAATTCGCGGCGGCGCGGGTGGCGGGTTGCGCGCGGATGATTTGAGGAAGCGCGGCGGCGGTGGCGCCGGTGGCGGCGAGGGTTTTGAGGAAATGGCGGCGGTGCATTGGGTTTGGGATTTTGGGTTCTCGATTTTGGATTGGGGCGCTGCCGCGCCGATGCGATGATGAAAGCCTGACGACGCGCGGATCAAACCAGCTTGCGCGGGTTTTTAAAATCCAAAATCGAAAATTCAAAATCCCAAATCAACTCACTCGTAACGAAGCGCGTCGATGGGGTCGAGCTGGGCGGCTTTCATGGCGGGGAAAAATCCGAAGGCGATGCCGACGCCCGCGCTGATGAGGAAGGAGAACGCCACCCACTCGGTCGGGATCACCATGAGCCAGCCCTTGTAGTGCGCGAGGAATTGCGAGGCGCCGATGCCGCATGCGATGCCGATGCCGCCGCCGAGCACGCTCAGCACGATCGCCTCGGTGAGGAATTGCAGGAGCACGTCCTTGCCGTGCGCGCCGATGGCGAGGCGAATGCCGATTTCGCGGGTGCGCTCGGTCACGGAGACGAGCATGATGTTCATGATGCCGATGCCGCCGACAAGGAGCGAGACGAGCGCGATGCCGGTGAGCAGCCATGAGAGGGATTCGTTGGTGGCGTTGCGGGCCTTGGCAATTTCCTCCTGGTTGCGAACGGTGTAATCCGGCTCGCGTCCGCCGCGGCGTTGCTGGAGGAGGTCGCCGACCTCGGCTTGCACGCGGTCGAGGATGTCGGCGCTGGCGGCCTGAATCATGATTTGGTTTATGCGGTCGCGGCGGATGATTCGCTTCATCGCGGTGGTGTAGGGGACCATGATGAAGTCGTCCTGGTCCTGGCCGTAGGCGTTGAAGCCCTTGCTCGCCATGACGCCGACGATGCGCAGCGGAATGTTGCGCGCGCGGATGTTTTGGCCGACGGGATCGAGCCCGGGGTAAAGCTGGTCGGCGACGGTCTTGCCAATGACGCAGACCTTGGCGTTGGTGCGCAAATCCTGCTCGCTGAAAAAATCGCCTTCCGCAACGGACCAGGAGCGAATGGCGGCGTAGTCGGCGGAGACGCCTTGCGCGGAGGTGTTCCAGTTGAGGCCGCCGGCGATGACTTGCACGCGGTCGCGGGTTTCGGGGCTGGTGCCGGTTACGCCGGCGATTTCCTGCTTGATGGCGATGGTGTCCTCGATTGTGAGGGAGCTCGCGGTGTTCCAGCCTCCGCGCACGCCGCCGGTGGTGAGGACGCCGGGGATGACCGTGATGAGGTTGTCGCCGAGGCCGGCGATTTGCGCCTCGACTTGCGCCTTGGTGCCGCTGCCCATGGCGACGACGGTGATGACGGCACCGACGCCGATGATCATGCCAAGCGCGGTGAGCATGGAGCGCATGAGGTTGCGCCGAAGCGCGCGGAGGGCGATGACGATGGTTGAAAATATTCTCATGTGTGCGGGTGCGGTTTGTTGTTTTAGAGCGGCGCGGCGGGGCGGGTTAATTTTGGATTTTGGATTCTGGATTTTGGATTGGGGCGCTGCCGCGCCGTTGGGGATGTTTGCGACGAAGTGTTTTTTGTGAGGCCACCATGATTGCGACGAGTTCGCCGGCTTCTTTGCGCAGTGGGGCGAGTTTTTTGACGGTCATGACTTCGTGCGCACCGGCCATGTCGAGCCAATATTCGGTTTCGTCGGCTTCCTCTTCAACGATTGCGAGTTTCGAGAACATTTCGGCGGTTGATCGGGATCGGCAGGCAGCACGATAATTTGCGCCGACCGATGTGCCGGCGCGTCCGAGTTGATTGGCGATGATTCGCCCGGAATTTGTCTGCGGCAATGCGTCCACGACTTTGAGCATCCGAAGCGCGAACTGGCGTGTGCGGGTTTTGAGCTCCTGTTCGTTCATTGAGGAAAATGTTTGCGATGCTTTCGAGTGTCGCTTGCTCAATCCAAAATCGAGAATCTAAAATCCAAAATTATTCTATTCCTCCCCGGTGAGTTTCGCCCGGGCCTCGGCTTCGGCGAGTTTGCGGAGCTCGGCTTCGGAATTCATGCGGGTCTCGACTTGGACGTCGCTGACGAGTTTGCCGTCGCGGAGGATGAGGTTGCGCTTGCAGTAGCGCGCGATGTCGAGTTCGTGCGTGACCATGAGGATCGTGATGCCCTGATCGTTGAGTTTTTGAAAAACGCCCATGACTTCGACGGAGGTCTTGGTGTCGAGGTTGCCGGTGGGTTCGTCGGCGAGGATGACTTGGGGGCGGTTGACGAGGGCGCGCGCGATGGCGACGCGTTGCTGCTGGCCGCCGGAGAGCTGGCTGGGATGGTGGTCGGCGCGCTGGGCGAGGCCGACGATTTCGAGCGCCTCCATGGCGCGCTGGCGCATCTCCTTCGACGAGGTGCGGTCGCGCTGGTAGAGCATGGGCAGCTCGACGTTTTCGACGGCGCTGGTGCGGGCGAGGAGGTTGAAGCCTTGGAATACGAAGCCGAGTTTGTGGTTGCGGATGTCGGCCCGGTCGTCGCGGTCAAGGTTGGCGACGTTGACGCCGTCGAGGTAATACTCGCCCGATGTGGGGCGGTCGAGGCAGCCGAGCGTGTTCATGAGTGTCGACTTGCCGGAGCCGGACGCGCCCATGAGCGCGACGAATTCCCCCGGGTAAATGTCGAGCGTGACCCCGCGCACGGCGTGGACCGCGATTTCGCCGGTGGTGTAGGTCTTGCGGATGTCGATGAGTTTTACAACGGGTTGCATGGGTGGAAAGGGCTGAAGAAGAGAAAGCCTGAAAACCTGAAAGCCTGAAGGCTGAAATCGGAACTTCGGTGGTGTGAAATTTGGGTGAGTTGGATGTTTTTTTCAGCCTTCAGGTCTTCAGAACTTCAGTCCTTCTCAGCGGAAGCGGCCGCCGCCGCCGAAGGGCGTGGCGTTGGAGGAGGATGCGGTTGTGCTGGTGGTGCCGGGGATGTAAACGCTGGTGATGATTTCCTCGCCCTCGGCGAGGCCGTCTATGATTTCGGTGCTGGAGCCGTCGCTGATGCCGAAGCGGGCGTTGACGGCTTCGAGCTTGAGGTCGGGCAATGGCGAGGCGATGCGGTAAACGGTGCGCTGGCTGACTGTCGCGCTTTCGCCGGGGCCGCTGCGGCGCTCCAGGTTGGAGAGCATGCGTTGGCTGAGGGTTATGTTGCGCTCGGCGGCGAGGGTCTTGAGTTTTTCAATGGCCTCGGTGGTGGCGGGCTGGCCCATGGTGATGCCGGCGTCCTGAAAGAGCGCGCGCATTTGCTCGCGGTTGCTGCCGCCGCGCTTGCTACGTTTTGAGGCGTCGCCTGACTGCTCGGATTTCTTTTTGCCGGCGGATTGTCCCGTCGTGGCGGCGCCTGCGGGGACGAGTCTTTCGGGGATGCGGGCGCGGAGCGCGGAGTTTGCGATTACGAGCACGTTGTCACGACGGGCGGTGATGATGTTGACGTTTGCCGTCATGCCCGGCTTGAGGCGAAGGTCGCGGTTGTCCACGTCGATGATTGTCGAATAGACGACGACGGACTGGGAGGTTTTCGGAAGGTTGCGGATTTGGGAAACCTTGCCGCGGAACTGCCGGCCGGGATAGGCGTCAACGGTGAAGAGCACTTCCTGGTCGTCGGCGATGCCGCCGATGTCGGCCTCGGAAACGTCGGCGCTGATTTCCAATTTCGTGAGGTCGTTGATGAGGGTGAAAAGGGTGGGGGCGTTGAGGCTGGCGGCGACGGTTTTGCCCACGTCGGTCTGGCGGTCGAGGACGATGCCGGTGATGGGCGAGGTGATTGTGCAGCGTTCAAGGTCGAGGCGGGCGGTTTCGACGTTTGCCTCCTGAATTTTGAGCTGGGCGTCGGCCTGTTCGAGCTGGGCGTTGGCCTGGTCGAGGTCGGCTTGCGAGACGAGGTTTTGCTGGAAGAGCTCGCGGGTGCGCTCGGTGTTGAGCCGCGTGAGGGTGTGACTGGCCTTGGTGTTGGCGAGCTGGGCCTCGGATTGGAGGAGCTTGGATTTGTAGGTGGCGGGGTCGATGAGGCAGAGGACGTCGCCCTCCTTCACGTGGTCGTTGTAATCGACATTGCGCGCGATGACCTTGCCGGAAATTTGCGAGGAGACATCGACGCTGGTGGGGGCTTGAAGCACGCCGGTGGCGGTGATGCTTTGGATGATGCTGCCACGGGTGACGGCGGTGGTTGAGATTTCGGGCGGTTTGGCGTCGGCTTTTTTCCAGTAATAGACGCCATAGGCGGCGCCTGCGGCGAGGATTAGAAGGACGAGGATTTTACCGAAGGGCTTGCTGGATTTTGCCATGTTTGAAAAAGCGCGTGGCGCGTGCGGGTTTTTTAGGTGAGGGAAAGTGTTGGTGCGGGCTGCCGTATGCAATGCGACCGGCTGAAAATGCCGGTCGCATTGCAAGAGACGCAAGTCCGATAAAAAAGTGACGGAGATTTTTTTATGTGATTTGGCCGGACGGGGAATGTCTGCGGGCGGGGTGCGCGGAGAACGGCGAGGGGCTGGCGAGGCGGGTTTGGTGTTTCGAGTGGCAGTGGCAATTCGCCAACCATTCTGCCTGGAACGGAGTCGCGCGCCTTTTAAATTTTCAAAAGGCACCAATCATGCCGGCAGCGGGCGGTAGGCGCCGCGGAGGGGGTGCTTGATGCCTTTTTTGAGGAAGACGCCGGTGATGGAGGCGGGGGTTTTGCGGATTTCCTCCGGCGTGCCGCTGGCAAGGAGTTCGCCGCCGTGGATGCCCGCCGCGGGGCCAAGGTCAATGATGCGGTCGGCGTGGCGCATGAGCTCGTCGTCGTGCTCGACCACGAGCAGCGTGTTGCCTTTGGCGCGGAGGGTTTCGAGCGTTTCGATGAGGCGGTCGTTGTCGCGGGCGTGCAGTCCTATGCTGGGTTCGTCGAGCACGTAGAGCACGCCGCTGAGGTTGCTGCCGAGTTGCGCGGCAAGGCGGATGCGTTGCGACTCGCCGCCGCTGAGCGTCTCGGTGGGGCGGTCGAGCGTGAGGTAGCCGAGCCCAACGTGGTCGAGGAAGCGGAGGCGTTCCTCGATTTGCGGGAGGATGTCCTGCGTGATGGCGCGGGTGCGGGCGTCGGTTTGGTCGAGCTGGCGAAGTTGCGCGAGGAGCGCGCCCGGCGTGAGGCGCAGGAGCGCGGGGAGGGAAAGTGAGGAATGGTGAAGAGTGAATGGTGAAGAGTGAAAATCGGACTTCGGAAAACGGGTGGTTTTCTTTGATTGGGCTGTCTTTTTTTCACTCTTCACCATTCTCAATTCACTATTCCGTGCGGTGAAGTGCAGCTTCACTGCGCGGGCTATGCGGTTGAGGCGTTCGCCGTGGCATCCGGGGCAGGGCTGGCCGTGGTCGCTTATGTCGTCCGAGTCGGAGATGCCGTAGGCGCGGAGTTGAAGCGCGATGTCGCGGTTTTCCTGCGTGTCGTTTTGCTGTTTGTCGAGCGCGAGCATCCATGGATAGATGCGTCCGTGGCCGCGACAGGCGGGGCACCATCCGCGGGGGGAGTTGATCGAGAAGTCCTTTGGGTCGAGTTCCGGGAATGTCTCGCCGGTGGCGGAATCGGTGCGCGTGGTCGAGAGCCAGGTGATGATTTTGTTGTCGTCTGTGAGGAGGAAGCAGGAGCCCTGGCCGAGGCGGAGGGCCTCGTCCAGGGAAGAGTGAAGGGTGAAGGGTGAAGGGTGAAAATCGGACGCAGGCGAGTGATGCGGACGTTGAATGGGCTGAGTGGTTTGTGTTTCATTTTTCACTCTTCGCTTTTCACTCTTCGAGGTGGTGGGGGGGGGGGGGGGGGGGGGGGCCGCCCCCCCCCCCCCGCGGGGGTGTTGTTGGTGGGGGGGTGTTGGTTTTTTTTTTGGGGGGTGTGGGTGGGGGGGGGGGGGGGGGGGTGG
>NZ_JAQFIP010000023.1 GCF_029504735.1 Ereboglobus sp. PH5-10 | reverse complement strand
GCCGAGTTGCTGCGTGCCGGTGGCCACGGTGGTTGTGTTGTTCGCGCCGAGGATCACATCGGCGCCGGCGAGCGCGTTGTTGTTGAGCGTGAAGGTGCTGTTGTTGAAGAGGGCCGTGCCGGTGAACTGGCTCAAGGAGTCAGGAGTCAGGAGGAAGGAGTCAGTAGCGGATGCTAGGTCGATGTGCAGGAGACCTTCGCCGGCGAGGGTGTTGCTCCAGGTCATGCTGCCGGTGGCGACGCGCAGGGTCGCGCCGGCGGCGACGGTCGCGGTGCTCACGCTGATGGCGTGCTCGTTTGCCATCACCAGCGTGCCGGTCTTGATAAGCGTGGAACCTTCGTAGTCGTTTGAGCCGGAAAGGACGAGCGTGCCCTCCCCCGCGCCGTCTCCGGTGGCCATGACCACTCCGTGCGTGCCGGTGATTTGGGAGGCTATTGTGGCCGACACGCCCGCGTCCACCGTCAGGTCTATGTTTGCGTTGGTGTTGCTTGCCGTGAGCGTGCCGCCGGTGATGAGGTAGCCGTCGGTGCGGAACTGCGCGCCGGAAAGTTCGATGGTGGTGCCGGAGTTGACGACGGTGACCGTGCCCGCGGCTCCCTTGAAGATCGCGAACCCGCCCTGCTCCCACTCGCCGTTGGGGTTGCCTTCCGTGCCCGTCCACGCGGTGTGCGTGCCGGAGTGCTGCCCCGGCGCATACCACGTGCCGTCTCCCCCGCTGGCGGTCCCGTCGTTCCACAGGCTGGGCTCGTCCCCGTCCCAGATCGCGTAGCCGCCCAGGTCGTAGGTCAGCTTGATCCAGTTCGTCTCGCTGGTCACGATGCGGTATTTGGCCAGGTTCTGGTCGGCCGCCGCGTCGATCACTCCGATCGCGAAGTTGGTTTTGTCCCCGGCGAGCGTGCCGGCGTAGTTGATCAGGTCATACTCGCCCCTGGCCAGCGTCGCGCTCGTGGTGATGTTCACGTAGCTCGTGCCCGAGGCCGTCACGTTGCCCCCCACGATCACGAGGTCGTTCGTCCCGCTTTGGTAGATGTGGCCGGGATCGGTGCGCGCGCCGAGTTCCCAGTCGAGCTGCGCGTTGTCGTTGAGGGTGAGGTTGCCCAGGATTGTGAGCAGGCCCGGGCTCGCGCCGGGTGAGAGATGGCCATGGGAGAGGATCGTCACGTTGCCCGCCGCCGTGCCGGTGCCGCCCAGGGTCGCGCCGGAGGCCACGAGGGTGTGCGCGCTGGAGACGCGTCCGCGCACGCTCAGCAGGCCGGCGTTCACGAATGTCGTGCCCGTGTAGGTGTTGTTCGCCCAGAGCGTGAGGGTGCCGGCTCCGGTTTTGGTGAACGCGATCGTGCCGCTCGCCGACGCGATGCCGTCGGCCACGGCGGCGATGGAGTTTTCGTCGCCGATGGCGAGGGCTCCGGCGATGTCGAAGATGACGCTGCCGGAATGGGCGTAGAGGAAACCGCCCGCGCTGTCAGTTGCCGCGGCGGTGTTGCCGCGCGCGGTGTTGCCGGTGTAGGCGAGAGTCGAGCCGGAGCTGACGGCGATGATGGTGTTGGCGAATCCCTGGTTGTAGATCGCCCCGCCCATGCCCGCGGCGGTGTTGCCGGTGAAGATGACATCGGTGAGCGTGTTGACGTAGGCGGCGCCGTAGTTGGAGAGCGCGCCGCCGCCGCCGCCCGAGTAGTTGCCGGTGAAGACGCTGCCGACGATGCCCATGGTGCCGCAGTTGGCGATGACTCCGCCGTTGCTGGCGGCGCTGTTGGAGACAAACACGGAGTTGTTGATCGTGAGCGTGCCCAGGTAATTCTCGGAAACGCCGCCAAAGGTGCCCGCGTAGTTGGACTCAAAACGGGAGCCGTCAATCGAAACGCGTCCCCCGCTAAACGCGGCGATGGCGCCGCTGCTTTTTGTGGCGCGATTGTTGGTGAAGGTGGAGCTGATCACGATTGCGCGGCTGTTGTTGGACAGGGTAATCGCGCCGCCGTTGGTGCCGTTGCTCGAATTGGAAACAAAGAGCGCGTTGCTGACAAGGATCGCCCCGCCGCCGGTCGCGGCAATCGCGCCGCCGGCTGCCGCCGCATAATTGCGTTCAAAGAGCGCGCCGTCGATATTGACGGTGCCGCCGACGCTAATCGCGCCGCCGGTCGAGGTCGAGCGGTTGTCGAGAAACCTGACCATGCCGGTGTTCGTGAAATACCCGCCGGCGTCGACGGCAACGGCGCCACCGGCGACGGCGCGGTTGTCCGCGAACGTGACAATGCCGTTCAGCTCGACCGTGCCCGCCGTGTAAATCGCGCCGCCGCCACCACCCGCGCGGTTGCTCGCAAAACTTCCCGTGGTGATGTCGACGGTCATTGATGACACGTTGTGAATGGCGCCGCCGGAACCGGCACGCGCGGTGTTGCTGGTGAAGACGAGATTGGTGCCGGAGATGACGCCGCTGTTGTGGATCGCGCCGCCGTGGGAGCCGGACACATTGCCGTCGAAGGTGAGGTCCACGCCGGTGAGGGTGGCGCCGTTGCCGTGGAACGCCCCGCCGGAGGAGGCCGCGTAATTGTTTGCAAAAGTTCCCGAGCGCAGGGTGACCGCGGCGTCGGCGGCCTGCGCATAAATGGCGCCGCCCAAGCCCGCCGAGGTGTTGCTGGCAAACACAACGCCGCCGCCGGTGAAAGCGCCCGTGGTGTAAACGGCCCCGCCGTTAAGGGCGGCGCGGTTGTTGGAGAATGTTGACGAGTTCGCGATTTCAACGCGCGCGAGGGAACCGTTCCATATCGCGCCGCCGGAGGAGGCGTAATTGCCGTCGAACACGCTTGATTGCAGGTTGAGCGCGGCCGTGGCGCCTTCTTGGGAAACGGCGCCGCCGTTGGAGGCGGAGGTGTTGCTTGCGAACAAAAGACCGGAACCGCGGATCGTGCCGGTGTTGTAAACGGCCCCGCCTTGCACCGCGGAATGATTGCCCGCGAGGGTGCCCGATGCGAGTGACATGGTGCCGGTGTTGTAGATCGCCCCCGCATAACCGGCTGCGGTGTTGCTGGCGAAGATCGCGCCGTTGGCGCTGAGCTCGCCGGCGTTGTAGATGGCGGCGCCGTTGGCGCTGACACTCGATCCGCGATTGCCCGTGAAGGTGACGCCGCCGGTGATGCCGAAGGTGCCGCCGGCGTTGACATAAACCGCGCCGCCGTTGGAGCCGAGGGGGGCGGTTGTCACAGTGAGATCCGCGCCGGACGCAGCCTCGAGCGTGGCGCTGGAGTCCGCCGAGACGATCTGGCGCTGCGTCATGGCGCCGTCGGAAGCGAAAACGAGACGCGCGGCGGAACCGGCGGCGCCGTCGTAATAAACGGTGTTCGCGCCGGAACCGAGCGCCCAGCCGGCGTTCGTGCCGGTGGCGGCGGCGAGCACGCCGTTGCGAATATAAATGTCACCGGTGAAGCTGTTGCTCGCGCTGAGAACGAGGGTGCCGCTGTTGCTGGCTGTGACGGTCAGCGAGCGTCCGCCCCAACCGCTGGCGTAGGGGCTGTTGTTTTGGTCGGCGAGGGAAATGTTCATGTCGAAGCTCGTGCCGCTCGCCACGGTGAAGTTGCCATGGCCGTCGGTCTCGCCGCCGAGCCAGGAGAGGTTCACGCCGGCGAGATATTGTTTCGCGTCGGCGGTTTTATAGATGCCGCCGTAAAGATAATCGGGCAGGTCAGCGGCGTCGAAACCGTCGAGCGTGGCGCTGGCGAATGTGCCGCTGATCGTGCCGGACGTCTTGATCAAAACCTGCCGGTCGCTGGCGAGCACCGCGCCGGCCGTCGAAAAAACCGAGTCCGCGCCAAACCCGTCCACGCTGATCGTGCCGCCGACTGTCGCGCTTCCAGCGATGATGAAGGCGTCGTTGAGGCCGCGCGCGGAGGCGTCGAGCGCGAGGGTGGAGTTGGCGCCTTGCGAATAGGTGCCGCCGACGGCGACCGAGCCGGAGTCGCCGATGGCCAGCGCGCCGGCGCCTGCGGAGCTGAGGGCGAGGTTGCCGGTGTTGAGCCAGAGGCCGGTGCCGCTTACCGTCACGCGGCCGTTGCCGCCGGGGCCGCCGATGGTGGCGTGCTGGTTGCGCGCGAGGCTGTCCTTGATGTCGAGGACGGCGGCGCCGGTGTTGCCGGAGCCGATGGTGAGCGCGCCGGAGCCGAGGGCGAGCGTGGAGCTGTTTGCGAGCAGGAGCGTGCCGGAGTTTATGTTTGCGGTCATGCCGGCGCCGGCGGCCTGGATCACCGATGCGGCGGCGGTGGCGTCAACCAGCCCGTCGATTGTCCAGACGGAGGCGTTGCTGCCGGTGACGGTGCCGCCGTTCACGAGCAGCGTCGAGCCGGCGGAGCCGCTGAAGGCGCCGAGTGTTTGGGCGCGGCCGTTGATGTCGGCGATCGCGCCGGAATGGATGTCGAGGCGCGAGGTTTTGCCGAGCGCGCCGTCGATGCCGAGTCGAAGCGCGCCGTCGAAAACCGTGGTCGTGCCGGTGTGGGTGTTGGCGGCGTTGAGTGTGATTGTGCCGGTGGCTTGAATCCCGAGGTTGCCCGCGCCGGTTATTTGCGCGTGGAACTCGTCGCCGCCCGCGACGCCGTCCGTGTCGCCGTCCAAAATCGTGGTGTAGCCGGAGCGCAGGTCGAGGCGCGTGAGGACGCTGCCGAGATACAGGCCCGTGCCGGTGCCGGCGGCGCCGGTCGAGGTCATGGCGACGGCGTAGTAGCCGGTGGCGACGTCGCCGTTGTTGCCGGCGATCGCGGAGCTTTGGCGGATCGAGGAGATCACCGAGCTGAGCGAAATCGCGCCGCCGTTCAGCTTGAGGTTCGACACGGAGCCGGTGAGGGATTGCGCGTCGATGAGTTGCCGCACGGCGCCCTCGTCCTGTTGCAGGAGCGGGAACGCGGAACTGCCGGTCACTTGGGCGAGATCCACGCGCACGTTGCCTGAATTTAGTTGCAGTGTGCCGGTGTCGACCCATCCGGCGGCGCGGCTGCCGGTGCCGGAGAGGTCGAAGTTCACGTTGCCGCCGTTGAAGACAAAGTTGCCTGTGTGGTTGCTGCCGGTGCCGGCGATGATCGTGCTATTGGCGGAGCTGACGAGTGTCGCGGCGTTGAAGGCGCCGCCGGAAAGGGTGTATGTGGCCTTGCGGAAATTGGCCGTGCCGGTGAAGCCGCCGGTGTCGCCGGTGAGCGTGAGCGTGTTGGTCGCCGCATACAGGTTCACGTCGAGCAGGCCGGCGCCGGCGAGGTCGTTGTCGAAGGTGTAGTTTGGCACCGCGGAGGGCGGCGCGACATACGCCGCCGCGCCGGAGCGGACGGCCAGCGTGCCGGTGCCGATCGTCCGGGAGCTGGTGGTTGCGGATGACGTGGCGAGGACGAGCGAGCCGGCCTCGACTTCCGTGCCGCCGGTGTAAGCGCCCGTGCCGGCGAGGGTCAGCGTGCCGGTGCCGAGTTTGTGCAGGGCGCCGACGCCGCTGAAGCCGCTGTTTCCGGCCACACCGATGTTGAACGCCTTGCTGTCAATGAACGCCCCGCCGGATTGAATGACGAGGCTTCCCTTGGCTCCCGAGAAGCCGGAGATAAACGACGCGCCGCCCTTGGTCGCCTGCAACGTGCCGCTGTTAAAATAGACCGTGCCGGTGCCGCTGCCCTTGATCAGCGTCCCGGTTCGCAACAGGCCGCCGTTGAGATTGAGGACGCCGGAGGCGGCGTTATACTCGGCAAGCTTAACCCAGCCCGTATTGACGGTGGCGTTGTCCTCGATTGTCAGGATTCCCCGTCCGGAGTTGCCAAGGGTAAGGGCACCGGTGGCCCTCAACAAACCGGCGCCTCCGACGGTCACTTCGCCGAGGCTGTTGCTGTTATTTCCGGCAGTGAAGGCGCTGGTCGCCGTCAGGGAGCCGCTGTCGGTTATGGTCAAAATCCCGGTGCCGGATCTGCCGGTGTAATACGTCTGGTTTGTTTGCCAATGACCGGACTTTTCGATCAGCACGCTGCCATAGCCGCCAGTGGCATCGCTGATGTAGGCCTCACCCGACACGAAGCCGTTGTCCGTAATGGTCAGGTAACCTTTGCCGTTACTTGTGTAGGCCAGGCTAATGAAACGGGCGACCAAGGAGCCGGAACCGCAGACAGTCACGCTGCCCTGACCGCCGGAACTGGGGCCGATGTGAATGGTGTCGGCTTTAACGGCACCTTTCTCCGAAATGGTCAGGCTGCCCCTGTAAACATGCATGCGTCCGAGACCACTCGTATTATCCCACAAGCCGGAGCCTGTCACCGTCACGCTGCCGGTGCTGTTGGCGCTGGTGCCGATATTGGCCTCGGAGCTTTGCACGGAGCCGCTGCCCTCAATGGTCAGGAAACCTTTGCCGGAATTGCCGACATGCAGGTTGGCGGTATTGAGCCAAAAGCCGGAGCCGGTCACCGTCACGCTGCCGGAGCTGGAGGTGTTGTAGCCAATGTAGGCAGTGGTGTTTTGAACAGTGCCGTTGCCTTCAATGCGCAGGAAACCGGTGCCCGAGTTGCCGACATACAGGTTGCCGGTGTTTTGCCAAACGCCGGAGTCGGTCACCGTCACGACTCCGAGGCGGGAGGAATTGTTGCCGATGTAACCGTGGGCGTTTTGAACGGTGCCGCTGTCGGTGATCGTCATGAAGCCGGTGCCGGAGTTGCCGGCATACAGGTTGCCGACGCTTCCGAAATATCCGCTGACGTTGACCGTGCCGCTCGTGCCGGCGGTGTTGCCGATGTGGATGGCCGAGGCGCTGCCGGTCCAGCCGGTGACGGCGAGCGCGCCGCCGTTGACGGTGGTCATGCCAGTGTGCGTGTTTGTGCCCGAGAGCGTGAGCGCGCCGGTGCCGGTCTTCGTGAGCGCGCCGTCGCCGGTGATGCTGCCGGAGTAGGTCGTGGACTCGGTGTTGAGCGCGATGACGTGGCCGGTGAGGTTGTTGCCGTCGGCGCCGGCGATGATGTGGCCGGTGCCGGAGAGATTGACGAGCGTCTGCTCGATGTCGCCGGTGAAGAGAGCCGCGTTGACGACGACCGCCGTGCCGCTGGCGATGGCGTTGGCGGCGGTGAATGAGAGCGTGCCCGCGCTCACGGTGGTCGTGCCGGTGTGCGCGCTGGCGGCCGCGAGGACGAGCTCGCCCGCGCCGGTTTTTTCAAGGGAGCCCGCGCCGGAACCGCTCTGCGTGATGCCGCTGGTCAGCGTCGTTTTGTTTCCGGCGGCGGCGGCGAGCTTGAGCGTGATGTCCACCGCGTCGGTGCCGTCGAGCTGGGTGGCGAGGTCGATGGCGTTGTCGATTGTCTGCGCGCCGTTGAGCGCGAAGGCGAGCGTCGGGGCGAGCGTGCCGGCCACGGTGAGCGTGCCGGTGCCCAGCGGGCTGAATGTGAGCGTGCCGGAGGACGCGAGCGAGCTGGCGGCCGCGGTCAGCGTGCCGTCGAGCAGGGTGACGCCGCCCGAAAAGTCGTTGGTGTTACCGGCCAAAACCAGCTCGCCCGCGCCGCTTTTGATCATGCCTTGCGCGCCGATGACGGGCGCGTTGATTGTGAGCGTGCCTGTGCCGACCGTGCTCACGACGAGACGGTTGAGCAGGGCAACGCCGGCGTTGGCGATGGTGACGGAGTTGTTGTTTTGCAGCGTCAGGTTTGCGACCTCATCGGGGTCCATTTGCTCGAAAGTGAACGCCAGCCCTCCGAGCGAATAGTTTTCGCCGGTGTTGTTCATGAACGTGAGGCCGCCGAGGGTGAGGTTTGCGACGTCGATGTTCACCGGGGTGCCGTTGAGTTGCAGCGTGGTCGAGAAGACCGCCACCGAGCCGGGGCCGTTGGGCGCCACATTTGTCTCCCAGTTGCCGACACTGCTCCAGTTGTTGAGGGAGGCGTTGCCGTTCCAAATGGCGCTCACGCCGGTCGGGATGAGTTCGTAATAGAGCTGGGTGTTTTTGAGAACCTTGGCGCCGGGCGCGTAGGTGATGACTCCGCTGCTGTAAAAACTGATCGTGGCGAGTTTCGCGTGGTCGAAGGCGGTGAGCACGTCGTTGGCGAAGCGCACTTGGGTGAGGCCCCCGCCGTAGGTGCTGTCGCCGTTCCAGTTGATGATGTCGAGCGTGCCGTCCCATGAGCCCAAGTCCGCAAAGGTGAGCAGCGAGGAACCGGACGCGCCGTTCATGTTGATGGTGCCGGAACCGGCGAGATTGAAGAGCGTGCCCGCGAAGGTCTGGCTGCCGCTGACGTTGAGCGCGGCGCCGCCGAGCGTGAAGCTGCCCAGGCCCGTGCGCGTGCTGTTCACGTTGCCAAGGTCGAGCGCGCCCTCCCTCAAAACGAAGTTGGGCGTGACGATATTGCCGCCGGTCCAGTGCAGCGTGGCCGTGCCGGTCTTGATGACATCGCCGGCGGTGCGCAGGTAGCCGTGGGCGTTGCCGCTGACGGTGGAGTCGGTGTCAACGACGAGGTTGGTCCCGATGCTCGCGCCGCTGATCGCGCCGGCGGTGTCGGTGATGTTGATGCTCGCGGTGTTCACAGCGCTGTTCCCGTTGAGGGCGAGGTTGCCGTAAATATCCACCGCCGTGCCGCCGACAACCAGTTCGAGCATGCGCGCGACGTTGCCGCTGGCGAATTTCACATGGCCCATGCCCAGGTAGTGCTCGCCCGCCGCCGTGGCGCCGCCGAGCGCGATGTCGCCGCCGGCGTTCACTCGCAGCGTGCCGTTCGTGATGGTTGTGTCGCCGGTGTAATCGTTGTTGTTATTGTTGAGAGTCAACACGCCCGCGCCGGTTTTGTTGATGCCGTAGGCGCCGGTGAGCCGGAGGTTTTCCCCGAACACAACGCTGCCGGTAACCGTGAAGTTTGTGTTGTTGACCAATGTAACCGGCAGGGCGCTGGTCTGCGACAGGGTCAGCGCGCCCGCCGCGCCGTTCAGCCCGATGTTGTAATGACTAAACACCACCGTGTTGGCCAGGGTGACGGGGCCGCCCCACGAGGCCAGCGTGGAAGTTTTTTGGGGTTCGTTGGACGCGATAAAAAACAGCGTGCCGCTGCTGATGGATTGCGCGTCGCCGATGGACAGCGTCGATCCACGATTGATGGAAGTGTTGCCGCCGTATTCATGCGCGCCTTCCAGCAGCCATGCGCCGCCAACCACCAAACTGCCCGGCCCGGAGAAAACATGCCCGGTGGACACAACCACATTACCGGAGACGGAAGTGTCCCGCGCGAGCGTGCTGGTGCCGCTGTGGTTCAGGATAAAGGAGCCATTGATAAATTCACTTGTTTGGGTGCTGTTAAACTCAAATTCGTTGCTGATTGTGCGGGTGCCTCCCAGTGCGTCGAGTCGGTGGGCGGCCACCAGCCGCACCACCCCCTGCCCCAGCGCGCTGTCGGAGCCGACGCCGGTGCTCATGCCATTATAGTGACCGAGGATAACATCGCCGGCGAACGTGTTGTTGCCGTAAAAGTTCACCCTCATGCCATAAAGGCTCATGCGCAGTCCGCCGAGGCCCTGCAAATCCTGCTCGATGTTCAACACGGCGCTGTTGTAGCTGCCCTGCAGCGTCCATGTGCCGGATTCCACATAGCCGGGATCGGCGCTGCGGAAGGTGAGCACGCCGGTGTTGTTGCTGCCGATGCCGAAATTCCAATTGCCCGCGATGCGCAGGGAGGCGTCAACCACGCGCACCGCATTCGCGGTATCAAGCCCAACGTAATACCAGCGTCCGGGCGTGCCGTCGCCGATCGTCAGCGCCTGGATGCTGCCCGCCGCGTCGATGCCGTTGTGGCTGCCGCTGCCGAACAGCGAGCCGTCGGCGGTGATCCGCACCACCGGCAGGCCCGCCGCGCCAGTGGTGGTGGCGGTGCTGCCGACAATGCGAAAGCCGCCCGTGAAATCGCTGGCGCTCGTGCCGCTGGCGTCCGTCGTGCCGACAAACATCAGGGTGTTGCTGCTGTAAACGATGCCGCCGCTGCCGGAGACGCGGCTGTTGAAGTAAAGCGTGTTCGGGCTGGTGTGCCGGAAATCGAGGCCGCCATCGAGGCGCATGTCCGCGTCAAGGGTGAGGACGTGGTTGCCGGAGTTGGCCAGGACGGCGTTGTCGGCGCCGTTGTCGAACACAAGCACGCCGCCGTTGGCGCCGCCGACGGTGAAGACCTGCCCGCCGGAGCTTTCCAGCAGCAGTTGCCCCACGGTAAACGCGCCGTCAACAAGGATGCGGTTGCCATTGAGCAGGCCGTCGGCGTCGCGCACCACGGCGGTGCGGCCCGCGGCGTTCGGCACGCCGCCGACCCAGTTGACCGCGGAGCTCCACAGCCGGTCGGTGTCGATGCCGGTGCCGCGCGCGCCCACCCATTCGTTGAGCGCGGCGCCGGTGGGCGCGAGAAACCAGAGGTTGCTGCCGCTCACCTGAACCAATTCCGCGCCCGTCTCGTAGCCGGTGAAGCTCACCCGGTCGAGCCGCCAGGCATTGGCCCCGGAAAATCCCGCGGTGCCGGTGAAATAAACATAGGTGTCGTAGTCACCCGGGGCGCCGCTCGTCGACCAAATGCCGCTGTCGTTGGTGAGTGAAAGCTGGAAGCCGGTGCCCGACCAGGTGAGGCCGCCCTTGAACAACAGGGACGCGTGCTCGTTGAGGAAAAGCCCGGCGTTGCCGGTGAGGGTGAGGCTGTTGAGCGTGGTCACGTTTGGCGAGCCCGCCGAGCCGCCCGCCAGCGTGAGCAAGCCGCCGCTCATGGCGAGATTGGGCGCAACGGTGCCCGTGCGCGGCAGCATATAATCGTGCCCGCCGATGATGAGATTGCCCGCCTGGATGTTGAGCGCGCCGAGGTGCACGGGGGTGTGGAGATACGCCTCGCCCGCGCTTTGCTTGTAAAATGTGCCGACATTCGTGATGCCGCCGCTCATCGTCGAGGTGATGTGGATTTCCGCGCCGGGATTGGGCCGCGCGTAAAGCTGCGTGGCGCCGGTGCCGGCAAACGCCGTGTTCACAGTCAGGTCCCCGCCAAAAATCAGGTTCGCGCCGCTCGCGCCCGTTGCCTGCCAAACCGACGTGTCGGTGAACTCGATGGCGCCGCCGCCGGTGCCGGTGAAGCTGCGTCCGTTCCCCATGAGCACGGTGCCGCTGACGACGGTGGAGCCGTCGCCAATGAACATCAAGTTGCCGCCGGTCGTGGTGACGAGGCCGCGCAGGTAGGAATCGTAGCCATTGTTGGCCACGAACAAATTACCGGAGGCAACCGTGACGCTGCCGCTGCCGTAGTAGTTGTGCCCCGCGTCAAGGGCGCCCATGACAAGATCGCTGTGCAGATCCGCGCGCACCGTGCCCCCGCCGGACTTGGTAAAGCCGCCGGAAAACACGTTGGAGCCGCTGTTCATGACCAGTGTGTTTGCGGCGTTCAACGTCAACGCCCCGGCGCCGGTCAGGTTCAAGTCCGGGCCGAAACCAACATCCGGAAAAGTATGCCTTTGGCCGTTCCCGCTGGTGCTGATCACGCGGTCGGCGGTCAGCTCCACGTCGCCGTCATAATTCAGGTAAACGGCGGTCATGGAAAAATCGCCGTCGATGATGAGGCGGGTGTTCAGTCCGACATTGTTATGGTAACCCAAACCCAGGCTCGATCCCTCGTGCATGACAAGCGCGCCGCCCCAGTAAAACAACTGACCGGTCGTGGTGTGGTTGTAAGCGCCCAGCATCATTCTCTTGTGGGCATGGATAGTGCCCGTGTAAGTGGGCGCGTAACCCGAGCCTCCATACAGCACCAAATGCCCCTCGGCGATGATGTTACCCGTGCCGGACAACGCGCCCCCCAACGCCGCCCCGTATAAAACATCGCCGTTTGCGTAAACCACGCCGGTCGCGGTGACGACGAGGTCGTTTTCCAACACAATCGCGCTTGCGATTCGCACCCCGCCCGTGCCGCTGATCGTGGATGCCATTTTGGTGCCGCCAACCATGAGACCGCTGTCAAAAATAACAGTGCCCGAGGTAAACGTCAGCGTGCGACTGTGACTGCTCCCCAGATGGCTGGTCTCCAAGTGCCCCAAGGTGACGGCCCGGCCCTGCAAATTGACGGAGGCTTCGGTGCCGAATTGGGGCGCGATGACCGTGGTGCCCGCGCGGTCAGGAATGTCCAGGGTCCAGCGGGCGAAATCAAACCAGTTGCCCCCGCCCGTGAGCGTGGTGGTGAGAAAGTCCACCGGCGCAAGCACGCCGCCGCCCAAGTCCACCGCGCCGGGCGCGTAACCGCGAAACCAGATTTTCGACAAATCCACGCCGCCGGCGGCGGTGACCGCGTGCCCGCCGGACACGACCGCGCCGTCACTCAGATGGCTGGCGGGATTGCCCGTCCAGTTGTAGACGGAGAGGAAATTTTCAGCAAACGGATTGGCGCCGTCGCTTCCGGCGAAGACGATGCTGTTTATGCCCAGCGTGGACGGCGTGGCGGAGTCGAACCAAAGGCCGAGGCGCGCGGCATCGCCGAGGTTGATGCTCGAAAAGTTTTGGTCGTGGCCGTTGAGCAGCACATTGGTGATGACGCCCGCGCCGATGTTCAGCGAGGAGGAGCCCAACTGGTCGGCGAGGCCGAGGGAAACCTGCCCCCCGGTCGCGGTCGCCAGTTGGTTCGTGAAGATGCCGTTGGAGCCCGCGAAGGTGAGTCCGTTTGCCAAGTCGAACGCGGTCTGGTTGAGCGCGATGACGCCACGGGCGGACTCGATCACAAACTCGTCCGCGACAAACGTGCCGGTGTCGCCGGCGGTAAAAGTGAGGGCGTTGGTGCCGGTTTTGCGCACGAGGCCGAGGCCGGATTGCATGACGGTGTTGTTGAGCGTCACACTCATGGCCGTGGTGTTTTGCCCGGTGTTGAGAACAAGCGTCGGCGCGTCAATGAAGGCGCTGCCGCCGGAACCGTCGGCGTTGTAAACAAAGTCGGCGCCGTTGAGCGCCAGCACGCCGCGAGCCCCCGCGTCCGAACCGCCGCTGATCGTGCCGGAGTTGAGGACAAACCGGAATGCCTTGCGATAGTCGTTTTCCGTGATGATGAGGCTGCCGCCCTTGTCGAGCGTGATGAGGCCGCCCGCGAGGGTGACGTGCTGATTGGCGTTCGCCCCGGTGGTGTTGATCGTGAGCGAGACGCCGGTGTTGGCGATCCGGATGTCGCCAAGGCCGAGATAATTTGCCCCGGACGCGGCAACCCCGCCGCCAAGAATCGTGCCCGCGCCGACATTGTTGGCTATGGTGGTGCGCACGGTGCCGGCGGAAACATCCAAGCCACCGGAAAAGGTATTGTTCGAATTGGAAAGCACCAGCGCGCCGCCGCCGGTCTTGATGAGCTGCGTGCCGGCGCCGGTGATCGCGCCGCTAATGGTGGTGATGGCGGGCGCGTGCCCGGCGTTGACGTTGATGGCGTGGCCGTTGCCGTCGATGCGCCCGGAAATCGTCAGCCTGCTCGCAAAGGCAGGCAAGAGCGGATCGGTGCCCGCCTGAATGGAGAGGTCGCTGAGCAAATTAACCACGCTGCTGATGGTGACGTAATTGCTGCCTTGGTAATTAAGGACGGCGTTTTGCCCTCCCGTCGCCGCAAAGCTAAGCGTCGAGGTCTGAATCGTTATCGTGGAAGCCGCGGAATCATTGCCCTCGATGCTGAGCGCGCCAACGGTGACGCCGGGGTTGGCAATGGAGATGGTATGATTGCCCGACGAGAGGTCGTTGCTGATGATGGCGGTCGCGTCGACGGCGTTTGGCACGCCGTTGCTCCAATTGGCCGCAGTGGCCCAAGTGCCGTTGCCCGTTTTCTGCCACATGGATTGCGCCTGCAGAAGTTGCGGAACCGAACACAGGCCAGCTACAAACGCCAAAAAAAACGCAAACTGGTGAACCAAACGAAAAGACTGTAATTGCTGAGTTTTAATCATTCTTCTGAACGTGAACCAAAAACAACACTTCTCCTTAATGTTGAAGAAGTTATGTAACTAAATATCATGTATTTATAAAATTATTACAAATAATAGCCACTTTTTTGCAATACACTCAACTTTAATTATGCCGAATTGCGTCACAGCCGAAACACGATTCCCCCCGTTCGCCTTCAACCTGAAAACCGCTGACATCGCAGGCTGCCGGACGAGTTGCACACATTTCGCGCCCAGCGCTTTCTCTTTTAAACAGGGCTCGCTCTTGTCGCATCCGGCGGCTTGCTTCGCCGCACGCGGCTCCCTGTCTCCTTGAATTCGCCGACACCACTTTGAATGGCGCCAAAACCTCGCGCATGACCGAAAATGTCGGGCATATTTCGAGAAAACTGCTAAGAGAACGCTGTCATAACACTCACAAAAAAAGCTCCATCATGCACGCACGCACATGCAAATCCTGTCAAAACTGGCGGCCGCGCCGGGGCGACGCGACGGTCAGCTTGTGAAACTCTTTGTAAGCAACCCTAAAAAAGAAAAATCATGTCCAGCTCAACCCGCTACGAATCGCCCGTCGGCCCGCTTCTGCTGGCGAGCGACGGCAAAAACATCACCGGCCTCTGGATGGCCGGACAAAAATACTTCGCCTCCACCGCGAGCCAAAACATGAGCGAAAATCCAGGACTGCCGGTGTTCAAGGCCGCTCGAAAATGGCTCGACCGCTACTTCAAAGGCAAAAAGCCGGAAATCGCCGAACTGCCCCTGGCGCCCGAAGGCGGTGAGTTCCGCCAGGCGGTGTGGAAAATCCTCCGCGATATCCCGTATGGTCAAGTCATCACCTACGGCGACATCGTCAAAAAACTGGCGCGACGAATGGGCAAGCCGGGCATGTCCAGCCAGGCCGTCGGCGGGGCGGTGGGGCGCAACCCCATCTCCATCATCATCCCCTGCCACCGGGTCGTCGGCGCAAATGGCAGCCTGACCGGTTACGCCGGCGGCATTGGGAAAAAAATCAAGCTGCTCGAACTCGAGGGCGTGAACATGACCGCGTTATTCACGCCCAAAAAAGGCACGGCCCTTTAAGCCGCAAATTTTATGCGCGCGCGGGGGCGTCGCTTGTGACGTCCCCTCATGTGAAAAGTCACGCCGAACCCGTTTTGCCCGCCGCGGTGCCGGCGCTTTTCACATCGATGTTTTCCTTGCCGCCGTAAACGGCGAGCACGCGCTCAATGGTGCCCGTGGTTGAGCGCCCCGCGACCATGTCGGCGAGCACGACCTTGCCGCCGTTGGCCTCGACGATGTCGCGACCGCTCACATAGTGCGCCCAATCGCGCCCCTTCACGAGCACGTGCGGGATGATTTTTGCGATGAGATCCCGCGGTTCGTCCTCGTCGAAAAACACGACGTAATCAACCGGGCGGAGCGAGCCGAGCACATAGGCGCGATCCTCCTGCGAGTTGATCGGGCGGTCTGGCCCCTTGCCCCGGCGCACGGAGGCGTCGCTGTTGAGCCCGACGCAAAGCGCGTCGCCCTGCGCTCGCGCAAAGTTCATGTAGGTGACGTGGCCGCGGTGAAGAATGTCGAAACAGCCGTTGGTGAAAACGAGCTTCCTTCCCGCCGCGTGCAACCGGTCGCGCTCGGCGCGAATTTGTTCGGGCGTGAGGATTCTGGGCTCAAATACGTTGTTCATGCTGTTCAATTTGTATTCAATTTTTTGATACGTAAAAATGGCGGAGGCGGCGGACGGTTGCATGTTGTGGCAACAGGCGGGGGCAAATCAACCCGGGATTTCCAATCCGCCGCGCCCCGTGTTTCTCATTTGGGGAAAACACTCAGACAAACTCTTGCCTCGCGCCGCGCCGCGCACCTAAATCGCAGTTTTCCAAAATGCCGCCCGCAAACAAACAACCCACGCCGCCCGCGACGCTGCCAACGCACGTCGCAATCATCATGGACGGCAACGGTCGCTGGGCGAAACAGCGCGGCCTTCCGCGGCTCGAAGGGCACCGTCGCGGCGCCAAGGCCGTCCGCTCCACACTTACCGCCGCGTTCGAGGCCGGCGTGAAATACCTCACGCTCTACGCCTTCTCCGTCGAAAACTGGAAGCGCCCGCAGGACGAGGTCGGCGGCCTCATGCGCCTGCTCAATTATTTCCTCAAGCAGGAGCTCAAAACCCTCCAGAAAAACAAAATCTCGCTCCACACCATCGGCCGCACCGACGCGCTCCCGCCCTCCGTGCGCAAGGAGCTCGCCGCCACAATCAAGGCCACCGCGCACCACAAGGACCGCGCGCTCATCCTCGCGCTCAACTACGGCTCGCGCACTGAAATCGCCGATGCCGTCGCCGCCTACGCAAGGGCCGTCGCCGCCGGAAAAGAAAATCCCGACGACGTCTCCTGGGACGCCTTCGCGCGCCACCTCTACACCGCCGGCATCCCCGATCCCGACCTCGTCATCCGCACCTCCGGCGAGACGCGCGTCAGCAATTTCCTCCTCATGCAAAGCGCCTACGCCGAGTTCATTTTCACGCCCGTGCTCTGGCCCGACTTCGGCAAGGCCGAACTCCTCGCCTGCCTCGCCGAATACGCCAAGCGCGAACGCCGCTTCGGACAAACCGGCGAGCAAGTCGCCGGAAGAGAGAAGAGTGAAAAATGAAGGGTGAAAAAAAAGAAGCTGGCGGGATGCCGCACGACATTTGTGAACGCACCTTTTTGTTCGCGGTGCGCATTGTGAATCTTTGCCGCACACTTTCAGACCGGGCCGCGACTAACGAAGCGCGTTTGCTTTCCAGCCAGCTTTTCCGCTCCGGCACCTCGGTTGGCGCCAACGTGGAGGAAGCGCAAAGCAGTCAGAGCAAACCCGACTACATCGCCAAACTCTCCATCGCCTGCAAGGAGGCTCGGGAAACGCGCTATTGGTTGCGCCTGCTGGAGGCGGCCGGCATTCTTCAATCCGACCGCCTTCACGATATCACCGACGAAGCAAACCAGCTCATCGCCATCCTCACCACCATTATCAAAAAATGCCGCGCCTCCCTTCCTAAATAATCCCAAATCACCTCCACCCGGTTCCTTTTTCACCCTTCATTTTTCACTCTTCACTCTTTCCCTCCCATGCCCGTCATTCTTAAACGAACTTTTTCCACGCTCACGCTTTGGGCGGCGATCATTTCATTGCTCTATTTTGTCGGCGCGCACGCCGCTGTTTGGATGGTCGCGCTCATGGCCGTTGTTTCCATTTACGAGTTCAACAAACTCACGCGCGCCATCGGCCATCATCCGTTTCAGATCATGAGCATGGTCGTCGCGGGGCTGATGATCATCGTGCCCTATTATTTCCCCCAATGGAATTTCACCGCGACAGACCTGCTTGTCGTCGGCGTGCTCGGCACCGCCATCCGCATACTCGGCGAACGCGATCCGGCCACTCGCACGGAAACGCTTTCCTCGACGATTTTCGCGCTCGTTTACGTGCCGCTCATGCTCGGTTATTTCGTGCGCATCATCGGGCAATACACCGCGCCCAGCGCCTCGGCCGGCGTGCTGTTTTTTGTGTGGGTCGTGATCGTCACCAAACTTTGCGACACCGGCGCGCTCCTCACCGGCATGGCCTGCGGCAAGCATAAGATGACACCCGTCATCAGCCCGAAAAAAACATGGGAGGGCGTGGTCGGCGGCGTCATCACCTCGGCGCTCATCAGCGCGCTCTTTGCGTGGCTCTTCGCGCGCTGGCTGCCCGCGGGTTTCACGCCGCTTTTCGCCGCGCTCGTCGCCCTGCCGCTCGCCGTGCTCGGCGTGATCGGCGACCTCGTCGAATCCATCATCAAACGCCGCGCCGACATCAAGGACTCCGGCAAACTGGCCCCCGGCATCGGCGGCATGTTCGACATGACCGACAGCCTCATTCTCACGGCGCCCGCGGCCTTCTGGCTGCTGCGCCTAATGTAGAATGTGTAATGAATAATGTAGAATGTAATGACGCATACGCTCTCCTGAAAATTCTCCATAACGAATGTCCTCCGACCATTCTTCATTCTCCATTCCTCATTCTTCATTAGCCACGCGCCGCAGGCGCGTGGCGTTGCTCGGCGCGACCGGCTCCATTGGTGAAAACACGCTGCGCGTCATCGCCGCGCATCCCGACCAGCTTGAGCTCGTCGCCGTCGCCGCGCATTCGAATTGGGAAAAGCTCGCCGGCATCGTGGAAAAATTCCGCGTCCCCCACGTCGCCCTCTTCGACGAAAAGGCGCGCTCTGCCTTTCAATCCAAAATCCCAAATCCAAAATCCAAAATCACCCTTCACGCCCCCGGCGTGGAGGGCTTGCTCTCGCTCGCGCAACTTCCCGAGGCCGACACCGTGCTCGTCGCCGTCGTCGGCACGCAGGGGCTCCATCCCGCGCTCGCCGCGATTGAGGCCGGCAAGACACTCGCGCTCGCGAGCAAGGAAATCCTCGTGCTCGCCGGCAAGTTCGTGATGGACGCGGCCCGCCACCACAACGCGCAACTCATCCCCGTGGACAGCGAGCACAACGCCGTTTTCCAATGCCTCGCCGGACGCCCCGCCGACGCCGCCGTGCGCCGCGTCACGCTCACCGCGAGCGGCGGCGCGTTTCGCGACTGGTCCGCCGAGCGCCTCGCGACCGCCACGCCCGCCGACGCGCTCCGGCATCCGAATTGGGCGATGGGCCCGAAGATCACCGTCGATTGCGCCACGCTCGCCAACAAAGGGCTCGAGCTCATCGAGGCCCAAATCCTCTTCGGCCTGCGTCCCGAGCAATGCGCCGCGGTGCTCCATCCGCAAAGCATCGTGCACGCGCTCGTCGAGTTCACCGACGGCGCCATGCTCGCGCAACTCTGCCCGCCATCGATGACGTTCCCCATCCAGCACGCCCTGCTCCACCCCGCGCGCAGCGCCGCCGGCACCGAAGGCGCGCTCGACCTCGACCGCCTGCTCGCGCTCGAATTCCGACCCGTTGACGAAACGCGCTTCCCCATGCTCGCCCTCGCCAGGCAAACCATGCGCACCGGCGGCTCCGCCCCCGCGATCTACAACGCCGCGAACGAAATCGCCGTCGCCGCCTTTCTCGAAAACAAACTCCCCTTCCCCGGCATTCCGCGCACCGTTGAAAAAACACTCGCCGCCCTCGCCGCCGAGGCCGCGCGCGACCCCGCCACACTCGACACCGTCCTCGCCCTCGACGCCGAGGCCCGCCGCGTGGCGGAAACATTCCTGTAAGCCTCTTTGGAGTGCGGCGGCAGAGGGCGAAGCCCGGCGACGCCGCTTTCGCATTCACAGTAAATCCGCAAACCACTCAAAGCGGTGTCGCCGCTTCGCTCTGCCACCGCACTCCAAAAAACAACCATGCCCGCAAGCACCATCACCGAACTCACCACGCCGCGCCTCCGCCTTCGCCAATGGCGCGATTCCGATCGCGAGCTGTTTTTTGAGCTTTGCCGAAATCCGCGCGTGATGGAGTTTTTGATGCCCGTCGATGACCGCGCCGCGAGCGATGTCATCATGGATCGCTGGGCCGCGCACATTACCGGGCACGGTTGGGGTTTCTGGGCCGTCGAATTGCGCGAAGCAATTGCCGGAAACAGCGCGCCCGTTTTCATCGGTTCCGTCGGCCTGCAAATCCCGCGGCACCCGTTCCCATTCATGCCTTGCGTCGAGGTCGGCTGGCGGCTTTTCCCCGAGCACTGGGGCAAGGGTTATGCAATCGAGGCCGCGCGCGCCTCCATTGACTTTGGTTTCAACCGGCTCGGTCTTTCCGAAATCGTGGCAATCACCACCACCCCAAATCGCCGTTCGCAAGCGGTGATGCAACGCCTCGGAATGACGCCGGGAAACCCGCCCGTGTTCCGGCATCCCGCGATCCCGCGCGATCACCCGTTGAACGAACACGTCCTCTACCGGCTCGGCGCCGTGTGACGAAAAAGTTTTCAGGCTGAAAATGAAACAGCGCGGACTTGAACGCCCGCGCTGTTTTTATGAGGTCCGATTTGAAGTCGTGACGATGACAAGATTTGGGCCGGCGGATGAGTGAATCCTCACCCGCCAGCCCAAACCCCGGTTTGGTGTGCTAGGCCTTAGTCATCATCTTCATCATCATCGTCGTCGTCATCATCTTCGTCCGCGTCGTCATCATCGTCGTCATCGTCGTCGTCATCGTCGTCGTCGTCTTCGTCATCGTCGTCTTCGTCATCGTCGTCGTCGTCGTCTTCGTCGTCGTCCATATCGTCGTATGGGACATAGTCGTCTTCTTCGGGATCGAGGCCGCCCTTGGTGATTTGGGCGAGGCTCGGATAGGAACCGATGTCGTCAATCATGTGGCCGAAGATCATCGCGTCCTGCTTGCTGCAGGTGATGCCAAGCGCGTTCAGCGAAATGAATATGTATAATCCGAGCGCGCGGTCTTCTATATTGCGATGGCTTTCGAGGTGGGCGGCGCGATAGGCGAACTTCGTGTAGAGAAGCTCCTTGAACTTCTTGTCCTTCAGCGCCTCCTCCAATCCGTGCTCCTTCATGATGCAATCGATGTCGTCCTTTGCGTATTCGTTGTCGTCGTGGAGGAGCTGCGCCACGAGGAAGTTCATCGTGTCCTCGTCGGAGGCGGAGTATTTCCACTTGTTGAGAAGCGCGGGAACGTGGCGGCCGCCGTCGGGCGTGTCGTCGTTAAAACGCGCGATGTAACAGCCGATGGGAATACTGTCGCAGAACTCCGTGTGGGCCTTGAGGTATTTCTTGTCCGCGAGCGCGAGCGCATAAACGGCGTTTGATCCGAGCGGCACCTCGGCATCGCGCATCATCGGGTCCTGTTCATAATTGCCCAGGGAGATCTTGCCGATGAACTCGGCGAGGATCGGGCGGAGTTTCGCGTGCGAGGCTACGGCCATGTAGAAATCGAGCTCGTTGTCGCCGCTTTTGGCCTCGTGCGGAACGAACTTGCCGCCCTTGACCGCGCCGTAGGCGACGCCCTTGTTTTGAACCGCGTCCGTGTATTGGTGATACTGGTCGTTGTGCTGGCGGATCACTTTTTCGAGCGAGGCCGCGTCGCCAAAATCGACGACAAACTGATTGGTGCCGAGCTCGACGCCGCCAACCGTGCGCGCCTTTTTGTCGGACTCGGTTTCGATTTGCTCGACACGGTCGAACTCAAAACCGGTGCTGCACTTTTTCATGATGAGGTCGTTCATCGTGACTGCCATCGCCGCGGCGGTGGGATGCGTGAGCGTCACGGCCGTCTCGGGCGTCTCGCCGTGGACGATGGTCGTGCCGTCGATCTGCATGAACCAGTCCTGCTTCTTCTTTTTGTTTTTATAATAGGTGCGTGTAATCATTGTATTGTGTTTTTTGTTGGGTGGTTTTTTCCGATGGTGGAAATTATATTAGGTCGGAGGCTCCGGGCATGTTTCCGGCTCCGGATATTTGCAGCACGGTCTCGACCTTTTGCTCGTTGTAATCGACCTCGAGCATGTCGAGCACGGGGGCGATATAGTATTCGATCAACTGCTCGTAGCGGCCGCGGGTGTGGTCGTGGTGCCTGGTGGCGTCGACAAAAAGGTGGCCGATGAACGTGTCCCGCTTCTGCCCCTCGTTTTTCAACTCGGGCAAAATATGCTCCACGATGAAGCCGAGCGTCTCGATCCCGTGCTGGCCCGCGCCCGTGCACGCGCGGGTGGCGAGAAGCGCGAGCACGTTGTCGTAATCCTTCCACTTGGCGGCGATGGACACGATCTGGCCGCCTTGGTAAACTTCGTGATCCATGTCCATGCTGCGCAGGAGTTGTATATATTTCGGAATATATTTCTGGTCCTGCATCGCCATGGCGTAGGCGGCGTTCATGCCCTTGGGCACCTCGTCGTTGCGCCAGGCGCCGTCGGAGTCGATGGCGAGGTCGATGTAGGCGAGTATTTTTTTGTGAAGCTCGGGAAAGGCGGCCGCCGCCGTGTAAAAGGGGATTTCGCTGTCGTAGCCGATGTCGTCGGCCCTGAAATCATACTCCTTGAACTCGCCGTCCTTTTCCTCGCCGAATTCATAGTCGGCCATGTCGTCAAAGTTTTTGATGAGGAAGTTGAGCACGCGGCGCATCTGGTCCTTGTCCTTGAGATCGACGGTGATCTGGTCCTCGTCGCCCTTGTAACATTTTTTGTGATCCTCGGCATCGTAAACATTGAGCTCGGGATACAGGCTGCGCGACACGCCCTCGGCATCGTCCTCGTCAACCTCCTCGTCCTCCGGCTTGATCTCGGGGTGATAGGTGTTGGCCTTGTATGCGTCCTTGTCCGACTCGTCGGGGATCTCGCCCTCATACGGTTTTATATATTCGGCAAGGGCCGTGAACTCATCGAGGTCGTCGCGCGGAATGCCGCTGCCCGTCATGAGAACCACGCCGCCCGCGGGCGCGTCGAGGACAAGCTGGCAGCTTATGGTGCCGATCGGCGCGGGCGTGACCGAGAGCGCCTTGACGGGCATCTGCAAATCGTCGGGCAGGCTCGCGCTGATGTCCTCATACATGCCGCTGTAGTTTTGATAATAAAACTCCGCCGTGTATTCGGGCATGTGCGAAATGGAAATGGTGTATCCGGGCGCCGCCGCCGGCGGATCGATGGCGAAGGTGCCGTCACCGCTTTTGCAGAAGAGGTAATGCTCCCCGTCGATTTCCTTGTAACGGCGCTGCTTGAGGTCCTGTATCTTGCTGTTGTAATTTTTGGGAATCAAAAATTCGATTCCGGCATTCCGGAATACAACATGGAAGGGTTTCTTGAATAGTCGGGATTCTGTGTCGAGTTCTGGTTTCATGGGAAAATGATAATTCTAATTATTTTTAAACAGAGGAGATATTAAATGAAGCCCAACGGGCTTCCGTCCCCTAGCCCAGGGTTGCGAGCGTAGCGAGCCACCCTGGGAACAATGAACATAATAAACAACCCCGAAGGGGTTGCGGCCTGTGTGCCCGGCGCGTTTTCGAAAGACGCAACCCCTTTCAGGGTTGTGTTTTCTTTTTTATAAACCCCGGGGTAGGCGCTCGCAACTCGCGCCAACCCCGGGCTAAGGGATTCATCCCCGTTGGGGATGTGCGAGCGGTCGTTTTTCGTTCTCATGTCGGTATTATTTGCGTTCCTTAATATTTTTACCCGTCAGCCGATCACATAGAGAAGGTCGCGCTCGGCGTGCTTGTCGCCGCCTTTCTGGCTGACGAATATGCAGCCGTCGGAGATGTGCATGTGGCGCTCGACCTCGTCGCTGCCGGTGAACCACGGAAAATGCCAGTGGTTCCACGCCTTTGTGTTCAAATTATAAACTCCCAGCCTTCTGTCGGCATGGGAGAGGTGAATAAATTTGTCGCCCGCGATCGTCACCGCGCCATCGGACTCGCAATCGGTCACCGTCAGCGCCTTGTTGCCGTCGATGACGCAGAGGCGGTATGTGTTTTTTTCGCGATTGCCGTCGGCGTCCTTTTGGCGCGGCTGGAGGGAGGTGAATATATACAATTTCCCGTCGCGGTGCATGACCCGGCGCACGCTGTAATCGCGCCAGCGCGAGTCGTCCTCAAATTCGTGCCCCGTGGGGAGGCATTTGCCCGTGCCCAAGTCCAGCCGGTGAAGCTCTTGATGCAAAAGCGCCCACGCGGTGTCGCCGACCAGAAGCATGGGCGAATCGTGTATGTTAACGGACTGCTCGTCGGTCTTTGCGCCGCTGGCAATGTCCACATAACAAAGCATGTCCTCGCCGAGTTTCGGGGAGATAAAGACCGCCTGGTTTTTCCAGAGCAAAATCTGGTCGGGCGCGCGCTCGTCCTGGGTGAGTTTCCAGTGCTGCGCGCGCGCCGCGATATCCACGGCGACGACGGCCCGCCCCGCGCTAAAAATGGCGAGCCTGTCCTCGTGAATCTGAACGGGCGTCCGGACTTCCGAGCCCACGCCGACACTCCAAAGCTCCGCGCCGGTGGCGGGATCGAGCGCGCCGAAACGCTTGTCGTCGAGTCCGCAATAAAGCGCGCCGCCGTGCATCACCGGATAGTGCACGCCGGCATGACGCCAGAGGATTTCCCCCGTGAGGCTGTTTATACAATGCGCCTGGTCGTGCAGCCCGATAACGAGGATGCGGTCCGGCGCGAGCGCGGTTATATAATCAATATCATATTTGCCGAGGGCGAGCGCGGCCCGGAGCGCGAGTTGCGAGGCGGGCGCGTCCGGCTTGCCGGCAATCGGCACCGGGCTCCACGCAATCGCGACATCGCCCGGCGCGCGGGACTTGGCGACGTATTCGCGAATCGCCTCGTCGTAACCCTTGCGGACATCGAGCTCGATCATGATGTCCTCGGGCGTTTGGCCGGCTTTGTTTTTCGCAAAAGGATTCGCGCCGTGCTTGAGCAGCGCGCGGGTGGCATAACGCCCGACGCGCGTGTTGCGCAGCGCCAGATGCAGCGGGGTGTTGCCGTCATTGTCGCCGATATTCGGGTCCGCGCCGCCGTGGATGACGAGGTCCTCGATGGCGTCCTCGGTGTGAAGATCCATGAACTGTTCCTCGCTGGCGCAAAGCGCGGCGTAGTGCAGCGGCGTGCGACCGTTCGCGTCGCGGGCGTCCACATCGGCGCCCAGGCGGCGGAAAAGCTGGTGCAGTTTTTCCTTCTCAAAAATATCCGAGCTTTGCACGCAATGCAGCGCCGTCGCGCCGTTGTCGCGATAGCGTCGGGTGGCATCCGCGCCGGCGCGAAGCAGCGACCAAAGCGCGTGATGGCGGCGCATGTGCGGATCGCGCGCCGTGGCGTTCGGCGACGCGTCGCACGGCGCGTCCAGCCCGTCGATTTGCGGCTCGTGACGCGCGTGAAACAGGAGCGGCGTCATGCCCTCGTTGTCGGTGCAATCGACATCGGCGCCGGCCTTTTTCAAAATGAGCGTGAGCATGTCGCGGTCGCCGATCGCGCCGGAAAGCCATTGCTTGAAACGCTCGTCGGGCGAGGCGGGCTCCTTGTATCCGGCGGCCTCGCGCAGCTCCCTCCACATAATCGAGCTGACGCCCGCCAGCACGGCGTTGTGAAAATTGTCCACGCCCAGAAATGCGTTTATCTGCTTGCCGAGCGCGGAGGGCGTGCCGGAGCCGGTGAAGTTGTAATAGAACAGCGCGTTGCGACCGAGCGAATCGCGGGCGTTGGCGTCGATGCCGCGCTTGATGAGAAACATCGCCACGATGATCGCGCCGCTCTCGTGCTCCGTAAAACAGGCGTGGTGCAAAAGCGTGCGCCCCGCCGAATCGCGCACGTTTATTTTGCTGAACGGACGGGAAAGATAGCGCTCGATCAAATGCGTCCCGCCATGGCGCGCGGCGCGGAAAAGGTCCTCCAACGGAATTTCGCCGTCATCGTGCGCCGCGGCAAAATGCGCCACCTCGGCGCTCATTTTTCCTCGGGCATGCTCAATCGCCGTGAGACCGCCGCCATGATGGCCGCGACTGATCGCGCTGACCTTGGCGCCCGCCCCGACGAGACGGCGGACAAAATCCAAGTCGTGCCCGTAGTGCTCAAGCGCCGCATGCATCACGCCAAGCCCGCTTTGCGGATCGATCGACGAACACTGCGCGCCGTGCCCAAGAAGCCAGTCGGCAAACGGACGATTCTTCGCCGCAATCGCGCGGCAAAGCAGGTGTTCGCACGCGGCGGATTTTAAGTCGAGCCCGGCGCGCCCGATAATCTCCGCGGCAAGCTCGGCGCCGACGCGCGGCAGTATTTTTACGACGTGCGGATCGCGCGCGACATCGTGGCCGGAATCAATCATGACGCGCACCATGGCGTCGCCCCGCCCCGCCGCGGTTTCGATGTGCCCGGAGCCTTGAAACGCGAATGTCTTTATCAGCGGAGTGAAGAGCCGGACGATTTCCTCGTGACCGTTTTTGATGGCCTCGTCGTAAGCGTGCCCCCACTCGGTCGCCGCGTCGGGATCGAGCCCCTCCTTGAGAAAACAGCGGACGGCCTCGATGTCGCCCTTGCCGCAAAGGCGCAGAAATTTGCGAACATCCTGGTCCTGTATGCCAAGCGAAGGACGCGAAAGAACGGATTGCGGCGCGGCGGCCGGCGCGGGAGGCGCGGACGCGACCGACTGAAAAGCGCTCGCGGCGGCGGCCAGCGCCCCGGCGTCCGTGACCTCCTCAAACCCCTTGCGCACGCGCTGCGCGACAAGCGCGGCGGCCTCCTTTTCGCAAACCTCGGGCGAGGGAAAAGTTTTCGTCTCAAGTTTCCCCGCCGCCGCTCCGCCGATCTTCCCCGTCAACGTCGAAAAGCCGCTCCCGCTGATCTGCAAATACCAGTATTTGTTCGAGATTCCGTCGGAAAAAGTGAAGGCGCGAAGAGACATGAAAACAAGTGATGCGGTTTTTCTGAAAAGTGGGACGCAGCGAAACCGGACGTGAAATCTTTACAATGCTTTATGGGCGAAATAGAAAATAACTGTAAATTTCCAAGAAATTCCAACAGTCCGAAAAACCGGAAAAATGTTTTCGTCCGCCACCGCCCGCCATGCGCCGCTTCCCCGGCTGCCTTACAAAATTGTAACCCCGCCCGTGAAAAAAACCATTGAGCCGCGACGCACAAACAACCGAGAATGACAGCCCGGTCACCTCCCAACCTCTCCGCCAATTTTCCCGATGGATCACCTCCAAACAATTTTTTCCAACGTCTGGTATATCGCGCTCGCCATTTTTTTCCTGGGCGTGTCGATCTTTGTCCACGAGCTCGGCCACTTCCTCGCGGCGCGCAAACGCGGCATGAAAGTCGAGCGATTCTCGATCGGCTTCGGTCCGAAAATCGTTTCATGGACCGGCAAGGACGGCGTCGAATACCGCCTCTCGTGGCTGCCGCTCGGCGGCTACGTCGCGCTGCCGCAGCTCGCGGACATGGGCGCGATCGAGGGCGAATCCAAAACCGCCGCCGAAAAACTCCCGCCGATTTCGTTTTCAACCAAGGTGATCGTCGCCTCGGCGGGCGCGGTCTTTAACGTGATCTTCGCATTCCTGCTCGCGACAATCGTATGGGCGGTCGGACAGCAAGTGGCGGAACAACCCAACGTCATCGGCGTTGTGCGCCCGGTCATTGAAACAAGCGACGGCAAAATAATCACCAGCCCCGCAGCCGCGGCGGGCATCAAGGCGGGCGACACCGTGCTCGCGGTTGACGGGCGCGAAGTCTCAACCTTCAGCGACATCTTTGAAAGCATCATGCTTGGCTCCGGCCGCGGGGAAAACGACGCGCCCAAGGTCACGCTCACCATCAGGCGCGACGGCGCTGTTCGAGACATCGACGTTTTTCCCGCGTATGTTTCGCGCGACAATCTTCGCAGCATAGGCATCTCGATTGCCACAAAAGTCGTCGCGGCAAACATCGTCCCCGGCTCCGCCGCAGCGGATGCGGGACTCAAAACCGGTGACATGCTGATGACGGTTGACGGGCGTGAAATCCAAAGCACCTCGACAATCATCGACCATATCGCGCAAACCAAGGACAAGCCGATCACACTGAAATACATTCGCGCGGACAAGGAGCACAGCATCACGCTCACCCCGCGCCTTTCGGAAAATCCCCAGACTAAGGAACCCGCCTACATGATTGGCATTACGCTGGGCGCCATACTCCCATCCAGAACGGCGCACATCACGCCCTGGGCGCAAATTGGGGAGGTATTCACACGCACCTGGCGCACGCTCAAAAGCCTCGGCAACCGCAACTCCGACATCGGCCTCGACAAAATGAGCGGCCCCATCGGCATCGTCACGATCATCAGTTCGGCGGCAAGATCCAGCATCATCGACGTTCTTTATTTCCTCGTCCTGATCAACGTCAGCCTTGCGATCTTCAACATGCTGCCGATCCCCGTGCTCGACGGCGGGCACATCCTCTTTGCCGTCATCGCAAAAGTCCGCGGACGCCCGCTGCCCGCAAGCGTCATCGCAACCACGCAAAGCGTCTTCATGCTGCTCCTGTTTTCGATGATCATCTACGTGAGCTTCTTCGATGTGCGCCGCAATCTCCCGCAGTCCAAGCCCGCGCCCGCCGCGCAGCAACAAGCGCCGGAGAAACCGGCCGCCGAAGAGCCGTCGAAATAACGCCGCGTCGCCACCGCAGACGGCCAGCGGCAAGCCGCCTGCAAACACACAGGGGCGATTTGGATCATTCCGTTTTGAGGCGTCAGTTGGCAGCCGGCTCCGTCGTCACCCGCGGCAACGGCGGGGGTTTGGACGTCGCGAGTTCATCCGGTGGCGCGCCATTGCACGTGGCGAGGCGCAACCACATCGCGCCCGCCGCGAGCAACGCCACCCCGCCGAGATTCATCCACCAAGTGTTTTCCCAAAATAATTCGGCCTCGGGCACGGTGTTCATTTTGCTCATGAAGTAGAGCGCAACCGCATTGTTGAGCGCGTGCACAAAAACGCAAAGCGCCACCGAGCGCGTGCGCATGTAAATCCAACCCAGCACCAGCCCGATCGTAAACGCCGACACCGCCTGCCACGGATTCAAGTGCATCACCGCGAAAAACACCGCCGACAGCACAATCGCCGTCCACGGACGCAACCTGTTAAGCATTCCGCGCAAAAACACCCCCCGGCACAAAAACTCCTCCGTGAACGGCGCCACCACCACGAGCGTCACCGCCGAGCCAACCGGCCACTTCGAGAAATCGCCCAAGTCGCCCATCAACTGCTTGAACGAGTCCGACATGGGCAGCCAGTCCTGGAAACGCATGTCCAGCTCGTTGATCAAGATTATCATCCCCAGCCCGATCAGCAGGACCGGCACGAACAGCAACACCGGCTTGGCGCGCCACACAAGCGCCGCGCGCCAGGGCATTCGCGCGCTCTTCATTTCCCAAAGCATGAACATGAGCCAGGCCGATGTGTTGCCGACCGCCGCCACCCAAGGAGAAGTCATCGCGCCCATCAAGGCCTGCATCGTCAACGCCTCGCCCGCGCACAAAAGTTGCGCCGCCACCACTGCGGCAAAGATCGCGGCAGCCACCTGGTTTAGCGCGATAAAACACAGCATCCATTTGAGAAACACAATGACAGCGCGGCCCTTGGAGTAAGATAACATGTTCGCCAGAATTGGCCGCCCACACGTTATAGTCACGCGAAAACCTCCGAACGCATCCGGCAAGCATTCCCGGCGATTGCAAAAACGAATGCTTGAACTCGCCCGACATTCCCCGTGAATTACCCGCGTGCAACCACCAGCGCAGGCGTAGCACAATGGATAGTGTAGCGGTCTCCGAAGCCGTTGATCCGGGTTCGACTCCCGGCGCTTGCACCAGCTCTTTTCATAGGGGAACAGAGGGAAAATTGGCGAGTTTTAGAATTCCCGAAAAAGTGCCAAGTTTGCCAAGTTTGACTCGATTCGGGTCAACTTTTAATCAACCTGCTGGGGATGCTCCCAAAACTTTACCGCATCACGCAGCCTCGGAAAATGTGGCAAGTTGTCTTCACCGAGCCCAACGGCAAGCGGCGGCGGCGGCATTTTTCAAAAAAGGAAGCGGCCGAGAAATACCACAAAGCCATTTTGACGCAGGCGAAAATCGCGGGCACGTCCGGCCTCGTGATGGATTCGGAAGCTCGGGCGGAGTATTTCGCGGCAAAGCGCGCCCTCGAGGGCGTGCCGTTGATGACGGCCGTCCGGCATTATCTCAAGCATCGCCCGATCGGGGCGGCGGCAACACCGTTGCCGGAAGCCCTGGGGCAATTTATTTCCGAGAAAAAACGCCTCGGCCGTGCCGAACGCACGGTGGCCGCGCTCCGGAATACCCTTGAGCAATTTTTGGCCGAAACGGAAGCGCGGCGGTGTTGCGATTTCACCCGTGAAGCGGTGACGAAATATCTCGATTCGTTGGACGTGGAGCCCGGCACGATCAAGAACCATCGGCGGCGGCTCTCTGCGTTCGGTTCGTGGATGGTTCGGCGGCAAATCATTCCTGACAATCCGGTGAGGCATATCGAGCCACCGACTGTCGATCTGCGGCCGCCCCGCGTGCTGACTCCGGCGCAAGCGTCGCTGGTGATGGCAAAAGCTGCGGACTATGTGGACGGGACATTCGCGACCACATTTGCGATCGCACTTTTCGCAGGCCTGCGACGTGGCGAGATCGAGCGTTTGTCCTGGGATGCGGTGCATCTCGACGGCGAGCCGGTTATTCGTGTCAGCCTCGGCAAACTTCGCGGGCGGCGTTCGGTGCGCGTGGTGCCGATCTGCGATGCGCTTTTGTCCTGGCTAAAATGGGGACGTGCCCGCGGGCATCCGCTCGTGAAAATGTCGTCGAACTCGGCGAAGATTCGCAAGGCGGTGACGTGGCAAACGGACATCACACGGCATTCGTGGATTTCCTACCGGCTCGCGCTCGTCAAAGATGAAGCTCAGGTGGCACGCGAAGCGGGGAATTCTCCGGATATGATTTACAGGCATTATTTTCAGCTCGTGAGCGAGAAAGAGGCGGCGAAGTATTTTGCCATTTTTGCGCCCTAAAAAACAAAGGTTTGCTTTCTTATTAGTTTCCCCGAGCCGGGGTTCGGGGGCGGCGGCGAGCCCCCGCGACGGCACGAAGTGCCGCCATGACGTGGAGCCGCCTACCCCCAAGCATTGCAATGCAATGCGCAGGCGGCGGAACGCCTCGAATTACTTTTCGCCCTCGATCTTGCCTCTCACCGTGCGCCCGTCGCTCTCGCTCCATTTGTCCGTGGTGCCTTTCGTGTAGTAGGCGCTTAAACCCTCGCCAGTCACATAAAGTCCCGGGCGATGTGACGAGTGTTTGCGTTTTAAATCTTTGGCGATTTCGGCGGCAATTTGCTCTGGTGTTTTTTCGGGTTCGGCTGGTGGGATGTAATGGCTCACTGGTTGCTCTCGGCGTTCCTGAGCTATGACGTGGAGCGGTTTTGATGGCGTTGGCTTGGCAAGGGCATCTGCAACGGCTTTGGCGTTGGCGGCAGCTGCAGCGGCGGCTTGCTGCTCTGCAATTTCAACTTCCTTGGGGGATGCCGTGTGCGGTTTAAGGAGTTCCTCGCTGATATCGAGCGACCGTCTGGAACGGGTCATTGTGTCGGGATTGAAAGCGTAATCGACCGAGACGTTATGGAGCCAATAAAGCAGCCACCCGCAAACAGGAATGAATATAATGACAAGGAGGTAGGGCGTTTGTTTGGACTCGGGGCAATTTCGGAGACAGTGACTTGCCGTGAAAACCATTACGGCGAAATGCAGGATTGAGAGGAAAAGAATGACGTTTGGCCGAAGTAGAGCAGCAAGCAAAAGCTGATAGGCGAAAGGGAGACCTTCGATCGCTTCCATAGTCGTTAGTTCGATCCACTTGTCCAATCCGCTTAGGTCGAATGGTGGTGCAGAAGCGGCAAGTAGTTTGGTCATTAAGGGCATGGCAAAATTTGCGGAAATCAGAGAGGGTATTTTTTACATCGGAAACAGTAAGGAAATAAATCGCAGGGCAAACGCTTCAAGTAGTAGGGGTGGAGCGGGCTTTTTTTTCCTTAGTTCCTTTTGTGATTTCGAGAAGGCGTTTTTCTTCCGCACTGATCGGCGGTGAGCCTTCACCAAACCACCATTTTATAACGTTAGTTGCGTATTCCGTTGGGTTACTGCTCAAGGCTTTGCTGCGCCTTGTGATTTCTTCGGCGATGTAATCAGGCAAGCGAACGAGATAAGGCTTTTTTTCGGACATAGAGACACATCTGGCACAAGGGGCAAAAAAGACACTTGATTTTATTGATATTTTAAAATAGCCATAGCTATCAAAAATGAAAACAAGGGGCTATTCTATCCGACAAGTTGCCGACGAAGTGGGCGTTTCCTACCGCACGATCAAGCGGCGCGTGGACGCAGGCCTGATACCGGCGAAGCACTACGGCCCCAAGACGACGCGCATCGAGCGCAAGACACTCGTGGCGTTAAAGAACTA
>NZ_JAQFIP010000022.1 GCF_029504735.1 Ereboglobus sp. PH5-10 | reverse complement strand
CGCGAAAAGTCCCCTCAAATCGACCCTCGCGTCCTGCTTCTATCCCCACTCCTTCTCGATGCCCCGATGGGTCAACTTCTGTCTGGACCTCCCGGCTTTTTCTGACAACCGTCCATTGTTGGGGTAGTTTGAAATATTGGATTCAAGCGCGCTTGCACAGACGCGGTCCATCGGACAGCGTCGCCGATTTTCTCGCAAATGGACCATCTGTTTTTTGTCGTTCTCAATATCATTGGCACGTTCATGTTTGCGGTGTCGGGCGTGTCGGTCGCCATCAGCAAGGACTATGACTTGTTCGGCATCGCGGTGCTCGGCTTCGCGACAGCGATCGGAGGCGGCACGCTGCGCGACATGATGCTGGGCGTCGGGCCGGTTTCGTGGATGTCCGACCACGCGACGATCATCACGGTGCTGGCGGCGATCATCGTGTCGTCATTGTTTCTTGGATACATCCACAAGCTCGGCTGGTGGAACATCGTTTTCGACGGCGCGGGGCTGGGCGTGTTCACGCTCGTGGGCATGCAAAAGGGAATCGACCACGGGCTTTCGCCGCTCGTGTGCGTGCTGCTCGGCACGATCACGGGCGCGGGCGGCGGCGTGATCCGCGACGTGCTTTCGGGCGAGCGACCGATGCTGTTTCAAAAGGAACTCTACGCGTCGGTGTCGATCGCGGGCGGCGCGTTTTATTTCCTTCTGCGCGCGCTGGCGTCCGACCGGCTCACGTGGCACTGGCAGGCGGTGGCGTGCATCGTGTTCATCGTGGCGCTGCGCGTGATCGCGGTGCGTTTCAACTGGTCGCTGCCAAAAATCCGCGCGCACCGCAGCGGCACAAACCGCGCGCGCCTGCGCAAGATGGCAGGCTTGTTTCGCGGCGGAGAGTGAGGGCGCGAGCGCGATTAGGCGCCCTCGTGATTGCCGGCGTTCTCCCCGGTCGAAATTATTTTCCCTGCCCGTCCTTCTCCCCGCCGCGGAAAATCGCGTCCTGCTCCAGGCCGGTGAGTCGTTGCAGGCCGCCGAGCAGTTTCCACAAAATCACCATCAGCATGACCATGCTCGGGAGCACGATCACAGGCCAGCTCCAGAGCTGCATCTGGCCGAGTTGCGAGTTAAATTCCTCCGTGCGCGGTGTCGCCGTGATCAGTCGGCGGGCGAGAAAAAAATTCAGCACCGCGCTCACGAAAAACGTCAGCGCGAGCCACTTGTTCGCGCCCGCGAGCAATTTTTCGAAGGCGCCGTGCGTGCCGCGCTCCTCAAGCGCCGCCTTCACGCGCGCCGTGTCGATGATCTGGTCGTTGTAGATGAGCGCGCGCACAAGCGGCTTTTTCAAGCGCGCCGAGACGAGCACCGCGATGCCGATGATCGACGGCACGAGCGCCTCCTTCACGGCAAACCAGAAGCCGCTCACCTTCAGCAACCCGAGTCCGCCGCCGAGCAGCACGCCGCAAAACCCCACGATCGAAATCATGTTGGCATGCTTGCGCGTCGCCATGTCCCACGCGCCGTAGCAAACCGGAAACGCCAGCGCCACGAGCAGCCCCCACAGAGGGCCGAGCCATTTGTCCGAGCTGAACTTCATCAATATCAGCGTCGGAAGCGCGATGTTGCAGATGAGGTTGAGCAGCATGTTTTCCTTTTTCGGCGCGGGTTTGGCGGACGCCCCGGACGCGGGCGATGCGGCTGCGGGAACGACGGGCTGGCTCTCATCTGGTGTGGACATGCGCCCACTTGCTTATGCAAACGCCGCCGTTCAGAAAGGAAAAAATGGAAGCAAGACGACGGCGCGCCATCGGACAAACGCACTTTAGTGTTTTCCTGCCAGCCCCAATGCTGCCACGCTCGCCCGCATGATTCTCCTTGGTGTCAACATCGACCATTGCGCCACGCTCCGCCAGGCCCGTTACAAACAAGCCGCGTCCACCGTCGGCCGAAACGTCGAGCCCGATCCTGTCACGCTCGCCGTTCTCGCGGAGCGCGCCGGCGCCGACGGCATCACCGTCCACCTCCGCGAAGATCGCCGCCACATTCAGGAACGCGACGTGTGGCGGCTCCGCGAAACCATCGCCACGCGCCTCAACCTCGAAATGGCCTGCACGCCCGCCATGACCGAGTTCGCGCTCAAACTAAAACCCGAATACGTCTGCCTCGTTCCCGAAAACCGCGAGGAAGTCACCACCGAGGGCGGCCTCGATGTCGCCGGCAACCGCGACCGCGTAAAAGCCACCATCGACGCGATGACCGCCGCCGGCATCAAGACGAGCCTCTTTATCGATCCCGACACCGCGCAAATCGAACTCGCCGCCAAACTCGGCGCGCCCTTTGTCGAACTGCACACGGGCGCCTACGCCAACGCCTATTTTGACGACACCGCCCGCGACACCGAATACAAGCGCCTCGCCACCGGCGCCGCGCTTGCGCACAACTGTGGCATCCGCGTCAACGCCGGCCACGGCATCAACTACGTCAACATCGAACAAATCCGCGACCTCCCGCACCTGCACGAGCTCAACATCGGCCACAGCATCATCAGCCGCGCGCTCGTCACCGGAATCGACGAGGCCGTCCGCGAAATGAAAACCCGAATGAACCGCTGAGAAATAATAGCCACAAAAAGGCATCAAAAATGCGCAAAGAAAAGCCTCCTGTTTCGCTGACATTTTTTTGCGCTTTTGTCAGGCCACTCGCAGACTCGTAGAGTGCCTCTTTGCGGCCATTGGCTTAAAAAAATTTCCATGGACACTGACCTCAACGCCCTTCGCGAACGCCCGCAACCCGGCCCGCACATCCCCTTCCCCGACATGCCGCAAGGCGGAGTGCTCGTGGGACTCGGCGCCGACGTGATCGACATCGAGCGCATCCGCGCCGTGCACGAGCGACAGGGCGACCGTTTTCTCGAACGCGTTTACACGCCGGGCGAAATCGCCTACTGCATGGGCATGGGCGATCCGCACCAGCACCTCGCCGCGCGCTTCGCCGCCAAGGAAGCCGTCGCCAAGGCCTTCACCACCGGCATCGGTGCCGAAATCGGCTGGCACTCCGTCTCCGTCTATCACGGCACGCGCCAGGAACCGCTCGTGCAGCTCGACGAAAAAGCCCGCGACCTCCTTGCCCGCGTCGGCGCGACGCATGTCCTCATCACCCTCTCGCACACCAACACCGTCGCCATGGCCGTCGCCGTTTTGGTGAGCGCTTCGCGCTAATGAATAATGCAGAATGAAAAATGAGAGGCAGAAGCCAGAGTGCCAGAAGTAAACATAGCAAACCAACAATCCCCGCTCTTCACTCACCCACTACTTTTCCTCATTCATCATCTTCTGACTCCTGTATCCTGACTCCTGACTCCTTTTATATGTCCGCCGACAACAACACCGAAGAAGACCTGCGCTCGCCGCGAGAAAAGGCCTCGAAAATTCCCTCGTGGATCATGGTCGGTTTTATTCTCGGCGCGCTCACCTTCTACACAGTCAGCGATTACCTGAATCGTCCCGAAAAAGAGCAACCATCCGCCCCTTCAGGAACACAGAGCTCCGGCACCGCGCAACCAACCGACACCGCCGCAACCGACCAGCAGTCTCCCGCACCAGCCGCCACCGCCTCCGGCAGCGACGCTCCAAAACCATCCGACACCCCTGCCCCGCCCGAAAACGCCCGATACATGAGCCTTCTGGTAATGGACGCGATTTTCCGTCAATGGTCGGTCAACGCCATGTGGGAATACAACACCACGCAGGTCGTTTTCTGGAACCCGGCCGACAACAAATACTCAGTCGCGGTCGAAGTCTTCCGCATCGGAGGCAACGACGATGATGGCACCTATTATTACCGAATGATCGACCGCCCCACGCGCCCCGTAATCCGCAACGACTCCCGCCCCGACGCCCCGATCCTCTTCACCGAATCCGAGGACGCCACCCAACGCCGCAAAGAAAACGAAAACCAACGCTGGTGGCGGTGAATGAGTGAAAAATCTACTTTTGCCACAGTGAAAGCTTGGGGTGCTTTTTTCGAGCCATTCGAATACGGCTTTGCGCCAGGAGCGCGGGCATCTTGCCCGCAGGTTTGGAGGTTTGTGCGGCGCAGCGCGCCGTCTTGCCGCGCTCCCGGGCGCAAGCGTGTTTTTTTGCCCCTGCAAAAAATAAGATGTGATCCCTTTTTGTATGCCTTTGGGGTGAACTGTTTGTCTCAACTTCTCATTTTCCTCCACCATTTCACGCACTTTCCCCAGCCCTTCAACTCATTCCTCCGCCTACCAATAACTCCGCCGGGGCGGCTTGAGGATGTCGTAGAGGCCGGTGTCGATTTCTTTTAGGAAGCGGCTGGGTTCGAGGAGCATGCCGCCGGGGCCGGCGCGGGTCGCGACTTTCGGATAACATAAATACAATTCGTTTTTCGCGCGCGTGGAGGCGACGTAGAAGAGGCGGCGCTCTTCCTCGACATCGCCGTCCTCAATCGCACGGCGTCCGGGGAAATAACCGTCGGCAACGCCAATCACAAACACGACATCGTATTCCAAGCCTTTCGCCTGGTGCACGGTGGTGAGCTTGATCGCCTCGGCGTCGGGATCGACCTGGCGGTCGCTTGTCTCGCCGTTGAGGAGCACGATTTGCGCGAGGAGGTCCTGCATCGTTTCATAGCGCGAGGCGAAACCGACCAGCGCCTTCAACTCCTCAAGGCGGTCAATGTAATCGGCAAAGGCGCCGCGGAGATAATCGCCATACCAGCCGTTGACCGCCATGTCGAACGCCTTGGCGGGCGGCGCGGCGCGCATGGTTTCGGCAACTTCGGAGAGCGAGGCGCAGAAGCTCGGCCAGTCGTCGAGCGCGCCCTTGGGCACCTTGGTTTTCACGTCGTCGGTTTCGAGGACGGCGATTAAGTCCTGCCGCATGAGCGCGGCGTGTTCGCGCGCGACAGCGTGGATTTTTTGCGCGCTTTTTTCGCCGACTTTCGGAAGGAGGCAGGCGATGCGCTGCCATGCAAGTTCGTCAGCGGGGTTGTAGACGAAGCGGACGAAGGCGACGATGTCCTTGATGTGCTGGCGCTCGAAAAACTTCACGCCGCTGGTGATGTGGTAGGGCATGCCGGCGCGGGAAAGGGCGAGCTGCATTTCCATCGCCACGAAGTGCGAGCGGTAGAGCACGGCGATTTCCGAGGGGGAGACGCCATCCTCGTCAACAAGGCAGCGAATGCGACGAATGACAAAGTCGGCTTGTTCACGGTCGTCCATTGTCTGGACGACTTGGGGGCGCATGCCGTGCCCCCGGGCGGCGCGAAGCTCCTTTGCAAGCTCGGCCCGACGGTGGGGCTGGGCGTCGAGTATTCGATTGGCAAAATTGAGTATTTCGGGCGTGGAGCGGTAATTGGTTTCGATGCGGTGGATGGCGGTGCCGGGATGCCGGTCCATAAATGTCGCGATGTTTTCGAAATCCGCGCCGCGCCATGAGTAGATGCACTGCGCGTCGTCGCCCACGGCCATCACGCGATGATGCGTGGCGATGCAGTCAACGATCTGCGCCTGCACGGTGTTGGTGTCCTGATATTCGTCGACAAGAATGTGCCGGAATCGCTCGGAAAAATACTGGGTGACAGAGGGTGATTTTTGAAGGAGCCGCAGCCAGTATTCGAGGAGATCGTCGTAGTCGCAGACGTTTTGCTCGCGCTTCTTTTTTTCATAGGCGGCGGCAAAGGGCGGGATGAGGTAGGCGATGTCCTTGTATTGGGGAAAGTATTTTTCGATCGTGTCGCCAATCGGAAGCTGGGTGTTGCGCGAGAGGGAAATGACGTTGAAGAGCGGACCGGGCTTCGGGTTGGTCTTGTCCTTGAAGAAGCCCTTGCTCTCGGCATCGACGGTTTGTTTGAGAAGCGACTCGGCTTCGTCGGCATCGAGGATGGTGAAGTTTTTCGGCAGGCCGATATCCTCGCCAAACATGCGCAAGGCGCGGTGGCCGATGGAGTGAAATGTGCCGCCCCAAAAGCGGCTGGGCTCGACACCGGTGAGGTCGTTGACGCGGTGGAGCATTTCCTTGGCGGCCTTGTTGGTGAAGGTGAGCAGGAGAATCTCGCCCGGGCGCACGCCCTTGGAGAGCAGGTAGGCGACGCGGTAGGTGAGCGTGCGCGTCTTGCCGGAACCCGCGCCGGCGAGGACGAGGAGCGGGCCGGGCTCGGCGGTGACGGCGGCGTATTGCTCGTCGTTGAGCGAGGCGCGAAAGTCGATGGCGGGAACGGCGGATTGCGGAATGGCGGAGAAAGTGGACGTGGAAAGGCGGACCGGCTGCGCGGGTTGCGGCGGCGGGCTGAAGGGCGTGTCGGTTTCTTCGGAGTCGAACGGGGAATCCATGGCGTGAGAAACCCAGACGCTGAGGCATGGGCGCGAACAGGGAAATGTTTTTCTGAGTGGGACGCGATTTGCGGCAACGCGCGGCGCTTTGTTGGTTGACGCGATGAGGGCGGGGAGGAATGCCTTGTGGCATGGATAAAAATGGCAGCTTTGGCGACCGCGCGCGCGATGCTTCCGGCAGCCAGCCGGGGCATGCGATGCCGAGCTTGACGCGCGAGGCCGGGGAGGCGCTGGCGGCGTTCCTGCTCGCGCCTGTGCCGAGACGGGAAATCCCGCCTGTGATAAAACGCGCGGCGGGAATAAAAACCCAAGCGGCCGGAGTTTTTTTATTCGGCCTGTTTTTTCTAGTTCTGGGCGGAGTTTTCACATGGATCTTTTTCCCATACAACCTGCACCGGGACTGGCAGCTTGACAGAAGCCACTTGGTAACGACCGGACGCGTCTCGGAGGCTGAAAAGAGCAATATGTCGATAAATGAAACACCGGTTTATCGTTATGCCTTTGAGTTCACGCCAAGTGAAAGCGGCGAGGTCGTTCAAGGCGTGTGCTACACAACCGGGCGGACATGGAACAAAGGCGACAAGGTGGACGTATTATACATTGGGGGAAATCCATCCACCGCGCGCATTCAGGATTCCCGATTGAGCATGGGTTCGGCGGCCACCTTGTTTGTCCTGATTTTTCCACTCGTCGGCGCGATCGTGGTGGTTGTTGCAATCCACGCGCCCTTGCGGCGGCAGTGGATGTTAAAAAACGGCATGGTGGGTGAGTTCCGCGTGCGCAAAATCGTTTCCACAAATGTGGAAATCAACAAGCAGCTGCGTTATCGCGCCGAGTGCGAACGCGTTGATGATGCGATGGACGACGGCGTTTATTCATACGCATCGCACACGCCCGGAAAAATAAAATATCTGCGCGCGCTGGAGTCCTCGGGACGCGCGGTGTTCGGCCTGTATGATCCGAGGGATCGCGGCGCAAAACGCCGGAAGCTGGAACTGCCCGAGGCGTGGTTCATGTGAGCGCCCCCTTTTTCGGGGCCGGATGCGATTTGCGCACGGTTGCGAGTGGACACGGCTCGACGGCGATTGGTAGGTTTTGCGTCATGGTTGATCCGAAGATTCTTGAGACGTTTCCCAATCCCGCGCCCGTGCGCGATTATGTGATCGAGCACACGCATCATGAGTTTACCTCGTTGTGTCCGATGACGGGACATCCGGATTTCGCCGACATCACGGTGCGCTACGTGCCGGACAAGGTGTGCGTGGAGTTGAAATCGCTGAAGCTGTATTTCCACGCGTTTCGCAACGAGGGCAGTTTTTTCGAGGCGGTGACCAACACGATTTGCGACGACCTCGGACGCGCGATGAAACCGCGCTCGCTCACGGTCGTTTCACGATGGAAGGCGCGCGGAGGGTTCACGTCGATCGTGACGGCGGAGTGGAGCGCGAAAGGCGGCAGGGCAAAACGCCCGCGCTGAATTAATTCGGCCCTAAAAAAGCATCGAGGATATCGATGCTGATTTCTTTGGACTTGCAGGCGGCGCAGCCGTTCACGAAGAAGTCGTTGCCTTTGTAATTCGTCATTGTCCTATGAAACCGCATCAAATGCGCCCTCGAAAAATGTTCCGCCGCATTTGGGGCATTTCGCTCCGGTCAGATTGAATGTGTCGCGCAGATTGGACGAGTTGCATTTACCACACGCCATCCCGTCCCTGCCGGGGTCGAGCAGCGTCGTGTGTCCGCAATCAAGGCAAAGGTGAGCGGGCGCGTTTCCCGAATGTTTGTTGATAAATGCGTCGAGCATTTCATCGGTCGCGGATCTTCCCAACGCCTGCTTCGCCACTTCGCGCATGATGTCCTCCCTCGCCGGATGATAACAATAGGTGCGCTTGCCCGGCGGATGCTCGACATACGGATTGCCCTCATCCCAGCCGCTGATCGAGAAGCCGCACGAACCGCAGGAAAACTTTAGGCTGAACGCCATTTCACATACATTCGTTTAATTTTCATTCAACCCGTTCGGAGCCTCCGTGTGCAGCCGTTTTTTCCAAGTGCGCTCCAATGAGATAATTTCATCCGGGGGCATGTCGGGGGAAACACGTTCAACTATGCTAAATTGAAAATTTCTTGGATCGCGATTTTTCAACAGCTTATTCCCCCCATGTCCACTTTTGGCATAATTAAGCCATCTCCCGTATATATTAAATTCGCCATAAGCCGAGCCCACGTAACCTTTGCCGTCTGATTCATCGAAAATATAATATACACCGCGCCACTGGGCCAGTGCCACCCGCCATTGCTGCGGCAATGCCTGCAATTCCTGCCACGACAGGTTGATTTCGCGCCATTTTGGAACGGGTTTAAGCAAGGCGCTTTCCTCCAGTATGGACACAATGCGCATGTCGTTTCTATGAGCCCGCCTCCACCACGAACGCTCGGGCGGCGTCCAGGCAATTGTCAATTTGCCATTCCAGTCGGCATGAATGCCGGTGGGTTTCAGGTTAAAATACAGTAGTGACGGATGATTTTTATCTTTTTGAAATCCCGCCATTCCGAATCTTTCGGATAGCTCCTTAAACTCCGCACGACTCCAAAATTGCGCATACGACAGTGGCGTCGATGATTCAATTTTGTATATCCCTACAAACAAAGCCCGGCCCGGCTTGTGACCAATAAAAGAGGCTATATATCCGGAGCCCGTCAGCCGCGCCATGGCTTTCTCCAAGGGAATGGGCTGCGTCGCTTGATATGCGTCGAATAAATCATGCCGCTCCGAGGCGATCCAAAGAAAAGCCTTGTTGAGTGCGGGCTCGTATGGACGATGCCGCAACATGATGACATGGCTGGGATCGATGTTATTTTTTATCAGTAAATCATTAAAATTCATGTTTTTATTTTATACTATAAAACAAAAAAACAATGGGTTCGCGCAGGACACCCATTGTCTTGGTTAAAACGAATTAAACTGGACTATTTTTTCTCCGGCGTGCCGCAGGCGGCGCAGCCGTTCACGAAGAAGTCGTTGCCTTTGTCGTCCACCAGGATGAACGCGGGGAAGTCTTCCACTTCAATTTTCCAGATGGCTTCCATGCCGAGTTCGGGATACTCGAGGAGCTCGACTTTTTTGATGTTGTCCTTCGCAAGGATCGCGGCGGGGCCGCCGATGCTGCCAAGGTAGAAGCCGCCGTGTTTTTTGCACGCGTCGGTAACGGCCTGGCTGCGGTTGCCCTTGGCGATCATCACGAGCGAGCCGCCGTTGGATTGGAAGAGGTCAACGTAGCTGTCCATGCGGCCCGCGGTCGTGGGGCCGAAGCTGCCGGAGGCGTAACCTTGCGGCGTCTTGGCGGGGCCGGCGTAGTAGATGGGGTGCTTTTTGATGTAGTCGGGCAGGCCCTGGCCGGAGTCGAGACGTTCCTTGAGCTTGGCGTGGGCGATGTCGCGGCCGACGATGATGGTGCCGTTGAGCGCGACGCGCGTGGTGACGGGATATTTCGAGAGCGTGGCGCGGATGGCGTCCATCGGCTGGTTGAGGTCGATTTTGACGATGTTGTCGTCCTTGAGAACGCGCTCGCTTTCGGGGATGAAACGGCCGGGGTTGGTTTCCATTTTTTCGAGCCAGATGCCGTCCTTGTTGATCTTGGCCTTGATGTTGCGGTCGGCGGAGCAGGAGACGCCGAGGCCGACGGGGCACGAGGCGCCGTGGCGGGGAAGGCGGACGACGCGCACGTCGAGCGCGAAATATTTGCCGCCAAATTGCGCGCCGATGCCGGATTGTTGCGCAATTTTGAGAATTTTTTCCTCCATCTCAATGTCGCGGAAGGCGCGGCCGTGCTTGTTGCCGGTGGTGGGGAGGGCGTCGTAGTATTTGGTCGAGGCGAGCTTGACGGTTTTGAGGCAGGTCTCGGCGCTGGTGCCGCCGATGACGAACGCGAGGTGGTAGGGCGGGCAGGCGGCGGTGCCGAGCGATTTCATTTTCTCGGTCACGAATTTTTCGAGCGATTTGGGGTTAAGGAGCGCCTTGGTTTCCTGGTAGAGGTAGGTCTTGTTGGCGGAGCCGCCGCCCTTGGCGACGAAGAGGAATTTGTATTCGGAGCCGGGCGTGGCGTAGAGGTCGATCTGCGCGGGGAGGTTGGTGCCGGTGTTGACTTCCTCATACATGTTGAGCGCGGCGGTCTGCGAGTAACGGAGGTTTTCCTTGGTGTAGCACTCGTAAACGCCTTTCGACAAAAACTCGGCGTCGTCGGCGCCGGTCCAGACTTGCTCGCCTTTTTTGCCGACGATGGTGGCGGTGCCGGTGTCCTGGCAGAACGGGAGGATGCCTTGCGCGGCGATCTCGGCGTTCTTGAGCATGGTGAGCGCGACGTAGCGGTCGTTGGCCGAGGCCTCGGGGTCTTGCAGGATGGCGGCGACTTGCGCGAGGTGTTTCGGGCGGAGCATGAACGAGCAGTCGTGCATGGCTTGCTGCGCGAGAAACGCGAGCGCCCCGGGCGCGACTTTCACGATCTCCCTGCCGTCGAGCGTGGTGGTCGAGACGCCTTCCTTGGAGAGGAGTCGGTATTCGGTTTCGTCCGCGCCGAGCGGAAATGTGTCTTGGTAGAAGAATTCAGGTGTGGCCATGGGATGAATGCGGGAGGGAATGAGAAGTTTGATGAATGAGTGGGTGTGGATGGTGCGAGGTTTGGGCGTTTTGAAAAGCTGGAAAAGTAAACGGAAGGGCGACGATTGGGAAGGGATAAAAAATCCGCGCCGAAGCGATCCCGCATCACTGTTGCCCCAAACCACCGCAAACCGATTCAGCCAAAAACAAAAGCCGCCCCATGAAGAGCGGCTTTGGCCGGAAAAGTGGTGGACCCTATTGGAGCCTTCAATTTCCCTATGAGAGCGTCTCCTGGTTTGCGTTTGGTTTGTGTTTTGCCGGATTTTTTTGACAAAAAATTCGGACCATTCCAGACCCTGCGCAACTTCTTTCACCAACTCCAATCGGCATCGTGGTCGCGGAGGAGCGGGACAGTCTCAATAAGAATTCCGCAGTTTTAATGCTAAAAATCACCTCATTTGAGGCAAGCGATACTATCGCCTGTTGAGTGACTCGGGCGTCCAGCACGAGTCCCCGCAACTGGTGTTTATTGTCCTTTCCCCGCTCCAATCCTACCCTCATACACCTGTTTCCAACCAACAAAACCACAACACCGGATCTTCCTCCCTCCATCTCCTCACCCCATTGCACTAACTATTGGCCACCGGGTCTGCTGATTCGCTAATCTATTTATTTTTAGAATGTTCTATAACGAATTAATGGCCGGACTTTCGCCTTTTCGACCTTTATTAGCCCAGACTTTCGAGTAACAAAAAAGGTGCCTCAAAAATACCCCGGTTCACAACGCCGTCGCTGGCAAGCGCGGCAGGGTGAGGTTGCGCTGCGAGAGGATTTCAATGCTTCATAACGCCCGCAGTTTGCTGCGCGGGCCGGTCTTCTCGTCAGTTTTCCGCATCCACGCCTCGTATTCGCTGAAGGGGATGCGATAGGGCTTTCGCCCAAACACAGTTTTGATTGAACGCGCCTTGCAATGGTCGGAAATGAAATGCGGGTGTCTGCCGACGGCGGCGGCGAATTCCTTCACCGAAAAAAACCCACGCGCCTTTCCGGCCTCGCGCGCGAACAAAGCTTCGCGAGCGTCATCTGGAATGACGTTCGTGAGGGGTTTTGTATTGGTATTCGCGTTTGCCGCGAGCCCAGACAGAACCGCCTTTATCTCCGCTAGGTCCGCCTTCATGGCTCGCCACTCTTCGGCGGGGATGCACACTGTGCCTTCGTCAGCTATTTGCCGGCGCTCCCTTCTGGCGTGATTTCAAATTCTCCTGCTCCGAAGACGGTTGATGGAGTTGCGGCTCCGGGATCGACGATTTCAACTTCAACCGCTCCGCCTTTCGGGCGGCCTTCTTTTGAGCCTTGGCTTTCATCACCTCCTTCTTTTTCTCCGCCTCTTTTTTGCGGTCAGCGGCCCATGTTTTTCTCGGCGGGCTGTCGGGTGCGTTGACACGGTTTTCTTCATATGCGTTTTTCGCGCGGGTAAACTTCACCGACTTTCGTTCCATCATATTGCGCATGATCACCTCCACGCTGCTATCGACCTCGCGCCCACAATGAGGATTCTTCCTCGCAAAGTATATTACGCTGTTGAGCTGAAGGATGTTCTTGTGGCGCTGGGTAGTGCGCTTGTCCTCGTTGGCCTCATCGGTGTCGTGGACGACCTTGGCGATTGCGTCCTTGATTTTGGGTGCGGTTGGCCCCGCAGGCCCAGACAGCTCGAAGGCTTTCTTCAACACAATCGCCCGCTTTTTCTGAGCCACCTCGGCAAGCTCGCACGCGGCCTTCACGTTTGACCACATCTCGACTTTGCTAATGAAGGCGGCATCAGGGACGGGAGCGTGGTGAAGCTCGTCAAGGAGGTTTGTCACAACCTCCCCAGCCTTCAGGTAATTGCGCGTTTGAACGGCCTGAAACTTATACTCGCCGAGGCAAAATGCTTCGATGGTATCGTAGAATGGCCGGTAGCAGCCGGATTTTTGAATTGCGAAGAGAACCCGGCCGAGGCCGATGCATTTGGAAAGCAGAAGGTGAATCTGCAATTGGAAGAACTGGAAATCCTGTCCTTCGGTTGTTGTGGTGGTGCTGTGCGCATGAGCGTGTGAGTTCATGACCATGTAAGTATGAAAAGCTTCCCGCAAAATCCAAAAGGTTCCTTTCAGTTTATTTTCCTAATTTTTTGAGCCACCAATTATCCCGTTCTTGTTACTCCAAGCCTCCCGATCTCGCATCACCCAATGCCTCACCCCCCTGCGTTGACATTCTAAACGCCAGTGCCTCCGAGCAGCCCGATGGTTTCAGCGCAAACTTTCGCGCCCACTTTAGATTTTTAAATGTTTAAGCCCCTCGGGAAATCGCTCCGGCGGCGAATCTGCACATGTTCGTTTCCCCGCGACCGACAACACTCGCCACTTGAAGCCGTTCCTTCGCCTCGGCATCTCCTCTTCGACGCACATCCGCTGTTTTGCACTTTCCTCACTCCAAGCATCCCCTCATACATTTTTCACACTCGGTAAAGATCCTCGGAGCAAGCCAGCTCCGATGGGCATTTGAACAATTTCGCCAACGCTCACCCGCTAATATGCAAATAACGCTCATGCACGCTCAGCCAACCAAGCCGGAGCAAGCTGCCGGGATTATTTGACTACCCTTTTAACGCCTCCTAATTCCACCCCGTCTGGCAAACCATGGCCAATCTCGCAGCAGCTCATAAAGGGTATTTTTACCAAGACATCGTTACCGCTTATTTTCTGGCACGCAGCTTGGTGGAGCGAGTGCAATCTACAACAGTGGATGCGAAGTTTCATGCCTACGACCGTTTCGACGATCTGTTGAGCGTAATGGATGACGGAACCAAAGTTCGCCGACAATTCAAACACAGCGAGTCGCCGAAGGCATTTGAACGGTCTTTCCTTACCAGCGATTCCTGCGACCTTCGCCTCGACCAACTAATAAAGTCCTGGCTATCTGATCCCGCAAAGGTTCGCGCGACGGAGTATCGGGTTTGCGTCACATGGCGCATTCCTAATGCAAAGGATGACCGGTGCCTTCTTAAACATTCCACCGCGCCAAGTTCGTTTGGAGGCCAGAGTTCCTGTTTTCAACTTGATGTTGACGTCATCTGGCCGAAGCGAGGGCAACCCCAGTTCAGGTGTCTGAAGAACACAAAGCGCGCCGCTTTTGTGGCATTCGCCAAACGCCTGATCATCGAATTAGAATGCCCACGGGCGTCGCTCGATCTAGACCACGCCGGTCCGATGGAGCAATTGCTGCTAAACGTGCTGGGGGATCGCGTTGGCTTCGGACGTTATCCAAACCAGCAACGAGGACCGGTCGAGGCTGCCGCGCAACTCATCCTCCTTGCTTACAAAACCCGCGGAACTGACTTGGCTCGCTCGACTTTGACTCCGGATGTGGTCATAGCGGAGCTTGGATTGATTACCGACTACGGTCGGATCTCGCAGCAATTTCCGTTCAATGCAGGCGTCTTCGTCTCGATGCCCGAACTTCGGCGAAAACTTAACGAAAAAGTTAAGGCAGGAGGGATCACTGTGCTCTCCGGAAAACCTGGTGCCGGCAAGTCATGGGAATTGACCGATCTCATGAAAAAACTGCGAGCACGAAAAGTAATCGTCGCTGCGCACTATTGCTACCTCGAGCCCGGCGATCCGCTCGTGCAAAGTCGGATCACCTTGAATACCTTTTACGGCAACCTAATCGCCGAGATCGTCGATGCGGTGCCGGAGCTGAGCGAACGCAATCCGACGCGATACGCCGCTGGACCGCAAGAGTTGCAGGCGTTGCTCGATGCCGCAGGTGCGATGAATCCCGCGCCACGGCTGGTTGTGATCGTTGACGGCCTTGATCACATCGCCCGGGTGCTTCGCGATGCGCGGACGCTTGCCCCAGCGGATACGCAGATCGCGCGAGACTTGTTGGCACTGAAGCTTCCCGAGAATGTCAGCGTGCTTGTCGGCTCTCAGCCTGGAGATCACATCACACAACTCGCCCGCTCGGGCACAGTCCTGTCGGTGCCGGATTGGGAAGAACCAGAGGTCGAAGCGTTCCTCGGGCGGATTCCGTTGGGCAAGAAATTAAAGGCACAGTGTTGTCGGGATGACGATCGGAGCGCACTCATTGCCGAATTAACGCGGCGCTCACAGGGGAATGCGCTTTACTGCACCTACCTCTGCCGAGAGCTGGAACGCCGGCTTGAGGCCAGTCCTGGCGCGGAGCCATTGACGCTTCTCCGTGTTCTTCCGGCAAATGAAGGCAAGCTCTCCACTTACTACGAATTTTTGCTCGACAGCTTGGATACTGGCGGACGGTTGGTGGGCGAGGTCATGGGCCTGATCGACTTTGGGATCACGCCCGAGGAATTGCAGGAAATTTTCCCTCTTTTCCGTGGCCGCATCGAGGAATTCCTCACACAACTCGCACCGATTCTTGAGCGGACACGCGGACAAGGCGGGCTGCGTATCTACCATGAAAGCTTTAGACGGCACCTTTTCGAAACGGCCGCCACCAAGGCGAACGGCCTTGCCCCGAGCCTAAAAGACGTAATTGCTTGGCTGGATGGCAAAGGCTTCTTGAGCGATTCGCGGGCGTTCAGGTTTTTGCTGCCAAATCTTGTCCGCGCCGAACGAGCTTGCGAGGTATTCGATCGAATTGACCGCGACTTCGTCGTGAAAGCTGTGGCGGAGGGCCATCCCACTGATGCGATCGCGGCAAACTTGGGCGTGTATTCCCGCGTCGCATCGGACGTTAAAGACTTCCCTAAACTGGTTCGTGCCGGTGAACTCATTCGCGCGCTCGGAACATGCAACGATAATCTCAACGATGTTTACGAATATGGCACGACCTACGCCGCGATTTTCGGGGCCGACAACCTTGCGCAGCGTCTATCCTTTGACGGTGCGCCGACATTCGATGTCTCGGAAGGCCTCAAGCTCTGCTCATTTTGCGCAGATGCCGGCGTTAGTCCACCATGGCATGCTTACCTCCGCAAACCGCGCCCCTCCGAGGAACAGCAGGACATGCGAGCAGAGATGGCTCGCTTCCATGGCCGTGCGCGCACGGGCGAGGGTGATCGCCTCCGTGCTCGGTTGGTCGAATTCCTGGGTAAAGCCGGCGACGACGTTGATTCGGGCTACGTCGCTGGCCTCGCGCGCCGGTGGGCAGAAGTGGCGGGAGCCGACGACCTGCCGCACCTAACGAAAGAGTCTAAATGCAATGTAATCATCGCTGAAATCTTCGACCTCGAATTCGCGCGGCGCACGTTGAATGCGCAGAACCGCAAGGCTGCAGCCACCCGCGTCGCGCGCCGCACCACCAGTGCCCACCGCGCCATCGAAGCCCTACGGCTCGGGGCTGACCCAAAGCTCCTGACGCATTGGACGAACGACCTCGGTAAATATGAGATCGGCGTGGGAGGCCGGGGAATCGGCAAGGGCGAGGCGCTACCGCAGTGGGTCCTCAGCGTTCGGATCGCCGCCTACGTCCAGCCAAAGCTCCTCGATGCGGAGGAAATTCGAACTCGAGGTTCGGGTTGGTATCGGAACTGGCTGGCATTCGTCATCGAACTCGCACGGATCGAACGCCGCGCCGTCCACTCGCCTGCGAATGCGGCCGAAGAAGTCGTTGACGCGTTCCGCGCATTGGCAACGGATGTCAACCCATTCAAAGGTTCACCGCGCGCCTGCGACCTTTACTTCGGGCGTGGCGCCATTCACGAATCGTTCGAAGTCGCCCTCAACCTCCTCCAGACCTCCGAACAATGGCGCTGCGTTATTGCGCATCTAAAGAAAATTTCCTCGGGCACGACAACATCGCTTCAACGTTCGAAATCTGGTCCACTTACTGCATACGCCCTGGTTGAACTGGTCGCACCGTTTGCGAGGCGCAAGGAGCTCCATGCGTCGATTCGACGCGAGATCGAACCGCTCATTCGAAACCAACACGATGGCGGACTCTACCACGAAATAGCGTCCGCCGAAATGGCGCTCGCCTCGCTTCTAATTACGATGGGCGATCGTGTGGCCGCGCTGGAGCATTGGAAAACCGCATGCCTCCATCTTTGCGCCTATGGGATGCGCAAAGATACCACGATCTTCGAACTACTCAACAGCATCGAGGGGCTTATGCGTGCTGGTAAGCCACAGTTGCTTGAACGGCTTGCGAAGCTGTTGCCCATGGTTCATGCCGTGATTCTTCACACGGACGGGAGAGAAACAAGGCATTCCGCTGGAACGTGGTTCAAGAGGCTGTTTGCGGTGGACGAGTCCTCCGCGGCGTGGCTGCTTGGGCGCTCAATGACGGATGACGGGGGGAGTTACGATTATCGGCTTGAAGACGGCCTCGTTCACTGGCTCGAAAACGTCAGCACGATGGACACGCGGTGGCGCTGCCGATTGGAACAGCTGGTTGAAGGCCCATCCGACGTCGAAGAAGTCAAACGGCGCCTCGGCCGGATAGATTTACTGCGTAACCAAAACCCTGCAGCATCCGGCCTTGAGTTTCAGTTGATGGCTGCAACTGTGCATGGCGATCCCGTGGAACACCCCCAAAAAGCCTACGACACACTCCTCCACTTTGCCAAAAAATCCGGATTCGTGCTTCCAGTCGGCGATCCGGATATCAGTCACCCCAAGCACAAGGACAACACGCCAGCCCTGCCAAGTGATTCGATCCCGCCAAAGCTCCGTTGGCAGCCACCCAAAACTCCGCTGGCATTGCTTCAACGTTTCCAAAAAGTTCTCCATGGGCGTGAGGTTTCCAACGAGGCGCTCTTGGACTATTGTAAAGTTCCGATGGTCGGATGGTCCGACAGCCATCGCCCTGAGATTGAGGAAATCCTCACCTTCATCGCCCGCTCGAACCGATTCGGCACTTGGGCCGACTTGCTCACGGGCCTTGGCAAGGCGCTGGAATCGGCTGGCAAGACCGAACTGGCTGCACATGCGCTGACGCTCGCATTTGCGGGTCATCGCGGAGGCGGAGGGTGGATGTCGTTTGGCGACGAAAACCACGAAGATTTGTTGATGCGTGCTTTTAAAAATTCTCGTCCCGTTGCATTGACCGTCCTCGCGCAGGAAATGATGCACCGCAATGGCGAGTGGGGCGTGACGCAACACGTCATCGGGTTCCTCGGACGCCACGACGATATCGCACTTGCCACTGCCATGTGGGATGAAGCGTGCGAATCCATATTGGTCCGCCTGCCCGGGCATGAGGCTGCGCAAGGCCCCTTCCTCTCATTCGAGCCGACTGCGGTGCCAACGTGGACACCCGACGATGCCGCGCTATTTCTTATTCTGGCTCGCATTTCCCATCCGGAACTTCGCCGCAAAACCACAGCACTCTGTGCCGCGGCGTGGCTAGTGCAGCGTGATCCTGCCAAATGCGTCATTGCTTTCCGCGAGATACTGAAGGCATCGCTTTGCTTCACACATCAACTATGGTTGCTAAACCTCTTGGAGCAGTTTGAGCCTACACCTTACGTCATCACTCAGGCACTCGTCGCTGAGCTAAATGCCTTCATTGCCTCCGGACGCTGCGGCACCGAACAACTCGCGTTGATGCTTTTAACCCGCGCGAGGGTCACCGTAAGCGGGAGACCTGCGCGAACGAAACCGATAGTGCCGACCGCGTTGCCATTAAATAAAATAAAAGCAATCATGTCACTTGACGTTCATGATGTCGTGCAGCGGGTCGCCAAATTTTGGCCGGAATTTCCGGAGCTCGTGGCGGGGCGGTTCGAAACTATAATGCGTTCCGATGAGTTGCATAAGGACAGGATGCAAGACCGTCGTGAGGCGCGCATGTCTATTTCGAGAAGGAGCTATCCTTGGGCAATGTTTCATGGATGGGAAAATGAACTCTTTACAGACAGCTTGAACGAGGTTCTGACGGGACTTGAAGAGCACTTATGGCTGAAGGGCGAGTGGGACGACCGTGTCTGGCTCGAAGTGTTGCCTTTGCTACTGCCACATGCGGAGATTCCCGCCCGTCACTACTGGAGCCGACGCGTTCGCCCGTCGTGGCCTCTTCCTGCGGCAATATCTAATGGCGTGCATCCAGTTCAATCTGTGCCGGACGGCGAACTTTCCGGTTGGAAGCGGATTGCATATTTCGAGACGTATTTCGCGAAGGAATCCAGCTTCGATGAAATCAAGTTGAGCACACGCGTGACAGCCGGGGTGATGCTTAATGACAAAATCGAGCCACTGCCGCAGAGAATGTTGCCTCTCCGTGAATCAAACAACTGGGATTGGAGGCGTAAGGCTCGACCGCTCTTCCCCTTGGGTGGTTTTTCAGGTGCAGTCGCCGGTCACTCATTGTTTGGAACTCCGTTCCAGTTTCACGAACTGCTCGGCCTGGCTCCTAATCTGGCCAACACACTGAATCTATCCGGACGCCCGGAGATTGGCCCGCTCGATCTTTTCGATGCTGACGAAAAACTGGCGGTGGCTTTTCGCTGGTGGAGATGTCGCCCTTTGGGCGACCATGGATTCGCAGACGAAACGCCCCGGCTATCGGGTGGTGCGTTGATGATGCGACCTGACATCTTTGAACAAATTCTTTCGGAAACCAAATTGCAGGCATTTGAAGTAACTTTGCTCCAAGCCGAAAATACAGAGCAGTTAATCGCCAAACACACAGCCTAAAGATCGGCCCCCGTTCGCGCCTCCTCGCCGTGTGCTACAAACAAACTTTTGATACCTGCATCGTTGAAAAAGGTTAATCCAACATAAAAACCTTGTCGTCTTTTACGGCTTTGTCGAAGACAAAGCTACACCGAAGCTGGCATGAATAGCGTGCAGGTCGATGAGGATTTTTCCAGTTCCCTTGCAAAGGCAAGCTGCTGCTTAGAAACGTGAGCTGAACGGAGCTGAACCAGTCCGCAGGTCGGAATCCTCGAGGTCGGCCTCGGTTTCGCCTCCCGTTTCGGGGGGGGCGTTTCGGCACCGGTTTCCGGGGCGGATGCCGCCCGGCTTGTTCGCCGCTTGGCACCCTGTTGAGGTTGAGTGCACCGAAGCATAGACGTGGCGGTGAACGTCATGATTGCTCAAATATAATGAAAGTTTGCGCACCTAACTCCTAATCATCTTAAATTTTTCTTTTTCGATGATATCGACGACTATTTCCGAAATTTATTGCCTCCGCCTTCAGGACAAATGTCCTCTCGATCAGCAGTTTATTGTTGTTAAAATTGGCACATCTGTCTTTTATTTATATGAAATTTGACATGCCATGTCTGTTTCAATGCTCCAACTATAGAAAATTTATGTCCCTGACTTTCGGCTCATCCAATCCAATCCGCTCCAGTAAAATCGCCCGTGCAGTCGCATACGGAAAACTGCGAAAAATTGCCACGAAGATTTACACGGACGACATGACCTCGCCTGTCGAAACTATCGTGCAGCGGCACCGCCTGGAGATTATCGCGCATTTTTATCCGGGCGCGGTGATCAGCCATCGCTCTGCAATCGACAACAAACTGTCACCCGCGGGCAAACTTCATATAAGCGTGCCGGACGCGGTGGCTCCCGTGCGCAAGTTGCCCGGTTTGGAAATCCGGCTTTGGCGAGGCCCGGCGGCGCAACCCGACGACATTCCGGTGGTATTTGGTGACAGCGAAAAGCTATTCACTGCAAGCCAGCCGCGCGCGCTTTTGGAGAACATGCAGATTGCGCGCGCGCGCGCCGGGGATGAACCAAAAATCCTCTCGAAATCCGAACTTGAGCACTGGATTGACCGCCAGATTCGCATCTTCGGCACGGTCTGGCTTGAACAGATGCGAACGCGCACAGCCGGACTGGCGGAGCGGCTTGGCTGGCAAAATGAACAGCGGGAATTTCAAAATCTGGCCGACGCATTGCTGGGGCGGCGTTCCGCCTACCGGCTCACAAGCGACCTTTCGCGTTCGCGCGCCCACGGAAAACCTTACGACCCCGAGCGGGACATTCTTTTCCGCAACCTTCACGCGCGCCTCGCGGCGGAAGCATTCAAGGAGCTGCCGGCGCCCCCGGCCCCGGAGTTCGACAACCGGGCCTTTTGGGAGGCGTATTTCTCGAACTTCATCGAGGGCACAAAATTCACCGTCGAAGAAGCGCAATCAATTGTTTACGCCGGCGCGGCGGCCGGGCGCCTGCAAAGCGCGCGTCCCGAGGACGCTCACGATGTGCGCGAAACCTATCGGCTTGCCACCGATCCCAATATCAGCGCAGCGGTGCCGGAAAGCCCGTCCGAGTTGATCGACCTCATAAAACGACGCCATGCCCGCATGATGGCCGGCAGGGCGTCGGTCGAACCGGGTGTCCTGAAAACGCGAAACAACGAATTTGGTTCGCGGGTGTTTGTCGCGCCGGAGCTCGTTGTTGAAACACTCGCGCGCGGATGGACGCTGGGACGCGCGTTGCCGTCGCCGGTCGCGAGGGCGCTTTACGTGCTGTTTCTCATGGCGGAGGTGCATCCCTTCAACGATGGCAACGGACGCATCTCGCGCCTTGGCATGAATGCGGAGCTGGAGGCGGCGGGCCGAATGCGCCTGATCATCCCCACTTCTTTCCGCAGCGATTATTTGACGGTGCTGGAGGCGCTCACGTTGCGAAGCGACGCCGAGCCCTTCATCGCGTTTGGCCACAAGCTCATTGAGCTAAACAGCCGCATGCCATTCGAGTCGTTTGAAAAAACCCACGAATATTTCCGCGGCACCAAGGCGCTCGACGAACACGCCGCTCCATTCGGCCTGCCGACGATTCTTGACTGAGGGCGGGCGGGTTCCGGGGCAATTTTGAATGGACAAAAAAATGCCCCGAAGCGCGAGGCTTCGGGGGCATTGCGGGCGCACTTTGGCTCAGGTTTGGTCGAAAAGGCCACCGGGTGCGTCGCCGAAAAACAGTCCGAAATCGGCCTGGCTCTTATCATTAATGTTTTTGCTTCTGCGCCTTTTGGGGGTTGGCGTTGTTTGCAATTCGCTTTTTGAGGCGGCCTTACCGTTGGTGTGCGGCGCGGCCGGCGCAGTGTTCGTCGGTTTGGGCGTGGAGGTGTCGTCCGTATGCGGATGCGGCATGGCCTCTCCGCCATTTGCTTTGGTTTTAACCGAGGCTGCATTTGCCGCCGTCACACTGGCAGATTCGGGCGTGGAGGCAGCGTATTTTTTGCGCAAGGTTTCGACATCCACGAGACCCGCCACGAAGGGCTTTTTGGCATCCAAAGTTGGCTTATATAAAAGAATATATTCAAAGGGTGTGCCGTTTTTGCCGCGAAATTCTTCCACATAGCCTGAGGCCACAAGCGTGTTGAGGTGCTTCCGACTTTGCGACGCCGCCGACTGCGTGAAGGCGCGATATTCGTCGAGCGTGAAGCGGCGGAATTCTTGGGAGACCCCTTCCTCCGCGCATTTCGTTTCGAGCATACCAACCAGCTTCGTGAGGAGTGCCTGCGGTCCGGGTGAGAGATCGCCCACGCTCCTTCCGAAGAAATGCCCCATCAGGTGATTTGCCTGTTCAATGTCGTCGATAGTAATGTTTATATAAGGGATGGTTTTCCTTGCGATTGTGTGCATCATTATCGGCCGCTGGAATTGATGCAAAAGCGCGATGGCGTAAATGAGGGTGAGGTATTTGTCGTGGTCGCGTCGTGCGTTGGCGCCTTCCACGGGGAAGGTCATGTCATTCGCGAATGGATTCATCACCTTGAGCGGGAGGAGCATCGACTGCACCAATTGCTGGATTCGCACAATCTGCTTTTTGCGTTCGGCACGTTCAAGGCCCTCGATGGTTCCGTTCAGACGCTGCAGCTCCATGATGCGTTTCGTGTGCGCGTAACTCTCGTCCGTGTGAACGATCATACATCTGCTGAGGAGCTCTCTCTCTACATCAACGGCAGTGGTCGTGACCATGATTGTCACCGGGCCGTGCACTTCATAAACACGCATGCGCCGGTCACTGCCTTTCGTGATTGTCACCGCCTTCGTGAGGACGCCGGCGGATTGTAGAACCCGGAGCGGATGCGCAACCTTGTTGACACCGGCAAGCTCCTCGAAAGCAAGGACTTTGTGTTCAAGTCCGCCATCGATGTAATAGAACGACTCCGCCGACGCCGTTGTAAGCTTGACGAGCTCATTATCGGGGACGAATTGAAGTGTCACATCCTGAACGGTCGACTTACCGGTGCCTGCTGGCGCTTGCGTTATGAGCGCGAGCGGGCGATCCAGCTTGCGGGAAGTAATAACAAAAAATGAAAGGAGTTTAAGCTCATCCTCTCCCGAAACGCCGCAATCCTCATAGTTTTTGAGGGCTTTAGATATCATGTTTGGTGCCAAGAGAAAGTCACGCGCCATGGACTTTTCTATGGGTGTGAAATTGCTTTCCGCGATGAACTCGAGGATTTTATCAATTGCTAACAAGCCATTTTTATTGATGAGCAATGAGCTCGCAGGCGCACCGTTATGGACATCGGTGTTTTTATGCATGGGTGTGGCTTCTGTCATGTTTGTTTCTTTTCGATTTGTGGTTATGGTTTTTGGCGTGGTGTGTTTTGCTTCTGTCATTTATTCTAACTTTCTAATGGTTGTTGGTTTGTTTAGGTTGTTTGCGTTTGCAGTCCGCGCTTGTAGTTCAACGAATTATGTATCGTTAAAGTGTAAAAATATATGGAGACATAGCGTTGCCTTGTGACGGTTAAGCGCACGTGAAGATGTAATAACGTATCCAGTTTATGGATATATATTCATCCGCATGCGTGCCGACCCGGCATTACGTGGCGATGTTATTATGTGGTGTCTCAGCAGGCCCGAGGGGGTTCAGCCTGCAATGACGCGCATCGAGAGGTTACTCCGAGCGTCATGGCATGAATTTGAAAAATTCATGCTTTGGAAATAATAGAGGGACTTGGTTGGTTTTGAGTTAACGAAGAATGTATAAAGAACCGCTGACGGAGCGGGACCATTTATAAAAATGGCGTTTTGTCAATGCGCGAAAGTGTATTTTGATGTTGACGATGCATGAACCTGGCACTAAAAAACGGTAGTAATATGTTTATGTTATCCTAACATATTGGGGGTCACTTTTCCCCCTGAAAATATTTTTCATTTTTTTGCGACACACCTGCTTTTGCCCTACTGCCACCGCATGTTTTCACGGTTTTCGTATCACCGCCCACCGAATGGCGTTGCGATCAGTTGGCGCGGAAAAGTTTCCAAAAAAGCAAGCGGAAGACTCGCGGCGTAAAAACCGCCGCAAAGTCATAGCAAAAATCACCCGGCGAAAAAGGAGTGGCGGAGGGTATTGTTATGGAGTCCTCCGTCCGATGAGGCGCCCAACCGCCAATGCTGCGAGCGCGGCCAGCCACCAGAGGCTTACCGCGCCGCCGCCTCCACCGCCGCCGGAATTGTTGTTTCCGCCGTTGTTGCCGCCGGTGCCGCTGGTGGTGGTCACCGTTAGCGTGGCGGCGCTGCTGGTGACTGTGCCCGACGGATTCATCACGAGCACGCTGTAGTTGCCCGCGTGCGATTGCTGCGCGTTGGTGATTGCGTGGGAGGCGCCGGTGGCGCCGGCAATGCTCGATCCGCCTTTCCTCCATTGGTAAGACAAGCTCTCGCCGGTGGCGACAACTGTGAAAGTCGCGCTGCCGCCGACATTGATTGTTTTCGACACGGGATTCGACGTGATGACTGGCGGCGCGAGCGCGCCCACCGTCACCGTGAACGCGCCGGAGGTCACGATTTCTCCCGTGCCGGCCGTCAATGCCACGGCATAGGTGCCGGCGTGCGCGGCGGCGTTTGCGTTGATAACGGCGTAGGAGCCGGAAGTCGCGCCGGCGATGGCAAAGTTGTCGAGATACCACTGCCGCGCAGCGGGCGCAAAGCCGGTCGCAGTTGATGCGAGAGTAAAGCCTCCCATCGCGGGCACATGGGCGCTGACATTGGTCTTGCTCGCGCCGGAGCCGGTCACGGTTGCGCTGATGCCGGCGGTGCCGCTCATTTGCGCGGGCGTGCTGGAGTTTTTACCCGCAGTGTTGCCCGCATTCGCCGCGATTGAGGCTTTCGTGACGGTGTCGGCGGGGTTGATGATGTGCGAATACGAGGGGACAAACACCTCGTCATTGCCCGGCTCGGTCGTGCCGGTGGTCGAAATCATGCTGTTGCCCGACGCGTGCAGCAACCCGGTGGACTGCGTGGTGAGCGGGTTGTGGGTGCCTTCGTAGATGTTGTTGACCGAGAGGATTTGCGCGCCCGCTCCGGCAACGGTTGCGGTGGTGTTGCCCGTTGCGGTGAAGTAGTTGTTATACATGTAAACGCGCGCATTGGTCACGCCCGGCATGTCGGATTTCAGCCCGTCACCCCACAGATTATTGTGCAGGAGGATGCCTGTGCCCGCGCCTGCGTTGGAAATGGTCATCGCCGAGCCGCTGCCGCCGCCCGTCGCGGTGAATTCATTCCACGAGAAGGAAATATTGTCCGCACCGTCCGTAATGGTGACGGGCGTGTCGGTGAACGTGCAATGCGTGACCTCCACATCACTCGCACCGTTGATTGTCAGCGTGCCCTCGGTGAAGTTGATGCCGATAATGACATTGCCGCTCGCGCCCGCCGGAATGGTGACGCCGCCGATAATCGTTGAGGAGGCATCCGCACCCTCAATGGTTTTGCCGGACGGAATCGTGATTCCGCCAACCAGCGAAAAATCAACCGTGCCCGAAATCGTGACCGTTGCCGTGCCCGGATCCTCGATTTGCGATTTATATTGATCCGCAATAGTCTTCGGACTCGCAACGACGGTGAGCGTGGCATTCAGCGATGCGGTGTCGGCGGCATTGGAAACCTCGACCTTATAAACCGCGCCATTGTCGGAGAGCAGCGCGGCGGGCGTGGTATAGGAGGCGGCGGTAGCGCTCGCGATAAGCACATTGTCCTTGAACCACGCATAGGTGAACGGCGCGCTGCCGGCGGTCACTTCCACGACAAACGTCGCCGTCGCGCCATCCTGCACGGTCTGGCTGCCGGCGTTGGGTGCCCAAGCAATCTCGGGCGGAGTCAAAACAGTCAACGAAGCCGGCTCGCTCGTGACCGACTTGAAGATGTTTGTCACCGCGACCGTGTAAAGGCCCGCGTCGTCAGCCAGCACGCTCGACAACGTGAGCGTCGCAGATGTTTGGCCTTCGAGCGCAACACCGTCCTTAAACCACTGATACGACATCGGCTCATAACCCGTGGCGGCCACGGTAAACGACGCTGAAGCTCCAAGCGCCTTTGTAGCGTCGGATGGCGGCGTGGTGATTTCCGGAGCAGTCAACCCCTCGGCATACACGGTATTGAACCAAGCCGGATCGGTGACGATCACCTCGTTGTAATCAAATATAATATCCGCGCTGCTGTCGATACGCGCATTATGTGGCGCGTCGGCCTTCACCTTCGCGCGATAAGCCACGTAACCCTCGCCGCGCCCCGTTTCGTCGTTCGGCAACAGGAAGCCCGCATAAGGATCAAGCGGCCACTTGTCGACGGTGGAAGGATCAACCGACCGCATATACCAATAAACCTTTCCGGTGCTTTCATTATACGAAGCCTCCACGCGCACCTTGGTGCTGGTGCCCTTTTGCGCGACCTCGATCTGTCCGCTCTTCAAACCGCGCAGCCCCATCTCGATCTGGTTGGCAAACGAAACCTCGGCAAATTCAAACGAACTCCAGTCCAAATACTGGCTGAGCGCATTGTTGACATGCACCTCCTGTGCAGCCGCCGTAGCAGTGGCCATGTTTTCAAAATACACCTTAAAATCGAGCCATTCGCCGGGAATCACATAGCGCTGTTCTCCAGCTCCTGCTGGGCCTGTCATTTCGTTGGGGTCATTTGAACGATGAATAGGAATGCCATTTTTATCAACACAATCGCAGCAGCTTATACCATCGCCCTTGCATTCTCCCTTGCATGGACATGTTGCCACAGGACAGCCGCAAAAATAAACCAGTCCGCATCCACAACGGCAATCCTCCTTGCAGCCATCGGAGGGGGCTGAAGCCATCGAAAAGATGGGATTTTGAGACATTGCTAAAGATGCATAGGAAGTAATTGTGGCTTGTTCGGTTTCGCTGGAAGCAGTAACAGGCATCACCGGAATGGTGAATGTGTCCATTGCCCATCCAGATGCCCCTAATACACCACTCCTCACAACCTGGTTGTCACTCCCCTGCCAGAGAGACACCAGCAACTGGGCGGGCGTGTCATTTTTACGCCAAGAGGAAATTTCTATAGCCTCGATATTATTTATAGTCGATAAAACCGCATTGGGGGGTTGCCATATATCGGCATTGTAGGACGCCGACATAATTGTATGCTCACCAGAATCATTCATACCCATCCACACAACAACAGGGACGTTTTTCAGTGAATCGAATCCCAGCTTAGGTCTGGTCTCCACGACGTCAGCATTGGTAACTCTTCTGGGTGAAGACCAAGCTCCCGAACTGCGCACTGCATAATATAATCTTGTGTCAAAACGGGAGATTGATCGCCTGAACGCGTTCTCGGAATCCCGCAATGGCTCCGCCTGCGCCCAAACAACAAGAAGATCACTATCATTGATGGCGAGCATGGACAAGCCGGTCACATTGACATCCCCTTGGGATAATTCCCGCAAACCCTCAATTTGATCATTCCGAATGTCGCCAACTAGCAATTTCCCCATACTCAAGCCGTCAGACACGACCTGCCGAATCCATGCTAGTGTGTTTCCATCTTGTGTCCCAATTAAACATGGGAATTCATTGTTTAACGGATAACCGTCCTGTAGTTGCCCTGGCGCAAACACAGTATTGTGTGATAGGTCTACAGATATGTCATCCAACGGAGACATCGCGGACAAAAGCGTCGTTTCAGGCAGTAGGTAATTGACGGCTTTGCTCATCGACATCGAGCTCTTGTTAGATTTGGAGTCGAAATATTTCTGAATATCAGGATCCCAAGTGAATTTAGGCTTAAGTAGCGTGGAGGAATCTTCAGTTAGCATACCTTCCCATTTAAACACTTTAGTCACTTCTACCTTATATGAGAGCTCCTCTCTTATACCTCTTATTCCTTTCGTTGAATCATAGTAAACACCAACATCAGCTCTGGCGCTAGCGGCGGTGATCCCTATCGTAAATTCTTTTATATATGCAGCATCTTCGGGTTCAAGCGCATCTTTGAGAGCATTCGTAAGCGCCGCCTGAGCTGCGACTTGACCGACCAAAGAAAACTCCATACTTGCCTCGTGTTTTGTTGTCTCACTTCCATTTATAGTTAATAATTTATTATTATAACCAATTTTCGCCCGGATTTTTCCAGAAAGCTTTCCTAGATTTAGAGGCAAAGGAACAGACCTGGTGAGGTCTACCCAAACAAAACCTCCAAGCGCTCTTTCTTCTGAGAGCAATCTTATAGGTGCATGATTGCATTTATTTGCCTGCGCATTCAATTGGCACGTATATTTGCGATCCCACTTTCCACTAATATCCACCCCAGTGCTGATCGCGGCTCCAGTAACAATTTTTGTCCATGATTTCATTTGCAACGCCCCCGTCCCCTTGAACCCAGATGACTGCAACCAATCGCAACACTTTTCCTCGGTTTCCTGATCACCCGTAATCTCGATTGACACTTTTATATCACCAACTGCAAACGGTATGGTGAAATTTGTCTTAATAGGAGGCATGGAAAAAGTTGATGCAAACGTGGAATCCATTAATATAATCGGAATATCAATGAATTCATTTTTATTTAATTTGTAATATCTCAACGATGAACCCGAACCAGCTTCTAAATCAAGAGCAACCCCGGTGTAGTTTCCTATTTCATCAGAAATTAACACAATTTTATCATAATCAAAATTTTCAATATGCTCTTTATAATCTACCCACTGAAAATCCCCGTGCGCGGTTATTTGAAGAGTGGCTTTCGATATCTTTTTGCCACCACCATCAAGCAGGAAGACAACTATTTCATTCGGATTATCCTGTGAATCAGGGACAACAACGGATGAGTATGTTTTTTCTGACTTATAGTAAGTGTATTGCGCCAGTTTGGACATATCAGCCGCGAACAAAAGCCCATTATTTAACCCTACGCACAATTGCATACCTCCTATGCCAACAAGATGCAGAGAGCTCAAGTCCTGTCTTGTCTCAGCCTCTTCGATCTCTTCCTTTTGGCAGAACAAGAGAGCGCGATCAACTTCCACATGTTCTGTGATGTTATCGTTAATGGGAATAATGGCCTCGACATCCAAGGTGTTGCTCGCGCACACGAGCGTTCCTTTTCCAATCCCATAAAAGAAAAATCGCCCATTGGCATCTGTCTTGGAGACGGCTACGCTGGATGACTGTTCTGCCGTGCAAGCATGAATTACAACATCCGGCACCGGCGCTCCCGTGTCCCGGTGCAGCAGTGTTCCTTTCACAATGGCGTATTCAGACTCGGGGAGGCATAGGGATTTTATGCGGAAGAAATGTTCCGCGCAAATTGGGCGAATGCCAATATCCGCGCACTTTTGGACATCCGCGAAAATGGCGTCATAGTAGCCGGTTGTGTTCTCTGCGCCATACGCGTCATAGAGTCGCTGGAGTTTTTCCGGTTCGCTTGACGCAAGATTAAAGAGACCACTCCACGCAATAATATCTTTCCCATGATTATATACCAAATTGCTAATCACCACAGCCGAACCCGTGCTTGCGGTTTTGAACTGCACAAGCATGCTATAACTCTTTCCAGGCGCGATGACCAAGGGGTTGCCATCCTGGGCCAGTCCAAACAAACGAATCGAATGCTCAAATTCTTCCACTCCGTTGTCTGGTGACAAGAACACCTCCGTCTCGCCAAACAGGGTGATAATTGGCGCGTGGGCATCCGCGTCACCCTCATTGGTGTAATTGACCACAAGCATGCTCCAGCGCTCCGGGCGGATGCCCGAAGGCACTTCGAGAGTCACCGTGAGCTTTGGGCCCACGGAGGTCTGCAATACTTGAATCGGCCTATCAAATGTCACCTGACTGAAACCGTTGCTAACTATAATATCATAGTCGCCCGCTGTCGCATTATCCAAGGCGAACGTTACGGACAATTCCACTGGCGAAATGCAAGTGATGCGATTAGGTAGAATCGTTTGGCCGTTACTCCGAAACTCCACAAGTGAGGACGCTGTAAATCCCGTGCCATATAGAGAAAGTGTCACCTGCCCGGTATTTGGAAGCGTGTTTGTGCTCACGCCAAGAATGCTCAGTGCCGCAGTAGGTTTTTCTATCTGAATGGTTTTATCAGCAATGGTTGGGTTTTCGACCGTCAAATACATGCTGCCTTCACCCTGCGGCACCGTGATGGCGTAAACACCATCGCCGCAATAAACGGCCTTTATGTCGCTCTGTCCGACACCCGGCACATAGCCAAAGGCACCATAGATGTTCAAACCTTCCGGCGCATAGATCAAGATTGTGCCCGCTTCGCTGGCGGAGGCCTCGACTCTGAAGGTCTGGCTGGAGTTGCCGTTGATTACGGCCGTGGTCGTCCCACCCAATGCCGCCATGCTGATGCGTATCACATCCGATGTCGTGTAGAGATTGTTGTCAGTATTGCGTCCTTCAAAAATAGCCCTGTCAGGGTTCAGTAGAATCTGCAAATGCCAGTCGCCCTCCGCCAAGCTCGGCACGGTGACACTTGCGGTCAACTCGACGCTCTCATTAGGCTCAAGGCTCAGTGTCGAGCTGATAGCGTTCGCGCTTCTATTGGGCATGGTGGAATTACCGACAAACGTGATTTCGTTGCGGCAGGTGCCGCGCGCAGGCAGGCTGCCGACATTGGTAACCGTGTATCTTATTTGAATCGTATCCCCGACATTTGCCGACGCAGGGATGACCACTTTGCTCACTGCCAAATCGACATCCGAAACCGCATTGGCGCTCATTTCGTGAATGCCAATATCCGGGCACGCCCCATTTGATGCCGGCGTGCCCGTATTTTCCACATACATGTCATCGACCCGCTCTTGCCCAAAAAAATCACGCTCAGGGGCCACAGAGCCGTCCCCTGCATCAATGCACGGACTGCCGATTTTCAGGGTGAAATCGCCATTTTCGGCAGCATGGAAAAGAGGATCGCTCCACAGATTCCCATTTGATCCTACCGCACTGTAGGATTGGGGACCATACCCCGCAGGGTTCCAGAAAAGACAGTTCTTTATCGTTATTGACGAACCCGCATAGATAAAGCTGGAGGAAACCTTGGACAAAACACTGTTATACATCCTCACGATGCCGCCGTGTGCCAGAACTCCATGATTACCTGTCATTCCATAGAACACACAATTAACCAAATCGGCCTGTCCACCCAAGACTTGGATAGCCCTATCGCAATAAAATACAGTCGTATTTTCCACCAGTAGACTGGGGGAGTATGAGGAAACACCATCAAATTTTCCATCCGAAATCAGACATGAGTCGACGACACCTGTTGACCCGTTCAAATAGGTGATGACTCCGCCTTCCGCGCCCGACCAACCTCCTGAATTCGTGTTGCCGCCGAAAAGCAATTTGCAATGCCTGAAATCCGCATGGCCGCTGATGAGCAAACTCCGCCAATCGCCCATTGAGGGAATAGTGCTTATTCCGTCGCCATTCGTGTCGCCACCATGAACATCGTCTTTAATGGAGGTGAAAATCACATTATTGTTCCTTGCACCTGCCACATATAGAGAACCTCCTGCCTGCACGGTGATGCGCTTGCTTTGGTCGAACTTCAGAATAGCGCCCTCAAGGATCGTCAAACTCACGCCATTTGGCACAACCACATCGGAGGTGATGCGATAAACCCTGTTCCCAATCCAAATTTGATCGACTGAAAGTGTTCCGCCGTATTCGAAGGTCTTAAATCGAAAGTCGCAGTCTGCCGAAATCGAAATCTGACCGGAACCTGTTATTGTGTATTGATTGTGGCTTGGCACGGAGCGGTTGCCGTCTTCATTTGTGTCACCACCGATAGTGTCATCAGCGAGATGAGTGAGAACGGCTTTACCAATATTCAGGGTCGCACCACCCTCAACATTAAGCCCCGCACCATCGGCAAACTTTATGATCGCGCCATCTTCGATATTCAGCGTCACGCCCGAAGTGAGCGTATATAGATCATTAACGGCATATACAGATGAGTCACCGAGCACATTAATTGTGAAGTTTCCGCCGTAGGGAAGGTTCGCCAAAATCTTGTCCAAAGAACGCTTGGCCGTTACCGGGGACGTCCCATCGTTTGCATCATCACCTGTCCCAGAAACATAAATTACACTTGGATAAATCGTCACCGTATATTCAGCAGACCAAGATTTATCATCAAGTGTGATTTCGACGCGATAATCCGATGTTCCTAGTCTGAATGCTTGCTCCGACAAACGACTACTTGTTTCGATCGGAACAAGTAGCCCGTCTTTATACCACTTGAACACAAATCCCATTTCTGCACGAGTTTCGCTCCAAACCACATTGAGTGTGTAATCAGAACCAATGGTATAGGCCCCCGTGCCCAATATCGGCATAATTAAGGGTTGTCCACTAGGTATGATTGCCTGCGGCTCATAAGCTCCAATTGTCGGTCTTGAAAATGCGGTTCTATCCACTCCCCTAGCATCTACCGTTGGCAATACTACAGAATCACCAAGTTCAGCTTGATTGATGCCTGCTTCAACTGCGCAACTCCCAAATGCAACAGGAATTATCGAAACCACCCCACCATAATTTTCAAATTCCCGCAGAAGCGGATCGGCATCAATGTTGTTGGTTCCGGATGCGCCCCCCTGCACTATGCAATGGACCGCGTCGGTGATATTTTGCAACTGCGAGCCCTTGTTCCCCCATACTATGCTATTTATCACCTTCATCGGACCACTCGTCGTGTCGAGCACAATCCCGCCTCCCTCGTTTTCGGTGCTCGTGCAGTTTATCACCACGGCGTTTGTATTCCAATGCACATACACACCGTGGCCCCCGTTTCTGTAAAACGTGCTGTTCACCACCGTTGCCGTCCCGCTATACCCGTGCTGCAATCCATTGCCGCTGTTTCTATAGAACGTGCATCCGTCCAATACCGGCGATGCATCATCCTTGTCATACACTCCGGCCGCACCCGCATTCCCGTTGAACGCGCATCCAATCACCTCCGGACTCGACCAGCTCCCATTATACAGGCCCGCATGCAGGTTTCCTGTAAACACACAGTTTACCAATCTCGGACTTGCCCTGTTGAGGTTCCGCATGCCTCCCCCTGAACTCAACGAGCTGCTGGGACTTCCGCCCCGTATCGTCACATTGCCAAGCACCGCTGTATTATTCAGTTGCACTCCCATCGGCTGCGGATGGTAAAATACATAGTAGGCGTTCTCACTGCTTCCCGATTTGAGCGCCCCTGACACTGGGTCATACACGTCGTTCCCGTTAAAGTCCCCCGACAGGATCGTCTCGTTCGCCAGCAGGTCCCGCTCCCCGAGCGCCGTCTCCGTCCCCGCAAATCCCCCATACACCGACACGTTGTTCCTCAACGAAAAATGCCTCTGTCGGTTGTCCGTCTCGCTCCCTCCGTTCGGACGACCCATCGGCACATACGTCCCGCTCGCAACCCATACCTCATTGCCGAAGCAGTTTTCTATCGCGTGCTGCACGCTCGCGACCGCCGTCGCCCATGACGATCCGTCGTTCTCGTCACTGCCTGTCGTGCTCACGTAAACCCGCGGACTCCTCACCAACACCGGCTCTGCGGCCAACTGATTTCCCTGCGCGTCATATGCCACCATGCGATACCAGCCGTAACTTCCCGGTCCCGCTATTATATTCCACTCGGATGTCTGTGTTTCGTTCAACAGTCTATAATTGAACATACCGTCATTCTTAAAATACCACTCATATCTTACCGCGTTGCTGACCGTGGATGATATTGTTACGGCGGCGCCATTCGGTGCGACGTCCATGTTTACTTGTGGCTGGCTCGATATTATCATTGATGAGGAGGTCCACTCATATGCTCCTATTGTCGGATGTTCAGGACGAGGCATTCCTCGGCCGTCAGCCTGCGGTATTGTTATACCAACCGCTGCTTCGGCCTGCGATTGACCCGATCCTATAGCAGGACTGCCTGCCGATAGCATCGCCACAAGATGCCCCATTGATTCACCTATCGGCAGCAGAAGCGGATCGGCATCAATGTTGTTGGTTCCGGATGCGCCCCCCTGCACTATGCAATGGACCGCGTCGGTGATATTTTGCAACTGCGAGCCC
>NZ_JAQFIP010000021.1 GCF_029504735.1 Ereboglobus sp. PH5-10 | reverse complement strand
AGCCGCTGGGCGCCCTACGGCAAGTTTGCGGCGGTCTCGGTGGAAAGCTCCGACGGCGAGATCACTGCGCACGGCAGAACATTTGAGGCCAACTATGACGGCAAGCGAGTCGAGTTCGGCCTGGGCACGAGCTACCGCATCGACGCGATCAGCCAGGTTTACATCGACTACGAATATGCGAAGGCTCAGTTCTACGAACGCCCCTGGTCCCTAAACCTCGGCTACCGCAGACTCTGGTAAACGCGACGCTCTTCAGCCAGTCGCGCAAGGTGCGCCGCACCGCGCAAATTGGCCCGCGATTGATGGTGTCGAGTCTCAGCGTGAGGTATCTGGAATTGCACGCCAAAGGCGCGCCACAACTTAGCCCGGGGCGGGCGCCAAGGGCGCCCGCCCCGGGGATGAAAAGATAAACACCGTGCGCCCTGACAGGGCGCCACATGCGCATCAATCCCAGACGTAATTTTCGTCGTATTCGATTCCGTGCTTGGCGAGAAGCGCGCGATATTCGTCCTGGAATGTGACTTTGCGGTGATGCTCCGGTTGCGTGCGGATGTAGGTTTGCACGGCATCGGCCATTGACGGCGAAACGGAGAATGCGCCGTAACCGGATTGCCAGAGAAAATTCCTGTAGCGGGCGTCGCGTTCACGCAGCCAGCGCGCTGCGTTTTGTTTGGCGTGTTTGACGATATCCGCGATTGTGTGCGTGCGAGAGAGGCCGAAGAGGAGATGAACATGGTCGGCGATGCCGCCGATTTGGATGACCGGACATTCGACGGCGTTGAGCGTGCCCGCGAGATAAGCGTGCAATGCGGATTGGTCGGCGGGCGCGATGATGGGTTCGCGGTGTTTTGTGGAAAACACGAGATGGACGAGAATGCGCGAGAGGGATTGGGGCATGGCGGGGTGATGTTGGCGATTGAGATTGCGGGAAGGGGGAACGCGGAAGGCGCGGGTTGTGGCACCCCTACAGGGCGCATGGGGTTTTGTGGTTATGTTCCCAGGGTGCCGCAGCGGCACCATGGGCTAAGTTGTGACGCGCCGTTGGCGCGGGGGATGTTGCCGAAGCCTGATTTATAATGTGGGAGCCGGATAATTTGTGTTTCTTGAATTTGGTTTTCTATTCTTCAGCCGGGTTTCCCTAATTAGGATGAAAACGCCGTCCAACAATAATAGAAATCCCGCGCCAACACAGAGACCCTGAAAAAATTTCCGATTGGCTTTTTCCTTCTTCGAGATCAATGAGAGCTGCATCATCGCATATTCCAGCGAGCTATCCTTAAAGGAGGCGGGCGCACCTGATTGCGAATCCCTGTTAACGCGGGAATAAACCGATTCTTCCCAATGTTTCCATTCCGCCGCCTGTTTCTTTTCGTTTTCCTTTATAATGCTTATAGCGGCAATGGGGAATATTAATAGAATCAGGGCTTTTATAAAAATAAGTAATGTTATTAATTTCATATTATATAATAAAAAAACTACAACAAACTCATCTGCGCGTCGTCTTCGGGCTTCACGGTGATTTTCTTTTTGGGGCGCGCTTTCGGCGTTGGCGCGGTCAGCTCGATGTCGGTGTCTTCGCTTTCCAATTTTGCCAGGATTGTTTTGGCGCGGTCGATCACCGTCAGCGGGAGTCCGGCGAGGCGCGCGACTTGGATGCCGTAGCTGCGGTCGGCGGCGCCGGGGACGACGCGGCGCACAAAGACGATTTCGTCGTTCCACTCCTTCACCGCCACACTGAGGTTTCTCATGCGCGGCAAATGTTTTTCGAGTTGGGTGAGTTCCTGGTAGTGCGTGGCGAAGAGGGTGCGCGGGCCGCGGGTTTCGTCGCGGTGCAGGTGCTCGACCACCGCCCAGGCGATGCTGAGGCCGTCGTAGGTCGAGGTGCCGCGGCCGATTTCGTCGAGGATGATCAGCGAGCGGTCGGTGGCGTTGTTGAGGATGTTCGCGGTTTCGTTCATCTCGACCATGAAGGTGGAGTTGCCGCGCGCGAGGTCGTCGCTCGCGCCGACGCGCGAGAAGATGCGGTCAACGAGGCCGATGCGGCAGGCTTTCGCGGGCACCCAGCAGCCGACTTGCGCCATGAGCGTGATGAGCGCGACTTGGCGGATGTAGGTCGATTTGCCGGCCATGTTGGGGCCGGTGATGAGCGCGATTTGCGCGTCGCTTGAGCTGAGCGCGGTGTCGTTGGGGACGAAGGTTTGCGGGCTGCCGGCGGAGGGGTTTTTGAGCATTTGCTCGACGACGGGGTGGCGGCCTTCGGTGATTTCGAGGACGTCGGTTTCGTCGATTGTCGGGCAAACATAATCCCATTCGCGGGCGAGCTGGGCCCAGCCGCAGAGGACGTCGAGTTCGGCGAGGGTGTCGGCGGTGCGCACGAGCGCGATGGATTCGTCGAGCACGGCGGTGACGAGTTCGTTGAAGAGGACGAGTTCGCGCGCGAGGGCGTTTTCCTCGGCGTGGAAGATTTCCTTTTCCTTTTGCTTGAGCGCCTCGGTGACGTAGCGTTCGCCGCCGACTGTCGTCTGGCGGCGGATGTAGTCGGCGGGGACGAGGTGGAGGTTGGCCTTGGTGACTTCGATGTAGTAGCCGAAATTGCCGGTGTATTTGACCTTGAGGGAGCGGATGCCGGTGCGCTCCTGCTCGGCGCGCTCGAGGTCGGAGAGCCAGGTTTTGTTGCCGGTGGTGAGGGCGCGGAGGCGGTCGAGTTCGGGGTCGTGGCCGGCGCGGATGTGGTTGCCTTCGTTGATGTCGTTGGGGAGTTCGTCGGCGAGGGCGCGGGCGAGGAGGGCGTGGAGTTCGGGGAGGAGGTCGATTTTTTCCTTTTGGATGCGGGTGGTGGTGCCGGGGGCGAATTGCGCGAGGGCGTCGTGGATTTTGGGGAGTTGGGCGAGGGTGTCGCGCACGCCTCCGAGTTCGCGGGGGTTGCGGAGGCGGTTTTGGAGGCGGCCGATGATGCGGGGGATGTCGCGGATGTTTTGGAGGTGGGCGCGGAGGGCGGAGAGGGAGCCGGGCATGGCGAGGAGTTCGCCGGTGATGGTTTGGCGGCGGTGGATTTCGGCGAGGTCGAGCGCGGGGGCGGCGAGCCAGCGTTCGAGGAGGCGCGCGCCGGCGGGGGTGGCGCAGCGGTTGATGGCGTGGTGGAGCGAGCCGTCGCGGGTGCCGCGGGTGGAGTTGAAGATTTCGAGGTTGCGGAGGGTGGCGGGGTCGAGGAGGAGGGTTTTGGTGGGGCGGTATTCCTGGAGGCTGCGGAGGTTTTCGGGTTTGGCGCAGAGGTTTTCCGTTGCGTAATAAACGAGCGCGGCGGCGGGGCCGAGGGCGGGGTGGTTGTTTTCGAGGCCGAAGCCTTGGAGGTTGAGGACGCCGAGCGCGGCGGCGATGGCGGCGGGCGCGGCGTTGAGCTCGAACTGGTAGGGGGCGAGCTCGGTGACGAGGCGCGTGGCGCAGAAGCCGGCGAGCGCGGCAAGCGCGGCGTGGGCCGGGTTGGCGTGGTCGTGCGCGGCGTTTTGCCAGGCGGGGAGGGCGTTTTCGGGGGTGACGATTTCGGCGGGGTCGAGCGCGGTGAGGATGGGGAGGAGGTTTTCGGGGCGCTCGTCGGTGGCGACCTTGAACTCGCCGGTGGTGAGGTCGAGCCAGGCGGCGTGGAGGCCGTGCTTGTCGTGCGTGATGGCGCAGAGGTAGTGGTTGCGGGCGGCGTCGATTTGCGCGGTTTCGAGCGTGGTGCCGGGGGTGAGGATGCGGGTGAGCTGGCGGCGGACGAGTTTGCCGGCCTTGGCGGGTTCGGCCTGGTCGCAGATGCCGACTTTTTTGCCGAGGGCGAGGAGTTTGCCGACGTAGTTGTCAACGGCGTGCGCGGGGACGCCGCACATGGGGGTTTCCTGGCGCTTGGTGAGGGTGAGGCCGAGGAGTTTCGACGCGGTGACGGCGTCGTCGTTGAACATTTCGAAAAAGTCGCCGAGCCGGAAGAGGAGCAGGGTGTCGCGGGGCAGGCCGCGTTTCACGTCAACATACTGCTGCATCATGGGGGTGAGCTTGACGGGGGCGGCGGGCGATGACGCGGAATTGGCGGGTTTGGCGGACATGGTGCGGCGTGGAAAGGTGTGCGAAAATTGAAAGGCGAAAGGGTAGCGGAGGGAGCGGGGGCGGGAAGGAAAAAGGCGATATTTTTTTTAATCGCGGAAGCGCGGAAGGACGGAAGGCGCGGAAGTTTTAGGGATGAAGAAGGGAACACAAGGGACTCAGCGTGGCGCAGCCGCAAGCGAAAGGAATGGCTGCAAAGAGGCGCGGGAGGCGATTAACTTTGAACTGTTGAGGGCCCTGTGGATATTTGATTGATAATCAAACCTTCCCAAACTGTTTCTTGGACAAAAAATAAAAATACAATGAATGAATCATCCGAAATGCTGCATGAACTGGGCGCGTTCGACCTTCAGGAAGCCAAAAGGCTTTTTCCATTGTTAGAATCCAGCGGCATTTACTTTGAAACACATATAAATGACGGAGAACTTTTAGCGCCCGAACGAACGCTTCAACTAATTTATGGCATGAATCCGGACCCGATGCGCACTACTGTGTTTGTCAAGGAAGGTGATATACCCAAGGCTCTTGAGTTAGCTATGAATCTTTTTCCCGCGGTCACAAATGGAAGCGGCGCCAATCCATCTGCCGCTGACGCTTATGACCCGGATTACCGCGTCACCGATGCCACCACGCCAAAAGAAAAAGAGGCATTTATAAACGCATACCGCGAGTATTATGCCAAGGTGATAACAGATGCGCTGATCAATATAGAGGAGGCCAAGGCGGCTTTATTTGTATTTTTCAGCCAGGCTGTTCGTGCGGGTCTTAAGCCATCAGATGCGTTTGATATGCTTACGGGCAATGGCGGGATTCTCCATCGTCCTGAATTTCAGCTCAGTCCCGATGCTGGCGCGCTTATAGAATTCATAAAGAGAATGGACGTTGGTGAAATCTATGCGGACGCGGGAGTTCCACCCGAGAGGGATTTTTGTCAGGATGCGACTACGGGGAAATGGTCTCCAAAGGCTCAGTGAACAATCAGCTTTGGCCAAATGAAATGACGACGCAAGAGGGGCGGCAGGGACGCAGAAGAGGGACACAGAGAACGCAGAGGTCCACAGAGTTTTGGGAAGTCCGCAGGCCATCGCATGTTCACAAGCGGATCAACGCAGCTTTTTCTAATCAAGAATTATGGCTGCATATGGCTCCATGCGCGTAAAATTATGCAAATAACCGACGGGCCTCACCGCCCTCTGTGGTTCTCCGTGTTCTCTGTGTTCCTTTTCACAATCATCAACGGTCTTTTGGTTTCGGTTTTGCCGGCTTGGGATGCGTTTTTTAATACCAGAGCACGGGGTGGCGTATGGGGAAGTTGCGCTGCACTTCCTCGACCATGCGATCGGGGGCGAGCCGCTTCCATGTGGCAAGCCAGGTTTCGTTGCCCGCGGACATCGCGCCAAAGAGGAGCGCGGGCTGGCGCACCGGCCAGTCGTTCCAATGCATCACGTCGGGCTTGAGCGGCCATTTCGATTTGTCCGCCAGAAAGGGCGCGAGGTAGGCGACGGCTTTAATCATGCCGCGATCGTCGACTTCAGAAACACGCCATGTCATGTAATCGTTGCCGATTGCCACCGTGCCGCTGGAACTGCCGTCCGGGTGCTTTTCAATATCCGTCGTGATCGTGGGCGTGCCCACGACTTGCGCGAGCGCGCACATGACGTCGAGGTTGAAGATCGAATAGGCGTAGGGTTTGGTGCGCTCGAGTTCGAGGGGGAAGCTTCCGTCGGCGGCCATTTGGTTTGGGATGTGGAGCGTCACAAGCCGCGCGCGGCATTCGTCGAGCACGGCGGTGTCGCCGGTCACGCGCGCGAAGCATGCGGCCTGCAATGTCCAGCAGGTGCCGTGGTTGTTTTTGGCGTTGCTCTCGTCGATGCCGTATTTGTGCGTGCGCATCCAGCGCAGGTAGTCGCGAAACCACGCGGTCACCGCGGCGTCGGTTTCGGGCGTGAAGGCCACCGCGTTGTCCAACTGTTCCGCGCCCGCGCCGCGCAACGCGACGACGGCCATCGCCACCTCGGCGAGGTGCAGCGTGTCGATGACGCCGATGCCGCGCCCGGTGTGGCGGCCCTTGATCGACTGCGCGTATTCGAGCGACGGGTTCATGCGCGTCTCCGGCGTCACGAACCACGCGCGCAAGTGCTCCACCGCCGCCGCGCCGTAGCGCTCCTCGCGCGTCAGTTTGTAGGCGGCGGCAAGCGCGGAGACGTTGCGCGAGAACTCCATCATCAAGCGCCGGTGCGCGACAAAATTGTCCGGGTTTGTCATGCCGTCGCGCCGCGCGTAGGGCGCGGCGGGGTTTTTCGGGTCGGGCCACCAGTAGTCGCCCTCGGAGGAGAAGTCGTGCGCGTCGCCGGCACTGCGCGGGTTGCGCGCCGAGACGATTGTCACCGGATCGGCGTCGAGCGCGGCGTCGGCGAGGCGGAGCGTGCGCGCGTATTCATGGCGCGCGAGATCGAAGCCGGGCAGCATGTGCGTTGTGATGGAGACGGCCGGCTCGGACCCGGCAGCGCGCGCGGATTCCTCGGGGTAGTTGCGCGCGCCATCGTCGCAACCGGCGCAAATCAGCAGGCATGCGGACAAAAATAAAAGCGGAATGAAAGCGGGTTTTTCAGGCATGGCGCGGAATGGGAGTTAAAAGAAGAAGAAACAAAAGGTTGATGGTGGCAGCGGGGGAGGGAAGGGGAATCGGCGATTATTTTTGATCGCTAAAACGCGGAAGGGCGGACGGCGCGGAAGCTGGTGAAACGCGATGCCGTGACAGGATTGTTTTCGAGGTCGGTATTTTTTTGCGTCTTTACGTTTTGCGTTTCAAAACGGCGTGGAAATGAACAGCGCGAACACCGTCGATTTATTCTGCCGGGATTTGGGTGGCGAGGGGAGGCCGCCGCTGGTGGTGCTGCACGGGTTGCTGGGGTCGTCTCGAAACTGGCAGACGACGGGCGGCGACTTGGCGCGGGCGGGCGCGGGACATGTGCTGGCACTGGACTTGCGCAATCACGGGCGTTCGTCGCACGCGGACGCGATGAGCTATGATGCGATGGTCGCGGATGTGCTGGCGTGGATGGATGCGCGCGGGTTGAGGAGCGTTTCGCTCATGGGGCACAGCATGGGCGGCAAGGTGGCGATGGCGCTGGCGTGCCGTCAGCCGGAGCGCGTGGAGCGGTTGATTGTGGTGGATATTGCGCCGAAGGATTATTTGTCGATTGCGCATCGCAACGAGTTCGCGGCGATGAACGAGCTCGACTTGCGCGCGCTTTCGTCGAGAGCCGGGGCGGAGATGCGCTTCGAGGCGCGCGTGGGCGATTGGGCGACGCGAAAATTTCTCACGACAAATCTTGAGCGTGACGAGGCGGGCGGCGCGAATGGCGGAGGTTGGAAGTGGGTGATCAATCTGCCCGTGATCACGGCGGCGTTGCCGGAGCTGGAGGCGAATCCGCTTCGCGAGGGCGAGCGGTTTGAGGGCGGCGCGCTTTTTGTGACGGGAGGCAAATCAAGCTACGTGAACACCGCGGAGGGTTCGGAGGACCGCCGGGTGATTGCGCGGCATTTTCCGAATGCGCGCATCGAAACCATCGCCGCGTCCGGCCACAATCCGCACATGGAAACTCGCGCGGAATTTGTGCGCGTGGCGGAATCGTTTTTGAGGGAGTGACGACACGCGGGGGCGCGTTGCAGGCGACGCTCCCGCGGGAGGTGTGGTTTTGCCTCTTTTTGGCCTACTGCAACCCGAGCGCCTGTTTCGCCTGCTCGACGAGCGGGGTGGCGGCGAGCGCGGGCGCGGCGGCGGGGAGCGCGTCGCTCATGCCGATGCGTTGCGCGCGATCCGCGAGCGTGAGATAGGCGAATGCCTCGCGCTCGGAATCGGCGGCGTGTTTGGCGGCGAGTGCGAGCGTCTCGGCGGGCATGGAAACCTGCCCGGCGGGAATCGCGTTTTTGTCCGCGAGGAAAAAGCTGAGTGAGGCGCCAAGCGTCTGGCACCAGGCTTCGGGGCGCGCGGGCATCGTGCAGGCGGGCGCGCCGGGTTCCTGCTGCCATTCCATGAAGAGGCGGATTTGCTCGTGGAGTTTGGCGAGCTCGACGTCGGCTGTGGCGGAGGTCCACTTGGTGTGGAATTGTTTTCGTTCGCGCATTTTTTTCACCTCCCACACGCGAAGGAGTATCTCGGTCGTGTCGTCCTTTTTCTCAACCGCGCCGGTGATGACGTAATCGAGTTTGCCGTTGCTGGAGGCGACGAGTTGCTCGATGTTGGACTTGGTCCATTCGACGGGGAAGATGGCGTAGTAGTCCTTGTCGAAGAGGGCGAGCGCCGCGATGGGGTTGTAGTGGGGGCTGTAATAAAATGTTTCCGAGAGCCAGAGGGGGAAGCCGCGCGTGAAGCGGGCCAGTTCGTCCTCGGGCTGCTTTGATTTTTCGAGGGCGTCCTCGGTCTTGATGCCGAGGATGGAAAGTTGCCCGAACGCGATGTGCCGCAGTTTCGGGTTTTGCTTGGGCGACGGAAGCACGCCGGGAAGCTCTTCGATTCCGTAGGACCAGATCGGGCGCGAAATGCTGACGAGGTTGATGGTCTTGCGCGCGTTTGCCGGGTTTCCGTCGGGGCTGTGCGCGGGCGCGGGAAGATCGCCGCGTTTTTCGGCTTCGATGAGCTCGGCGAGGGCGTTGGAAAAACCGTGAAGGCGCTCCTCGAGGTCGGCGCGATTGAGCGCGAAGAGGATGTCGAGCACGTGCTGCGCGGCGGCGGTGTTGTTGGTGGCGAGGTAGGCTTGGAGGAGGTTGATGCCGGTGGCGGGGCCGTGGCGCTCGGCGTCGTAACGCGGCGCGACGAGTTCGATGATTTGCGGAATGTAGCCCGCGGTGCCGAGGTCGGCGGAGATTGTCACGAGCACGTCGGCGCGGTCGCCCGCGGTTTGGAGCAGCTCCTCGTAGACGGCCATCGCGCCGGGGAGATCGCGCGCCTGCAATTTTTCATGGGCGGCGAGCAACCGGGTTTTAATTGTGCCTTGCAAAACGCTTTCCGGCGAGGAGGGGGCGGGCGCGGGAGGTTCTTCGCCAGCGGGCGCGGCGGCGGGTGTGGGCGCCGGCGTGGTTTCACCGGAATTGTTTTTCCTGGAGGTAAAGCGGTCAAAAAATCCCATGCCGCGAGAAAAGCATCGGCGGGGCAGAGGGCGAAGCTTTTTTATCGGGGTGGATGTTTTTGGCGCGGAATGGCGAAATGGCGGGCGTCACTGGTTTTTCCCGAGCGCCTTCATCGCGGAGGGCGCGAGGTCGATTGTCTGGGTGGGGAAGGCGAACGACAGGCCGCGCGCGGCTGCGGCGCGCATGAACGCGAGGTTCAAGCGCTGGCGCAGCGCCATGTGTTTTGCGAAGTCCGGCTCGCGGGTCACGTAAACAATCCACAGGTCGAGCGACGACGCGCTGAAGTCGCGGAAATACACCATCTCGGAATTGGGCAGCGCGTCGGGCTCCGCTTTTATCAGCGCGCGTATGTCATCGACGATCGCCGCCATCTGGTCGGGCGTGCTGTCGTAGGTGAAGCCGAGCACTTGCTCGACGCGGCGGTTGGTGAATTTCGACAGGTTCACAATTGATTCCGACGCCACGGTTTTGTTGGGAATGATGACGAGCGCCTTGTCGGACCGGCGCAGTTTCATGGAGCGGACTCCGATGTCCTCAACCATGCCGGAGTGGCCGGCCAGTTGCACGGATTCGCCGATTTTGAAAGGCTGGTCAACCGCGACCACGGCCGCGCCGAAGACGTTCGCGACGGTGTCTTGCGCCGCGAGCGCGAGCGCGAGGCCGCCGATGCCGAGGCCGGCGATGAACGCCTGGATTTCCAGGCCGAACACGTTTTGCGCGATGGTCAGCACCGAGGCCACGGCGAAGACGCCCACGAGCGTTTTGCGAATCCACGGCATATACAATGCGATGCCCGCGCCGCGCTGGGTCGCCTTCGTGTGCATGTAGTCGAGTCCGGCGTTGAGCAGGCGCAACAACAACCAGAAGAGGGTTACGGAAAAAAGCAGCGTGGCCGTGCTGCCGATGGCCTTGCGCACGGGGGGCGCGTAGTCGAGCGTGAGCACCGCCACGTAAATGCCCGAGAGCATCAGGAAGAGCGCGGAGGGCGGTTCCGCGGCGTCGACCACCCTGTCGTCAAACGTCCAGGTCGTGCGCTTGGTCAGTTTTTTGAGCAGGAAAAACACAGCCGGCAGCAGCAGCCGGCGCATCAGGTAAAAGGCGACGATGATCGCGGCGGCGAGCACGAGGCGCTGCCAGGAATTGCCGGTTTTCCGAACGTCGAAAAAGGCGAGGACCGTGTCGGCCGTTTCCCTGATGAACTCGGGCAGCTCCGTGTCCACGTAACCGCCCGCGATGGCCGCGGCGGCGGCGTCATTGCCGGACGCGGATTGTTGCGCTGTCGTGGTCGCGGAGGGCGGTGGCTCGGGTTCCGGCACGCCGCGGCTTTGCCCGAAAACCACGACCCCGGCGAATAACAAGCCGAAGGAAAGGAGCAGCGCGGGCGCGGCCAGGCGAAAACGGCTCAAGTGGCGTTTTTTCATGATGAAGCGTTTTTGCAGCCGAGTGCCGCGGCCTGTCAAGGCGCGGCAGCGTGGCGGGCATTTTTGCGCGCCGTCCAAAAAACGCGGAACAAGTTTTCGCGTCCTCCTATCACATTTCAATTTGCCATAAACGATTCGCGCATGCAGTTCCTGCAAAATCCATATTGCGTTTTTCAGCTCTCGTCTTTGTTTTCCACCGAACATGTCCGGTCGCATCGCCACCAGTTTTCCGCCAATGCAATCACACGCCGCATCAAAAGGCGCGCCACGAGTGATCGCTCCCGCGCGCGTGAATGAGGCATAAGCCGCCGCCACGCCGACAACCGCCTCCGCATCGGACCAGCACTGCAATTGCCCGCATCCATCCTATTTTTATGAGACAAACCTCGCATCGATTCGTCCGTTTTGCCGCTTTCGCGCGCGCCACTTTCGCCGCCGTCGCCGGCCTTGCCTTTTTTTCGGGCGCCGTCCCCGCCTTTGCGGCGGACACCGTCATCTGGACCCCGCCGAGCGGCACCGACGCATCATGGGCATGGGATGATTCGGCGGAAAACTGGACCAGCGCCAGCACCGGAAGCAGCGCCAAGTTTGCCGACGGCGATTCGGTGGTGTTCGGCGTCGACGCGGACGGCACGGTTACCGGCACGGGGTATCATGTTGTGATTTCGAGCAGCCACGTCACGATTGGCTCATCCGGCACCAATCCCGGAATGGTCATTGCCTCGGGCTCGTGGCGTTTCAGCGGTGGCGCGATCATAAGTGACACGACGGCGGGGGCGTCCATCAGGATCACGGGTTCATCGGCAGCGGAATTTGCCGCAATCGGTTCAAATCTGCGCGGTTTTGAAAATCAGCGCATAGAGGTCGACGACAATGTTGATTTTTCGTTGCTTGCCGCTGAGTCCACGCAGCTTTATTTCACGAGCACCTTTTCGGCAACAACCCAAGGCGGCGCGATCCGGGCGGGGGCGGGTTCAAACCTCGCGTTTGGCAACACCGGCAACACCGGTATCTTCCTTTTTCTAACGAACACAACCAGCGAGGAGGGCGGAGCGGTTTACAATGGCGGTGATTTTACCATCGTCACGCCAGCGTCGGGCACAAGCAGCACGCTTTATGTTAGTTTTACCGCCAATAATGCGGGCAAGGAGGGCGGGGCGGTCTATACGGCGGAAAATTTTGTTATTACTGACGCATCCGGGACAAACAGCACGGTCGGATTCTTGTTTTATGACAATGTGGCCGGGGCGTCAGGCGGCGCGGTTTATGCGGGCGGCGATTTCACCATGGCCGAGCCCACGGGCACGGGCGGCGACACGCTTTTCTTATTTAGCAGCAACACCTCCGGTGCGCAGGGTGGCGCGATTCATGTTGGCGGCGATTTAACCATCCCGGCGTCCGCCGGTTCGGGGGCGTCGATTTCGGGCACCTTCGTCAATAACACGGCCAAAGGCGAGGGCGGCGCCATCTATGCCGGGGGCGACGTCACATTGGCCGGGCGCATGCATATCGTCAGCAATACTTCAGGCTCAGCCGGCGGTGCCATTTACACGAAAGGCAACCTCGTAATGTCGGGATCGGAGAGCACGATAGAAATCTATAGGAACACGATTTCCGGAAGCAACGCCCCGCAGACCTCGTCGGCGGCCTACGTTGGCGGCACGGTGACGCTTTCCGATTATTCCACGCTCGTGGTTGATGGCGGCATTGTCGCCCAATCCTTTATTGTGGAAAGCTCCACCATTGCGATCAGCGCGAATTATGGCACCGGCACCCTGGCGCTCACAACCATCGACAGCAATGGTGATGTGGATGGCGGCGCGGGCAAAATCCGTTTTGATGATGCCACTCTAGCCGCCTATTACGGAAGCATCACCGCCACCCCGGGCAGCGATGTTGAAATCACGGGCACGCTCACGGTCAACGCCACCGGCACCGGGGCGCCCGCCGCGATGGGCACGGCCACGGAACTCAACGTCGATCTTGTTGGTTCCGGCGAGCTCCGCAAAACGGGGGCCGGGATGCTTGCGCTTACTGGCAGCAACACCTACACGGGGCCCACCACCATCGACGCGGGAACCCTCATCGGCAACATCACCGACAGTTCCACGCTCAATATCATCGGCACGGGCGTCTATCGTTCGGGCACGGTTGACCGCACCATTGCCAGCCTCAACGGCATCGGCACCATGGACATGCAGGGATGCGACCTCACCCTGTTTTCGGGCGATTTCACAGGCACCATTCGCAACACCGCCAATGTTTACAAAACCTCCTCGGACATGGCCACGCTCGGCACCGGAACAGTGGGTAATATTCACATTGAGGAAGGCTCGCTCGCCATCGGCGGCAACAACCAGCTTAAGGTCACCGGCACCCTTGTCGTCGCCGCCGACACCACGCTCAATCTCAGCATCACCGACACCATCGCGCTCGACGTCGGCGAACTCAGCACCACGACGAGTTCCACGATCAACATAGCGGGCTACGGCAATATCAGCAGTTACGACAGGGAGTCGACGCACACGCTCGTTGTTTCCGGCACCACAATCGATCGCGACTACGCACTCGTCGTTAACAATGTTTCCCTCGACACTGTCGATGAGTCGAAATTTCTCGTTTTTACAGACATCTCCACCAGTGGCACTGATTACGAGACCCAGATCGTTCTCAAATCATCGCTCGTGTGGGAAAGCACCGCGAATCAAAGCGCGCATGGCACGTTTTATGTCGATTCCGGCACCTTTACCCTGGCCACCAGCCTTGAGGACAACGACACCTCCACCGCTTGGTTTAACGGCTGGGATGGCAAAACACTCACCAAGACAGGCACGGGCACCCTCGTATTGGCCGGCACAAACAACAGCTACACTGGCTGGACCATTGCGGAGGAGGGCTTGCTGGTGAGCGACGTCTCTTCTGTGATCGGCGGTGGAACCGCCGGCAGCCTCGGGGTTTATGTCAAGCCCTCGGGCACCATGCTCCACACGGGCACCCTTTACGGCGACGTCGTTAATGAAAATGTCTTCATCTTCGAGAATACAACGTCCGAGGACGAAGATGAAGAGGATGAGTCAACCCGTCCCGCCCGGCCTGAAATCAAAGGCAACATCCTCACCAGCGGCACTTTCATTTTCAACACCGCCGTCGATTACGTCTTTAGCGGATCGCTTGCCGGCAGCGGCGGCGTCCTTGTCAAAACCGGCACCGCCGAAGTCACCCTCGATGGCGGCAGCTCTTACTCCGGCACCGTCCAGATTAACCAAGGCGCGCTCATTTCCGGCAGGGCCAATAATTTCGACAGCATCGGCGCATTTGAGATCAATGCCGACGGCGTCCTCGACCTCGGCGGTTATAATCAAAACATCAAAAACGTGATGAATCACGGCGTGTTGCGCACCGGCTCCTCCTTCCCCGAATCCGGATATGTCCCCTCCTCGGTGCATATCACCAATTTCAGCGGCACAATCACCGGCACAACCGGCACTATTTTTGTCCGTTCCGATTACAATTCCGGCAAGGCGGACAAACTCATCCTGTCCGGCACCCTCGAGGGCGAATATGTTGTCAAGGCCATCAATATTGACAAGGTCACCCCCGACAAGACCCGCAAATCCCTTGTGATCATCGAGCTCGATGAGGGCAATTATACCATCAGCAACACGCTCACCTTTAGCGGCACCACGGAAGTGGGCATGGGGCGACTCATGGTTCGTCAGGGTGTCGGCGGCCTGCTCACGCCGGAAAATCCCAATGTCTGGTATCTCGCCGCCACGGACGAGCTGAGCAACCTTGGCGACGCCGTTCTTTCCACTGCCAGCGTCGCGGGGCTGGAATGGCACTACCAGCTCGACTCCGTTCGCCAGCGCATGGGCGACTTGCGGCAGGAATCCCTCATGACTCCGCCTGAAACACGCCAGTCTCCGCTTGCCTATACCACCGTCACCTCCAAGGGCGGTAACATGTGGCTGCGCGCCAACGCCTATAACCTTGAAGCAGACATCAGCGTGGCCACCGATCCCTTTGATGAAACTGTCGCAGGAATAGCCTCCGGCTACGACAAGGCCTTCCGCTGGGAGGATAACCAATATCTCCTCGGCGCCTATGCCGTCATTTCCAATGTCGATCGCGATTTTGACATCCGCGGCGACGGCGAAACCAACAGCGTCGGCCTCGGTTTCTATTTCAGTTACCTCAAGGATAACGGCTGGTATGGCGACACCACGCTGCTCATCATGCGGAACAGCAACGAAATTCATGCTCGCGCTCTCGACGGCCAGCAAACCAGCGCCGAATACAATAACGCGGCTTGGGGGATTTCTCAGGAGGTCGGCAAAATCATAAGATTCAAGAACTCCGGTTGGTGGGTCGAGCCTTCCGCGCAACTCTCCATCGCTATCATTAATGGCAAAACCTATAACACCGTCCCCCACCACTCTCAGATTGGCAACGCCGACCCGATGGAGGTTAAGATAGCCGATGCCAACATCAAGCAGGCTCGCGCCGCCATCCGAACCGGCTATGACCGCCCCGGCTCAAAATTCAAACCCTACATCCGCCTTGCCGCCGCCAGCGCGTCCACAAAGGGCGGGCGTATTCGGGCCGGCAGTCCCGGATACCCGCAATACTATACCGCTGACCTGGACGGCACCCGCTACGAGGCCGGCATTGGCTGCTCGTGGGTTATCAACCGGAAGAGCCAGTTGTATCTTGATTACGAATACGCCAAGGCCCAGGACTATAAACGCCCTTGGGCAATCAACTTTGGTTATCGCAGCACCTGGTAGAGCAGGGTTTGGACCAAAAAAACTTAAATTTGCCCCGACACATGTATTGTGTTGACGCGCAATGCAATAAGGTATTTTGGTTGTGACGATTTTCTTTCATAGAAAATTATTGCATTGCTTTTTCAAATAACGGCGCAAGACATAATAAACTTTCAATTTCCATCATGATCGCATCCACCCAGACCAATCATCCGCTGGCCATCGCCCAGCCAAGCCAGACATCCAAAACGTCGATTGAGTATGCGTGCGCCCGACTCAAAGAGGCGGGACTGCGTATCACCCAGCCCCGTATTTCCATTCTCAACTCGTTGATCAACCGCTCCGTTCCGGCCAGCATTGAGCAAATTCATGCCGACCTGCCGCCCGACACTTGCGATTTGGTCACAGTGTATCGCTGCCTCGCGGTGTTTCAGGAAATCGGCCTCGTGCGCCTCACCTATTTCCATAACGGAGCCAGCGCCTACCAACTCACCCTCACCAGCGACACCGTCCCTCCCTACCACGTTATCTTCAAAAAAGACGACGAAGTGCAGGAGCTTGACGCTGAAAGCGCCGCCGAACTCCGCGCCGTGATTACCAAGATCGAGGACAAGCTCCGCGAATCCGGCCACGGAAAAGTTTCCCATATTGTTGAGTTTTTCGTGGATAACACGCCTCGCGAAGACATCCTGCCCCCCAGGCGGAACATGCAGGAAAACGTGCAGGACATGATCGCGCGCGGCACTTATAACGTGCAGGTGTAACTGGTTGTCATCAAGGCTGCCCTGCCTGACATTTTCGGCCCCCCCAAAAAGCAAGCGTGCTTTTGGGGGGCTTTTTTGTGTCGGGTTGCGAGGGAGATGCAACAATGCCTCCGGCACTGCCGGAGGCATTGTGATATGCGGAACTGCTTTGGCTCAGCCAGAGGCTTTGCCCTGCCTTTGATACGATTGGCAGGAGCTTGCCTTTATGGGCGCGTCACTTTTCCGACTCGATCTTCGCGGCTTCGCGCTCAAGTTGCGCGACCAGTTCGTCGAGCTGATCGACGACCGCTTGCACGGCCTCGGGCTTGGTCAGGTCAACACCGGCTTTCTTGAGCTGCTCGACGGGATGATCGTTGCCGCCGCTCTTGAGGAGCGTGAGGTAGTTTTCGACGGCGGCCTGGCGCGCGGCGGCGGGGCCGGTTGTCATCTTCTTGTAGATTTGCGCGGAGGAGGCGAAGCAGGTGGCGTATTGGTAAACGTAATACGGCGAGTTGAAGAAGTGCGGGATGCGCGCCCAGGTCATGCACTCGAGCTCGTCGGCCGTCATGGCGTCGCCGTAGTAGTCGGCGAGGCACTGGCGGTAGATGCCGGTGAGGACTTCGGCGGTGATGGGGCGGCCTTCCTCGACAAGTTTGTGCGCGCGCAGTTCGTAGTCGGCAAAAACGATCTGGCGGTAGAAGGTGCCCAGGATCGAGTCGACGGCGTGCTGGAGGAGGAGAAAGCGTTCCTTCGGGTCGGTCGTTTCCTTGAGCAGGCGGTCGAGGAGGAAGCGTTCGTTGGTGGTCGAGGCGACTTCGGCGACGAAGATGGTGTAGCCGGCCGTGGCGAAGGGCTGGTTCTCGGAGGAGAGCATGCTGTGCAGGGCGTGGCCGGCCTCGTGCGCGTAGGTGAAGGCGGCGTCAAGCGTGTCGTTGTGATTGAGGAGCACGTAGGAGCCGACTCCATAGACGCCCATGCTGTAGGCGCCGGAGCGCTTGCCTTCGTTTTCATAGACGTCGAGCTGCTTGCTGTTGGCGAACGCGCGGAATCGTTTTCCGTATTCGGGGCCGAGGGGTTCGATGGACTCGATGGCGAGGCGGCGCGAGTCCTCGTAGGAGTAGGTTTTGTCAACGTGGTAGATGGGGACGTAGTTGTCGTAAATGTGGTAGGTGTCGAGGCCGAGGAGTTTTTTGCGGAGCTTGAGGTAGCGCTGGAGCGGCTTGTTGCCGGCGCGCGCGGTGGCGATGAGGTTTTCGACGACGGCGACGGGGATGTTGTTGCCCTCGAGCGCGGCCTCCAGGGTCGTCGCGTAATTGCGGGCCCGCGCGACAAACCAGTCGCGTTGCATGATGCCGTTGTAGATGGAGGCGTAGGTGTTGATGTTGGCGGTGTAGGTTTTGTAGTAGGCGTCGAATGCCTTGGCGCGGTCGGCCTGGTTCATGTTGGTGTTGAGGATCTGCATGTAGGCGCCGGGCGAGAGGGTGACTTCGCCGCCGTCGGAGAGCGTGATGGAGGGGAACTTGATGTCGGCGGTGCTGAGGCTTTGGTAAACGGTGCGCGGGGTGCCGTTGGCCTGCGCGGAGTAGGAGAGGAGTTTTTCGCCTTTTTCGTCGAGCACGTGCTTTTGCTGGCGGTAGGTGTCGAGCAGCGGGAAGCGGTAGGGTTGGAGCGCGGGCGTGGTGGCGATCCATGTTTCCATCGTTGCCTGCGGGATGGTGAGGAGCTCGGGCGTGAACCACGAGGCTTGCGTGCCGAACTTGGCGAAGAGGGCTTGCACGCGCTGGAGTTTGGCGTCCATGGAATTGTCGCGCTGGTCAACGTCGCGCTGGAGGCTGGTGTAGCAATAGGTCTTGTAGCTGAGCTTGCCGATTTCGTCGGAGAGGAGCTGCGCGCGGAGGACGGCCTCGGGGCTGTTGGCGAGCGTGCCCTTGAGGGCGGCGTATTCGTTCATCTTGGCCTCCATGTCCTTCATGGCGGCCTCCCATGCGTCCCAGTTTGGGAAGATGGGCGTGAAGTCCCACTTGTATTGGTCGGGGATTTCGGCGCGGTTGCGAGTGTCGGGTTTGGCGAGGGCGGTTGAGGACATGAGGAGGGAAAACGCGAAGGCGGCGGCAAGGCACGCGCGCGACGCTAGGGTGAGTCGGGAGGCTTGTTTTTTCATGTTGTAAAGTGGCACAGGAAACACGGTGTCGCGCGCGGGGTCACGCTTGAAAATGCGGGAGGCGGAAAAGGTCCACAGACATGTTGACATTTCCAAAATGCGCGCTTTCCTCCGCGTCCTTCCCGCTCCCAAAGGGCGGCAAGTTCCAGATTGGAGTATCCGGAACGGGTTAGGTTTCGCACAAAAAGGCCAACTTTTCAGTTGACGACCCTTGGCGCACTCACCACGTTCTCCACTCTTTTTCTCGTTTTTTGACCCATTCTATTGGTATGCCCAGATAGCTCAGTTGGTAGAGCACCTCCTTGGTAAGGAGGAGGTCGCCGGTTCAAATCCGGTTCTGGGCTCCATTGGAAGACGGCCGTCGTTGACTTCTCCGACGCTAATCCCGAGGGTCAAAAACTACAAACTCCAACATCAACAACTTCACTCAATAACATCATGGCTAAAGGAACATTCGAACGCACAAAGCCGCACGTTAACGTCGGCACCATCGGTCACGTCGATCATGGCAAAACTACGCTTACGACCGCGATTCTCGCTGTCCAGGCTCGCAAAGGTCTCGCGGAGGTCAAGTCCTACGCCGACATCGCAAAGGGCGGCACCGTCCGCGACGCTTCCAAGATCGTCACCATCGCCGTCTCGCACGTCGAATACGAAACCGACAAGCGCCACTACGCCCACGTCGACTGCCCGGGCCACGCCGACTTCGTCAAGAACATGATCACCGGCGCCGCCCAGATGGACGGCGCGATCCTCGTGGTCTCCGCGGCTGACGGCCCGATGCCCCAGACCCGCGAGCACATCCTCCTCGCCCGCCAGGTTGGCGTTCCCACGATCGTTGTCTTCCTCAACAAGGTTGACCTCATCGACGACAAGGAACTCCTCGACCTCGTCGACATGGAAATCCGCGAGCTCCTCAGCAAATACCAGTTCCCTGGTGACACCACCACGATCGTTCATGGTTCCGCCACGGCCGCCCTTGAGGGCACGCCCGAGGGCGAGAAAGCCATCGCCGACCTCATGGCTGCGATCGACACCGACATTCCCGAGCCCGTTCGTGAAAACGACAAGCCCTTCCTCATGTCCGTCGAGGACGTCTTCTCGATCACCGGCCGCGGCACCGTCGCCACCGGCCGTATTGAGCGCGGCGTGATCAAGGTCAACGAGCCCGTCGAAATCGTCGGCCTCCGCGATACCGCCAACTCCGTCGTTACCGGCATCGAAATGTTCCGCAAGCTTCTCGACAGCGGCCAGGCCGGTGACAACGTCGGCATCCTCCTCCGCGGTGTTGAAAAAGACGGCATCGAGCGCGGCCAAGTGCTTGCCAAGCCCGGCTCCATCACCCCGCACAAGAAGGCCAAGGCCGAGATCTACTGCTTGTCCAAGGAAGAAGGCGGCCGCCACACACCGTTCTTCAACGGCTATCGCCCGCAGTTCTACTTCCGCACGACCGACGTGACCGGCGTTGTGAACCTCCCGAAGGGTGTTGAGATGATCATGCCTGGTGACAACATCAGCGTGGACATCGAGCTCATCGCCCCCATCGCCATGGAAAAACTCCAGCGCTTCGCCATCCGCGAAGGCGGTCGCACCATCGGCGCGGGTCGTATTACCGAAATCACCGAGTAATCGGTTTTTGCAACCAACTTAAACGACCTGCCGGGGCTCCGCAAAACGGGCCTCGGCTGCGTCGTCTAAACAACAATTATCACAGGCGTGTAGCTCAATTGGTAGAGTAGCGGTCTCCAAAACCGTCGGTTGGGGGTTCGAGTCCCTCCGCGCCTGCCACTTTAAAAGGCTGTTTTGAACGAAGAGAGAAGCTTGACAAGACTGAAGGGCTGAAAAGCTGAGCGACAGAGAACAAAAACATTCCGAAATCCGCATCCATGAAATTTAACATATTCAGCAAAACCCGCATTTTCGTCATCGAAATGGTCGATGAACTGAAAAAGTGCACATGGCCCACACGAGCGGAGCTCGTCCAGTCCACCGGGGTTGTCATTTTCGCCTCATTGCTTCTCGGCCTGTTCACAAGCATCTGCGACTTTTCGCTCTACCAACTCATCGCGCTCTGCACCAAGCTCGTCAGCTAAGCTGTCCGCTTCCATCGCCGCCCCGACGCCGCACCAACACCCATGTCAGACACCGCCACCGTTCCCGCAGACGCCCAATGGTTCGCCCTGCACACACTCTCCGGCCAGGAGAACAAGGTCAAAGTCTACATCGACAAGTTCAAGAAGCAGGAGGAACTCGACGATTACATCTTTGAGGTGCTGTTGCCCACCGAGCAGGTTTCCGAGGTCAAGAACGGCAAGAAGAGAACCATCACCCGCAAACTCTACCCGGGTTACGTTTTCATCCACATGCGCCTCTTCGACGGTGAGCGCAAGCTCATCAACCGCCCCTGGTATTTCGTGAAGGAAGTCGCGGGCGTGATCAGCTTTGTCGGCGGTGAAAAACCCTCCGCGCTGCGCCAGACCGAAATCGACGAAATCCGCGCCCGCATCGAGGCGGCCAACGGCAAGGAAGTTCCCAAGGTTTCCTACGAAGTCGGCGAGGAGGTCAAGGTCACTGACGGCGCCTTCGCAAACCTCACCGGCCGCATCGACGAAATCGATCCCGAGCGCGGCAAACTCAAAATCTCCGTCTCCATCTTCGGCCGCTTCACCCCGGTCGAGCTCGAATACTGGCAAGTCCAGCGCATGACGGAATCGTGACGGGTGTCACGATTCCTAATGAAGAATGAATAATGAAAAATGTAGAATAGCAGAAGCGCTGTCTTTCCGATTCCAAACACCAAGCACCAAACCACTTTCATTTCTCCTTGATTTAGGATTCTCGAAGCAAGCACGCCTCTAGCCCGCGCGAGTTCCGCCAAATCAAATCCAAAATCCAAAATCGAAAATCCAAAATCGCATCATGGCTAAGAAAATCCAAGGCTACATCCGCCTCCAACTTCCCGCCGGCGCCGCCAATCCTGCGCCCCCCGTCGGTCCCGCGCTCGGCGCCCAAGGCGTCAACATCATGGCGTTCTGCAAAGACTTCAACGCCCGCACCAAGGACCAAAACGGCATGATCCTCCCCGTGGTCATCACCGTTTACACCGACAAGAGCTTCACCTTCATCCTCAAGTCGCCCCCGGCCGCCGTCCTCATCAAGAAGGCCGCCAACATCGCCAGCGGCTCCGCCCGTCCCAACCAGGACAAGGTCGGCAAGGTCACGCGCAAGCAACTCGCCGAAATCTGGAAAATCAAGCAGAAGGACATGAACGCCCTGACCGAGGAGGCCGGCGTCAAAATCCTCGAAGGCACCGCCCGCAACATGGGCGTCGAAGTCACCGACTAGAAACAAAGGGCTGAAAGACTGAAAAGCTGAATGGCTGAAAAAGGCCGAAAGCAGGAAGTCCAAGGCCCGGGTTCATTTTCACCAACACTGTCCAGCCTTTCAGCCCTTCAGTCTTTCAGTCTTTTCATCAACCGCGGGAGATTCGCCCAAACCGGATCGTCTGCACCGCAAGGAGTCCAAAATGCCAGCAAAACAAAGCAAACGCTACCGCAGCGCCCAAAAGGTCGCTGACCTCACAAAAGGGTATACATTGGCCGAGGCCGTTGAAGTCCTCGCCAAGTTTCCGAAAACCAAGTTCGACGAAACCGTCGAGCTTTCCATCCGCCTCGGCGTCGATTCGTCCCAGGGCGACCAGATGGTTCGCGGCACCACGCCGCTCCCGCACGGTTCCGGCAAGCAAGTCCGCGTGCTCGTCTTCACCGACGCGCCCGACGCCGCCATCGCCGCGGGCGCCGACCATGCCGGCCTCGACGACATGATGGCCAAGGTCAGCGAAGGCTGGCTCGATTTCGACGTCGCCATCGCGACGACCGAAGCCATGAAAAAAGTTCGCACGCTCGCCCGCATCCTCGGCCCCAAGGGCCTCATGCCCAACCCGAAGAGCGGCACCGTCACCGACGACATCGCCGCCGGCGTCAAGGCCGTCAAGGCCGGCCGCGTCGAGTTCAAGATGGACAAGACCTGCAACATCGGCGTCGGCATCGGCAAACGCTCCTTCACGCCCGCGCAGATCGTCGAGAACGCGCAAGCCGTGATCGAGGCCGTCGGCAAGGCCAAGCCCGCCTCCTTCAAGGGCCACTACATCAAGACCGTGGCAATCTCCGCCTCCATGAGCCCCGGCGTCCGCCTCGTCCCCACCGAATACAACAAATACTAAAAGGAGCCCGACCACAATGAGAGCCGAAAAACAATATCTTATCGCAGAGGTCGAGACACACCTCAAGAAATCCGACTACGTCATCCTCGCCAACTACACGAAGGTGACCGTGTCCGACGTCGCCGAATTGCGCGCCAAACTCCGCGCCGAAAACGCCGAGTTCCACGTCGTCAAGAACAGCTCGCTCAAAGTCGCCGCCAAGGCCCTCGGCCTGCCCGAGCTCGGTGACGACGCCTTCGTCGGTCCGACCGCGATCCTCGTCGGCGGTGAGAATCCCGCCGCCGTGGCGAAGATCATCAAGCAGTTCTTCAAGGAAAAACAGCGCCTGGAAATCAAGACCGGCATCATGGAGAAGAAAGTCGTCACCGCCGACTTCCTCTCGCAGATCGCCGACCTGCCCTCGCTCAACGAGCTCCGCAGCTCCTTCCTCAGCCTGCTCACCAGCAACGCCGCCGCCTTCGTCCGCGTCCTCGACGCCAAGGTCAAGAAGGACGGGGGCGACGCCGCTCCCGCTGCCGAGGCCGCTCCCGCCGAGGCACCCGCAGCCTGATTTTTCCACCGCCTTTTTTCGACTTGAATCGACTCACATCGATTTAAGTCGACTTAAGTCGATTCAACCAATCCGCAAAACCAAAACCATTTTCGCGCTTCGGCGCCGAAAGACAAAAACCATCAACCGTCCGACCACTAGGGGATACGTCTCTTAAACGCCCGGCCCTGTTTTGCCGGCGCTAGTCAAGGACAGGAGATTACCATGAGCAACATCACCAAAGAACAAGTCATCGAATGGCTGTCCGCGCAGCCCGTCATCGAACTCGCCGCCCTCGTCAAAGACCTCGAGGAAAAGTGGGGCGTTTCCGCCGCCGCCGCCGTCGCAGTTGTCGCCGGGGGAGCCGCCGCGGGTGGCGCGCCCGCCGAGGAGCAAACCGAGTTCACCGTCGTCCTCAAGGAAGCCGGAGCGAACAAGATCGGCGCCATCAAGGAAGTCCGCGCCATCACCGGCCTGGGCCTCAAGGAAGCCAAGGACCTCGTCGAAGGCGCTCCGAAGCCTGTCAAGGAAAACGTTTCCAAAGCCGAAGCCGAAGAGATCAAAAAGAAGCTCGAGGCCGCCGGCGCCAAAGTCGAGCTCAAGTAATAACTTGGTTCGCAACTGGAAGCACCTTTCCATTATTTCAGCACAGGCCGTTCATAAAGGCGGCCTGTGCTTTGCCTTTTCTCAAAATCGTAATCAGTCAGTGCCTGCTGCCACCGCCTCCGCCACCCATGCGCGGTCGCGAGCCAGCTAAATCAACCGCCCTCCGCACACGGGCCGTTTCGTCGTCTCCACTCATATTCAACCGGGAAAAACCATGGCCGACCGCAATAACTTCGGTAAACTTCGTGAAGTAATCCAACCGCCCAATCTGATCGAAATTCAGATCCAGTCCTACATGGACTTTTTGCAGAAGGGCGTGCCGGACAAGCAACGCAAGCCGCAAGGCCTTGAAGCCGTTTTCAAGGAGGTCTTCCCCATCTTCTCCTACGACGAACGCCTCACGCTCGAATACCTCTCCTACAACCTCGGCGAGCCCAAGAACTCCGAGATCGAATGCCTCCGCGAAGGCGTCACCTACTCGGTTCCCCTCTACGTGAAACTCCGCCTCCGCGAGGCCGACTTCATCAAGGACGAGGAAATCTACATGGGCGAAATCCCCATGGTCACCGAGCGCGGCTCCTTCATCATCAACGGCGCCGAGCGCGTCGTCGTCTCGCAGCTCCACCGCTCTCCCGGCATCGCTTTCGAGGTCACGCCGCACCCGAACGGCAAACCCCTCCACTCCTTCCGCATCATCCCCGACCGCGGCACCTGGCTTGAGGTGCAGTTCGACAACAACGACCTGCTCTACGTCTATCTCGACCGCCGCCGCCGCCGCCGCAAATTCCTCATCACGACCCTCCTGCGCGCCATCGGTTACAGCGCCAACGTCGACCTCCTCAACCTCTTCTACGAGGTCAAGGACATCAAGGTCTCCAAAGCCCTCGGCATGGAGAACGTCTCCACGCTTGTGCTCGTCGAGGACGCCATCGACGTCCAGCAAGGCGTCGTGCTCGCCCGCGCCTTCGAGCCGCTCACGAAACAAATCGTGCGCACCTTCGAAAAACACGGCATCACCACCCTCCGCGTCATCGACACCTCGGTTGACGAAGGCGCAATCATCCGCGCCCTCAAGAAAGACCCGACGCAAAACGAGGAGGAAGCCCTCAAGGAAATCTACAAGCGCCTCCGCCCCGGCGAACCGCCCACAACGGCCAACGCCCGCGCGCTGCTCAAGCGCCTCTTCTTCGATCCCAAGCGCTACGACCTCGGCCGCGTCGGCCGCTACAAGGTCAACCAAAAGCTCGGTCTCAAGGCCGAAATCGAACAACGCATTCTCGAAAGCGACGACGTCGTCGCCGCCACCAAGTATCTCATCCGCCTCAAGCGCGGCGAGGGTGTTGTCGATGACATCGACCACCTCGGCTCGCGCCGCGTCCGCACCGTCGGCGAACTTTTGGCCAACCAGTGCCGCGTCGGCCTCAGCCGCACCGAGCGCCTCGTCCGCGAACGCATGACGATGTATGATCAAAGCGTCGATTCCATCACGCCGCAAAAACTCATCAACCCGAAGGCGCTCACCACCGTCATCCGCGATTTCTTTGCGCGCAGCCAGCTCTCGCAATTCATGGACCAGATCAACCCGCTCGCCGAAGTGACGCACAAGCGCCGCCTCTCCGCGCTCGGGCCCGGCGGTCTCAACCGCGACCGCGCCGGCTTCGAAGTCCGCGACGTCCACCCGTCGCACTACGGCCGCATCTGCCCCATCGAAACGCCCGAAGGCCCGAACATCGGCCTCATCAACTCCCTCGCCACCTACGCGCACGTCAACGAATTCGGCTTCGTCGAAACGCCCTACCGCGTCGTCAAGGACGGCCGAGTCACCGACAAGATCGACTACCTCACCGCCGACCAGGAGGAGGGCAAGATCATCGCGCAGGCCAATTCCGACCTCGACGACAAGGGCCACTTCATCGGCAAAGTCACCGTCCGCGACGACAAGGGCGACCCGCTCGAAGTCCCCGCCAGCGAAGTCAACTACATGGACGTCTCGCCGAAGCAGGTCATCTCGATCGCCGCCGGCATGATCCCGTTCCTTGAGCACGACGACGCCAACCGCGCGCTCATGGGCGCCAACATGCAACGCCAGGGCGTTCCGCTCCTCCAGACCGAGGCTCCCTTCGTGGGCACCGGCATCGAGGAACGCGTCGCGCGCGACTCCAAGATCGTCGTCGCCGCCGAGGAAGCCGGCATCGTCGCCTCCGTCGACGGCAAGCGCGTCGTCGTCACCAAGGACGGCGAACTCCCGAAAAACTTCGACCGCAACCCGAAATCCGACCCGAAAAACGGCGTCCGCGTTTACGAGCTGCGCAAGTTCATGCGCTCGAACGCGAGCACCTGCTACAACCAAAAGCCCATCGTCAAGAAGGGCCAGAAGATCAAGGCAGGCCAGGTCATCGCCGACGGTCCCTCGACCGACAAGGGCGAGCTCGCCCTCGGCCGCAACATCCTCGTCGCCTTCATGCCGTGGAACGGCTACAACTTCGAGGACGCCATCCTAATCTCCGAGAAAGTTCTCAAGGAGGACATCTACACCTCGATCCACATCCACGAGTTCGAAGTCACCGCGCGCGACACCAAGCTCGGGCCCGAGGAAATCACCCGCGACATTCCGAACGTCGGCGAGGAAGCCCTCAAGAATCTCGACCACAACGGCGTCATCCGCGTCGGCGCCGAGATCAAGCCCGGCGACATCCTCGTCGGCAAGATCACGCCGAAATCGGAAACCGAACTCGCGCCCGAGGAAAAACTCCTCCGAGCCATCTTCGGTGAAAAAGCCGCCGACGTTAAGGACACCTCGCTCGTCGTCCCCTCCGGCACCGCCGGCATCGTCATGGACGTGAAAGTTTCCACCCGCCTCGATTTCGAGCAGGAAAAACTCTCGCCCTCCGACCGCCGCCGCCAGACCAAGCAAATCCAGGAGGAATACAAAACCCAAATCGACAAACTCCGCGAAGGCCTCACCGAGGCGCTGTCGAACATCCTCCTCGGCGAAAAAATCCCGCTCGACGTCGTCAACGGCCAGACCGGCGAAATTATCATCCCGGCCAACCGCAAGATCACCAAGACGCTCCTGCGCAAACTCGCCGCCGTCTCCAAGCACATCGAGATCGACCCGTCCCCGGTTCGCATCAAGATCATGGAAATCATCGGCAGCTACCAGTCGAAGTTCGACGAGCTCGAGGGCGACCGCGAGCGCAAGATTCAGAACATCGAGGCCGGCGAGGACAACGGCAACGGCGCCATCAAGCAGGTCAAGGTTTACATCGCCACCAAGCACAAGCTCGAAGTCGGCGACAAGATGGCCGGCCGCCACGGAAACAAAGGCGTCGTCGCCAAGATCGTTCCCGAGGCCGACATGCCCTTCCTGCCGGACGGCACACCCGTCGAAATTTGTCTTAATCCTCTCGGCGTGCCATCGCGCATGAACGTCGGGCAGGTTCTCGAAACCCACCTCGGCTGGGCCTGTAAAAAGCTCGGCATGAAAGTGGCCACGCCCGTGTTCGACGGCATTCCCGAAAAACAAGTCCGCAATTATCTCAAGGAGGCGCACCTGCCCACCTCCGGCAAATCCGTCCTCTTCGACGGACGCACCGGCGAGAAAATCGACCAGCAAGTCGTGGTCGGCTACATCTACATGATGAAGCTGAACCATCTCGTGTCGCACAAGATCCACGCCCGCGCGGTCGGTCCCTACTCGCTCGTCACCCAGCAACCCCTGGGCGGCAAGGCGCAATACGGCGGACAGCGTTTCGGCGAAATGGAAGTGTGGGCGCTCGAAGCCTACGGCGCGGCGCACACGCTCCAGGAACTGCTCACCGTCAAGTCGGACGACGTCCAGGGCCGCACCAAGATCTACGAATCGCTCGTCAAGGGCGACAACACGCTGCAAGCCGGCACGCCGGAATCCTTCAACGTGTTGATCAAGGAAATCCAGTCCCTCGGCCTCGACATCAAACTCAACCGCCGCGACGCCCTCGGCTTCGGCACCGCCGCCAAGGGCTAAACATCCACCGGCATAAATCGGCCTAACTCGATTTATGCCGGCTTAAGTCGAACGCAAATCACCGCAACCAGCATTCTTTAAAATCATGATTCAACCATCCGAACACGCCGCCGGCGCCATTGAGCGCAACGAAGCCCGCACAGCTCTCGGCACCGAGGAGAATCCCTTCGACTGCGTCTCCATCACCGTCGCCGCGCCCGACACCATCCGCCAGTGGTCCAAGGGCGAGGTCAAGAACCCCGAGACGATCAACTACCGCACCTTCAAGCCCGAGCCCGGCGGCCTCTTCTGCCAGAAGATCTTCGGCCCCGTGCGCGACTACGAATGCGCCTGCGGAAAATACAAGCGCATCAAATACAAGGACGTCACCTGCGATCGTTGCGGCGTTCTCGTCACCATCTCCCGCGTCCGCCGCGAGCGCATGGGCCACATCGAGCTCGCCGTTCCCGTCTCGCACATCTGGTTCCTCAAGTCGATGCCCTCGCGCCTCGGCCTCATGCTCGACATGACCGCCCGCGCGCTCGAGCGCGTCATCTATTACGAGAACTACATGGTCATCGATCCGGGCAAAACCCCGCTCGAAGCCAAGCAGCTCCTCACCGACGTCGAATACCGCCAGGCGCTCGACGAATTCGGAGACGATTCCTTTGTCGCCAAGATGGGCGCGGAAGCCGTTCGCGAAGCCCTCGTGAAAATGGACCTCGACGCCACCGTCGTTGAACTCCACGAGCAAATGCGCGCCACCCGCTCGAAGCAGATCAAGAAAAAGCTCTCCAAGCGCCTCAAGGTCATCCAAGGCTTCATCCACTCCAAGTCGCGTCCCGAATGGATGGTGCTCGAAGTCCTTCCGGTCATTCCGCCCGACCTTCGCCCGCTCGTTCCGCTCGAAGGCGGCCGTTTCGCCACCTCCGATCTCAACGACCTTTACCGCCGCGTTATCAACCGCAACAACCGGTTGAAAAACCTCATGCAACTCAAGACGCCCGACGTTATCATTCATAACGAAAAGCGCATGTTGCAGGAATCCGTTGACGCGCTCTTCGACAACGGCCGCCACGGCCGCCCCGTCACCGGCGCCGGCAACCGCCCCCTCAAGTCGCTCTCCGACATGCTCAAGGGCAAGCAGGGCCGCTTCCGCCAAAACCTTCTCGGCAAGCGCGTCGATTACTCCGGCCGTTCCGTCATCGTCATCGGCCCCGAGCTCAAGCTCAACCAGTGCGGCCTCCCGAAGAAAATGGCGCTCGTCCTTTTCGAGCCCTTCATCATCCGCCGCCTGAAAGAACTCGGCTTCGTGCACACCGTCCGCGGCGCGCGCAAGATGATCGAGAAAAAATCACCCGAAGTTTGGGACATTTTGGAAGAGGTCACCAAGGGCCACCCCGTGCTCCTCAACCGCGCCCCGACGCTTCACCGTCTGTCGATTCAAGCGTTCGAACCCGTGCTTATTGAAGGCGAGGCCATTCGTGTGCATCCCCTTGTCTGCACGGCATACAACGCGGACTTCGACGGCGACCAAATGGCTGTGCACGTCCCGCTCTCACTCGAGGCGATCATGGAGTGCAAGATGCTCATGATGGCGACGAGCAACATCTTCTCGCCCTCCTCCGGCAAGCCCATTCTCACGCCTTCGCAGGATATTGTTCTCGGCGCCTACTACCTCACGCTCAAGCCGCGCAAGGAACCCGCCAAGAACCAGCGCGTGCCCGTTCTCGCCGGCCTGCAGGAAGTCCTCTTCGCCAAACTCGAAGGCGCCCTCAAGGTTCATGACTGGGTCGATGTTCCCAATCCCGATCTGGGCAAGGAAACCGTTTTCGGTAACAAGGACAAGCGCACCATCCGCACCACCGTCGGCCGCGTGATCTTCAACCAAGTCTGGCCCGAAGGCCTCGGCTTCGTGAACTTCCCCGTGCCGAAGGGCAAGCTCGGCGACCTCATTCTCAACACCTACAAAGTGTCGGGCAACTACGTCACCGTCGAAACCCTCGACAAACTCAAGGAGCTCGGCTTCCAGACCGCGTTCCAGGCCGGCATTTCGATCGGTATCGACGACATGATCATCCCCGAGGCCAAGAAGGACGTCGTCGCCGCCTCGCGCAAGAAACTCGCCGAGGTCGAGGCCCAGTTCAGCAAGGGCATTATCACCGACGGCGAGCGCAAAAACAAAGTCATCGACATTTGGACCAGCGCCACCGACCAGATCGCCAAGGCCGTGTTCGCCAAGCTCGAAACCAACGAGGGTCGCGACGAGGTGAACCCAGTTTATGTCATGATGGACTCCGGCGCCCGTGGTAACAAGCAGCAGGTTCGCCAGCTCTGCGGAACCCGCGGACTCATGGCCAAGCCTTCCGGTGAAATTATCGAGCGCCCGATTCTCTCGTCCTTCCGCGAAGGCCTCACCGTTCTCGAATACTTCATCTCCACCCACGGCGCCCGCAAGGGTCTCGCCGACACCGCGCTCAAGACCGCCGACGCCGGTTACCTGACCCGCAAACTCTGCGACGTCGCGATGGATGTTGTCATCGCCGAGCAGGATTGCGGCTCCCGCGATGGTGTTTGGAAAAAAGCCATCTACGAAGGCGACGACGAAATCGTCCCCCTCCGCGAGCGCATCATCGGACGCTTCTCGTCCGACGACGTTGTCGATCCCGCCGACGTCAACAAAGTTCTCGTTGGCTCCGGCGAACTCATCACCGAGGAAATCGCCGCCCAGATCGAGGAAGCCGGCATCGAGCGCGTTAAAATCATGTCGCCGCTCACCTCCACGAGCAAAACCGGCATCGACGCCAAGAGCTACGGCATCAACCCGGCCACCAACCGCGTCGCCAAGCAGGGCGATTCCGTCGGCATCATCGCCGCGCAATCCATCGGCGAACCCGGCACGCAGCTCACCATGCGAACCTTCCATATCGGCGGTGTCGCGTCCGGCTCCTTCAAACAGCCCGAAATCCGCGTCCGCGCCGCCGGCATTGTCAAATACAAGGGCCTCCGCCTCGTGCAAACCGCCGATGGCGCCGCCATCGTGCTCAACAAAACCGGCAGCGTTGAGGTTGTCGACGAAGACGGCCAGGAACTCGAAACCCACAACATCGTTGTCGGCGCGTTCCTGCACGTCGGCGATGGCGACAAGATCGAGAAAGGCGCCATTCTCGCGCAGTGGGATCCGTATAACGTCCCCGTTCTCTCGGAAAAGGGCGGCGTGCTTGTCTTCAAGGACATGATCCCCGGCGTCACCGTGAAGCGCGAACTCGACGAATCCTCCGGCCGCATCGCGACCGTCGTCGTCGAGCACAAGGAAGACCTCAACCCGCAAGTTGAAGTCCGCGACGCCTCCGGCAAACCGCTCGCGGCCTACGCCATTCCCGTCGGCGCGCAGATCACCGTCAACGAAGGCGACACCATCGCCCCCGGCGCCCTCCTCGCGAAGACGCCCCGCCAGGCCTCCAAGACCAAGGACATCACCGGTGGTCTCCCCCGCATCGCCGAGCTCTTCGAAGCCCGCCGCCCGAAGGAAGCCGCCGAAATGGCGCGCATCGACGGCGTCGTTTCCTTCGAGGGCTCGCTCCGCGGCAAGCGCAAGCTCGTCGTCAAAAACGAGGAAACCGCGCAGGAGGAGGAACACCTCATCCCCGCCGGCAAGCACATCATCGTGCAACCCGGCGACGTGGTTTACAAAGGCCAGCACCTCACCGAAGGCGCCGCCGACCCGCACGAAATCCTCGAAATCCTCGGGCCCAGCGCGCTCTACGATTTCCTCATCTCGCAAGTCCAGGAAGTTTACCGCCTGCAAGGTGTGACGATTAACGACAAGCACATCGAAATCATCATCCGCCAGATGCTCCGCAAAGTCCGCATCACCGATCCGGGCGACAGCGAGTATTTCTGGGGCGAGCAAGTGGACCGCACGAGCTTCCTTATTAACAACAAGCGCATCGAGGACGCTGGCGGCAAACCCGCCGAGGCCGAGCCGATCCTGTTGGGCATCACGAAAGCCTCGCTCGAGACGGAGTCCTTCATCAGCGCCGCCTCCTTCCAGGAAACGACGCGCGTCCTCACCGACGCCTCGACCCTCGGCAAGGTGGACATGCTGAAAGGCTTTAAGGAAAACGTGATCATGGGGCATCTCATCCCCGCCGGCACGGGCCTTCCGTCCTACAAGCGCCTCAAGGTGACGCTTCCCCTCGGCGGCGAGATCCCGCAAGACGCCCCCGAGGAGCCGCCCGCCGCCGCTCCCAGCGCCGAGGCCGCTGTGTAAAGCGAAAGCAATTCAGCGACATGCCAAACTCTCAACGCCACCCGCAAACCGGGTGGCGTTTTTGCATTCTGTGCGCAAGTGCTTGGTTGGCTTTTTGACAATCAAAAAAACAGGATCGCCAAACAATAGTGTGACTGCCTCTGTCGCACCGTCTTCTTTATGAACAAATTGTCCAAAATCGTTCAATGCACACTCATTCCGGCGGTAATCGTTTCCGTCATGTTTCTTAGCGGTTGCGCCACTCAAATCCGGCCCACCGCAGCGCAAAACCCGGCGCCAACCGAGGCCTTCAGCCAGTTCAACCGTTTCGAAATGGCTTCCGTCATGCTCGCACCCGCCTACGCCGACAACGACACCAATAAAAAGGCGTTGCGCAAAATTCAGGAGCACACCACCTCCCTCTCGACCCCCATTCTGAACAGTTGGAATCACGCCGGCTCCCAACAACCCGTGGCGCGCACCCTGAGCATCACGCCGGTGATCACCGAAATCAAATTCGTCGGCGGGGCGGCGCGTTTCTGGGCCGGCGCCATGGCGGGCAGCTCCGCAGTCATCATGCGTGTTACTTTTACGGAAAAGGAAACCGGCAATGTCGTGGCCACACCCGAATTCTACGCTGTTGGCAACGCGATGGCCGGAGCCTGGTCAATTGGCGGAGCCGACAACCAAATGTTATCGATTATCGCGGGACGCATGACCGACTATATGGGCAAAAACTACGCGGAAGCCGTCGGCGGCCCGACCGGCCTCGGACAAAAATAAACTTGGCGGAGTAAAAGCGTCGGGGATGGCCGTTCTGTGCCATCTTTTAAAAATTCCCTTCTGCCATTCTGCACCGTTGGGCTGGCCATTCAGCGCCGCTTTTTTTACCCCAGCAATTTTTCGAGGCGTTTTGCGCATTCGACGCGGTCGATTTTCCCGGCGGCGACATCGAGCACAAACCGTTCCCATGCATCGGCGGCCTTCGTGGTGACGGCCTCGTCGGCAAGAAGCCCGTTGAGGTCGAGAAAAACAAGGCACGCGCCGAGCGCGGCGCGTTTGTTTCCGTCGAGGAAGGGGTGATTGAGGCAAATATAATAAAGATACGCCGCCGCGATTTCGACGGGGTCTTGAATCATCGGCTCGCCAAGCATGGTTGCCTGCGGCGCGAGCACCGCCGATTCCAGCATTCCGCGATCGCGCAGGCCCGGCGCGCCGCCATGCGCGGCGAGCGCCTCGTCGTGAATCGCCTCAACCGCCGCCACGGTGAGGTGGGCGATTTCGCGTTTCATGAGAGACGCCGGAAAACCCCGGCGTTTTTGCGGATGAGTTTTTTGGCGGAGGCGCGCGCGTCCCCGGCGGTGATTTTTCGCTTGAGTGGGGTGAGCGTCACGGTGCCGCCGTCGTGCACGGTGACATCAACCTGATCCCCGACCGCGAGGCGGGCCATGTCGAGCAGGGCGGCGTCAAAAATGATGCCCTGCGAGTTCCCGATTTTGGAGATGGTTTTGATCATGGTGTAAAACTATGTTTTACGCCATGGGTGTCAATAATCCGATGTCGCGCAATGCCGCGCCGCCGCATCTTGCGCGCGTGTGTTTTCAAAAAATTTTGGGACGCGCCCCGTTTCGCAAACAAATCTTTCCTCCCTTTACACCCGTCTTTGCATTTGTTCTCTTATGCGTTTTTAACAGCACGCAAGCACACACTTTTCCACCCATGTCGAACCACCCTCCGCACGCACACAACCCGAAGAAACCCGTTGACGAGACGCCTCGCGCACCCACATCGGACGAGCAACTCAAGAGCTTCTGGCTCAAGAACGAGAAAAGCATCTACATCATTTGCTTTGTCATAATCCTCGTGGTGGCCGGCGTCGGCGTATTCCGCAACATGCAGAAGGAAAGCGCCGACAAGGTCGGCCTCGAATACGCCATGGCCAAATCCACGGACCAGCTCCGCGCCTTCATCACCGCGCATCCCGGGCATCCCCTCGCCACCGCCGCCGAGCTTCGTATCGCCGACGAGGATTACCAGGCGAAAAATTACTCCTCGGCCGCCGCCGCTTACGACAAAGTGGCCGCCGCCAAGTCGCCGATCTTTTCCGGCCGCGCGCTCATTGGCGCGGCCATGTCGAAAGTGCTCGGAGGAGCCGTTTCGGACGGCGAGGCCCGGCTCAAGCAAATCTCCAACGACGCCACCCAGCCGCCCGTCATTCGCGGCGAGGCCACCTACCATCTCGCCACGCTTGCCGCCGACGCCGGGCGCGCAGCCGAGGCGATCGGCCTCTACAAGCAGGTGGCCGACATTGCCCCCGACACAATCTGGGCGGAAAACGCCAGCTATCAAAGCGAGCGTATTTCCGGCGGCGCCACCGCGGCCGCGACCCCGGCAGCCTAGTTTTAATAGCCGCCCGAACTTCGCGAAACATCGCGGCTTTGAATTCCAAAAACGCCCCCGGCAAACGGGGGCGTTTTTTTGAAATTTCAAAATTTATCCTTCCTTTACGTCTTCAAAATTCCCCCCTCAATTCATCCGAATTCACGGCAATTTTGGTCGGGGCGGAGAGATTCGAACTCTCGACCTCCTGCTCCCAAAGCAGGCGCTCTACCAGGCTAAGCTACACCCCGTCGGTGATAAAAACAATCGACACACGAACCGCCCGAAACCAACCTGTCAACTTTCTAGCGCAACTGTGAACAACTAATGCACTCTCTGCTTGCTACGGCAACTCATTAACCCTAACGGTAATTCAGCAATCTTTAATCCATGGACACTATTTCCTCGCACGAATCGAACACCAACTACCTGCCGCTGGCCGGGGTTATCACCGGAGGCGTCGCGCTTTTGCTCGCGATTTTTGCCTTCGTGCAAGTCAAGTCGGTTAAAAACGACATCGCCGACATCAGAAGCCTTTCGGATCGTGTCGCGGGCATTGAGACACAGCTCTCGCAGGTTGCCGGCGCCGTTCAGGTTGCCAATAACGCGAACCAGGTTGCCAGCAACACGCACAACAGCCTCATGACCGTGGCGAGGGAAACCAACGCGTCCTTCAGGACGGTCACCGAGCAGCTCACGGCACTTCGCGACCGCCTCGACAAAATGGGAACCCGCGCCACCACCCGCCCCCCGCAACAAGCGGCGGCCGGCAATGCCACTGCCGCCGCGCCCGTCGAGGCCGGAACGGATGTTTACACCGTCAAGAGCGGCGACAACGGCACCAAAATTTTCCGCGCCACCGGGTTCTCCCAGGCGCAGCTTGAGGCCGTCAACCCCGGCATCAATTGGAGCCGCCTGGCCATCGGCCAGCGCATCGTTCTCCCGAAGAAGTAAGTTTCGCATCCTGAAAAGGAGCCTCCCGCGCCCCCGGGCCCGGGAGGTTTTTTGTATCCAAAAAAACAATACGCCGTCGCCCGCGCCGCCCGGTTTGAGCTTCAAAATCCATGCCGTCACAAAAAACAAAACCAAGCCCCGTCGCGCCCGCGCGATGGGAGAAGGGCGCGGACAATGTCATCACGCGCACGAGCATCTTCGATTTGCGCGCGACGCGCTACACTCATCCCTCGCGCAAAACGGAGCGCGATTTCTACGTCGTCAACGCGCCCGACTGGGTCAACGTCGTCGCGCTCACGCCCGACCGCCGGCTCGTGCTCGTGCGCCAGTTTCGTTTCGGCATAAATGATTTTTCACTGGAAATCCCCGGCGGTGTCATTGATCCCGGCGAGACCGATCCCGTCGCCGCCGGCCTGCGCGAACTGCGCGAGGAAACCGGCTACGAAAGCCGCGCCGCCCGCCTGCTCGGAAGCATCCATCCCAATCCCGCGTTTTTGAACAACCGCTGCCATCTTGTGTTTGCCGGGCAATGTGAAAAGACAACGGGCGTCGAATGGGACGAGGACGAGGAAATTGAGGTTTCGCTTGCTCCCGTCGACCAGGTTTACGAGTGGGCGCGCACGGGCAAAATCACGCACAGTCTCGTGCTCGACGCGTTGTTCCTTTTTGCTCCATATTGGGAAAAATTGAAATGACACGCACCGCCCCCAAGCCCGCCATCAAGCGCACCGTTGACATGCAAACCATCTCCGAATGGGTGGAGCCGCGCTCGCGTGTGCTCGACCTCGGATGCGGGCGCGGCGTGCTTCTCGAGTCGCTTGTGCACTCGAAGGACGTGCAGGCCGTGGGCGTCGATCTCGATGTCGGAAAAATCGCCGCGTGCATACGCCGCGGCATCACGGCGTATCAGGGCGACATGCTCGCGTTCATGCGCGCGTTTCCCGACGGACACTTCTCGCGCGTCATTTGCTCGCGCACGCTCGAGGAGGTCGGCAATCCCGCGGCGGTGATCGCGGAGGCACTGCGCGTCGCCCGCGCCGTGGCGGTCGGTTTTGTGAACCACGGTTATTGGAGAAACCGGCTCGACACATTTTTTCACGGACGCAAGCCGCGCAATGAGGTCTACACGACGCCGTGGCACGAGAGCCGTCCGGCGAACCTGGCGAGCATCGCCGACTTCGAGCAGTTTTGCGCGGAAAAAAACATTCGCGTCGCGCGCCGCGTATTTCTGCGCGGCGACTGGAAAACACCCTGCCACGCGTTTCCCAACCTGCGCGCCGGCTACGCGCTCTACGACTTGACGCGCTGAAACGCGTCGCGCCGCCCGCGTTCTGTTGCCCTCCGCTGAAAAGCCAGAAAGACCCATAGACATGTTGACCCGGGGCAACGGCCCGGAAGCAAAGCAAAAGTCAACACCATGAAGCTCCAATCATTGCGAGTGCTTGGCAACCGAGGCATCGGATGGCTCCGGAGCCACCTGAAGCAG
>NZ_JAQFIP010000020.1 GCF_029504735.1 Ereboglobus sp. PH5-10 | reverse complement strand
TCCTCCCAGCGCCCGCCGGTTTGCAGGAACTGGAAGAAGAAGATCAACTGGCCCTCGCGTGTAACCGGCGATTGGTCGTCCCACTCCGCGTAAAAACGCCCACCGGGTGTGTCCACCGGCCAGTTGCCCGGCGGGTAGGCGGCACTTGCACGGTTATTTGAGGGCTCACCCGCAGGGTGAGCGCAAATCGGGGGCGCTGGCGTTTCCATCTCCCTGCTCTTACCTCATTTACCCCCGCCTGGCTCTCTTTTTCATTTTCCTTTTTAGGTTTACACACAACCTTCCTCCGCCGACTTTATGCTTTTTAAAATGTGCGAAACTTGACGGACGCTACCGCCACCTAATCCTACTTTATTATTATCGCACTCCCTGAGGCATCCGCCACGGGAACAAGTGTGATGCCCCGTGCTGTGCAAAACTCAACAACCGCCTTGTTAGCCCCTTTATATTGCTTGTTGTTGTAGTCATGAATCAATATATATCCTCCCTTTGACAGGCGCCCATAAAAAAAATCAAGCCCGGCCAGGATGGGTTCATACAAATCCGCATCTATTGACACGAGGGCGAATTTTGCCTCAACATCCTTGGCGGTATCCGGAAAAAACCCTTTTTTTATTATGCATTGTCCGGAATGTCGCATTTTTGATAAAACAAGATTTGCGGAGGTTTTTGAGAAATCATCAATGACAGCGGCGTCGCCGCTGGATCTGCCTTTTTTCATCTCCGTTTTCTCAAAACCCTCAAATGTGTCAAACAGATAGAGTTTTTTTTCAGGAAAGGCCGCGTTTATATATTTTGCAAAATCACCTCTGTAAACACCAAGCTCAGCGGTTTCGCCCTCAACGCGATTTCTTTTGATTTCCTGGCAAACAAGCTCCAGTGTGGACGCCCTTACCGCGTCGAAGGTGAAGTTGTAGTCAAACAGCTTCCCATATGGTGTAAAACGGTGGGTGTCACTTGTTACAAAGATATCCATTTTCCCGATAAGAATATTAAAATATCTCACAAGGGATCTTCCGATTTTTAAGATCATAATATTATGGCGTTGGCTGTTTTATGGCTATGGCACTGGTTCAGGAAAGGAGCATATTGATTGGATTCCTAAAAATCACAAAGGAACCGGCAATTTGGCGGCTATGCATTCGGTAATAAGGAATATAATCTGGTTATTTGCATATAGGTAGAAGAGGCCGGAAATTCGTTAATACTCGAGGCATGTCTGAGATCTCAAAATCAAGGGCGCTCGCGTGTCACGACAGCCATTTGAGCAGCCTGATGATTCCCATCTCGGCTGTTTGCTTGTGCGCGGACACATTCTTGCGACGACGAATTGCATCAATATTGTCATGATAATATTTATATGACTTATACAACATTTCCTCATTTGTGAGCGTGGGAGCCCACCCTAATTCGCGTTTAATTTTTTCAGTGCCAAATACGAAATCCTCCGCAATCATTTTATATTGATAGGGGCCTAGCGGCGAGATGCGCAACGCATGGGCTATTTTCATCGCCCATATCGTCGGTTTCCTGGGAAGCGCTGCCACCCGCGCCCGGTTGCCCGCTTTGTCGATGACGTGTTGATAGACTTCGCGGAAACTTTTGACGTTGTCCGAACCGATGTTAAAAATCTCGGTTTTGGGATAATCAAGCGCGCGCAGGCAAGCATCAGCAAGATCCATCGCGTAGATGAATTGATATCGATTTTTCCCTCCTCCGACGACCCATACCTTGCGCCCCTCATCTATGAATTCAAATAGAATGCCAAGCAAGCCGAGCCTGCCGCTGTCGATTATGGTGGGACAGCGAATGATAATACTGATGATGCGATCCTGCTGACTGAGCAAAATTTTTTCACCCTCCCATTTCGATTTTCCGTAAATTTCCACTGGGTTTGGCATGTCGGTTTCAAGAACCGGGCGATGGAGATTTTCCGCCCACAGACAGTTGGTTGATGTGAAAACGATTTTACCAACACCATGTTCAGCAGCCAGTTCAGCGACCAGTTTCGTGCCATCCACATTGGAAGACCAGAGGAATTTTTTGTCCTTTACCGCATGGGCTAGAATCGCGGCGCAATGAAAAATAGCATGAATCTTTTCACTGCTAAAAATCTCTCTCATTAATGCTTCGTCCCGGATATCTCCGCGCACGGATCGCAGATGGGGATGCGCATCTTCGTCCGGTTCAAGGTCAATGGAAACAACGCGAAATCCGCGCCCCAATAGGCATCGTTTCAGTATGCTTCCAAAAAAACCTGCGCCACCAGTGACTAATAGTGTGTTCGCGTTATGCTTCATTTATGCGTTCGTATTTGTTTTTCCTCGTGATACTCGGCGTCGGTGTTTACCTGCCAAAGGTCAAAGCGGGCTCCCTCCACGTTGCGCGCCGCCAGCAGGGCGGTCATCATTGAGTGATCCATATTGTTGTAGCGATGCATGCCGTTGCGTCCGATCACTTGCAAATTGGATAATTTCTCCAACTCGCGTTGAATGAGGGCCACATCATCCGCATAATTCGGGCCGTAAACCGGATAGGCTTTGGGCATGCGCACCACGCAGCCATCAAAGATTTCGTCTGCTGTTGACACAAGTCCAAGCTGCCGCAGTTCACGCTTACCGAGATCAATTAACATCTCGTCGCTGGCGTTCCACATTTCATCGCCTTCAAAACAAAAATATTCCAGTCCGAGGCACGTCACTCCTGCCTCCGGTGTCAATGCGCGGCTCCAGTTGTTAAAGTTCTGGATCCGTCCGAGTTTCACGCCGGGGTCATGGATGTAAATCCAGTTGTCGGGAAACACGTTTTCGCGCCGAACCATCAGCGCCACTGTCAGGAAATCCCGGTATTCAAGTCGTGATGCCGCGGCCAATGCCTCGGGCGGAACAGCCGGGGCAAGCGCTCGCACGGTTTCCTGCAAAGGCATGGATACTATAAATGAATCCCCTTCCCATCGACGTCCGTCTTCGGTTTCGACGGCTATCACCCGCATGCCATCATGCTCTATTTTTTTCACGGCAGTTCCCATTTCCACGCGTCGCTCCGAAGCGAGTATGTCATCACGCGTCTTCTCCCACATCATGCCGGGGCCGAGGCGAGGATACTGAAATTCTTCAATAAGGGTTTTTACCACTTCGCCTTTTTTCGTTTTTTGGGGAAAGAGAGCGTGTTGCACCGCGCTGACAAGCGACAGCCCCTTGATGCGCTGGGCCGCCCAATCCGCACTGATTTGATCGCAAGGGCGTCCCCAAACTTTTTCCGTGTAGGTTTTGAAGAAAATGGAGAACAGTTTTTTTCCAAAACGATTGCTGACCCAGTCCTGAAAAGAACGCTCTTCTGGTATCGGGCGCAGCTTGACTTTAAGGTAGCTAAGCACGCACAGAAAGCTGGTCCATATGCCGAGATTAAAAAGCGCATTGAATGCCTTTAGAGGATAGTCGAAAAATTTACCCCGATAATAAATGCGTGAAAGGCGCCGCACCTTTATAAAATCATTTGGGAGGCGATTGTGCCACCAATCGGTAATTTCCGCGCTTTTGCTGAAAAAACGATGACCACCTATGTCAAAGCGAAAACCTTTATATTTGACCGTGCGCGAAATGCCGCCGACATAATTGTCGTCTTTTTCCAAAATTATTACCTGATGGCCTTTTTCGACAAGGCTAGCACCTGCCGTCAATCCAGCCGGACCTGCTCCAATAATGATTATTTTCATGAGACGTGGTTTTTTTCTAAAAAAATGAAAATGGAATGGTGGCCAAATATCGTGGATAAACCAGCTTTTTCAGCGGTTATTGTATAGATGCAATCGCATCCCCTATGGAGTCGCGGCCTCGTCGCGTTTTTTCTGCATGCGGCCGCCGATGAAAATCGCCGTCTCGAACAACACATACAACGGCAGCGCGAAGATCGTTTGCGTGAACGGGTCGGGCGTCGGCGTGATGATTGCCGCCATGATAAAAATGCCCACGATCGCGTGGCGGCGGTATTTGCGCAGCGTCTCCACCCGCAGGATGCCGAGATAAACCAGCAGCACGATCACGAGCGGAAATTCAAACGATATGCCCACGCCGATTGTCAGCCAGGCAAGCGTGCCGTAATAACTTGCGATCGTCCACTCGGCGGTCGCGCCAAGAATGTCGCCGGTCAGCGCGGAAATTTTTAACGTGCTCGGCACGAGCAGGAGAAAGCTGAACAGCGAGCCGACGACAAAAAGAACCAGCGACGACAGGCACACGGGGATAATCATGTGCTTTTCCTTTTTAGTAAGCGCGGGCGCGACAAACTGGGATGCGAAGAAAAAGAAAAACGGCATCGCCGGCACCAGCGCCCCGAGAAAGCAAAGCTGGATCACCGCCGTGAACGAATCCGTGACATAAATCATCCGCAGGTTTTCCGGAAGCTCGGGAAACTGCTCGCGCGCCATGTTGAACGGCAGCAGGAGGATCGAGTTCGCCTGCCGGAGAAAAACGCCGATCACCACCGCAAAGAGCACGTAAACGACAATGCATTTGAGAATCACCCAGCGCAATTCCTCGAGGTGATCGAAGAAGCCCATGGGTTTCTCTCGCGGGTCCATGACGTCCTCCGGCAAACTGCCGTCGGCCTCATAGATATCGTCGTCGTTGTTGTCGTCGTTCTGGCTCACAAAAACGCACAGGTTGAGCAAAGTGCGCCGAACTGGAAAGCCGATTGTTGACCCTTCCGTGCCAACGGCCAAATTTTGCCAGCATGTCCTTTGCCGTCCGTTTCCTTTTGCTCGCCGCCGCGTTCGCGCTCATTGGCGCGGTTGCCGATGCTAACACAGGAGGCGGCGACAGCAACAAGGTTGGCTTCGATGTGCTCGGCGGTTTTCCGTTCAGCCCGCCGGCCTATGATCCGGACAAACCCCGCGCGCAGGCCGGCCCGCAAGTGGACGAACAACTCCCCGTCGCCGTTCGCAAACTCAATGGAAAAAAAGTCACCATCACCGGCTTCATGCTGCCCGTGCGAATGAAAGACGGGCGGGCGGTTGAGTTCCTGCTTCTGCGCGACCAGTCCATGTGCTGCTTCGGCGAGCAGCCGCAAATGAACGAGTGGGTTGTCGTGCGCATGGCAAAACCCGGCGCTTATGCGCCCGATGTCCCGAAATCGTTTGAGGGCACGCTTCGAGTCGGCGCGATCGAGGAAAACGGCTATCTAAGCGGCATCTACCTGCTGGAAAATGCGCGTGCCGCGAAATGAGCGGGGCGGATGGCGCCCCGCGATTATTCTCCTCGGCGGGACAATTTATTTCGCATGCGTTATCGGCGAGCTTTTGCGGATCGCCACCCACGCGCGAAACACCGACGCACCAAGCACAATCACCCCGCCGACAATCGCCCACGGCGCGGGCGCCTCGCCGATCGCGAGCATCACCCACACGGGATTGAGTATCGGCTCGATCACCGGAATCAAAACCGCCTCGAGCGCGGTGACGTGCCTGATCGCCCGCGCATAGAGGAAATAAGCGAGCGCGAGCTGCACCGTCCCAAGCGCGATAAGCGCGCCCCACCCCGTCGCGGACGTCCCGCCAAACGGCGCGTGAATCAACACCGGCAACCCGACAAATCCGCTGATAAGATTGCCGAGGATCAACGCATCCGCCGGCGACGAGTCTTTTTGCCTGCGCATGAAAATCGCCGTCAGCCCGAAGAACACGCCGCTGATGATCGCGACGATATTGCCAAAAAACAAATCCGCGCGAAACTTGTCCGCAAAAAACAATGCGATGCCCGCGAGCGTGGCCGCGATCGCGATCCAGTCGGCCCGCGTGGCGCGCTCGCGCAGTAACCACCAGCCGAGCAGGGCGACCCAGACCGGGCATGTGTGCTGGAGCAAAATCGCATTGGCCGCCGTGGTCAGCTTCGTGGCCGCGACAAACGTGATCGTGCACCCCGCGTAACTGAGCGCCGTCGCGAGCGACGCCCGTGAAAACGACAGGCACCGCGGCCGAATCACCAACGCGAGCACCGCCGCCGCGATAAATCCGCGCCCGCTCGAAATCGCGAGCGGCGACCACGGCACCAGTTTGATGAGCACCCCGCCAAGACTCCAAAACAACGCCGTCGCAAACAACAACGCGATCGCGCGTTTGTGCAAGGCGTCGGCGGCGGGCGAATCGGAAGTTGTGACAGGCGGTTTCAAGCGGCGTTTATTCCACGCTGTGCCTGCGCGCGCGCCGTCTGTTTTGCAATATTACTTTCGCCATCGCGGATGGCCGGGCGGGTGAAACGCAAAACACACCGCCCGCGCCACAGTCACACTTCCAATCACTCCCGCGTCCCTTATCTGGCGCTGATCGCGATTTCCGCGGGCGCGAGGCTTTCGCTTTCGGCGCGCAGCGTGAAGTCGCCGCCCGCGCCGGGTTTCGCGCGGACGATCACGAGGGCGAGGCCGTTGAACGCTTCGCGTTCGCTGGCTTGAAAGGGCGCGTGGCTCGTGGGATCGCCGTTGTCCACGGCGACGATTTCGCCGGGCCCGGTGATGGAGAAATTAATCTTGTTCATCGAGCGAGGGACTTGCCGTCCGTTTTTGTCGGCAACGGTCACGGTGATGAAGCTGAGGTCCCGGCCGTCGGCGCGGATTTCCCGGCGGTCCGCGGCGAGCAAAAGTTTCTCCGCCCCGCCCGTGGTGCGTGTTGTCGTTTCGGCCCAGGGCTTGCCGTTTTTATAGGTGACGACTTTTAACTCGCCCGGCGCGTAAACAACGTCGTTCCAGCGGAAGCGGTATTCGTATTGGCCGCGTTTTTTGCGCCCGAGGGATTTGCCGTTGAGGAACAGCTCGGCCTCGTCGCCGCTGGTGTAAACGTGCACGGGCGTGACCTGGCCGATGCGCTCGGGCCAGTTCCAGTGCGGCAGGATGTGCGCCATCGGTTTGTCGGGCATCCAGTGCGATTGGTAGAGGTAGTAGCGGTCTTTCGGGAAACCGGCGAGATCGACGATGCCGAAATAGGAGCTGCGCGAGGGAACGCGTTTTTTGTCGAGCGCGTTCATTTCCTTTTCCATGCGGGCGCGGTCGGCGGCGCCGGCGAAGTTGAGAAGGTTGGTGGTGTCGCTGTTATAGGGCGTGGGTTCGCCGAGGTAATCGAAACCGGTCCAAACAAACTCGCCCATGATGCCGGGCACTTCGTCGTGCGAGCGCCATTCGTCGTCGGGTGTGGTGGCCCAGCGCGGGGCGTAGAGGTCGTAGGAGCTCATCTGGTAGTTTTGGCGATCCAAGCCATCGGCCTTGTCGTCGCTGACGGGAAACACATACACGCCGCGCGTGCTGATGGTGGAGGCGGTTTCGGCGCCCAAGAGAGGGAGGTGCGGGTGGGTGGCGCGAACCTTGGCGTATTCCCGCGGTTTGTAATTGTAACCGACGATGTCGACGGCAGTCATCATGCCGTTGTAGGCGGCCTGAATCACGTTGAAGCCGGCGGCCACGGGGCGCGTGCGGTCCTCCTCGCGAATGACGCCGGCGAGATACGCGGCGGTTTTCCATCCGCCGGGCGCGGCTTGCTCGCGGATTTCGTTGCCAATGCTCCACTGGATAACGCAGGGATGGTTGCGGTCGCGGCGCACCATGGCGCGAAGGTCTTTTTCGGCCCAGTCGGGGAAGAGGCGCGAGTAGTCGTCGCGCACTTTTCCGATGGCCCAGGCGTCGAACGCCTCGACTTGCACGAGCATGCCCATGCGATCGCAGAGTTCGAGGAGTTCGGGCGCGGGCGGGTTGTGCGAAGTGCGGATGGCGTTGGCGCCAAACGACTGGAGGATTTCGATCTGGCGCTCGAGCGCGCGGAGATTGAGCGCGGAGCCGAGCGCGCCGAGGTCGTGATGCATGCAGACGCCGCGAATGGGAACGCGTTTGCCGTTGAGAAAAAAGCCCTCCGTGGTGTGCTCGATGGAGCGGATTCCGAAGGGCGTGAGCACGCGGTCGACGACTTTTCCACCTTGGGTGATTTCTGTTTCCGCGACGTAGCGGTTGCGCTCCCCGAGACTCCAAAGACGCGGGTTTTCGAGCGTGAAGGTTTGCGAAATCCACGCCTGGTTGCGCGCGGCGGCGTTGAGCGCGGCGGGTTGGGCGGTGGCGATGGCGGGGCCGGAAGGCGCGCCGTTGGCGTCGGCGGCGTAGAGGCGCGTCGTGAGTTTGGTGTCGGCGCGGGCGTCGGTTTTATTGTCGAGCGTGACCGCGACATCGACGATGGCGGAGGCCGCGGTGACGCGCGGCGTGGTGACAAAAACGCCCCATTGCGCAATGGCGACGGGCGCGGTTTTGAGCAGCCAGGTGTTGCGATAAATGCCGCCGCCGGGATACCAGCGCGACGCTTCGCGGGGATTGTCGAGGCGGATGGCGATCACGTTTTTCGCGCCGGGCTTGATGTGCGGCGTCAGATCGACGCGCCACGAGGAGTAGCCGTAGGGCCAGCCGCCGGCAAACTGGCCGTTGATCCAAACCATCGAATAAGACATCGCGCCGTCGAGTTCGAGGTATATCCGGCGTCCGGCGTCGGCGGCGGGCAGGTCGAAGGTTTTGCGATACCACGCGACGCCGAACCACGGCAGTTTCGCGGTCTTGCCGGTAAGCTCCTGATAGAACGGCCCCTCGATGCCCCAGTCGTGAGGGAGGTCGAGCGCGCGCCAGGCGGAGTCGTCGAACTTGGATGTGGTGTAATCAATGGCGCGGCCGTAAAGATGGGCGGGATTTGGCGCCGGCGGCGGCAGGCGGAGCGCGGCGGGCGGGCTCATGTTGAGCAGGTCGTCGCCGCACGGGAGCAACCACGGCTTGACGCGCTCATAGTCGAGTGAGTTGCCCACATTGGCGGGATCCCCGCGGGTGAATCGCCAGCCGTCGTTAAACGAAACGCGTTCGCGCGCGGGGGCGGAGGATGCCTGAGCATTCGAAAAAGCGGCGAGGATGGTGAGCGCGAAAAACGCGGAGAACAGGGTCGAGGGTTTGTGCATGATTAAAAAGGAAACAGTGTCCGCCCAACAGAAACGCCCGCGAAAACGAACGCGAGCATCAAGGTGTTTTACCGTGCGGATTTTCGGCAAGCCCTGCGCCTTATTTCAACTCAAAGGTCGCGGTCACTCGCACGGAAAACTCAACCGACTGGACGCCTTCGGAAATCTCCATCTGCGTAAAGTTGTTCGAACTAATGGAGCCATATCTGCTTTTCGGTTCCATATCCATTTCCTCGGCAGATATCAATTGCCCGAGTGTAGCGTTGCCCGCTTTGGCGAGGAGTTCAGCCTTGTCTCGCGCCGCCTTGAGCGCGCCAGTGATGGCTTTTTTGCGCGCCTCGCCCTCTTTTGACGATGTATACTTTGTTCCCCACAATGAGAGTTCTTCGCGAAGACCTGCGTAAGTCGCCAGTTCGGGAAATTTGGACACATCATTCAGCGTAAGCGTTAGGGAAATAGCTGAGCTGAAACCATTGTCGATGCGCCGACGCCCATCACGCACCCACTCCTTTTCAGCCATGCGGCTGTTCAGGACAATCTCATCCTTACGAATACCGAGTGACTTGGCTTTTTTAAAAAACTCGTCCACCAGCGCGTCGAGCTTGGCATTGCTACCTTCGAGCGTTGGGTCGACAGCCTGGATGGAAACTCGGACTTTGACTTTGTCGGCGGGTATCTCGACACGGACAGTTCCAATGGTGGTGATGGAGCGATCAGCGGCATTGGCGGTGACTGCAAAAAGGCAGGCAAGGATAAAAGCAAGAGAGATGTTTTTCATGGGATTGGGATGGATTGAGGATGAAAATAATATCATCCGACTCCTGCGGGCAAGCGGAGAGTCCGCACGCCGTCACTCCCGCGCGCCATACAACGCCGTGCCGACTCGGATGATCGTGCTGCCCGCGGCTATCGCCTCCTTGTAATCGCCCGTCATGCCCATCGAGAGTTCGCGAAGCGCGGTGCCGCGCGTCGCGGCGAGATTGTCGCGGATGGCGCGCAGGTTCGCAAAGGTGCGCACGGCCATCTGGCGCATTTCGCCGGGGTTTTCGGAAAGCGGCGCAATTGTCATGAGGCCGTCCACGCGCAGGTGCGGAAGCGCGAGCGCGGTGTCAAGCAGGCGCGGGGCGTCCGCGGGTTCGGCGCCAAATTTCGCGGGGTCGTTGCCGGCGTTGATTTGCAAAAGGATTGGAAGCGTTTTGCCAAGCTCGCCGGCGGCGCGGTCGAGATGACGGAGGAGTTTTTCGCCGTCCACGCTTTGCACGCGGTCGAAGAGCTCGGCGGCGAGGCGGGCCTTGTTGCTTTGCAAGTGGCCGATCAGCTCCCATTTCAGTTTGCCCGCGCTCATCGCGGCGGCGGTTTCGGGCGAGACGAGCGGTTTTTTGGAGGCGGCTTCCTGCACGCGGTTTTCACCGACGAGGGCAAGTCCGAGGCGCGCCGCGTGATCCACCGCCCAGGCATCGTGTGTCTTGGTGACCGCCAGCAACCGCACCTCAGACGGGTCGCGCCCGGCGGAGCGACAGGCCTCGGCCATTTGCTCCCGCAACGCATCGGCGCGCACTTTATACTGCTCAAAAGTGATCATTGTTGAAAAAAAATTTAATAGTTTGCGCCTCAATTAGCGCGATTTATAGTGAAGCATTCTTACTAGGGAAACATGCAACTGGAAAATTTCAAAGTATTCGCCGACCTTGTTGAGACAAAAAGTTTCTCAAAGGCGGCCAAGATCAACCACATTACACAGTCGGCGGTGAGCCAGCAGGCGCGCGCGATGGAGCGCAACTTCAAGACGCTGCTCATCGACCGCAGCCAGAAGCAGTTTCAACTCACGCGCGAGGGCATGCGCATTTACGAGACATCCAAGGAAATCCTGCACCTATACGACAAGTTGTTAAGCGAGTTGCAGGAGATGAAAAAAGTGATCAGCGGCACCATCCGCATCTCGACGATTTATTCGATCGGCCTTCACGAGCTGCCGCCATTCATCAAACGCTTCCTTCACGCCTATCCGTCGGTCAACGTGCGCATCGAATACCGCCGCTCAAACCTCGTCTATGAGGACATCCTGCACAACTCGGTCGATTTCGGGCTCGTCGCGTTTCCGGTAAAAACGCGCCAGGTCGAGATGCTGCCGTTTCGCAACGACCGGCTCGTGCTCATCACGCACCCGGCGCATTCGCTAGCGAAACGCTCCGCGCTCACGCTCGACGATCTGGTCGGGCAAAAGTTCATCGGCTTTGATCCCGACATCCCGACGCGCAAGGCGGTCGACCAGATTTTCCGCAACGGTAAAATGGAAATCGAACCCGTCATGGAGTTCGACAACATCGAAACGGTGAAGCGCGCCGTCGAAATCGACCACGGCGTGTCCATCGTGCCGCAAGCCACCGTGCAGCAGGAGGCCAAGCAGGGCACGCTCGCCGTCGTGCAGTTCGCCGGAAAAGAATTCACGCGCCCGCTGGCGATCCTCCACCGCAAAGGCCGCGTGCTCACGCCCGCGATGAAAAAATTCGTCGAAACGCTCACGCATCAATCGGGCGGCAACCCCGCCGAATAACCCGGAGCGGCGAGCTCCAAGCCTCCGGACGAGGCACAGCGCGCCTCGCAAAAAAGTGCCCGAAAAAATCAAGGGGCGCGGCCTCGTCGCGCCCGGCATCCCGGAGCGCCCCGCCCCGGCACGCGCTTTTCCTTTCCCGCCCTGTTCCTGGGTTTGCCGATCACGCCAAGACGCGAGTCCCGTCTCCCGGCGATCTCGACGATTTTTTCGGCGACCGATTCGAAACGCTCGTGCTCCTCGGGCAAGAACAACCACTTCGGCAAAACCGAGTGCGGAGCCAGCGCGGGAAAATCCGCCATGAGCGACCCGTGGTGCTCGTATCCCGTGCACACGCACATGCCGCGCCACGCGGGATCACCGCCCGAGGGGAAAAACAGCATCAGTTTGCCGTCGAGATACGCCGCCTTGCCGCCAAACATGGGGCGAAGCATGAAACTCGGATCGCCCTCAAGCGGCTCCCAAAGCCAGGCGAGCGGATGGATTTTGATGGCCTTGCCAAAGGGAATGTCGCGCATGGGTCGTGTGTCCTTTCAATTGTTACGATCATTGAAAAATTGCAGAAATTCGAGCGCGTTCAAAACGATTTGATAAATTTTCAATTTGCGAAGGCGTGCTTGCGATTGGAGGCTTCGCACTATTTAACGCCACCCTTCACAAAATGGATACCTTCCTTATCGACATTCCCATGCCTTCAATGGGCGCGACGGTTAGCGAGTTGACGGTGATCGACATCATCGTGCAACCCGGCGCGCAAGTTTCCAAGGGCCAAAAGCTCGCCGAGCTCGAAAGCGATAAATCCGTTTTTGAGTTCGAATCGCCGTGCGCCGGCATCGTGCGCGAAATATTCGGGCGCGCGGGCGACATCATGCCCTCGGGAGCACCATTCCTGCGCATGGAAACGGACGACGAAACCTTGAAGCATCTGCAGGCAACCGGAAATCCCTCCGCGCCGGCACCGGCCCCAAAAACAATCCCGGCCGCCGCCAAACCCGCAACGCCGCCACCGCCCGCCCCGGCCAAGTCCGCCCCGACAGCGACCGCAGTGCAATGGACGCCGCGCGCAATCAAACTCGTCCAGGAAGCCGGCCTCAACCACGCGGCGATCACAGACATCACGCCCACCGGCCCCGGTGGACGCGTATCGGGCGACGATGTCACCGCGTGGCTTGCCAAGCGCACAATCCCCGCCGCCGCCAAACCCGCCGACGAAACCGTGTGCATCGCGGGAGTCGGCTACGCCTTCCCGAAAGTCGTGCGCACAAACACGGACATTTTGAAGGAATTTCCCGACATGACCGAGGAAGCAGTCCTCAAGCTCACCGGCATACGCGAACGCCGCTACGCCGGCGAGGGCGAATCGGCCACAAGCCTCGCCGCCACCGCCGTGCTCCACGCGCTCGCGCAGGCGAAAATGGACGTGTCGCAAATCGACGGCGTGATCATGGCGACACTCATCCCCGACCAGCCCGTGCCCTCAATGGCCAGCGCGCTGGCCAGGCAGCTCGGCATTCCGCACGCGCTCGCGTTCGACCTCAACGCCGCCTGCGCCGGCTGGCTCTACGCGCTCGAAGTCGGGCGCGCCTTCATCCGCGCCGGCACCGCGAAAAAGCTGATCGTTGTCACCGCCGAGCTCCTCTCGCGCATCACCAACCCGAAGGACCACGCCACGGCGTTTCTCTTCGGCGACGGCGCGGGCGCGGCAATCCTCACCAGCGCGGCCGGCGGACACCGACTCGCGCCCATGGCGCTCTCCGGCGACGCGAACCAATTCGAGGCAATCCAGCGCCCCGGCGGCGGCGCGCGCCAGCCCTTCCCGGACAAGAGCGGCGAGGATCATCACGACTTTTACCTTCAGATGAACGGCGGCGTTGTGTTCAAGCACGCCGTGATCGCGTTTGCCGACCAGATCGAATCGACGCTCAAGCGCCACAACCTGAAAGCCGAGGACATCGCCTGGATCGTGCCGCACCAAGCCAACGAACGCATCCTGCGCGCCGTGAGCAAACGCGTCGGCATTCCCTACGAGAAATTTGTCGTGACGATCGGCAAATACGGCAACACCTCGGCGGCGAGCATTTCGATGGCGCTCGGCTGGGCCGCGGAAGAGGAGATTTTTGTCACGGGTGACAAAATCATTTTCTGCAGCGTCGGCGCCGGACTGACCTTCGCAAGCGGGTTGCTCGTGTGGTGACTTTTGCCCCGGCGTGATTTCTCGCGCTCAGGGTTGCATTCTTTCCGCGGCGAAACGACTGGCGGCGGCCTCAAGCGCGGCGCCAGCTCCCGCGCCCGCGGAGTCGGCGCCGGCAAGCGTGTAAATATCGGCGAAAATCTCGCGCAGGCCTTTTTCCGCGCCGGCTTCAACGCACCCGCCAAAGGCGACCACGGGCTTCCCTTCGCGGCGGGCGAGGCGCGCAAGCTCGGCGGGGCCTTTTCCAAAAAGTGTCTGGTTGTCGAGCCTGCCTTCGCCGGTGATGACAAGGTCGCATTCGCGCACCGCCGCCTCAATTCCGGCGAGCGCGGCGATTATTTCAAAACCGGGTTTCAACTTTGCGCCGGCGAAAGTCATCAAGCCGTAACCGAGACCGCCCGCAGCCCCCGCGCCCGGCGAGTCGCGGTAATCGACGCCCAAGTCGCGCGCGATCAGCCCGGCAATGCGCGCCAGCGCGGCGTCGAGGCACGCGGGATCGCGCAGGCCTTTTTGCGGACCGTAAACATGCGACGCGCCGTCGGCCCCGAGCAGCGGATTTGTGACATCGCACAACCCGGCCACCTCCACGCCTCCGAGCGGATTTGACGCGGGCGCGACGATGCCGGTGATGTGCTCGTAGTTTTCGGGAAGCGGAACGACCTCGTTTCCCCGCGCGTCGAGAAAGCGATAATCGAGGGCCGCGCCGACGCCGAGCCCCGCGTCGTTGGTGGCGCTTCCGCCGAGACCGGCATGGATTTTTTTCGCGCCACCTGCAGCAAGCGCGCGCAGCATTTCGCCGACACCGCGCGTTGTGGCGCGCCAGGGATCGCGCGATTGCGGCGGCACGAGCTTGAGACCGGAGACACAGGCAACCTCAAAAAACGCGTCGCCGTCCGAAACCGCGGCCACCCCCTCGCACGGCTCGCCAAACGGGCCGGCTGACGGAACCGCCACAAGACGCGCGCCGGGCAGCGCGGCGCAAACCGCGTCGGTCGTGCCCTCGCCGCCGTCGGCAATCGGAAGCAGCCGGACGGCCAGTGCGCCGCCATTCGGCGCAACGGCGCGCAGGCCGCGCTCGATTGCGCGCGCGGCCTGCGTTGCGGTGAGCGTGCCCTTGAACTTGTCGGGCGCGATGAGGATTTTCTGCGGAGGCATGCGGTTGGTGAATTGGGATGAAACGATGAACGCGGAGCGAGGGGAAAAAGAGGCAGCCCCGCGATTGATGAGGCGGCCATCTTTTTAAAAATTCGGGATTTGAGACCTTGTGATTGCAAGACCGCTCGCCAATCCTCGCAGAGGAATTTTTCCACCCATGTCCCTTTTCAAACTCAACGCCGAATACAAGCCCACGGGCGACCAGCCGCAGGCGATCGACACGCTTGTTGATTCCATCCGCGCCGGGCACAAGCACCAGACGCTTCTCGGCGTCACCGGCTCGGGCAAAACTTTCACGATGGCCAACGTCATCGCGCGCCTCGACCGGCCCGCGCTCATCATCTCGCACAACAAAACCCTCGCCGCGCAGCTCTACTCCGAGTTCAAGAATTTCTTCCCCGAAAACGCCGTCGAATACTTCGTCTCCTACTACGACTATTACCAGCCCGAGGCCTACATCGCGTCGAGCGACACCTACATCGAAAAAGACTCCTCGCGCAACGACGAGCTCGAGCGCCTGCGCATCGCCGCCGCCAGCTCGCTCGTCTCGCGCCGCGATGTGATCGTCGTCGCCAGCGTGTCGTGCATCTACGGCCTCGGCTCGCCGGAGGATTTCGCCGAGCAACGCATCCAGATTCGCCGCGACCGTCCGCTCGGGCGCAACCGCCTGCTCGAGCGGCTCGTCGAAAACCTTTACGAGCGCAACGACTACGAGCTCAAGCGCGGCACGTTTCGCGTGCGCGGCGACGTCGTGGACATCATGCCCGCGTATCTGGAGCACGGACTGCGCGTCGAGTTTTTTGGCGACGACGTGGACGCGCTCACCGAGTTCGACCCGCTCACCGGCAACACGCTCCGCAAGCTCGACCAGTTCGACTTGTATCCGGCAAACCAATACGTGACCTCGCGCGACAAGCTCGAAAAGGCGATCGACGCCATCAAGATCGAGCTCGACGAACGCGTCGCCTGGTTCGAGTCGCAGGGCAAGCTCCTCGAGGCCCAGCGCATCCGCATGAAAACCAACTACGACCTGGAAATGCTCCAGGAAATGGGATTTTGCAACGGCATCGAAAACTACTCCATGCACATGGCCGCGCGCAAACCCGGCGACCGGCCGTTTTGCCTGCTCGATTTTTTTCCGAAGGACGCGCTGTTCTTCATCGACGAATCGCACGCCACCATCCCGCAGATCGGCGGCATGTTCAATGGCGACCGCGCCCGCAAGCAGAACCTCGTCAACCACGGCTTTCGCCTGCCCTCGGCGCTCGAAAACCGCCCGCAGGCGTTCGACGAATTCGAGCGCGTCACCGGCCAGACCGTTTACGTCTCCGCCACGCCCGCGAAGTTCGAGATGGAGCACTCCGCCGTGGTCGCCGAGCAGCTCATCCGCCCGACCGGCCTGCTCGATCCCGAGATCGTGATGCGCCCAATCAAGGGACAGGTTGAGGACCTCGTCGCCGAAATAAAAAAAGCCGTCGCCTCGGGCGAGCGCGTGCTCGTCACCACGCTCACAAAACGCCTCTCGGAAGACCTCACCGGATTTTTGCGCGACCAGAAAATCCGCGTCGAATACCTGCACTCCGACATCGACGCGATTGAGCGCGTGGAGATTTTGCGCAACCTGCGCCTCGGCAATTTCGACGTCCTCGTCGGCATCAACCTTCTGCGCGAAGGGCTCGACCTGCCCGAGGTCGCGCTCGTGGCGATCCTCGACGCCGACAAGGAGGGCTTTTTGCGCAGCCAGACCTCGCTTGTGCAAACCGCGGGCCGCGCCGCGCGCCACGAAAAAGGCCGCGTTATTTTTTACGCCGACAACATCACCGACTCGATCCGCAACACAATCGAGATAACAAACTACCGCCGCGAAAAACAAATCGCCTACAACCGCGAGCACGGCATCACCCCGCGCAGCGTGAAACGCGCCGCGCAGGCGAGCCTGCACACCTACGACGGCAGCGGCGCGGGCGACGGCCACGACGACGAAGTCGCGCTCGCCATGGCCGAGACGAGCGCCGACGACGTGCAAGCCGTGATCGCCGAGTTGCAAAACGAAATGTCCGAGGCCTCCGCGCGCCTGGAGTTCGAGCGCGCCGCCGTGTTGCGCGACCAGATAGAGGCGTTAAAATCCGGCAATTTTCGCAAACCCGTGAAACCAACCGGCAAAAAGGCGGTCAGTCGCGGCAGTTATTCGAAAAAAAATTCCGCACGCCGTTGATCCATTACGGCGTGACGCAATTCTCGGCCATCGTGCATTTTGCATACTGGAGGTGCTGGTGCTCGTGCATTTTGCGCTGACCCCAAAAAGGTGGATATGTAAAAAAATATTTTAATATCCTAATATTCATCGCGTTATGTTGCCATTTATGCGGATGGCATGGAAACTGTTGGTGCAGCACGCGCGTTGGCGCACCCAGTGCGCGCAGCAAGTCTTTCGAATAACTTATGAACACACTCCATCACACAGCAGCATCAGCGAACCCATTCAGCGTCGCATCGACGCCGGAGATGACGCCATCCGAGATCACCGCGCGCGAGGCGGCTCATGACCGGGAGCTGGTGAGTCGTTTTCGGGCGGGCGAAGAGTCCGCGTTCACGGAAATCATGGAACGCTATCGCACGCGCATCTTCGGGCTGGCGAACAACCTTCTGCACAATGCCGCCGACGCGGAGGAAATCACGCAGGACACTTTTATTCGGGCGCACCGGGCGCTGGCAAATTTCCGCGGCGACTCGTCGCTGGCCACCTGGCTGTATCGCATCGCGTTGAATCTTTCGCGCAACCGCTACTGGTATTTTTTCCGCCGCCGCCGGCAGGATTCGATCTCGCTCGAAATGCAACTGGGCGATGATTCGGACAGCGCGTTCAGCGACATGATCGCCGCCACCGCGCACACTCCGGTGCAGGAGGCCGTGACGCGGGAGTTCACCAACTTGATCGCCGATTGCATGGAACGCCTGGACACGCGCCATCGTGAAATCCTGACAATGCGCAACGTGCTCAACCTTCCCTACGACGAAATCGCCTCCGCGCTGGGCATCAACGTGGGCACGGTGAAAAGCCGCATCGCGCGCGCGCGCGAAAGCCTGCGCAAGCTGCTGTCCGAATCCGCGCCGGAATACGCAAACGCATCAGAGTCGTCCGATTTTTTTGAGCACGTGCGCCCCGCGCCCGGCTGCGAGGCGATTGCCTATGCGTGATCATTAAGGACGGCGCCTGGCCGGAAACGTCGCGAAAAAACCGGGACGGTTTCTTTCGCGCCCGCCACGCGCCCGGCAAAAACACCATCAGCCCTTTATCATCGTTAATAGCATTTTGAATTTTTCGACGGCGTGCAGCGCGTGAGGAATGTTGGCGGGCAGGATAACGGCCTTGCCCTTTCCGAGCACAAAGGGGTTGCCGCCGATTTTTATTTCGGCCTCCCCGTCCAGGATTTGCACCATTGCGTCGAACGGCGCGGTGTGCTCGCTCAGCCCCTGCCCCTTGTCGAAGGCAAAAAGCGTGATGTTGCCCGCCTCGTTTTTCAAAACCTGCTTGCTGACGATTCCGCCCTCAGAGTAATCGGCCAGCGCCGCAAATTCCAATATTTTTCCTTTTTCAAACATAGTGCCCATAATTGTTATTATATAATTTTTAATACTCTTCCCTTAACAGATGCCCCGTATCCGCTGATGCTATTCATTAATCGGAAGAATTGTCAAGAGTTGAGGGCAAACGCTACCGGGGCATTTTAATTTAATCCACCACGTTTGTTCGGAATCGCGGATGTCTCTACCCGGCCCCCGCTATTTAGGCTGTGAAAATCCGGCCAATTCATGCTTAAAGGGGCGTGTCATGAAAATCACTTATCTTGGCCACTCCTGCTTCCTCGTCGAAACCTCCACCGCCAGTCTTGTCATCGACCCTTTTCTCACCGGCAACCCGACCGCAACCGCAAAGGCCGACGACATCCGTTGCGACTATGTGTTGATCTCGCACGGACACTGCGACCACACGGGCGACGCGCTCGACATCGCAAAGACGAACGACGCGGTCATCGTTTCGAATCACGAAATCTGCAACTTTTTCGCCGCCCAAGGCGCGAAGGTTCACAACATGAACCCCGGCGGCGCGTTCAAGTTTCCATTCGGACGGGTCAAGCTCACCATCGCGCACCACTCGTCGAGCGAGGACGGCGACAGCTCCGATCCGCTCCTGCCCCCGTATCTCGGCAGTCCGTGCGGAATCATCATCGAAGCCGACGGCAAACGAATCTACCACGCCGGTGACACCGCGCTCTTTCTCGACATGCAGCTCATCGGTCGCGCCGGACTCGACCTCGCCATGCTTCCGATCGGGGACAACTTCACCATGGGGCCCGAGGATGCGATTGACGCGCTCGACATGCTCAAACCGAAAGCCGCGATTCCAATGCACTACAACACCTGGCCCCCGATCGCGCAGGACGCCCCGGCCTTCGCCGCCGCCGCCAAACAACGCGGCCACCTCGCGCATCCGCTCAAACCCGGCGAAAGCGTGACGATCTGATACTATTCACGAGCTTGTTTTGGTCTTTAGCAGGCAGGGCGAACCGTCGCGGCAATTTAAACCGCAACAGCCGCATCGCGGCGGGATCGCCGGAGAAGACCAACGTCCGCTCAGCTCAAGACGCGGGGCGCGTTTTTTCGGAGGTCAGGTTGTTCTCGGTGTTCAGGTGGTCGGCGCCGGTGTATTTTTCGGATTGTTCGTCGGCGTGATAACTCGAACGCACCAACGGGCCGCTCTCGACAACACCAAGGCCGATTGAAAGGCCGAATTTTTTCCAATACTCAAACTCCTCCGGCGGCACCCAGCGCTTCACGGGCCAGTGCTGCGGCGTGGGTTGCAAATACTGCCCGATGGTCACGATGTCCGTGCCGTCCGAGACGATGTCGCGCAAAGTTTGCTCGATTTCCCCCGGCTCCTCGCCGAGGCCGAGCATGATGCCCGTCTTGGTCGTGAGGCCGCGGCTTTTCGCATGGCGCAGCACGCTGCGCGAGCGGTCGTAGCGCGCCTGCACACGCACGGGTTTTTGCAGGCGCTCGACGGTTTCGAGATTGTGATTGAAGATGTCCGGCCTTGCCTCGAGCACGATGTCGACGTGCTCCATCTTTCCCTTGAAGTCCGGCACGAGCACCTCGATGGCGGTTTTCGGATTCGCATGGCGAATCGCGCGAATCGTCGCCGCCCAAACCGACGCCCCGCCGTCGAGCAACTCGTCGCGCGCCACCGATGTGATCACGCAATGCCGCAGCCCCATCTTCGCGACGGCGTCGGCCACGCGCGCCGGCTCGCCAAGATCAAGCTCGGTCGGACGTCCCGTGGCGATCGCGCAGAAGTTGCACGAGCGCGTGCAAATGTTTCCGAGGATCATCACCGTGGCGGTGCCGCGCGTCCAGCACTCGCCGAGATTCGGGCATTGCGCGCTCTGGCAGACGGAATGCAAATGGTGCCCGTCGACCAGCTTGCGCACCGCGTTGTAACCCGAGCCGGAGGGCAGCTTGGCGCGGAGCCATGAAGGTTTGCGCGATGTGTCCGCGTGGGCGGGATCGCGCGCGGGTGCGTTTGCCATTGTGTCCATTTTCAAAATCGTAAAACGACAAGGTAACAATAAACCGGCATACGCAAACGGCTTTTTCGCCAAAAAGCGCGTCGCGCATCAAGGCCGGCCGGCGCGTGTTTGCGACACCCCGGCGCGCGCGGTCACATTTTTTCTTCCGGCGTTTTTTTCACGAACTTGTTTTCCGTGCCGCGCATCAGCCGCCCGATGTTCGCCCGATGCCGCACCGCCACAAAAATGGCCGCGCCCGCCGAGATGATAACAACCGAAAACGGCGGCCAGCCCCAAAGGCACCACATGGTGCAGCTCGACACCGGCAGCGAGACCGTCGCCAGAATCGACGCCAGCGAAACATACCGCGTCGTCTGGAAAACCACCCACCACACAAGCAGCGCGATCAAAAGCGAGGGCGCCATCAACACCATAAAACCGCCCGCGCCCGTCGCCACGCCCTTGCCGCCCTTGAACCGCGTGAAACACGAAAAACAATGCCCCAGCAACGCCGCGCCGAGCCCGATCAACGACACCACGTCCCAATGGTCGTAAGCCGCGTCCCACACGCCCATCTTGAAAGCGATCCACGGCCAGCCCGTCGCCACGGCCCCCTTCAACGCGTCCAGCACGAAGACCATGATACCCAGCCGCCTGCCCGGCTCGCCAAACTTCTGGCTCAGCACGCGCAGCACATTTGTCGCGCCCGGGTTTTTGCTCCCCTCCTCAAAAATGTTCACACCCTTTGCGCGCGAAACCACATACCCGAACGGCAGCGCGCCCAGGAAATACCCCGCCACAATCGAAGCTAGAATCGGGATCAACATGGATTTGAGTGCATTGATTGCATACGCGTGAGCGCGACGCGCAAGACCGCTTTACGGGAAAAGTTCCATTATTTTTTGAACATCTTACCGCCAATTCCTGGCCTTAACGCGCCCATTAACGCCACTCGTGCCTCGGGTAGCGTCGTGACAGCTCCGCCTTTATCTTCGGATACATGTCGCGCCAGAACGCCGTCAAATCGTCCGTCACCTGAATCGGCCGCTGGTTCGGCGCGAGCACCTCGATCTTCACCGGCACGCGCCCGTGGCCGAGCGTGAAGCGTCCCTCGACTCCATAGAGTTCCTGTATTCGCGCGCTCAATATGGGCGGCCCCTCCTTCGCATAGCGCACGCGCGACCGACGGCCGTTGCCCATCACGAGGCGCTCCGGCAGGTAGTCGTCAATCACGGCCAGTTGCTCCGCCGTCAACCAGTCGCGCAGCACCGGCATCACCGGCTTGCCGCGCACATCCTTCGCGCCGAGTTCGCCGTAACAAATCTGCTCGATCAACGTGGCCCGGTCCGCGTCCGTAAGCGGGTTCACCTCCAGCTCCGGAAACCATTCCGCGAGCCGGTTCACGCGCACGATCCATTGCTCCACGTTTTCATCCCACTGCTCCAGCTTGATTTTGCCCGCCAGCACCTGCTGCGTCAGCAACGCCGCCGCCGCGTCGTAGGGCACATCGTCCGCGCTCGCCCTCGATTCGAGCACCAAGTCGCGAAACCGGCGCTCGCGTTTTGCAATCACGCGCTTCGCCGACTCGTCATAGACGACGCTTGTCGCCTCAAAATAATCGTCGGGGAAAAGTTCCTTCAACCACGGCTCCCGCACCGCCGTCGCCATGCTCAGCAGCACGTTCACCTCGCCGCCCCGCCCCTCGACCTCGCTCACCTCCGCGGCCACAAACAACGGAGCGCGCTGCATCGCGCTCTCCCTCGCCAGCACACCGCGCCGCTTGTGCACCAGGTCGCAACGCAGTGTTCCCGCGTCCAGGCGCTTCGCCAGCTGGTCGGAAAATCCCGCGAGCACGCACTTGCTCACCGCCTCGCCCTCGACGCGTTTCTCGCCCGCGTCGAGCCCCTCGCGCTCCGCAATTCGCAAAAACTCAGCAAACAGCGGCCCCACCTGGCGCGCCCCCATCGAGTGGATTCCCAGCCGCCGGCACGCGTCCATTGAGTAACGATTCTGGTCGGCAAACCGCCACGCGCGCATGAGCAAAAAGAAATCCGACTCCGTTTCCTCGCCGAGCAAGTCCTCGCGCGCTTCCTCCACCGCGCGCGGCACGCCCCGCAAAAGAAAATTTCTTCCCTGCACAAGCGCCGCCATCATCGCGACCGGCCTCACGCACCCGCGCGCATCCGCCTCCAGCAACATGCGCGCGTAACGCGGATGCACCGGGAAACGCAGCATCCTGCGGCCGGTTTCGGTGATCGTCGCATGCGCGTCTTTCTCATGGCGCGCCACCGCGCCCAAATCCTCGAGCAACATTTCCGCGCGTTCCAAACCTTTCGCGTCGGGTTTTTCCAGCCACGGAAAACCGGCCACGTCGTCGATGCCGCTCGCCTTCAACGTCAGCACCACCTCCGCCAGGTCGAGCCGCCTCACCTCCGGCAATTCCTGCGCCGGACGCTGCGCATGCTCGCGCTCCGTCCACAGCCGCACGCACACACCCGGGGCCGTTCGCCCCGCGCGCCCCGCGCGCTGGTCCGCGCTCGCCACGGAAATCTTTTCGATCAGCAGCGTGTTGATCCCGCGATGCGGATCGAACCGCGCCACGCGCGCCAGCCCGCAATCAATCACCACCGTCACGCCGTCAATTGTCAGCGATGTCTCCGCGACGTTTGTTGAAACAATAATCTTGCGCGCGTCATAACGCGCCACCGCGCGATCCTGCGCCTCCGGCGGCAGCTCGCCATGCAGCGGAAACACCACAAAATCGCGCAATTCGCGGCTGCCCTGCAAGGCTTGGACCGTGCGCGAAATCTCATGCGCGCCCGGCATGAACACCAGAAAATCGCCGCCCGCCGACTGCGCCGCCACGCGCGCGCATTCGCGCGCCGCCACATCCCATACCGGCTCGCGCTCAAAATCCGCCGTCTTTTGCAGATACTCGATTTTCACCGGAAAACTCCGCCCCTGCGAAACCAGAACCTCGCACGGCGACAGGTAATTTTTCAGCGCCCCCGCGTCCAGCGTCGCCGACATCACAACAATCTTCAGGTCGGGCCGTGTTGACTGCTGGATTTGCAACGCCCTCGCCAGCGAAATGTCGCCGTAGAGATGCCGTTCGTGAAACTCGTCAAACACGATCACGTTCACGCCGCGCAAGGTCGCGTCGAACGACATCTGCCGCAGCAAAATCCCCTCGGTTACAAACCGGATTTTTGTGTGCTTGCTCAACCGCGATTCCAGCCGGATTTGGTAGCCGACGATGTCGCCCAGCGGCGTTTCCATTTCCTCCGCAACGCGCTTTGCCAGCATCCGCGTTGCCAGCCGTCGCGGTTGCAAAACGACAACCTCGCCGCCGTCGAGAAATCCGTGACGCAACAGCATCTGCGGAATCTGCGTCGATTTGCCCGACCCCGTCGGCGCCTGCACAATCAACCGCCCCTGCGCGCGCACGGCTTCAACAATGGCGCTCTCAAGTTCATAAATCGGAAGTTCGCGAGGATTCGGCATGATGTCGGAAAAACAAAACGGGGAAGCGCCAAAGGCATTGCGTCCGGGCCGCACCACGGAAGGCGGCCAAGCCCGCGCCGCAAAACACAAACGGCGTTTCAGTTTAAAAAATCGGCGGAGGCGCGCGCAATGAACGCCTCCGCCAATGAAAACAAAACCCGGGTCTTAGTGTTTCACGTCCACGCGCGCGCCCTTGGGCTGGGCAATGGCGGCGAGCGTTTCAGTGAACCACGGAGTGTCGATGTTGAAGGGTTTGCCGCCCTTGATGCGCGGGAACTCGATTGCGCGGAGCACGCCGCCCTGGTCCTCGTCGTGGCCGATCACGCCGCTCTCGCGACGGAGCGCGCACTCGACGGCGAGGTCGGTGCAGCTCTTGATGAGGCGCAGGTCGTCCACGTTGGCGGCGGCGGCGCGGGCGAAATAACCGCTCTTTTGCACGAGCGTTTTTTCGGCGCCGATCATTTTTGCGAATTGCTCGCCGAACCACTTGCCGGGGTTCACTGCGTCGAGCTTCACGTGGCCGAACGCGTCGCGCGGCACTTCCTGTCCCTTGGACTCCATTTCGGCGACGATGGACTCCACGCCGGCGCCCTCGGAGATGAAGATGTTGATGTTGTCCTGCTTGTCCATGAGGGCCTTCAGGCGGGCGGCCTCGGTCTTGAGATCGACGGCCATTTCGGGAATGTAGACGCCGTGGACTTCGAGGTTGGCGCGGGTGAGGCCGAGGCCGGGCGCGAACTCCTCGCGGTCGAGCAGCTTGCGATAATCGCGAGCGGTGGCGGCAGTGAGCCAGCCGCAGTTGCGGCCCATGACTTCGTGCACGATCAGCATGCGCGGGTTCGCGCCGTGCTCGGCGACGACGTTGCGGAAATAGCGCGCGCCCTGCTCGGCGGCCGTCCACGCGCCGAGCGACTGGCGGATGGGATACACGTCGTTGTCGATTGTCTTGGGCAGGCCGATGACGGACAGGCCGTAATTGTTCTTGGCGAGAAACGCGGCGAGGTCGGCGGCGGCGGTGTTGGTGTCGTCTCCACCGATGGTGTGAAGCACGTCAACGCCGTCCTTGATGAGCTGGTCGGCGGCGACTTTTTGCGGGTCCTGGCCCTCCTTGACGAGGCCGCGCTTCACGCAGTCCTTGACGTTGGTGAGCTTGACGCGGCTGTTGCCGATCGGGCTGCCGCCGTGGCGGTGCAGCACGTGCGCCTGCGCGCGCTCGGCGGGGCCGATCTTGTAACTGTCGCCGAGCAGCAGGCCCTTGTAGCCGCCGCGGTAGGCGATGATTTCGATGTCGGGCGCAATCTCGGTGTAGCGTTCGACCAGGCCGCCGATGGCGGAGCTGAGGCACGGGGCGAGACCGCCCGCTGTGAGGATTGCGACTTTCTTGGGTTTTGTTGTGCTCATGATGGAAATTTTGGATTTTGGATTGCGGATTTTGGATTCAAAAAATGCAAGGCGCAACCGCCCGTCAGTTGTAGCCAAACCCGACGCCCGCGCCCGCGCCGACGGCCTCCTCGACCTCCTCTTGCTCGGGCGGCAGCTCCTCAAGCGGCGCGAAGCGTTCCGATGTGAAACCGAGTTCCTGCTTGGCCGCATGAAACGGGTCGGGCGGATTTACCAGCTCCTCAAGGAGGATGCCCACGGTCGCGGATTCGCCGCCTTTCACGATTTTCTCGCGACCGAGAAACACCTCGCGAATCGTGTAGGTCTTCCCCTTTACGGGAAGCTGCAGATAGATCGCACGAATGAAATCGTTGAACGTGTCATTGATGCAGACGACTTTTTGTCCTTTGACCATGGTTGAAAAAGAACGGTCACTTTGAGGCCTCCGCCGTCCAAGTGCAAGCGGTCAAAACACGCGCGCCGCCGGTGGCGCCGATTTTCTTTGCTCGCGCGCTGCGGACGATCCGCTTAACACCTCGCCCAATTCTCATCATGACAACTCCCGCCGCGCTCCCCGCCGACATCACTTCCGAATCCCCCTGCCCTTGCGGCAGCGGGCAAACTTTTGGCGCATGCTGCCAGCCCGTGCTCCAGAGAAAACGGCCGGCCGCCACGGCCGAGGCGCTCATGCGCTCGCGCTTCACCGCGCACGTCGTCCGCGACTACAAGCACCTGCACCTCTCCTACGCCGGCACCGCGAAAAAACCCTACGATGAAGTCCGCGCAAAGGAAAACACCTACGACTTGGAATGGACGCGCCTCGTGATTCACTCGCACGAAGCCGTCGTCAACGGCAACCCCGACTCGTCCACGGTCGAGTTCACCGCCTACTTCCTCGACGAGGAGAAAAACGAGCACCCGCTCCAGGAAAAATCCGCGTTCACGCGCACAGGCGGCGAATGGATTTACACGCGCCCGATCCGCACCGGCCCCGCGCCCAAGGTTTCGGCAACGCCCAAGGTCGGGCGCAACGACCCCTGCCCCTGCGGCAGCGGCAAAAAATACAAGCACTGCTGTCTCTGATAGCACGCGCGCCGGCGACAGCTTGTTGCGCGGCGCCCGGGCGGTTTACTTTGCGCGGTTGGCCGCGGAGACGTTGATCGGCAGCAATATGTTTGCGGCGCTTTGGCTTCCGCCGCCGATGACGAGCGGGCTCTTGCCGTCCCACTTCTCGACAATCTGCAATTCGATCAAGGTCGGGTTGTCGCGAAGCGCCTCGCCGCGAATGCGGATCGCCTCGGCCTCGCCCTTTGCGCGGATGATCGCCGTCGCCGCCTCGATTTCGGTCTTTTGTTGCGTGAAGCGCGCCTTGGCCGCCTCCTGCTCCTGGACCATCTTGGATTCAATCGCCGCCTCCAGTTCGCGCGACAGCGTGGTGTCCTCGATCACGAGGTCGACGATGTTGAGAATGTCCCCGATTTTTCTGCGGGCGTTTTCGAGCGCGTGGTTTTTGATCTGCTCGCGCTGGCGCACGATTTGCTCGGCGCTTTGCAACGCCGCCACTTCCTTGAGCGCCTCCTGCACGCGCGGCGCGATCAGGCTCGTGAACGGATCGCCCGCGTATTCCTGGTAAATCTTCACGACCGATTGCTCGGGAATGCGGTAGAGCACGCGCAGCTTCATCTGCACTTGCTGCAAATCCGACGAGTAGCACTCCGACGGCAGCTCGCGCGTTTGCTGGCGAATCAGCACGGGGATCACCGTCGAGATAAAAGGTTTTTTCACGCCGAAGCCCTCCGGCTCAAATTGTTTGCCGACGGTTCCCAGCGTCACAAGCACACCGCGATAACCGGGCTCGACAACAAACGTGGCCTGCGCCGCCGCGACGATGATTACAAGGATGAGAACGATTGGGCCGATGACTTTTGCGGGTTGCATAATGTGTATAAAAAGCGGGCATACGCCCCCGTGTGCAAGCGCTGATGCGCCTCCCCTGAAAAATTCGCTCACTTTGGAATCAACAAACCGTCCGTGTTCTGTTTCATTTCCACGCAAAACCACCACGCCCCATGAAATCCCCCGCCGTCGCTGAAATCCAAGGGCTCTACGGCCCGTTCACCTTTCCCGAGACGTTGCTCCAGAAAATCTGGGACCGGCGCGATTTCGACACGCTTCACGCCGCAACCGTCGGCGGACAGCGCGTGCGCATCGGGCACCCCGGCCAGTGGAATCACGGCGGCGGGCCCGATTTCAAAAACGCGCGCCTGCATATCGGAAACGCAAGCATCACCGGCGATGTCGAGGTGCATTTGCGGGAGGCCGACTGGCACGCGCACCATCACGCGAGCGATCCGGCCCATGCAAACGTGGTTTTGCACGTCGTGCTTTTCCCCCCGCAATGCGCCACGACCCGGGGAGTCAACGGTCGCGAAATCCCGGTCCTCGCGCTTCTCCCGCTCCTGCACCACGACCTCGAGCAATACGCGGCGGATGATGCCGTCGAGCGTCTCGCCGCGCATCCGCTTTCGACCGCCGGCAAAAGCCTTTCCTCGCTCACGCCCCCCGAGCTTTCCTCCGCGATCGCGCATCACGCCCAAAAGCGCTGGCATCAGAAAATTCATTTCGCCAGCGGGCGCGTCACGCGACTCGGCTGGGACGACGCGTGCCATCACACCGCGCTCGAAATCCTCGGATACCGGAACAACCGCCCCGCGATGGTTGCGATTGCCGGGGAGCATCCGCTGGAAAGCTGGCCGCAATCGGTGAGCGCGCAAAATGCCATTTCGTTCGCGGAACGCATTTTCAACGAACAGACTGACAACCGCGCGTGGGCGCCGCGTTCCTCGCGCCCGGCAAATCATCCGCGCACCCGCCTGCGCCAGTATGCCTTGTGGGCATCGGCGCGCCCCGCGTGGCCTCAATTGCTGCAAAAGTTTGCCGCGGGATTTCAAAAAAACGAGCCGGCGCCGGCCAGTGTCGCTGAGTGGCGGCGCGTGAACAAGGCCGCCTCGCTGCGCAAACGCATCCGCATGGAAATCTGCGGCGACGCGCTTGGCGGCTCGCGATTCGACACGCTTGTTTGCGACGGTTTTCTGCCGCTTCTCGCCGCGCAAAATCACGCGCGCGAGGAGACGCTTCGCGAGGCGTGGACGAACTGGTTTGCGGGCGACATGCCCGCGCGTTTTGCCGCATACCTCCGCGCGCTCGGCATCACGGGCGCGTCGGGCACGCCAAACCACAACGGCGCGGGCCAAGGTCTTCTCGGCTTTTTATTGGAAACGGAAAATGCCGCCGTGTGAGGAGTGGCGTGGCGCGGACTATCCAAAATAAAACCGGAGTGGCGCGAGGCCACTCCGGATTAATTTTAGGTCACGGAATAAACGGGGCTGCCGTCACGGGGAGCGGCGCCGGTTCATCCAAAACACAGAATTTACTTTGCTGCCTTCGCGGCGGCGTCGGCCAGTTCCTGGGTGACAGCGTTGATCCAGTCGGTGAGCTTCTTGGAATCGGCGTCCTTGAGGCCCTTGAGGGCGTCGGCGCTCTTGCCAGTGATTTCAGCCATCTTGGTCGAGAGGGATGCGATCTTGGTGTAGTCCTTCGCCTTGTAGGCGACGGCGACCTCGTTGGCCACGTCGGAATAAGCCTTAACAAATTCGTTGGTCGCGGCATTTTCAAACTTGGGCGCGTTTTGCGTGGAGGGAAGCGCTTCTTTCTTCGCGCCGCAACCGGCGAAAGCAAGAACGGCGAGGGCGATAACTGCAGTGTAGATGAATTTCATATGGATGGTTTAGGTGGATTAGTGTTTGTTTTTTGCGTCGGTCGAAAAACCGGATCAATCGGGTTTTCACCGGCGCGAGCTTTGACAGACAGGCATTCTCGCACGGGTTCCAGTATAAAATAACCCCCGATTTTTCGTCCACCCATCTCCTTGGCCTTCAACTAATTGCGGAGTTAGAAAAATGCGTTTTGTTTCCACGCGGTGTTTTTTCATGCGAGACTCACGCAGCCTTGGTCCAACTTGCCGCATCGCAGCGCGTCTCGTCTTTCCGTTGCGGCGGCATGCCGCGCGAGGGCGGTTTTTAGAGAAATAATACTGCCGTCGAAAGAATCAATGGCGTCCGACAGCGGCGGCGGTCAGGGGCGCGGGAGCGTTGGCGGCGACACTGGGGCCGGGGTGCCTGGCCATGTTAATGGCGTCGTTCAACACGCGCAGGGTTTCTCGGAGGTGGATGTCGAGTTTTTTGGCATCCTCCTCCAGTTGCTCGTCGCTGAAAGGGTCGTCGTCCTCGCTTTTCGCGTCCGGTGTGCCGGCGCCGGGCTGGGTCTCGGCATTTCCGGAGCCCGCGGCACTGGTTCCCGCCAGGCGAATACCGTCCGGAAGGGTTTTCGGAATGGCGCTGCTTTGGTCGGGAAGCGCCGGCTGCTTGTCAGCCCCGGCGTCAGGAGCGGATTCGGGCCGGGGCTCGGCGCCCGCGGGAGGGACGGTGTTTTCCACGGGTGTCTTCGAGGTTTTGCGCGTTTTTTCCTTAGGCGGACCGAGAAGAAACTCCGTGGATGCGTAGCCGACGGCGGCGGCAAGGCGGTTGCGTTCCTCGTCCTGCTCTTTCTTGAATGCTTTGTCGCGGGCTTGCTGCGCGAGGCGTTCGTCGAGGTTGAGCGACAGGATTTTTTGCTCCTGGCGCGTCTTGAACCAGTCGATTGTTTTTCGGAAATAATCAAATTCCTCGAGTGTTTGCTGGCGTTTTTCACTGGCTTCGCGAAGAGCCTCGAGAAGCTCGGGAGGGAGGGCGGAACCCTCGTATCTGCTCGGTGTGATTTCGTCCCATGCGAGGGCGCGCGGAAGACTTTTTTCACCGATGGGCAGGTAGTCGTCGATTGAGGGCAGCGGGATGTCGGAGACCACGCCCTTGAGTTGGGTGGAGTCGCCGTTGGGGAGGTAGAATTTTTGGATGGTGAGCTTCACGCCGCCGGTTTTGCTGTTGAGGCGGGCGAGCGCGGGGACGAGTTGCTGCATTTCGAGGAGTTGCTGCACAGTGCCTTTTCCGTGCGTGGAGCTGTCGCCGACGATGATGGCGCGCCCGTAGTTTTGAAGCGCGCCGGCCACGATTTCGGAGGCGGAGGCGGAGAAACGCGAGACGAGCACGGCAAGGGGACCGGGGTAAAGGGGCTCGGGCGCCTCGCTGCTGTCCACCTGCACCTGGCCGTAGTAGTTTTTGACTTGGACAACGGGACCGGCTTTCACGAAGAGACCGGTGAGTTTGATGGCCTCGGAGAGGAGGCCGCCACCGTTGCCGCGAAGGTCGAGGACGAGGCCCTGGATGCCGCGTTCGCTTTGTTGAAATTGAGTGATGAGCCTGGCAATATCTTGCGTGGCGCTGGGGCTGGGCTCGCCTTTGTCGTTGATGCCGGCGTCGTAGAAACCGGGGAGCGTGATGACACCGATGGGCGTCGTGCCCTTGCCGTCGAGGGAGGGGATTTCGTGAATGGCACCGCGGGCGCGCGAGGCGTCGAGGCTGACAACATCGCGCGTAATGACAACCTGCTTGCGCTGGGAGGCATCGGCGGCGGGAATGACGGTAAGGTGAACCTTGGTGTCTTTTTTCCCGCGAATGAGCTGCACGACATTGCGGAGTTTCATGCCGATGACATCAACGGGCTCATGGCCGTCCTCGGCGACCGCGATGATCTTGTCCTTTGGCTGCAGTTGTTTGCTCAGGTCGGCGGGGCCGCCCACGACGATTTCACGAATGGTGCAGTAATCATCCTCGATTGAGAGGACAGCGCCAATGCCGATGAGCTGGAGTTTGATGCCGATGCTGAACTCCTCAAGGGTTTCGGCGGACATGTAGGCGGTATGCGGATCGTAGAGGTGGGCGACGGTGGTGAGGTAGGTTTCGGAGATGTCCTTGGGCTCGATGTCGGCGAGGTTTTTGAGCCAGCGCTCGTAGCGTTTGCGGATGTTGGCCCTGGCGTCATCGAGGCTCTTTTCATTGAGCATTTCGCCTATGATTTCGTTTTTGAGGCGTTGCATCCATAGGGTGTCGGCCTCGGCCATGTCGGCGGGCCAGGGAGAGTCCTTGCGGTCGTAGAGGTAGCCGTCGTTTCCGGCAAGGTCGCCGGATGTGATGGCGTCGAGTTTGTCGAGAGCCCAGTTGATGCGGTTGGTGACGCGCCTGGTATAGACGTTGAAGATGTCATAGGCGGGGTCGGTTTTGCCGAGACTGGTAAGGTTATTGTAAACCCATCGCGGACTGTAACGGGTGGTGAACGCGACTTTGTCGGACTCGAGGAAAAAGAGGCGCTGTCCGTCAAAATCGGCCATGAAATTGGGAATAATCTCAGCGTAGTCGACGGGCCTGACGGCGTTGCGGTTATAGTGGAATTGCTCGAGCAGGGCGACGACACTGGCGGCCTCGCGGTTGAAACCGGGAGCCGGCGCGAAAATGCGATCCTGCGGAGCGGTGGCGGCGGCCGATTGGGCGCGCAGGAATGAGCCGTCCGTGCCAAGTGATAAAAGCGCCGCGGCCATCACTGTGAGGAACAGGGAGGAAAATGCGCGGGCGGAATGTGTGAACTGCTTCATCAACGATGCGAAGGTGCAGAATGTAAAAAAGGACGAATTGTCAGCAAGGCATCTTTATTACTCTGGGCGCAAAGCAAAGAAGATAATTGCGAGGGATTCGCAAAACCCCCAAATAGCCGTTTAATCACCAAACTCGTGCTGAAGCAGGAGTTACAAAAATATTCGGATCAAAGTTGAGTCTGCAATCCGCTCTGGAATGTGTGATTTCCCGCTTCAACCCGCATGATTTTATGGCGCCGTTTGCTGTCGGGAAGGAAAATAGTCGCGCGTGTGTTCGGGGGCACGCTGACGCGCAGCACCATGCTTCCGTTTGCGTCGATTTCCCACGCGGACCGAATCAGTCCGGCGGGCGAATCAAACGCCGATCTTGCCCATCTCATCCCGACATCCCCGGGATGGGGCGGGCGTATTATGAAATGCTGGAAGCCGGGATTCTCCGGGTCGCGCTTGATTCCGGCGACGCCGTCAACATACCAAGCGCCCGGAAACAAATACGAGCTGTGCAGGAGCGAGTGCCCGCGCAGGTCTTTTTCCCACATCTCCCAAAGCGTCGTCGCGCCATTTTCCCGCATGTATCCCCAGCTTGGATAATCCGTCTGCGATGTCATGGAGTGGATCAAGTCGTGCCTGTCCGCCTCGCGAAGCACCTTAAAAAGCATCGCTCCCGCGGTGATGCCGGCGTGTATGCGCCCCTTGCGCACGACCAGGATTTCATGCTCCAAGCGCCGCATGACCTTGTCCCTCAGTTCCGGCGGCATCACATCCGCAAGCAATGCGCCGGCCAGGCATGCCATTGAGCCATCGGCATAACTGCTGTCGCCGGCATTGTAATACTTTCCATGAATCGCGCGGCTCGAAACGCGGGCTTGGGTTTCCCATTCCGCGGCCTCCGCCTCCCTGCCAAGGACGCGCGCAATCTTCGCCGCCGTTTTAATATTATACACGCGATAACAATTATTAAGGCACAGTGTTTGCGCGCTGTCGTTGTTCATGCCCTCGGCGGTCGCGTTTGGCCAAAGCCAGTCGCCAAGAAAATCCCACTTGCCGCCAAAACGCTTGAGCAGGCCGTCCCCGACATGCGTGTCAAGAAACGCGAGCCATTTTTTTATCATGTCAAAATTGGTTTCAAGAACGCGCGCGTCCCCCTCGTGCTGGTAAAGATACCATGGCAAAACAACACAAATGCCGCCCCAGCCGGGCCCGCCGCCGCCCCAATAAGTCGGGGCCGTGTGCGGCATGATGCCGCCGCCAAGAAACCGCCCGCTGGTTTCCGCTTTCCGCGCATAATCCGGATCATTCATGCCGCCCACCATCGGCTCGGTGCCCTGCACGTCGCGCCAGTCCTCCAGCCACTTTGTATAAAACGCGGCCATGCGATAATTATACATGGCGGTTTCCGCCGTCGCATGGGCGTCGCCGCCGTAACCCATCCGCTCGCGCTGGGGACAATCGACTACCATCCCGCCAATCGAAAGATTTTCAAATGTCCAGCAAACGCGGTCATGTATCCAGTTTTGCAGGGGATCGGAGCACTCGAACGCCGTTGCGCGCCCGACATCCGTGCGCACATTCCACCCGCGAATATCATCAAGCGCCGGTTTCGCCTTGAGGCCTTTAATTGTGATCCAGCGACCGGAGCCATAATTAAAGCGATTGCGGAAAACACCCTTCCCCGAAGACCCGATTATATATGCGCTCCGATTCCGGAAAGTCATTTCGTTCTGCTGCCGCTCCGAAAAAAGAAATTCAATCCGGTCGCCGGGAGTCCCCGCTATTTTAATTTCAGTCCAGCCGGCAAAATTCACCCCCATATCAACACGCCAGACACCCTTGCCCCGATCCCCGATCGCAACCGGACGAATCTCGTCGAAAAGGCGGTTTTTCTCAACCCGCTGTGCCGTCACCTGAAGCTTCGGATTATATACGGTGGCATTTTTCCAATTTGTATCATCAAGGGAAACACTGGAAAAATCATCCATCTCCTGCTCCCGCGTTCCGTCAAAGATTTCGCCGCCCATGTTGCCAAAATCCCAAGTGCCCAAAAGCCTGTTCGGGCTTGGACGTGTTTTCCATGCTTCATCTGTTTGCAGGCGAAGAAGGGGCGATGTGTCGCCTGGATTTTTATAAATATCCGCCTGCGCGCGAACGATTGGCGTGCGCGGAAGATTTTCCGTTATATAACCGGGAAAAATCGACCACGACGCGCCCAGCCAAATGGTAATGGCGTTTTTCCCCGGTTGAAGCGCCCCGGCTATATCGTAGGCGATATATCGCGCCCTCCTTGTATGGTCGGTCGCCGCCGGGGAAAGCACATGGTGGCTGTCGATTTGTTTCCCGTTCACATACAATTCATGATAACCGACCGAGGCGACAAACAGGACCGCGCGCCCCGGTTTTTCATTTAGCTTAAATGTCTTGCGCAACCAGGGATCGGCGATGTTGCAGTCGCCTTTTTTCATGCCGACTTTATAATCAAAAACTTCATCGGAGCCAATCCACTTCGCGCTCCATTCCGATTGTTCAAACAAACCGGTCGTCCATTCGCTTTGCACGGGCGGTGCCTCAATGCCATTTTCATCTTTCACGAACAGCGTCCATGTATAACGACGGTCGGACTCCAGCGGCTTTCCCTGATACTCAATCTGCTGCATCCGATTCGATGCAACCCAGCCGGAATCCCAAGCGGTGCATTCCCCGCATTTAACAATCACACGATAGGCAGTCTGCCCCTGACCGCGCCCGTCGGGGTTTGCAGCCTCAAACGCCCAACCAAACCGGGGCTTCCTTTCATCAAGCCCCTCCGGCCTGTCGAGATACTCTATTCGCAAATTAACCGGCTTGATACTGCATGCCGATTGTGCATCCGCAAAACCGGAAACAAAAAGACCGGAAATAAAAACGAGGAAAGAGTGGAATAATATTTTTTTCATAGAGGGACTATAAAGGGTGAATCTCAGATTTTGAATATCAAAGAGAACCTTGCACACAGAACAGCCAAACGAAGTCAATGCTCCGCCTTTTGTTGCGTGCGTTCGAATACGAAAATTTCCTCTAAAAGCAAACTCAAGGAGGGCGCGAACGCCTGCCTTGGGCCATGAATACAAAATTAAGCGCGACTCTGATGATAATTTCGACACGGTCCGCATTGGCATCCGTTATCCCCACATTCACAAAACCCACCTCCGCAACAGTTATCTCTGCCGCAATCGGGGCATGTTACAAGTGGGGTAACCTCGGAGCCGGGGCGGGATCAATGTCATCGGGGTCAATCCACCAAGGACAAGTTGTAAGGCACGCTCCGTCACTACCGCACATAGGACACTCTTCCATGCATCCACCAAAACAAAGCCAGCCATATTCGCCACAAAAGATGCATGTGGGACAGTTACAATTCCGATATCCACAATGGGGACATGGATCACAAGAACAATCATCGCTGTCGCACTCTGGACATATATCAGCGCACATGCAAAGCCAGTTGCTGAAGCCGCATAGGGGGCATTGGTCGCTGCATTCGCAGTCATAGGCCTCATTGCCGCAATCGGTGCATGTTTGCATGCACTCGCTGCCCGGGCAATTAGGACTCCCGCAATTATCGCACGGGGAGCAGTCTCCGCCGCATTCGAGATCACCGCAACTGGAGCAGGGATCATAATGATTTCAGCCCTCTCCGCAATCCTCGCAAGCGTGCGCTTGTTGGGTAATTAGGATGACACAAGACGACAGCAGTAGGTATTTTAATATATTTGGAGTTTTCATCGTAGGGTTTGAGTTTTTATATAACATATTTCCGAAGGGTTTATCGGAAACTAAATCTATCACTGTCTTGCAATCAGCTTGAGAGTATTGTGTGAAATGAAATGGGGGCAATCTTAAAATGGAATGATATCCGATGCACAGGTGTAATTAAGAGCGTGATTGTAAAAAGTGCGAGCATAGTATTATTTTTGTGCCGTAAGGGTTGCGCTGATTGCCGTTTTACTTGCCTTTGTCCACGCGTCGCGCATCGTGAGTTTCCATGAACTCAATCCCGCGCATATTGATGTTGCTGCTGGCGTTTGTGCTCGTGCCGCTGCATTGCCATGCGGCTGATGAAGAGATCATCACACTCGACACGCTCACCGTGTCCACCAAGAAACACCAGTGGCGTTACGCACGCTCGGCGCATTTCGAAATTCTCTCGGCTGTTGACTATACCAAGTTTGTTTCGCGTGTCGTGCAGCGCGCGGAGCAAATCATCGGTGTGTTTGAAAAAAACAGCCCACTCTTTCGAATGCAGCGCGAGTTGCCCGCAAAACTCATCTTTATCAACGACCAGGGTATAGATCGTTACCTTGTGCTCGCTGGCAAGGAAGACCTGCGGCACGCCCGCGATAACCCACCGCTGGGCGTGTTTCCGGATCGCATATTATTCATCCCTTCGAGACAAATTTCCGTGCGCGGTTTCCACGATGAAGAACAAGCTGTGTTCTTAAAGCTTATCACGCAAGCATACCTCGATAACGAAACGCCGTTTGATGAACGCGTAACCGAAAATGCCATTGACCTTGCGCTTAATTATTTGCTCATGTGCGTCGATATTCAGACCGGGCGAGGCAGTCCGCCGTGGCTTGCGACGGCGCTCAAGTGTTTGCGCGGTCACACGCAATCCACGCCAACGCCCTCAACGCCGAGCCGTGGATTTGGGTCGCCAATCTACAAGCGCAAGTATCGACCCTCATGGTTTTCGATTAGCGATTATGAAATGCTCGTCGGGCGCTACTGTGTCGCATGCGAGACCTTGTTTTTGAGCAGGGCGTTTGATTATCCACGCGAAGACGACAAGGATGCCATCGAACGGCGAAAGAAAATCTGGCTCAATTACGCGCTCGCGCCAAATGCGAGCCTTGGCGTTTTTCTCGAAAACCCGGTGAGGAAAAAACCAAATGTCGCGATTCTGAATGCTGCGATTATCGCGGAGCGCGAGGCGCGGGACTTTGTGTATTATTGCACATTCGTTGCGGACGCTAAAACGCGCATGGCATTTGCGCGGTTTGTCGTCCGCACGAGGAAACAACGACCAAACGAAGTCGTTTTTAAGGAATGCTTCGGCATGGACTACGACGCATTTCGCGCGCGCATGTATGATTTTTACACACAGCTCGGCAAAAACGACCCCGAGCACAAGGACAACCCGTGGGGGCCGCCTGGGATTGCCGTGGCGAAATTCAAGAGGGAGAACATTCCCCCCACTCCGAAGTTTCGCCCGTCACGCCGCAGCGAGACAGCGCGGATTCTAAGCGATTGGTTCGCGCTTTGCGGCGCGCGCGACCTGGCGCGCCAAGTGCTGGTCAAGGCCAACGACGAATCCGCTCAAGTGCGAAGAGATCCGGAGTTTGTCGCCGCGTTTGGCTTGAACGAAGCCGCGCACGACCGAAAATACAGCGCGGTCACCATGCTTGAGAAAGCGATGGCGTCGAAACAAGTCGTGCGCCCCGAGGCATGGCGCACGCTTTCACGACTGCGACTCGAAAACCTTTTGGAGCTAAAAGGCGAAAAGCATAAGCTGACGAAAGACGAACTGAACACCGTCATCGAGCCGCTAGCCGAGGCGCTCAAGCAAAACGGCGCGTCGCAGCAGACGTATGTGCAATTTGCGCAGGTATGGACGCACACGGATGTGAAACTGCCGAAGGAATATCTCGACATGCTTGCAGCGAGGGTTCGCGCGTGGCCGGAAAACGAGGAATTGCGCAAGGTGATTGAAAAAATCCGCTGAGTCAGCGCCAGCCGATGAAATCAAACGGGATAATCTCATCGGACACCGTTTGCGCCGCGAGCATCCCCAAATTTTGGGATACGCTTTTATATATTACCGTTCCCCGGATTGCAGCGCGTGCAATCGTTGTGTGAGCGGGTAGAGTTTTTGGGTATTATTCTCGAGCACGTAATAATGGCGCAGGTAGCAGATTTCGGTGAGTGTGAGAATAATCGTGACCGCAAGCATTTGCCAGGTGGGCAGGAATATCGCGCCAATGGCCGCCGCAAGCAGGAGCATCGCGAAAAAGAGCATTACGAGCAGGTGGATCAGGCGTTCGTGCTGAAAGGCCTGTGTTTGCGCGAGGTGATAGGCAAGCAGGGCGCGAAGATGCCCGGGGCGCCTGTTTTCGCAGGGAGAGGATTCGATCGCGGCAAGCTCCCGCTCCATGCGCCTGATGTGATCGAGCAGTTGTTTTTTCATTATTAAGAAGCTCCCATGCCCGCACCTATTTTTTCCTCGGCGACAGAAACCATTCCCTGGCCACGCCGTAGAGGAAAATCGCCAGCAGCGCGAAGGGGATCAGCGAAAGCAACCCGGCGTGGGGGCCGTTGTAAAGCGGGTTGTGATTTTGCGCCCACGTTGCGATGGCGTTGTCCGCGCCGGGGAAAAAGCCCGCCAGCACCGCAAACACAATGCCGCCTATCGCACCGCCCGCGATGTAGCCCGACGAGAGCAGCACGCCGGGGCTCTTGTCGCTTTCGGCGTTAAACTGCTCCGGCGTGAGATTCGCGTGCGAGGATTTCCGGCTCATCCAGCGGTCGATCAACCAGCGGATCATGCCGCCCGCAAGAATCGGCGTCGTGGACGACAACGGCAGATACACACCCACCGCAAACGCGAGCGCGGGAATAAAGGAAAGTTGCAGCGTCACCGTGATCATCACACCGAGCAGCACCAGCGCCCACGGCAGGCGCTGGTCGAGAATGCCTTTTATTATATACGACATGAGCGTCGCCTTCGGGGCGACAAACTTGCGCACCTTGCTGCCGTCCGGGCGCGTGTCGAACGAGCCGTTGATGCCCGGATCGACAAACCAAACCGCCACGCCTTTTTCATTAACCAAATACTTGCCCTCGATGCCGGCCTTGGGATCGGTGTTGTGCCAGGTGTAATAAACGCCGGAGTCGTCGCGACTTTGCGGGCCGTGCAGCGATTCCTTGCGCGAGAGCGCGCTGACATCGACCTGGATTCCCGCGGGGGCGACTTGCGCGACCGGCACATAAACCGTGCTTCCGTTGTTGAGCAAGCTCAGCAGCGGCCCGAGCACGAGCGCCGCCGCGAACGCACCGATCAAAATCGCCAGTTGCTGCGAGCGCGGGGTCGCGCCGAGCAGGAAACCCGTCTTCAAATCCTGCGAAGTCGTGCCGCCGTTCGACGCCGCGATGCACACGATCGCGCCAACGGAAAGCGCCGTCACGTAATACTGGCTGCCCGTCCATCCCACGATCAGGAACACGAGGCAGGTGAACAGCAGCGTCGCCACAGTCATGCCCGAAACCGGGTTCGACGTGGAACCGATCTCGCCGGTGATGCGCGACGAAACCGTGACAAACAAAAATCCGAAAAGAACAATGAGCAGCGCGCCGAGCACGTTCATGTGCAGCGAGGGCGCGAGGGAAATGACCGCGATGAGCGCGAGAATACCGATGAACACGGTTTTCATCGGAAGGTCGCGCTGCGTGCGCGCGGTGGAGCCGTTTTTCCCGGGGGCGTTTTCGCCGGGCCGCGGCATCCCGCGAATATCCGCGAAGCCGGCCTTGATGCCGCGCCAGATGGCCGGCATTGCCTGCACCATGCTGATGATGCCGGCGGACGCCACCGCGCCCGCGCCGATGTAAAGGATATACGCGTCGCGAATACTATTCGCTCCCTCGATGGGCATTTCACTGATGGGAATGGTGCCGGGCTCGACGATGCCGTTGATGCCGTCGCCGAAAAATTTTATCAACGGAATCAGCACCAAATACGAAAGCGCGCCACCCGCGCACATGATGCCCGAGATGCGCGGCCCGATGATGTAGCCGACGCCGAGCAGCTCCGGCGAAACCTCCGCCGAGATCGAACCGCCCGCGAGCGGTTTGCCGAAAATTTTCTGCGGAATATCCTGCCACCCGCGCATGGCGACGTTGAGTGTTTTGTAAACGAGCCCGATTCCGAAGCCCGTGAAAATCTGGATGGCGCCGGGAGCATTGCCTAGCCCGGCGGCCTCGGCGGCGCGCATATCGGCCTGGGCGGAGGGCGAGGCAACGGCGCGATCCCGCGCGTTGGCGCCGGCCTTGAGCACGGCGGCGCACGCGGTGCCCTCGGGATATTTCAACTTGCCGTGATCCTCGACTATGTGCGTGCGGCGCAGCGGAATCATCATGAGGATGCCGAGCAGCCCGCCGAGGATCGCCACAAGCATCACGCGCGTGAGCTCAAGGTCGAAGCCGAGGATAAAAATCGCCGGCATGGTGACGCCCACGCCGAACGCGATTGACTCGCCCGCGGAACCGGCAGTTTGCGTGATGTTGTTTTCGAGAATGGAGGAGTCGCGCACGCCGAGCTTCGAGAGCCCGCGAAACAGCGCCAGCGAAATGACCGCGACCGGAATCGACGCGCTCACGGTGAGACCGACCTTGAGGACGAGGTAGAGTGACGACGCGCCGAAGACCATGCCGAGAATCGCGCCGGTGAGGACTGCGCGCAGGGTAAACTCGGGGAGCTTGGTGTTGTCGGGTATGTAGGGCTCGAACGGCTGGGGGGCTTGGTGTTGCGACATGGCTGTGGGCAAAATGAAGAACGCTCATCATGCGCGCGAAGGCGCGGACTGCCAAGTCTGCTTTTCAGCGGAGGCGGGAGGTCCAGACAGAAGTTGACCCATCGGGGCATCGAGAAGGAGTGGGGATAGAAGCAGGACGCGAGGGTCGATTTGAGGGGACTTTTCACGGAGCAATTGAGCCGGGGTTTTGTTGGCGCGGGAGCGGTTGGTGCGCGCGAAGTTGTAGTAGTGCTGGTAGGTTGTTACCGCAGCCATGAACTG
>NZ_JAQFIP010000019.1 GCF_029504735.1 Ereboglobus sp. PH5-10 | reverse complement strand
TCCCCCCACACCAAAAAATTATCTCCACCCCACCCCCCACCCCCCCGCGCGGCGGGGGCACTAAACAAACACAAACAGCACGGCGGGGGCGGGGCCCCCCCCCCCCCCCCCCCCCCCCCGCGCCCGGGGGGGGGCCCCCCCCCCGCTCCCGGGGACAACGCCTTCGCCGAGTGGCTCGCCGAAAAAACCGCCGCCGAGCTCGAACACTTCATGGCCAGGCCCGAGGCGCTCGCCTTTGCCGAGCTCATTCCCGCCGACCCGCTCCTTCTTCTTCCCGACCTCGTCGAGAAAGTCCAGGCGCTCGACACCTCCGCCGACGCGCCCGCCGACACCGCGCTCATCTGGACGCTCACCCGCGAAAACCCGCTCCACGAAGCCGGGCAAAACCCCGTGTTCGACGCCGTTGATGCCGCCCTCGCCGCCGCGCAAGCCGTCGCGCCCGGTGCCACGATTCGCTGGGCGGCGATCAGCCGCTTCGCCGCCGAAAGCAAACGCGGCATCATGCAAGAGCTGTTTGTTGGCACGCCGCTCACCCTGTTTGTCGTTCTCGGAATCGCCATCCTTTGCCTGCCGCGCATTCTCGGCGCGCTCAACCTCGCGCCGGTTGTTTTCGGCGCGCTGCTCGGCGCGTGCGTCGCGGTCACGCTGTGCTTCGAGCATGTGCATTTCCTTGTCTTCGTGCTCGGGCTGATGCTCGCGGGCGTCTCGATCGACTACGGATTTTATCTCTACCTGCAGCCGCAAAAAAATCCCGGCGAACCCTACGCCGCAAAAGTCCGCCGCCTGATGAAGCCGCTTCTCGGAAGCGCGCTGACAACCGTGCTCGGATTTTCGCTGCTCCTTTTTTCCGACCTCGCGCTCATCCGGCAGCTCGGCGTTTTTGTGAGCGCGGGGCTGCTCTGCGCGCTCGTCACCGCAGTGCTCTGGTTTGCGCAAATCAAAAACCCCAACATGCAAGCGCGCGCGTTCGCCAGCGCGCAACTCGCGCACACTCCGCGCACGCGCCGCGCCGCCATCGCGCTGCTTTGCGCCGGCGCGCTCGTGGCGCTGCTCGGCCCATGGCGTTTGCACTGGCACGACAGCACGAGGGAACTCCAGCCGCGCCTGCCGCGGCACGCCGACGAGGCCGCCGGCGTGCGCCAACTCTTCGGCGACTCGGCGGCGCGCACCGTTTATCTCACGCGCGGCGAGACAATCGCCGACGCTCGCGACTCGCTCGAAAAGTTCACCGCGTGGCACGGCGCGCAGTTTCCCGACGCCGCCACGGCCTCGCTTGGCTACGCGCTTCCGCTTCGCGCCGATTATGACGCGCTGCCGGCGCGCATCGAAACGCTGCGCGGGTTTCCCGACGCGCTGCGCGCCGCGCTCGAACGGCACGGTTTTGACGCGGCGGAATTCGCGCCGTTTTTTGCGGCGTGGGAGAAATTCTCGTCGTTCGAACGCGAGGGCGCGCGCAAGGCGCGCCCCTACGACGACGTTGTCGCCAATCTCTCCTCGTCGCTTCACGGGCAAACCGCGCTCCTCATGGCCGACACGCCCGGCGCGAGTTTTTTGCTCACCGTGGCCGACCATCCCGCGCCCGCCGACGATCCGCCCGCCGCGCTCGCCACCACGAGCCTCAACCAGCTCGAGTCGCTCAACAAACTCTTCGCGCGCTACCGGCTCTCCGCGCTGCGCCTCAGCGTCATCGGTCTCGTGCTCGTGGGCTTGAGCATGTGGGCGATTTACGGCGTGAGGCGCGGCACGCTCATTTTTACCACGCCGGTTTTTTCGTGCTTCTTCACCTTCGGCGTGCTCGGGCTGTGCGGCGTGACGCTGAACCTCTTTCATTTGCTGGGCGCGTTTCTCGGCGTCTGCCTCAGCCACAACTACGCCATTTTCACCGCCGAAAACGACGCGCGCAAGGAACGCCCGCCGCCCTCGATCCGCCTTTCCGCGTTCAGCACAGCGGGCTCGTTCGGCGTGCTCGCGTGCAGCGGCATCCCCGTCGTGTCCGCGCTCGGCGTCACCGTCGCGCTCATCGTGCTCTCCGCGCTCGCGATCGTTGAGTTGAAGCGCGCCGCAAAATCCGAACAACTGCAGCAAACGTAATCGAACTTTATGGAAACAAACCGTCCGCAGGGCGCCGCGCAGCCGCGCGTGTTGCTCGTCAACCTCAACACCTACGACCAGCCGTATCCCGTTTATCCGCTCGGGCTCGCCTACATCGACGGCGCGCTGCGCAAGGCGGGCTACGAGACGCGCCTTTGGGATTCGCGCACCAGCAGCGAGCCCGTCGATCAGTGCGCAGCGAAGATGAAACCCGACTATGTCGCGCTTTCGCTTCGCAACATCGACAACGCGCAAAGCCACAATCCGCTTTCCTTCGTGCGCAACCTCTCCGATTGCTGCTCGGTGTTGCGCAAGGTCACCACCGCGCCGCTCATCGTCGGAGGCAGCGCGTTTTCGCTTTTCCCGACCGAGCTCCTCGAGCTCACCGGCGCGGATTACGGCGTGCGCGGCGAGGGCGAGGCGCCGCTTGTCGAACTCCTTTCCGCGCTTCGCGACGGCCGCGCGCCCTCCGAAATCCCCGGAGTCGCGTGGAATGAATCCCCGCGCGACTCCCGTTGCAATGAATGCGCCGCCATGCAGGCCGGTTTCACCGCCGAGCCCGCGCACGATCCCGGCATCATCAGCGCCTATGTTTCCACCGGCTCGATCATCGGCGTGCAAACGCAGCGCGGCTGTCCGCTCAAGTGCTGCTACTGCGCCTATCCGCACATCGAGGGTCGCCGCAGCCGCTTCCGCACCGGCGCGCAAGTGGTCGAGGAGATGGCGCGCCTGCGCGCGCTTGGCGTGCGTTACACCTTTATCGTCGATTCCGTTTTCAACACCAGCGAGAGGCATATTGTCGATGTGTGCGAAGCCTTGATCGCCGCCAAGCTCGACATGGAGTGGGAATGTTTCCTGAGCCCGCGCGGACTCACGCGCGAACACCTGAAACTCATGAAACGCGCCGGCTTGAAGGACGTCGAGTTCGGCTCTGACAGCTTCAGCGACCCCGTGCTCGCGGCCTATGGAAAATCGTTCACTTTCGACGACATCCGGAGGGTGAGTGATGACGCGCAGGCCCTCGACATCAATTACAGCCATTATCTGATTTTCGGGGGGCCGGGGGAAACGCCCGGGAGCATTGAGGAAACCCTTGCCCGGGCCGCGGAAATGCCGCGCGCCTTCTTTTTCGCGACGCTTGGCATGCGCATTTATCCCGGCACGCGTCTTTGGGAAAAGCACGGTCCGCCCGCCACGGGCGAAACGCGCGAGGCTTTTCTCGCCACGCCGCGTTTTCACATTGAGCCGCCGCTTACCGTGCAAGGCATGTATGAGCGCTTGCGCGCCTTTCGCGAAACCGCGCCCAACTGGGTCGTGGGCGACCCGCCGCCGGCATTCGTGGCGACGATGAAAAAGCTCCGCGATCGCGGTCTCAGCGGTCCGCTCTGGGAATACATCGAATTGCTCCAGCGCTACCAGACACACGAGACACAAGGGTGACGTGGCGTTTGGCAGGGCGAACCCTGCCTGGTGAGCCGTAACTCGTAAGATGCGCCTTTCGTGAGCGTGAATTGTTTGTTCATTTGTCGCACGCCTTTGGCGTGCGGGAAACATAAAGCAAGCCAGCGCTTATGAGGGTGAGTCGTAACATTATCGGCTCACCCGGCGGGGTTTGCCCTGCCTTAAAATGCGACAGGGCAAATCAAGCCCGCGCTAACTTTCCACGCGCACTTCCTTGATGATTGCGTGCCCGGCGCCGTTGGTGGCGGCGATGTCGATGCGCACGGCTTTTGCAGTCACCGAATCGAAGGTGTGGACGCGGAGGTTTTGGTAATTGTTGCTCACCTCGGCGAGCGCGCGCTCGGAGCCGTCGGGAAGAATCGCGGTGATCGTGTAGTCGCGGACCAGTTCCGGCTGCACGCCCACGACCATGGTCTTGATCACGGATTGCTGGCCGGTTTGCGTGAGGCGTCTTTTGCCGCCGTCGAAGGCGAGGCGCACTTGGGAGATTCGCACGGGCGCGTCCCATTCCAGCTTGAGCCACGGTTTGGCGTCGGCGGTTGCGAGCCAGCGATTGTTGTTTGTTTTCGGACTGTCGAGCAGGGTTCCCGAAACCACGTTTTCGGGTTTCGATTCGAGCGCCGATTCCGAGGCGGTGACTTTCGCCTTCGGCGCGAGGTCGCGCGGGTCCTCGTTTTTGATGTCGAGGATGGTTTGGTTGTCGCGCAGGAGTTCCTGCTGAAGGCGTTTCACCATGGTTTTGTCGGCGCGCAGGCGGGCGGGCAAAATATTCGCGTCGAGACACATCGCGGCGGCGGTGCCCACGGCCTGGCCGATGGCGGCGCAGGTGGACATGACGCGCGTGGACGAGAAGGCCACGTGCGACGCGCTGATGTTGCGGCCCGCCATCATGAGGTTCGTGATTTTTTTCGAGTAGAGGCAGCCGAAGGGAATGTTGTAGTAGGGTTGTTTGCCGTGGATTTGACGGCAGCCGCGGCGGTCAGACGCCCAGAAGCCCTCGGCGGGATGGTCGTCCATGGGCCAGCCGCCGACGGCGATGGCGTCGTCGAATTGTTTCCAGCCGCCCTCGATGTCGAGCTGCGTCATCACGTGGTCGCCGACGAGCCGGTAGGTGTCGCGGCGACCGGGAACCATGCCGATGGTTTCGAGCACGCGGTTTGCGGCGTTGGGGAACTTGCCGCTGTTTTTCACGTAATCCCAAATGCCCATCACGATTGAGAGGAGTTCGAAGCGCAGTTGTTCATTGTCGCGGATGGCATCGTAAACGCCGCCGAGTTCGATCCACCAATAGCCGTATTCGAGGCTCTTGTCGGAGATGCGGCGGAGCTTGAGGTGCTCGGCGGTGATTTTTTTTGCCCATGTCGGCGGCTGGAACGGCATGGGTTTGTCGTATGCGCGCGATGTGATCATGAGCGTGGAGCCCTGGCGCGTGCCCTCGGGGTCGTAGCCCGAAAGCGATTCGCCAAATGTCTCCTTGGTCTCGCGGCCCGAGAACACCGGCGCGCCGGCTTCCCGTCCGAGCCGGCAGTCGCCCGTGGCATCGACGAAGAGCGCGGCCTCGATCCGGCAGGCGTTGAGCGTGGTGTCGCTGCGCGTCCAGGCGTGGGTGATTTTGTCGCCGCGCGTTTCCACGCGATAAACCGATGTGTCGAGAAGCAACTGGATGTTCGGCTCCGACACGACCTTGTCGTAGAGAATGAAGTCCCACACCTCCCAAGAGAGGCCGGGGTTTTTGCAGGCGTTTTCGAGTTTGAGCTCCTCGATGATGCCGCCCTCGCGCCAGCCGGTTTTGCGCGGATCGACGCCGAGCGGGTGCATTTTGATTTCGGATGAAGCGTTGCCGCCGAGTCGCGAGCGGTCCTGCACGAGAATGACTTTTTTGCCGCGCCGCGCCGCGGCCAGCGCGGTTGCGATTCCGGAAAGCCCGCCGCCGGCGACAAGCACGTCGCACTTGAGATCGAGCTGGCGCATCAACGGCTCGTCCGCGAGCGCCTTGTAGGATGCGTGGGCGCCGCCCTTGACGAGCGGCGGGAGTTTCGCGCTTTTGCCGCCGGACGCGGGTGTTGGCGCGGGCGCGCCGCCGCTTGCGGATGCCGCCGCGAGGGTTGCCGCGCAGAGTGTTTGCGGCGCGGTCACGGCAATCGTGCAGCCGATCGCGGAAACGGCCGATTGGGTTAGAAATTTTCTTCTGCTGATTTGGTTGGGTTTCATGAGGGGAAAGGGGAGGGTGTGAAGAGGGAATGTATTGGGGCGGTGAGTTGAGCGCGGCAAACAATTACTGGGCGGCGGATGAAAAAAGCCGCGGTTTTTATTGTTCCCCACGGGGGCTTGCAGACTCGACGCCAGGCGGTCGAATGGCAAGCTCGCCAGTCCCGCCGCCGGTTCCGGGCGGCGGTTTCTATTTCTCTGCCTGCATTTCGCGGAGGATCGACGTGATGTAGGGGAGGAGTTGTTTTTTGCGGCTGACGATTTCCGCGAGCTCGAAGATTTCGTTTTTCTCAAGGTGCGGGTAGGAAATGCGGCTGATGAGATCCTTGTCGCCGCGGACGAGCAGCAGCGAGTTTTGCGAGTTGATGTCGGTCACAAGCAGGCAGGCAAAGTCGAGGCGCTCGGTTTTGATCAATTCGCCGAGCGCGAGGGAAAGCTCCTTGGCGTGCTTCCAGAAGTTGGCGAAGCCGAGCTCCTCGACTTGCGAGACGGCAAAGTGGCTTCCGTTTTCCTCGTAGATTTTCAGGTCGGCGCGGATCACCGATTCGGGGGTGTTGGCGAGGATGACGGAGCCGGAGCTGAAAATCTCATCGGCAAGCGCGCGCGAATCCACGCCCGCGATTTCGGAAAGCCAGGCGAGCAGCTCGGTGTCCTTGGGCGTGGTGGTGGGGCTGTTGAGATGGAGTGTGTCGGTGATGATGCCGCTCATCATGAGCCCGGCGATGTCGGGCGCGGGGCGGAGGTTGTCGCGGCGGAAGAGGTCGGCGATGATTGTGCAGGTGGAGCCGACGGGTTCGTTTATGAAGAGGATGGGTTGTTGCGTGTTGAGCGGGCCGAGCCGGTGGTGGTCGATGATCTCGGTGATGGTGACTTCGTGCGCGCCGGGGACCGCCTGGTTCATTTCGTTGTGGTCAACGAGCACGAGGCGCGTTTGCACGGGTTTGATGACGTCGGATTTGGAGATGATTCCCTGAAGGCGTCCGTCCTCGCCCGTGACGAGATAGGCGGGGATGTTCGAGGAGGCCACGCGGCGGCGCAGTTCGCCGAGGGGCAGTTCGGCGGAGATCGAGGCGAATTTGCGGTCGAGGAGCGGTTCGATGGTGCCGGCGGTGCGCACGACCCACGCGGTGGTTGCGGAATCGTAGGGGCTGCTGATGACGCTGACACCGGCGGCCCTGGCTTGCTCGACCACCTCGGTGTCGATGGGGAGGTTGCCCGTCACGATGAGCGCGCGGACTCCGAACTGGATGGAGCGTTGCTGGATGTCCCAGCGGTCGCCGACGATGATGATTGTTTTGTTGATGGGGATGCTGCCGCTTTCGGTTTGCTTGCCGAAGGAGCGTATGTCCATGGCGCCGATGCGCACGTAGAGATCCTCGGTGCGGTCGGGGTCGTGCAGGTGGAGGATGTTGGCGTTGAGGGCGCGGGTGACGTGGGCGAGGGTGGTTTCGACCTTGCGCATGTCGCGCGGCGCGCGCAGGCGCGGGGTGAAGTAGCCGCCGAGTTGGAAAATGGAGATTGTGCCGAGCACGCGCTGGTCGCCGGTGGTGACGGGGAGCACGCGCACGTCATGTTCGTCGATCAGCTCGAGGGCCTCGGCGCAGGTGGCGGTTTCGGGAAGCGAAATGACGTCGCGCACCATGACGTCGTGCACGCGCGGGGTGACGTCGCTCAGGTAGAGGGGCAGGGGTGTGCCGAACTTGCGCAGGACGGTGTCGATGCGGGCGTTGGAATTGCCGCAGCGGGCGGGGATGTAGCCGTGTTCGCCGCGCGCCTTTTTGTAGGCGGCGTAGGCGATGGCGGAGCAAATGGCGTCGGTGTCGGGGTTGCGATGGCCGATGACGTAGGTTGCCGCGGGGGCGGAGTTGTCGGAAGACGGAGGCATTGAGCGGGTGTGTGATTGGAAGATTTGTCCCTGACTGTGCGGACAATGTGCGGGCCGATTGGCCGAAAATCAATAATTCTGGCGCGCCGTGGCGGCAATCGGGATTTTTTTACCGCGATCATGACGGTCTTGGTAGACCAAGGGCGCGGGGTTTTTTGAAAACTGAGACGGCCGCGTTCAAAATTTTACGCAAAAAACGCAAAAATAATGTGCCGAACAAACGGAAATCGAGGCTTCGCATACCCGCGTTTTTCTATCTAATCGGCGGCTTTCCATAATTCCAACCTATGCAACAAGCTCCCCTCTCAGCTCATCAACGGGTCGTAGTCACCGGTCTCGGCGCAATTACGTCGATCGGCCATGACGTGGATACGTTCTGGAATAACTTGCTCGCGGGCAAATGCGGCATCGACCGCATCACGCAGTTCGACGCGACGAATTACACCACGCAAATCGCGTCTGAAGTGCGCGATTGGAATATTGAGGACCACTGGGATCCCAAGGAGGCGCGCCGCAACGACCGCTACACGCATTTCGGCATTGTTGCCGCGAAACAGGCGTTTGCCGACGCCAAGCTCGACATGTCAAAGGAGGACCCCGACCGTGTCGGCGTGCTCATAGGCTCGGGCATCGGCGGCATGGCCACGCACGAGACGCAAATGGAGCGCCTCCTCAAACTGGGCCCGCGCAAGGTCTCCCCCTTTACGATTCCCTCGCTTATCAGCAACATGTGCAGCGGATTGTTCGCCATCGAAATCGGCGCGCGCGGCCCGAACTTTGGCATCGTTTCGGCCTGCGCCACGGGCACGCACAGCCTCGGCGAGGCCATGCACATGATTCGCCGCGGCGACGCGGAAGTCATGATCGCCGGCGGCGCCGAAGCCACGATCACACCCTTCTCGTGCGCGGCCTTCTGCTCTATGAAGGCCATGAGCACGCGCAACGACGACCCGTTGCACGCCAGCCGTCCCTTCGACGCCGGACGCGACGGCTTCGTGATGGGCGAGGGCGCGGGCGTGCTCGTCCTCGAATCGCTCGCCCACGCGCAGGCTCGCGGCGCGCACATTTATTGCGAACTCGTGGGCTACGCGGCCACATGCGACGCGCATCACATCACCATGCCCGATCCCGAGGGCAAGGGGCTCTCGATGGCCATGAAGCGCGCGCTCGCCTGCGCCGACATCGGGCTCGACCAAGTCGATTACATCAACGCGCACGGCACCTCCACGCCCTACAACGACAAATTTGAGACGCTCGCCATCAAGAAAGTCTTCGGCGACCATGCGCGCAAACTCGCGATTAGCTCGACCAAGTCGATGACCGGGCACCTCCTCGGCGCCGCCGGCGGCATCGAGGCGGTGGTTGTGGTCAAGACGATCCAGACCGGCCAGATCGCGCCCACGATCAACCTCACCACGCCCGACCCCGAGTGCGACCTCGACTACGTGCCGAACGCCAAGCGCGCCGCCACCGTGAAAATCGCCATGAGCAACAACCTCGGTTTCGGCGGCCAAAACGCCTCCGCGGTTTTCAAGGCGCTGTAAGGGCGGGATTATAATATTCAAACAATTCGCCCCCGGATGTGTTGATTCGGGGGCGATTTTTTTGCCCAAACCTTGGGCCGTTTCCCCGGGAAAAGGTTCGATTCTGTAACTGCCTTGGATAGGGCGGGCGCGCCGAGAAATACGAGAGGCGACCGTCCTACCCAGGACGTCCTCGTTTTATTAACTGGTCCAACTCGCGCGACGCATAGCGCGTGCTGTGTCGCGCAAACTCACAGCCGCGCTTTCACCGTGCGGCGATCCTGGTCGAGGCGACGGGCGGTTTCCTCGATGTTGCGCCCCGATTGCGCGTGGACTTGGCGCGTGTAGCGGCGCAGGAGGTCCTCGGCGGTGAGGCTGCCGTTTGCGAGCAGCGCGTTCCAGTCGCCGGTGTCGCCGCCGGACGCGTGCAGCGACGCGGGATGGTATTCGCCGCGCACGAGGAGGTTTCGCATGCACTGTTCGAGTTCGCGGAAATTGCCGGGCCACGCGTAGGCGGCGCCGAGGTGCTTGCGTATCCACGCGACCGACTCGCGTGCGAAGGCGGGCGCCTCGCCGTCGCCGAGCAACTGGCGCGCGATGTGCGCGGCGAGTGTTTCGAGCTCGGCGGGCGCGTCGTCGAGTTGCTCGCGCAGGGAGGGCGTGCGCACGACGTCGGAGCAGAGGCGGTAATAAAAATCCTCGCGAAAACGTCCGCCGCGGATTTCGGCGGGGAGGTCGCGATGCGTGGCGGCGATGATTTTTCCCTGAAAGGTGCGCGTGCCGGTGTCGCCGAGGCGCTGGAAGGCGCGCGACTGGAGCGTGCGCAGGAGTTTTACCTGGATGGCGGTGTCAACATCGCCGATTTCGTCGAGAAACACGGCTCCGTTTGCGGGGCAGATTTCAAGCCAGCCGGCGCGGTCGGCGAGCGCTCCGGTGAACGCGCCGCGACGGTGGCCGAAGAGTTCTGACTCGATGAGGGTGGGGGAGAGCGCGGAGAGGTTGAGCGGGAAAAACGCGCCCGTGTAGTCGTCGGCAAATTCGCCGCGCCGCGCGTCGAAGGGGATGTAGCGCGAGAGGCCGATGGCGCGCGCGACGAGCTCCTTGCCGGTGCCGGAGGGGCCGGTGATGAGCGTGGCGTAATCGTGCATGCGCGAGTAGAGCGCGCGGCGGTAGCGCCCGATGTCGCGCGTGAAAATGGACTCCCATATTTGCGCGCGCAGGCGCACCATCGGCCTCGAGCCGCCCGCGAGCGCGCGGTGGATGTGGTGAAAAGCGCGGCGCAATTGAAACGCATACGCGAACAGGTGCGGCGCGGGTTCCTCGTCGAGAATCGCGATGCCGGGCAGGCGGAGCAGGCGTTCGAGCGTGTTGCGAAACGCGCCGTAGAAATTGGGGCGGATGGTCAGCTTGCTCTCCGGCGCGGTTTCGGCGCGGGAGGTTTCCTGCTTGCTTGCGGCGGCGCGGCGGCGTTCCTCGGATTCCTGGATGAGCGCGTCAAACTGGAGCGCGTAGGCGTGGTAGAGCCAGAAGCTCGCGACGTCGATGTAGGCGACCATTTCCTCGCGCGTGATGCCGCGCCCGTCCTTCGGCCAGCGGGCGCGGATTTTTTCGGCGAGCGTCTCGGAGCGCTTGAGGAGCGCGACGATGTTCGGATGCGTCAGCGCGTTGTCGTCGGATATGTGCTCGTTCCAGGCGGCGCCCGATTCGGTGAACGCGGACCCCAGGGCCTCGCGCTCCAATTGCACGCGCTCCGGCAGAAAATGATTCGACGCGCTGATGCGCCCCACGGCTTGGGCGAAGCGCAATTCATCGGGGGAGAACAAGCGTTTCATGGGTGTCTGTGTGTGGATGTGTGTGGATTTCAGATTGCGTGGCGTTATTTTGGAGTGCGGTGGCAGAGGGAGCGTTGGCGACCGGCGACACCGCTTTCGAATGGCGGAAAATTTTGCGACATTTCCAAAGCGGTGTCGGCGCTTCGCTCTGCCACCGCACTCCAAAGTGAAGATGAGACAATCGTTCATGGCAAAAAATGTCAATCAATCATCATAAAATGTCTATTTGATAAAATGACGCTTTTATTCATGTATTTATAATCACTTGTAGCATAATGAATTAACAAATTATCAAAAAACTTGGCACGCCATTGGCTAAATGGGGAGGCGTCATGAAAACCACGATCAAAAACCTCTCACTTGCGCGGCCCCTTCGCTGGGCCACGTTCTTAATGGCCATGTTTTCGATGCTCCTGTCGCTGGCCGTCCTCACGGGGACGTTGCGGGCGGCGGGCACGCTGACGCCGCTCGGTTCCGCCGACGCGCCGATTCAGATCCGCGAACATCAGGTCAACGTCACCATCAACAACGGCTTCGCGCAGACCGAGGTGTTGCAGACGTTCTTCAATCCCAACGGCGCCGACCTCGAGGCGATCTACGCGTTTCCCGTTCCGAAGAGCGCGAGCCTTTCCGAGGTCACCATCCAAACCGGCGAGAAGACATTGCACGGCGAGGTGCTCCGCAAGGCCGACGCCGAAAAAATCTACGGCGAGGAAAAGGCCAAGGGCAACGATGCCGGGCTCGCCTCGAAAAACGGCTACCAGAATTACGAGTTTCGCGTGAGCCCCGTGCGCGCCAACGCCGAGGTTCACTTGCGCTTCGTGTATTACCAGTCGCTCGAAATCGACACGGGCGTGGGCCGCTATCTGTATCCGCTCGAGGAGGGCGGCACCGACGACATCGCGAGCTCGTTCTGGCAGCCGGCAAACGCGCAGGTCGAGGGACGCCTTTCGATCAACGTCGAGCTGAAATCCGCCTGGCCCGTCGAGGACTTGCGCTCCCCGGGCAACGAAGCCGCGGCGAATATCCAAAAACTGGATACAGGCCATTGGAAGCTCACGCTCGAGCGCGACCGCGCGCAACTCGCGCAGGACTTCGTGCTCTACTACCGGCTCGCCGCCGACCTTCCCGGACGCGTCGAAGTGATTCCCTACCGCGCGTCAGCGGACAAGCCGGGCACGTTCATGGCCGTCGTCACGCCGGGCCTGGACCTGCAGCCGATCAGCTCGTCGGATTATATTTTTGTGCTCGATATCTCGGGCTCCATGCAGGGGAAAATCGCCACGCTCGCCAACGGCATCGCAAAAGTGCTCGGCCAGATGAATCCCGGCGACCGCTTCCGCATCATCACCTTTAACCAAGGCTCGCGCGAAGTGTTTCCGCTGACGGCGGCCACGCCCGAAAATGTGGCGCGGGCAATCAAGGTCGTGCAATCGCTCCACGCAAACGGCAGCACAAACATTTACTCCGGCCTCAAGCTCGCGCTCGACAGCCTCGACGCGGATCGGGCGACGAGCGTCATACTCGTCACCGACGGCGTGACCAACGAGGGCATTGTTGATCCGAAGAAATTTTACGCGCTGCTCAAGAAAAACGACGTGCGCTTTTTCGGGTTCCTCATGGGCAGCAGCGCGAACTGGCCGCTCATGCGCGTGATGGGCGAGGCGACCGGCGGCTTCTACGCGGGTGTGTCGAACGCCGACGACATTGTGGGGCAAATCCTGCTCGCAAAATCCAAGGTCACCCACGAGTCGCTGCACCACGCCACGTTCAAGTTCAGCGGCGGCGCAACCTCGGGACTCACGGGCGATCTGCCCCAAAAAATCTACCGCGGGCAGCAACTCGTTATCTTTGGCCGCTACAACAAGGCCGGCCCCGCCACGCTCACGCTCAACGCCAAGCTCACCGGCGAGGACAAAACCTACGCGACCAAATTCAACTTCCCCGAGGTTGACACCGACAATCCCGAACTCGAACGCCTCTGGGCGCTCGCGCAAATCGAGCAGATTGAGTTGCTCGAAAACATAGGCCAGATGCCGCCGTCCGAGTCGAAGGACGCCATCGCCGACCTCGGCGTGATGTATCAACTCGTCACCGACCACACCTCGATGGTCGTGCTCGACGACGCCACGCACGCCGCGCGCGGGATCGAGCGTAACAATCAAAAACGCATCGCCCTCGAGCGCGCCGCGCAAAGCGTCCGCGCGCAGCAGTCCGCGAAAAATTACCAGGTGGACGCGCAACAACCCACTTACTCCGCGCCCGCCCCGCATGTCAGTCGCTCGCGTGGTTTCGGCGGCGGCGGTGGCGGTGCGCTGGAGTTCCGCGACGTGGCGCTGATGGCGCTGTTCGCCGGAGTAGTCGCGGCCCTCGCCGGCATGAGGCGCCGGACGGTGAAGCGGCAGAAAGAATAAACGAATATCGCGCCGAACCGTGGGGGCGCACCTTGCGTGCGCCCTCGTGTGCGAAAAACTATTTGCGAACGCAACCGCAGAGCCTGCGCGAACGAGGGCGCACGCAAGGTGCGCCCCCACACCTGCAAATTATTGTTCGTTCACCAATATCATGAAACCACATATTATAATTTTTCGATTTATTATATTAATCGCATTATTGTGCACGGCGATTTGTTTGTCGGGATGCGTTTCCGGAATGATTTTGATGACCAGAAAAAACGAGGCGTCGATTTTTAGCAGGGAGAACGCTGCAAAACTATACATTGAAAAACATCTCGGAAAACCCGTGTCTGTTTTAAAATACGAACAATCGATCACCATCGATGATGTTCGGACAATTAACTCGGATGTGCTTTCCACCGCTCATGAGTATTCCGGCACGCTTATTGCCGGAAGAGATGACAAATGCATATATCGCGAACTGTTTTTGAATGGCTGGTATTTTCAAGGCGAGCCAGGCAGTCCCCCAAAGGGCGCGCCTATTGTGGAATGTGTGACTTATGCATACAGGGGGCGCATAATCCCCAAAGGCATGATTCATGAGCGTATGGAAATGTGGGGATATTCATTCATGCTCAGCGAGATTGTAACGACTCCGGCAGCTCTCGTAACCGTCACCACTGGCTGGCGAATTAATAATATATTCAAAGTGTATTACGACGGGAGCGGGCACGCTTGGGCTTACACTTGGGACATTGTGAAATAAACAATCGAATGAAACGCCTTCCATTCATTACTCTTTCCCTCGCAGTCTTCGCGCTGATCGTCGGCGCGCTGCCGTCGTTCACGAGTGCGTTCGAGTTCACACGCGAATCCTTCGCGCGCGGCGAAATCTGGCGCGTGCTAACCGCGCATCTGACACATTTCGACGCGGCGCATTTGCGTTGGGATGTGTTTGCGCTGCTGCTCCTCGGCTCAATGGCGGAGTTGAAGTCGCGACGCGACTGGCTTGTGGCACTCGCGGTGTCCGCGCCGCTGATCACGCTGGCCGTTTGGATTCTCCAGCCGCATTTCGAGACGTATCGCGGTTTGTCGGGGCTTGATTGCGCGGCCTACGGCGTCGTGGCGGGGCATTTGTTGCGCGACGGCTGGCGCGAGCGTCACGCGCCCACGCTCGCGCTTGGCGTGCTTGCGTGCGGCGGCGCGCTTGCGAAGTGCGGTTACGAGCTGATCACCGGCAATCCGTTTTTTGTCGGCGAGACGGACGCGTTTGCGCCCGTGCCGCTGGCGCATTTGGTTGGTGCCTCAATTGGTGTGCTGACTGTGTTCGTGCGCGGTTTTGTCAGCGAGATGTGCACTGGATGCACGAATACTTCCGGTGGCGTGGCTGGTAGCGTGAGCACTGGATTGGCCCAGTAGGACTAAGCTATGGCCACCTTTGGGTGGGTTGTGTGATGGGGTTGACTCGCGTGTATTTGGAGGCCAGGCGCAAAGCGCCGCCCTTCCAAATATAATTTATCTATTGTAGATAAACATATTAGGCAATTTAAAGGACGTTTGAGGTTGGTAAATTATTGTGAATACAGCCCTCTTCTTAGAATGATTCTAAGTTTTTGTTGCATTTTAGACGCATTCTAATTTCATCCCGAAGATCAGAAATTCAGAAATCCTTACCATCTTCAATGGCTCACACGACGACACATCATTCTGACGACCTCGCGCAACGCCTCGCGGACAGCGGTTTGCGCAACACCCCGCAGCGTGAACTCGTTTACCAGAGCATTCTCGCCCGCCGCGACCATCCGACCGCCGAGGAGATTTTCGCGCGCGTCAAGGCCGAGATGCCCACCATCTCGCTCGCCACCGTTTACAACTGCCTCGAAACGCTCATCGAGTGCCGCCTCGTGCGCGCCGTGCATTTCGAGCGCGCCTCGACCCGCTACTGCCCGAACCTCGTCCCGCACGCGCATTTTCACGACAGCAAAACCGGCGTCACGCACGACATCGACCTGCCGGAGGAACTCCTCGCCGCCCTCAAAAAACTCCTCCCCGAAGGCTACACCGCCGACATGATCGACATCACCTACCACGGACGCGGGGCGGAAAAGCCTGAAAAACTAAAGGACTGAAAGGCTGAAAACAGAAACCAAACGCTTACACTCGCCACTTTTCCCACCATCACAACTCCGACCTTTAGCCTTCAGGCGTTCAGGTCTTCAGAACTTCACATCATGCACACGCTCGAAATCCGCGACCTCGTTGTCGCCCTCACTGAAACACCCGACAAGCCCATCGTCAAAGGCGTCAGCCTCACGATCAAATCCGGCGAAGTCCACGCCATCATGGGGCCCAACGGCACCGGCAAATCCACGCTCTCCAAGGCCGTCGCCGGCCATCCCGATTACACGATCACCGGCGGCGACGTCCTCCTCGACGGCAACTCCATCCTCGAAATGGAGCCCGACGAACGCGCCCGCGCGGGCATCTTCCTCGCGTTCCAGTATCCGAGCGAAGTCCCCGGCGTTTCCATTGCCAACTTCCTCCGCGCCGCGCTCCAGGCCCGTCTCGGCGAGGGCGAGGACCTCGACGCCGTCGGCTATTACAAAAGCCTCTACGCGAAAATGGACATGCTCAAAATCGACCGCAAGTTCACCTCGCGCGCCGTCAACGAAGGCTTCTCCGGCGGCGAAAAAAAGCGCTGCGAAATCCTCCAGATGGCCATGCTCGAGCCCGCCTTCGCGCTCATGGACGAAACCGATTCCGGCCTCGACATCGACGCGCTGAAAATCGTCGCCGAGGGCGTCAACCAGCTCCGCGGCCCCAAGCTCGGCGTCCTCCTTATCACGCACTACCAGCGCCTCCTCAACCACATCGTCCCCGACCACGTGCACGTCATGTATGACGGCCGCATCGTGAAGAGCGGCGACAAAACCCTCGCCCTCGAACTCGAGGAAAAAGGCTACGACTGGCTCAAGACGGAAACCGCCCCGGCGGTTTCCTAATGTGGAATGAATAATGTATAATGTAGAATCAGGCGACGAAAGCGCGCGCTCATTATACATTCTACATTCATCATTATACATTAGCTGCGCATTACCAAATAACACCTAATCACACTTTTCACATGCAACCGTTAGAACAACCAACCGCTCCCGATGCACAAGAAGCGGCGCAAGCCGCCGCGATTGGCATCGACCAGTCCGCGGGCGATTTTTCGTATGACATCAAATACGATTACGACGCGGGCAACGGCCTCACGGAAAACACCGTCCGCTACATCAGCGCCGTCAAAAAAGAGGCGCCCTGGATTCTCGATTTCCGCCTCAACGCGCTCAAAACATTTCTCGCCAAACCGCTTCCCACGCACTGGGCCACGCGCGATCTCGAAAACATCGACTTCGAAAAAATCCGCTACTACCTCGCGCAAGGCCAGAAGCCCAAGCGCACTTGGGACGAGGTGCCCGAGGACATCAAAAAAACCTTCGAACGCCTCGGCATTCCCGAGCAGGAACGCAAATACCTCGCCGGCGTCGAGGCGCAATTCGACTCCGAGGCCGCCTACTCCAACGTGAAGGAAATCGTCGCCAAGCAGGGCGTCATCTTCATGAACTCCACCGAGGCGCTCCGCGAGCACCCGGAGATTTTCCGCAAATGGTTCGGCAAAGTCATCCCGACCAGCGACAACAAATTCTCCGCGCTCAACAGCGCCGTGTTTTCCGGCGGCTCGTTCATCTACGTCCCGCCCGGCGTCAAGGTCGCGCAACCGCTCCAAGCCTACTTCCGCATCAACGCGGAAAACTTCGGCCAGTTCGAGCGCACGCTCATCATCTGCGACGAAGGCTCCGAAGTCACCTACATGGAAGGCTGCACCGCGCCGAAGTTCAGCACCGCCACGCTGCACTCCGCCGTCGTCGAACTCGTCGCCCTCAAGGGCGCGAAAATCCAATACATCACCGTCCAAAACTGGGCGTCCAACGTCTACAACCTCGTCACCAAGCGCGGACTCGCGCAGGAGGACGCCGAAATCAAATGGATCGACTGCAACATCGGCAGCCGCCTCACCATGAAATATCCCGGCGTCGTCCTCAAGGGCCGCCGCGCCCGCGGCGAAGTCATCTCCATCGCCCTCGCCAACGACGGACAGCACCAGGACACCGGCGCGAAAATGATCCACGCCGCCGACGAAACCACCTCGACCATCGTGTCGAAATCCATCTCCGTCGGCCAGGGCCGCGCCACCTATCGCGGCCAGGTTTACATCCCGAAGCACTTGAAAGGTTGCAAAAATAACACCGAGTGCGACGCCCTCCTCATCAACACCAACAGCCGCACCGACACCTATCCCGCGATCACCGTGCGCGGCGACAAGCACGCCACGCAACACGAAGCCAGCGTCTCGAAAGTCAGCGAGGAAATGATCTTCTACATGCAGCAACGCGGCCTCACCGAGGCGCAGGCGATGAGCCTCGCCGTCAACGGATTCATCAACGACCTCGCGAACCAGTTCCCGATGGAATACTCCGTCGAACTCAAGCGCCTCATCGAACTCGAAATGGAAGGCTCCGTCGGCTGAGGCCGCGCTTCACGCGACCTCAACCTAATGAAGAATGAAAAATGAATAATGTAGAATGAGACAGAAGCAGCCACTCACCGAAAGCACGCTTGCGCAAGGAGCGGCGACTTTCTAGCCGCCGGACGCGACACAGTCGCGCCCCATTCTCCATTTTTCATTATTCATTCTCCATTAGCTGCGCCTCACCAAATAACGACCAACCACATTTTGCACATGCAATCAGCAGAACAACAAAAAGCATTCACCTCCCAAGAAGCAGCGCCGCAATGGTGGCAGGAAACCCGCGCCGCCGCATGGGAACGCTACAACGCCGCGCCACTCCCGGCCCGCGATGACGAACGCTGGCGCTTCTCCGACATCGCCGCCATCACGCTCGACGGCTACAACCTGAAAGGCGCGGACGGCCAGCCCGTGGACGGTGCCGGCGTCGCCGCCCTGTCGCCATTCACCAAAACCAAATACGCCGCGTCGCTCACCTTCGTGAACAACCGCCTCGCGCACCGCGCGCCGCTCCCCGGCGACCTCGCCACCAAGGGCGTCATCTTTTGCCCGCTCGACGAAGCCATCGAAAAATATCCGCAACACATCCAGGCCTACCTGCAAAAACACGACGTCGCGCTCGGCAGCGAAAAATTCACCGCCCTCAACACCGCCCTCACCACCAGCGGCGCGCTCCTCTACGTCCCGAAAGGCGTCACCATCGCCACCCCGCTCCTCCTCAAGCACATCGCCGCCGGCGACGCCACCAGCGTCTATCCGCACACGCTCGTCATCCTTGAGGACAACGCCCGCGCCACCCTCGTCGAATACTTCGCCAGCGCCGAGCCCGGGGCCCGCCACTTTGCCAGCGGCGTCAACGACCTCCACGCCGGCCCCGGCGCGCACCTCACCTACATCGGCGCGCAAACCTGGTCAACGAACACCCTCGCGTTCCAAACCAACTCCATCGTCGCGCAACGCGACGCGCGCATCCTCTCGCTCAACGTCCACCTCGGCGGACGCCTCGCGCGCCACGAATCGCACTCCCGCCTCCAAGGCCCCGGCGCGCACTCCGAAATGCTCGCGCTCACCGTCGCCACCGGCGCGCAAAAATTCGACCAGCGCACCCTCCAAACGCACCAGGCGCCCAACACCTCCTCCAACCTCCTCTACAAAAACGCGCTCCTCGACACCGCGAAAACGATCTTCTCCGGCCTGATCGTCGTCGAACCCGACGCGCAAAAAACCGACGCCTACCAGTCGAACCGCAACCTCATGCTCAGCGACGACGCCGAGTCGAACAGCCTCCCCGGCCTCGAAATTCAGGCCAACGACGTCCGCTGCACGCACGGCTCCACCAGCGCCCGCATCCCCGCCGAGCAGGAGTTCTACCTCCAGTCCCGCGGCATTGATCCCAAAAGCGCCCACGAACTCCTCGTCGCCGGCTTCTTCGAGGAAGTCCTCGCCAAACTCGAAAACGAAGAAATCCAAACCGCCCTGCGCGCAATGATCGAAGGCAAATTTAAAAAATAAGAATTAACCACGGAGGACACGGAGAAACACGGAGAATACTGAGGGCGTTGCTTGCGACGCCCGGTTTTCCTAAAAATCTCCGTGCCACTCCGTGTCCTCCGTGGTTAAAAAATAAAATCCAACAAACCCACCCGCCATGTCCAAAGAACGCACCCTCTCCCGCGAAATCACCGCCACCCAAATCCCCAGTGGTGACAAGCAAACCCTCGCCGCCGGCACGAAAATTTTCCTGCACCAAACGCTGGGCGGCAGCTTCACCGTGCAAACCGATTTCGGCCTCTACCGCATCGACGGAGCCGACGGCGACGCGATCGGCGAATCCGTCGCCGACCACCGCGTGCACACCGAAACGCTTGAGGACGGCGCGCCCAACCCCGAGGCGATCTGGGACCAGCTCAAAAAAGTTTACGACCCGGAAATCCCGGTGAACATCGTCGATCTCGGCCTTGTTTACACGATGGACGTCGAAAAAATCGACCCCGTAGGGGCGTCGCTTACGACGCCCTCCGAAAATGGCGAAGGCACCCCGGGCGTCGCAAACGACGCCCCTGCATCGGCGGAACCCGCGCCCGCCCCGTCGCCTCCCGCCTACAAAGTCAGTGTCGCCATCACGCTCACCGCCCCCGGCTGCGGCATGGGCCCGGCGATTGCGGAGGACGCCAAAAGCAAAATCCTCCTCGTCCCCGGCGTGAGCGACGCCGAAGTCCGCATCACCTGGGAGCCGCCCTGGAACCAGTCCATGATCAGCGAAGAAGGCAAAATGAAGCTCGGCCTCATCTGATCGCGGAGGGTTTTTGTCTGTTCGGGCAGTAATCCGAATTGCGCAACACCCGCGCGCGGGCGCGCCCCGGTTTCGCTCACTCGTTCGCAAACGCCGGGCTCGAATAGCTTGTGTCCGGCGGGTTGGAACTGGGCACCGGAAAACCGAAAAACTCCGGTTGCGCCCCCAGCTCGCGCCACGCGCTTTTTCCGCCCCGGTTGACGCGTGTGCGATGCGTTATCATGCCCTTTCGAAGCATGTGTTTCAACTCGCCGACATTGTGCGGACCGAACACATTTCCATCCTCGTCCGCATACGTGAAAACATCATCGCTCTCTTGAATTTGCCTGAGGCTTTTTTTGTCGAAGGGCGACTTCGAGTAGGACCCCGGCGGCGGCGCCACATTGCCGGGAACCACCGTGAAGAATTCAGGGAATGAATACAGCTTGCCCCATCCGCCGTCCGTGTCCTTGCGCGCCAGGGTGTCGGGGCGCACGGTGCCGTTTTTTATCATTGTGCGAATTTCCACGGGGGTGAGCGGGGGGGAGTCCGTTCCATTTTTGGTTTTTATGATGAACATAGGGCAAAATATAAAAATGACGTTCGGGGCTCTGACAGCGTCATGAAACATCGGTTCTGTTTATTTGGGATTTACGTGCAAATAATCGCATGGATTTGCATTGCGGGGAACGCGCGCCGCATTCCAAAATTCGCCGGTTTTCTGTCAACTCGAAATGCCTCGATAATAGTCTTTATGCGCCAACAAATCGAGTTACACGTATTGGCAGCCAGCATCCGGCGTGGCGCATAATTATAAATTACAATCCGATCAACTTAATGCACTTGGACAATGAATCCCTCTTCACCCTGCTGCCGTGGCTTTCGCCGGCGCTGGTGTTTTTGGTGGGCGCATGCATCGGGAGTTTTCTCAACGTGTGCATCTACCGCATTCCCGCCGGCAAGTCGGTCGTGCGGCCCGGCTCGCATTGCGTTTGCGGCAAACCGATCGCATGGCATGACAACATTCCGATTCTCGGCTGGCTGGTCTTGCGCGGGCGCGCGCGCTGCTGCGGAGCCAGTGTTTCGCCGCGTTATCCCTTTGTCGAGCTGCTCACGGCCTCGCTTTTTCTCGCCTGCTGGCTTTTGTTTCCGCCGTTCAAGGCGCTAAGCGGCATGCTTATGGTGAGTTTTCTGATATGCGGGGCGTTTATCGACATCGACCACTTTGAGCTTCCCTCCGTGTTCACCATAGGGTTGGGCATCGCGGGGATAATACTTTCCTGCCTCGTGCCGTCGTTGCACGGCCAGTCGCACGAAATTTTTGCCCTCGCCGCCCTGCGCTCCGGGCTTCTCAGCCTGCAGGGCCTGCTGATTGGCTCGGCGGTGATCCTGTGGATCGCCCTCGTCGCGGAGGCGCTGCTCAAGAAGGAGGCCATGGGCTTCGGCGACGTGCTGCTGGTCGGCGGCATCGGCGCGTTTTGCGGATGGCAGGGGGCGGTGTTTTCAATTTTCGGCGGGGCGTTTCTGGGCCTGCTTTGCGTGGCGCTGGTCTTCGCGTGGAACGCGGTCGCCTCGAAAAAAATCCGCGTCAAGTCGCTCGAGTCCCCCGAAAAGGAGGACGAGCTGAACAGGAATTCCCACATTCCCTTCGGCCCGATGCTCGCCGCGGGCGGGCTTGTTTATTTTCTTCTTGCTCACAAATGGATTGATCCGGTGCTCGCCAGTATAAACGCGATTATCTGGAAATAATATAAGCGGATTTCCGTTTTGCCGCGGCGGGCGGTCGCGAATTATATAAAATAATAATCATTTAATTGTCGATCACCACGCGCAGTCCGCGCCAAGGCGCAGCGTGTAGCCGTCGAATTTGCCGCCGGCGCGCGCGGTGACGGAGGCGGAAGCCGCCCAGCGCCCGCCGCCGCGCCAAATCAGGCCGGCGTCAAGCTCGGCGCTCAAGCCGCCAAAGTCGGCTTTGATTGCATCCCCGGCAATGGCCATCCGGGTTTCCCCGTCGAATTCGTGCAGGGCGCTGAGGCGGACGCGCGGAATCAAATGCCCGCGCTTGAGCGGCCATGCGCGATCAAAGGCAACGGCAAGGCGCGCGGCCAGGCTCGTGAAATCGGCAATTTCATACATGCGCCCAAAGCGGTCGGTTGTGTTGTCGATGTCGTGGCACTGGTGCTCGAAGGCGGCGAGCGGTTCGACGCGCCAGCCCGATTTAGTGCCGAAGGCGCGGCCGATTTGGATGGTCGCGCCTATGTCGTCGCCATCGGTCGAAAAAGTGGAGGCCCCGGGAGCGCTGATGTCGTAGCCGGCCCTGGCCCCTCGCACGATGACGGCGGCGTTCCAGGCCTGTCCGGCGAGTGCCGCGTAGAGGCCGGCGCCGCGAATGTCAGCCTTGGTTCTTGTTCCGCGCGAGAGTTCCATTTCGGCGTCGAGGAGATCGGCAAAGAGTCCCAACCTGAATGTGCGACTTCCGGTTTTGCGGACAAGTCCCGCGCCGGCCTGCAAGCCGGCGATCTCAATGGACGCGCCGGTGTAAACGGTTTGGTTGGCGCGATCCCTCCGATAGGCGAGGCCGGCCCAGAGGTCGGCGTTGCGGGCGCGGGGATTTTCGGAAATACGCAGATCGTCGAGGCGCGCGAGGAGCGTGTCGAAGGCGGCGCGACCGGCTTGCAGCGCGATGGCGTCGGTGCCGGCGACGGCGGGAAGCTCGGGCGAAAAGTTATCAAGCACAAGACGCCATTCGCGAGCGGCGGCGGCGTTGTCGGGAAGGAGCAGGTAATCGTATGCGCCGACGACAAAACGCGCCCCGCCGGCGAGCGCAAAGGCGTCCCCGGGGCTCGCCGCCCCGACGGTGATGAGCGCGGGTGTGGAGGCGGGCAGCGGCGAGCGGTCGGCGGTGGCGCGCGTATCCGTTAATTGGATACGAACCGTCGTTTGTCCCGACACGGAACCGGAGATGACGAGCGAGCCGGCTTGCGGCTCCGCGCCGTCGGCAAGCAGGAGGTCGAGCGCGAGCGTGCCGCGCGCGGCGCCGTAGTCGCCCGCGATGGCAAGGCGCGCGGTGGAGAGGTTGACGAAGCCGCGGTTGCTGATGAGCGCGGCGATGACCTGGTCGTGGCCGGCGAGGTCGAGCGCAGCGCCGGATTGCACGGTGTGGCGCGAGTCGCGCGCAAACACGTTTGCGGCGGCGGCGCGCAGCGTGCCGGTTTGGACGAGCGTGGCGCCCCTGTAATCGGCGGACGCGGCGAGCGTGAGCGTGCCCGCGCCCGCCTTCGTGAGCGCGCCCGAGCCGATGATTGCGCCGCGAATGACGAGCGTGCCGCCGTCCGCGGTTGCGATGGCGGCGGTTGTTTCGGGAGCGATTGATATCGGCGCGGTGATCTCTACTTCGGCGGAGGCGGCGAGCGAGAGTGTGCCGTTGCCGGTTATGCCGATGGCGGGGGTGTCGAGTTGCGCGGCGCGCGTGAATGCGATGACGCCGCCCTCAAGCGTGATGCCGCCGTGAAATGTGTTGGCGGCGTTCTCAAAGGCGAGCGTGCCCGCGCCGGTTTTGAGGAGGCGTCCTGTCGCGCCGGCGAGCGTGCCTGTGACAACACTCGCGGCATTGGCGGTGATGGTGTCGCCGGTGAAGGTTGTCGTGACGTTCCCCGAGACGATGATGTCGGAAACGGTGACGGCGGTCGGAATGTCGATTGCCGCCGCGGTGTTTTGAAAGGTGACGCGGTCGCCGTCGGCGAAGCGCGTGACCGTGCCGGTGTCGGTCCATTGGCCGGCGTGCGCGCCCGTCCAGAGGTTCGCGGTCGCGCCGGTGCCGCCCGTCCATGCGAGCGCGCGCGACATGTCCACTTGCGTTTCGACGAGAAGGAGGCTGCCGCTGGTTTTGAGCACGGCCTTGCGCCGGAAGTCGTCGAGTTGCTCCGCGCCATCGACGGTGAGGGTGACGGCGGGCGCGAGCGCGGCGAGGTTGCCGAGGTTGTAGGTGCCGCTTTGGATGTGTCCGCCAACGTCGATTGTGTTCGCGCCCGTGATGTTGAGCGAAGCGGCGAGGATGCGGTCGGATTCGAGATAACCGTCGGACGCCTCGCCGTCGTAAAGCGTGAACGCGAGCGTGGCGTTTTCGAGCGCGAGCGCGCCGCCGAGCGTGAGCGTGGCGGGCGCGGTGGAGCCGCCGGCGGTGGCGAGCCGCATGGAGCCTTGCGCGACGCGGAGCGTGCCGAGAAACGCGGTGGCGTCGGCGTCGAGAAAGATGAGCGCGCCCGCGCCGGTTTTTGTGAGCGTGGAGTCGGCGGCGGAGGCGAGCGCGCCGGAAAGCGCGAGCGTGTTTGCCCGCGTGTCGATGATGCCCGACGAGGCGGGCGCGAGCGTGATGGTGTTGGCGAGGGTTTGTTCGTTGGCGTCGATGCGGAGCGTGGCCCCGCTCGCGGAGGCGAAGCGGATTTCGTTTGTGGTCGCGCCGAGTTGCGCGGCGTTGGAAATGGCGAGCGTGCCTCCGGCGAGCATGACGCCGCCGGTGAAGGTGCTGTCGGCGTTCGCAAGAAGGAGCGTGCCGGAGTCGCGTTTTTCGAGCACGCCGCCGCCGGTGAGCGCGGCGGCGAGGGTGAGCGTTTTTCCCGCGCCAACGGTCGCGGCGATGGCGCCGGCGTCGAGTTGGAGCGTGTTGTTTTCGCCGGCCAGGACGAGCGTGCCGGAGCCGCCGATTGCCGCGCCGTCGCGGAGTGTGACGCCGGTTGTCGCGGTGGTGACGATGGTGAGAAGACCGCCATCGACGAAGAGCGTGGAGGTGGCGAGAAACGCGGCGGAGCCCGAGAGCGCGCCGATGCCGCCGAGCGCGCCGCCGCCGACAGTGTATGCGGAGGCGTTGAGTTTTGCGCCGGCGTTGCCGAGGAGGAGCGCGCCACCGGCGATGTTGATTGCGCTTCGGTAGTTGGAGTTGTCGGCGTTGAGAACGAGCGCGCCGTCGCCGGTTTTGTTGATAACATGGCCGATGGCCGCGCCGCTTGAGCCGCCGTCGGCAATGGTGTCGAGCGTGCGGTCGGCGGCGTTCGCATCGCCGATAACGTAGCGCGTGTCCGGGCCGGTGATGTCGAAGTTCACGATGGCGTTGGTGCCGGTGATGTAGAGAAAGCCGCCGCTCGCGCCGGTGGTGCCGGAGGATTTGTTGCCGGTGCTGGTGGCGGATGTGGTGGCGCGGATTGTGAGCGTGCCGCGATTTGTGAATATCGCCCCGCCGTTGCCCGCGGCGGTGTTGTCGGTGAACGTGACGTCGGTGAGCACCACCGAGGCCGCGGTGCTGGCGTTGACCGCGCCGCCGTGCGACGAGGCCGCGACGTTGCCCTTGAACCGCGCGCGTTCAACGACGACCGTGCCGCTGTTGGCAAAGAGCGCGCCGCCGGCGTTGGCCGAGTTGTCCGCAAACACAACATCCGTCAAAAAGGAACTGGTGTTTGCGCCGGTGTTGTAAATGGCGCCGCCATTGGTTCCGGCGGTGTTGTTCGAGAATGTGCCGCCGGTGAGGATGAGCGTGTTGCCGCCGCGGTAAACCGCTCCGCCGTGGGTCGCGGCAGTGTTGCCGTCGAAATGGCTTTGCGTGATGGTGGCGTAACCGGTGCCGTAAAACGCCCCGCCGCTCGCGCCCGCTGTGTTGGAGGCAAAAACGGCGTTATGGATGCGCGAGGTGCCGTTTGTGATGAGCGCGCCGCCGTTGCCGGAGCCGGTGGAATTGAGGTCGAAGGTGACGTTGGCGAGCGCGAGGAGGACGCGGTTGTTGGTGATGCCGATGGCGCCGCCGTGTTTGTCGGCGCGATTGTTTTGAAACCTCACCGCGCCGTTGCCGGCGATGGCGGCCGGGTCGGGCGCGAAGTTGAGCACCATGCCGGACGCGGAGCCGTTGTAGGCGAACACGCCGCCGTCGGTGCCGGTGGCGCCGAGGCCGTTGATAAAAGCAAGCACCGCGCTGTCGGCGATGAGGTAGGTGCCGGAGGTGTTGAGCGTGCGCGGGGCGGGATCGATTGTCGTGCTGGTTGTTATCAGCATTTGCGCGGAAGCTGCCGGGGAAAACAGCGGCACGCACATTGCAAACACATAGAACGCGAAACTATGAAGGCGGATTGGCGGCATGACGAAGACGCGAAAGCAAGGGTTGCGAGGCGGGGTGGGTTCTGAAAACGCGGAAACTGTATTGCAGTGAATATATGGCCGTCCGGTAATCGACAAGCCCAAGTTGCGGGGTGCGACCAGAAGTTATGTCAAATGAACGAAACCCGAGGTGTAAGCGAACAATTCCGGGGAGCGCACGCGTCCCGCGTGCCGGTAGCGACGTCCCGTCGCTACCTCATGCCAGAAAAGTCCGGCGGGACACCGGACTTCGCACGCGAGACGCGTGCGCTCCCCAGAAAAATATCTCCGCAATACCCCGTAAATTGTCGTCGCCTCTGCCTTGCTTACTCAACTTCTGGTCTCACCCCAAGTTGCGGGGTGTCTTTTCACGCTATTGCGCCGCGCGGGGTTTTTCCCATAGTCGGGGAAAATTTTCATCTCATGAGCGAGCTCAACGATCTCTACCAATCGGTCATCCTCGACCACAACAAGCGCCCGCGCAACCGCCGCAAGCTGCCCGCCGCCACGCGCGTCGCCACGGGCGACAACCCGACTTGCGGCGACCAGTGCACGGTGTATGTGCGCATGGACGCGGACCGCATCGGCGAGATCACTTTCGAGGGTTCCGGCTGCGCGATTTCGCAGGCGTCGGCCTCGCTCATGACCACGCAGCTCAAGGGCAAAACCGCCGCCGCCGCGGAGACGACGTTTAACGAATTCGCCGAAATCGTGAAAACCGGCAACGCCCCCGAGGAGTTTTCCGAGCTGGCCGCGTTTGCGGGAGTGCACGCCTTTCCCGCGCGCATAAAATGCGCCACGCTCGCCTGGCACGCCGCCCTCGAGGCGCTCAAGCAGCCCGACAAAACGCCGGAGCCCCAACAATAAACCCGCGATTGCGCCGCCTTCCCATTTTCGAAATGACTTCACTCGCACACACCCGCGCCGATTTTCCCGCGCTCAACCAAAATGTCGGCGCGCATCCGCTCGTCTATCTCGACAACGCCGCCACCTCGCAAAAACCGCGCGCGGTCATCGACGCGATCTCGCGCTATTACGAACGCGACAACAGCAACGTCCACCGCGGCCTCCACGCGCTCTCCATGCGCTCGACCGACGGCTATGAGGCCGCCCGCAAGCGCGCCGCGCAATTCATCAACGCCGCCGATCCCGCCGAGATCATTTTCACGCGCGGCACCACCGAGTCGGTCAACCTCGTCGCGCAAAGCTGGGGCGCGGCAAACCTCCGCGCCGGCGACGTCATCCTCATCACGGAAATGGAGCACCACTCCAATCTCGTGCCGTGGCAGCAAATCGCGCGGCGCACCGGCGCCACGCTCCGCTACGTGCCCGTCGCCGGCGAAAACGCGCAGCACGGGCTCGCCCTCGACGCGCTCGACAAACTCCTCACGCCCGACGTGAGGCTGTTCGCCTTCACGCACATCTCAAACACCCTCGGCGTCATCAACCCCGTCGCCGAACTCTGCGCGCGCGCGAAAAAAATCGGCGCGCTCACGCTCGTTGACGCCGCGCAGTCAATCGGACACGAACCGCTCGATGTCCGCGCGCTCGATTGCGACTTCCTCGCCTTCTCCGGACACAAAATGTGCGGCCCCACCGGCATCGGCGTTCTCTACGGACGCCGCGCGCTCCTCGACGCGATGCCGCCGTGGCAGGGAGGTGGCGGCATGATCGCCAGCGTCGAATATTTCAACACCACCTACAAACCCTCGCCCGAGCGCTACGAGGCCGGCACGCCCGATGTTTCCGGCGCCATCGGCCTGCACGCCGCGATGGATTACCTCGACGCCATCGGCCGCCCGCTCATCGCCGGGCACGACAACAGCCTCGCCGCGCAGGCCCGCGCCGCGCTCGCCGAGCTGCCCGGCATTCGCATTCTCGGCCCCGAGCAAAACAGCAAACGCGGCGGCTTGGTGAGTTTTGCGTTCAAGGAAGTGCACGCGCACGATGTCGTCACCTTCGCCGACCAGGACGGCGTCGCCCTGCGCGGCGGCCATCATTGCAACCAGCCCCTCATGCGCAAACTCGGCCTGTCCAGCACCACGCGCGCCAGTTTTTATATCTACAACACGCCGGAGGAAATCGACGCCTTGATAAAATCCCTCCACAAAATTCTGAAATTCTTCGGCAGTTAGTATTATTATTTAACCACGGAGGGCACGGAGAGACACGGAGACAGACAGAGCACAAATATTTCACCTCCGTGCTTCTCCGTGTTCTCCGTGGTTAATAAAAATTTCGAACAAACCATCCATGTCATCCGCCACCACCCCAGATAAACACCAAAGAACATGATATGCATGAAGCCTCATTTATTACCCCATTACGCCCTGCTCGCGTTCACTTTTCTCTGGGCGTTCATGACCACGGTTTTAACAGCGGCACCAGCCGGACGTCTTACCGCGATATACCACGACATTGAGTGCGAGTTCTCGCCGGGGCAGGAAACTTTGGCGCAAGAGCTGGCGCGCCGTTTGAACCAATATCACCACGAGACACCGGCAAGCACTGTCGCAGAAGAAACAGAAAGCAAGGAGCCGCTCAGTCCCGCTGAAATGCGGGCTCACCGCGATGATTATCTTCGCCATATTGCGTCACAGTTGAACCTGAAAAAGCCAACGGACTGGCAGGAGGAATGCTATGACGAATTTTTGAAAAATTACGAGGCGACTATGCGCGGTTATGCGGAAATGAGAAATTTTCCCACATTTATCAAAACGTGCGGGCGCATTACGATTTGGAACCGGCCTGAACTGATGCGCAGACTGGAGGCCGGAGAAAAGATTTCCGGCATGAGTTACGATCCAGTTGCGAAAAAAGTGGGGGCTAAATTTAGCTTTTTTAGTGAAACGCAAAAGAACATGGAGACTTTGTCTGTCGAAAGGGATTCTTTGCGCGCAGAATATCAACTGCTGCTTGATGGCGACAGTGACCACGTTTCTTATCGTGGGCGGGTGACGACAAAAAAACGCAACGCGTCACCTGCAAAAACGTCACCATCGAAAACTAAAAACACCGCGTCCAAGGAAAATACAGGATGGTTCCCGGTAATTATCCCCGATGTGGATGTTGATGCTCCAGTCCATGAACTTGCCGCCAAACTATGGAACGAATCTTTCATAAAGCTGTTCGAAGGTGTTGAGAGTATTCGCATCCCCCTTGTTGATTATCGTATCGCCAAAATCGTTCTGCATGAGACTGCGGAGATCGGCATTATAGATCATTACTATCGCAAGTCGGACAGGCGTTGGTTTTGCGATGGTGTGGCCAATTATATTTCCTGGCGGGTAGTTCGCGACATGCACGGTGAGTCTATCGCGACATCCGTCTATGATGTGCGCTCCCAGCTGACACGCTATGACAATCTGCGCGCCAAGATTGATCTGCGCAAATGGCCTGTTGCGGCAAAACAAACCGAAAAGGACCGCAAAAGTCGCCTCAACTCCGCGAATTACACCTTCGCCACGCAAGCGGTCTTTTTAATGAATCAAAAAGCAGGGAATGATATTCTGCCCCGCTTGTTTGCGGAGATCGGCAAAACACCCATAAGAAAAGTGTCGATGAAAACTGTGGAAAGCGCGTGGAAAAAACTAACCAATGGCAACTTGAGCGCCATTCTTGCCGAAGCGGTTGGTCAGCCCAATCCCAAAAATGAATCAACTCGCCCGTAATTCAGTTTGGCGAAAACTCCGAATATCTTGAATCGCGAGCCTTAACTAATACACACACATCTTACCACGGATTTATATATGATTGATACCACAACCACCCTCGTCGCGCTCCTTCACGGCCCGGACCAGCCCGGACTCGTCGCCAAAACCTCCGGCTGGATTTATGAAAACGGCGGCAACATTCTCCATGCCGACCAGCATCGCGATATGCAGGCCGAAATTTTTTTCCAGCGCATCGAGTGGACCGCCACAACCGGCAAGGGGCTCGCCTCTGATGGCACGCTCTTCAAGCGCTTCGCCGAAAACCTCGGCATGAACGTCCGCGTCGCCAACGCCTCGCACCGCACGCGCGTCGCCATTTTAGTGTCGAAGTTCGACCACTGTTTTCACGACCTCATCCTCCGATGGAAATCGGGCGACTACCACTGCGACATCGTCGCCATCGTATCAAACCACCGCGACCTCGAAGCCGCCGCGCAAAACTACGGGCTGCCCTTTCACCACATTCCCGTAACGGCGGAGACGAAACCCGCAGCCGAGGCCGCGCAACTCGCGCTCTGCGAAAAACTCGGCGTCGAACTCGTGATCATGGCGCGTTACATGCAAGTGCTCTCCGCCGATTTTCTGGGCAAGGCGACGTTTCCCGTCATCAACATCCACCACTCGTTCCTCCCCGCCTTCGCCGGCGGCAAACCGTATCACCAGGCGCACACGCGCGGCGTGAAACTCATCGGCGCGACCGCCCACTACGCCACGCCCGTGCTCGACGACGGCCCGATCATCCAGCAGGACGTCGCCCGAGTCACGCACCGTCACTGCGTGGAGGATTTGATTCGAAAGGGCCGCGACCTGGAAAAAATCGTCCTCGCCCAAGCCGTCCGCTGGCACCTCGACCACCGCGTGCTCATCTACGGAAACAAAACCGTGGTGTTTGATTGATCCGAGTGGAATGCCAGGCACAGCGCAATCAAGGTGGCACGCCATCGATTTATTCACACCAAGACTTGGCCAATTGCTGGATTGATTCAGCGATTGGCCAAAGCACAAAGCCGCCTCAGGCCAATATGAAAACCCTCGCGGACGATTGACCCACATGAAATCCGACGCCTGCCTCCAGTCGCAGATCATCACCTGCATCGGCAACAAGCGCGCGTTGCTGCCGTTCATCGGTGAGGGGCTCGGCATTGTCAAAAGGCGGCTCGGGCAAAACTAACCGCGCTCGCTCGGTTTGTTTTCGGGCACAGGAATCGCGGCGCGTTACCTCAAGCGGCACTTCGGCAGATAATCGCCAACGATCTCGAAAACTACAGCCGCATCACAAACGAATATTATCTCTCGAAACAAAAATATAACACCTTCCTCGCCAGCCGAAACTTGGGCAGCCGTCCTAAACACGTCCGGGAGTTTTTGTGTTTGCTGGAGAAACAATAAAGATCACGAGCCTGCCGGGCCGGGTTGGGGACGCGCTTCCCGCGCTGTTTGCAAATACCGCGCCACCAGCGTCAATCCCGGGAGCGTTTCGCCGAGTTTGGCGCGAACCGTGTGGCCGTTGCCGGGGGCGGTTTCGACGGGCTGGCCTTCGGTGTTTTCGAGTGCGCCAAGCGTCATGTCGCGGTCGCCGTCGGGCGAGATGATTTCCAAGCGGTCTCCGACGGCGAAGCGGTTTTTCACGTCGAGCGTGGAATAGCCTGTCGCCGCATCATAGGCAGTCACCTCGGCGACGAATTCCTGCGTGTCGGTGCGTGATTCGCCGCGTTCGTAGTTTTGCGTTTCGCGCGCCTCGTGGCGTCCGAGAAAACCGTCCGTGTAGCCGCGGTTTGCGAGGCCGTCGAGTTTGGCGAGGAGCGCGGGATCGAAGGGGCGGCCCGCGACGGCGTCGTCGATGGCGCGCTTGTATAGTTGCGCGGTGCGGGCGGCGTAGTAGTGCGACTTGGTGCGGCCCTCGATCTTGAGCGAGTCAACGCCGATCTCGACGAGACGGCGCACGTGCTCAATGGCGCGGAGGTCGCGCGAGTTCATGATGTAGGCGCCGTTTTCGTCCTCGAAGATTTCCATGTATTCGCCGGCGCGGCGGGCGGTTTCGTCGATGAGCCAGGGTTGTTGCGCGAGCGGATGCGGATGGTAGGCGGGATCGGGGGTGAAGGCGTCTTGCGGGCGCGCCTCCGCGGACGGGGCCGGGGCAATCCCGTATTTCCAGCGGCAGGAGTTGGTGCACGCGCCTTGGTTTGAATCGCGACTGCTGAAATAACCGGACAACAAACAGCGGCCCGAATGCGCGATGCAGAGCGCGCCGTGGACAAACACCTCCAGCTCCATGTCGGGGCACGCCTGGCGGATTTCGGAGATTTCATCGAGCGAAAGCTCGCGCGAGAGGATGATTCGGCGCAGTCCGAGCTTTTGCCAGAAGCGCACGCTCGAGGAGTTCATCGTGCTTGCCTGCACGGAGAGATGCACGGGCATTTCGGGCCAGCGTTTGCGCACGAGCATGATGAGCCCGGGGTCGGCCATGATGAGCGCGTCGGGTTTTTGCGCGTTGTCGAGGATGGGCGCCATGTCGTCGATGAAGGTGCGCACTTTGCGGTCGTGCGGGACGAGGTTGACGGCGAGGAAGAATTGTTTGCCGGCGGTGTGCGCGGTCGCGATGCCCTCGGCGAGGGCGGCGGCGTTGCGAAAGGTGTTTTTGCGCACGCGCAGGCTGTAGCGCGGCAGGCCCGCGTAGACGGCGTCGGCTCCGTAGGCGCAGGCGAAGCGCAGGGCTTTCAGCGAACCGGCGGGGCTGAGGAGTTCGGGACGGCGTGGTTTGTTCATGCGCGCCATGAGAAGACGGCGCGGTGTGTGTTGCGAGGTGCAAAATCGCGCCGCGTTAAAAGGATTTCCAAATGTCGCCGCGCCCGCCAATAGTTTCCGGCGTGTCCCAGCCTTCCAACTCATCACGCGCCCGTGACGGTGTCGCAAATCGATCCGCCGGTTTGTCGCGAATCGTCCTCGCGACCGCAATCGCAACGGTCGTGCTGCTTGCTCCCGCGCTGGCGGCATGGGTTGCCGACTGGCAGTGGGCGCCCGAAAACAAATCGTGGGTTTCCGCGGCGGTAATTGTGACGGACACCGCGGGGTTTCCCTTCGCGATCGCGACATGCGCGGCGCTGGCGGCGTTGTTTGTCTTGTTGATCAAGCCGTCGTGGCCGCGCGGCGCGCTCATGGTTGTGCTGCTGTGCGCGGCGGCGGTTTGCGGCGGCCAAATCGTCAAGACGGTGTTGAAGAATTTATTTCAGGAACCGCGTCCGTATGTCGAATGGCTTGCGCAAAATCACGGGCTGAAAAGCGAGCAGTTTTACGCGATGAAGCGTGGTGAGCGCGCGGAATGGTTGCGGGAAAACATCGCCGCCGACCCGCGAGTGCCCGAAGCGCTGCGCGAACATTGGGAGGCGGAAACGGGGTATTCGTTTCCTTCGGGGCACACGGCCTTTGTCGCAGTTTGGGCGTTGCTGGGCGTGACGTTGTTGCGGGGGCGGGGGTGGGGCGGGCGAGTGTGTTGCTGCGCCCTAGTTGCATGGGCGCTGCTCGTGGAAATCACGCGCCTTGCGCTCGGCATGCACTGGCCCGGCGATGTGGCGGCGGGTGTGTTGCTGGGCTGGGTGGTTGTTGCGGGTCTTGTCGCGGTTTGCCGAAATCGCATGACACCGCCCGCGGGGCGCGCCGGCTCTTAAACCGTCATTGGCGGCGCGCGGATAGTTCGCGCCTTGTCACCACGGCATTTGCACCCACGGGCTGTCCTCGTCCTCGAGCAAATAATCGGCGATCTCGGCAATGTCGCTGTTGTCGCAATCGGCGCCGCCCCAGAGCGCGCGGCCGATCACATAACTCTTCGCGTATTCTTTCCACGAGCCGAAGGTTTGCCCCGCAATTTGGTGGGCGGCCTCAATGTAATTCCAAGTTTGCTCGTCGTTGATGTAACGCATCTCGCGGCACAGTCGCGCCAGATACACAAGCCGCCCGCAATCCCATCCGGCGACTCCGTAGCGCTCGATGCTCGCGCTTGCCGTCGAGTCGATCACGCCGTCCTCCACGAGCTCATCAAGCGTTTCGTTGAGGTGGGAAATTTGAGCCAGCGTTTTTTCGCGATCCTCCTCGCTGTCGGGAAACGCGGCCGCGACGATGCGTTTTTGTTCCGCGGCGGGTTCGCGATAGGCGCGCATCACGACGGGGAAATAATGGCGAAATCCCTTGTCGCGCAGGTAATCGAGCGTGGTGGCCGCATCATCAACGCCCGCGATTCCCCACCATTCGCCGACAACGCGCCGGACTTCTTTTTTGGGGAGGCCGGTGTCGAGTGTGTTCAGCCACGCCTTTTGCTGCTCGCTGTAAATCGCGCCGAGGGAGAGTTTTTTATACTGTTCGGGCGGTAGCGCGACATCGGGATCATCGTTGTAATAAATCATGCGATCCTCGTCGTCCTCGTCCTCATCATCATACTCGTCGTCCTCCTCGTCATCGCCGGCTTCGCGAATCGGGCTCGGGCGGCCTTGCAGCGCGGGAAGTATTTTGACGAAGAAAAAGTAACTCGCCGTGACCGTAATGATGAACGCGGCGATGTATGGCGTGGCCGAGTCGGGGATGGTGATGGCAATTTGCAGCAGGGGCATGATTGGCGAAAAATACAAAAGGGATGCGTTTAAAAGCAATGTGAATAAGTTTTTGCGCCGGGACTTGGCAGTCCGTTTCGCGGCTCCCATATATGACGCGCATGTCCACTCGCGACGAACTCCGCCGCCTTCATTTCATCAATTCCCTTTTCGCGCACGTCACGGGGCGCGACCTCTATCTGGCCGGGCAGATCAAGGCGGCCATCGCGTTCAGCCTCGCCGAGCTCGAGCAGCAAACCGCCGAGCATCCCGAGATGGCCGCCAAATACGACGCCGCGTTCACCGCCGCCGCCGCGCAATTGCTGGAGAAGTTTTTCCACGAGCACGAGAGGCACGGGTTTTATCATTGGGACGCCGCCAAGTCGCTCGAGTCGGCCACGCCGCTTTTCGCGCGCAACGAAGTCATGGCCGGCTTGAGACATCTCGCGCCCTACGACGAATCGACGCTCCTCATCACCAACATCCGTCCCGCCCTCCTGCCGCCCGAGCGCCGCAAGACGCCCAGGCGCGTGCGCGACTACGAGGAGTTGCTCGACTTTATTCGCGAGCTCGCCGCCGCGCGCACCCCGCGCAACGCGAAGCTGCACCTCTTGTTTTTGTAGGAATTTTTTCCCGGAGGGTTTAGCCCGCCAAAAGACGCCAAAACGGGGCGCGCGCAAGGCCCGCCGCCTCATGGAAATCGGCGTTTTTCCTTATAAAAAAATCTTTCGTGCTTGTCGCTTGGGAACTCCGCGCCTTCGTTTTGAACCATGCCCGACACCGACAACAACGATCCGATCGCGCTTTTCAAAAAATGGCAGGACGACGCCGCGCGGACCAAAACCTGCGACCCGACGGCCATGGCGGTTGCCACGACCGACGCGCAGGGTCGCCCGTCCGTGCGCGTGGTGCTGCTCAAGGCGCTCGATGAGCGCGGGTTTGTTTTCTACACCAACCTCGACAGTCCGAAGGCCGCCGACTTGCGGGCGCATCCCCGCGCCGCGCTTTGTTTTCACTGGCACGCAATCGACCGGCAGGTGCGAATCGAGGGACCGGTCGAGCCGGTGGCCGACGCGGAGGCCGACGCGTATTTCGCCACGCGCGCGCGGCTCAGCCAGATCGGCGCGTGGGCCTCGAAACAATCGCGCCCGATGGAAGGTTATTGGGAGCTCGAAAAAGCGGTCGCCGCCACGCTGCTGCGTTTTCCAATCGGCTCGGTGCCGCGTCCGCCAAACTGGTCCGGCTTTCGCGTGAAGCCGCTGCGCATCGAGTTTTGGTGGCAGAAGCCCTTCCGCCATCACCAGCGCTTTGCCTACGAGCGCCCCTCGACCGACGCGCCCTGGGGCGGGGAGCAGTGGTTGTATCCATAATCATGTTTGCGCGCGCCGGCACACCGCCCATATTTGCCCGTCCTTTTCACCAAAATAAACGCACCACAATCACGCACACTTTTTAAGTCATGTCTTCACAAGCACCACATCGCCGCACAAGGGAGGAACTCCAGAAGCTCTACATGGACGCGCTCGAGCAACAAGGCTACCGCCCCGAGCTGGACCAGGACGGCGACGTGCGTTTCCGCCACGAGGGCAACAGCTACTTCATCGAGGTGCGCGAGGATGACCCGATGTTTTTCCGCGTCGTCATGCCGAACTTCTGGGACATCGAATCGCCCAAGGAGCGCGCGCGCATCATCGAGGCGGCCAACATCACCTGCAGCGACATCAAGGTCGCCAAGGTCTTTATCGTGCGCAACGACACCTGGTGCGCCGTCGAGTTGTTTTTGCCCGAACAGGAGCTTTTCGCCCCCATCCTCCAGCGCTGCCTCATCGCAATCCGCGCCGCCGTCAACACCTTCACCGAGCACATGCGCAGCCAGTCAAAACCGCCGCCCCTGCCTGGCGCCGACGATGACGACGACGACGCTGGCTTCAACTGAACGCAGCGGAAAGTAAACCACGCCATGAAAAATCACACACCCGAATCGCTCGCATCGCTTCGCAACACCATCACGGAATACATGTCCGCGGAGGGTTACCGCCCCTCGGTCAACGCCGACGGCGAAATCATGTTCCATTTCGAGGGCAAGGTTTGTTATCTCCAAACTGTTGAGAAGGATCGCGAGATGCTGCGCATCGTGATCATCAATTTTCATCCCCTCGAGGACGAGGCCGCGCGTGCCAAGGCCACCGCCGCCGCGCAGGAAGCCACCGCCTCGACCAAGGTCGTGAAAATTTTCACCCTCGATGATGACACTTGGTGCGTGGCCGAGCTGCTCATGCCGGAACCCGAGCGCTTCACCGCGATTCTCGGGCGCACGCTCTCCGCAATCCGCGCCGCCCTGCGCACCTTCGAAAAGGCGCTCGCGGGCGAAACCTGACAAAGTCCGGGGGAACCCTGGCCGCCTGTTTTCTGTCAGGCAGTTCGAGTTTTTACATCGCATGTTTAGTATTACAGAAACCGTGACTCCGAGCCGGACGGGTGAAGACTGCCGGCTGAAATTTGTTTCCGCGCTTCGAATGATGCAGGATTGCTCGGAACTGTGGATTGATTCCGAGCCCGCATACAGGGATTACTTTCGCGCCAACAACATCGCGCAGCTGCTCGTCTCGCGCCAGGTCGATGTGTTGCGCGTTCCCCGCATCAAGGAAAAGCTGACCATCACAACCGGCGTGTTTGGCTGCGCGGGCGCGTTCGGGCATCGCAATACGATCATATATGATGAATCCGGCGCGCCCTGTTATGCCACATGGTGTGTTGGAGCGTTCGTAAACCTCAACACGGGGCGCATGTCCAAAATACCGGCGGAGGTTGTGAACTCGCTGGTTATCGACGCAAAATACGGCATGGAATACCTCGACCGGAAAATAACCGTTCCCGCCGGGGAGTCTGCAAACTACGCGCCGGTGGAGGTGCTCAGGGACGACATCGATTACAACCGCCACATGAACAACGCACAGTATGCGCGCATCGCCGCCGAGTTGCTGCCGCCTTCGTTTGAGATTAAAAGATTCAGGGTTGAATACAAAATCCCCGCCAAGCTCGGCGAAACCCTGCATCCGCAAACCCTGGCGACTGAAAACGGTTGCATATACACGCGGCTAAAAAACAAATCGGGGCTGAGCCACGCGGTGCTGGAGTTTTGCGACCGGTAAGTTGTCGCAAGAAAATGCTTTTTGGGTAGGGCGAACCGTCCCGGTGAGCCGGGAATGTTTCGGCTCACCGGGACGGTTCGCCCTGCCTCAAATCAGCCGAGAACCCGCTCGAACTTTTCCGCATCCTCCGGCGTGTCCACGCCGATGCTCGCGTCCTTCGTGAAACCGACCGCGATTTCGTAGCCGTTTTCGAGCACGCGCAGTTGCTCCAGCTTTTCGATCTGCTCCATCCGGCTCAGAGGCAGGGTCGCAAACCGTTCCAGCAATTCCGCCTTGTAGGCGTAGAGGCCGAGATGCCGGTAACACGGGTTCGCAGCCACCCACGCATCATCGACCTGTCCCGCCCGGTCCCGCGCATACGGCATCGGCGAGCGTGAAAAATACAGTGCGCGCCCGTCATTGCGCACCACGACCTTCACCTGGTTCGGATTCGCAAAATCCGCCGCGCGCGTGAACGGCGTCGCAAGTGTCGCCATGTCCGCCGGTCCGGCGATCAACTCCGCCAGCGTGCGAATCTGCGCGCCCGTCACCAGCGGTTCGTCGGCCTGCACATTCACGATGCGCTTGGCGCGCACGGTGGTGTTTGCCTCGGCGATGCGGTCAGTGCCGCTCTGGTGTTTCACGCTTGTCAGGATTGTTTTAAATCCTGATGTCTCAAGAGGTTTCGCGAGCAACGGGTCGTCCACGGCAAAAAAGAGGGGCAGTTCCGGAGCCTCGCTGGCGATTCGTTCCGCGACCCACAATATCAAGGGTTTGCGTTTTATTTCATGCAAAAGCTTGCGCGGAAACCGCGTCGATTCGAGCCGGCAGGGGACGATGATTGCGACATCAGGGAACATGGTTGGCACACTTTGTGGCATGTTTTTGAGATTGCAAGCTGCGCCATCAATCCAACCATGGGCAACTCTCCGCACATAACACACCTTAATGGAAAATACAGAAACGTCATCATCCGCGACCGCCAGCCCGCTGGTAAAAGAGCTCGTCGTGCAGAACAAAATGGGCATTCACGCCCGTCCTGCCGCCATGATTGTGCGTATCACGAACAAATATAAGGCCGATGTGTTCATGGAAAAGGACGGCGAACAGGTGAATGGCAAAAGCATCATGGGCCTCATGATGCTTGCCGCGGGCAAAGGCTCGAAGATCAAGTTCACCGCCAGCGGCGCCGACGCCTCGCAAATGCTCGTCGAGCTCGAGCAGCTCTTCGCCCGCAAGTTCGACGAGGCATAGACCGCGGCGTGGACGCCGCGGTAAATTCCAATAACCAATAGACAAATTCCAAAAGTCAGCGCTGCTGAGCGCCCTCTTCCTCGCGCAATTTTCGTAGCGCGGGCCGCCGGGTTTCGCAGCGGCTCGATTTTGGAATTTTGGGGTCGAAATTTTTTTGGAGTTGGCATTTCGCAATTTTGGAATTTCCCCCTCCAGCACTTCTCGCTTTCCAACCCCGCCCCCAACCGCTACCGATTTCCACTTTTCCATTTACCATGTCGAACAACACCACGCTTAAATTCGCCGTTCTTCCCGGAGATTACATCGGACCCGAGGTCATGACCGAGGCCCTTCGTGTGCTCGAACACGCCACGAAACCCGCCGGCCTCGCGCTCTCCTACAAAATCGCCGACGTCGGCGGCGCGGGCATCGACAACCACGGCAAGGCCCTTCCCGAATCCACGCTCGAAGTCTGCCGCGAATCCGACGCCATCCTCTTCGGCAGCGTCGGCGGTCCCAAATGGGAAAAACTCCCTCCCAAGGAGCAGCCCGAGCGCGCCGCGCTCCTCCCTCTGCGCAAGGCCTTCAACCTCTTCGCCAACATCCGCCCCGGCCTGCTTTACTCCGAACTCGCCGACGCCTCCCCGCTCAAGTCCGAGCGCATCCCCAACGGCATCGACATCGTCTGCATCCGCGAACTCACCGGCGGCATCTACTTCGGCCAGCCCAAGCAAACCATCACCCTCGACAACGGCGAACTCCAAGCCTGCGACACGATGGTTTACAAAGTCTCCGAAATCGAGCGCATCGCCGAAACCGCCGCGGCCACCGCAAAATCGCGCGGCAAAAAAGTCTGCTCCGTTGACAAGGCCAACGTCCTCGAAACCTCCGTCCTCTGGCGCAAAACCGTCACCGACTACTTCGCGAAAAACCACCCCGACATCGCCCTCTCGCACATGTATGTGGACAACGCCGCGATGCAGCTCGCCCGCGACCCGAACCAATTCGACGTGCTCTTCACCGAAAACATGTTTGGCGACATCCTCTCCGACGAGATGGCCGTGATCTGCGGCTCGCTCGGCATGCTCTCCTCCGCCTCGCTCGGCACCGGCAAAAACTCCCTCGGCCTTCCCTTCGGCCTCTACGAACCCGCCGGCGGCACCGCGCCCGACATCGCCGGCAAAGGCCTCGCCAATCCCTGCGCCCAAGTCCTCAGCGCCGCGCTCATGCTCCGCCACAGCTTCGGACAGGAGGCGCTCGCCCAAAAAATCGAGGCAGCCGTCCGCAAAACCGTCACGCAAGACGGCATCCGCACCGGCGACATCGCCTTTGGCCGCCCGACAGTCGGCACCAGGCAAATGGCCGACGCGATCATCAAAAACCTCTGAGTTTTTTGTTCACCACGGAGACACGGAGAAGCACGGAGTTCAAATATGAGTCTGGATCGGGATGATTTGGCAGGGCGTGTTATTGGGGCCGCGATCGCCGTCCACAAACACCTCGGTCCGGGCTTGCTGGAATCGGCGTATGAAACGTGCCTCGCCATTGAGCTCCGCCATCTTGGAATCCCGTTTGAACGGCAAAAAATCCTCCCGATCACCTATCGCGACGAAGACATAAACGACGCCTATCGGATCGACTTTGTCATCAACAACGAACTCATCCTCGAGCTAAAAGCCGTCGAGACGCTCATGCCCATCCACACGGCGCAAACGCTCACCCACCTGCGCCTCGCCAACATCAAAACCGCGCTCCTAATCAACTTCAACGTCCCGCTCCTCCGCGACGGCATCAAACGCCTCTCCCTCTAAAAAAACGCACCTCCGATCTCCGTGCCCCTCCGTGTCTCCGTGGTGAATAAATAAATTCCATTTCAACATGACCGCCTCCGAAATCCGCCAATCCTTCCTCGACTACTTCGCCTCGCAGCAGCACAGCATCGTCGCGTCGTCCTCGCTCATGCCCGACTCGCCCGGCCTGCTCTTCACCAACGCCGGCATGAACCAGTTCGTCCCCATCTTCCTCAACGAACGCAAACCCGACGCCGCGCACCGCCCCAACACCCTCCGCCCCGCGCTCGACACCCGCGCCACCGACACCCAGAAATGCATCCGCGCCGGCGGCAAGCACAACGACCTCGATGACGTCGGCTTCGACACCTACCACCACACCATGTTCGAAATGCTCGGCAACTGGTCGTTCGGCGATTACTTCAAAAAAGAATCCCTCGCCTGGGGCTGGGAACTGCTCACCAAAGTCTGGGGCATCCCCGCCAAGCGCCTCTTCGCCACCGTCTACTCCCCCGACAAATCGAAAAACGATCCCGCCGACTTCGACCAGGAAGCCCACGACATCTGGGCCGGCCTCTTCCGCGCCGCCGGACTCGACCCCGCCGTCCACATCGTCAACGGCAACAAAAAAGACAACTTCTGGATGATGGGTGACACCGGCCCCTGCGGCCCCTGCTCCGAAATCCACTTCAACCTCCTCCCCTCCGACGACGAAGCCGCCGGCCGCGCCCTCGTCAATTCCGGCTCCCCCCGCTGCATCGAAATCTGGAACCACGTCTTCATCCAGTTCAACGCCGGCGCCGACGGCAGCTTCTCGCCGCTCCCCGCGCGCCACGTTGACACCGGCATGGGCTTCGAGCGCGTCGCCGGCATTTACGCCACCACAAAAGCCTTCACCGATTTCACGCCCGAGCCCTCCAACTACAACGCCGACATCTTCACCTCGCTCTTCGAGGCCATCGCCAAACTCTCCGGCAAAACCTACACCGGCACCGTTCCCGCCACCCGCGAAAACCTCACCGCGCAACAACGCACCGACATCGCCTTCCGCGTCCTCGCCGACCACGCTCGCACCGTCTCATGCGCCATCGCCGACGGAATTTTGCCGAGCAACGAAGGCCGCAACTACGTCATCCGCCGCATCCTCCGACGCGGCATTCTCTACGGACGCAAAGACCTCGGCCTCTCCACCGGCTTCTTCACGAAACTCGTCCCCGCCGTCGTCGCCTCCCTCGGCGGCACCTTCCCCGAACTAAAAGAGCAGCAGACGCTCATCGAAAAAGTAATCCGCAACGAAGAGGAAAACTTCGGCAAAACGCTCGACCGCGGCATCGCACAATTTAACCAAGCATGCGAAACCCTTCTGGGGAGCGCACGCGTCTCGCGTGCCGTGGCGGGGGGGCCCCCCCCCCCCACCCCCCCCGCCCCCCCCCCCCCCCCCCCCCCCCCCACACCCACCCCCCCCCCCCCCCCCCCCCCCCCCCCCCCCAACCCCCCACCCCCCCCCCCCCCCCCGAAAAATATCTCGATTTGCTCACCCAGGTTTGAAAGGCGACAAGGC
>NZ_JAQFIP010000018.1 GCF_029504735.1 Ereboglobus sp. PH5-10 | reverse complement strand
AAAAAAAAAAACCCCACAACAAACAAAAAAACTCCCCAAAACCCCACCCCCCCCCAAACAAAAAAAAAACCCCCCCCCCCCCCCCCCCCGCCCCCCCCCCCCCCCGGGGGGGGGGGGGGGGGGCCCCCCCCCCCCCCACTTCCGCCATCGCCGCCCCTCGCGACGTCCGCTACACCAAGCGTAATCTCCCCCACTTCGAGCGCCCTTGGGGAAAATACCACATCACCTTCTCAACGCACAAACGCGCCCCGCTCACCGACGCCGCGAAACGCGTCGTCCTCGACAGCCTGATTTTCGGCCACAACGAAAACCGCTATCATCTCTACATCGCGTGCGTGATGCCGGACCATGTTCACCTTCTCATTGAGCCGCAACCCAAAGGACAAACCCCCGAGGGGAAAACGGAATTCCACGCGCTTACCGATATCCTCCACTCGATAAAATCCTTCACCGCACACCAAATCAACAAACTCACAAATGCGAGCGGTCCTGTATGGGACAAGGAAAGCTACGATCGCCTCATACGTTCCGAGTCCGATCTTCAGGAAAAATTCAAATACACACTCGAAAACCCGCGCCGCGACAACCTCGTCGGGCCCGATGCGGAATATCCCTATGTTTGGACGCCCGACCAGCAATCGTCGGAGTTTCGGCGGGACGCCGAAACAGGCACGCGAGACGCGTGCGCTCCCCAAGGCATCATCCCCGGCAAAGCCGCCTTCGAACTCTACGACACCTACGGCTTCCCCCTCGACATGACAGAACTCCTCGCCGCCGAACGCGGCCTCGCCGTTGACACCGCCGGCTTCGAAAAAGAAATGGAAGCCCAGCGCGCCCGCGCCCGCGCCGCGCAGAAAAAGGAAATTATCACCGTCACCGAAAACGAAAACGACGGCGCCACCGCCGCTCCCACCCTCTTCACCGGCTTCGACTACACGCACACGCAATACAACGCCGAGCCCGAACCGCAAACCGCCAGCCTCGTAGAAATCATCACCGTCTCCGACGGACGCGCCTGTCTCGTCTTCGACCGCACGCCCTTCTACGCCGAAATGGGCGGACAAGTCGGCGATACCGGCACCGTCTCCATCAACGGCAAAACCCACGCCATCGCCAACACCATCAAGGACAAATCCGGCCGCCACCTCCACGAACTCGCCAACCCCGCCGAAGCCGCCGCCCTCAGCCCCTCAGTCCTTCAGCCCTTCAGCCTTTCCCCCGACATCGTCCGCCGCCGCGCGATCCAGCGCCACCACACCGCCACGCACCTCCTCCACTGGGCGCTCCGCGAAGTGCTCGGCGCGCACGTCCGCCAGGCCGGCTCCTCCGTCAACCCCGGCTACCTCCGCTTCGACTTCGCGCACTTCGAGCAAGTCAAGCCCGACCAGCTCCGCCAAATCGAAACCCTCGTCAACCAGCGCATCATCGAAAACGCCACCGTGAGCGCCACCGAAGTCGCGCACGCCGACATCGCCGCCCGCAAGGACATCAACCAGTTCTTTGGCGACAAATACGGCGACCGCGTCCGCGTCGTCCAAATCGGCGGCACGCCCGGCAAACTCGACGGCTACTCGATGGAACTGTGCGGCGGCACGCACACCGCAGCCACCGGCGAACTCGGCCTCCTCAAAATCACCGTCGAAAGCGCCATCGCCGCCGGCACGCGCCGCATTGAAGCCGTCACCGGCCTCCACGCCTACGCGCTCGCCTCCGACCACGAAACGCTCCTCAAGGAAATCGGCGCCCGCATCCAAGCCGGCCCGCAAGACCTCCTCCACAAATTCGACACCCTTCTCGCGCACAAAACCGAGACGGAAAAGAAACTCAAACTCCACGAACAACGCGCCGCCGCCAGCCTCGCCGCCGACCTCGCAGCGAAAGCCACCGCGCTCGCCGACGGCCTCAAGCACGTCACCGCCGTTGTCGAGGCCCCCACGCCCGACGCCCTCCGCAGCATCGGCAGCCAAGTGCTGAGCAAACTCGGCGAAGGCGTGGTGAAACTCGGCGCCGCCTTCGGCCCTGAAAAAGTATCCGTGGTTGTCTTCTGCTCCCCCGCCGCGAACAAAGCCGGCCATCAAGCCGGCAAACTCGTCGCCGAACTCTGCGCAAAATTGGACGGCAAAGGCGGCGGCAAACCCGACTTCGCCATGGGCGGCGGCAAAGCCGCCGGCAAGCTCGCCGAAGTGTTAAAGTAGAGCGTATTCCCGGGAGCGCGGGCATCCTGCCCGCAAGACGGCGCTCCGCGCCGCCCAACCCTCCAAACCTGCGGGCAAGCTGCCCGCGTTCCCGGGCGCAAGCGTAGTTCGATCAAAATTTTGAAAATACGCCGACGCCCTGCCGCCATCCGCATCATTCCTTGGCCGCGGCCTCGGCAAGCGTCTCCCACGAGGCGCGCACCTCTTCGCTCAATGGCTGTGTCGCCAGCCATTCACGCGCGGCCTCGCGTTCGGACTCATTGCTCATCATGCTCGAAAATATCTTGAAGCGCAGCGCATCCTGTTTTCCTGAATCCGTGACCAGCGGCAACAATTCCACGGCGCTTTGCCAATCCTCTGTGTCTGTTGATGCCTCGGCCACAAAATCAATCAACGCCTCGCGCCCTTTACCCTCGGGCACCGCGGAAACATCCATTGGCGTTAACGGGATTTTTCCGTCCGGCCCGTTGGCGTATTGAAAACAACTCACCCGTTTTGAGGTGATCTGGTCCGGATTTGCCAGCAGCCAGTGTAATGCTTCGTCGGACTGACCGTGTCGAGCAGCCATCCGCATTGCTTCGTTTATGTAATTTTCCATAAGCGGGGTGTTTATTTTCACGTCTACTGAACCGAGGAATGCGGCTGGATTATCCCACAGCAATTGCTTCGTTTTTATTTGTTCGCGCAGCGCGCCATCGGCCTCGTTCTCAAGCCACACCTCGGCAGCCTTGCGGTCGGAACGCGCCCAGTTAGCATAACTCCGCCAAAGATTATCCGTGCGATCGACTTCATCAGGCCAAATCACTCGTGCCGCCGCCACGGCTTGGTCGGCGTCCGTTTTGAGTAATTCTCTTATCACGTCGCGCCCATAATGGGCAATCTTATCGGCGGGCATTTTTTGCAGTGTCGCCAAGGCAATCAATGGGTCGTTCCATGCCAGCTTATTCATAAAATCTCCATAATATAGGTTTTGCTCAAATACCACATTCAGCCTCTCAATCGTTGCAAGTATCGAGGAAGGCTTCTCTTTGGCGTAATATTCTAGAATATGAAAAAACATCTCGCTCCCATATGGTTTGTCCCGCTGGCGCGCGCACCACTCTAACGCGGCGCTTTCGTCCATATTCAACCATGCAATGGCAAAATCCTTCACAACCCTGGACTTGCCACGATCCGGCAAACTCTCCAGCACCCGCAACGAGCCTGCCGGATCCGTCTTCAGCATCGACTGCATGATCTCGCCAAAATAATGAGGGGCCACGGAGATATCGTCCGCACGTGCAAGCACCCACGCTTCCTCAGGGTGAGTGTCTTTCAATTCCATAATTACAAATCCGGCAATATCGCTGCGATCTCTTTGGGAGAGATTTTTTTGCAGCCAGTCGATTACCCGCCCCATATTTTTCGTTCCGATCGCCGTCAACGGAATGCCGTAGGCCGTATTGCGCGTCGGAAATTTTGCCGCCCCGTCAACAAACGCCAACGCCCCGTCCGCATCGACCTCCGACCAACGCCGCAAACCCTCGAACACATTTTTTTGTTGTCCCGGTGGACACCCCGCCGTCATCCACCGCTCAATATACCCGCGCCATTGCTCCGGCGTTTTTAAGCCGGCCAAGTCTGGAAACTCGCCGCTGGCATCGGCTTTACCGCCGCTTTTTGAAGTCGCACCTTGCGAATCAATTACTGCCGGGTTTTTGCCCGCGTCGGACTTTGTCCCGTCACCTGACTCCGACACGCGCCCCAATCCCACGCCCAACACAACTCCGACAAGTGCGCAGCAAAAGCACATGAGCAAGACTTTGGGATTTTTCATAAAGCAAATGAATGTGAAGCAGGGTTGGATAATTTATCGGGTGGTTGTTGCGCGAGTAGAAGCCCGTTTCGGGAAACGGTCAACATCCGCACGCCTCATATTCCCAACCTGCGAACGCCGGGAATATTAAAAAATATGCGTGCGAAAAAAGAGCGCCAAATCACATGTTGGCGCGTGGCGTTTTGAGGACTTTCACAACCAACCCAGGAAAAAATTAACCGCAAATAAACGCACGCAAATGAATGCAGATCAGAATCTGCCGCGAAAAGCACAACAGGCGCAAAAAGGAAACTCCGTTCTTTGCGACTTCCGCGCCTCTTTGCGGCCAATCGGGTTGAATATGCGTCAATCTGTGTCCAAAAAACGAGAGGCTCTTTTATCCCCGTTTTAATTCGCGTGCATTTACCCGCATTTGTGGCTTCTAATTTTCACCCTCTTACCATGACACTCCGAAACGCCCTCCTCATCCCCGTTGTCAGTGCTGTATTGGCCATTCCGGCCTTCGCCCAAAAAGCCGACGACAAAACCGAGCAACTCGTGCGCGAAAACTTCGACGTCGCCGCGCAACAATACACAAAACTCCTCCAATCGATGGCCGATGTCGCCGAGAAAAACCGCCAGCCCCGCAGGTTCGAAAACGGCAAGCTCGTAACGATCCGCCCGCGCGACTGGACCAGCGGCTTTTTCCCCGGCTCGCTCTGGCTCCTTCACGAATACACCGGCGACGCAAAATGGCGCGACGCCGCCCGCGAATACACCGCGCGCCTCGAAAGCATCAAGGACTACAAGGGCACGCACGACCTCGGGTTCATGATCGGTTGCAGCTACGGAAACGGCCTCCGGCTCACCAACGACGCCTCCTACCGCGACATCATGCTCAAGGGCGCCGAGTCGCTCGCCAGTCGCTTCAATCCCTGCGCCGGTGTCATCCGTTCGTGGGATCACGGCTACTGGACGTTCCCCGTCATCATCGACAACATGATGAATCTCGAATTTCTTTTCTGGGCCTCGCGCGAGTCCGGCAATCCACGCTACCGCGAAATCGCAATCAGCCATGCGCAAACCACGCTCGCCAACCATTTCCGCGAGGACGGCAGCAGCTATCACGTCGTCGATTACGATCCGGGCACCGGCAAGGTTTTGTTCCGCCACACCAAGCAAGGTTACGCCCACTGGTCGCCATGGGCGCGCGGCCAGGCGTGGGGACTCTACGGGTTCACCATGATGTATCGCGAAACGCGCAATCCCGCCTACCTCGAGCAAGCGCAACGAATCGCCCTGTTCATCCTCCATCACAACAGGCTCCCGAAGGACAAAATCCCCTACTGGGATTTCGACGCGCCCGACATTCCGAACGCGCCGCGCGACGCGTCCGCCGCCGCGATCATCGCCTCCGCGCTCATCGAGTTGAGCGACTACACGACCGACGCCAAGTTCTCCAAGTGGTATCTCGACACCGCGCGCAAGCAGCTCCTCTCGCTTTCCTCTCCCGCCTATCGCGCCAAGGTCGGTGAAAACGGCGGCTTCATCCTGATGCACTCGGTCGGCCATCTTCCCGGCAACAGCGAAATCGACGTGCCGCTCAACTACGCCGACTACTATTTCCTCGAGGCGCTCCTTCGCTACCGCGCCAAGATGTCCGGCAAACCCGCCGTTCCCGCGCCCGTAAATTAAGCCCGCGTCCGAAATGGTTTGCGGAGGCACGGACGGCTCGCCCGTGCCTCCGCTCTTTGGCGCGCCTTTGAGCGCATCGCCAAAAAAACTTCCCGGAAAAAACATCCCCTTTTGAAATCCGCGCGCATCTTGCGCGTCATGAAGCCCCAATGAACACAACCGACCGCCTGCGTCGCGCCACCCTTGCCGTGGCCGCCATTTTATTCCCGCTCGCCGCGCTCGCGAACTCGGTCCCACCGCCTGCGATCTTTTGCTGCGATCCCGCCGTGCTTGCCAACGCCCGCGAGCGCGCTCACGCAAACGACCCCGCGTTTCGCCCCGCCTACGACCGCGTGCTTCGCGAGGCGGACAAGGCGCTCGCCCTCAAACCCCTGTCGGTGATCGACAAAAAGCTCACCGCCGATTCGGGTGACAAACACGACTACCTTTCGCTCGCTCCCTATTGGTGGCCCGATCCGGCCAAGCCCGACGGCCTGCCCTACATTCGCCGCGACGGTCAGGTCAACCCCGAGAGCAAGCGGGATAACGACGCGCTCAAGTTCGTCCGGATTTGCACCGCCGTCAAAACGCTCGGCCTCGCCTATTACCTCACCGGCAGGGAAACCTACGCCGAAACCGCCGCGCTGCTCACCCGCGTCTGGTTTCTCGACGAAGCCACACGCATGAACCCCAACCTCAACCACGCGCAAGGCATTCGCGGACGCAACAGCGGGCGCGGCGCCGGCGTGCTCGAGGGCCGTCACATCACCGCGCTCACCGACGGCCTCGCGCTCATCGCCGCCTCGTCCGCATGGCCCGCCGAAAAACAAACCGCCATGCGCGCCTGGCTCGAGTCGTATCACACTTGGCTCACCACCAGCAAAATCGGTCTCGCCGAGGCCGCCGCCGCCAACAACCACGGCACATGGTATGCCGTGCAAGCCGCGCACCTTGAGCTCGCCCTCGGCAAAACCGCCGCCGCGCGCCGCCGCGTCGAGAAGCAACTTCCGCATTACATCGCCACGCAGATCGAGCCCGACGGACGCCAGCCGCACGAACTCGCGCGCACCAATTCCCTGCACTATTCGATTTTTAACCTGGAGCCCCTTTTTGAACTCGCGCAGCTCGGCGAACGCGCCGGTTACACTGGCGGCTGGGCTCACACAACAAAAGATGGGCGCAGCTTGCGCGCCGCCCTCGCCTATGTGGCGCCTTACCTCGACCCCGCCAAACCCTGGCCCAAGAAAGACATCACGCCCGGAAAAACCGCCCGCATCCTGCCGCTTCTTCGCGCCTATCTCGCCCGTCAGGACGACGCGCAATTCAAGGCGCTCTACGAAACTTATTCCGTTTCCACGCCCGACCTCGCCAAGGAGCGCTGGCATCTTCTTCTGCCGCCCCTCCCGAGGTAGGGACTGTTTTTGGCGCTTGAAAAACGAAGCCCCTGTTTTTTCGCCCTTTGACAACGGAACACGCGCCGCTTTTATCCGTCAGATATTTTTCCAATCTTCAATGAAACGCCTCCTCCTCCTTTGCCTCCTGCCGTTATTTGCGCTCCTGCCTTTCGCGGGTTGCTCCAGCAAACCCAAACCGAGTCCCCTTATCGCAACCGAGGTCGAGCAAAACTTCAAGGACCGCTGGATCGCCAAGCGCGCCGCCGACCTTGTGGCGCTCAAGCAGGCCGCCGACGCGGACGAGGCGAAACGCATCGCAACCGAGGAATTCGGCAAGCGCTTTGCCGCGACAACCGTGGCCCAGCCGTCCGAGGACGGCGCGGCCGGCCAGGCGCGCTGATTTGATCGCAGCGAACGCGCAACCCCCGCGTGCAAAAAACTCCGGATGCCGCCGGGGCAAGCCGAGCGCACGCGCCTGAACCCCCGCTCATGAACCCAACGCAAAATGTCCGTCACTGGCGCGCCATCGGCATGCTTGTTCTTGCGACGGCGTTCTGGGGACTGAGCTTTCCGACCGTGAAGGCGCTCGCGCTCGTGCACGCCGCGATCCAGCCCGGCAGCGGCAACTGGTTCACCGCATCCGCGACCGTCGGCCCGCGCTTCGTTATCGGCACGGTTGTGTTGTTGGTAATCCATCTGCTTTTTCTGCGCGGCAGCGCGCGCCGGCGCACCACTCCGGCCGAGTGGAGGCAGGGCCTGCTCCTCGGCCTCTTCGCCGCCGGCGGCATGATCTTGCAAAACGACGGGCTGCAATTCACCGCGGCCTCCACCTCCGCGTTTCTCACGCAGCTCACCGCCATCCTCATTCCGCTCTACGTGGCGTTTCGCATGCGCAAGAATCCCGGCTGGCGCGTGTGGTTTTGCTGCGCGCTCGTGATCACCGGCGTGGCAATCCTCGGGCAGTTTGACTGGCGCGAACTCCGCCTCGGGCGCGGCGAATTTGAAACCCTGCTTGGCGCGTTTTTCTTTGCCGGGCAAATCCTCACGCTCGACCGGCCCGAATTTGCGGGCAACCGCGTCATGCGCATCACACTCGTGATGTTTGCCACCGAGGCCGTGGTTTATTCCATCATGGCATTCGCAACCGCCCCGAATCTCTCCGCGCTCGTCACGCCGTGGGCCTCGCCCGCCTTCATCATGCTCACGTTGCTCCTCGTTGTGTTCTGCACGTTTGGCGCGTTCTTTTTGATGAACGCCTGGCAGCCCAAAATCACCGCGACGGAGGCGGGCCTCGTGTATTGTTTCGAGCCGATCTTCGGCACGCTCCTCGCCCTGTTTCTGCCCGGCCTGTTCTCCGCCGCGTTCGGAATAAACTATGCCAACGAAACCTTCACCTGGACGCTTCTGACCGGCGGCGCGTTTATCACCGCCGCGAATATTCTGCTGCAACTGAAACCGCCGGTAAAATCCTGACAGGTTTCGTTCCCGCAAAAAACTCCTGACATGTCCCGATGCTTCGCCTCTCTTTTCCCCATGCGCAACTCATCCTCACCGGCCTCGCCCTTGCCTCGCTCTCAATCATGCCCGCCCGAGCCTCAACGGACGCCCCTGACGATCCCCACCTCTGGCTTGAGGACGTGACCGGCGACAAACAGCTCGCTTGGGTGCGCGAGCGCAATGCCGTCAGCACGCGCGAACTCGAAAGCTCGCCCGACTTCGAGCAAACCCGCGCCGCGCTCCTCGCCATCTACAACTCCAGGGAAAAGATTCCCTACGTCGCGAAACACGGCGCGCATTATTACAATTTCTGGCAGGGCGAAAACCATGTGCGCGGCGTCTGGCGCCGGACCACTTTTGCCGAATACCGCAAAACCGCCCCCGCGTGGGAAACCGTCATCGACCTCGACGCGCTTGCCGCCGCCGAAAATGAAAACTGGGTGTGGCACGGCGCCGACATCCTTTACCCCGACCGCGACCGCGCGCTTGTCAAATTCTCGCGCGGCGGCGCCGATGCCGACGTGGTGCGCGAGTTCGACCTGAAAACAAAAACCTTCGTCGCGCCCGGGGCCGGCGGCTTTGCGCTCCCCGAGGCCAAGAGCCGCGTTGCCTGGCGCGACCGCGACACGCTCTACGTCGGCACCGATTTCGGCGCCGGCTCGCTCACCGATTCCGGCTACCCGCGCATCGTCAAGGAATGGAAACGCGGCACGCCGCTCGCCTCCGCCGCGACGATCTTCGAGGCGGACAAAACCGACATGTCTGTATCCGCATTTCGGATACACGACCACGGCGCGCATTACGACATGATCCTGCGACGCCCCGCCTTTTTCACCAACGAAGTCCTGCTTCGCAACCCCGCCGGCGCGTGGGTGAGGCTCGACAAGCCCGACGACGTCAGCGTCGGGTTTCATCGCGGGCAAATCCTGCTCGTTTTGCGCAAGGACTGGACTGTCGGCGGGCGCACCCACGCCGCCGGCGCGCTCCTCGCCGCCGATCTGAAACGCTACCTCGCCGGCGCGCGCGATTTCACCGTGCTCTTCGAGCCCGGCCCGCGCAAATCGCTCGCCGGGACCGCCGACACCAAAAACCACCTCGTCGTCAACGAGCTCGAAAACGTGCGCAACAAACTATTCGCGTGGACTCTCGACGCCGCGACCGGCAAGTGGACGCGCCAGCCCGTGCCCGCGCCCGACTTCGGCGTCACGAGCATCTCGGGAATCGACGAGGACGAATCCGACGACGTGTTCATTCAGACGCAGGATTTCCTCACGCCGCCCAGTCTCGTGCTCGGCACGATCGGCAAATCGAAACGCGAAACACTCAAGCGCCTGCCCGCCTTTTTCGACGCCGGCGGCATGAAGGTTTTCCAATACGAGGCCGCCTCCGCCGACGGCATGAGGGTTCCGTATTTTGTGCTGGCGCCAAAGAGCTTTCGCGCCGACGGCACCGCGCCCGCCTTGCTTTACGGCTACGGCGGATTTCAGATTTCGATGCTGCCGGATTACAAGGCGCACTTTGGCCGGGCGTGGGTCGCGCGCGGCGGCGTGTATGTGCTCGCCAACCTGCGCGGCGGCGGCGAGTTCGGCCCCGCGTGGCACCAGGCCGCGCTCCGCGAAAAACGCCAGCGCGCCTACGATGATTTCGCCGCCATCGCGGAGGACCTGATCGCGCGCAAAATCACCTCGCCCGCGCGCCTCGGCATCATGGGCGGCTCGAATGGCGGGCTGCTCGTCGGCGCGGCGTTCACGCAGCGCCCCGACCTCTATCGCGCCGTCGTCTGCCAGGTGCCGCTCCTCGACATGCGCCGCTACAACAAGCTCCTCGCCGGCGCGAGCTGGATGGCCGAATACGGCAACCCCGACGTGCCGGAGGACTGGGCATTCATCAAAAAATACTCGCCCTACCAAAACGTGAAACCCGGCGTGAAATATCCGCGCGTGCTTTTCACCACCTCGACGCGAGACGACCGCGTGCACCCGGCGCATGCGCGCAAAATGGTCGCCCGCATGGAGGCGCAGGGCCACGACGTGCTCTATTACGAAAATATCGAAGGCGGCCACGGCGGCGCCGCCAACGCCGGGCAACGCGCCCGCATGTGGGCGCTGTCGTTCACCTTCCTCGCAAAGGAACTCGGACTATAACGCCACCGTTCCTTTCGCGAGGGTAGGGCGGCCTCGCCGAGGCCGCCGCGTTTGCCCGCCTCACTGCACCGGCGCGAGGAGCATGGCCACGCGCACGGCGAGGCGGAACCAAAAGCCGCGCGCGTTGAGCTCCGCCGATGTTGCCAGGCGCGAGCACGCAAAATCGTTTTCGAGCATTTTTGTCACCTGCTCGTTGAACTGCCTGTCGGCAAACGCCATCGTCAGCTCGAAGTTCAGGCGAAACGAGCGGTTGTCGAAATTGGCCGTGCCAATTGTGCTGTAGGCGTTGTCCACGACGACGACCTTGTGGTGCATGAAACCCTTTGTGTAGCGGAAGGTTTTAATGCCGACCGTTTCGAGCTCCTCAATGTAGGACCACGCGGAAAGCTGCACGAGAAAGTTGTCCGCCTTGTCGGGAATGAGGATGCGCACATCGACCCCGCGCAGCGCCGCGAGTTGGAGCGCCGAGATGAACTGTTCGTCGGGCACGAAGTATGGGCTCGCGATCCAGATGCGGGTGCGCGCGGTGTTGATCGCATCAAGGAAAAACAGCGTGGCGGTTTCGAGCTCGTCGGAAGGCGCGGACGGCAGGCAAAGCGCGACACGCGAGACGCCGTTCGGCGCGACCTCCGGGCGCCATTCGAATTTCGGAATCTCGCCGGTGGCCCAATGCCAGTCCTCAAGAAAAACCGCCTGCACGCATTGCACGACGGGCCCGGCAAGCCGCGTGTGCGTGTCGCGCCAGTAGCCGGCCTTCTTGTCGCGGCTGCGGTATTCGTCGCCGACGTTGAGGCCGCCGACCCACGCCTCGCGTCCGTCGACCACGACGATTTTGCGATGATTGCGAAAGTTGATTTGAAAACGATTCCAGCGCCCGCGTCTCGTGTTGAACGCGGAGACGTTGATGCCGGCGGCGCGCATGTCGCGCACGTATTTGCGCGTCAGCCCGCTGCTGCCAATCTCGTCGAAAAGCACGTGGCAGCGCACGCCCTCCTTGACCTTGGCCACGAGGTGCGAAAGCAATTCGCGGCCGGTGTCGTCGTCGTGGATGATGTAGAACTGCACCAGCACGTATTCCCTGGCGCGGTCGATGCCGTCGAAAATTGACGAGAACGTGTCGTCGCCATCGATGAGCAGCTCGACGTCGTTGCCGCGCGTGAGCGGAAGGTGCGCGAGCAGTTCGATGGCGAAGGGCTCGCCGAACTGCGGAGTGACAAGCATGTTTTTCGCCCGCATGCGGATCAGCGCGGCCTGAATCGTGGGCGCGGAGATGGCGGACCTCTGGCGGCGGAGCGTGACATATCCGTGGAATTTGCTCCGCCCAAAAACCCAATACGCGGGCACGCTCACAACAGGCATCAAAATGAGCGCGACGACCCACGCGACCGCGCCTTGCGAAGTGCGCGCCGTGAGAATCGCGCGGATGCTCGTCAGCACGCCTGCGATTTGGACGAGGACGTAGGCGACGCTGACGACCGCGCCTGTGTGCGAACGCACGTAGTCCCAAACGGCGGAGGCCCAGGCGACAATGCCGTCGATGATTGATCCGCTTGCGATTTCGGATGCGGGAACCGCGTTCGCGGCGCGGGCGACGGCGCAGCAACCGGCAACCATGCCGAGCAAAACCACAGTGCGTGTGAGACGACGTTCGCGCATTGCGCCTGATATGTGTGCGCCCCGCGCCTCATTCTCAATGGAAAAATGCGCAAGTGGCGGGCTCCGGGTGTGATTAATTTCATGCCGGGCGATGAGTCCGTAAACTTGCGGGCATGGTTGGCGGGCGAGTTTTTTGTTCAGTTTCGCAACACTCTCCCCTGAAAAAACCCAGCCTCCCGTTTGGCTGAAAATGGAGCGGGCGAAGAGGTTCGAACTCTCGACGTCCACCTTGGCAAGGTGGTGCTCTACCAACTGAGCTACGCCCGCAAAAAGTGATTTGCAGGCGTGAATGAGTAAGCAGCCGTTTGGCCGCGTCAATAGCAATTTCGCACGGATTTTTAGGAAAATATCAGCACGGGTGCTCCGCCGCGGGAAATTCGACTCGACTTTCTTTCTCGTTCTTCGGGGGAAAATCGTTCTCATAGCCGGTTTTCAAACATGTCACTTTTTTCCGCCACGTTTTTTCCGGGTTTGTTTTTGATCGTGATTGGCGTGCCGCTGCTCATCGGCAATTCGCTGATCGCGACATCACTCAAGGCGGTGCCGCGCTCGCCGCTTGCCGCCGCGGTGTTCTGGGGCGCGGCGGCGGTTTGGTTTCTCTACGTGGTCTGGCATTTGGCGCCGGCGGACTTGGTGCTTTTTGAGACGCCAAAGCCCTGGGCGGCGTTTTTCGGGGCGGTGGCGGTGGCGGCGTTTTATTTTGTGCCCGATTTCCTGGCAATTCGCGGGTTGAGCGCGCTCACGCTGCTCGCCGCGTGGGAAGTTTTGACGGGGCTTTTTGGCGAGTATGATTACAGCCGCCGTTTGTTTGTCGTCGGGTTTGTGTATGCGGCGATCGTGCTGGCGATTTATTTCGGATGCGTGCCGTATCGCGCGCGCGATTTTATCCAGTGGCTGTTTGTCCGCGTGCAACGCGCGCGCGCGCTGGGAGCGTTTCTTGTCGCGTATGGGCTGCTCGTCGCGGGAATCGCTTTTTCGTATTAAACCACACTTGTCGCAACGATGTCATCGCAACCGGACGCCAGCCCAAACCAATCCAACGCCAAGCCAACGCCGCCCGTGCTGCTGGTCATCGCGGGAGCGGCGGGTTCGGGCAAGTCCACTTTGTGCGAGCGGCTCGTTTCAACGGAGCCGGAGTTTTCCAGGGTCGTGACAACCACCACGCGTCCGCCGCGTCCCGGCGAGATCGACGGCGTGCATTATCATTTCCTGACGCCCGAACAATTTGACGCAAAACTGGCCGCGGGGGAATTTTTGGAATGGGCGTGGGTGCACCAAAAGCATCGTTACGGAACGCTTGCGTCCTCGGTGCTCGAACCGCTTGCGAACGGGCGCAGCCTCGCGATCAACATTGATGTGCAGGGCGTGGAAAGTTTTCGCAACGCGGCGAAAACCAATCCGATTCTCGCGCGGCACATGGCGACGGTTTTTATCGACGTGCCGATGGAGGAGCTTCGCAAGCGCATGAAATTGCGCGGCCAGGATTCCGACGAGGAAATCGAACGCCGGATGAAAACCGCCGAGCGGGAAGTGCGGGAGGCCGGCAAGTTTGACTATTTGATAAGGAGCACGACGAGGGACGGGGATTTCGCGGCGTTGCAGGCCGCGTGGCGCGGCACCTGCGAGCGAATCGGGGCGGCGCAAAAAGCAGGCTTGAGGCGGGCCTAGATCATGGTTTTGCGAGCCCGGCTCCGGCCTTGGCGCCGCCGGGCTTTTTCCCGAGGGAAACAGAGTGCGCGATGCGGCGCAAATCCGCGGCATCCTCCCCGGTCAAATCTTCGGGCACAAACCTCACCCGCGCGCAGTCCGTCCCGTAAAGACCCTCGAAGAAAACGCAGCCGGTGAGATATTTTCCCGCAGTGTTGGCGTGAATCGCATCAAGGCTGAAAGTCCGCCTGCCGTTCTTGGTGCGCCAGCGCCAGCCGACATTGAGGCTGCCTTTTTGCCCCGGTAATTTTCCCTCCGGCGGGTTTTTGAAGTCGAAATTTTTGTCGGGTTCGTAGGTCCAGCGCGGTGTGGCGCGCGCGGCCTGCATCGCGTCGCCGGAGGGCAGTATGCGCAGTCCGTGGCGCGCGGAGAGCTCCTTGTAGGCGGCGCGCAGGCCGGCATGCATTTTCTGCTGCGTGAAACCGTCGCCTTTCTGATACCAGGCGTGATCCTCCCGGTATGCCCAAGTCTGGTGAATGACGATTTCGGCGGTGGGCGCGAGTTTGCGAATCGCGTCGATGAGCTGCTTCGCGTGGGGTTCCTGGTGCTCCGGCTTGAAGCTCCGCTGGCTCCACTCCTGGATCGTGACAAAATCCCACTCCACGGCGGCAAGCGCCTCGGGAAGGCTGACTTTTTTCTTGCCGGCGATGCCGAGCACGCCGGCGTTGTTGGCATACGGGCTGCCCTTGGGATCGTCGGGATTGGCAAGCGCGGCGCGCAAGTGGCGCGCATGGCGCTCAAGCGAGCAACCGCCGAGGTTGGCGCGAAAGAGCACGAGTTGCCGTCCCGTGGACTCAACGATTTGCGGCAGGAACTCGGTGGCGTTGTCCGCAAAGCTGTTGCCGATGGTGAGCACCTTGGCGGCGTCACGCGACGCGGGCTTGGGCGGGGGCGTTTGGGCGGGGGAATTTTGCGCAAGGCAAACCACACCGAGAATGACAAATGCGGAGAGGGGGAACTGTGCCCGCCGGACGAGGCGTGTGATGGGTTTCATGGGTGTGGTATTTTGGAGGATTGCAGCCATCAGCTTTGTCAAAAACCGGGGGAAGTGGAGCCTTGATTTCGCCCGCGCGTGAATCTCACGGAGGGAAGGGCGGCCAGGGCATGGAGTCCCGCTTTTTCCAGGCCGTTGTGGCAATGGGGGAAATAAAAACCGGATGTCTTCAAAACATCCGGTTTCGTGTGGAAGGGATTTGCCCGCGGGCTTACGCGACGCGCTCGACGACGAGCGGCGGCGGGGTGGGGCGCTTGGGCGCGAGGCGGTAGGCGTTCTTGAAGTATTCGAGCGCCTGCTCGAGTTTCGCCTCGTCGTTGTAGTGAATCATCATGAGCGGCTCGCCTTGCTTTACTTGCGTGCCGACTTTTTTGATTTCCGAGACGCCGACCGCGTGGTCGATTTTGTCGTGCGCGCTGGTCTTGCCGGCGCCGAGAATGTGCACGCCGTGCGCGATCATGCCCGCGCTGATCATGTGCACGTAGCCGCGCTTGGGGGCGGGAAGTTTGCGCACGTGTTTCGCGGTGGCGAATTTGGACGGGTCGTCGATGTAGGAGGGGTCGCCGCCCTGGGCCTTGACGAGGTCCTTGAGTTTTTGGAGCGCGCTGCCGTCGGTGAGGTGGCGTTGCACGGTTTGCTTGGCGGAGAGCGTGGAGCCGGCGACTCCGGCGAGGCGCACGATTTCCATGCCGAGTTTCATGACGAGGTCCTTGATGTCCTCCGGACCCTCGCCTTTGAGAAGCTGGATGGCCTCCTTGATTTCGAGCGAGGTGCCGACGGTGTCGCCGAGCGGCTGGTTCATGTCGGTGACGAGCGCGACGCAGCGGCGCTTGAGCGTGCGGCCGACGCGGGTCATGGAGCGGGCGAGTTGCTTGGCTTGCTCGAGTTCCTTGATGAATGAGCCGTTGCCCCACTTGACGTCGATGACGAGCCCCTCGGCGCCCTCGGCGAGTTTCTTGGAGAGCACGCTGCCGGTGATGAGCGGAAGGCTCGGGATGGTGCCGGTTTCCTTGCGGAGCTGGTAGAACTTGCCTTCGACGGGCGCGAGGTCGTCAACCTGTTTGGCAATGGAGCCGCCGATTTTTGCGAGTTGCGAAACGAAGTGATCCTTGGAGATGGTGTGCTTGAAGCCGGGCACCGCGCAGAGTTTGGTGAGTGTGTTGATGACGTAGTCGTGCTCGATGCCGCACATCATGGGAACAACAACGCCGCTGGCCATCGCGAGCGGAACGAGCACGAGGTCGGTTTTGTCGCCCACGCCGCCGGTCGAGTATTTGTCGATCTTGGGTTTCGCGATGTCGGAGAGATCGATTACGTCGCCGGAAAGCATCATCTCCTCGGTGAGATCCGCGGACTCCTGGGCGGACATGCCCCGGAAGAAGATCGACATGGCCAGCGCGGCCTGCTGGTGCTTGGGCATTTCATTGTCGAGAATGCTGTCGATGATGTAGCGGATTTCCTCCTTGTTGAACTCTCCGCCGTCGCGTTTTTTTTCGATGAGAAATTCGAATGTGGGTTTGATAAATCTCCGTGATGGAATTATGCGTTTGGTCATTGTCGTTCTTGCGTGTGTATAGAAAAAAATATCCGCCCCCCTTTGCAGGGGCGGTAAAAGTGTATAACGCAAACAGACTTATTGCGGATGTCGAGCTTAAACTATGGGAGGCGAGCGTGAGCCTGTTGATTGGGAAGTGTGCAATTTATTAATCAATAGTTGGTTGCGTCATTTGCAAACGATCTCGAACAACTGCAAACTTGTTGGCTGTGTTGGTTCGAGGCGTCCTTGTGCAGGCCATTTCCCCTGTTTTTATTCTGGTTTGCCGGATGCGCGCGCAACTATTCTCAAGCTCTCGGGGCGTTTATAATTTCATCGTGGGTGACGCCCAAATTTGAGGCGAGGCGGCGGGTTTGTTGATATTCCTCAAACCCGGGAAGTTTATCGAGTGTGATGATTTCGGCGCGACTTTTGCCCGCGGCGATTTGACGGTGGGTGTGATCAAGCAGTCCGGTCAAATAATCGCGCATGGCGAGCAGATCGTCGCGCCCGCCCGTCACGCCGAAACGCGGAGTGGCGCCACCATGCCCGAAAACATAGATCGCGTCCGCAGGGTAGGTTTTCGCCGCGGTTTCAAGAGTGGCAATCCAGCCGGCAATGCTCGCGCCGCCCGCGCGGTCGATCACCGGATGGAGGCGGTTGAAAACAAGGTCGCCCATGTGCACTATGTTGGCCTTTTCGAAAAGCACGATGATGTCGCCGCTCGTGTGCGCGGGGCCGAAGTGGCGGGCGTGAATTGTCTCGGCTCCGTCGCGCGATCCGCCGAGGGCGAGCGACCATGTTTCGGCGAAGGTCGTGTCGGCGTAAACCTGCTTGTCGAGCGCGGGTGGTTTCGCGCGCGCGGCGGCGGCGCGTTGAAGTCCGGGCACGTTTTTGTGCGCGACTATTTTTTTCACCACGGGGCGGAAAACCGAATTGCCCGAAGTGTGGTCGCCGTGATGGTGCGTGTTGATGAGCGCGTCGATTTGGCGGTCGCCGCGTTGCGGTATTCCGGCGAGGCATTTTGCAGCGGTGTCGGGAAGTTGCGTGTCCACGACGGCGAGGGCGTCGGGTGATGCGAGCCAGCCGATGGTGCCGCCGCGTCCGTTAAAAATGCCGACATTGCGCCGCAGACGAACAAAACCGTCCGGCATCGATGCCATTGATCTGGTCTGTGAAAAAAGTCCGCCCCGCGATAGCAAACCCATTGATGCAAAAAGAGCGGAGGCGCGGAGAAAGTGGCGTCGGTTCATGGGCGTTCCTTTGTGTTGTTGGGGCGGGCGAATTCTCTTCGGAAAACGGTGGCGGAAGTGAAAAACAAACCAGTTGGAAGCCACGGGATAAAGTGCAAACTTGCGGTTAAAACTGTCGGGATGTCCCAAGGTTCTGTTGTTTGCGCGGCAACCATAAGCGGGTGTTTTTTATGCGCACCATGTCATTGTGGCATCGTTTTGGTTGCATTCGAATTGTTTGGCATAACAAAAACATGTAATTATATATGTGACATCCTGTTCCGCTTATTTTTTTGTGCAGTTGAACGCGGGGTGCCAAATTCGATTTATTGCAGGGAAAGTAAAAAGGAAATGTAATGACGTTCGGCGCAACTAGTTGTGATTCAAAATGTAATATGACGCTTCCTTAATGCGCTAATGATTAGCGCAATACAGACCACGGCGGGCTTATTGATAGCCATATGCAAAAAGTTCAAAATAGAAGTTGACTCGATTGCCGCACACTTGCATGTATCCATAAAACTTAATTAAAACATTCTGCAAATACATGGTCAGTTTCCTGATATATTCTTCGAAAAAGAAAGTGATGCCCACGGCTGCGGGGCACGGGACGGATGTTTATTTGCCCAATAGCGCGCGCTTTGTTGAGAAGCCCGCCTTTCGCAGTGCTTGTATCTGCTTGTAAGCGGTAAAACATGGATACCCTGGAACAAGTTGTTGTATACGCCACGGGGCGGAAAGCATCCGACGTCCACTTGGCGCTGGATGAAAACATTTATCTGCGTCTTGACGGTGACATTGTCTCCTGTCCCGGACTGACCACGGGCGCGCCGTTTTTTGAGGACGTTTACAAACGCTTGAGCCCGGCCCAGCACAAGGCGTTCAAGGAGCAGGCGCTGGCCGCCGACTTTGCCGTGAACTGCGCGGGTTGGGACATGCGCTGCCACCTTTACTGGGCCAACACGAAGCCGATTCTGGCAGTCCGCTTCATGCGCGGAAAAATCCCGTCCATGGAGGACGTGATGCTGCCCAAGGCGTTTCAGGACCTCATTCGCCAGGGACGCCCGACCGGGCTTATTCTGGTCACGGGTTACACGGGCTCCGGCAAATCGACAACACTTGCCGCGTGCTTGGACTGGATTAATCATAATTCCGCCCTGAACATTGTCACGCTTGAGCACCCGGTTGAATACCGTTACAAGGCCGCGCAGAGCATTATTCGCCAGCGCGAGGTTGGCCGCGATGTTCCGACTTTTGGCCATGGCATGGTGGACGCGATGCGCGAGGATCCCGACGTGATTCTTATCGGCGAGCTTCGCGATCCCGAGACGGTGAAGGCGGCGGTGTCCGCTGCCGAGACAGGCCACTTGGTTTTTGGCACGCTGCACACACGCACGGCGGGAAGCACAATTAGCCGCATTTTGGATGTGCTGCCCTCCGACGAGCGCGACCAAGTTCGCACGATGGTGGCGTCGTCATTGCTGGCGGTGATTGGCCAGCGTTTGATCACCCGCGTTGGCGGCGGTCGCGTAGCGGCGTTCGAGCTGTTGTTGAACTGTCCCGCGGTAGCAGGGGCGATTCGCGAAAATAAACCCGGTCAAATCGCGAACGAGATCGCGGTGAAAAAAGACATGGGAATGATTGACTTTGACACATGTTTGGTGGATTACGTTCGCAAAAAGCTTATTACACCGGAAACCGCCATGGAGTCCTCGGACAGGCCTGATGAAATTCGAAAACGCCTTGGCATCAGCACCAAGGTCAACCCCCTCTCCTCTGGCATGGGCGCGGGGGCCTCATCCTCATCCCCCATGTCTGGTGGCACGAGATCCACAATTCCTTCTGCGTTGATGCAACGCTAACTATTTCTCCCACTCATGCTTCCCACGCTCGCACATCGTTTATTTTCTCCCATCCGGTTCGCCGCGATTCTGGCCGTTTTTTCAACGGGACTCGCGCTGCAGGCCCAGGATGACAATGCGCCGCTTGAGCCGGAGGAGGTCTTGATGCGCACGATTCCCTATTTTAGCCAGGACGAGCAGCCGATCGCCAAGGTGCTTCAATCGCTCGGGCGCTCCTATGGCATAAGCATTATTTGTGACAAGGACGTGACGGGGGATGTGAATGTCGAGTTTCACAACATCACGCTGCGCGGCATTCTCGACGCCCTGTGCATGTCCGAGGGTTACTACTGGCAATTGGAGGAAATGGGCTTTGTCACGGTTCGCCGTTTCAAGACGATTGTTTATCAAGTCGAATATCCCAAGCTTGAGCGCAAGGGCACTTCGAAAGCGACCATCAATCTCGGCCAGACCAACTACGACGCCTCGCAGTCGGGCGGTGGTGGTGGCGGCGGTGGTGGCGGCGGCGGCGGTGGTGGTGGCGGCGGCAGCGACACCGAGGACGAGGCCAGCGTCTCGCTCGACACCAGCAATGACACCCAGTTTTGGGACAAATTTGAGGCGGAGATCAAGGAGTTGAAGAGTAAGGACGAGCGCATTGTGTTCGACCGTTTTTCGGGCACGATCATTGCGACGGCCTCCCGCCATACCCACGAGTATATAGACCGCTTTTTGGGCACGGTGAACAGCCGCATTGGCCAGCAAGTTGAAATTATTGGCAAGATAGTCGAGGTGCAGTTGCTCGACCAAAACAAGCTTGGCATCGACTGGGCGCAGGCGGCCACCAGCATTGGCAACCTTGTCATTGGTGCCACCCAAGTCGCCACGCCGCTCGTGACTAACGCAGGCGCCACCCAAACCACGATCAGCGGCGCGTTCACCAACACCAATATAACCGCCACCTCGCTGGGCGGATTCAGTTTTAATCCCGACACCTTTGCGGGCACGATTAGCGCGGGCAAAATTAGCGCCGTGATTCAGGCGCTTTCCGAGCAGGGCAACCTTAATGCGGTCACCTCACCGCGCTTGATTACCATCAACAACCAGACGGCCTACATCAAGGACACCGAGGACCGTCCCTATTTCCAGCTTCGTTCCCAAAGCTCGCAAACAATGATTGGCTCGAGCAGCGGTTCCTATGAGAGCAAACAGTATGACATTCAGACCATCTCCATTGGCACGATGATCGCGATCACTCCGCATATCGCGGACAATGGCGACATCACACTGGACGTCACTCCCGCCATCACCCGCTTAAAGGAGGAAATCAAGTCGGAGGATGGCACGCTCAACGCGCCCGCGCTGTATGTCAAGACCACCTCGACCATTGTCCGTTTGCGCTCGGGTGAGACCGCAATTATTGGCGGCATTGTCACGGACAGCACCGCCGACACCACGCGGGGTGTTCCCGGACTGAGCAAAATACCGATGCTCGGTCGTCTCTTCCGTTCCGAGGGCAAATACAAGACAAAGACGGAATTGGTTATTTTCCTGACGCCCCGCATTCTTGTGCCCGGCTCCAGTTTGTCCCCGCAGGATCAGGGCGAGGCGGATCGCAACAGCCGCGCCGTGCGCTCGGCCTTGGGTTCAAACGCCCCGTCGCCCTCAGTCTATTCCAGAACCATGGCCGGCGGCGCGTCCGCATCCAGCCGCCCGGTTGAATCCATTTCACTTTTGGATTAAGCAGATTTTAAAAACAAAAACGGTTGGCAATGAGCACGCTTCTCTCAAAAAAAACACCGGCACCCGGCCTGTCCAAGTTGGACAATGGCGCGGCGGCCGGAGGCGTGGCTCCCGGCGGCAAACCTCAATCCCGTTTTGAGAGCGATTTTTTGTGGATGCCCCAGGCGTTGCGCGACAAGGGCGTGGGCGCGTCGAGCATCAAAATCGCCACCGATTATTACAACCAGCAGGGACGCCGCTCCAGTTTTGGCAGCGTGCTCGTCGAGCTCGGCATCTTAACGCCGTTCAACCTGACCAAGCTCATCTCCGAGCATCACAAGCTGCCCGTCATCACGCTCAGTTCCATGCGCATCAGCATGGAGGTGGCGCGATTGCTCTCGCCCACGATTGCCCGCAGGTTGCGCGTGCTGCCCTTGAAGCGCAATGGCTCGATGATCAGCCTCGCCGTGAGCGATCCCTCGATCCCCGGTTTTGCCGAGGCCACGCAGGCGCTCGGACGCTATGGTATCACGGTTTTTGAGTATAACATCGCCCCCGAGGCCGAGGTGCTTGCCAAGCTCGAGGAACTTTACGCCTCGCGCGCCGATGTTTCCGACCCCGGACGCTTTTTCGACCTTTTGGTGACCGACGCCGTCAACATGGGCGTGTCCGACATCCATGTGGTTCCCGAGGAGGTGCTCACGCAGATCAAGTTCCGCGTTGATGGCGCCATGCAGCCTTACAAGGTCATTGACAGCGCCGTTCGCGAGTCGGTGGCCGCGCGCATCAAGATGAAGGGCGGGCTCGACATCGCGGTGAAGCACATTCCGCAGGACGGACGCGCCAAGCTCGTGCTTGCCGGAAAAAAAATCAACCTGCGCTTTTCCTCGCTGCCCACGCTGTATGGCGAGAGCGTTGTCATTCGTATTCTTGACCAGTCCAAGGGCATCGTGCCGCTCGAAAAACTCGGCATGCTGGACGACACCAAGGCCGCAATCCTTGGCGCGGCCAACGCGCCCTTTGGTTTCACCTATTTTGTGGGACCCACGGGATCGGGCAAAACGACCTCGCTGTATTCGATCATCAACACGCTCGACGTCACCAACTACACGATGATGACGCTTGAGGACCCGGTTGAATACGAGTTCCGCAATATCCGCCAGACCGAGGTCACCGAGTCGCTGACCTTTGCGCTCGGATTGCGCTCCCTGCTCCGTCAGGACCCCGACTACATCCTCGTGGGCGAGACCCGCGACAAGGAGACCGCCGAGCTTTCCATGCGCGCGGCGCTGACGGGTCACACCGGCTTTTCCACACTCCACGCCAACACCGCGCTCGGCGGCATCACCCGTCTTATCGACATCGGGGTGGAACCGAGCATCATCATCGGCGCGGTCAACCTCTTTGTGTCGCAGCGGCTGATTCGCCGCCTGTGCGTTTGCAAGGAGCCGCATCCGCAGAGCGCGTCGCTGGCTGAAATCCACGGCATCAAGCTGCAGGAGGGGGAAACTCTTTACCGTCCCAAACCCGGCGGTTGCAATGTTTGCAACGGCAGTGGTTACAAGGGCCGAGTCGGGCTTTATGAGTGCCGCCCGGTCGAGCCCTTTGCCGACATTATTGTGCGGCAGGGAAAAGATGCCTTGCGCGAATGCGAGGCGCATGCAAGAAAACTTTGTGCAACCGAAACTGAACAAACGGGAAGTTCGATTTTCCGCACCCTGCGACAGGACGGCTTTCTTAAGGCCGTGCAGGGGCAGACCTCCATCGAGGAGGTGATTGCGCAAACGGAATCAGAAGATTCCGATTAATCCCGAAGACAACAACCGATAGACAAAACCAAATAAAACATAATGAAACATAATAAAATCAACTCCCGCAAGGGTTTCACGCTCGTGGAAATGCTCGGTGTGCTCGCCATTATCGCGATCCTCATCAGCGTTATCTCCGTTGGCGTTCTCTCAGCCATCAACCGCGCCCGCACCGTGGCGACAGTCTCGAACTTCAAGAATCTCGAGACCGCATTGCTTTCGTATATTGCACTTCCGGAAGCGGCGGGACGCTTGCCATTGACCAAGAGCCCCAATGCTATTCCCCTCGTGGCCAATCTTGCGCAAAATGCAACAGATGTCGCCAGCGGTTTGACCACTGGTGCGCTTCAAAATACTGCACACATGGAAACAATCTTCCTTGCTGCGGGGACACTCGAGCGTCTGCCAAACTGGCGCATGGGATTGGATGCCGTTCAAAGCGGAATGGACATGTCCGCAGAGCGTGGATGGAATCGCAAACGTAGTGCTTGGTCAAATGTGGCAGCAGTCTCTGGTGGCACCCTTGGGTCCAATGATTGGAGCAAGTATGTTCGCACAGAGTGTGCTCCTACTGCTACAAAAGCTGAAGTTGCCAATCCAGGTAAAGACATTGGTGCCGGTCTGATGCATGCCAATGGGGTTCAATTCAAGATTGATGGCTCGAGCTATCTGCCTCTGGGCACCCGCACGGCCTATGTCGTTCTCCCCGGGCTATCCTTGAAAGATGCTGAAAAACTTTCAGAAGAGCTCAACGGTTCCCTGAATGATATGGACACAAAAGAAGGTTTGAATGCACAGGCTCGCGGGCGTTTTGTAACCGATGGCGTTGCTGCCGATGGCGTTGTTACTGCATTCTACTATCTGGCCAACATGTAATAATGTTTAAATTGATATTTAGCTGAACTCTGAATGCCCAATTGGGTGACAGTGCCATCTGAATAGTTAATTAAAGCAACAGCGGGGCGCGGAGGATATCTTCCCGTCCCGCTTCCTTTCTTAAAATAAAACCATGGCGAAGCCACAAGGCCTATTTATCTGGGAAAAAACCGTATATTACAATGATCCGGTAAAGGGCTGGTTGCGTAAACCGCTTGTCCGACTGGAGGATGCGGTGTCGGTGGTGCAGGAGCACTACAAGAAAAAGTCCAGTCTAGTGATGGCCTATGATCCCGACATCATGCAGACGGAGTTTGCGGAGTGTCCGGGGGGGGGCAGGCCGATTGTCCGCGAGGCATTGTCGGGCAGCCATGAGTCAATCGCAAATAATCTGACGGGATGGGGTTTTCAGCAACCATGGCCGTTGCCGGGATCGGGAGGTAGTTTTGGCAGTTTTTGCTCGTATGAAACCGTTCCCTCGTTGAGCTTGCTTCGCTCGAGCCTGATGGATGTGGGATATTCCGTCCCACGCGCGTTTCCGCTGGCCACGCTGGCCATGCACGCGTCAGCGACACCGGGGCGCACCAGTATTTTTATGATCGTGGACAAGGACAGCCAAGCCTTTGTCTATATCAACACCATGTCGGGCATGAAAGCCTGCCGCAAGCTGTATGCCGGCAAGCGTCAAGAGGCCTATGACGTCTGGTCCGAGATCAGCATGGTTTTCGGCGAATATGGCGTAACCTTTGAGGATGGCGGGCAGCGTCCGCAAATGCGTATTTACCAAGCGCCCGGCACGGATGTGAAAACCCAGTGCCCCTATTGGGATGTGTTGCAGGCGCAGGCGCAAGTGGAGGTGATGGGCTTTGGCGCGCTCGAGCTTTTGCTTCTGAGTGTTCCAGGAAAACATAGCAGTTCGCTGATGGAAGACATGCCCAAGACCATCGTTTTGGATTTTGGGCTTCAGATTGCGACCGCCGTGCTGCTGGTTGTTTTCATAGGGTTTGGCATATTCGCGTATTTGCAGCTTCAGAAGGACAGCAAAACGATCAAGGCACTCACTACCCAACAAAACGCGCTCACCGCGCAAAAGGTTCGCTTGGAGAAAAACAAAGGCGAAATGGAGAATTTGCAGAAATTGTATGCCAAGGATATTTTTGAGTATTCGAGCGGCCGCGTGCAGCTAATTCAGATGCTACCCGTGGCGATACCGCGAGAGGGCACGCTCACATCTGTGAATATCAGTGGCGAGACATTCCGCTTGGCGGGCATTTTTTGGAAGATGAACACCACCCAGCCCAAGACCGCGGATACCACCGATCCGACTGCGGCGATCAAGCGCACCCTTGAAGGTTCGATTCCAGGTCTCTTGGTAAATCAGGGCGGAAACAAATACACCGACGGCACCGGGGATTTTATTGTGGAGGGAACCACGCCCAAGCCGAGCATTGCGGGGGGGGGTAAAAACTAATGCAACAGACGAAAAAAATAACTTATCGCGCGGCGCCGTTGTGGACCTTTGCCACCGTGGTGGCCTTCCTTTTGTGCGCGGGGTTGATTTATTATTGGTATACAACCAGCAAGAGCAACAAGGTCAGGGTCACTCGCCTGAACTCGTCGATCAGCAACACCCGAAAAAGCGTAAGCAGTCTTTCGGGGGAGTATTCCGATGACAAGGCCGAGCAGGCGCGCGCGGATGCGGACAAAATTCGCTCCGGCATGATGACGGGGCAGCAGGCGGACGCCTTCGTTTCGGGACTGCGCCCGACATGGTCCGTGGTGGCGCGCACGGAAACCCCCACCGATGAATTTATAAAGAGGCGTTATCAAATCGCACGGGGCAGCGCGCCGGTGTCGGCCTGGCCGGAAGTATTGTCGCTGTTCAATCGCATGAAGGAAATCGACTCCCTAGCCGTGGACAGCGTTGACATCCAGACCGTCGGCGACAGCCGCAAGCGGGAGTTCAGCCGCATCAGCCTTGCGCTCACTGTTTACGTAAAGAAACCCGAGTAACCCGCGCTACCCATGAAATTCCACACCACAAAACGCTCCCTGCTGACGGTGCTGCCGGTTGTTCTTTTTTCCGGCGTCGTCTGCGCGCAAACCGCCGCGCCGCGCCTGTCCGCGCCACTGGTCATTCCCGCCGCTCCAACAACAACCCGGGCGGTTGCAACCAAGGAACCCGTTCGCGAGGCCCAAGTGCAACTGCCCGTGCAAGCCGCGCCGCAACCCGCAAAGCCCGCGCCGCAAATTTCGATGGCCGCGCCAAGCGCGCCCGTGGCGCAAACAGTTTCGGCCCCAACTGCCCCCGTGCAATTCGATGACGGACTGGGCGAGCTTATGAAAGGGGCCAGGCCCTATTCCGATCCCCGTTCGAAAATGAAGTCAAAGAAGACCTCCATTCCCGGCCCCGGGGGAACCGAGGCCTCGCAACTGCGCGACGAGATGATCATGCGCATGAAGCGCGCCGTTGAGCAAATCGCGTCGGAATACGGGAACCCGACCTTCGCCCAAGTGTTCACCAACGATGCCGTGCAGGCGCAAGTGCTCCGCAAGCGCGTGCAAATGCTTCACCGCATGGAGGCCATCCGCACCGAGATCGCCGCGTTGCAAAAACAAAAGGAGCAAGTGCGCGCCGATGTGGACGCCTCGCAGCATGAGTTGATCGCGTTGCAACAACAGGCAGAGGCCCTGACCAACCGTCTTCAAAAAGCCCGCTTTGCATTGGGCTCAATCAGCAACTAAGGAACAACCAAACCCATTTAAACACAAAACGAGTCCAGAAAAACAATGAGCAGTTCCAGCCAAATGATCGAAACCGTGATGCACCTGATGCACCAATGCGTCGTGCTGTCCGCGTCCGATGATTTACCGGTGCAAGAGCGGTGGGACAATTTTCTCTCGGAGCTTGTGGCGCTTGGCGCCGACGTGGCCGCCCTGTCCGAAAACCGCTGGCAGGTGATTGACCGCGAAACCCAGGAAAGCTGCATCATTGAAGAACAGGAAGGAATTTATTATGTCGAACGAACCCACACAGATGACCCAGTTTCAGCAAAAAGCCCAACTGCGCCTGCAGGAGATGGAAGTGGAATGGCGCCGGACGCTTTTCGAGCGTTTCCGGACGATTTGCCGCGAGGAGATGATGGAGGTCGTCAAGGCGTTGCTGGAGAGCATGCACAATCCGCAGGATTTGGAGCAGAAAATTTCGGAAATGCAGGAGCGCGCCAATACGAACCAGATGGAGCTCTTTACCACGGTTACGCAGACGAGCGAGGAAGTGCGCAACCTGGCCAAGAAACTGGAACAGCCCCAGGCTTCGGATCCGCAGGTGCTGGAAACGATTACCAAGGGCCAGGAGGCCATTTCGAAGGAAGTGACCACGAAGCAGGACGAGACGACCCGTATTATACAGGAGGACGTCCGCCAGTCGGCTCAACTTTCACGCAGCACCCTCTGGAAGGCGGTGGCAATTACGGCGGTGGCGTGCATCCTGCTATGCGCGGGGGCAGTCGCTTCCCTGCGCCTTTTGAGCGGGTCGAGCCTGGTGAGCCAGGCGGATTTGAAGGCACGCGACACGGCTTTGACCCAGAAAGCGGCGGCGCAGGCCGAGGTGAAGGCATTGGAGGCGGAGAAAGCCAAGGGAGCGGAGGAGGTCAAGCGTTTGACGGCTCAAAGCGAGGCGCTGAAGGCCGAAATCCGGCAGACAACGGCGACCCAGTCGTCGCTGGCGGCCAACCTCAGCGCGATGCAGCAGCAGGTGACGCAACTGCAACAAATTCAGGAACAGTTCCGCTTCAAACTGGTGAAGGGCGAGGCGGGCGGAGTGTTCGTGGAAGTGCCGCCGGAAGCGCAGACATTCCAGTATATGGACAGGACCTTCATCCAAGTGAAATAGCGTCTTATCACACCGCGGCTGAAACACTTTCCCTTGCGCTGGGCGCCTACTCCGCCGAAATGCGCGAGCGTCTCGCCACGCAAAAAAAGGCAATGCGCGCGCTTCTGGATTCGATCGCCGTGAGCGTGGGCGATGCCCGGACGATGATGCGCCGCCTCAAGGCGATGAACTTTGAGGGCGACATCATGGAGATCGAAAAAGTGTTCGCTAAGAAAAAGACATCAACCAAGGCCAAGGCATCCGTCCGGAAAAAGAAAGCGGTTCGGGCAAAAAAAACCGTGTCACGACCGGCAAAAGCCAAAACACCGGCCAAGCGGGGCGGCAATAAGAAGAAGGTTGGAAAAAAATGAAACCACACGATATTTCGCGAATTTCCGCAGGGGCGTCGCTTGCGACGCCCGGTTTGGCAATGCGTTGTTTGAGGGCGTCGCTTGCGACGCCCCTGCGCGCTGTCGCATTATTGTCATGCGCGCTGGGATTGTGCCTGGGCGTGTCAGCCCAGGGTGTCAGCCAGGCGGGTGTCGGCCCCCGGGCCATCGACTCTTTTGGGCTGGAGCGTCCCAACACCGACACGCGCGACACACAAACGGCCAAACTCTCGCTTGACGGCATCAAGAACCCGCTGGCCAATGTGTCGCTTCCTTCGGAATTGTTAAAGTCATCCGGGGACGGGCGCATCCTTCTATTCAGCGTGGCGCGCCTTTCGGAGGAGGATTTGCAGAATCCCTTTGAGGTTCGCGTGCAAGTGGCCGTGGATGTGCTGGAAACCGTGATCGAGATTGGCGGCATAGTGGAGAGCGTGGATGGCAAGAAAAACACGGTCATCCTCCTGACGCGCCCGCCCAAGGTGCGCTCGGCGTCCTCCGATCCGAAAGCCGACAAGGCCGAGCAGGAAAAGCCGGTGCCCAGGGTGTATTCGGTCGGGGACATAGTTGAGGGATTCAGAATTTATTCCATTGGACGCGACTCCATCATTGTTGAGCAATCCGAAAGGTATGTGGAAGTGACGCGCGGACGCCCGGCAACGGTGTGCGTGCCGCTGTCCGCAAGGTGATTTTTTCGCATGCCGGCCTACATAGTAAGATACACGAATGAGAAGGGGCGCGTCCGCAAAGAGCGAATGTTCGCCCCCGACATTGCGTATCTGCAAGGCATGATGCAACGAAAGCGGTATTGGCCGCTTTCGATAAAGATGGAGGAGCGGAAGTCACGCACCTACAAAACAAAGCTGGGCGCGCAGGATCTCATATCAATTTTGGACCAAGTTGAAATTCAGCTTGATGTGAACATCAATATCGACGACGCGTTTCGCAATCTCGTTGATGAGTTTCCAAGGGGCAAACCCAAGTTTGTGATCTCCCACATTTCCGACGAGATCAACTCCACCGGGCGCGTGGCCGACGCATGCGGACAATTCCCGCGCATATTCCCCGATCATATCCGGCAGATGATTTCCGTGGGCGAGAGCACGGGCAAACTGGCGAACGCGTTTCACCGTCTGATTGAATATTTCCAGAGCGCGGATGCGTTAAAAAACACAATCATAAGCGCGAGCATGTATCCGGCGATGATCATGGTGGCGATGGTGGCGTTTGTATTTGTTATTTTCGGTTTCACGGTGCCGACCCTGATGAAGGTGTTTATAGAAATTGGTGTGGAATTGCCGCCGATGACCCGGGCAATTATGGCGATGTCCAATTTCATCAAGGACAACTTGGTGCTTTTGTTGATCTGCACCGCCATCGCGCCCTTTGTCATGGTGTGGTCGTTTCGCTCGAAACTATTTCGTCCACTGATTGACTGGTGCATGGTAAAAATGGCGGTGATTGGTCCAATTACCAAGGACATCTGCATCGCGCGTTTTGCCACCAACCTTGGCGCGCTTTACGAGTCGGAAATCCCCATTGTGCAAGGATTGACCATTTGCTCCAAGATCGCCGGCAACGCCATTTACAATCGAGGCATCACAATAACCCGCGAAGCGGTGGAGCAGGGAAGGGGAATCTCGGACGGACTCAAGGAGTCGAAGGTTTTCCCCAACATGGTTGTGCTGACCGTGCGCATTGGCGAGGAAAACGGAAAGCTCGACGAGTCATTAAAAAAAATCGCGGCTTACCACAATCGCAAGGCGCGCGAGCGTGTTGACCGCGCACTCAAGCTTTTCGAACCAGTTATGCTCGTGGTATTGGTCGTCATGGTGGGCATGATGGCATACGCCCTTCTGACACCAATGATGTCCATGGTTGAGCAGCTGTCGAAATAGGAAGTAATAATAAACTCTCTTATAAAAATGAAAACAATGGGACTTTTTTTGACAAGGAAGGGCTTCACACTCGTTGAAGTAATCGCGATCTGCACACTCATCGGCATCTTGGCGGGCGTCATGGCGCTGCCGATGATTGGCATAATAGAGCGCGCGCGTTTCAGGGCGGAGCAGCAAAACTTGTCCATGCTTGCAAACGAGGTGAAGCTGTCGTTCAGGCAGGATGACTTTGGCTTAAATCTTTCCGCGCTTGAGGGCGACATGCCTGCCGATTACGTCGGCAGACCCGCGGTGACAAAATTTGACGATGAACCCCCGGCTGCCAACGAGATGGTTAATGAAAACGCCTGGTATGGACGCCTGACCAAACTGCGCGGGCAACCGCTCCTGAACCAGCGGCTGTCCGCATCCGCCGGAGATGTGTATAACATAGCCCACAATGCATACAAACAGCGCCGCGTGATGCTGGTCGGCCCCTATGAAAAGGACCAGCAACGCTATATTATACTTTCCTTTATGTTTCTTGACGGCCCTTCGCTGCCGACCGCGCCCGGCAACCGCGTGATTCTAAGTGGCGGTGTCTATAGTAGCGAAACAAATTATGAAAACTGGTTCAACGCCATCTATTCGAACACATGGGGCGAGGCGGGATGCCAGGCGCCCACGGGGTGGGCCTCGGGCATGCAAACTGCGTGGAACGCCACGGATGGTCGCAACCGGACATTTGCGGAGCGGACCTTTGTCGAAAGAATTGTGCAGCCGCGCTACAAGGTCACCGTCAATAACAACACCACCATTCCGGCCGGAGCCGATCCGCTCATATTTTTTGCCGACCGTATCTATATTTATAGCAATATGCCCACATGGACAGATTATGCAAACGCGGGATTGTGGCAGCATGTCGCCGCGAGGGCGATGGGAGCCGGCGTGGAGACCGTTCAAGTGTTTCCAGGCAGGAACGAAGGCATACTCGAAGGCCGGCGTGTTGTGATACGCAGGCAAGCCAACGCCATAACCGCGGATGCCGACGCGGCTGTGACCGTGGTGTCGGTGTTGCTCAACGAAAATACCACATACACAGCCCAGTGATCGGCTGGTAAAAATAGCGGCAAAAAAGGCCCGTAAAAATCGGGCTCGCTCTCTGTGGAAAAATACGCCAAAAGTGCGTATTGACAATGCGCGGAGAATGCTGCGATGTTTTCGTAAAACAAATGAACTGCAATAAGACACTGATATGGGTATTCGCGTGCGTCCTCTGTGGCGCACTGTGCCTAGATTCCGTGGTTGAGGCGGCAAACACATCAAGGTCCAGGAAACAAACACCGACCGAGTTGACAATTGCCGTGCAACCTGTCGAGGGCGGACGTGTGTCGGGAGCGGGAAAATATGCGCCGGGCACCGTGGTGGACGTGCAGGCGGTGCCCGCGGAGGGATATGCGTTTTCGCGTTGGCTGGGCAGTGTCGTGGATCGCACATCGCCCGTGACAAAAACCTACATCGGCGCCGAGTCGCAGCAAGTTGTCGCCGTCTTTGAACTCAAGCGCCACTTGATAGACGCCAAGGTAATTCCCGCCAATGCGGGGACGGTCGAGGGCACGGGTTTCCGTCCCGGGGGATTGCTGGCGCAAGTCAACGCGGAGCCCGCCCCCGGTTATATGTTCGATCGATGGGAAGGACCCGTGGCCGACGCAACCTCGGCGAGCACCACCCTGGACAAGCCGCTCCATGGAACCGTGAGTTTAACGGCGCATTTCAAACCAGCCGAGGAGATATTCGCCATCGCAGTCACCGCGGTTCCTTCCACGGGCGGCAGTGTGTCCGGCGGGGGAAAATACAAAAAGGGCGAGGCGATTACGATCAAGGCCGAGCCTCGGGAAAACTATTTGTTCAATGGATGGCGCGGTCCCGTCGCCTCCAAGGGGCGCGCGGAAACCACCGTGTTTGTAACGGAAAACGCGACCGTGAGCGCCCACTTTATCCGCAACCAGTCCATGGTGCGCGGCAAAACCCAGCCGAAAGGCGCCGGGCGTGTCGAAGGAAAATTCGGCGCGATGCCCGTCGGGGAACCCGTTCCCATCCGAGCCGTGGCCATGCCCGGTTTCGCCTTTGTCCGTTGGGACGGCCCCGTGGCGGATCGAACAAAAACCCAAACCACAATCACTCCCGCTGCGGGCAAGACAGCCGTGGCCGTGGCGATTTTTGAACCGATAAGGTGACGCTTGTCGAGATTACCAAAACCTTTGTGACCAACATGCACACACGATCTCTCATCAAACAAACCCTGCTGGCATGCCTGATATGCCTGGGCCTCCTGCCAGTTGCAGCCAGCGCGGAACAACACACACTGACCATAACCGTCCAGAACGGACAATACGCGGAGGCGGGAACCATCGCCCCGTCGTCGGGATCGCATAGCATCAACAGCGGGGAAGTTGTAACCCTTTCGGCAGTGGCCCAGGCGGGATACACCTATCATTGGGAGTGCGCGGGAGCGCCGACGGTTCACAACCAGACGGGCAGCGTGAATCTGACGATGGACAAGAGTTACACGGTAAAGCTGGTGTTTGAGCCGGCCTCCTATTCGCTGACAGTGGACTCCCCCGTCGAGGGCGGAACCGCGGCCGTGCAAGCCCCCGTGCCGTCGGACATGTCGAACATTCCCGCAAGCACACTGGTGACGGTGAAAGCCACGCCTTCGGCGGGATACAGTTTTATTCGATGGACGACAGTGCCGTCGGACGAGCCCCTCAGCCCCTCCGCATCCTCGGCGGAGGCCAGCGTGTATATAAGCAGGGATGTGAAGCTCACCCCTGTGTTTGCGCAGGCCACCTATCTGCTCGATGTGCTGGACAGCCCGGCAAACATCGGCGGCGAGACGACGGGCGGCGGCTACTATATTTCCGGCGCCACGGTGAATGTCACCGCGACCCCGAACGCGGGTTTTGTTTTCGACGGATGGACGGTCACCGCGGGAACGGTGACGATTGCCAGCCCAGGCAGCACCAGCACCGCGGTCACGCTGGGAAGTGGCGCGGGTCCCTGGAAAATCACGGCCAATTTTAAAGTGGCCGACCCCCAGGCGACCACGCTCATTGTGATGTCGGACGTGGGCGGAACCGTCGAGGCCAAGCCTAACGCTCCTCCCCATGTGAGCCCGACCAATGTGGGCTCGGGCGGCAGCGCCATGATAAACGTGACCTCGGGCAAGACCGTTTCATTGAAGGCGTCCCCGATTGATTCCAATAAATATGATTTTTCGGGATGGGTTGGCCCCGTGAACAGTTCGTCGGTCAAAAGCACAAGCGTGGTTGTGACCGAGGCCACCACGGTCAGGGCTAAATTCAAGCCAAAGGCCTATAACTTCACCGCGGAAGCCGAGCTTGTCGGCGGGGGATGGGCGGGCGGCAATAAAATGGAAGCCACCGGCACGGGCGAGGATGGCAGCACCATAACGGCGATTTCAGGCGGATGGAACTCCCGGGCCATGCAATATGGCACAACCGTGACACTCAAGGCGACGCCCGCGCCGGGATACGCTTTTGTGAAATGGGAGGTTGCCTCCGAAAGTAAGTTGTCCTCGGCGGACAAAGCGGCGCTGGCGGCGGCAGGCGCGTCAACGGGCGTGGTCACCGCCACGGTGACAATGCCGTCGAAGGCAACCAAGGTGACGGCGAAGTTCCAGAAGATCCCAAGCACATACACGCTCACGCTCAACAAATCCACCGGTGGCGGCGCCACGGCGTCCGGCACATTCACCAATCCGTTCACCAGCGTCACCTCCACTGTGAACGTCGTTGCAAACGGCTCCGGCAATTACCAGGAGGACACCAATGTCACCATCAAGGCCGTTCCCGAGGCCAATTATAAATTTCACCAATGGACCGGGGATAATGTTGCGAGTATGAGCAGCGGCACGACCACGGTCAAAATGACCTCGGCCAAAACCGTCACGGCCACGTTCCAGCGCACGCATTCAAATCTCACCGTCAATATCTTGCCCGCCGGGGCTGCGACTGCCGGGGCAAAGGTCAAGAACAACGCAACCAATGCCGACGTCACCGGCTCCACCACGCAGCTTATTGACTCCACGCTTTCGCTCAAACCCGTTGGTGCCACGGGTAGCGGAGTGACTTGGGTGTTTGATCACTGGGAGGGCGACCTGACCGGCAGCGCCGATCCCGGCTCCATCAGCATGAGCACGGACAGGACGCTCACGGCGGTTTTCGTGGCGCGTTACACACTCACACTTGACTGCTCGATTGCGGAGGGCGGCAATGGATATTCCGTGTCCGCGGGCACCCTTGTATGGGAAAGCACCAACAAGTGGACCGCGGTTTATCCCGCGGGCACCGTGGTGACGATCACCGTGCTTCCCGGTGGTGACAACGCCTTCGTCAATTGGACGGGCGACACGTCCGGGGTCACGGGCACCGCGCTGACAACCAATCCCATCACGGTAACAATGAACAGCGCGCGCACGATTACCGCCAATCTCTCGGCAGGAAGCCGTGTGAAAGTTACCGCAGTCAGGGACAAGGGCTGCACGACCGCCTGGCATCCGAGTCAATCGGAAGCCGACGCCATCCGGGTGATTGGCAACTTCACTCTCAGCGGCAGGGTCTATTCCTACCTGACCCCATACGGGGTCGCCCCGGATAAAATCAGTGAGGGCGCGATTGCCAAGGGGGCCACCGTCCAACTGACGGCGCCGCAATACATCACCGATACCGTTTCCGGGGTGCAATGGGAATTTGTCCGCTGGGTTAAAGCGTGGTCTGCGAACGAGGCGGAAATATGGGACGCCCCCGTGATCTCCACTTCGCCAAACTGCTCTTACACACTTCCCTCCGAAGGCGGCTCGGGCGTCTCCGCCGTCTACACCGACAAGCGCACACTTGCCGCCACCGTCAAACTCGACGGTGCCAGCACGACGGCGATTCAGGTCCAGGTCAATTCGGCGCTCCTGACCACGGGCGGCACCGAAGATGTGACCTATAATGTGCCCGCCTCGCTGAACGCGGCCACCGCCTCGGCCACGAACTATGTGTTTTCAGGATGGAGCAATGTTGATGGTGGCTCGACCGACGCGGCCACCGCCACCGCCACGCTTACTTCCGACAAGACCGTCACCGCCCAATACAAGACCAGGCACTACCTTTCCGTCGGCCTGCTCACAAACCCGACAGGCGGCGAAGGCGCGCTGGACGCCGGAGCCCTCATCTCCGTCACCAATGCCACCACTGGCAAAACGCTTGCCCTTGGCTCGAATCCCACCGTGTTCGCGGTTGGCCGCGGCGAAAATGTGACACTTGTCGCCCAATCCGCAGTCACCGCCGGAACAACCAAATACCGCTTTGCCGGCTGGGACACCAACAGCGACGGCATTGCCGACAACACCGCGACCACCTATACCGTTTCGAGCATTTCCGGCGACGCCACGGTCAAGGCCGTTTACATCCGCCTCCAAACACTCACGATTTCGGTCGCGCCCGTGGACGCCGGAACGACCAGCCCCTCAGCCGGGGTTTACGAGCACACCTACGACTACAACAGCAACGTCAACCTGAACGCGGATGCCTCCGCGGGCAAGGCCTTCGACAAGTGGACCACCACCACGGGCGCCGTTTTTGCCGGCGGCGCGACATCGTCGGTGAACTCGATCACCATGAACGGCGACCACTCCATCGTCGCCAACTTCAAGGTCGCGTCCAACGCGCTCAACGTCCGCATTCTCGTCAACGGCGTCACCCCCAATCCCCTGCCATCCGGCCTCTCTGTAAACGCGGACGGAACCACGCTCACGCACGGCCAGAGCAAGGACTACAACTACGGCACTTTTGCCAACATAACCGCGGCCACGCCCGCCGGCTACAACTTCATCGAATGGCAGAGCGCCGACAAGCCCGTCTCCCCCGGGGGTTCAAATCCCGCCGGCACCATTGAAATTCTCGGCCCGCAAACCGTCACCGCCTCCTATAGGGCCCTGCACAACGTCACCCTCACCAAGGAGGTGAGGCCGAGTGGCGCCGGAGGCACGCCCGTCGCGCTCGAATACGAAAGCGTCTCGGGCAATGTTTACACCTATGCGCACAACAACACCGCCACGCTTGAGGCCAACAAGGCGGCCGGCTTCAAGTTTGTCGGCTGGGAAATTGACACAAACAACGACGGAATCGCCGACATCACCTCGACCGAGGAAACCTACAATATCACCGTCACCAGCGCGCTCGGCGTGAAGGCGATCTACGCACTGGAATACCAGCTCACACTCGCCGCCAGCCCCGCCGGAACCGGCTCCGTGGCGACCAGCCCAAGCTCCACCAATCCCTCCACGCGTTACCACGGCGAGGAAGTGTCGATTGTCGCCACCGCCAATAGCGGATACAATTTTGCGAATTGGACCAGCTCGCCCGGCAGCACTTTTGCCAACGCGGGCGCCGCGTCCACCAAGATCACGATCGGTGGCAACACCACCGCCACGGCGAACTTCTCCGCGGGCGGCGCGGGTCTCACCGCGTATGTCGAAGTTGACGGAGGCTCGCCCAAGCCCGGCACCTTCACCGACCTCTCGATCACCGCGGATGGCACCACGCTCTACAGCACGCAAACCAAGGCCTACTCCTTCAACGACACCGTCAATGTGACCGCCTCCACCGCCAGCGGCTACAAGTTCCTCGGCTGGTCCGGCTCGCTCACCGACGCGACCAACCCGGGCAGCTTCACGATGAACGCCCTCGCGAAGAGCATCACCGCGCGTTACTCTTCGCTCCACACGGTCACACTGCTCACCGAGACGCGGCCTAGTGGCACGGGCGGCTCGCCTATCGTTTCCACCAATTACGAAAACGTTTCCGGCAATGTTTACACCTATGTGAACGGCTCGACAGTCACCCTCTCCGCCAACGCATCCGCCGGTTATCGTTTCCTCGGCTGGGATGTCGGCAACGACGGCAGCATTGACAGCACCTCCGTCAGCCATTCGTTCCAGATCGCCGCGAGCACGACCATCAAGGCCGTTTACGCCAAGGAATACACCATCACCTTCGAGCGCGCCCCGTCCGGCGGCGGCACGATCAACAAAGCATCCTCCTACACGGCATATCACGGCGAAATCATCACCAACATCGTCGCCACGCCTTCCCTGTATTGGAACTTCAGCAAATGGACCTCCCCCGATCCGGCTGTGAACAACACGACCGCGAACCCCATCGTCGCCTACACGGTCACCGGCCCGCAAACCATCACCGCCAACTTCACCGCGACCGGTGAAGCGCTCATCAACATCACGATCAACATCAAGCTGGATGATTCGACCAATCCGGCGTGTCCGCTTACCGTTGCGGCGGGCGGTTCCACCGTTCCCGGCGAGGGCTCGGCGAGCGTCCTCTCCGGCGGGCAAAGCAAACAGTATTACATTGGCGACACCGCTGGTCTCTCCGCCGCGATTGTTTCGGGTTACGACTTCATTCGGTGGGAAGACACCAGCAGCACCAATCCGGTTCGCACCGAACCTGTGAGCACCTCGAAAACGCTCACCGCGATTTACAAGACCAGGGTCACGCTCACGATGGCGATCAATCCCCTCGGTCTCGGCACGACGGTTCCCTCGGTCGGCAGCCACACGACCTCGGACGACGGCATCCTCTACAAGGGGGAGACCGTTTACATCAATGCCGAGCCCTATCCCGCGAATATAGACACTTACGCCTTCACGGGTTGGACGGTGAGCAACGGCGCCGGCCCGGCGAACCCGAGTGTTGAAAGCACGAGCCTTGTGCTCGACGCGGCCACCAAGACCGTGACGGCCAACTATGTCTCCGGCCACAAGCTCGAGGTGCGTGTGAAATACGAAAACACGACTTCCACGGACGCTCCCAAGACCTTTGCCGTCGCCCACGGCACTCGCAAAACGCTCGCCAACGGCGCGGGCAATGTGGCGGGCATCTACATGTCCGATCCGAATGCGATGGATTATTCCGTTCGCACCATGGTTATCGGGGAGAACGCCAACATCCGCGCGATTCCCGCCGCACCCGGTTATGTCTTCAAGGGCTGGACTGCAAGCGAGACCAGCGATGTGCCCGACGTCGGGTTGACCTCGCCGAACATGACGGTGCTGATGGACGCGCCCAAGGTTTACACCGCCATCTTCGAAAAAGTTCGCGTCAGCCTCGAAGTTTACACGATTCCCGCGGGTGTTGCCGGCGTTCGTGGCGAGGCGCTCAACTGCAAGCTCGCGAGCGGCCCCGAGCCCCGCGTTTACGAGGTGTTTTATGGCACGAAGCCCTCACTCAAGGCCACCAGCGAAACAACCGATTATGGTTTTGTCGCGTGGTTCAAGGGGCGTGGTTATTCGTCCAATCCGGCCAATCGCTACTCGGAACAAGCCGAGGTCGTTTATTCCGAGCCGCTGACCGACGCCGTTACCCAAGTCACGGCCTATTTCCTCCCTTACGGCTTGCACCGCATGATCTTGTTTGTGGATCCGGAAAATGATGTTGATATTGAGCATGTAAAGGTTCCGGGAGCAGTTAATCAGACTTACACAATTGTGGACGGGCATCCGGCGTGCGTCGCCGATGTCGGAATCAACGATCCCTATTCCGAGGTCAAAATCTGGGCGGATCCCTCGCCCACTGGCCTGACCAACGACACTCCTGGCAGTGGACTTGGATTCCTGCGTTGGGAGCCCGGCTTTGGCGAAACAAACGAAGTCATATCCTGGCTCGAGGCAATCTACGAAAACGACACGAAGCTCAACTACCCGATCACAAGAGCCGAGGTGCGCCTGACCGCTGTTTACACCAAGGGCGAGGCCTACCGCCTGCGACTTAAGTGGGATCTCATAGACGGCAGCGCCGAAATCGACGAAAAGTATAAGGACGACTTCAAAAATGTCAGTCTGCTCGACGACTGGCTGGGCAATATTTATGGCAACACGATATATTTCGGGTATCCGCTCCTCTTGGTGAACCGCCAAGTCGAAATCAAGGACGGCATTTTCCCGGGCGGTCACATCGAGACATTTACTGCGGACGCCAGATTCCCCGACGGCCCCTTTGTCCTGAGCCACTGGACTGATGAGCAACCCGATGGCACGGTTGTTAATGATACAGCCCCCGGCGCGGGCGTAATGACGTTTAAAAGCGCGCCCGGCATCATCGGCAAACCGCAAACGGTCACCGCCTATGTTGACCTCCTCTGGTATAACATCGGGCTCAAGGCTCCCGTGCTCCAGCAACCCGCCGGCTGGTCCGCCACCACGATCACAGGTTCCGGCATGTTCAGCTGGCTGAGCTACGACGACACCGAGTATCCCTCTGATGTTTTCAAGGCGCGCGAACGGACTGGCGCGGACAAGAACCCCGCCTACGTTGCGCATTGGCAGCGCGTCAAGGGAGGCAGCGCCCCGGTGCTCCACGCCGCTGGCACGCCTTCCGGCTACCGCTTCCTCGGTTGGGATATCAATGATGACGGCAGCGCCGACTTCGCCGACACCAATTTCACCTTTAAGACCTGGCCCTCGGCATGGCCCACGAAGATGACGGCTGATCGCACGGTCACGCCCGTTTACATACGCCAGTTCGACCTCACGCTGAGCATGAACGCAGTCAAGCCGGATACCGAGGATAAGGTCGTGATGAAAGCGCCAAGCACCAACCCCGGCGGCATCGCGCTGGACAAGGGCAATCTCTCGGAGACCAAGACCTACGATTACAACACCACCTACACCATCACGGCCACGCCGCAAGAGCACCATGTGCTCGTCAAGTGGATCATCGAAAAAGCCACCGCCGACGGAGGGCTCGTCTATGATAGCACGGTCGAGAATCCCGCGACACCCGGCGACAGCGCGCCGCTTTCGATCACCGTGACACTTGATTATCCGACCAAGGTCACCGCCGTCTTCGCCAAGGAGCAATTTGACCTGACGGTGAACGTGGCGCCCAGCATATCGGACAGCGACACACACGGCCTTGTGAAACTCGACGGCATGCCCGTGAGCGGCACCACCAGCATCACCGAAAAACGCGACTACGGCACCAACCCGGCGATACTGGCCATTCCCGACGCCGGTTATGCGTTCAAATACTGGACGGTCACACCCGATTCCCTCGCATTGCCCGAGTTCAAGGCGCACGCATCCACTTCCGTTCAAGTTGACGGAACCAAGACCGTGACCGCGCACTTCGAGCGCCTCGTCTCGCTCACGATGGCGGTCGATCCCTCGACGCTGCCCTATACGATTGTCACGCCCAACGTATACGAAGGCGGCGCTCCGCGCACCTACACCGAGCTGGCGGGAGAGCGGTTGACCGACGGCTCCGTGGTCACCATCCAGTCCGGCACCGACTCCGGGTATGATTTTGTGGGCTGGACAATCGTGGACGGAAACGGCCCGCGCACCGAAACCACGCCGACCACCACGCTCACCCTCTACGGCGACACCACGGCGACGGCCAACTACGCGAAACTCTTTGATGTCACCATCAAGGCGCCTGCTTCCATAACAGAAAACGCCACCATCACCGCGTCGCCCGCCCCGATATCGGGCGGACCCATGACGTCGAGCGCGGGCGGCATGGACGCCACCGGCAAATACCGCGAGAACACAAGCGTCACCTTCTCTGCCACCTGCACCCATTTTGAGGTGGATCACTGGATTGTCACCATCGACGGCGTGCCGCAGCCCGGACCGTATCCAACCGGCTCCACGCTCACGCTCACCGTCACCGGCGAACTCTCGGTGGAGGCGGTCTTCAAGCCGAAAAACTACACGATCACCGTGGAGCCTTACTCGGCCAATTCCCTCACTCCGATCGCGACATCGCTCGACGGCACCTGCTCCGCGGTTTCGCCGGGGACTCACAACTTCCTGCCCAAGGGAGCCAACAGCACATGGACGCTGCCCTACGGCGCGAGCGTCACGCTTTCCACAACCGCCGCCGACCATTACGGGTTCAACAAATGGACGGACACCAGCCACTCGACAGTTCATGGCACCGAACTGCTCCACACCTTCACCGTCAGGGGCAACCAAACCATCCACGCCGAATTCGTCCGCAGTGAATACCTGCTCACCACGTCGGTTGATCCCTCGGGCGCCGGCGTGATTAGCAACGACGGCAACCCGCGCGCGAACCCCGCCACGACGACTCATTCCGCGGGCTCGAACGTCACGCTTGTGGCGGCTGCAAGCTCGGCCGACACCGATTTCGAGAAGTGGACCGGCGATACCCTGTCGGCCTCCATCAGCGGCGCGACAATCACCCTTCCGATGAACCAGGACCGCTCCGTCGGCGCCGAGTTCGTCAATATCGTGCGCCTCAAGGTTGCGAACCCGAACCCGGCTTACGGCACGATTACGGTGTCGGGTCAGCGCCGCACCGAAACCGACGGCGGCGAGACGATTTATGTCTTCAAGGTCGGCACGCAGGCCACAATCACTGCCACGCCCGCGTCGGGGCACCACCAGTTTGACTCCTGGACGTTCTCCCCGTCCACGCCCGCAGGCGTGGTGCCGGGCAACGCCACCAACAGCTTCACCATGGAGGCCTCGCCCAAGGTGATCACGGCAACGGCGAACTTCTCTCCCAAGGCCTACAGCCTCACGGTTCAGGCTCGCGCCACGGGCGGCCAGGCGGCGCCCTATGACGGCGCACCCGTCGCCACATCGCTCACCGGCGTTGGCGCGTTCCCCGACGCACCCGTGGTGACGAACAACTTCCTCACCACACCCACGGTTTCCGCCAGATTTGACGCCGGTGTGCAGCTCGCCACGACAGCTGCGCCATATTACCGTTTCGTTCGCTGGACGGACAGCACCGGGGTTGCAAACCTCGGCACAAACCCCGATGTGTTCCCCTACACAATGTTGGGCGGTAACCAGACCGTGATCGCGCTGTTCGAGCGCAGCGTGTATAAACTCACCGCGCACGTCGATCCTGTGGGCGGCGGCACAATTGCCCGCTCACCCGCCGGCACGGCTGACCCGCATCCCACATCGCCCGATCCCGACACCCAGGTTTATGCCCCCAACACTTCGGTGACACTCACCGCCAACGATACCACGACAGGAAAGATATTCACCGGGTGGAGCGGCGACGCCGCGGGCATGGAGTCGCGTTCGATTACCTATGTCCTGACAAGGGACTACGAGGTCACGGCCAACTTTGCCAACGCACGCACACTCACCGTCCCCAAGGCGGAGCATGGCACGGTCACCGTGTCGGGTTACAGCCCGTATGTGGCGGTCGTGGAGAATCCCGACGGCTCCAAGACCTACACGTTCGTCGAGAACGCGACGGCGACTCTCACTGCGACACCCGAATCGGAGCATTATTATCTCGACCACTGGACTTTCAGTCCCGACATATCAGGATCCGTTTCGCCGAACCCCGGCACGAACCCCGCGCCCGAGCGCATCAGCTTCCCGGTGACCCAGGACGTGACGGCAACGCCGTTCTTCCAGGCCAAGACTTACACACTCACAGTCACGCCCATACCGGCGGCGGGTGCCGCCTCGCTGGTCGCCCACCAGCTCGGCAATCCCGACCACGACTTCATTGTCACCTCGACAATGTCGCGCCTGTATTCCACCGACGTGACGCTGGAAACCTCGCCCAAGGACAACCCGGGCGAACGCTACCGCTTCGATTCGTGGAAGGAAGGCTACACCACGCTCGGTTCCGGCACCACGCTGCCGTTTGAGTTCGACCGCACCACTGAAATCACCGCGAACTATGTGCGCCAGGTGTTGGTAAAGGTCAACGCCCCGGTTGACGTGACTCCCGCCAACTCGGCTCCCCCGGCGACGCCCGGCAACGTCACGCCCGGCGAGGGTGTTTACCGTTACGACGTGCGGACAACCCCGCAGTCCGTGACGATCACGGCGGTCGCGTCCACAGGCTTCAAGTTTGTTGATTGGGGCGCGGGCTTCGATGACACCATCGCGGCAAGCAAAACCGTGAACACGACGGACACCGCCAGCACCGCGACGATCACCTTTAATATCACCGACGCGCTTGCCAACCTCGGCGACATCGAACTGACGCCGCGCTTCGAGCGCCGCCTCTACACGGTGAACATCGAGCGCTGGGAGCGGGGCATGGGCATGGCCGGTCTTGGCGGACTGCTCGGCCACTCGCCGGGCGCCGATGTGGGCACAAACCAATATTACTACGGCACCGTGATCACGGCGAACATGAGCCAGGTCTATTCAACCTACCGCTTTGTGGGCTGGGGCTGGGGCGCGGACACCACCGCGAGCCGCGTCGTGCAGCAAAACGCCACCGGCTCCATGCCGGAGACCTACAGCTACACTGTCACCGCCGATCAGACCATCAGTGCCATCTTCACAAAGGTTTGCGTGATCAACCTGACCTCGGATCCCGCCGACGGATCGCAGGGCACCGCGACCATCACCTCGCCGCTGACCGGACGCCCCGTGGGCGGGTCGCCGACCAAGACGGAGTTTGATTACGGCACCATTGTGTTTGTCCAGGCGACACCGGAAACCGGAGCCACATTCCTCGGCTGGGCCGGCGCGGTCGCGGACGCGGACGCGCCCTCCACCTACATCGAGTTGAAATCCGACCAGGCGGTCATCGCCCGCTTCAAACTCGCGGTTTATCGCAATCTCACGGTGAGCACCACGCCTTCCACAGGCGGCACCGTAACAATTAACGGCAACCCCGTGGACTCCGCGGGCGTGGGAACTGCGAACCCGGTTTCCTACACGAAGCAAATAAACGACGGCGACACCGCGCAACTGACGGCGACCGCGGCCCCGGGCTATGCGTTCGCCGGATGGGAACCCGCCTCCGCGGTGACCATTAACAATCCCGCCGTGCCCTCGACAGGCGTCCTCATGAACGCGGACAAGACAGTGGCCGCGAAGTTCACGCCGCGCAACTACGCGCTCCAAGTTCTGGCATTGCCCTCCGCGGGCGGCTCGGTGAGCGGCGGCGGCTCCTATGCCTACAGCGCCACGGCGAGCGTCAGCGCCACGGCCAACCCAGGCTACTATTTCTCGGGATGGGACACGGATGGCAACGGCTCCATCGACGTGCCCGCGGGCAGCCCAACCGCGACATCGGGCAGCGCGACCATCACCATTACCACCGATCAAACGGCATACGCGATTTTCCGCCCCATCTCGCAAGCGGGCAGTATCACCATTGCCGTGTATGAGGATGTGGACGGCACTTACGTGCTCAACAGCGCGGCGGCGTCCACTGACGTGTCCGCACCCGATGAATTCGGTGACGTAACATTGACGGCCAGGCCCGCCGCAGGCTATCAGGCGATCGGTTGGGGTGGTCCGGACGTTGGCGCCGGCGGCACCTACGTCGACGACCCGGTTACCAACACCTACACCATGGTGGTTCCCGCCGATCAGGACAGGCATATCCATTTCTATGTTGGCCGTGACAATGTGAAATTGACATGGTCGGCGCTTCCCACCGACGGCGGCTCGGTCGAGTTCGTGCCCGCGGGCGGCTCCTACCCGGCCGGCACGACCGTGCGCGTCATCGCAAAGCCGGAGAGCGGCAAGAGCTTCATTGAATGGACCGGCGACCTTTCGGGCTCGTCCGCGGACACCACAATCACGCTCACGGAAAACAGCCATGTTGTCGCCAACTTCGAAACCGTGCGCACATGGCAGGTGACCATGACGTTCGACACCGCCTCCGCCTGCCATTCGTCCGGCGAGGACAAACTGATCCTTGACGGCACGCCCATCGCATACGGCGACATGCCCGGCTTGATAACGAAGTTCTACGGCCACAGGGCTCGAGTGCTGGCCAGCTATTCGCTGAAGGACATTGGAAATTACGCCTTCGAGGGATGGACCAATGTGTCCGCCTCGGCAATCCAGCCCACGGTGCTGCCGAATTACAGCATCTACGTCGAGTCCAACCTCGACATCAGGGGCCTGATCCAGCCGATCAACCCGATGCTCGAGACGAAGATCAGAATGCTGAATCTCGATGACGACTTTCAGGGCAAGGATAAGACCAACGTCATATCCATCGGCGGAAGCATCAGTCTTGGCGGCGTCGTCACGATGGGGCAGGTCTGCACGATCCGCGTGGTTCTTGAGGATGATTACATGATCGACCACTGGGCGCAACCCGCGGGCAGCTCCGTGCTCAGCGCGACGGAAACCACGGGCGTTGACGCGGAGTCCGGCAAGCGCTGGGTGGAACGCACCCTGACGGTGCGTGACAAGGTCACCTATGTCGAAGTCTTCCTTGCGCAAGGCGTGGATCCCTACGCCGGCACGCGCAGAAACATTGTGGACGGCGGCAAAAACCTTCTCGACGATGTTCCAGCCACCCGAAGCAGCGGCCATTTAATTGATGGCCAGCGGGAATAACGCCGCTTTGTATTGGGGATATCATGCTCATATTGGCTGCACAGTCCGCTCCCGCCTTGCCGGTGGAACCCTGGGTCATCGACGCCGTTGTCGCGATCATCGGTCTTTTGATCGCCGTCGCCGCCGTCTGGCTGCAATGGTCCCACTTCAAAAAAACCCACCCAATCAGCCAGCAGGGCAACCGCACGCGCGCGCCCTTTGGCATGAACACACCGTATAACCGCTGGAAGAGCCTCTACTGGCGGGAGGTGCGGGCCACGTTCGTCCTCGCCCTCATATCGCTGTTCATGGTGGGTTTTATCGTGGCATGCCGCAGGGAGGTGACGGTTGCCTCCATCGCGGCAATCGTATTTTGGCTCGGCATGTTCTTTTATAACCTATGGGTCGCCCAATGGTATGCGTGGCGCATTCAAAACAAACGCCGTCGATAATCGACAATTTGTGTCGCGCTCCGGCTCCTCATCCTTTTCATGGAAAAAACCACAATGACTACAAAACTTCGCTCCATTTTTCCGCTCCTCGCGGTTCTTTTTGCGCTCGTTGCGCCGATGCATGCCGATGTTGCGCAAACTCCGTATCCGCGGCCGCCCGAGCCCGAGACCGCGCCGTCGCGCTTCGGCTCCGATCTCTATACGGTGGACAAAATCCTCGTCGAGTCCACGAGCGTCGTGGGCGAGATGGCGCGCTATCGCATCCGTGTCGAGGCGCTCGGCGACATTGAGCAAATTCGCGTCCTTGAAAATCTTCCCGCCGGCCTCGAATACGTCAGCGCCGAGCCCGCGCCCGCCGAAACCAAGGGCGGCTCCTACATGTGGACATGGCCGAACATGGCCCGCGGCTCTTCGCAGGACATCGTCATCACCGTGCGCCCGACACAGGGCGGCTGGTTCGTGACCAACACAAAGGTCGCCGTCGTGCCCACGCTCGGACTGCCCATCTTCGCGGGCACGCCGAAACTCGAGCTCACCAAGACCGGTCCCACGCAGGCCGAGCTCGGCGACGACATCAACTTCCGCCTCACCGTTTCCAACGTCGGCAACGCGCCCGCGCGCGACGTCATCGTCAGCGACACGCTGCCCGCCGGCCTCTACGGCCCCGATCGCAGCAGCAATGTCGTGACGCACAGGGTCGGCCTCCTCGCCGCCGGCGAAACCCGCATTATCGACGTTCCTGTTAAGGCCGGCATCAAGGGCGAATGGGACAACCGCGCCAACGCCTACTCGACGCACCTCGTGCAGGCCAACGCCGTCGCGCATGTTTCCATCGTCGAGTCCAAGGTCGCCATCACCAAGACAGGCCCCGAGCGCGCCTTCGTTTTCTCGGCGGGCGGCTATACCATCAAGCTTACCAACGAGGGCGACACCGTCCTTGAAAACATCCAGCTCACCGACGAAATCCCCGAGGGCTCGCGCTACATCGGCTCCTCCTACGGCGGCGCCGTCAGCGGCAACCATGTCTCCTGGACCATCGACCGCCTCGCCCCCGGCGAGAGCACGATTCGCGAAGTCCAAATCTCCGCCAACCGCCCCGCCACATTGACCGCGGTCGCCAGTGCGAAACTCGCCACCGGCCGCACCGCGCACGCCTCCGCGACCACCGAGTGGGAGGGCGCGCCCGGCGTGCTCACCGAAATCATGGACGACGTTGACCCCGTCAAGACCGGCGCCCGCATCACCTACAGCATCAAGATCACCAACCAGAGCCCCATGCGCGAACTCACCAGTGACGCCGTGTTCACGCTCGCGCCCAACATGAGCGTGGTCGAGGTCACGAAGAACATGCGCGCCGAGGTTTCAGGCCGCACCATCACAATTAAAAACATAAGCCTGAAGGCGCGCGGCTCGGTTTCCTTCAAGATCATCGTGAAGGCGGACGAGCCCGGCATCGGCGGCCTTCGCTTCGAGTTCGGCAGCGGCCTGCTCCCGCGCCCCGTGGTCAAGGAAGAGTCGACCTACGTGTATTGATTGATTCGCATCTCCGCCCGTGAGTGGTAAAAATAGACAACGATTGGTCGCCGGCGTCGCGCTGACGCTGGCCTTGTCATGCGGCGCCTATCTGCTTTGGCAGACAGGCGCGAAGACGCGGCATTCGCCCGCGATGGCCGGGGCGCGGGTCGATGCGGCGCCTCGCGCATTGCCCGCGGCGACCAGCGCGACTTCATTCGCTGACCGGACACCGGAAACAGCGCCGGCTCTTGCGCAAGCCGCGCCGGCCGTCGCCTCCAATGCGGGCGATGGCGGCGCGCAATCAACCCGCCGTCCCCAAAAAACATTGCGGGACGCCGATGTCGTCAATGTGCGCGAAATTCTTCCCGGTCTTGAAGGCAGTGTTGCCAACTGGACGGAATACACTCCCGAGCTGTTGACCATTGCGCTCCCAAGCGGACGCACGGTTGATTTTGCCATGACTTCGGTCCGGGCGGAGCACGACCGCACAATCTGGAATGGTCGTTCCGATGCCGATGACGCGTCCGCCTTTCTCGTTACCGTGGCGACGCGGGACACTTGGTTCACCGCAACAACCGATCCGGAAACCGGTGACAATGTCGTTTATTACATCACAGGCATGCATGCCCGGCGCCTTGTCGCCGCGCCCAGTCGCGCTGCGTGCGGGACGGGAGCGTCGCCGGTCGCAATGGAGGCTCCGCCAGCCCTTCAGTCGCAGGCCGGCGCGCCGGAGGTTTTGGCCGCGTCGTCGTCCTACACCGTGGATGTCCTCTTTTTTTACGACCAGACTGCATTGGACACCGCGGGCGGAAGCTCGGATTATGTCAAGTCGTGGGTTGTGGGTTATCTTGAAAGCAGCAATCTCGCGCTTGGAAACAGCCTTGTGAACAATTTTCGCTGGCGCTTTGCCGGCATCTACCAACTCCCCGCTTATGACGATGGCGAGGATCTTGATGCGGAGGGCTCGCTCTCGGCCATATCGAGCCAGCAGGGCGCGGTGGGCTCTTTTGTTCATCAGAAGGCCCAGTATCACAGCGCCGACCAAGTTTGTGTGTTCTTTGGCGTCGATGACGACACGGCCGCGGGAATCGCCCAGTGCCCCGGCCACTATGCCGCCGTGCATTTCGGCCCGAGTGTGGGCTATACCACCCTCGCGCACGAACTGGGCCACAACTTCGGGTGTTATCACGACAGGGATGAGGCCGCCGCCGGCGGCACGGATGATGACGGTTATTACAATTACGGGCATATCTTCACGGTGTCCGGCTCGGGCTCTTTTGGCACGATCATGTCCTACGCGGGCACATCGTTGTATCCCGGCTCCCGGCGTATCGCTTTTTTCAGCAATCCCTCGGTCACCTATTTGGGCGTTCCCACGGGGCTTCCCGAGGGCGATCCGCGGGCCGCCGACAACGCGCGCTTCCTTCGCGAGGAAGCCCCTGAAATGGCGTCTTACAGAAGCGCGCCGGCCACCGCCCCTTTTATATCGACCCATCCGAGATCGGGTCATTACGCGGTCGATTCCACGATCACGCTGACTGTCGTGGCCACTGCCGACCAGGCTTTTTACCAGTGGAAAAAAGGCGGCAAAGCCATCGCCGGAGCCACGGATTTGTCGTATGTGATCGACAGCGCGCAGGAATCGCACGCCGGGCGCTACACCGTGACTGTTTCCAATATCAAGGGTTCCGTCACGAGCAACGAGGCCGTGATCGGCGTCGGCGGCGACAACGGCTGGGGCTGGGGTTACGGCACCGGCGAGTCTGATTTGGGCGGCGACGATGTTTCCGGCGGCGGCGGCGCGCCTGGCTTGTATTATCTTTCGGTGCTCCTCATGCTGGCGCTTGTCCGCCTCGCCTCCTCGCGCAGATCGCAATAGTATTCAAAAGCCAGTTTTGGATACTTAACGGAAGGGCGCGCTCACCGGGCGCGAGTCTCGTGCGCATCCGTGTTTTCTCCAGGCGACCTCGTTCAAATTTCGCTTCTTGTGCACACTATTTTTACGTTTTAATTGAATATAGATAATTGCGCGCGGACTTTCTGCTTCACGAAAATGCGCGGCACGTTGACGCCCGTTTTGCACGTCTTGCGCAATTGCTCTTGATACCTGTCCGAATTCTGACCCACCCACCCACATTCCATGAACACCACAAACCTCGCCGAGTTGGATCAATCGGTTTGCAATCGCACGCGCGGCCTTTTCGCGCTTTTTTTGTCCGCGGTCTTCGCAGTCCTTGCCGGGCAGTTGCCGGCGCAGACATATATTCCCGATAAATCGTCGGGTTTTTTGATCACCGCTCCCGGCACGTATATCCTTGCCGCCAACAACACGGTCACCGGGACCGGGGTGATGAGCAACGTCAGCGTTGAGCTCCAGATCGAGACGGGTGCCCTTGTTCGGAGCAGCACGACCGGTGTTTATTTTACGGCTGGCGGCACGATAACCAACTCCGGCTCGATTCGCAGCAATGGCGCGGATGGAGTTTTTTCCAACCACAATGCCACGCTCATCACGAACAACGCGGGCGGCTACATCACCGGAGATATTGGCGTCAGCCTGAATGCTGGAGGCGCGATTGAGAATTCCGGCACGATCTTCAGCGGCAACAATCTTGGAATTTCCTCTTCCAACAACGCCACGCTTGTGACCAACAACGCTGGCGCGCTGATTCAGGGTCTCAGCACCGGTGTCCGGCTGCATGCCGGGGGCACGATTGTGAACGCCGGTTCGATTCAAAGCACCAATTATGGCGTTGCGTCCAACGACGCCGCCACGCTCATCAAAAACAACACGGGCGGTTACATTTACGGCGTCTACGGCGTCGCCCTGCATGCCGGGGGCACGGTCGAAAACTCCGGCACGATTTTAAGCAGCCGCCATGGCGTCTATTCTTACAACAACGCCACGCTGGTGACCAACACCACCGGCGGTTTGATCCAGAGCTACCGTAATGGCCTCACGCTTGAGGCCGGAGGCACAGTGGCCAACTCCGGCACGATAATCGGTAGCAATTATGGGCTCTTTTCCGGCAGCAACGCCACGCTCATCACGAACAACGCGGGCGGCCATGTCACCGGCTCCATCGGCGTTCATTTCGAAAAGGGCGGCACGATAACCAACTCCGGCTCGATAGTCGGCACGGTTGGCAGTGGTATTTATTCCGTCGGCGACGCGGTGATTGAAAACAACGCGGCAACCAGCCTCATTCTGGGAGCCAACCATGGCGTGTATGTTGAGGGCGCCGCCAACGTGACCAACTCCGGCACGGTCAGCGGCGGCCTTGCCGGCGTCTGGCTTGAGGGCGGCGGCACGGTCACCAACAGCGGAACGATCACCGGCACGGACCCGGATGGCGGCTACGGCGTGTTTGCCCACAGCGTCCCCGTCACCATAGACAACAAGCAGCATGCCGTGATCGAGGGCGCGAGTTCCGGAGCCAGCCTCGGCGCGGGCGGCACGGCGACCAATGCCGGCACGATTCTTGGCGGCCATTCCGGGGTGGATGCCGCTGGCTCGGTCACCATCACCAACGACGCCGGGGGGCTTATGCAAGGCAGCTTTGCCGGCGTCAGCCTGGACGGGGACTCAACAATCACCAACTCCGGCACGATCATTGGAACGACTGACTATGGCATCCATAACGCAAGATACCCCAGCGACACCGTGCTCGCCAACAATCCCGGCGGTCTCATCAGAGGCATGGACACCGGGTTTCTGACAGAAAGCGATCTCACGATGACCAACTCCGGCACAATCATCGGCGTGACCAACGAGGGCGCCAGAATTCGCGGCAAGGCGGACATCACCAACTCCGGCCTTGTCGAAGGCGCCCAAACGGGTGTGAACCTCGACGGGTCCATGGGACTGACGGACAGCATCATCCGCAACACCGGCACCATTCGCGTGGATTCCTCCAGTGCCGGTGCCGGCATCTATATTGCCCAGGACAAGGCCGTGGTCAACAACCTCGCCAACGGCCGGGTCGAGGGTGGCGCATACGGCATCCATGCGGATGGCAGCGACATCTCGACTCTCGTCACCAACGCCGCGGGCGGACGGATTTCGGGCAACAATATCAGCGTCTGGCTGAATAGCGGCACCGTCATCAACACCGGGGAAATCAAGGCGGGAGAGGTTGCCGTGAGCATCGGCGGTGCCGGCGCCTATGTGGAAAATAAACCCGGCGGCGACATCGGCGGCGACAATATAGCCGTGCATCTTTTGCGGGGCGGCTCGGTGGCCAACAGCGGCACGATCATCGGTGGCAGCACCGGCGTTCAGGCCGACGAAACGACTGTTATTGGAAACACCGGCGGCGTGATCACCGGCGGCATCATTGCCGTGTATCTCACGCAAGGCGGCACGGTCACGAACAGCGGCACGATCATCGGCAATAACGATTCCGGCGTCCGGGTCAACGGAGCCATCGCCACGATCACCAACGCACCGGGGGCCCTGATCGAGGGCGGCAATATAGCCGTGTATCTCACTCAAGGCGGCACGGTCACGAACAGCGGCACGATCATCGGTGCCAACACTGGCATTCAAGCCGCCGATGCCATCGCCACGATCACCAACACTCCGGGTGCCCTGATCAAAGGCGGCAATAAGGCCGTGTATTTCACGCAAGGCGGCACGGTCGCAAACAGTGGCACGCTCCTTGGCGAGGGCGACTCCGGTGTTTACTCCGACAGCGGCGTCACCGTGGTGGAAAACACCGGCGGCCAAATCCAGGCTGGCATGAACGGCGTGTGGTTGGGCGGCGGCGGCAGGGTGCGCAACACCGGCATTATCACCGGCACGGACAGATCCGGCATTTATTCCGCCGCCGATGCCGTGGTTGAAAACATCGGCGGCTATGTGCGCGGCGGGTTTTCCGGCGTGTTCGTGGAGGGCTCAAGCACAATCACCAACACCGGCACGATCATCGGCAGGGACGACTCCGGCATTTCCGCCCAAAGCGGCGTTACCGTGGTGAAAAACACCGGCGGCCAAATCCAGGGCGGTTGGGACGGCGTGCGTCTTGGCGCCGGTGGCACCGTCACGAACAGCGGCACGATCCTCGGCACCGCAGGCTACGGCATCTTCTCCCAAGGCGGCATCGTTGTGGTGGAAAACACCGGCGGCCAAATCCAGGGCGACTGGACGGGCGTGCGTCTTGTCGCCGGTGGCACTGTTACGAATTCCGGCATGATCCTCGGCGAGAGCGACTCCGGTGTTTACTCCGACAGCGTCGTTACCGTGGTGGAAAACACCGGCGGCCAAATCCAGGGCGGACTGAACGGCGTGTGGCTGGGCGGCGGCGGCAAGGTGCGCAATGCCGGCGCGATCACCGGCACCGCCGCAAACAGCCGCGGCATTTATTCCGGCACCAGTGCCGTGGTGGAAAACACCGGCGGCGCCATCAAGGGCGGACTCACCGGCGTGCACATCGCGGGCTCGGGCACGGTCACCAATACCGGCACGATCATCGGCACGGGCAGCGCGGGCATATACTCGAAAGACCTCCTCGAGCTTGAAAACATCGGCGGTTATGTCGGTGGCGGCCAATTCGGCGTGTATTTGCCTTCCGGCGGCACGGTGACGAATACCGGCACGATCATCGGCGAGGCCAGCACGGGCATTTATTCCAAGGCTTTAGGGACAGTCATCACCAACAACACCGATGCCCTGATCGAAGGCGGCCAGGTCGGCGTGAACCTGACTGCCGGCGGCACGGTGACCAACGCCGGCACGATCATCGGCATCACCGACGACGGCGTGCGGATCAGCATGAGCGCAGGCATGGTCGTCAACAGCGGACTGATCGAAGGCGCCATCGACGCCGTGGAGCTTACTTCCGGTGGCACCGTGCAAAACACCGGCACGCTCAGGGGTGCCTCCGGCATTTACTCAACCCAAGGCCTGGGGATGGTGGAAAATGCCGCCGGCGCGCTCATCAGCGCGACAAACATAGCGATTGAGTTGCGAGGCGGAGGCACGGTTGCCAACAGCGGCACGATCATTAGCGCGAGCAGCGCCAGCATCATTGCCAAAGCCCCCGCCACGATCACCAATGAGTCCACCGGCCTTATCCAAGGTGGCGACGGCGTCACGCTTGCTGCCGGCGGAACCCTCGTCAATTCCGGCACAATTGTCAGCGTGAGAGCGGATAGCATCGGCGTGTTCGGGACGGATGCCGCAGTCACGGTCACGAACACCACCGGCGGCGTAATCATCGGCCCCTACTATGCGATTAGCCTCACCGCCGACGCGGCGAACGAAGTGAACCTGTGGAACAGCAGCACACTCGCGGGCAACCTGCGCATCCTCGGCGCATCCTCACTGCTCACGCTCAACGGCGACGCGGGCACGGAGCAACTCTACTCGGACGCGGTGACCGGCAACACGACCTTCACCGGCACGCTCGTCAAGCAGGGCGCGGGCACCTGGACAATCGACAAAAACCCTGGCGCGAACATGAAGCAGCAAATGACCTGGGTCGATGGCGGCAAACTCATCGTCGATTGGGAGCAATACCAGCTCGAAAACGACGGGGTAATCTCCGCGGCCCACATCGCCGCCGGCGCGATCCTCGAAGTGCGCACCGCCAACACGGCCACCACGACCACGCTCGTCAACCCGCTCACCGGCGACGGCCTGCTCGACCTCGTCGGCACGGCGACGGTCAACGCGCCCAACGTCACCTTCGCGCTCGACGCCGCGATGGGCTCCGCCTTCAGCGGCACGGTCGGCGTGAGCAGCGCCTACGGCCACAAGACCGTCTTCGACCTCGCCACCTCGGAGACCGCGCTCGAAAACGCGACCCTCAAACTCAACGCCAACAGCGAAACCACGCTCGACGCCAACCGCGAAATCGGCGGCCTCGACCTGGCCGGCGGCACATTCCTGGTCAAGACCGACACCGCCACCGCGGGCCTGCCGCCCTACCGGCTCGACGTGGACAACCTCATGAGCACCGCGGGCGGCAGCAAGATCGGCGTGGACACCGAGGTGCTCTCGGGCATCAACCCGCCGCTGCCCCCCGGCGACGGCCTCAACCAAAACGTGTTCGACATGGACGTGATCCCGCCCGACACGCTGCTTAGCGGCACCATCGTGCACGGCGCGACCAGCACCATCGCCAACGGCGCGACCTTCGACATGGTCGACAGCGACGGCAACATACTGCCCTCGGGCACCAGCACGATCAGCTTCGGCCAGAACGGCCTCAATCCGGTCGGCGTGAACAGCTACGGCTACAACGCCATCCACAAAACCAATGGCAGCGGCGGCGGCGACATCGTGTTCAACTACGGCCTGATCTCGATCGAATCCGTCCACGCCACCGAGCTGGTCATCCTCGACCCGACCGGCTCGCTCGACAAGACCCTCAGCGCCAAGCTCACCGGCTCCGGCGCGGGCTTCGAGTTCCGCGGCTCCGAGGCGATCACCCTCGCGCACACCGGCAACGACTACACCGGCTCGACACTCATCAACGAGTCCGCCTGGATCATCGGCGGCGTCGCGGACGTGATCGCCAGCAGCACCAAAGTCACGCTCGCGACCGTTGACACCGGCTTCGACCTCGGCGGCAACAACCAGCGCCTGCAAAACCTCAACGGCCTCGGCAGCATCCGCCTCGGCGACAAAACGCTCACCGTCATCAGCACCGAGACCGGCGTGGAATTTGCCGGCGTGATCAGTGACTCCGGCAGCACCGGCAACGTCACCCTCACCGACAACAGCGAGTGGACGCTTACCGGCGCCAACACCTACACCGGCGTGACCACGATCGGCGCGGGCGCGCAACTGCAACTCGGCAACGGCGGCGCCACCGGCATGATCGCCGACGCCAGCGCGGTGGCCAACACCGGCACCCTCACGATCAACCGCAGCGACGACCTCGTCTACGGCGGCACCGTGACCGGCGCCGGCGTGTTCATCCAGCGCGGCGCCGGCACGACCATCCTCACCGGCGCGAACAAAATCGACGGCGGCCTGGAAGTTGAAAACGGCGCGCTGATGATCGGCCAGGACGACGAAACCGGCTGGTATTCCTCGACCATCGCGGCGAACGTCCGCGTGGACGAAAACGCCGG
>NZ_JAQFIP010000017.1 GCF_029504735.1 Ereboglobus sp. PH5-10 | reverse complement strand
TTCGTGACCAATCGCAACGATGCGCCCGAGGCGTTGTGGCGCGATTACAACCAGCGCGCGCGAATCGAGCAGCGCATATGCGAACTCAAGGACGATCTGGCGGCGGACAGTTTTTGCCGGCGGGAGTTTTTTGCGACGGAGGCGGCGTTTCGCTCTGTGCTGATGCTCTTCAACCTGCTCAGTGTGTGGCAGGGGGCGGCGTTGGGCGAAAAGCGCGAATACAAGCGTCCGGTGACGCTGCGCACGGAAGTGTTCCTGTGCGGAGCGGTGGGCGGGCGAAGCGGGCACAAGTATGTGCTGCACATGAGCAGCAGCTGGGGCGGGTTGGAAAAACGCAAGCCGATGATCGAACAAACATTGCGATGGTGCCGTTCAATCGCGCCGCGATTGGAACAGCCCGGTGAAAAACCAAGGAACATCCCCCCGGGCCTGCTGCAAAATTAATCTCCAATCGCGGTTTTCAGGTTCAAGGTAGGGCGAACCGTCTCGGTGAGTCGATAATGCGACCGGCTCACCGGGACGGTTCGCCCTACCTTCCGCTTCCGCCCACCACATACATGCGTGATTTTGCCTTTCAGGGATCATCTACGATCGCGCATCAGAAATGCGCCAGCAAACGATACAACACCAGCAGCCATAACCCATGGCGCAAACCGACGTCCCGCTTCTTTTGATATGCCTCCATCCTTCCAAAACCCGACCTTATGCACAGGCGGTGAAGGAGGTTCTTCCTCGGTCGCAAATGGTTTGAATAGCGCAAAACCAAATCCGCAGAAAAACATCCCGAGGGCAATCAATACAATTTGAATTTTTTCTCGGAGTAGCAGCATCTTCTGCAACATGTCATGAATTTGGTGTTTTCTTTATTTCGAACCATCGGTTTGGAACAAACAATAGCAGCACGAACATGATCATCGGCACAGCGACGACCCGCCGCCAGTCGGCCTGCTTTATACCGTGCTCGACCATTTCGTAGATAGCGAACCCTATAGCTGCACCGAGCGCCATTAGAATTTTCGTTTTCATAGTGCCAATACTTGCTTTGCTGATCAGCGCTATTGAGCCAAGTTCGTTTTTGGGATTGCGGGGGACATGGCAAGAATTGTTTGCTTATCATCATGGGTGTCAATGGCGGAACCTTTTGGGTTGGTGGCAACCGCTCTGCCTCAAAACGCGCTAGTTTGCTTGTAGGGGCGCACCTCGCGTATCCGGGTTTCGAATTCATCGGCGAATGGTGTTCGTCCGCGTTGCCGCCTTTATGTCAAAAGGCAAGACCTCGGCTGCTCCGCTGCAACGCATGGTTAGACCGTTCCACCGTGATAATATGGATTCTTGATAAATTCATCGCACCAATTCCGAAAGTATCCGAACACAAATTCGCGATGCGCCCACTGCGAAGTGTCCACAAATCCGAACCACTCGCGCTCCTCCTCAACTGCTGATAGACTGGGGCGCTTGTCCTGAAGGTAGCTCAAAATATCCTCGACATGCTGCCGAAGACGAGCCACGCGGCTGGTGGCAGGCTTAGATGCACGAACACCAGCCAGCGCTTCTGAAACATGCGGCATCAAATAGCTGCCAGAGCCGTCGATAAGCTCCCAGCTCATCGCGAGCAAAATCATCAAGCAGCCGGACTGCACGAACTCCAACCTCTCTCCGTCCAAGTCTTCGAGACTCAACATCTCCCAATACGGCAGAGAATACACATCTCCGTAGTAAAGGTCGCCCATGACATGCGAATAGTGTGCTTGCTGCTGATAGAACAAACAGATGTCAGCCTCCAGCTTCTGGAGCGCTACCCAATCGCGGTTTGGACTCGGTGCGTGCAAGTCCTGAAACTGCCAATTGATTTTGGGGTGGTCTGGCATAGCGGCCTAACGTTAAATCTGAGCCACGCGCAGGCAAGTGCTTTCGTAGGTCGGACAAACAGTCTTTCGCATACGCGGGCGCACGTAAAGTGCGCCCCTGCGAATTGCGTGCGCGTGTCGTTTCACCACGCGCTTACACGATCTTCAACTTCGGCAGATCCTGGCCGTCGATCACGCCGACGGGGCGGGCTTTTTTGTCAACCACGATGAGGTCGTCGATTTTGTGTTTTTCGAAAAGGCGCATGGCCTCGACGCCCAGGGCGTTTTCGTCGATGACCTTCGGCGTGCGCGTCATGAACTTGGAGACGGGCTTGGACAGGAAATTGTTGCCGGTGAGCGCGGCGCGGCGGAAATCGCCGTCGGTGAGGATGCCCGCGAGCTTTTTTGTCCTCGGGTCGATGATCGCGATGCAGCCGGACTTGGCGGCGGTCATGGCGAGTATGGATTCCTGAAGCGTGCCGTCGGCCGTGATGAGCGGGAGGCGGTCGCCGGTGCGCATGATGTCCTTCACCTTGAGGAGCAGCAGGCGTCCGAGATTTCCGGCGGGATGGCGCAGGGCGAAATCCTCGCGCGTGAAGCCGCGTGTTTCGAGGAGCACCATGGCGAGCGCGTCGCCGAGGGCCATGGCCGCGGTGGTGCTGGCGGTGGGGGCGAGCTCGAGCGGGCAGGCTTCGCGGGGCACGCGATAGAGCAGGCGGCAGTCGGCGTGGCGCGCGATGTCGGAGTCTGCAAAACTGGTGAGCGCGAGGATTTTCAGGCCGAAGCGTTTCAGGGCGGGAATGATGCGGAGGATTTCCTCGGACTGGCCGGAGTTGCTGATGAGGAAGGCCGTGTCGCCCTCGGCGCAGATGCCGAAATCGCCGTGGAGCGCCTGCGTGGGATCGAGGAAGCAGGAGACGATGCCGGTGCTGTTGAAAGTGCCCGCGAGTTTTTGGGCGATGTGCGCGGATTTGCCCACGCCGGAGAAGACGAGCTTGCCGCCGTTCGCGGCGGTATCGCCCACCATGCGGGCGCAGACGGCGAACTCCTCATCGAGTGCGGCGGCGGTTGCCTTGAGGGCGTCCATTTCGGTGCGGATGCAGGCGCGGGCTCGGGATAGGGCGGTTTTTGTGGAAAGTGTCATTGATTTGAATTGTCTCTGCCGGTTTGTTGCAAAAATTACGAAGGAGTTTATTGTCGTTCAAATCCTTTTCCGTCTAGCTTTTCAAGATGAGATCCCGCCGGTCCCTGTTTTCCGTGTTTTTTTGCCTGTGCGCCGCGCTGCTTTTGGCGGCGGGATGCTGGCGCGCGGAGAGCACCGCGGAAGTGGCGGAGGTTGACGATCCGGATTACAGAAAGGCGAAGGAAATGGTCAGGCAGGGGCGCACGTCGGAGGCGCTGGCCGCGTATGACCGGGTGCTCGTCAAGCGCGGGCTCAACAAGGCGCCGGAGACGCACCTGGACATGGCGATCATTTACCAGCAGCAGGTGCGCGACTACCTGACGGCGATTTATCATTATCAAAAATACATGGCCATAATGCGGAACTCGCCGCAGCGCGCGATGATCGAGCAGCGGATCGACGCGGCAAAGCGCGACTACATGAGCACGCTGCCCGGACGGCCCTCGCTGGATTTGTCCGGGGCGTCCCCGGATTACGCCGAGACAATCAACCGGCTTCGCGCGCAAAACGAACGCCTGCGCGCCGACCTCGCCGTGGCGCAAGCGGCGGCGGCGCGCGTTCCCATAAACACGAGCCAGCAGACAACGGGGCGCGTCGTGGCGGCGGAGAATCCGATCGTCGTCACATCGCGGAACACGCAGTTTTCCCAAGCCGCTCCGGTCGCGACCCGGCAACCCGACGCGCAGCCCGCGGCCGTTTCGCAACCGGCGCCGCAGCCGCAACAGGCCGCGCCCGCGCGCCGGCACGTGGTGCGCCAGGGTGACAGTTTATACAACATCGCGAGGCAGCATTACGGCTCGGCGCGCAACGCGCAGGTGGACGCGATTGTGAACGCCAACCGCGACCAGCTCCAGTCGCGCAACACACCGTTGCGCGTGGGAATGGAGCTGCGCATTCCGTGAGACAGTTTTTTATCGCCAATCGGCGCCAACCAACATGAATGAATGCAAATGAACTCGAACAATCATAACGAAGGATTAAGCGCGGGAAAATGCGGGCGGGGCTTTATCCGCGCGGGTGTGCTGGCGCTTGTTGCGGCGGTGTGCGTGTTGATGGCGGGCTGCCAGTCGTTCCGCGCCTGGGGCGAATCGGGCAGCAGCTCGGGAACGACCGGCGGTGGAAGCCTTTCGATTCCGCTCGGGAAAAAGCGATAGTTGGGGCAATTGAGCACAGAGGCCGGACACCCTGTCCGGAACCTGTTTTTTCACCGTTTCCCGCCCACTTTTCGCTCTTGCCATGACTTCCCGTGAACGATTTCTCGCCGCGTGCGCCTCGCAACCGTTGTCGCGCCCGCCAGTGTGGGTGATGCGGCAGGCGGGGCGTTATCTGCCGGAATACCGCGAGCTGAAGGCGCGTTCGTCGTTTCTTGAAATGGTGCGCACGCCGGAGTTGGCGGCGGAGGTCACCTTGCAGCCGATGAAACGGTTTCCGGGGCTGGACGCGGCGATTTTGTTTTCCGACATCCTGGTGATTCCCGAGGCGCTCGGGCAGGCGTATGCGTTTCGCGAGGGCGGGGGAATTGAAATGGCGCGGCGGATCGGGTCGCGAGCGGACATTGACGCGCTTGCGCCGGCGGAGGCCGTGCCCGAGCGGCTTGCGTATGTGGACGGCGCGCTGCGTTTGCTCAAGGGCGAGCTGGCGTCGGACGGCAAGGCGCTGCTCGGTTTCGGCGGTTCGCCGTGGACGCTGGCGGCGTATATGCTCGAGGGCGGAAGCTCGGACGATTTTGCGCGCGCGAAGCAGCTTTATTACACGGACCGCGGCGCGTTTGAGGCGCTGATGCGCAAGCTCACGGACGCGTTGATCGCGTATTTCCGGATGCAGGTCGCGGCGGGGGCGGACGCGATCCAGATTTTCGACTCGTGGGGCGGAATCATCGCGGCGCATGACTACGAATATGTATCCTTAAAATGGATACGCGAGATCGCGTCGGCGCTGCCCGAGGATTTTCCGGTGATTTTGTATGCCAGGGGCGCGGCGGCGCAGCATGGCGCGCAGGCGAAGTCGGGTGTTCGCGTGTTGAGCGTGGACTGGACGGTGAACCTGGCGGCGCTGCGGCGCGGATTGCCGGCGGGCGTGGCGCTACAGGGCAACCTTGATCCGGCGCTGATGCAAATGACGCCGGAGATTGTGCGCGACGAGGCGGTGCGCTTGCTGTGCTCGATGCGCGGGTTGCCGGGCGGGCATATTTTCAACCTGGGGCATGGCATCACGCCGTCCGCCAAAATCGAGTGCATGCACGCGCTGGTGGACGCGGTTGTTGAATTCGGGGAGGACGGGGGAAAGGCTGAAGGGCTGAAAGACTGAAGGGCTGAAGCGTGGGAGGGGAAATAAAAAAGCGCGCCGGGAATTCCGGCGCGCTTTTTGTTTGAGTGTGGTTGCGTGCGCTGGGTGTTCGCTTAGCGGGAGAGCCAGCCGCCGTCCACGGCGAGGGTGTGGCCGTTGATGTAGTCGGAGGCGGGCGAGGCGAGAAACACGACCGTCGTCATGAGGTCCTCGGGCGTGCCCCAGCGTCCGGCGGGGATGCGGTCGAGGATCGCCTTGTTGCGCTCCGGGTTCTCGCGGATCGGGCGCGTGTTTTCCGTGGCGATGTAGCCGGGGGCGATCGCGTTGGCGCAGATTTTGTGCGGGGCCAGTTCGTTGGCCATGAGCATCGTGAGACTCTTGATGCCGCCTTTCGACGCCGCGTAGCCGGGCACGAGGATGCCGCCCTGGAACGAGAGCATCGAGGCGATGTTGATGATCTTGCCGCCCTGGCCTTGCGCGACCATCTGCTTGGCGACGGCCTGGCTGAGGAAGAAGGGCGTGGAGAGGTTGATCGCGATGACGTCGTTCCAGTTTTTCGCGCTGTGCTCGGTGAAGGGTTCGCGGCGGATGATGCCGGCGTTGTTCACGAGGATGTCAACGCGGCCGAGTTTTTGCACGACTTCGGCGACGATGCCGGGGGCGGCTTCGTCTCCCTTGGAGAGGTCGGCGGTGATGCTGACGCTCTTGCGGTCGAGGGCGGCGACTTTTGCGGCGGTTTCATCCATCGGGATGACGTCAACGAGCGCCACGTCCGCGCCGGCTTCGGCGAGGGCGAGGGCGTAGCCTTGGCCAATGCCGCGGCCAGCGCCGGTGACGATGGCGACTTTTCCGTCGAGTTTGAAGAGATCGAGTAATTTGCTCATTTGATTATTGATTGTTTTGGTTGGCGATTGGGTGAGGGAAGACTCAGCGCATGTCCTTGATTTCGACGGCGTCCATGTCCTCGAACTTTTGGTTGTCGCCGCCCATGGCCCAGACGAAGCGGTAGGCGGCGGTGCCGCAGCCGGAGTGGATTGACCAGCCGGGGGAGAGGACGACGTCGCGGTCCTGCACCATGATGTTGCGGGTGCGGTTGGGCTCGCCCATGAGGTGCACGACCATCTGGTCCTGCGGCACGTCGAAATAGAGATAGACTTCGGTGCGGCGGCTGTGGACGTGCGAGGGCATGGTGTTCCAGACGCTGCCGGTTTCGAGCGTGGTGCAGCCCATGACGAGCTGGCAGCTCTTGATGCCGCCCTCGAGCTGGTGAATGTAACGGCGGATGACGCGCTTGTTGGCGTTGACCGGGTCGCCGATGGGCGGGGTCTTGATGTCCTCGCCGCGGAGAACGGCGGTCGGATGCTTCATGTGGGCGGGCGTGCTGATGCAGTAGAACTGGGTGTCGCCGGAGAAGGTGACGTCCTGCTCGCCGAGGCCGATGTAGAGGCAGTCGAGGTGGCCGAGCTCGTATTTGTTGCCGCCGACGGTGACGGTGCCGGGCGTGGCGGTGATGTTGAGGATGCCGATTTCGCGGCGCTCGAGGAAGTAGGACGAGCCGATTTCCTTGTAGTTGCCGAGCTTGAGGGGCGCGCCGGCGGGCTGCACGCCGACGACGACCATGCGGTCGAGGTCCGTGTAGTGGGCGATGATCTGGCCGGGCTGGAAAATGCCCTGGATGAGATAGGTGTCACGGAGCTGCTCCGTGGTCATGCTGTTGGTGGTGTCCGGGCTGGCGGAATAGTGGAGTTTCATGGCTTTGTTGTTATGGTTTATGTTTGTGAGTTTACTGGTTTAAAATCGGAAGGCTTTAAGTAAAGGGTCGACGCAATCAGTCAGTTCGATTTTGCAATGACCGCGGGGAAAACGCGGCGCAAAAGCATGACCGCGAACGGAGGGGCGGCGAAGGACTTCATGATTGTGATCAACATGAACACGGATAGTTATGGGAAGGTGAAAACGGACACGAGCAACATGCGCTTCCAAGCCAATGCCGGTTGCCCGAAAAAACCAAGCGCGAAAAACGCGCGGCAGGCCGGTGCTACTTTCCGCTGAGCATGTCCTTGGCGCTGTCGAGCGTGCGTTTTTCCTCGTCGGTCAGCGAGGCGAATCCCTGGCTGTTGATCTTGTCGAGAATGCGGTCGACCTCGGCGCGCAGATCGGCGCGGCTGGTGATGTTGACCGTGTATTTGGGCGCGACGACCGCGGCGGGCTTTTTCTTTTTCCGGAGCCATTCGGGCAGCGCGGACTCGCGGGCTGCCTCGCTCCTGCGCCAGGCCCGCTTGTGGATGAGGAAATAATAACAGACCGCCACGATTATGCCGCCGACGTGCGCCGAGTAGGCGACGGAAATGTCGGTGTGCCTGCCGGGGATTTCGAGAAACAACAGGCCGCAGAGGTCGAGCGTGGCGGCGGCGATGGCCAGGTATTTCGGGCGGATGGAAACCGGTATGATGAAGAACAGCAAAACCGTGATTTTGTTGTTCGGATAAAAGCACGCGAAGAGAATCAGCAGCGCGAGCGAGATGCTGCTCGCGCCGATGAGCGTATAATACTGGTGGTGGAAATTGACGGCGAGCCACATCAGCCCGCCGCCCGCCGCCGCCGCGACGCAGAACCAGGCGAAGCGTTTGTTGCCAAGCAGCGGAAGCACCTCGCGCCCCATGAAGTAAATCGTGATGCCGTTCACGAGCAGGTGCAGCCAGTTGCCGTGAAGCAATGTGTAGGTGACGAGCGTCCAGACGCGACCCTTGACGAACAGGCCCGGCACAAGCGCGGCGGCCTGTGTGAACGCGCCCTCCCCGCCGGGCACGAGCCGCTCAAAAACCGATTGTATGATAAAGCCCGCGCCGATCGCGCACAACAGCCACACCAGCGTGCTGGTTTGCTGGCGGTTGTTCCTGTGGTTGTCGCGAACGTATGATCTGTCTGAGAATGCCATCGGAAAGTGAATCGCTGTCTTGGCGGAGAGGTTGCAAAACTTGCCCGATAAGCCGGCAAACACAAGCACTCGTCCGTGAAAATTTGCGGGCGCAAGCGCGTGTTTTTGCGCCCACGGGAGAAATGAGCTAACTTGACAGCGCGAAGTTTTCGTTTTGTTTGCCTGTCATCATGGCAAACAAAGACGATAAATGGCCCTCCAATGTTCCCGGTAAATTCTATGTCGACCAGCAATGCATCGACTGCGACCTGTGCCGCGAGACGGCTCCCGCGTTTTTCGCGCGCAGCGACGAGGGCGGATACTCCTACGTGCAAGCGCAGCCGGCGACCGAGGAAGACACGGCGCTGTGCATGGAAGCCCTCGAGGGCTGCCCGGTCGAGGCCATCGGCAACGACGGCGAATAAGCGCGCGACAAGTCCCTCTTATTTTTCTCGAAGCCACCGATAAGATCGGTGGCTTTTTTGTAGGTTGCGCAAAGCCGGATGACGAGGCAGATTGCCACCAAAAATCAACCCGGCCCCAATCATGCACTGTCATAAAGCACACATCGGTTTCGGCGTTTTGTTGCTGGCGGGTTTTGTTCTGGCGGGATGTTCGAAAAAGGCGGTTGAGGGAAACCCATATTGGACATCGCCGGATGAGGAAGTAGAGATAAGCTTCGCTCAAGAGCCACTGGTCATTCAGTTTTCAAAGGATCCTGTTGTGTATATCTCGCATATACCGGCAAATCGCGTATTGACGGAAATCGAACAGGAAAAAGGCGTCATCGTTAAACCATCAATCGTTGAGGACATTCCTTCGCGTATCGAAGCATTCAAGCGCGAACAAGAAAGAGCGAATGCGCATCCCTCCGTCGTCATTGATGGAGATTATTATGCAACGTGCGGCGCCATTCTTGATGCTATCGAAACTGCCAAACGCGCGCACATTAAGGATATTCGTTTTGATACAGGAGTGTGGCGTGAATCCGGCATGGCATTCAGGTCGTCCGAAGGATGCATCCCTCTCAAATATTTTGAATTTCCAAAGGGTTTAAAACCTCCTGCGAAATTTGCGAGGAACACCATCACGATTACGCTACAATATAATGAAAGAATCGGATGGAACGGCACCGAAATATCCGGGGATGAGTTTGTTCAAAAGATACATGAAGCCACACTCATGATCGGTCCTGAAAATATTTTCCCTGTGGTTGTCGTCGATGCTGACATGCCATTTCCATCTCTGGCTTATGTGCTCGATCAAATACGCCGGTGCGGCATCTGGAGAGTGACGATACAACCGCGCAATCCTGACGCATCACGCTCGTAGGGACGGTATTTTGCGTGTGCCCCTACATTTCCGGCTGCGCGGGGATTTGGTCGGGGTGTTTTTCGAAATACTTTTTTAGCACGTAGCCCGCGATGGGTGCGGCTTTGGCTCCGCCGCCGAGTTCTTCGCCGGGGATGTTGCCTTCGAGAACCACGGCGATTGCGATGCTCGGGTTTTCCGCGGGCGCGAAACCTATGAACCACGCGAGGTTGATGATGCCGCGCTTGCCATCCACCCACACTTCGCGCTGCGCGGTGCCGGTTTTTCCGGCGATGTCGAGATAACCAAGGTTGAGCGCCTTGAAGCGCGGATTGGTGAGCATCCGGCCGGAGCCGGTTTTCATGGTCTCGCGCATCGCATCGACGAGCGCGTGGCGCTGTTCGGGCGTCAGCCCGATGGGTTCGGTGCGCTGGCGCGTGCGGTTGGGGTCGTGCAATATCGTGGGCGTGGTGCGGGTTTCGTCGCGCGCAACCGAGGCGGCGAAACCCGCCATCTCCAGGGGCGTGACGGTGATTTCGCTTTGACCGATTGCCAGCGTGACGGTGTCGCCGCCGGTCCATGGCAGGCCGCGCGCGCGGCGCTGGATCGGGTCGGGTATGTTACCCTTGCCCTCGCTGGGAAGCTCGATGCCGGTGCGTTGGTCGAGCCCGAAGCGGCGCGCTTCGTCGGCGATGGGTTGCGCGCCGAGGACGAGGCTTTCGCGATAAAAAAAGATGTTGCAGCTCTTGGCGATCGCGTCGCGAAAACTCATTTCGCCGCGCATGCTGTGGTTGTTGCAGACAAAGTTCCGGTTGCCGACGCGGAGTATGCCGTCGCAATAATACTCGGTGTCCGGCTTGAGCACGTTGTGCCGGAATCCGGCGATGGCATCTATGATTTTGAATGTGGAGCCGGGTTGATAACCGCCGGCGATGGCGAGGTTGAACCACGCGCGCTGCGTGTTCATCTTGTCCACCGTTTCCTGGCTGAGGCGCGGGAAAAAGTCGTTGGGGTTGTAGCCGGGGTTGCTGGCAAGCGCGAGGACTTCGCCGGTGAGCACGTCGAGCGCGACCACGGCGCCGCGATAACCGTCGTTGTCGATGTCGCCGAGTTGCGCCTCGGCGACTTTTTGAAGGTCGATGTCGAGGCTGGTGACGATGCTTTGTCCCTGGACGGCACGCTGGTGCTCGAGCGGGGGCTCGATACGGTAGCCCGCGGGATCGACGCGGTAGATGGTATAGCCGGGCTTGCCCTGGAGGTGTTCGTTGAATCTTAGCTCGAGCCCGTCGCGTCCCGTGGTGCCTCGCATTTTGAAGGTGGTCAGGTTTTCGCCGGGGAAGCCCTCGGCGTCGAGGTCGTCGCTGGAGCGGATATAGCCGAGCACGTGCGCGGCGGCGCTGCCGTGCGGATAATAACGGATGCTGCTGGCGGTGAGCCGGAGCGGAGAGTTGACGGGCAGTTGCTCGGCGAGGCGCGCGTATTCGCCGGATGTGAGGTCGTCGATCAGCGTGTAGGGGATGAGCAACTGCTGGTTGAAATGGCGCTGGAAACGCGTGGCGTTCACCGTCTCGTCGCGTCCGGTGATTTCGTTTATCCGGTCGAGGTAGCGTTGCATGACCGCGTAGCGCGCAATGATCCAAAGCTGCCTGGACGAGGGTATGTTTTTGTCGTCCGCCTCGCGGTAGTTGCGGCGCGTGATGAGGTAGGCGCGGCGAAACTCGGCGCGGAGTTCGTCAAGGTTTATGGTGACGGCGTAGCGGGCGAGGTTGCCGACGAGCAGGCGGCCTTCGCGATCGTAGATGTTGCCGCGCGGCCCGGGTGTGAGGATGCGGCGCAGGCTTTGGATTTTTTCGCTTTCCGCGTATTCGTTGGCCTTGAAAAGCTGCTGGTAGGCGAACCCGATGGCGACGATGAGCAGGAGGACGCCGATGGCGGGATAAAAAATGATGATGCGTTTGTCGTAGGTTTTGTGGGCCTCAACGAGCGTGCCGGAGCGCGGGTCTGTCTTGTCGGGCGGCTGCATTTTTTTAGTCGTGCGCGGAGAGGCCGAGCTGCATGTGCGCGTTGATGCCGGCGAGTTCGAGGGCGCGTGTTTGCAGCGCGATATACCACGGCGCGATCAGCGCCACAAACGCGCTCGAAAGCGCGAGGTTCACAAGCAGCGTGAAGAGGACGCCGGTTTGCACGGGGCCGCGAATCGCAAAGGCGATCGCGATCACGACAAACAGGATGGCGTTGGCGCTCACCGCGGCGATCACGCCGGAGGCGGTGTCGACGCGCGGCGTGCGTCCGCGCACGCGGTGAATAATCACGCCCGCCAGCAGAAAAAGCGCCGCGTGCATGCCGAAGGGCACGGCCGACGCGGCGTCGAGCCACAGGCCGAGCGGCAGCGTGATGCGCCAGATGACGCGCGACCGAAAGCGCAGCGCAGCGTGGGCGACCATTAATCCGCCCGTGAAAAGATTGAGGTGCCACACGGCGAGGTAGTGGTTGATTTGCGCGGTGATCGTCCAAAGCAAGATCCCGCAGACAATCACGACAAGCGGCTGGCGGTGGAGGGAGATCATCGCGCGCCTCCCTTCGGCGGTTCCTTGGGGGCGAGCGGCACGAGCACGGTGACCTCCATGAGGGAGGCCAGGCGCGAGTCGAGGCTCACCTCGGCGGATTGGAAAAGCCCGTCGCTGTCGGGCTCGAGTTTGCGTATCACGCCGAGGGAAAGCCCCGGCGGAAACACGCCGCCCAGGCCGGAGGTGACGACGCGCGGCGCCTCGCCGGAGGCGATAAAAATATCGAGCGGCACAAACTCGAGCGAGCCGGTTGCGTTTGAAAACGCCGAGCTTGAGCGTCCCTGAAAATTGACGGGGCGATGTTTGCCGTCCGTTTCAATGACAGCCGAAAGGCGCACGCCGGGGCTGCTGAGCAGATCGACGACGGATGTGTAGAGCCCCACCTCGCTCACGCGCCCCACGACCCCCCCCGCAAAAATCACCGGCGAGCCGACGGTGATGCCGTAGTTGCGGCCCTTGCGAATCGTGATGCGCTGCCACCACGCGTTGTAATCGCGGCGGACAACCCGCGCGGCCTCGTGGCGGTATTCGTTAAACACGGGCAGATTGAGCAGCGCCTCGAGCCGGGCGATTTCGCCCTCAAGCGTTTTGGCCTCCCTGATTTTGTTTTCGTAAAATGAGTTCAGTCTCGCGATTTCCTGTCCCGCCTCGATGAGGTCGTTCGGATTGCGCGTGCGCATCGCCCAGTAATCCTGAAACGTGCGGATGGTCGCCGCGCTTACGTCGATGGGCGCCTGGAACTCAAAAAACGCGTGTCTCGCGAGGCGTTTCGCTGCGAACGGCAAAAACATCCACGCCGCGAACACGATGGCGAGAACGATGAATGGTTTTGTCTGGTCGAAGCGCTTGAATTGCACGAAGAAATTTTGGGTTTTGAAGTCTGGATTTTGGATTACGCGCTACCGCGCGGAAACGAAAGCGAAATCGGAGCGGAGGCTCCAAAATCCAAAATCGAGAGTCGAAAATCCAAAACCGGCAAAAATGCCGTCAGACATTTTGCAGCAACCAGTTGATGTCGTTCAGCACGGCGCCGGTGCCGTTTGCGACCGCGGAAAGCGGATCCTCGGCCACGGTGACGGGCAGGCCGGTTTTGTCGCTCAACAGGCGGTCGATGCCGCGAATGAGCGAGCCGCCGCCGGCAAGCACAAAGCCGCGGTCAACCAGGTCGGCGGAAAGCTCCGGCGGGCAGCGCTCCAGCGTCGCGCGCACGGCGTCAACAATCGCGCTGATGGTGTCCGCGAGCGCGTCACGGATTTCCTGCGAGGTGATGTGGATTGTTTTCGGCAGCCCGGCGACGGAATCGCGGCCCTTCACCTCCATGTCGATTTCCTCGTCGAGCGGATACGCCGAGCCGATGCGCATCTTGATTTCCTCGGCGGTGCGCTCGCCGATGAGAAGGTTGTAGGCGCGCTTCATGTAGTTGACGATCGCGCTGTCGAGCTCGTCGCCCGCAACGCGCACGGACTTTGAAAACACGATGCCCGCGAGCGAAATGATGGCGATTTCGGTCGTGCCGCCGCCGATGTCCACGATCATGTTGGCGGCGGGTTCGTCGATGGGCAGGCCGACGCCGATCGCGGCGGCCATGGGTTCGGGAATGGTGATCACCTCGCGCGCGCCGGCGCGGGACGCGGAGTCCTTCACGGCGCGTCTTTCGACCTCGGTGATGCCCGAGGGAATCGCGATGACGACGCGCGGCGGGATGCGCAGCGAGTGGATGCGCGCCTTGCCGATAAAGTAGCGGAGCATCGCCTCGGTCACGTCGAAGTCGGCGATGACGCCGTCCTTCATGGGGCGAATGGCGGTGATGTTGCCCGGGGTTCGTCCAAGCATGCGCTTGGCGTCGTCGCCGACGGCGCGAACCTTGCGCGTGTTGGTGTCGAGCGCGACGACGCTTGGCTCGCGCAGAACAACGCCCTTGTCCTTCACATAGACAAGAGTGTTGGCGGTGCCGAGGTCGATGCCGATGTCGTTGGAGAAGTAACCTAAGAGGTTTGAAGCCATTTTGTAACTGTTCGTTGAAAGGTGTGTTCCGCGCATGCCGCGGGGCGATGCGTGTCCGCGACAGAAAAGAATCTTCGCGCACAGTCTCTGTCAAAGGGTAAATGAGAATAATACAAGATCATTTGCAAGAGGCCGCGCGGACCCGCCGCGCGCCTTGTGCGCAGGCCTTCCATCATTTTTCTGTATAAAAATTACGTTGCTCACGCCTTGACATCCTCTGGGCGAGGAATCAAACCTCTAAATTGTAATGCGGAATAGTTATTCAGACGACCAATTGCATCTTGCCGCCCGCCTCTATTATGTGGAGGGCTTGGGGCAGGATGAAGTGGCCAAATTCGTGAAGGTTTCGCAGGCCAAGGTGTCGCGACTTCTCGCGATGGCGCGCGAGCGCGGCATCGTCCGCATCACGGTCGCTGATTACGAGCCGCGCGACCGCGAACTTGAGACCCGCCTGCGCGTCCAGCTCGGGCTTTCGACGGCCATCGTCATCAGGGCCGCCGAAAACCTGCCTGCCGCCGACTTGCGCAAAACGATCGGCCTGTTTGCCGCCGGCGTTTTCGAGTCGCTCATCGAGACCAAGAGTATCATTGCCCTTGGCGGCGGGCGCACCATCCACGCGCTCGTCGAAAATGTCCGCGAATCCAGGAGCACGGCGCCGACCATCGTGCAATCAATGGGCAGCGTCGATTCCAACATAAACACTTTCGATGCCCAGGAAATCGGCCGCGTGCTCTCCCAGCGTCTCGGCGGCAACTTCGTGGCGATGAACACGCCCGCCTACGTGCACGAGAAAAAAATGCGCGACGCCCTGCTCGACCTTGAGCAGATCCGCACCGTGAACAACTATTTCGACCGCGCCCACCTCGCGGTCATCGGCATAGGCGCGCTGGACAATTCCGTGTTCACCGAGCGCCGCGTTCTCAAGGAAAACGAGATCGAGGCCCTGCGCGCCGCCGGCGCGGTCGGCGAGGCGTGCGGGCGCTATTTCAACGCCGCGGGCAAGGAGTGCGACACTCCCTGGCGCGACTGCGTGATGAGCATCGAGCTCTCCCAGCTCGCCAAAATCCCCCAAGTCATCGGCGTGGTGACGGGCAACGACCGGGCCCCCTCGATCATGGCCGCCATCAAGGGCGGTTTTCTCAAGGGCATCATCATCGACGAGCCCAGCGCGCGCACCTTGCTTAACTATTCCGCACAATCCACAAAAACAAAATCAACCAAGAAAAAGAAATGAGCCCCCGTATCGCCCTCGCCTGGCTGCTTGTTGCCGCCGCCCCCACCGCCTTGTTTGCGCAAGCGCAAACTTCCGCGCCCAAGAGCGCCTGGAACGTCACCGACCACATCGCACTGAAAGATTTCGTCGTGCAAAGCCACCGCGGCGCGGGCAATCTCGCCGAGGAGGGAACCCTTGAGTCGTTCAAACTCGGCTGGGCCTTGGGCACCATTCCCGAATCCGACATTCGCGCCACCAAGGACGGCGTCATCGTCTCCTTCCACGACGGCAGTTTCAAGCGCCTGATCAAGGATGCCGACCCGGTGCTCAAAAAAAGCTCCGTTGAAAAAAGCACATGGGCGTTTCTCCAAACCCTCGATGTCGGCGCGTGGAAAGGCGATTCATTCAGGGGCCGCCGCGTTCCAAAAATGAGCGACATTTTCGCCTACATGGCCGACAATCCCGACCTGCGCCTTTACCTCGACATCAAGAAGGTGGACTTCGCCGTGCTCGCAAAATTGGTGAAGGACGCCGGCGTCGCTGATCGCGTCATCCTCGCCTCGCGCCATCCCGCGCATCATATCGAGTGGAAAAAACTCGTGCCCGAGTCCGGCACGCTTCTCTGGATGTCCGCGGGCGAGCAGGAAATCACCAAGATGATCGACGAGCTTGTCGCCAGCGGGGACATCAAATCGATCACCTCGATGCAATTGCACGTGCACCCCAACCGGAACGGCGCAAACTACGATCGCAGCACCGACGGCGGCAGGGATTGGAAGAAAATCCCCTGCACCGACGATCCCTCCGAGCCGTTCAACCACACGCGCTCCTTCATCATCAGGCTCGGCGAGCGCCTGCGCTCCCTCGGCATCCTGTATCAATCGCTTCCCTACATGTCCCGCGACGGAGTTTACGCCGAGCTGATGGATCTCGGAGTGGCCTCTTTTGCCACCGACCATCCCGACGTCGCCATGCTTGAAATCAGAAAATACTACGCCAAACGCGGGAAGAAGTAATTCCCGTCCGCCACAGTTTTAACATCTCAAAAATCACGAAGAAAACAGCATCATGAGCAACACTCCCTCCCCGATCCAACCGGTTGACGCAGACACATTGTTCGGCATCACGCGCCTCTCCCCGCAGGAGGCGCTTGCCGCCGCGAGCGAAACCAAGGCGCTCGTGCTCGAACCCGGTTGCCTCGGGAAGGTCGCCCAAGTGTTCAAGCAGCAATTCCCCGGACGCAAAGCCGTCGTCATCGCGGACCAAAACACGATGGCGGTCGCGGGCAATGCCGTTCGCGACGCGCTCGCGGCCGATGGCGTCACCGTGCTCGAGTCGTTCATCTTCACCGATCCGGGACTCTACGCCGAATACAAATACGTCGAGCAACTCATCGCCTCGTTCAAGACGCACGACGCCATTCCCGTCGCCGTCGGCTCGGGCACGATCAACGACCTCACCAAGCGCGCCTCGCACGAGACGGGCCGCCAGTATGTCTGCGTCGGCACCGCCGCCTCGATGGACGGCTACACCGCGTTCGGCGCGTCGATCACCTATGAAAACGCCAAGCAGACGCTCGTCTGCCCCGCGCCTCAAGCCGTGCTCGCGGACATCGACGTGATCAAAAAAGCCCCGCCGGAAATGACCGCCTCCGGTTACGCCGACCTGCTCGCGAAAGTTCCCGCCGGCGCCGATTGGATATTTGCCGACTCCCTCGGCGAGGAACCCATCGAGACCAAGGCCTGGACAATCGTGCAAGGCGGGCTGCGCGACGCGCTCGCCGATCCCGCCGCCGCCCGCGCGGGCGACACCGCCGCGATCAACGCGCTCACCGAGGGCCTCATACTCGGCGGCTTTGCCATGCAATGGGCGAAGTCCAGCCGTCCCGCCTCGGGCGCCGAGCACCAGTTCAGCCATCTCTGGGACATGGAGCACCACACGCACAACGGCGCCGCGCCCTCGCACGGCTTCAAGGTCGGCATCGGCACGCTCGCCATCACCAGCCTCTACGAGCAACTGCTCCGCATGGACGCCTCCACGCTCGACATCGACGCGATCTGCGCCGCCTGGCCCGACGCGAAGACGGTCGAGGCCAACACCGCCGCCCTGTTCGCCACGGCGGATTTCAAGGAGACCGCCGTCCGCGAAACCATGACAAAATACGTCGATGCCGCCGCGCTCCGCAAACAACTCGAGCTCCTGAAAGCCGAGTGGCCCGCGATCTGCGCCAAGCTCCGCCGCCAGCTCATCCCCTTTGCCGACATCAAGCAGCGCTTGCAATCGGTCGGCGCGCCCTTCGAGCCCGAGCAAATCGGCATCACCCGCCAGCGTTTGCGCGAAACCTTCACAAAGGCCTACCACATCCGCCGCCGCTTCACCGTCCTCGACGTCGCCGTGCGCACCGGCTGGCTCGCGCCCGCGCTCGACGCCCTCTTCGGCCCCGGCGGCGCGTGGGAAATAAAATAAACCGCGCCCAACAAAAACCATGCGCGCAATACACGCCGATTTTGGCCGGGGTTCTCACTTTTGCCCTTGCCTGACTCCCGAAAACGCATGGTTATTGTTGTGAAAAACAACCCCCCGATTCTGACCTATCCTGTTCCGTTCCAATGACCGCATCCGCCACAACCAACGCCGACACCTCCCGCATTCGCCATGTCGTCCTCGACATGGACGGCACCATCTACAAGGGCGGCACGCTGTTTCCCTGGACAAAACCGTTCCTCGATTCCCTCACCCGGCACGGCATCGGCTACACCTTCCTCACCAACAATCCCTCCAAGAGCTCCGCCGATTATCTCGCGCACTTGGAGCGCATCGGAATTCCCTCCGCGCCCGAGCAACTCTACACCTCCGCGCAGGCCACCATTGACTGGCTGAAAGCCAATCATCCCGAGTTCCGCCGCCTGTTCCTTCTGGGCACGCCCAGCATGATCGGCGAATTCACCAAGGCCGGTTACGAATCCGCCAACGACGATCCCGCCGACATCCCCGACGCCGTCATCGCCGCCTTCGACATGAGCCTCACCTACGCGCGCCTCTGCCGTGCCTCGTGGTGGGCCTCGCAAGGCCGCCCCTATTTCGCAACCAACCCCGATCGCATTTGCCCCACCGACCTGCCCACCGTGCTCGTCGATTGCGCTGCCATCTGCGCGGCAATCCAATCCGCCACGGGACGCGCTCCCGACAAGGTTTTCGGAAAACCCGATCCCTCGATGGTCACCGGCATCCTCCAGCGCCACAACCTCCGCCCGGAGGAAGTCGCGATGGTTGGCGACCGTATTTACACCGACATCGCCATGGCTCAAAACGCCGGCGTTACGGGCGTGCTCGTCCTCTCCGGCGAAGCCACGCGACAGGACGCCGAGGAATCCTCGGTCAAGGCCGACATTATTGTTGAAAACCTCGCCGGCCTCGGAGAGATGCTTACCGGATCGCGCTAAACACACACCGTCACCCCGCCAACGACCCCCGTTTTTTTCACCACAACCAACATCGGACTCACCTAAAACCAACGCGCATAAATATTCCAATCGAAATAACATGAGCACCACATACCAAGAGAAACGCAAATCAACGCTTTCCCAGCTCGCTGGGGAAACCCTGGACCTCCTCGTCATCGGCGGGGGTATCGTCGGCAGCGGCGTCGCGCGCGATGCCGCCATGCGCGGACTTCGCACCGGCCTTGTCGACCGCTACGACTTCGCCTACGGCACCAGCAGCCGCTCCAGCCGCCTCCTCCACGGCGGCCTGCGCTACCTCGAGCAAGGCCGCGTCGCCCTCGTGCACGAGTCCAGCGTCGAGAAAAAAGTCGTCCACAAAATCGCGCCGCACCTCGGCCAGCCCCTCGGGTTCATGTTCCCCGTCTACAAGGTCAACGGCTTCCCGCTCTGGATGATGCGCATCGGCGTGAAAATGTATGACCTGCTCTGCAACGGCAAAAACTTCAAGCCCTCGCGCGGCTTCACCGTCAAGGAAACCCTCGAGCACCTTCCGCAAATCAACACCAACGAACTGCGCGGCTCCGTGCGCTACTACGACGCGCTCACCAGCGACGCCCGCCTTACGCTCGACACCCTCCGCTCCGCCGTGAAGCACGGCGCGCACATCTCCAACTACACGCGCTTCATCGATTCCAAGCGCGAAAACGGCATCTGGACGTGCGAAATCGAGGACACGCTCACCGGTGAAAAATACACCGTCAAGACCCGCGCCATCCTCAACGCCGCCGGCCCCTGGCTCGAAAAAATCCCGCACAGCGAGATCAAACTCCGCCTCACCAAGGGCATCCACATCGTCGTTGACCGCAAGCGCATCCACGTTGACGAGGGCGAGGCCGTCACGATGGTCGAGGGCAAGCGCATCCTCTTCCTCATCCCCTGGGGCGAACGCCTCATCATCGGCACGACCGACACCGACTACGACGCGCGGCCCGAGGACGTGAAAGTTGACCTCGAGGACATCGACTACGTCCTGCAGACCGTCAACACCACCTTCCCCACGGTCAAGCTCACCCGCGAGGACATCATCAGCTCCTGGGTTGGCCTGCGCCCGCTCATCGCCAACCGCGACGGCTCGCCCTCGAGCACCTCGCGCGCGCACCAGATCAAACTCGTCACGGAAGGCTGGTGGGACATCGCCGGCGGCAAGCTCACCACCTACCGCCTCATGGCCGAGCAAGCCGTCACCAAGATTGTCAAGAGCCTCAGTCTCAATGCCAAGCCCTGTCGCACGAAAGAGGAGCCCCTCCTCACGCCCGAGGAAGCGGCGACCTACAGTGGCATCATCCCGACCGCCTACGGCGAGGCCGCGGTGAAGCACTACGTCGAAAACGAGTGGGCGATTTCGCTCGCCGACGTGATCATGCGCCGCACGAGCTGGCACTTCTACATTCCCGATATGCCCTCGCGCGCGGAGGAAGTGGGCCGCTGGATGGCCGCCGCCGCCGGTTGGACTCCCGAGCGCCTTGCCTCAGAGCTCAAGCACTACGCCGAGGAAGCCGCCAAAACCTATCCGGCCCCGAAAGCGGGCGCATAATCTATTCGAGCGCTAATCAACAAGCCGGCAAACGACCCGTTTTCAAACGGCGTTCGTTTGCCGGTTTTGTTTATCCTCATCGGACATTCGCGCTTTCGCGCGTGCACGACACATCGTCAAACACGCGCGTCCCGCGGTAAGAAAACCGCCGTTCCGATTTCACCAAAAATCCACCGGCCCCTTGGGCACGGGGATGGATTCGTTGGCGTCCGCGGTTTCGCCCGCGGGGCGCATGAACGACGCCACAAGCGGCGCGGGGCGGAAGCGCGGAAGCGGCTCGGCGTCGGGGTTTCCATTCTCGCAAAACGGCGCGCGCCACTTGCGATACGCGTCGAGTATCGTTTCGAAATCCGCGCGCGTGTTCATTTTCACGATGCGCTGCTTGAAGTCCTTCGACGGACCCAAGCGGCGCGCATACCACGGCGCGATTTTGCGAAACATCCGGCAGCCGAGCTCCTCGCCGAACACTTCGATCATCAAATCCAGATGGCGCGACATCACACGCACGCGCTCGGCAAACGTCGGCTCGGGTAGCAGTTCGCCCGTGCGCAGCAGGTGCTCCGTGCGACGAAAAATCCACGGATCGTAAAACGCGCCGCGCCCGATGCTCACGCCCGCGCAACCGGTTTCGTCGATCATCTTGCGCGCGGACTCGGGCGTGATCACGTCGCCGTTGCCGATGACGGGAATCGTTTTCACCGCCTCCGCGACCTTGCGGATTCCGGCGAGGTTGACCGTGCCGGAAAATGCCTGCGCGCGCGTGCGCCCGTGCACAAACACCGCCGCGATGCCCGCGTCCTCCAGCACGCGCGCAAGGTCGGGCGCGGTGATGTTGGCGTCGTCCCAGCCAAGGCGCATTTTTGCGGTGACGGGAATCTTTACCGCCCCGACCATGCCGCGCGCGAGTTTCGCGGTTTTGTCGAGCTCGGTCATCATCGCCGAGCCGCCGCCAACTTTCACGACCTTGGGCACGGGGCAGCCCATGTTGATATCGATGGATGCCGCGCCGGCCTGCTCGCAAATGACCGCCGCGTCGCGCATCTCCGCCGGGTCTGATCCGAAAAGCTGGATCGCCATCGGACGGTCGGCGGGCGTGGAACGGATGAGTTGCAGCGCCTTCGGGTTGCGCTCGATGAGCGAGCGCGCGTTCACCAGGTCGGTGGTCGCCCAGCCGAGCCCGCCAAGCTCGCGAATCGTCAGGCGCATGGGCAGGTTTGTGTAGCCCGCGAGCGGTGACAGAAAGAGCGGTGAGTCAAGTTGGACGGAGCCGATGCGCATGGGAAAATTGATTTTCGCCTTTGAGTGGAATGCGAACAAAAGCCGGATGCAAACGCCAAAGGCGCCCGGCTTGTTTCCGATGGCAGGCAAACGGACGCGCCCCTCGTTTTCAGATGTGCCTTCCTTTTGAGAACAGCGGCACGTTTTCGAAATGGTGCGGGATGAGCCGGCCGTCGTCCGTTCGTTCCACAACGACGACATCAAGGCGGTAGCTCAAGTCGCGCCAGCGGGGGCCGAGGGTGCGCAGATAGGTGCCGGCGGCGCGCTTGAGGACGGTTTTTTTGCGCGTGTTCACCGCCTCGTAGCCGTTGAGAAGTCGCGCGGTTTGATAGGTTTTCACTTCGACAAAAACGAGCGCGCCTTCGCGTGCGCGGCAGATGATGTCGATTTCGTCGCGGCGGTCCCTCGGGCTGCGCCAGTTGCGCGCGAGAATGGTCATGCCGCGTTCGTTTGCCAGGAAGCGCGCGGCGGCGGACTCACCGGCGGCGCCGTGTTTTTGTTTTTCGGTGCGCGCCGGCGTCGCCGCGCCGCGCAGCCTCGCCCATTGTTGCTTGAGCCACGAGATCACGCGCGGTGGGTCTCAAGCCACGCGCGCATTTCGGCGAGGGGCTTGGTGTTGATGATGTTTTGTTTCGAGAGCCAGCCCTTGCGGGCGATGTTCACGCCCGTGCGCACAAAGGCGAGGTGCCCGGGTTCGTGCGCGTCGGGGTTGATTGAGCAGAGCAGGCCGCGTTCGGCGGCCCGGCGCCAGAGCCGCCAGTCCATGTCGAGACGCCACGGGCTGGCGTTGAGTTCGATGATGACGCCGTTGGCGATCGCGGCGTCGATCACCTTGGCCGCGTTCACGCGGTAGCCTTCGCGACGCAACAGCAGCCGCCCCGTCATGTGACCGAGCATGGTGACGCGCGGGTTTTCGATGGCGCGGATGATGCGCGCGGTCATCTGCTCCTCGCCTTGCGAGAAGGCGTTGTGCACCGAGGCGACGACGAAGTCGAGTTGCGCAAGCGTGAGGTCGTCAAAATCCAGCGAGCCGTCCGTGAGGATGTCGCATTCGGTGCCGGCGAAGACATGCGTTTTGAAGCGCCCCGATGTATTTATTTTTTGGATACAGTTGAGCTGGTCGGCGAGGCGTTGCTCGTCGAGGCCGCGCGCCTGGTGGCTCGACTTCGAGTGGTCGGCGATGCCGATGTATTCCCAACCGAGCGCTTGCGCGGCGGCGATCATTTCCTCGAGCGTGCCGCGGCCGTCCGACGCGGTGGTGTGGTTGTGAAACGCGCCGCGCAGGTCGGTGTGCTCCACGAGATGCGGGAGCCTGTTGTTTGTGAGTTCCGCGGCCTCGATCTCGCCGAGTCCCTCGCGCAACTCGGGCTCGATAAACGCCAGGCCGAGCGCGGCGAAGAGCTCCGTTTCGCTTGTGATTTTCGCGCGCGTCTCCGCGTGCGCGGCGGCTTTTGTTTTGACGGTGCCCTCGCCATCGGCGGGCTCAAGGCCCCATTCGCTGAGGCTCAGGCCGCGAGCGAGGGCGCGCTGGCGCATTTGCACGTTGTGATCCTTCGAGCCGGTGAAGTGGTGCAGCGCAAACGCGAATTGCTCCTCCGGCACGATGCGCAAGTCGGCCTGCAGGCCGTTTTCGTGGCGCACGCTTGTTTTTGTCTCGCCGCGCGCGGTCACCTCGAAGACGCCCGGACGGGACGTGAACCATTCGACGATTTGTTCGACGGCCTTCGGGTCCTTTGCGTCCGCCGCGACGATGAAGTCAAGGTCGCCGACTGTCTCCAGTCCGCGGCGCAGGCTGCCCGCGGCCTCGGCGTGTTTCACGCCGCGCAGTTTGCGCAATCCGGCGACAATCGGCCCGGCAACCGCGTGCGCGTCCCACCAGAGATGGCGCCGTCCGTAGGCCTCGCGGTGCTTGATTCCCTCGAGGAGTTTTTGCTGGGTTTTTTCGCCGAAGCCGGGCAGTTCCGCCACGAGGCCGTCGGCGCACGCCTTGGCAAGCGCGGCGATGCTTGAGATGCCGAGCTTGTCGTGCAGCGCATTGATTTTTTTCGGGCCGAGATTCGGGATTTCCAACATCTCAACGAGGCCGGGGGCGACCGATGCGCGCAGTTCCTCGTGGAAGCGCAGCCTGCCCGTTTTGTGGAGTTCGGTGATTTTCTGCGTGAGCGCCTCGCCGATGCCCTTGACTTCGGAGAGCTTTCCGGCGGCGATCACTTCGCCGAGGTCGTCCGTGAGCGACTCCAGGGTGCGGGCTCCGTTTTCGTAAGCCCGAATCTTGAACGGATTTTCGCCCTTCAACTCGAGCAGCACGGCGATTTCCCTCAAAACATCGGCAATATCGTTTTTGGTCACGCCTCCAGTAAAACCGCTTTGGGCCGAAAAACCACGATAATTTGTCCCTTTCCCTTGTTGACTACCCCCGGCGCGCGAATAGCCTTCCGCGCTTAATTTTTTGGGCATGGCAACCGATTTAAAAAACACTATCCAACTTCCGAAAACAGACTTCGCGATGCGCGCAAATCTCGTCAAGCGCGAGCCCGAGCGAATTGCCCATTGGGAGAAACTCGACCTCTACGCCGCCATCCAGAAAAAACGCGCCGGCGCCCCCGCCTTCGTCCTTCACGACGGCCCGCCGTTCACCAATGGCGACGTCCACATCGGCACCGCGCTCAACAAGGTTCTCAAGGACATCGTCAACCGCTACAAATCCATGCGCGGCTTTCGCACGCCCTTCGTGCCCGGCTGGGATTGCCACGGCCTGCCCATCGAGCAAAAAGTCACCGCGCAGCTTCGCGCCGAAAACAAAACCGTCTCCACCGCCGAAATGCGCGCCCTCTGCGGCGAGTTTTCGGAAAAGTGGATCGCGCACCAAACAAAACAATTCAAGCGCGTCGGCGTGCTCGCCGACTGGGCCAGCGAATACAAAACAAAGGCTCCCGCGTTCGAGGCCGACATAATCCGCACGTTCGCCGCGTTTGTTGAAAAGGGCCTCGTTTACCGCAGCAAGAAACCCGTTTACTGGTCGATCCCGTTCGAAACCGCGCTCGCCGAGGCTGAAATCGAATACAAGGACCACGTCAGCCCCGCCATCTGGGTGAAATTTCCCGTGCCGACCGGCGAGGCGCACAAATACGACCTGCCCGCCGACAAGCCGCTTTCCGTCGTCATCTGGACGACAACGCCGTGGACGATTCCCGCCAACCTCGCCATCGCGGTGAATCCCGACGTCGAATACGTCGTGGCCGATCTCGGTGAGGAGCGCATCGTCGTCGCGGAGCTGCTGCTGCCATCCGTGCTCGCCGCCGCGAGAATCGAAACCGCGCCCGTCATCGACAAAAAACTCACCGGTGCCGCGCTCGAAAAACTCGCGCCGCGCCATCCCTTCATTGACCGCACCGCGCCCGTCGTTCTCGCCGATTACGTGACCACCGAAAGCGGCACCGGCTGCGTGCACACCGCGCCCGGCCACGGCGCGGAGGATTATCTCACCGGCCTCAAATACAGCCTGCCCATCTACTGCCCCGTCGCCGACGATGGCAAATACATCGACGACGGACAAATCCCCGCCGACCTCGTCGGCCTCGCCACGCTCGAAACCGTCGAGGATCTCGCCGCCAAGCGCACCTCGCCCGCCAACATCGCCGTCCTCAAAAAACTCGACGCCTCCGGCGCGCTCCTCGCGAAGGCGAAATACACGCACAGCTACCCGCATTGCTGGCGCTCGAAAACGCCGATCATCTTCCGCGCCGTCGACCAATGGTTTGTCTCGCTCGACAACAAGGTTTTGGGTATTCGTCTTGGCGAAGAGGAGCCTATGACAACTCCAATCACACCCAGAAAAGAAGCTCTTTGGTCTATCCAGCAAGTCGCTTGGGTTCCGCCCAGCGGCGAGAAACGCATCACCGGCGCGGTCGAGTCGCGCCCCGACTGGTGCATCAGCCGCCAGCGCTCGTGGGGCGTGCCCATCATCGCCTTCTACGACGACAAAAAAAATCCCTATCTCGACGCGGGCGTGATTCGCGCCGTCGCCGAAAAAATCGAGAAGCACGGCACCAACTATTGGTATGACGCCACGCCCGCGCAAATCCTCGAAGGCGTCGCGCTCCCCGCCACATGGCCCGCCGCCGACGCCCTCGCGTGCGGACGCGACACGCTCGACGTTTGGATCGACTCCGGCTCGTCGCACGCCGCTGTGCTCAAGCGCGGACAAGGCGGCACGCAATGGCCCGCCGACCTCTACCTTGAAGGCTCCGACCAGCACCGCGGCTGGTTCCAGTCCTCGCTCTGGACAAGCGTCGCCGCCTACGGAGCCGCGCCCTACAAACGCGTCCTCACGCACGGCTTCATCGTCGGCGCGGACGGCAAAAAAATCTCCAAGTCCGGCCAATACGAAAAACCGCCCACCAGCGACAACTACATCGCGCAATACGGCGCCGACGTCATCCGCCTTTTGTTCGCCTCGCAAAATTTCACCGAGGACCTCCGCGTCTCCAATCTCGACACGGACCTCAAAAACCCCGCGAGCATCCTCAACGTCGTTGCGGAGGCATACCGCCTTTTCCGAAACACATTCCGCTACCAGCTCTCGAACCTCTTCGACTACGACCACGCGCGCGACGCCGTTCCGTATTCAAAAATGGATACGCTCGACCGCTGGGCGCTCCACCAAACCGCCGCGCTCATCCGCGAATGCACCGCGGCCTACGACGCCTACGAGTTCCACCGCGTCTATCAACTCTGCAACCAGTTCTGCTCGGTGACGCTTTCCGCCGTCTATCACGACATCCTCAAGGACCGCCTCTACACGCACGCGACGAACAGCCCGCAACGCCGCTCCTCGCAAACCGCGATCCACGAAATCTTCCACACGCTCGCGAAACTCCTCGCGCCCGTGCTCGCCTTCACGACCGACGAGGCGTGGTCGTTCGCCACGGCGAAAAACGAATACATCGACGGCGACTCCATCCACCTCCGCGACTGGCCCGTCGCGCCCGCCGAGTGGACCGACGCCACGCTCGAGGCCGACATCGCCGCGCTGCTCAAGACGCGCGCCGCCGTCACCGAGGCCATCGAGCCGCTTCGCGCCGCGGGCAAGATCGGCAAGTCGCTCGACGCCGTCATCACGCTCAACGCCGCCGCCGGCGCGCCCGAGCGCGCGCTCTACGAAAAGCACCGCGATTTTCTCCCCGAGCTCTTCATCGTCTCGCAAGTCGAGATTGCCGATGCGCCCGGCGCGCCCGCGATCGAAGTGAGCCTTGCGTCCGAACGCGGACTGCACCGCTGCCCGCGCTGCTGGCGCTCCGTGCCCGCGCTTCACGCGACGCCTCACGGCGACGTATGCCCGCGCTGCGCCGAGGCGCTCCAAGCATTTCAGGTGGACAAGTAAAAGCTTCAGCAAAAACAACCAACAAGAACAAAGATCATGGCCAAACCCAAAAAAAACGCCCCCCTTAAAAAATCAGCCAGAAAAGAAAAAAAAGCCGCGTCCAAAAAGCCGGCTGCAAAGAAGTCAGCGTCCAAAAAAGCGCCGGCCAAAAAAACGCCGGCTGGAAAAAAGCCGTCCAAAAAACCTCTTCCAAAAAAGAAAGCCGCGCCCAAAAAAACCGCCGCGAAAAATGTGGTAAAAAAGAAACCGGCGAAGGCACCCGCAAAAAAAGCGCCGGTCAAAAAAGCCTCCGCAAAAAAACAGCCCGCGAAAAAAACGCCCGCAAAAAAAATAAAAGCATCGCCGAAATCCGCCGCGAAACCCGCGGCTCCTAAGAAAAAATCGAAACCCGTGTCCAAAGCCGTCAAATCTGCGAAGAAACCCGCAATAAAATCAAAGCCCGCAAAATCCGCGGCCAAGCCCAAGGTCGCGCCCGCGAAAAAGCGCGCGCCCAAGGCAGACGCGAAAAAGGGGCGCGCCGCCGCGCCCGCGCCGGCCAAGGTCGTTTCCGTCCCGGCCAAGCCCGAGACAAAGCGCGACCTGTTGCGCAAAAACATCATGGGCGGGAAAAAATCACTCAGGCCCGTTGCCTTCACCTTGGATGAGGCTCGCGAAATCGCCAAAACCGCAAGCGCGTCCGAAAGCGCGTCCGTGTCCGCCTCCGCAAAAACTCCCGCCGCGCCGGCCAAGCCCGACCTCGAAAAACTCGCCAAGGCCATCGCGCCCTCGCATGTGAAGGCGGCGTCGCTCGCCGACATCCTCGGCTTCAATCCGAAGAAGGCGCAGAAGCCGTCGCTCTTTGCCGACCCGAGCACGATCCCGGAGAAATACCGCCGCTATTACAAACTTCTCATCGAGCTGCGCAATTCGCTCACCGAGGGACTTTCGCTGCACACCGAGGAAACGCTCCGCCGCTCCACGAAGGAGGACGCGGGCGACCTGTCGAGCTACGGGCAGCACATGGCCGACGCCGGCACCGACACGTTCGACCGCGACTTCGCGCTGAGCATGGTTGCCAACGAGCAGGAGGCGCTCACCGAAATCGACGCCGCCATCAAGCGCATCCAAAACGGCACCTACGGCATTTGCGAGGTCACGCAGAAACCCATCGCCAAGGAGCGCCTGCTCGCCGTGCCCTTCACCCGCTACTCCGCCGAGGCGCAGAAGGACATTGAGAGAAACCGCATGCGCGTGCGCACCGCCGCGGGGCTCTTCGCCGAAATGGGCGACGACTCCGGACGCGGCGACGACACCAACGTCGAGGAGGAGTGACCCTGGTTCCCGAATGCGGAATGCGGATTGCCGAATAGTCCGCATTCCGCTTTTTGTTTGTATGCACATGCAATCCGCCCCTCCAAAAACACCCACGCGCATGCAGCGCATACTTGCGTATCGCAGGCTGCACATTTGCGCGATCGTTGTGTTTGCGCTCGACCAACTCACCAAGGCGTGGATTCACAACAACGAAAGACTGCCGTTCAACTCCTACGGGCCGGGCGAGCACATCGAGGTGATTCCCGGTTTTTTTAACATCGTGCACGTGGGCAACACCGGCGCCGCGTGGAGCATTCTGAGCGGGCACAGCGAATGGCTCGCGGTGTTTGCCGCCGTCGTGCTGGCCGCCATTTTTTTCTTCCGCAAAACACTCGAGCTGCATGTGCGCGCCATTCAAATCGCGTTCGGCCTGTTGTGCGGCGGCATCGCCGGAAACCTCGTTGACCGCGTCATGCACAAGCACGTGATCGACTTCCTGGATTTTCATTTCGCCGGCTACGCATGGCCCGCGTTTAACATCGCCGACATCGGCATCGTCGCCGGAGTGGTGATCTACATTGGCACCACAATCATGAGCGCGGTGCGCGAGAGAAGGCGGGAGTGATTGCCTTGCGCGCGCGTTCGTAACGCGGGCGCGCCAAGTCTCTTTGTGTTTCAATTTTTTAAACGGGCGGGTCCGGCAGCTCGCGCGACATGCTCCGCATGGCATTTGACGAGGGGAAACGTGGCGCCCGTTTTTGCGAGGCGACAAAAAACCGCGCCCCGAAAACCAGGGCGCGGTTGGAGGTGTAAAGCGAAGCAGAATTATTTCTTCTTCGCTGCTTTCTTAGCAGGAGCCTTCTTGGCAACCGCCTTCTTGGCGGGAGCCTTTTTAGCAACCGCCTTCTTGGCAGGAGCTTTTTTAGCAACCGCTTTCTTGGCAGGAGCTTTTTTGGCAGCCGCTTTTTTGGCGGGAGCTTTTTTAGCAACGCTGGTTTTTTTCACCGCTTTTTTAGCGGCCGGTTTTTTGGTTTTTGATGCCATGATCGTCATCCTTTGTGTGTGGGAGAGGGTGGAACCTCAACAAAATTTTTTCGCTAAATGCATTTTTGTTTTGCGTGTTCGCGCTCATTCGATGTTGGCGATTTGTTCGCGCACGCGCTCGAGCTCGTTCTTCATCTCGATCACGCGGCGCGAAATCTCGATGTTGTTCGCCTTGCTTCCAATCGTGTTCACCTCGCGCCCCATCTCCTGCAAAATGAATTCCGCCTTGCGCCCGATCTCCGCGTCGCCGCGCAGCAACGCGGCGAATTGCGAGAGGTGACTGCGCAGGCGCGTGATTTCCTCGGCGATGTCGCAGCGGTCCGCGAAGAGCGCGACCTCCTTCAGCACGCGCTCGTCGTCGGGGTTGATCTCGAGCCCGGCGTCGCGCAGCCGCTTCAGAAGCTGCTCGCGCCACGCGGGCGCGACGCACGGCGCGAGCTCCGCGACGGAGCGGACGTGTGTATTTATTTTTTGGATACGATCCTCGAAGTCGGCGAGCAGCGCGGCGCCCTCGCGCGCGCGCATGGAGGAGAACGCGCGCAGCGCCTCCTCAAGCGTTGCGAGGACGGTGGCGCGCACGTCGTCGCCGGCGGGAAGGTCGGCTTTCTTTCGCTGCGAGCCGACGACGCTCCACAAAAGCTCGGGCGTGATCTCGAGCCCGACCCCGTTGCGCGCGGCCTGCGCCTTGAGCCTTTCGAGGACGGCGTCAACGGCAGCCTCGTCCCAGTTGAAGGCTTGGCTTTGCGCGCCATCGGCGCCGGTCACGTCGAAGCGGATGTTGATTTTTCCGCGCGCGGCGTATTTGCGCGCAAGCTCGCCCGCGGGCGCCTCGTATTCGGCCCATTCGGACGGGAGCGAGATCGCGAGATCGAGTGTTTTGCGATTCACGGAATTCACCTGGACGGTGAGTGTGCTGGTGCCGAGGGGGGCGGTGGCGCGGCCGAAGCCTGTCATGCTTTTCATGCGGCGAATGAACATGACCGGGCGTTCCGGCGCAAGCGCGCGCTGATTGTAGCGCGTTCCAAAAAAATGCGCCGCCGCGCAAACCCGCGAAAGCTTGCCCGCGCTTTTCACGCTATCGACAATCCCTCTCTCGGCGTGCAATCTCCCGTCATCACAAATTTTCACACTTTCAATACTCCCTCGATTCATGAAACAGAAATCCCCCGTTTATTTCACCGACATGCGCACGCGTCCCGGCTTGAGCTTGCCGGACAAGCTTGAACGCCTCGTCAGGCGCGCGGGCATTGAGACAATCGACTTCGAGCGAAAGTTCGTCGCCGTCAAAATCCACTTCGGCGAGCTGGGCAATTTGTCGTTCCTGCGCCCCAACTACGCGAAACGCCTCGTGGACGTGCTCAAGCCGCTCGGCGCGAAACCGTTTCTCACCGATTGCAACACGCTCTATGTCGGCAGCCGCAAGAACGCGCTCGACCACCTCGACTGCGCGATGGAAAACGGCTTCGGGCCGCTGTCCACCGGATGCCAGATCATCATCGCCGACGGCCTGAAGGGCACCGACGAAACCATCGTGCCTCTCGCCGGAACCGAGTATGTGAGGGAGGCGAAAATCGGCCACGCAATCATGGACGCCGACGTGATTATTTCGCTCAACCATTTCAAGGGGCACGAGTGCACGGGCTTCGGCGGCGCGATCAAAAACCTCGGCATGGGTTGCGGCTCGCGCGCCGGAAAAATGGAGCAGCACAACGCCGGCAAGCCGCAGGTGAACGAGTCCAAGTGCCGCAAGTGCAAAACATGCGGCAAAGAGTGCGGGCAGGACGCGATTTCCTACGACGAGCGCGGCATCGCGCGCATCGACACTGACAAATGCGTCGGCTGCGGACGCTGCATCGGCGCGTGCAATTTCGACGCCATCGAAAACACGAGCGGCGACTCAAACGAGATGCTCTCGAAAAAAATGGCCGAGTATGCGCTGGCCGTCGTGCGCGGGCGCCCGCAGTTCCACATCAACATCGTCACGCAAGTCTCGCCCTTCTGCGACTGCCATGGCGAAAACGACATTCCGATCATTCCCGACGTGGGCATGTTTGCATCGTTCGACGCCGTAGCGGTTGACCAGGCGTGCGCCGACGCGTGCAACCGCCAGCCGGTCATGGGCGGCAGCGTGCTTGAGCGCGTCTTGAAAAAGGCCGCGGGCGACGGGGCGGCTGGCGAAAACGAAATGCGGTGCGATCATTTCACGACAGTTTTTTCGAGCACGAACTGGCGCGACACACTTGCGCACGCCGAGAAGGTCGGCGTCGGCACGCGCGATTACGAACTGGTGCGCGTGTGAACACGCCGCGCGTGTTTGCGGGTAGGGCGAAGCCTCCGGCTGAGCCGACGCATATCGAAACGAATGAGCGGTTCAGCCGGAGGCTTCGCCCTGCCAATCACGCCAGTTGCCGCGCGAGCCAGTCGGCGGCGGTGCCGGTTGTCGGCTGGCGCAGGATTTCGCGGAGCTTTGCCGCGCAGGTTTCGGTGTGCGCGAGGCGGGCGGGGTTTTCAATGCAGTCGTGAAGTTGCGCGGCGAGCGCCTCGGGCGAGGCCGCGCCCTGGATGTGCTCGGGATACATCGGCTCCTTGAGCAGCAGGTTCGCGATACCGATGTAGGGCACTTTCACGAGGAGGCGTCCGAAAAGATAAGTCAGCGGGCTGATGCGATACACGACCGCGCCGGGGATTCCCGCGAGCGCGCAGTGCATCGACATCGTGCCGGAACTGGTGAGCACCGCCGAGGCCGCGACCGGCTCGCCGGTGGGGCGCAGCGTGATGCTGTCGGGAATGGGAAACGTGCGCAAAACGGACAGCACTTCCGCACTCGGATAAAGGACTACGGCGTCTTTGTAGGGGCGCGCCTGGCGCGCGCCCTTGTCTTCGTCCGTGTTGAGTGTTTCAGGGCGCGCGTCTGGCACGCCCCTACGATACCGCTCATATCCCGCGAGCACCACGGGGAAGATGCGCGTGACAGCTTGCTTGCGGCTGCCGGGGAGAAGCAGGATCGGGCCGTTGGGATCGTAGGTCACCGGCGCGGCATAGTCGGCGGCGACGAAGGGGTGCCCGACAAACTCCACGCGGCCTTTCAAGTCGGTGTCGCCGTAACACGCGGGCTCGAACGGAAAGATGACGGCCATCGCGTCGAGATTGCGCGCCATCGAGAAACGGCGCCCGGCTTTCCACGCCCAGATTTGCGGGCTGATGTAAAAGAGCGTGCGCGTGGGGCCGCCGCCTTTCACCGAGAGGCCGCGTTTGCGCATTTCGTTGGCGAGGCGCAGATTCATGCCGGGGTAATCGACAAAGCAGACGGCGCGCGGTTTATACACGGCGACCCAGCGGAGCACTTCGTTGAAGAGCGCCTTGAAAAACGAGAAATGTTTCAGCACTTCCACGAAGCCGATCACCGAGGTGGCGGTCATGTCGTGGAGTAATTGCGCGCCCGCGCCGGCGAGCTCGGGGCCGCCGAGCGCGCAGACGGAAAGATTGCCGCCCTGGTCGTGCGAGAGGAATTCACGCACCATGCGCGCCGCGTGCTGGTCGCCCGAATGCTCGCCCGCGATGACGAGCAGGTCCACGCGCGAGGTGCGCGGGGCGGGAAGACGAAAGGGAAGGGCGGACTGTGCCATGAAGGATGTTGATTAATCGCGGAAGCGCGAAGGAGCGAAAGCGCGGAAAAGCTTTTTAAAATTCCTGATCCGTGTTTCCGCCCCTTCGCGCTTCCGCGATTGAAAATCTCAGTGTTTGAAATGCCTGATGCCGGTGAAGACCATGGCCATGTTGCGCTCGTCGGCGGCCTTGATGACTTCGTCGTCGCGGATGCTGCCGCCGGGCTGGATGGCGGAGGTCGCGCCGGCGTCCGCCGCGGCGATGAGGCCGTCGGCAAACGGGAACAGCGCCTCGCTAATCACCGCGCTGCCCTTGAGGTCGAGCTTGGCCTCACCCGCCTTCCACACGGCGATGCGCGAGCTGTCCACGCGCGCCATCTGGCCCGCGCCGACGCCGAGCGTGCGCTCGTCGCGGCAATACACGATGGCGTTTGACTTGACGTGTTTGCACACGCGCCAACCGAACATCATGTTCGCCCATTCCTCGGGCGTGGGCTGGCGCTTGGTCACGACCCTGAAGTCGGCTTGGTTGCCGAGCTTGATGTTGCGATCCTGCACGAGCAGGCCACCGACGCATGAGCGCACATCGAGGAGCGAATCCGCGCCGATGCCGCCCTTGGCAATCATGAGGCGCAGGTTTTTCTTTTTGCCAAAAATGGCGAGCGCCTCGTCGGTGAAATGCGGCGCGATGATAACCTCGGTGAAAATTTCGCTGATGATTTTCGCGAGGTCGGCCTCGAGCGTGCGGTTGACGATGATGATGCCGCCGAAGGGCGCCTGGCGGTCGGTGGCGAAGGCGTTGTGCCACGCGGTCACGAGGTCGTCGGCGCTGGCCACGCCGCACGGGTTGGTGTGCTTGAGAATCGCGAGGGTGGGGCGCTCGAACTCGCCGATGAGGTAGGTCGCCGAGGTGATGTCGAGGATGTTGTTGTAGGAAAGTTCCTTGCCCTGGAGTTGCTGGTAGTGGTCGTGGAACGTGCCGTAGAGCGCGGCCTTCTGGTGCGGGTTTTCGCCGTAGCGGAGCGACTGGGCTTTTTTGTAGGAGAGATCGAGCTGAGCGGGCAGCCCGGCGAGCGCGTCGAGATCGGGCTCGGCGGGTTGGGTGGCACAGGCGACCCGCCCGTGTTCCGAAAGCGCGGCCGAGTCGTCCGCGCGACCCGATCCCATGGGCGAGTCGCCCATGCCACTCGATCCGAGATACGCGGAGATCGCGGCGTCGTAGGCGGCGGTGCGTTGGAAAACCTTGAGCGCGAGGCGGCGGCGCAACGCGAGCAGGCCGACGGTGTCGTCGGATTTGGCGAAGGCGCCGAGCACGGCGTTGTAATCGGCGGGATCGCAAACGACGGTCACGCTCTCGTGGTTTTTGGCGGCGCTGCGGAGCATGGAGGGGCCGCCGATGTCGATGTTTTCGATGGCTTCCTCAAACGCGACGCCGGGCTTGGCGACGGTGGCCTCGAACGGGTAAAGGTTGACGACCACAAGGTCGATCATGGCGATGCCGTTTTTCGCGGCCTCGGCGAGATGTTCGGCCTTGTCGCGGCGGCAGAGCAACCCGCCGTGGATTTTCGGGTGAAGGGTTTTGACGCGCCCCTCCATAATTTCCGGAAAGCCGGTGTGCTGGCTGACCTCGGTGACGGGCAAGCCCTTTTCGGCGAGTAGCTTGGCGGTGCCGCCGGTCGAGAGCAGGCGGAAGCCGTGTTGTTTGACAAGCGCGGTCGCAAATTCGACGAGATCGGTTTTGTCACTGACGGAGAGTAGGGCGAGTTTTTCCATAAAATTGAGAGGGACCGATGTTGTGGGCGCGACGGGAAAAGAGGCAAGAGCGGATGTCGAAAGGCGACCCTGTCGAAAACAATTAGCAAGTTTTGCGCTCATGCATAAAAAGCATGACAAGGAAGATTCTGGCGGGCATCAGTTCACCATGCTCCCTGGGTCCTCCTGCATCTGCCTCGGCTACAAATGATGAAACGCTTGTTTGATATAGTGTTTTCATTCATAGCATTGTCATTATTTGCAATCCCAATGGCGGTCATTGCCTTGCTGCTTCGGATTAAGGAAAAACATGCAGTGTTCTTCAGGCAGCAGAGAGTTGGAAGGAACGGATGTGGTTTTGAAATATTAAAATTTCAGACAATGGTTGACGATGCGCCAACCTCAACCGGGCGCTTTTTGAGAAAAACGGGACTCGATGAATTACCCCAGTTTTTTAATGTTCTTAAAGGTGAAATGAGCATTGTCGGCCCGCGAGCACTAACCTCGTTTGATATAAAAAGACTCGGCTGGAACAGCGCATTTTTTAGCGCCAGATGGGAAATCAAGCCGGGAATCACAGGATTAGCTCAAATCTACGGAGGTCAGCACAGGAAAATATCCTGGTTTTGGGACAAATATTATATCAAGACGAACAGTCTTTTGACGGATTTCATCATCATAATGATTTCCTTTGCGATGAATCTATTTGGGAAGACAAGAATAAGGCGGATTGTTTTTAGAAGGAATAACTTGAAATGAAGGTCAAGATGATACTGCCCGCGCTTGCCGAGTCGGAAAGTCCCTTTTGGCGTCCGATTAAGTATTCCTTGTTTCCTCCGCTTGGACTCGCAACACTTGCGGCGTATTTTGGGCCTGACGACGAAATCGAGTTGCAAGATCAGCATGTCGAGGCGCTCGACATTAACGACGCCCCTGATCTGGTGATTATCCAAGTGTATATTACGAATGCCAATCGTTCATACAAATTGGCGGATCACTACCGGAATCAGGGCGCGCATGTGGCGCTGGGCGGGTTGCATGTGACATCGCTACCCGCCGAAGCCGCCCGGCATGCGGACACTATTTTTTTGGGCCCGGCAGAGGAGTCGTTTCCGCGTTTTTTAAAAGATCTGAAAAACAAGGCTCCGAAAAAAACATATAACTCAACGAACAGGACTTTGGAAAATCTGCCTCCTATAAGAAGGGATTTGATAAAACGAAATCGCTATCTTGTGCCTAATTCGATTTCGGTCACACGCGGATGTCCGCACCATTGCGATTTTTGTTACAAGGACGCCTTTTTCAAAGGCGGAAAATCATTTTATACACAAGCCGTCGATGATGCGCTTTCTGAAATAGACCGACTCCCTGGAAAACATCTTTATTTTTTGGACGATCACTTGCTTGGAAATACGCGGTTTGCCAGTGCCCTATTTGATGGAATGAAAGGAATGGGCAGGCTCTTCCAAGGTGCCGCGACGGTTGAGTCCATATTGCGAGGCGACTTGATCGAGAAGGCCGCCGATGCGGGACTTCGAAGTCTGTTTGTCGGATTTGAGACATTTTCCCCGGCAAATCTCGCCCAGGGCAACAAACATCAAAATTTGGAAAAGGATTATGTGGCGGCAGCCAACAGGCTTCACGCCTTGGGAATCATGATAAACGGGAGTTTTGTGTTCGGTTTGGATGAGGACGATGAAGATGTTTTCACAAGGACGGTTGATTGGGGAGTGAAAAACTCAATCACGACGGCGACTTATCACATTCTTACGCCATATCCAGGGACACGACTTTACGACAGAATGGAGCAGGAGGGGCGCATTTTGACAAGAAACTGGGATCTTTATGATACGAGAAACGTAGTTTTCAAGACAGCCAATCTAACTGCGGAACAGCTAAAGCAAGGTTACGACAAGGCATATCGTGATTTTTATAGTTGGCGTAATATATTCAAGTCGAGCCTCGGTCATGATTTGCACAGGCATAAGCTAAAGCATCTTTTCTATACTGGGGGCTGGAAAAAATTTGAAGTGTTTTGGAATCTGATAATCAAAACCAAAAATTTAAATCACATGCTCCCATTGCTGGAAACGATTTTATCAAAAGTGAAAAATAATAATCCGGAGGTTCGAGATGAGTTGCAGTCCATGCATGTTCAGACGCAGGAGGATTCCGCCAACAACCCATGATTTTGGTTTCCGGTTTTCTTTAGCCATACTTAAAGAAAACTGGTTTTGGGTGGAAAGTTTTAATCATGATTAAAACTTTTTGGCTCACTTAGATGGGGGAAAAGGGAGAGTGGTTTCGAGGAACAGATATCAGGTGAAGTCAATTTATCCTTGAAAAATTCAAATCACCTTTTAATTTTTCCAGCATAATCATGCTTGATCGCGGTTTTTATCGTCAGAAAATCGAAACGGGGCTTCGCCGGTCGCCGGTGGTGGCGGTGCTAGGGCCGAGGCAGTGCGGCAAGACCACGCTCGCCCGAGAAATCGCGACGGAGTGGAAGGAACAGTCGGGTGCAAAGAATGACAGGGAAAGCACTGGCGGGGCGGTTTATCTGGATTTGGAGTCGCCGGGGGACTTGGTTGCTCTGGAAAATCCGGAGCTGTTTTTGTCGGCGCAACGCGGACTGGTCGTTTTGGACGAGGTGCAGGAGCGTCCGGATTTGTTTCCGTTGCTTCGCGTGCTGGCGGACAGGCCGGATGCGCCGGCGAAGTTTCTTTTGCTGGGAAGCGCGTCGCCGGCGCTGGTGGCGGGGGCCTCGGAATCGCTCGCGGGGCGCGTGGAGTTTGTGGAGTTGAGGCCGTTTCAATTTCGGGAAACCGGCGCGGATTCGCTGGACTTGTTGTGGGAGCGCGGCGGGTTTCCGAGGTCGTTTTTGGCGGACTCGGAGGCGGACGCTTTCGCGTGGCGCGACAATTTTATCCAGACGTATTTGCAGCGCGACATCGCGGCGCACATCCCGGGAAAAACGGCGGTGGAGTTGCGCCGGTTTTGGATGATGCTGGCGAATTTTCACGGGCAGATTTTCAACGCGTCGGAGCTCGGGCGGGCGTTCGGGGTGAGCTCGATGACGGCGCGCAAATACGTGGATGTTTTGGAGGGCACGTATATGGTGCGCGTGCTGCAGCCGTGGTATGAAAACATCGGCAAGCGGCTGGTGAAATCGCCCAAGATTTATCTGCGCGACAGCGGACTGTTTCACACGCTGCTCGGGCTGGCGACGCGCGACGCGCTTTGGAGCAATCCCAAGGTGGGCGCGTCGTGGGAGGGGTTTGCGCTGGAACAGACGCTGGGCGTTTTGGAGCCGCAGGAGGCGTATTTCTGGGCGCTGCACTCGGGCGCGGAGCTGGATTTGTTTTGCGTGCTGAACGGGCGGCGCATCGGCGTGGAGTTCAAGTGGCGGGAGCGCCCGGCGACATCGAAGTCGATGCACGCGGCGCTGGAGGATTTGCGCCTGGAGCATTTGTGGGTGGTTTATCCGGGAAAGCGCACGGTGCCGTTGACGGAAAAAATCACCGCGCTGCCGCTGGCTGAGGTGGGGGCGATTTTGAAGGTGTGACGCGAGCATTCCCACCCGCACGGAGAGCGGCGCGCGAATCGAGGAACGCACAGACAGGAATGCCTGTGCCACATTTTCAAAACAACTCGATCTGCCCGCTGTAGCGGGTTTCGGCTTCGGTGCGGGCGGTTTTCATGCCCATTTCTTCCAGGAAGGCGAGGAGTTCGGCGCGGCAGGGCTCCTGGTTTTGTTTTGCGGTGGCGGTGTCGAGCACGGGGAGCGCGAGGTTGAGCGTGACGAGTTTTAGGTTGAGGCGCAGCAGGTCGGTGTTGGCGCGGAGGGCGTCGCGGAAACGTTCGGGCGCGATTGTGTCGGCGGCCGCGATGATGGCTTCGAGGCCACTGTGTTGCTGCAGCCACTTGACGGCGGTTTTTGGGCCGACGCCCTTGAGTCCGGGAATGTTGTCGGAGGCGTCGCCGACGAGCGCGAGGTAGTCGGCGATTTGCGAGGGCGGGACGCCAAACTTTTCGACAACTCCCGCGGCATCGAGCTTGCGCCAGCCGAGCCTGGCGTTGCCGGTCGGCGGGGGGAGCAGGATTTTTATGCGGTCGTTGACGATTTGCGCGAAGTCCTTGTCGGAGCTGACGATCAGGGCGTCGTCCCCGGCGTTTGCAAACGCGACGGCTTGCGCGGCGAGCAGATCGTCCGACTCGACGCCGTTTTGCTCAATGACGGCGAGGCCCATCGCTCGGCTGAGTGTTTTTAAATGCGGGATTTGTTTTGCGAGCGCGTCGGGCATTTCCTCGCGTTGCGCCTTGTATTCGGGGTGGAGCGCGAGGCGGTCTTGCGAGCCGCCCAAGTCGAAGAAGACGAGTGTGCCGCCGGGGCGTTCCTGGTCGATGAGGCGCCAGATGGATTTTATCCAGCCGTGGAGCGCGTTGGTCGGAAACCCGTCGGGACGCGTGAGCTCGGGAATCGCGAAGAAGCAGCGGTAGGCGAGGTTAAAGCCGTCGATGAGGAGCCATTTGGACATGGGCGAAATTAGAGATTAGAAATTGGAAATTAGGAAGGATGAAGAATCGCGCGATGGTTTCATGCCGGAAATCCGGGCGAATTTTCATTTGTCCGAAAACGGAAAAACTCGCTTCACACAAAGCCCCGCGCGCCTTTTCATCTGTGTTTCGCGTGACACTCCTTTTCCTCAAGATTTTCGGCTGGCTCATCGCCCACACGCCTGAGTTTTTGCTGCATTTCACCGCCTGGCTGCTCGGCCCGGTGGTGTTGCTATTGCCCAAGCGCCGGCAAATCGTTTTTTCCAATCTGCATCACGCGTTTCCCAAGCGCGCGCGCGCTTGGCATCGCAAGATCGCCCTCAAGAGCTCGCGCCGGCTCATCGAAACGGGAATGCTTTCGCTCGCGAGCCCGTTCATGTCCGACGCGCGGTTGCGCCGCGTCGCGCGCGCCACGCCGTCGTTTGACGCCGCGCTCGCGCGCCGCATCGCCGAGAATCCCGAATCGCCGGGCGTCATCGGCACGCTGCACCTCGCGTATTGGGAAAGCCTCACGTGGCTCGCGCTTTTCACGGAATATCGCGGCGAGGTCGGCGTCGTGTTCCGCCCGCTCAAAAACAACGATCTCAACGCATGGATAAAGTCCACGCGCGAACGCCACGGGCTGAAACTGTTTTCGCGGCGCGACGGATTGTTCGAAATTTTCCGCGTCATGAAGCGGCGCGGCGTCATCAGCATTCTCTTCGACCAAAACGCCGGCCACCACGGCGCGCTCACGACATTTCTCGGGCGCGTCTGCTCGACGACGGAGTTTCCCGGCACGCTCGTCGAAAAATACAACGCGCGCCTCACGATCATTTATCCGCGCCGTTACGGATTCTGGCGCATCGGCTACGAGTGCGTTGACATCGTCACCGGCGGCAGCGCGATCGACGCCACCATCGCGCTCAACCGCTGGCTCGAAAACGCACTCTCCAACGACGACAACATGTGCGCGTCGTGGCTCTGGAGCCACGGACGCTGGCGCAGCCAGAACTGGCCGACCCTGCGCTTCCGCTACCACACGAAAAACGATTACCTCGACGCCGACCTCGCCGCGCACGGTTTCACGCGCGCCACCATGCCGCGAAAAACGCGCGTGTGGGTGCGCTTCCCGTCCGGCGAAATCGCGCCCGCGCAACTCGCCGCCGCGCTGCCGATCTTTCGCGACTTGCGCCAGTCGCGCCCCGACACGCAGCTCACGCTTTTCGCGCCCGCCGCCGCGCTCGCCGCGCTCAAGCCGCTCATCGACGACGGCACCGCCGACTACATGCGCGAGCTGCCGCGCGGCGCCCTGGCATCGCGTTGTTATTTCAAAAAACTCCGCCTCGAATATCCCGACGTGTTTGTGAACCTCGACGAATCCGCGCGCGCCGACCGCGAGGCCAAATCCACGCGCAGCCCGCAGCGCTTCGGCCTCGTTCGCCCCGGCCAGCGCCGCCCGCGTCTCACCGATGTTTACGAGGCCCCCGCCGATTTTCTCGCGACCAATCCCGCCCCCTCCGTGCTCTGGCGAAAACTCTTCGAGCACTTCGGCCTGCCGGAGGAGGGAAAGGCTGAAAGTCTGAAGGACTGAAAAGCTGAAGGCCCCAACCCGCCGCAAGCCCGACACCTCCAAAAAATCGCGCCCATAACGAAGCTCCGAATTTTCAGTCTTTCAGTTTTTCAGTCCTTCAGCCTTTCTCTTCCCGTGCTTCTCTCCGTCAAAGATCTTCGCACTTATTTTCACACGCGCAGCGGTGTGTATCGCGCGGTTGACGGCGTGAGCTTTGACCTGGAGCGCGGCGAGACGCTCGGCATCGTCGGCGAGTCCGGCTCGGGAAAATCCGTCACGTGCTACTCGCTCATGGGCCTCGTCCCGCAACCGCCGGGGCGCATCGAAAGCGGCGTGGCGATGTTTGACGGCGTTGACCTGCTCCACTGCGCGCCGCACCGGTTGCAGTCGATCCGCGGCAAGCGCATCTCGATGATTTTTCAGGACCCGATGACCTCGCTCAACCCCTACCTGCGCATCAGCGAACAACTCATCGAGCCGCTCATCATCCACGAAAAAATCTCCCGCAAGGCCGCGCTCGCCCGCGGGCTCGAAATGCTCGAGGCCGTCGGCATCAACGACGCCGCGAAACGCATTCACTATCATCCGCACGAGTTTTCCGGAGGCATGCGCCAGCGCGTCATGATTGCGATGGCGCTCATCACGCGCCCCGAGCTTCTCATCGCCGACGAACCCACCACCGCGCTCGACGTGACCGTGCAGGCGCAGATTTTGGAGCTCATTAAAAAAATGCAGAAGGAGTCCGGCATGGCCGTGATCTTCATCACGCACGACCTCGGCGTCGTCTCCGGCCTCTGCGACCGCGTGCAAGTCATGTATGCCGGGCGCATCGTCGAAACCGCCGGCACGCGCACACTCTTTTACCAGCCGAGGCACCCCTACACAATCGGCCTGCAACGCTCGATCCCCTCGCTGCAACAAAAAGGCCGCGAACTTTTCACGATCAAGGGACTTCCGCCCGACATCTCAAAAAACTTCACCGGCTGCGCCTTCGCCGACCGCTGCGAACTCGCCAGGGAAAGCTGCCGTCAACAACAACCCGAGCTCAAACCCGTAACCCCCGAGCACCAACAAGCCTGCCTGCGCGTGCAAGCCGGGGAAATTTGAAACCGACTGATTAGCCCGATCTGTCCTATCAATCCAAAATCCCCAATCCAAAATCCAAAATTTATCTCATGCCGCCCATCCTCGAACTCCGCGACGTCAAGACGCACTTCCCCGTGCATCAGGGGTTTCTCGTGCGCCGCAACGCCGGCGCGGTGAAGGCGGTTGACGGCGTCAACCTCGCGCTTGCGCGCGGCGAGGTGCTCGGGCTGGTCGGCGAATCCGGCTGCGGCAAATCCACGCTCGCCCGCACGATCATGCAACTCGTGCCCACCACCGGCGGCGCGGTCATCCTCGAGGGCAAAAATCTCACCGCCGGCGGCGCGGACGAAGTCGGCGCCGTGCGCCGCGACATGCAGATGGTTTTTCAAGACCCCTACGCGTCGCTCAACCCGCGCATGACGGTGCACGACACCATCGCCGAGCCGCTTCTCGTGCACCGCGTGTGCGCGCCCGCCGAAGTCACGCCGCGCGTCGCCGAACTCATGACGCTCGTCGGCCTCGCGCCGCGCTTCATGCAAAAATATCCGCACGAGTTTTCCGGCGGACAACTCCAGCGCATCGCCATCGCCCGCGCCCTCGCGCTCAACCCGAAAATCATCATCGCCGACGAACCCGTCTCGGCGCTCGACGTTTCCATCCAGGCGCAAATCCTCAATCTCCTCTCGCAGCTCGTGCGCAAGATGAACCTCAGCCTGATCTTCATCGCGCACGACCTCTCCGTCGTGAAGCACATCTCCGACCGCGTGGCCGTCATGTATCTCGGCAAAATCGTCGAGCTCGGCCCGGCGGTCGAAGTGATCGAGCACCCGCGCCATCCCTACACCCGCGCGCTCATCAGCGCCATCCCCACGCCCAACCCCGACGTCGAGCGCGCGCGCAAACGCATCGTCCTGCCCGGCGATCCGCCCTCGCCGATCAACCCGCCGCGCGGCTGCGCGTTTCACCCGCGCTGCCCGCACGCGCAAGAACGCTGCCAGGCCGCCGTGCCGCCGCTCGAAAAACTCGAGGCCGGCGACAACCGCGAAGTCGCCTGCATCCGCGCCGAGGAAATCTGGCAGTGAAAATCGACCTCCCCGACAACGGCGGCGCCGCTCCGCAAACCGCGCCCGCGCGACGTCCCGCGTTTCACCGCGCGCTGCACCGAGCCACCGACCGCACGCGCCCCTCGATTTGGAAATACGATTACCTCGTGCTCTCCAAACTCGCCGAAAACATCAACGAACTTTTCACGCAAGCCGTCGCGGAGCTATCGGAATCGCCGCGCAAAATCGCGCTCGATGCCGGCTGCGAGCAAAGCCCGTATAAAAAACTTTTCGAGGCGCGCGGCTGGAAACTGGAGACACTCGACATCGCGCCCGGCCCCGGAGTCGACCATGTCGGCACGGTTGAGCAAACCGGGCTGCCCGCGGATGGTTTTGATTTTGTGCTCTGCACCGAAGTCATCGAGCACAGCGCGCAACCATGGGCGGCGATGCGCGAGCTGCGCCGCATCCTGCGCCCCGGCGGACGCCTGCTTTTCAGCGTGCCGCACGTGTGGTTCCATCATCCGCATCCGGCGGACAACTGGCGATTCACGCAGCAAGGCGTGGCGCGGCTCGCCGTCGATTCCGGTTTTGAAATGGAAACGCTCCTGTCGCGCGGCGGTTCCGCGGCGGCGTTTTTCCAGATCATGAACATGTATCTGTTCGGCGCGCTCGGCGTCTTTGGCGCGCCGCTGTATCTGATGAACAACATCGCCGGCGCGCTGTTCGACAAGTTCTCCCGCAACACCAAGCTCTGCCTCGGCTTCGCCGCGCTGTGCCGGAAACCGGAGTGACCGCCGGCGTTCGCTGGCTTTTGAGCATGCCAGAAACACGGACGGGGAATTTGCGTTGAAAAAGTCGCGTCTTCTTGTCGGGCGTGTTTATAAAAATAAAAAAGCGGCGGAATTTTTTCCGCCGCCATGTGAGCCTTGAGAATGTTGAAAACGATTTTGTTTAGAACTCCACCGTTTTGAACGAGGCGGGGTCCCAGAGCGGCTGGCCCGCTTCCCTGGCGATTTCGTTAAACGCCTCGATTTCCGCCGCGCTGAAGAGAAGGCCGCCGGCGGCCGCCGTTTTCTTCGCGAACTCCGCCTCGATCTGGCCGGGGAGGATGCACTTGTCGTTGCCGTGTCCAAGGATGTCCTCAAGGACGGCTTTCACGTTTTGCGATTGCGTGCGGCCCTTGGCAAATGCGCCGCCGCTGATCGCGTCGGGATGGATGACTTGGAAGTAGAAGCAGCAGGTGCCCTTGTCGCCCTCGGAAACTTGCTCCCAACGGTTGCGGATTGTCGGGAGCGAGCCGCCGATCATGCCGCCGACGAGTTCGTTGATGAGCGAGAGTCCGTAGCCTTTGTGCGCGCCGAAGGGCATCAGCGACTTCGCTTTCGCGGGGTCGGTGGTCGGGTTGCCGTCGGCGTCAACGGCGGCGTTGGGCGGCAGTTGTTTTCCTTCGCGCAGGAGTTGTTGCACGCGACCCATGGCGACGACCGATGTCGCCCAGTCGATCACGATCGGGAAGCCGATGGCGTCGGTGGTGGGGAAACCCCACGAGTGCGGGTTGGTGCCGAGCGTGGGGAATTTGCCGCCGAAGGGAACGACCTCGGCGAGCGCCGCCGTGCAGTTCGTGTAGGCGTAGTAACCGCGGCGCGCGGCGTCCATCACGTAGCCGCCGCCCCAGAGATAGTGGAAGGCGTTGTCAACGACGACGGTGCCGGTGCCGTATTGGTCGGCGAGTTTCATGGCGGCGTCCATGGCGCGGTAGGCGGTGGCCTGGCCGAGTTTTTTGTTGGCATTCCAGATTTTCGTCGCTGCGAAGCGGGAGGGTTTTTCCTCGATTTGCGCGCCGGGCACGCAGCCTTTAGAGCCGGAGCCGAAGAGGTGGTCGAGGTGGAGGGCCTTGATGCCGTTGTGCGTGCGGATGCCATGGCGCGTGGCGTCGGCGCAGAAGCGCGCGGCCTCGCCGGACTCGTCGGCGTGGAAGCCGCGGTGCATGTAGGCGGCGGCGACGAGGTCGTTGTGCTGTTTTTCGGGAACGATGTGGTAGGTTTCCATTGGTAAAGGAGTCAGAATACAGGAGTCAGGAGTCAGAATGCAGAAGGCTTAAAGATGCCGAAGGGTTTTTCTCCTGGCTCCTGACTCCTGTATTCTGACTCCTATGTATTTTTAGAATTTGTTCGCTTGGTTGACGATTTTGCCTTCAAGGAAGGATTTGTAGTTCGAGACGCAGCAGCACGCCTGGCGCACGACGCTTTCGTAGGTGCGCGAGCCAATGTGCGGGGTGATGACGACATTCGGGAGCTTGAGCAGCGGGTGGTCGGCGGGCGGCGGTTCCTGGTCGAGCACGTCGGCGCCGTAGCCGCCGAGCTGGCCGGAGTTGAGCGCCTCAACGAGGTCGGCGGTGTGCACGATTTCGCCGCGGGCGCAGTTGAGGATGATCGCGCCTTTTTTCATCGTGGCAATGGACTTGGCGTTGATCATGTCGCGCGTCTCGGGGGTGAGGTTTGTGTGCAGCGAAATGTAGTCGGCGGCGGCGAAGATTTCCTCCTTTGTGGCGGCGCGCCTGACGTTGTGCTGCGCGGCGAAGGCTTCGTCCCAGTAGACGTCGAAGGCGATCACATCCATGCCGAAGGCGCGCGCGCGAATGGCGACTTCCTTGCCGATGCGGCCGAGGCCGACGATGCCGATGGTTTTGGCGAGGAGCTCATGGCCGGTCTTGCGTTTCCATCCGCCGGAGCGGGTGGAGTCGCAATGGAAGAGGAGTTGTTTTTCGAGCGCGAGCAGGAGCAGGAACGTGTGCTCGGCCACGGTGGTGTGGTTCACGCCGGGGGTGAAGAGCACGGGGATTTTTTTCGCGCTGGCGTGGGCGACGTCGATCTTGTCGAGGCCGATGCCGTATTTGCTGATGACCTTGAGGCGCGGGAGCGACTTGTCGATGACGGCGGCGGTGATGGCGTCGTCGCCGCAGAGGAAGGCGTCGAATTCGCCCGCGAGCTCGAGCATGCGCGACTCGGGGAGCGGGCCGCGTTCGCGAACGACTTCGACGCCGAGACCGGCGAGCATGTCGTGGTGGGCTCCGGGCGTGTCTTGGAATGAGGTGGTGGTGAGGAGGACGCGTGTCATGGGTGTGTGATGCGGGGAAAAGGCCGCGGAGTTGAGGGATTTGTCTGGAAAAACAACGGGGCAAATGGGAACAAAGGACAGGTGTATTTGGAAGCCCAAAACGAGGTGGCGTGTGGTGGCTATGGGCGGCAGGGGCATGGCGCCGGCGCATTTGTTTTTACGCAAAAAAGGCGAAGCCCTTTTGAGGCTTCGCCTTTGTTTTTAAAATCGATTTATTAGTGAATCGTTTTGTTTGGTCGGGTGCTGCTGGATTAGTCGCGACGATCGCGACCGCCGCCGAAGCCGCCACGACGCTCACGACCGCCGAAGCCGCCGCGACCGCCGCCACCGAAGGAACGGCCACCGCCTTCTTCCTTGGGACGAGCTTCATTGACTGTGAGGTTACGGCCGCCGAGATCGACGCCGTTCATCTTTTCCGCCGCGAGTTTTGCCTCTTCGGGGGTGCCCATGGTCACGAACGCAAAGCCGCGGGGGCGGCCGCTCATCTTGTCCATGGCGACATAGACGTCGGTCACTGAACCGAATTGGCCGAAAGCGGCGCGGAGTTCGTCTTCAGTTGTCTTGAAAGACATATTGCCGACGTAGAGTTTTGAATTACCTGTCATATTATCTGAGTTCGTAGAGCGAGCGTGGCTGCCAGTCCGTTCCCGACCATCGGGTTTCGAAATCATCACTCGAACAACTGCGCTCTCCTGACGACTCACCAGTTTCTGTTGACCTAACGTTTCTCTAACGAGACGGCGCAGCACATAGAACCGGGATGCAAAAGCAAGGGTATTTTGTTTTTGGCAATGGCGGGCGGCGGATTACGCTGGAAGGCTTTATTGTCAAAATTTCCCCCATGCACTGGATTGTCGCGAGTCTTGTTTCGGCGTTTTTTCTCGGGTGTTACGATTTGTTCACCAAGGCGTCCGTGCGTGGGAACGCGGTGCTGCCCGTGTTGTTTTTTGCGAATGTGTGCAGCGCGGCGGTGTGGCTCGCGCTCATGGGCGCGCGGGTGGCGAGTCCCGGCGCGGTGCCGGAGATTTTGTGGGTGGAACCGCTCAACGCGCATCAGCATTTGTTGTTGTTCGCCAAGTCCGCCCTCGTCGCCTCGTCGTGGGTGTGCTCGTATTTTGCGGTGAAACATTTGCCTGTTTCGCTCGCCGCCCCGATTCGCGCGACAGCGCCGGTGTGGACGCTTTTCGGCGCGCTGCTCGTGCTTGGCGAGCGTCCGTCGTGGCTGCAAATCCTCGGTGTGGTGACGACCATCGGCGCGTTCTTCGGCCTTTCGGTGGCGGGACGGCAGGAGGGCATCAATTTTTCAAAAAACAAATCCGTTTGGCTGTTGATTTGCGGCACGCTGCTTGGTGCGGTCAGCGGATTGTATGACAAGTTTTTGCTCGGCACGGTCGGTTTCAAGGCGTCGACGGTGCAGGCGTGGTTTGCGATTTATCTGGCGGCGATCTTCGCGCCGCTCGCGCTCGCGTGGAAAGCGCGCCTTTGGCCGCGCAATGAATTTCACTGGCGATGGAGCATTCCGCTTGTGGGGCTGGCGTTGCTCGCGGCGGACTTCCTTTACTTCGATGTCCTGCGCAATCCCGAGGCGCTCGTTTCGCTCGTGTCCAGTTTTCGCCGCGCCAGCGTGCTCGTGGCCTTTGCGGGCGGCCTGTTGATTTTCCATGAGTCCAACGGTCGTAAAAAACTGCCCGCGGTGATCGGTGTGGTGATCGGAATTGCGCTGACAATCATGGGGTAGCGCCGATTTGCGGCGGGAAGGTTCTTAAACAAAGCCCATGGATGATCTCCATTTTAGTGCCCCCGGCAACAAGGGCGGGCGCGGCTTTTGGGGCATATTTTAGAGCATGGATAGAATTCAAAGGCATACCAAAAGGATTCTACATGCAAAAGTATTGCCAAATTAGCCGACTCTATTAGGTCTTGTTTGATGCCAGTGTAAAAAAATTTGCAACAAAGTGCTAATTTTTCTTACAATACGGCGATCCGACATACAATCAACGCAGGCGTTTCCTCCAATGAAAGTGGACGCTTGGATGATGCTTTCCACAAATCATTTTCAACAAATCAGCACATGCGCACAAAACCCACAACCTTCCGTCTCACTTTCAGCCTTTTTGCACTTGCAGGTTTTGCGCTCGGCATTTCGGCGCAGACCACATCGGGCACATTCACCGGAAACGGTGCCAACTGGGGCGACGCGGCCAACTGGTCCGGCGGGATGCCCGGCTCGAACGCCGGCGACACGGCTGTGTTCAACGCCGCCTCGAACAGCTCGCTCGCCAACAAGACCATCTCGCTCGGGGAGGCGCGCACGATTGGCGCGCTCAATGTCATCGGACCCAACGGGGTCGATTTGACCCGTTCCCTGACCATCGGCTCGGCGGCTTCGCCGACGCTTACTTTTGGCGCCGCTTCCTCGGTGATCACCCTTTCCGGCGGCATCAACCTTCAGCTTGCCGCCAACATGGTCGCGAATGGCAACCTCACCATCAACAATAACAGCGCGGTGCTCGGCAAGATCAGTCTCCTCGGCGCGCTCAACGCCGGTTCGAACACGGTCACGTTTTATAATGACACCAGTTCGGCGGACATCCTCGTTTCCGGCGCGTTGACCGCCGGCTCGCTTGTCAAGAACGGCAGCGGCAGGCTTGTGCTCGAATCGTCCTCGCCCGCGTCGGTCACCGGTCCGGTCAACTTCAACAACGGCACGCTCGTCATCGGCGCGAACAACGTGCTGGGCACCGGCACGCTCGTGCTCGGCGCAAACATCAACGAGAAAAAAATCAACCTCGCGGGCAACGCCGACCAAACGCTTTCCAATGCGCTGGATATTTCAGCGTCCGACCTGCATGTCAGCCGGGACGACTTGGGCGGCGCGACGGTGTTGCGCACGCTCACGTTCAACCCGACCGCGGCCTCGGTCTCCGGCATCGGCGTCTCGCGCACGATTAATGTGAGCGCGTTCACCGGGCTGGCGTTTGGCGCGAATCAGGCGTTCAGTGGCGGCACGCTCGTCAAGCAGGGGTCGGGTGTGCTCACGCTTGGCGGCGCGGGCAGCACGTTTTCGTTGCTCGATATTCGCGCGGGCAGCGTCGTCGGTTACTTGAACAGCGCCTCGCTTTCCATCGGCGGGGGCTCGGGCGTTTTTGGCTCGGGCACCATTCGCGTGGACGGCGGCAGCTCCGCGCTCGAAGTGCGCGGCGCCGACCCGGGCCACACGCTCAACATTATCGCCGGCGCGAACATCACACTGAGCAACCAGGCTACATTTCGCCTGAGCAACGCCACGCTCGGGCTCCTCGGCGGCGTCATCGACCTGGGCGGCAGCGGCCTTTTTGATTACCAGGGCAATGTCATACTTGGCAGCACCTCGATTGTGAACGCGCCCGCCGCGGGATTTGATTTCGCGGGCAACGTGGCGTTTCACGACAGCCACACGGGCATCATCGACAACGCAGGCTACCGCATCAACCTCAGTGGCGGCGGCGCGCAGGCACTTTCGCGCACGGTCGCCGGCGCGGTCGCGATTTCGGGCACGCTTGTCAAATCCGGCTCGGGACGCGTCACGCTGGACGACTCGATCACAAACTTGACGCTGACCAACCGCCTTCGGCTCGACGCGGGCGTTTTTGACCTTGGCAACTCATACCTGACCGCGAACGGCGGCGTCGGCATCGGCGCGGGCGACCTTGTTTTTGGCGCGGGCAACCAGTTCTCCGGCGTGTTGGTTTACGACAGCGCCTCGACCGGCGCGGCGCGGCTCGGCGGCTGGTCGCAAACATTCGACGACGTGACCATCGGCGCCGGCGCGGTGGCGCGCATCGACTTGGGCGGCGGCATCGACACCTCGACCTCGCTCACGCTCGACAATGTCAACTTTCTTGGCGCCACGGGTTACCTGAGCATTTACAATTACCAATACGGCGCGAACGCCGACCATGTTCATTACAGCGGCGGCGCGATCCCGACGAACCAAGTTTGGTTCCACGGTTACAATCCCGGCGCCATTGTCAGCGGCGGCGAATTGTTTGCGCCGACTGTCGGCGGCACGGTTGGCGGCGCGCCGGACTTTCTGCGAGTCGAGTGGACGGGCGCGGCCAACACGATGGATACCGCCAATTACAACAACTGGCGCACTGTCGGCACCAATATCACGCATCAGCTCGCCCAGCCCAACGCGCCGGGTGTCGTGGCCGTGCTTGGCGACCTCGGCGGCTCCCTTGGCGGCAAGACCGTCACCGGCGCGAACTTTGGTGTTAGCGGAAGCACTTGGACTCTGGGAAAACTGTTCATGAGCAACAATTCGGGCGCCACTTATACCGTGACTCCCGGGGCCGGCGTCACGTTGGTGTTTGACAGCGGCGTGGAGGGCACGCCGGCGGTTTTGTCGGTGAACACCTATAGTTGGAATCAACTCAACGGCAACGTCCGGCTGGACTCGGACCTGCGCTTGGAAGGAAACGCGAGTTTCTATTTTTATCCCAGCATCACCGGCACGCACGACATCATCATTGCCCGCACCGGCGCCCATGAAAACCGTTTCGGCGGCTCGAATGAGAATTGGACGGGCAACATTATTGTCAGTGAGGGGCGCATTTCCCGGCAGGGAGACAACTCTTGGGGAAACATTACCAGTGCCGCGTTGCTCGCCGGCGAGACCAACGCCATCATCTTCAAGGGCGGCGGCATTCGCGGGCAGGCCAATCAAAATAAAATCAGTGTTCCCAATCGCATTTTTATCGAGGCCGACCTTAGTTACGCCAACAACACGGCTTTTACATGGAACGGCGATGTTTTGCTTAATGCCGGCATCAAGCCATTCTACAACATGAACGTCGATGAGGCCGTCATCAACCCCGCCGGCCATCGCGCTTCCCTGACCTTTAGCGCCAGCACCAATCTCGTGGGAGGCGCCGGACTTTCCAAGTCGGGCGCATACTCAATGGAGATCTTGAGCGGCAACAACACCTTTTCCGGCGGACTGCGCGTGACGGCCGGCGTTCTCTATACCACGGTCGGCGCGGGCGGACTGGTGATCGGCCACATGGACGCCGGCAAAAACTATCTCGGTTCCGGCAGCATCAGCGTCACCGGCGGCTCGTTGCAGGTGGACACGCAGGGTTATGAAACCCAAGTTTCGGGCACCGGCGGCGACAAGGCGATCATCAACTTGGGCTCCGCCTTCATGTCTTTTAACAACGGCGGCCTCGTGACACTCGGCACCGACAGCGAAGTCATCGGTAACAATACCGATAACTCGCAGTTCCGCGTCTCCGGCAGCTTGATGCTCGACGGCGGCATCTTCGGCGACGACGGCGTCACCACGGGCAAGAACGTCAACCTCTACCTCGACACCACAACCAATCCCGGTGGCGGCGGCGTGGGCAAGGGTTCCAACGGCGCCAGCGTTGTGAAGGGCCTGCGAAACATCGTCAAAGCCGGCTCGGGCATGATGAGCATGGAATCCCAGCTGACCTACAATATTTCCGGCAACCTGCTCCTCGACGGCGGCGTGCTCCAACTCCGCGCGAACAATCAGGTCACCGGAGCCAACGGGATCTCGCTGGTTAATGTTAACCTGAATGGCGGCGCGCTCGGCGTGGAAGGCACCGCGCAATCCTTCGACAATCTAAACTTGCTCGCCAGCGGCGGTTCGCTGTTGCTCGGGGCCGACGGCGGAATCACTTTTGCGGGAGTGGGCACCTGGACCACCGCCGCGCTGCTTTCCGTCCAAAACACCAGCGGCATTTGGAATACCAACGACCTCGGAGCCTACATACGTTTTGCCGACAGCTCGGGCCTGACGTCGCTCGATAATATTTCCCTCACCGGTTACGAATCCGGGGTCTCGCTGACGCAGGGTGCCGACAGCTATTGGTATCTCACCGCCAGCGCGCCCGCCACCATCGAATGGACCGGCGGTGGCGCAGACGCACTCTGGGGCAACGCCGGCAACTGGCTCACGCCCGTCGCGCCCGACGGCGTGGACCTCAGTGTTTCCATCAAGGACATCGACGAAAACCTCGCGGCCAAGACAATCGACGTTAACGGCAACCACACGCTTTCGCGCCTGAACGTCACCTCGGTGCAAACCGCCGTCACGCTCGGCGGCTCGGGCACGCTGGTTTTCGAGCGCACCGGCACCGGGGCCGCGTCGCGAATCCTGCACGACGGCGGCTCCATCCTGACCATTGGCAGCGCCGTGGAATTGAAAAACGACATCGAACTGGCCGCCAGCACGCTCGCCACGGTCAGCTACCTGAAATGGACCGGCGCGGTCAGCGGCTCCGGCGGCATCACCAAAACCGGCGCGGGCACATTGCTGTTGATGAACAAGGACAGCGATTACACCGGCGGTTTCACTTGGCGGGATTCCTCGGTCATCCAGCTCGGCGGTGCAAACGCCGCCAGCTACGGCGGGGCGTATTTTGGCAGCGGCACGTTCGTCATCGGCGACGGCACCAACAAGACCTTCTATCTGGAAACCTACAACGAGCAGCTTGCCTCCAGCAACACCGTCATCCCGGCAAGCACAACACGCTTCATCAATGGAGACTTCATCCTGCGCGGCAACCTCATCCACCGCCGCCAGACCGATCTGGGCCAGTTGGTCACAAACGGACAATACGGCGAGGTCTCCCGGATTGTTTTCAACGGCAACGGCGTCTTCGACGACCCGCTCGGCACCGGCGTCACCTACACCATCAATAACTACGCCCAAGCTTCGACCGCCGCCGGCGACTACACCACCACGGTTTTTAACGGCAACATCACAGGATCGGCCAACATTCACCAGACGGGTTACGGTTTTGTTTATTACAACGGCGACAACAGCGGCTACACCGGCAACTACAACCTCGCCGGCAAGGCCGTCATAAAAAACGACAACGCCTTCGGCACGGGCACGCTCACCCTTTCGGGCGGAATCAACACGGGGCGCATCCAATCCAGCAGCGGAACGATCATGCTCTCCAATGTGCTGAACATCACCGCCGGCAACAATTATCAGGGCAATTTGCTCTTCAATCTGGACAGCGGCACGACCGGCCAGAAAAGCAACGTCACCGGAGTCCATGGCCTCGGCGGCAGCGGCGTTCTTATCTTCGGCAAGGACCACGTCATCGCGGGCGTGGGCGGCTTTGTCACCGGTGCTGAAAGCGGCTGGGGACGCGGCGGCAGTATCCGATTCCTCGGAGCCAATGAGTTTGCCGGCAACATCAACCACCAAAGCGCGACCATCCACATCGGCCGCGACTCGTTCTGGGATAGCGGCACCCTCGTCAGCGGCGCGCTCGGCACCGGCACGCTCAACATCATAAGAAACACCGCCGTCATCGGTGCGTATGTGGGGGCCGACAGCATCAACCCCGACGCCACCTCCATCCGCATGTCCAACGCGGTCAACTTCGGCGCCAACGGCATCACTGTCACCAACGCCGGTTCCGCCACGACGCTCATCTTCGATACCGGCTCCATTAGCCTCCGCAATGGCAAGTCGGACCTCTCGATCAACGTCACCACCGCCAACCAAGTCCTCTCCATCGAGTCCCTGCTCGCGGACAAGGACGGCTCCACTGCCGGCGGCATCACCAAGACCGGCGCGGGCATCCTCGAACTGCTCAACACCAACAACCAAATCTCCGACGGCATCGACGTCCAGGCCGGTGTCGTGCGCACGACCGTGGCCGGCGACAACGCGCAAGTCGGTTCGCACGCCGCCGGGGACTCCGCCTTCGGCACCGGCGTCTGGCGCGCGCAAACCGCCTCCGGCGCGGGCACGGCGGGCGCGTTTGAAGTCGCCGCGCTGACCGCGAGCGCGACGGTTACCCTGACCGGCAGCAACAGTTTTGTCCTGAACGACAACGGCCAGCTCCGCATCACCGGCACCGACGTCAGCACCGTGCTCGCCGACAACGGCTGGCTCGCCAGCTCCGACACCGTCGGACAGGAGGGCGTGCTCGTCGCCGACAATATTTTCACCCAAAACTACACCCTCGGCGTCAAGCTCAACGCCCTCAACTGGACGCTCAACGCCGGCACCGTGAACCTCGCCCGCGCAAACCTGCTGGCCAACGTGCAAAACATTTATCTCACCAACAACAGCACCCTGGACATCAACCAGCTCGCGCAGACGATCAACGGCGCGATTTACGTCACCGGCAGCGCGATCATCGACGTTTCCGGCGGCTCCGCGCACAACCCCGTCTCGATCCTCACCGGGAGCATATCGGTCAATGAAACCGACAGCCTGCTCACCTTCCTCGGTTGGAACGCCGACCCCATCACGGGCCTCGGTTCGACGCTCATTCGCACCAGCCTCACCGAGGGCACGATCATCAACGGCATCGTTCTCGGCAACAACTCCGCCACCTCCGTTGTGGCGCAGCGCAACGACGAGGGCATTCGCGTGCTCCTGCCCTTCGACGATATTTTTATCTGGGATGGCGCGACCAACAACGTTTGGGCGAATAACAACTGGATGAAGCAGGACGGCCTGCACCTGCCCGATGCGCAGCCCAACATAAAAGGCGCGCAAGTCACCTTCAACACCGACCTCGCCAATCTCGCCGGCGCCACCATCACCCTGTCCGGTGATCGCCGCCTCAACAATCTCCTCCTCGTGGGAGCCTCCGACGAGGACTTCACGATTGCCGGCCCCGGCAACCTTGTCTTTCAGGGGCGCACCGCCTCGGCCTCGGGCTTCATCACGCAAACCGGTGTGAGCGACGTCACCATCGGCGCGAACATCCTCCTCGAATACGATGCCACCGACTTGCTGGGTAAAAACCTCTCCATTGAGCAAAACGGCGCCGGCTGGCTCATCTTCAACGGCAAGATCGAGGGCCCCGATTCCATCGTGACGGTGAGCGGCACCGGCGCGGGCGCGGTCGTGTTCAACGCCGCAAACATGTTCAGCAAAGGCTTCGTCGTCGAAAGCGGCGAAGTGCACATCGGCGCCGACAGGCTCAACGCCGGGGACGGCGGCCCGCTGGGCGTCGGCGCGATCACGATCGTGGGCGGCACATTGCGCGCCACCGACGGCGCGGGCAACGACGCGAATCGCACGCTCGTCAACGACATCGTGTTCGCCGGCGACCTGACGGTCGCGGGCACGGGCGCGCTATCGATCACCGGCGAGGGCACGATCATCGCGAGCTCGACGGTGACCGTCACGGAGGCGAGCGGCACCTTTGTGCTCGGCTCCGAGGGCGGAACGCTCTCCGGCACGAACAACCTGGTCTTTGAGGGCGATGGAAAGACAGTGGTGGTCTCCGAACTGAACCTTGCCGAGGTGACCGTTTCCGGCTCCCTCACGGAACTCGACGGAGTGATCAGCGGCACGACAAAGATCACCAAAACCGGCACCGGCACGTTGTTGCTGCTCGCGGAAAACACGCACAGTGGCGGCGTGGAAATGCAAGGCGGCATCACGGGCATCAACAACAACTCCGCACTCGGCACCGGCACGGCGATGCTCGACAGCGGCACCTTGCGACTCGACGCGAACAACCTCTCGCTCGCCAACAACGTCACACTCGCCAGCACCGGCGAAGTGGACACGCAGGCCTTCACCGGCACCCTCACCGGCGT
>NZ_JAQFIP010000016.1 GCF_029504735.1 Ereboglobus sp. PH5-10 | reverse complement strand
CCGCGAAAAGTCCCCTCAAATCGACCCTCGCGTCCTGCTTCTATCCCCACTCCTTCTCGATGCCCCGATGGGTCAACTTCTGTCTGGACCTCCCGCATCTGTTCAATTACTGCCTTGGCACCGGCATATAATGACTAACACTTCATTGAATGACCCCAATTGATATTATTAAAAATGCCCAGCATGCCGAACTGACGAACGAGGACGGCGACAAAATAACAATCGAGTTATCCCCACCGGCATCCCCGGAGCAGATCAAAACACTTGAAGACAAAATCGGCCAGAAACTTCCTGATGAACTTCGAACAATTTTGTCATTTTGCTCTGCGATTGACGGATGTCTTGAGCAAATTGATTTTACGGGACACTCGCTCTCTTTTGAGTTTCCCGAGGTATTTCCGAACGGATTGCCAATAGCGGCAGATGGATTTGGTAACTTTTGGGTTCTGGATATTACACCGCAAACAAAAGATAGTGCTCCTGTATTCTTTGCATGCCATGATGCGCCTGTTATCCTGTATCAAAGTCCGAGCATTTCATCTTTTCTGATCGAGGTATTTAGACTGTTTACCGCCCCACACGAATCATTGATTAATGACATACATGAAGACAGGCTTTTCGAAGTTTGGAAACGAAACCCGGATGTAATCGAATACGCCGATGCATGTGCATCTTCCGATGAAAGCATTTGTGATTTTGCGCGAACCCTTAATGCAAAATCCAAAATCGTGGATTTAAGAAACGCCAAAGTCGGCATGGGATTTTCATGGGGCCGATACGGAGCAAAAACCAAACTGCATAGATACAAACACGAGCATATTTTTGCTTATGAAAAACCGCCGTCTGCTGGATTTTTGACCAAGTTATTTGGTAGATAAACAAACGCAGCAGAACCAAAAATCTCGTGATGAGCGGTGGCATCCTGGCTCGTCTCTTTCGTTCATTTTTTTGAATGCATGCTTCCGCCATCCATCATTTCAGAAACCCTATCAAGCACCCTCAACCGTCCGTCATCAGTAGCCTCGGCCATCCAGGCGTGGCCGCGGCGTTCATTCTTTTTGCCGCTTCCGCCTCCGATTAAAAACTGGCCGCCGGGCAGCGCGGCGATTCCCAACGAGGCATTCGGATAGATACCCTCGGGCTTTCCCGCATGGAAGCCGAAGCGCGCAAATGCGGCGAGGGTTTCGCCGGTCGAAAAAACTTGGTGCCGCCAGCCCGGCGTGCCTTTGCCGCCGACCGGACGCCGGGGCGAGCCCTCATAGGTGCCAAACCACCATCTGCCGCCGCCGAACTCCACTGTCTGAATGCCCATGTCGGTGTTGCCCGTGGCCAGCTCGTGAGCCTTCACGAATCGAAACGCGACATCATATTCATAGAGGTGGTTTTTGTTGTATTTCTCGGGATCGAAACCGCCAGCCCACGGGCCGGGCAGTCCGCCGACCACCCAAAAATGCCCCTTGTGATGCGCCACGCCACCCGCGCCGTGGATAACCTGCGGAACCGAATGGCGGGCTAGAAAATTGAGGTCGGCGTCGTATTCGTAAACCCACTGTCTCGCGGGATTGTTTGGGTTGGGATGGTTGAATTGCCCCGGCTTCTCGCTGACATAATCGTTCACCGCCACATAAACCTTGCCGTTCGCAAAAGTCAGGTCGCCGTGATGGTTGATCACGTTGATTTTTTTGAGAACCTTTCCGGCGGGAGTGGTCTTGACCAGCGCGGTGGTGAACGACCAATAAATGGCATCCGCGCCATTTGTCGTGATCCCCTGCAAATGGCCGGGATAAACGCCCTCGCAGGTCACATAATTTTTCCCCGCGGGCGGCGAAAGGGCAAACGTCCCCAAAGCGGCGCAAGGCGGGGGCAGGCAGCACGAAATGAAAACAAGAAACGGAATGGTTTTGGAAGAAAGCATGGTGATCATTGCATAACGGGCGGTTGGGGGTGAGCGCAACGAAAGGATTCCCGCCCAAGAAGGCGAGGGTAACCAAACCTCGGATTGGTCTTTGCGCAACGCACGGTCGCAACGAGGCGTGGAAGGCGCGAGGAATGCGATTTATTTGATTTGAACACCAAAACACTTCGCGCGATGCCTATCGCACGGTGTTTTGGTATTTCGAGCGAAAGCCCGCCAACCGTCCCACCTATTGGCGCCTTCCGAAGAACACGCTTTGTGGCTGGATTGGACTGGTGATTGCCCCATGAGGCAATCATGTGCGTTTGCAAGGGCTGATTTGCTACTTTCTGATTTGCCAGTCGGTTTCCTTGGCGAGGATTTCCTGAAGCTTGGCGAAGGCGGTGTTGACTTCGTCGTCGGTGAGGGTGCGGTCGGGGGCGCGATAGACGAGGCTGAACGCGAGGCTTTTTTTGCCCTCGGGCAGGCCCTTGCCTTGGTAGACGTCGAAGATGTTCGCGGCTTCGAGCGCGAAGGTTTTCGGCAGCGTGGCGCGGGCGTGCTTGGCGAGTGTTTTTTGCGCGTCGCCGGCGGGGAGCTTTTCATCGACCACGAGCGCGATGTCGCGGAGCGCGGCGGGGTGCATCGTGATGGGTTGATAGCGGCGGCGGTCGGAGACGGTTTTGACGCGCTCGGAGAGAATCGAGAGCGTGCCGCCGTAGACCTTGCCCTCGATGCCGAGGCTGCGAACCATGGCGAGGTTGATCAGGCCGAGGCGAGCGGTCCAGCCGTGGGCGATGTCGCCGATGATGGCGGACTGGCCTTCCTGCCATCCGAAGAACGCGCCGCCGGGCGCTTTCACGGGCTGGCGGGCGATGTCGATGCCGCCGATGCCGGCGAGGGTTTCGACGAGGCGTTTTGTCGTGTAGAAGTCGGCGGGCTCGCGCTTGAGCCAGGCGCGGTCGAGGTCGTTTTCGGCAATGATGAAGGAGACCGAAACACACTCGAAGTTTTGCCCGTCGCGCTCGATAAAGACGCGCCCGGTTTCAAAGAGGCGCGAGGCCGGCACGCCACGCGATTGGTTGAGCTTGAGCGTTTCGAGGAGTCCGAGCACGAGGGTGGGGCGCAGGTGCGACTGATCCTCGGTGAAGGGATTGAGGAGCGCAAGCTCGGCCCCGGCGGCCTGTGAAACCCACGTCTCGACTTCGCGCTTGGAGCGCAGCGTGTAGTTCACGCATTCGTTGAAGCCCTGGCCGACAAGGTAGGCGGAAACTTCGCGGTTGAAGAGCACGATGGGGGCGTCGTTGCCGATGATCGTCGGCGCGAGCACGGGCGCGGGGGGAATTTTTTCCGTGCCGTAAACACGAAGAACTTCCTCGACGAGGTCGATGGGCCGGTCGAGGTCGTTGCGCCAGCTCGGGATGGCAACCGTCCATGCGGGGCCGCCGGGGGCGTTTTTGTCCTCGCGTGTGATTCGGAGCTCGAGCGCCTCGAGCGCGGCGCGTTGCTCGGCGACGGGGATTTCGAAGCCGACGCGTTCGTTCACGAAGGACGCGGTGACTTGAACCTCGCGCTGCCAGGGGACGTCGCCCCCGGCCTTGTGCGTGGCGCCGGCGACCTGCCCGCCGCAGAGTTCGAGGATGAGCGAGATGGCGCGGCGCGTGGCTTCGTCGAGCATGTGCGGATCGACGCCGCGTTCGTAACGGTAGGAGGAGTCGGAGGAGAGTCCGAGACGGCGCGATGTCCAGCGGATGAGGCTGCGCGCGAAACTGGCGGCCTCGAGAATGATGTCGGTCGTGGTGTCGTCGATGCCCGAGTTTTCGCCGCCCATGACACCGGCGATGACGAGCGGTTTTTCGGCGTCGGCGATGACGAGCATGCGGCTGCTGAGCGCGCGCTCCTTTTCGTCGAGGGTGATGATTTTTTCGCCCTCGTTGGCCGGGCGGATGATGAGTTTGTGCCCGCCGATTTTTTTCGCGTCGAAGGCGTGCGTGGGCTGGCCGTATTCGAGCATCACGTAATTGGAGATGTCGACGATGTTGCTGATCGGGCGCATGCCCGCGGCGAGGAGGCGGCGTTGCATCCACTCGGGGCTGGGGCCGATCTTGATGCCGGTGATGACGGTGGCGGTGTAGAGCGGGCACATCTCGGGCGCGTCGACGCGGATGGATTCGAGCAGGTCGGGGCGCGCGGCGAAGGCGGCAAAGGGGGCGCGGGTGTTGCCCGGGTCGTATTTGATTTCCGGATACCGGAGCGGTTTTTTGAACCAGGCGGAGAGTTCGCGCGCGATGCCGATGTGGCTGAGGCAGTCGGGGCGGTTGGGCGTGACTTCGATGTCGAAAACGATGTCGCCCGGGGGGAGAATGTCGTTGATGGGAGTGCCGAGGGCGGGCGGGGTTTCCGTCGCGGGGGTGGCGAGGATCATGAGGCCGGCGTGGTCGCCGCCCTCGAGCGCGAGTTCCTTGGACGAGCACATCATGCCGTCGGAGGACTGGCCGCGGATTTTGGATTGCTTGATTTCGAAATTGCCGGGGAGGATGGCGCCGGGGAGCGCGACGGGAACGAGGTTGCCCGCGTCGCAGTTGGGCGCGCCGCAGACGATTGTCTTCACGCCGCCGGCGGGGCCGACATCGACGGTGCAGAGCGAGAGCTTGTCGGCGTTGGGGTGTTTGTCGCGTGTTAGGATGCGCCCGACAACGACGTTGTTGAACTGGGGCGCGCCGGTGTTGATGACCGCCTCGACTTCAAGGCCGAGAAAGGTGATGGCGCGGGAGATTTCGTCGGTGGCGATGCCGTTGAGATCGACGTAGTCGTTGAGCCAGGAGAGGGAGATTTTCATGGGTGGTGGTGCGGTAAATGCGGGAGCGGGATTTCGACTTAAATCGACTTAAGTCGACGGAAGTCGATTCAAGTTGGTAATGGGACGTGAGCGGTTCAGGCGAACTGCCTGAGGAAACGCAGGTCGTTTTGGTAGAAGTAGCGGATGTCGTCGATGCCGTAGAGGAGCATTGCGAGGCGTTCGAGGCCCATGCCGAAGGCGTAGCCGGTCCAGACGCTTGAGTCGTAGCCGACGGCGTCGAAGACGGTCGGATCGACCATGCCGCAGCCGCCGATTTCGATCCATTCCTTGTTCACCTTGGGGAGGTGCCTGGCGCTGAGATCGACTTCGAAACTGGGCTCGGTGTAGCCGAAATAGTGCGGGCGAAAACGGGTCTTCGTGTCCTTGCCGAGGAGCGAGGCGAAGATGTAATCAAGGAGCGCCTTGAGGTCGCGGACGGTGACGTTTTTGTCGACGTAGAGGCACTCGAGTTGGTGAAAGTTGGCGGAGTGCGTGGCGTCGGTGGTGTCGCGACGGTAAACGCGTCCGGGCGAGACGATGCGGATGGGCGGCGGGCCCTTGAGCATCGTGCGGATTTGCACGGAGGAGGTGTGCGTGCGGAGGAGGTATTTTTCGTCGGCGACCTTGCGCGAGACGTTGCCGAAGCGCGTGGCGGCGGGGAAATAGAACGTGTCCTGCTCGTTGCGGGCCGGATGGTCGGCGGGTGTGTTGAGCGCGTCGAAGCAGTAGAATTCGGTTTCGACCTCGGGACCCTCGACGACGTTGAACCCGGCTTTTGCGAGGATGCGGCACATTTCCTCGCGCACGAGCGTGAGGGGATGATAGGTGCCGGCGAGGGCGTCGGGCGAGGGAAGGGTGGGGTCGATTTCGGGGCCGAGTTGCGCGGCGAGCTCGTTGGACTCGATGGCGCGGAGCGCGTTTTCGAGGAGGCCGGTGAGGGTGGTCTTGGCCTCGTTGATGAGCTTGCCGACGATGGGTTTTTGCTCCTTGGGCAGGCTGCCCATTTGTTTCATGAACGCGGTGAGCGAGCCGTTGGGGCCGACGTAACGGGCTTTCGCGGCCTCGAAGTCGGCGCGGATTTTTGTCGCGGAGAGTTCGGTGCGGGCTTTGTCGAGCAGGGCTTTGAGTTGGTCTTGCATGTGGGAATTTTCGATTTTGGATTCTCGATTTTGGATTGGGAGCTTCCGCTCCGGTTTCGCCTTCGGTCACGCGCGGTGGCGCGCAATCGAAAATTCAAAATCGAAAATTTGTCTGATTGTCGGCGACGGGCTGGAAGAACGGGACAGGTTGATCGGTCGGTGGATGTTAAAAAACAAAGAGGACGGCACCTCGCTCGAACGAGGCCCGTCCTCTGATGATTTCTGAAAATGAGAGGCGAGCCGCGTCCGGGCTCGCGTTTAAGCTTTTAGGCCGCGGCCTTTTTGGCCTCGGCTTTTTTCTTCAACGCGTCCTGGGCTTGTTTGACCAGGGCGGTAAAGGCCGCTTCGTCGCGGATTGCGAGGTCGGAGAGGACCTTGCGATCGAGGGCGACGCCGGCGGCGTTGAGACCCTCGATGAAGCGGTTGTAGCTGATGCCGGCCTCGCGGCAGGCGGCGCTGATGCGCACGATCCAGAGGGCGCGGAACTCGGCCTTCTTCTTGCGGCGGTCACGGTAGGCGTATTGCCAGGCGTGATGGACGGCTTCTTTCGCGTAGCGATAGAGCTTCGATTTGTTGCCGAAGTAGCCTTTGGCATGCTTCAGCATGTTCTTGCGGCGCTTGCGCGACGCGGGGGAGTTTTTGACACGAGCCATGTTATATTATGTGTATTTTTTTAGTCGCCGCCGGGTCGTCTCGTTGGGATTCACCCGGTTGGCGTGGTTATGGTTTGATCGTTCGCGCGGTCCCTCGGCGGTTTAGGCGTGGGGCAGGCAACGCAGGAGCGGAGGCGTGTGGGTCTCGGAGAGAGCCTTGGCCTTGCCCAAGCGGCGTTTCTGCTTGGAGGACTTGGTGCTCGCGATGTGGCGAGTGCCTGGCGAACGATAGATCAATTTGCCCTTGGCGGACACCTTGAATCGTTTGGCAACGGACTTTTTTGTCTTTTGCATGATTACAGTAGAGCCGTTCAAAAGATAGGCTGCTCGAGCGCGTGTAAAGGGAAAACTTCCCGAATGAAAAAAACGCCGCCCATTGCCGGCGCAAAATCCGTCAAAGATGCGCGGTGAACGCCCCGGGGAGGTCGGCCTTGGCGGCGAAGGTGAACGCGCGTCCGGCGTGGGTGTAGTCGAAACGGGTTTCGAGCGAATGGAGAAAGAGGCGTTTTTCGCGTGTGCGTTTGGCGAAGTCGCGGTTGGCTCGAAAATCGCCGTAAGTGGCGTCGCCGATGATTGGAAGATGGCGCCTGGCGCATTGCACCCGGAGCTGGTGGCTGCGTCCTGTTTTCGGTTCGAGCTGGATGAGCGAGATGGGCGCGCCCGCGGCGGCGGGGGTGTTGCGGCTGGTGCGCAGCAGGCTCATGCGCGCCTCGGTGGGGATGTTTCCGGCCCGGGCGGCGGCGCGGATTTGGCCGCCGCGTTTTTGCACGGCGAGCCGGTCGCGCCAGAGTTGCGTTTTTTCGGAGGGGGTGCCGAAGACGAGCGCGGCGTAGGTTTTGCTGATGTGGCGTTCGCGAAAGAGCGCGCGGATTTCGCGCGCGAGTTCTTCCGTGGTCGCGGCAAGGATCACTCCGGAGGTGGCGGAATCAAGGCGGTTGAGCAGCCAGAGGCGGCGGGATTCCTCTTTGAATGTGGAATGCGGATTTTGGAATGCGGAATGATCGGACCCTAGCGGCGGACGAGTGGCATGAGCAGTTTTGTCGGTTTGCAATTCCGAAATCCGCATTCCGCATTCCGCATTCCACATATAATATTCGCCGTCGGGTTCATAGGGGGCGTTGAGGAGCGAACGGGGCTGGTCGCGGGGTTCGTTGGGGTGGGAGAGGGTGCCCGCGGGTTTATTGAGGGCGACGAGACCGTTGGGATCGCGGGTGATGACGGCTACGCCGCGCCCGAGGGGGAGTGTTTGCCAGTAGTCGTCGATTGGGCCCGGGATTTCGCTCACGGTCTGCCGTAGTAGAAGGTGAAGGTCATTTCCTGCTTCTCGCCGAGGATGGCGATCATGTCGTCGGTCCATTTGCCATAGGGCGCGCGGTCGGTGATTGCGCTCATGCAGATGTTCGTGGCCTGGCTGCCACCGTTGCCGTCGGCCTCGACGATTTCGGCGATCTTGCCTTCGGAATCGAGAATGAAGCGGACGGTGACCTTCGTGCCGGTGGGCGGCCAGAAGCGGCTTTTTTCATTGAGGTCCTCAAATTGGATTTGGACGGTGTCGATCAGCTTTTGGAGATACTGGCCGTAGTTGCTCCATTTGGCGTCGTAGGCCATGGCGCCGATGTTTTGGGTGCCGAATTTGTTTTCCTTAAAAATTGCGGGACGAACTTTTTGCCGGTTGAGCGTGATGCGGGGTTGCGGGCGCTTGGGGTCGATTTGGGGTTGAGTGGTTTGGGGGACACCGGTGATGAGCGGGGCGTCGGGGAGGCCTTCGGTGCGCTCGGTGGCGTCGGGTGTGATGTCTTTCAGCACTTCGGGAAGTTTGTATTCATTCATTCCGTAGCCGGTTTCGCTGTCGCCCTGAATTTTCTGCTCGCCGGAGAGCGGGTTTTGCTCGCGCTGGGCGGGGGTGACATCGGTGACGCTGCTCGATTCCTTGAGTTCGGGCGTGGGTGGCGGTGGTGGTGGTGTTTCAATGATTGGCTGCTGTCGGAGATCGCCGCTGACGATTTGGGTGGAGTCGATCTCATCCTGACCCTCGATTGCGGGGCGGTCGCTTTTGCCTCCGGGGGTGGGCGTTTCCTGCGCGGCCTGCTGGTTGTGCGCGCCGAAGTTGTCGGTTTTGTCGGGAATGTTTTCGGGGGCGTCGGGATTGGTCTCGACGAAGTTTTGCGGGGGCGGGGGAGGCGGCTTGGGGAGGAGAAACTCCTCGGGCTGGAGCTCTATGTCGAAGGAGGGTTTCGGGGTGGAGATGTCGCCGGTGTTGCTGGTGTGCTGGTGGTCGAGGTGGGTGATGAGGAGGTTGAAAAGGAAAAGGCAGAGGAGCCAGACTCCGATGGTGAGCACAATGCCGAGGCCGATGGTGCGGCGGCGATCCGCCGGGTCCCCGGTTTCGAGCAGCGCGTAGCGCGATTTGCGGCGCGATGGCGGCGCTGCTTCGAGCAGGCTGGAGGGACGTTCTTTGAGCGGCGGCGGCATGTGTGGTTGTTTGTTGTTATACAACAACAGACGCTGGAATGTTCAAAATGTGCCGATGAGACCGCAGCGGGTCAAAATTTGTTTCGTGGCTTCCATGGGCAGGCCCATGATGTTTGAGAAGGAGCCGTCCCAGTGGTCGATGATGAGGTCGCGGCCTTCCTGGATTCCGTAGGCGCCGGCTTTGTCGAGCGGGTTGACGATGCGGAAATAGGCGTCGATCACGGCATCGTCGAGGGGCTTGAATGTGACTTGGCTGGTGACGCCCTCGTCGATGCGGATTTGGCGGGAAATATTTCTGAGTGCGACGCCGGTAAAAACGGTGTGGGTGCGCCCGGCAAGGCGCTTGAGCATGGCGCGCGCCTCGTCGAGATCGGCGGGTTTGTTGAGCACGGTGTCGTCAATAAAAACGGTGGTGTCGGCCCCGAGCACGAACGCGTTGGGGTGGAGTAAGGCGACATGGTCGGCCTTGAGCGCGGCATTGTGCGCGACCATCGTGCGCGGATGCGTGGCGGGATCTTCGTGCTCGGTGACATCGGCGACGATCACGTCAAAGGCAAGGCCGGTTTGCGCAAGGAGTTCGCGGCGGCGCGGCGAAGCGGAGGCTAGGATGAGGCGCGGGCGCGCGGGTGGCGAATCGGATGAAACGGCCAGATCTGGCTGATGCGACTGATCGTGCATTGCGCGGGTGGCGACAGCGCGCACTCAGCGCAGCGCGAGTGTTTCGCCGTCGTATTCGAGGCCGAGCGAGGGGATGGTGACGGCTTTGCGCTGGCCGTCCTTGCGGACGCGACCGGCGAGCCAGGCATCGTAGCCGGTGGCTTTGGCGGCGGCGAGGGTGGCCTCGGCGTTTTCGGGCGAGACGTAGGCGGCGAAACCGATGCCCTGGTTGAAGGTGGCATACATTTCGCGCTGGGAAATGGGGCCGGCCTCCTGAAGAAACTTGAAGAGCGCGGGGGCCGGGCGCGGGTCGGTGATTTCGTAAACGAAGGGTTCGTCGAGGCGCATGAGTTTGCGCCAGCCGTGTCCGGTGACGTGCGCGACGTAGTTGAGCTTGATGTTGCGGCGCTGGCATTCGCGCACGAACGCGACGTAGATCACCGACGGGGCGAGGAGCGCCTCGCCGTAGTTGCGCGGGTCGCCGTGGCCGATGGGCGTGAGGTAGCCCTGCGGGAGCGAGTCGGCGATTTTCCGGCAGAGGGTGAGGCCGTTGGTTTGCACGCCGGAGGAGGCGAGGAAGATGATCGAGTCGCCGTCGTGAACGTCGCCGGTGATGCGGAGGTTTTTCGGGGAAATTTTTCCGATGGCGGAGCCGGCGAGGACGATTGCGTCGGAATTGACGATGCCGCGGAGGGTGGGCGTTTCGCCGCCGCCCCAGACGGCGCCGGACTGGCGGCAGCCCTCGGCCCAGCCGTCAACGAGGGCGTTCATGCGAGCCTCGTCGGTGAACCATGCGGAATCGCCGACGGCGGCGTGCATGGCGACGGAAATCGGAAGCGCGCCACAGGTGATGAGGTCGTTGACGATGGTGGCGACGGTGTCGATGGCGATTTCGCGGTAGAAGGTCTTGCCGGTGGCGGCTTGATATGCGTCGGCGACGAGGTTTTTGGTGCCTAGGCCCTCCTCGACGTGAGCAAGGTAATGGTCGGACGCCTCAATGAGGTAGGCGCTTTCGCCGCGTGTGGCGGCGGGTTCGGCATAGCCGTGCGGCGCGAGGAGCCCGGCGGTGGCGCGCGCGGCTTTCTGGCAGGCGCGCTTGAAGGCGTCGAGCTGGTCGTAGTTTACACCGGAGGATTCGTAGCTGAGGGACATGTGTGGGAAGGTCTGAAGGACTGAAAGGCTGAAGGCTGGAAGGATTAATGAAGCGTGGGATTATCGAAGCGGGAATCGACTAAAAATCGACTTAATTCGAGTTAAGTCGATTTAGGTCGGGGGGATTGGGTGAACTGCTCGTTCAATAGCTCCTGCCCTCGTGTTTTTCGTAGTAGTTCACGTAGGCTTGGTTGACGATGCGGTAGCCGCCGGGGGTGGGGTAGTTGCCCGAGAAATACCAGTCGCCGGTGTGGTTGGGAACCGCCTTGTGCAGGTTTTCGATCGTCTGGAAGATCACGCTCAGCTCGCCCTTCCATTCGAGCTTGCGGGGGCGGACGAGTTCGGCGATGCGCGCGGAGATTTCCTCCGGCGTGAAGCCGTCGTAGATTTTGGAGACGTGGTTGACGGCGCCGTTGCGGGCGACTTCGTCGCGGCAGAGTTGGTAGACTTCCTGCAGGAGCGGGGTCTGGCCGCGTTCCTTGATGAGCGAGATGGCGGCTTCGAAGGCGATGAGTTTGCCGAGCTCGGACATGTCGATGCCGTAGCAGTCGGGGTAGCGGATTTGCGGCGCGGTGGAGGCGATCACGATGCGCTTGGGCTGGAGGCGGGCGAGCATGCGCAGGATCGATTTGCGGAGCGTGGTGCCGCGCACGATGGAGTCGTCAACGCACACGAGGTTGTCGATGCCGGGGCGGATGGTGCCGTAGGTGATGTCGTAGACGTGGCTGGCGAGCTGGTTGCGCGCGGATTCCTGCCCGATGAAGGTGCGCAGCTTGATGTCCTTGCTGACGATTTTTTCGCCGCGCGGCCAGTTGCGCAGGATCACTTCGTCGAGGAGCGTTTCGGTGAGGCGGTTTTCATTTTGCGCCTCGAGGAGGATTTTTTTGACTTCGTCGCGGCGGCGTTCGCGCAGGGAGTGGAGGAGTCCGAAGTAGGCGATTTCGGAGGTGTTGGGGATGAAGCTGATGATGGTGTTGCCCCATTCGTGGTTGGTGGCGTCGAGGACTTGGTCGGCGAGCTGGCCGCCGAGGGCCTTGCGCTCGGTGTAGATGTCCTGGTCGTTGCCGCGCGAGAAGTAGATGCGCTCGAAGGAGCACGCGGCGCGGGGGAGGGGAGTGGTGATTTGCGTGTCGGTGATGGCGCCGCGGCGCTTGATGACGATGACGTGGCCGGGGGCGACTTCCTGGACTTGGTCGATGGCGGCGTCGAACACGGTCATGAGCGGGGCGCGCTCGGATGCGAAGGCGACGACTTCGTCGTCCTGATACCAGAAGCAGGGGCGGATGCCGGAGGGGTCGCGCGCGACAAAGGCGTCGCCGTTGCCGATGAGTCCGCAGAGGGAGTAGGCGCCGTCCCATTGCTGGGCGGCCTTGGTGATGACGCGGGCGAGGTCGAGGTCCTCGCTGATGCGGTGCGACATTTCCTCGCCGGAGAGGCCGCGGGTGCGCAGGTAGCGGTAGATGTCCTCGTGTTCCTCGTCGAGGAAGAAGCCGATGCGCTCGAGGATGGCCTGGGTGTCGGTGGCGAAGATCGGGTGCTGGCCCATGGCGATGAGGCTTTGGTTCAGCTCCGCGGTGTTGGTCATGTTGAAGTTTCCGCAGAGGGCGAGGTTGCGGGTTTGCCAGGGGCTGCGGCGGTAGAAGGGGTGGCAGGAGCTGAGGCTGTAGCCGCCGCTGGTGCCGTAGCGCAGGTGGCCCATGTAGAGCTCGGCGCCGAAGTCGAAGTTCTTTTTGACGGTGTCGGCGAACTCGGGGTGGATGGTGCCTTCGGTGACTTTCTGGTTGTAGTCGCTCCAGATGCGCTTGAAGACGCGGTCGAGGGGGTTGGATTCCACGCAGCGGTCGCGGAACATGTATTGCTCGCCCGGGGGCATGTCGAGTTTCACGGCGGCGACGCCCGCGCCGTCCTGGCCGCGGTTGTGCTGCTTTTCCATGAGGAGAAACAGTTTTGTGAAGCCCCAGAGCGGCGTGCCGTATTTGTTTTGGTAATACGAGAGCGGTTTCTTGAGTCGGATGAGCGCGATGCCGCACTCGTGCGTGAGTTTATCGGACATGATGGATGTGAGTTAAAATTGATGCGTGGAAATTGCGCGGCGCGCGGGCGCGGATGCGTTCGCTTGCGATGGTGGCGGGGTGATTTTCCCGGACATTCCGGGCGTGGGGGTGGAGGCGCATTATGGCTGGATGTCGCCCGCTCATCGACGTCCGGCTCCATGCGCGGGACAGGACATCGCGCGCGCGGCGCCTGTGTTTTCGCAGCCTTGCCCGCCGTCACTTTGAGTGACGTCCAGCGGATGATCCCGTATTGTCTGGTCGTTGGTCTTCACAGGCCGTTAAAAGCGAAAAGATGACGCCTTGAATCGCAAGCCGGTCAAGGGTTTTTGCTGATTTTCGCGCAATCACGAGCGGAAGTTTTACGAATCGGGCGGCCAATTAATAACATTCATGGAAAACCGGGGGATTTTTCCAAGGCGCGCATATCTGGCTTGCAGCCCCATCGGGGACGAATTCACATCTGCGAAGCCCGCACAGCGTTTGTGTTGCGCGCGGCCAGCAACCCAAAAAACATCCATCCCTTCACGCCATGGCATACCCGACAATACTCGCCAGCTTCCTCACTGATTGGTGGGGCGCGCTGTCGCTCGCCAAACAGATTTTCTACGGTATCGCGATTTTTGCCGCGTTCCTCGTCATCGTCATGGCGATCGTCTCGATGTTTGGCATCGGCGACGACGCCGAGCTCGACGCCGACGCGGCCGACGGCGGCGGCAGTCTATTCTCCGTCAAGCCGATCATCGGCTTCTTGTTCGCATTCGGCTGGGCGGGCGGCGCCTCGCTGAGCAGCGGATTGAGCGTTTTGGTGGCGAGCGTGATTGCGCTTGCTGCAGGCGGCGCGGTGATGCTCGGCATCGTCTGGATACTGCGCGCGACCCAGCGCCTCAAGGTTGACGGCACGCTCAAAAAAGAGGACGCCATCGGCAAAGTCGCCACCGTTTACGTGACGATCCCTCCCGACAGCCAGAGCGGCGGCCAGATCATCGTGCCGCTCGACGGACGCACGATCACACTCGGAGCCCTGCAAAAAGGCTCCGCGCCGATTCCCTCGGACGCCAAGGTTAAAGTCGCCGCGCTCATTGATTCGCACACGGCGCTCGTCGAGCCGATCTGATTTTTCGAAACGCCCGCAAATTCCAAACCATAAACTTCAAACTCAATATTTATGAACGACATCACCGTCCCGCTACTCGCAGTTTTTGTAATCTTCATCGTCATGATCGGCATCGGCGTGGCGCGCCGTTACCGCATGTGCCCGCCCGACCGCATCCTCGTCGTTTACGGCAAGGTGGGAGCCGGCGCGGCGCGCTGCTACAACGGCGGCTCGACCTTCGTCATGCCGATTTTCCAAAGCTACGCCTACCTGAACCTCACGCCGATCACGATCGAGATTCCGCTGCGCAGCGCCCTCTCCAGTCAGAACATCCGCGTCAACGCCCCCGCGAACTTCGCCGTCGCCATCTCGAACGACCCCGCCGTCATGGGCAACGCCGCCACGCGCCTCCTCGGCAAGGCGCCGCCGGAAATCGCCGAGCTCGCCCGCGAAATCATCACCGGCCAGATGCGCGTCGTCATCGCCTCGATGACCATCGAGGAAATCAACGCCGACCGCGAAAAACTCATCTCGCTCATCACCAAGGGCGTCGAAGTGGAACTCCGCAAAATCGGCCTCCACCTCATCAACTGTAACATCACCGACATCACCGACGAATCCGGCTACATCGACGCGCTCGGCAAGGAAGCCGCCGCCAAGGCGATCAACGACGCGCAAATCAAAGTCGCGCAGGAAAACCAGCGCGGCGCCATCGGCAAGGCCGAGGCGGAAAAACTGCAAGCCATCCGCGTTGCCGAAGCCGAGGCCTCGGCCGCGATCGGACGCAACAAGGCCGAGCAGGACATCGTCGCCTCGCAAGCCGAACTCGCCGAGAAGAAAGCCGAGGCCGATCGTCGCGCCGAGGTTGCGCAAAAAACCGCCAAGGCGAAAGCCGAGCAAGCCGCCTATGAGGCGCAAAAAGCCACCGAGGACGCCCGCGCCATGCGCGACGAAGCCAGCGCCGTGGCCGACCAAGTCGCCCAAGCCAACGCCGCCAAGGAAAAAGTTCGCGTTGACGCCGAGGCCACCGCGATCCGCGCCAAAGTGACCGCCGAGGGCCAGGCCGCCGCCGTGCGCATAGCCGCCGAGGGTGACGCCGCGTCCGTGAAAACCCGTGCCGAAGCCGATGCCGCCGCGATTGAGCTGAAACTCACCGCCGAGGCGAAAGGCAAACAAGCCATTCTTGAGGCCGAGGCGAAAGGCCGCCAGGCGCTCCTCGACGCGCAAGCCGACGGCCTTGCAAAATTCACCCAAGGCGGACGCGACGCCACCGCCGCGATCAACCTCATCCTCGCGCAGCAAGTCGTCGAAGTCGCCCGCGTGCAATCCGACGCGATTCAAAAGCTCAAGTTCGACAAAGTCGTCGTCATGGGCGGCGGCAAGGACGGCGCGAGCGCGGGCGGTTTTGTCCAGGACCTCTACAAAAACGTGCTCCCGCTTCATGAAGTGGCGAAGGCCGCCGGCGTCGTCCTGCCGGGCTTCCTCGGCACGGAAGCCGGAGCCGCCGCGCCGAAGCAACAAGCGCCCGCGGCACCCGTCGCACCGGCGACACCGCCGAAAAACAAAGCCTGATTGATCGCCAAGTATCCCAACAAGAATGCAATCCCTACGGGTATTCTGGTTGGGTGCTTTTTAATTATTCCTGTTTTTGGCGGGGCGGTTGGCAGACTGTCGCCAACGCCCAAAACGGTCGTGTGCGGGCCTCGCGTTGCCGGCGCGCTCGGCGAGCGCGCCCCACCCGGAGCAAATGCCGTTTTGTTTAAAAACTGTCCTAATTGGTGTTTGTGAAGGGCGCGGGCATTGGGGTGATTGGCATGGGCTCAACTGTTGGCGCAATGGGCGCGATGTCGATTTTCATGGGGGCGGGTTTGGATGGGGCGGGAGCGGCTGTTGGCTCGCGGGCGGTTTTGGCGGCGGCGAGTTCTTTCGCGAGCGCTTCCGCGCGGGCTTCGCCGGCGGCGATGGTCTTGGGATACTTGGCCAGAAATTCGCGGAGCTTTTTTTCGCTTTGCGCCGCCTCGATGTTTTTTTCCGCGGCGACGATGAGCCACGCCAGGCCTTCGACGTAGTCGCGTTTCACGCCGCGGCCGCTGGAGAGCATTGCGCCGATGTTGTGCTGCGCGGTGGCGTCCCCGGCGAGGGCCGCGGTTTTGTAGTATTTGAGGCCCTTGGCGTAATCCCGCGGCGTTTCCGTGCCGTCGGCGTAAAGTTTTCCGAGGCGGAAGTTGGCGGCGGTGTGCCCGAGTTGCGCGGCGTCGTCGAGGTAGAGCATTGCGCGCGTGATGTTTTTCGGTGTGTCGGGCGTGCCGTCGAGATACATCTGGCCGAGTTCGTAGAGTGCGTCGGGGTTTTGGGTTTCAGCGGCTTTTTGCAGGGCCTCAAAGCTGGGCCATTTATTGTCCGCGCCGCCGCCTCCGGTTGTGGAAATGAGCTTCGGCCCCGAGTCGTCGGAGACGACGGTGGCGGTTCCGACTTTGACGCCGGATGATTTTTTTGAGCGCGCTTTTTTGGCCGCGGGCTTGGCGTCGGGGGTTTGCGCCGACATGAGCGCGGGGGCGAGGAGCGCGAGACTTGCGATGAGGAGGATGCGGGTAATCGGCGGCATGTTTGATGTTGAAAGGGAAGCAGACTTGTCGGTCCGCGCCACAAAAAAGCGCGCCGTGGCGGACGGCGCGCTTGGTGATTGGGGCCGGGCGTTTAGTCCTTGTCGTTGCCGGTGTCGCCTTCGCCGAGAGCGGTGCCGCCCTTGACGGTCACTTTTTCCAGGACCGCGGCGATGACTTTTTCGGCGACATCGGGGCGCTCGCGGAGCGTGGCCTTGGCGGCGTCGCGTCCCTGGCCGATGAGCTCGCCCTGGTAGGATATCCACGCGCCTTTTTTCTCAAGAATCTTGTGCTCGATGCCGAGGTCGAGGATCGACGCGGTGCGCGAGATGCCCTCGTCATACATGATGTCGAATTCGCATTCGGTGAAGGGCGGGGCGACTTTGTTTTTGACGACTTTGATCTTGGTGCGGTTGCCGATGATTTTGCCGTCGGGTGTCTTGATTTGCTCCTTGCGGCGGATGTCGATGCGGACGGACGAGAAGAATTTCAGCGCGCGTCCGCCGGAGGTCGTCTCGGGGTTGCCGAACATGACGCCGATTTTTTCGCGGATCTGGTTGGTGAAGACGCACACGCAGTTGGTCTTGCTGACGACGGCGGTGAGGCGGCGCATGGCCTGGCTCATGAGGCGGGCTTGCGCGCCGACGGTGGCGTCGCCCATCTGGCCGTCGAGCTCGGCGCGGGTGGTGAGCGCGGCGACGGAGTCGAGCACGATGATGTCGATGGCGTTGGAGCGGATGAGCGTCTCCATGATGTTGAGCGCGTCCTCGCCGGAGTCGGGTTGGGAGACGAGGAGGTCGTCGAGGTTCACGCCGACGACCTTGGCGTATTTCGGGTCGAGCGCGTGCTCGACGTCGATGAAGGCGGCGAGGCCGCCGCGTTTCTGGGCCTCGGCGATGGCGCTCAAGCAGAAGGTGGTTTTGCCGGAGGATTCGGGGCCGTAGATTTCGATGATGCGGCCGCGGGGCAGGCCGCCGACGCCGAGGGCGAGGTCGATGGCGATGGAGCCGGTCGAGAGGGTTTCGACTTTCATCTTTTGCGCGTCGCCGAGGCGCATGATGGAGCCTTCGCCGAATTGCTTGGTGATGGCGGAGACGGCGAGGTCGAGGTTTTTGCGCGTGGCGGCGTCGATGGCGTCCGCGGTTGCGGGAGTTGCTGCGGCGGTTTTGGCGGGTGATGCTTTGGACATGTGAGGCGGGTGGTTTATGTGTGTGCTGGTTTGGTTAAAAAGAGATGAATGGAACGGTGTGCGAGGGTTTGGGTGGTGGCAAATGAAGAAATGATGTTTCGACAAAAAACTCCGGTCGTGGGACCGGAGTTTATGTTTTGGGTTGTTTGTGAAGGAATTAGAACTTCCAGCCGAAGCTGACGCTGGCTGTATGAGTGTTCATGTCGTCGAGTTCGTCTTCAATATTGAATACTCTGTATTCAGTGGATCCAACACGCAGGTAACGATATCCGAAATCCATATAAAAACGATCACTAATGTGGTAGGTGATTCCCATGCCGCCGCCAAAGGCGAATGCGGTATCAGTGTCATCGTCCGAACCGTAACCTCTGCGTTTGAGTTTGAGATTTATGGATGTGAAGCCGGCTGCGGGGGTAAGTCGCAGTTCCCAATTTCCATCGGAATTAAGCGGTATGCAATAGCTGTATGAGGCCAGCAACATCAGCGCGGTGTCCTCTTCTTTGATACCTCGACCATGATCCTCGCTTGACATGAGAACGCCGAGCTCGGCTTGAATTTTGTTGTTTTTATTGATGCGCCAGCCAAAGGCGGTGTTGATACCCCAGAAATCGGCGCCACTTGAATTGCCCGGCTTGGCATTCATGTAAGCAAGCCCGCCTTCGAGGTAGAGATTGGGGCCAGTTGCCTTGGGCATGGCATACGATGAGTCGCGTCCCGATGAATAATTTGGCGCCACGGAGGCGGGTGTGGGCGGGGCAACTTGGGCGAGGGCGGACGCGCTTGCGATGAGCAAGCCCGTGATTAATGCACAAATCGTTTTGCTGGTGGTAGCGTGTTTCATGGTGTTTTTGGAGTTACGCGTCCCTTCACAACGAGGCGGCGCTTGGCACCTGATATGCCGATATTTTTTGTGTGCGTCAAGACATGAGGTTGGAACGATTTAGGGGATTCACGCCAAATCAAGGAGGGCAAAGGACATCCGGGACGCAATTCCACGCAATTTGATTGATGTATCAAATAAATTACTTGACATGTAAAGTATTTGGGCGATTGTGCGCCCTCATGCACATCACCACTCACATTCTTGGCGCGGCGGGGGATATTCGGAAGGCGGCGACGCGCGTTTTTCGCAGGCACGGGCTTTCCCCGGCGCAGTTCAATGTGCTCAATTTGCTTTCCGACCAGCCCGACGGCCTTAGCGCCGGCGTGCTTGCGGAAGAGCTCGTTGTCGATCCGTCGAACGTCACCGGGCTGGTGGGGCGCATGAAGCGCGACGGGTTGCTGGTGACCAGGCGCTCCCCCGGGGATGCGCGCATGCATGTGGCGCGCCTTTCGGCAAAGGGGCGGAGGCTTTGGGAGGCGTCGTATGCGGATTACGCAAACGAGCTGGCGCAATTCGACGCCATGCTGGACGAGGCCGGAGTTCCCCCGGATTTGCTCAAGGAGCTGACGGGGTTGATTGTGATGATAAGTGAGTTTTGCCGCCAGAAAGCGATCGTTTCATAACCGCGGCGCTTTTTTGGGAGGAAAGATTTTTCCCCCGGCGCAATATTATCGTGGCGGGATCACCGCCATGTTGTTTGCATCGGCGGGCAGAGATGCTTTTCAAACTCACATCACTTGAGAAAAAGGCCCTGGCTGTGATCGCGCTGTTGATTGTCCTGGGATTGCTGGGATTTTGGCTGCTGTGAGGGCGGCGCCGGCGCCGCGCATTTTCTCTGGTCGAGTTTCGCAAATGAGTTAACCTGCGCAGTTCATTTTTATGAAAAATTTTTTCACATCGCTTTTGGGTTCATTGACCGCGCTGGCCATCTTTTCGATCGGGTCGGTGATATGCGGGTTCATGTTTTTCGCAGTGATCGGCTCCATGGTCGGCGGAGGCGGCGACAGCAGGCAGGTGACGGTGGAGAAGGGCGCGTATCTGGTTTTCGACATGTCGGTGAACATCACCGACGCGCCGGCGCAGATGGACTCGAGCGCGTTGATGGGCGCGCTGGCGGGCGGGCGAAACGAACCCGACCGGTTGCAACTGCGCCAGGTCACGAACGCGCTCAAGGCCGCCGCCGAGGACAGCCGGATCGCGGGCGTGTTTCTGTGCGGCGGCTTCGAGCCGGACGGCTACGGCACGGGTTACGCGGCGTTGCGCGAGGTGCGCGAGGCGCTCGAGCAAGTGCGCGCCGCCAAGAAACCGGTGATCGCGTATCTTGAGCAGGCGACGGTGCGCGAGATGTATGTGGCGTCGCTGGCCGACGAGCTTGTGCTCGATCCCTACGGGCTGGTTTTGATGCCGGGGCTGGCGAGCCAGCCGATGTATTATGCGGGCGCGTTTGAAAAGTTCGGAGTGGGCGTGCAGGTGACGCGCGTCGGAAAATACAAGTCGGCCATCGAGCCCTTCACTCGCACCGGCATGAGCCCCGAAAGTCGCGAGCAAATGCAAAAGCTGCTCGACGATTTGTGGGGCGACTTGCGCAACGATATCGCCGCCGGGCGCGGTTTGCGCGCGCAGGATTTGCAGGTGCTCGTGGATCGCGAGGGTTTCATCCAGCCCGAGGTCGCGTTGCAACGCAAACTCGTGACGCGCCTCGCGTATCGCGACGAGGTGATCGACGACTTGAAAACACGCACGGGCCGCGAGGGCTCGGCGGAGCCGTTCAAGCAGATCGGACTGCAAGACTACATATTCACCCTGCCGCGCACGACGGGGCCGGCGATTCCCCCGAAAACGGAAACCGCGGGCAAGCGCGGCGGCGGAAAGGGCGCGGTCGCGATTGTGTATGCCGAGGGCGCGATTGTTGACGGCAGGGGCAGCGCGAAGGATGTCGGCGGCGAGCGTTTCGCGAGGCAAATCCGCCGCCTGCGCCAGGACGACAAGGTGAAGGCGATCGTGCTGCGCGTGAACAGCCCGGGCGGCTCCGCCACGGCCTCGGAGCACATCCAGCGGGAAATCCGCCTGGCGAGAAAAGAGAAACCGGTGATCGTTTCGATGGGCGCGTATGCGGCGTCGGGCGGCTACTGGATCGCGACTTATGGCGACCGGATTTTTGCGGAGCCGGGCACGATCACAGGCTCGATCGGCGTGTTCGGCATGCAGCTCGACATGCAAAAACTGGCGAACAACGTGGGCGTGACATTCGACAGCGTGAAGACGGGAAAATATGCCGACACGAGGACAATCGCGCGCCCGAAGACGCCCGACGAAATGGCGCTTTACCAGCGCATGGTTGATTGGATTTACGAGGAGTTTGTCGGCAAGGTCGCCGAATCGCGCAACATTCCCAAGGAACGCGTGCACGAAATCGCGCAAGGCCGCGTGTGGTCGGGCGCGGAGGCGTTGAAACTCGGGCTCGTCGATGAAATCGGCGGCCTGGACGACGCAATTCTTTATGCGGTGGAAAAGGCGGGACTCGGCCCAAACTACCGCGTGCAGGAGTTTCCGCGCAAAAAGGAGATGGCCGAGGTGTTGAACGAAATGCTGGGAGGCCGATTCTCGCCGGAACAATCCGATGCGCGTGTGCGCGCGGGAAACAAGGGCGCGGTCAACGAGCTGGTGTCGCGCATTCAGGACGAGGCGCATATCCTCAATGAGTTCAACGATCCCAAGGGCATCTACGCGCGCCTGCCCCTCGACTTGATCGTGAAGTGAGGGATCGGCGGGCGCCATTCGAGGTGTGGTCAGCGAACGCAAGAAGGCGGGATGGGCGTGTGCGGCGGGGCTTTTTCCCTGGTTCTGCCTTTCCGGTCTTTCGAGCTTCCGCGATTAAATCTTTTTGCGCCGCTTGGCGGCTATTCCATTCGGTTAATCGCGGAAGCGCGAAAAGACGGAAGCGGCGGGGCAATTACCCCATGGCTCCAAACTGACGGGCTTGGCAGTCCGCGTTACGATTTGGCCAGCGCGTCGATTTCGGCAAGGTGGCGCCGCCGTTTCGTCTCGCTGATTTGCGCGACTTCGAAGCCGTTGCGGGCGAGCTGGGCGAGCTCGGGTTTTGTGAATTTGGCCTCGGACGCCAGCGCCGCGTATTCGTCGGTGAGCGTGTTGTTGAACACGAGCGGGTCGTCGGTGCTCAGGGTGCAGCGGATGCCGGCTTTCATGCAGGCGCGGATGGGGTGCTTGCGGATCGAGGGCACCACGCCGAGGCGCACGTTGCTGATTGGGCACATGTCAAAAGTGACTCCGCGGTCGCGCGCGAGGGCGACGACTTCGGGGTCCTCGATGGCTCGCGTGCCGTGCTGGATGCGCGTGACGCCGAGCTTCACGATCGCCTCGCGCACGCGGGCCGCGCCGTCGAACTCGCCCGCGTGGGCCTTGGTGATTTTTCCGGCGGCGCGCATGCGTTTCCACACGCGCGAGGTCCATGCCTCGGTGGGCAGGGTTTCGAGTCCGTGCAGGTCGACGCCGGTGATGTTGTCGCAGTCGGCGATGCCGTCGATCACGGCGCGCATCGGGCCGCGATAGTCGTTGCGAAGCATGCCGACGAACACGCGCACTTCGAGCCCGCGCGGCGCGGCGGAGAGGATCGCGGCGGCGATTTCGGAGGGCGGGATTTTCAGGAAATGCGTCGCGGCGAGGTGGAAGCTCGTCTCGACGTAGCGGACGTTTTGCGCGGTGTGTTTTGCGAAGATCGCCTTCGCGCCCTCGTAATAACGCTCGGTGCTCGTGAACCACGGGAGCGCGTGGCCGAGCAGGATTTCGTCGAAGCGCTCGAACTGGCGGATGCGGTGGCGCGGCGCGTGGAAAAACGGGTTCGCGGGGTATTCGCGCGGTTTCCATTTGCGCAGCACCTGGTAGGGCAGGGCGCCCTCGACGTGGAGATGCGTTTCGGTTTTGGGGAGGGCCTGGATGAATTTTTTGAGCGAGGGCGCGAGTTTGGGTTTTTGGGATGCGGGCTTCATTGTTTTTCCAATGTGCATAGCGGGGCGTGGCGATTTTGAAAATACAAAACCGGCAGGCGCGGGGTGAGCGCGCGGCTGCCGGTTTTGGGCATGAGGGCGCACGCAAGGTGCGCCCCTACGGGTGGTGGCTTAGCGGCCTTTGTTCACATCACCGATGAAGGTGTTGTGCGCGCCGGTGACTTTGCGCACGGTGCCGCCGAGGAGCTTCATGCTGCTTTCGGTTCCGATGTATCCCCACTCCTTGGCGAAGCGGATGTTTTTGCGGACGGTGCCTTGCTGCTCGTCGAGAATCTTGAAGAAGTTTTCGTAGTCCTTGGCGAGGGTCTGGCGGTTTTTGAGCGCGCCCATGTCAACGGCCTTGAACTTCTCCGCCATGTCGGCGATTTCCTTCGAGAGGGCCTCGGCGGGGTCGAGCAGATCCTTCACCTTGGCAACGGCCTCGGCTTTTTGCTCGTCGGTTTTGCTTCCGGTGCCGGAGCCGACTTGGACGAGGCGCTGGTCCATGAGGATGTCCATCTGCTGTTCGCATTTGGCCATGATGTCGCGCATGTTGAGGATGTAGATGCCGATGGGGTTTTTCTTGAGGGCTTCGCGCTCGGCGGCGGAGGCGATCACTTCGGAGCGTTCGCCCATTTCGCCGGTGGCGCGCGCGATTTGCTGGACGAGCTCCTCGATGCGTGGCTTGAGGTCGAGGAATTTCTTGTGTTTGTCGTCCTTGTAGTCCCCGGCCTTGTAGTAGTTGGTGAGCGTGCCGACGGCCTTGTTGAGCTCGGCGGCGCTGTCCTTGGCGAGCTTGATGCGGCTGTCGAAAAACTCGCGGTCCTCCTTGGAGAAGGAGCCGGGCGCGGCGAGGTTGTTCTTGGCGAGCTTGTCGTAGGGATTGACGCCGATCAGCACCATGTTCCAGCGCGGTTTTTCGGCGGTCACGCCGTCGCGGGAGACCCACGAGGCGGAGTCCCCGGTGGTTTGCATGATTTTCTTCAGGGGTTCGCGGGCGAGTTTGTTGAAATCGACGAGCTTGTTGTGAAAGCCGATGGCTTCGTTGCCGGCCTTGTCGCCGGAGCCGGAGCTGGAGCTGCCGGAGGAGGAGGATTTTTTGCCGCAGGCCGAGAGCACGAGCAAGCCGCACAACGACGCGAGCAGCAGGGGGAGGAATTTGCGTGTGTTTTGCATAATTTGAGGCTCAGACGTTCCGTCGCCCGGCGAAATGTGTCAAGAATCCGTAAAGAAAATGGAAACGCGGTTTGTTTTTCCACATTTGCGAGAAAAGTGGGAAAAATTAATAAAGAACGCGCCTGCGCTAGAACCACGCCTTCTATCGGGCAAAAACGGTTTGTGTTCGGGTGAAACGGACGCATCGTGAGGGTCTTGAAAAATTGCGCCGCCGCACGCGCGGTCGCGCGGTCCAAATCAACAATATATCGCAACAAAATCCACACACATCATGCCCATACAAGTTGGTTCAAAAGCGCCTGATTTCTCACTCAAATCGAAAAATGCCGAGGGCATCGTCGTTGACGTCAAACTCAGCGACAACTTTGGCAGGAGGCCGACGGTTCTGCTCTTTTTCCCGTTCGCGTTCACGAGCGTGTGCACGCGCGAGATGTGCGACACTTCCGGCGGTCTCGCCGAATACGAGAACCTCGGCGCCGATGTGATCGCGATCAGCGTGGACAGTCCGTTCGCGCAGGACGCGTGGGCCCGGGCCAACGGCATCAAGCTCAAGCTCGCCTCCGACCTCAACAAGACGGTCGCCGCCGCCTACGACGTGCTGCTCGATGACCTGAACGGCATCGGAAGCACGGCCGCGCGCGCGGCGTTCGTGATCGGCAGGGACGGCATCGTGAAATACGCCGAGCAGACTGCCACGCCGAAAGAGCTGCCCTGTTTCCCCGCGATCAAGGCCGCGCTCGCGAAATAATTTTCATTGAATGTTGCCCAGGCCGATTTGTGCGATCACACAAATCGGTTTGATTGTTTTTGTCCACTTTTCAACACAGCACGCCGCATAAGCAAAAATCGACCAACGCCCATTAAAAGCAACAAATATCAAACCGCCCCTTTCAAATGGGATCCATTCAGTCCCATGTTGGCTAGCAGCATGTGAACGAGTATTTAATATATGAAAATAATAAACATACTAATATTTTATTTTTCGATTCTGGGTTTGGCGTATGGGCAAGTGCCACCCTATGGCAACCGTTCCCTTGGGCAAGTCGTTGACAGCGTTACTGGTTATATTTTGGCGAACGAGGCTTATGGCGAAAAATTAGGAAAAGAGGAGCTGGAATATCTGAGGGGAATGCGAGTATACCTCAAGGAAAACGCTCCGTATGCCCATGATTATTTGTTAAAGGATTTGGATAATGAGCATAATTTCCGTGCCTACAACGAAGGTAGGGGTGACATGAGCATCGTGCTTGATATAACGGGTGATGCAGATCCGGCAGGTGCCTACGCAGTGGCAGAAAAGTTATATTCAAAACTTGGGAAATTTGTAACGATCTCTAAAAAAGAATATCAAGATTATATTAATAGCAATGATACGAACCTCAGCGCGGAGGCTAGAGATATTAAGATAAGAAGTATGATCGTGCCTATTCAATCCCGGACATATAGAATGGAGCGTTTGGAGGCATTCATGCAGAGGCTGAAAGCAAAATATGGAGTGGGAGAAAATAGTGTCGCGTCCAACAGGGCAGAAGTCTCCCTGCCTGCTAAGGAAGTCACTTCTGATAACGAAGAGAAAACAGGGATGCCTTCTCTTTTTGAAAATTTGGAGGCGGGGGGCGGAAAGATAGACAGGAAAGCGGTTGTCGAAAGGAACTCGCCTGTTTGGAACGAGACGCTGGGCGTCATGACGCTTGGCAACGGGGAGTTTGCGTTTAACTGCGACGCCACGGGGTTGCAGACTTTCGCGGGGAACACGATGGCGCACTGGGCCTGGCACAGTTTTCCGCAACCCGAGGGTTTTGAGGCGGGCAATCAAACACGGTATCCCGTGGATTCCCACGGGCGCGTGTTTAACTATCTTGCGCGTGGTTCCGGCGCGAAGGTTGCCCGCACAAAACAGGAGACCGCGGCTATCAGGTGGTATTATGACAACCCGCACATGATGAACCTTTGCCGCATCGCCTTCAGGGGAATGGACGGCGCTCAAATCAAGCCCGATGACGTCAAAATAGTTTCACGGAAACTCGACCTTTGGAACGGGAGGGTGGAGAGCGTCTTTGAATATCTCGGGGAGCGCGTGAGTGTGGTCAGCACCGTGCATCCGGATGCCGACGCGGTGGGCGTGCGTGTCGATTCCGCGCTGTTGAGGGATGGCAGGCTCGGCGTGGTTTTGACTTTCGGCTACCCGTTGCGCACGCAATTGTCGCTGCGGCGCAAGGCGCGGCCCGATCCAAATTTCTCCAGCGTCTTTGACCGCGTCGAGGGCCACAAAACGGTTTTGGAAAATCACGGGCGGGGCGAGTTCCGCGTAATCAGGGAAATGGACGACGGCGGGAAATACATGGTTCGCCTTTGCGGGACAAAGGGCTTTTCCGTTTCCAAGGGCGGGGAGAATTTTGGGGACATCACGAGGGAGCACACGGTGTTTATGCGTTCCGGAAATTCGGAATCCGCGGAGTTCACCGCGATATTTGAAAATTTGCAAAACACCGAAAACGCCTCGGACTACGGCTTGGACAGGGTGAAAAAATTCCGTCTGACGAAGGCCGGGGCGGAGTTTGGCAGGATGAAGGCCGCCGCCCAAAAACACTGGAACGCCTTTTGGAACAACGGCGGGATCGCGGATTTTTCGGCAAGCGCCGACCCGCGTTGGAAGGAACTTGAGCGCAGGGTGGTGTTGTCGCAATTCCTGATGGCGGCCAATTCGGCGGGCTCCATGCCGCCTTCCGAGGCGGGCTTGCTCGCGACGGATCACTGGTGCGGCAAATTCCACCTTGAAATGACCGCCTGGCACGGCGCGCCGTATTTCTTCTGGGGCAGGGGGGAGCTTTTGAAGGGCTGGGTGGAATGGTTTAACAAAATCGGCCTGAAATCCGCTCGGGCGGAGGCCGCGGCCGAGGGGCTCAAGGGCGCGAAGTGGTTGAAGACGCCGGACCCTTTCGGGCGTTGGGAAAGCTGGGATCACGGGCCGAACCGAATTACCCAAAACGTGCATCCGTTCTACTTGGCGGAGCTTTCCTACGGAGCCGATCCGTCGGCGGAGACGTTGCGCAAGTGGAAGGACATCATTTTTGAAACCACGGAAATGATGCTCGATTTTCTTTATTGGGACGACGCCTCGCAACGATACGTGCTGGGGCCGCCCTTGATGAGCGGGGCGGAAGGCACGCGCGGCTTTGATTGCTGGAACTCGACGAGTGAGTTGAATTACTGGGCGATCGCCCTGCAAATCGCGCAAAAATGGCGCGCGCGCCTCGGCATGCCCGAGGACGAAAAAATCGCCCATGTGTTGAAGCACATTTCCAAGCCGCCCGTCGTTGACGGCGTTTACATCGACGCGGAATCGCATCCGGAGACATGGGACAGAATGCCGAACGGACGATTCCTGCGCCCCGCCTGGCTGGAGGTTTACGGCTGCGTGAGAGGGCCGTTGATAGACCCGAAAATCATGGAGCGCACCTATGACAAAATCTCCGCCGGCCTGCGAAGCGGCGACTGGAAGGGCAACCTTTGGGGCTGCGACTACCCCATGCTTGCGATGACCGCCGCGCGCCTGGGCCGCGACAAGGAGGCGGTGGACTGGCTGCTCTTCGACGCCCCCTTGAACGCCTACACACCCGCGGGCTACAACGCCGGTTGGTATCTTCCCGGCAACGGAGGCCTGCTCTGGGCGGTGGCGCTGATGAGCGCCGGATGGGAAGGCTCCGAGGGAGCCGCGCCGGGCTTTCCGAAGGACGGTTCCTGGTCGGTCAAATTTGAGGGAATTTCAAAAGTGCCGTGAAACGCCGTAGGGGCGCACCTGGCGTGCGCCCTCGCGTCAGCCCGCTTTGGGGCTGCGCACGCAAACAGTTTTTCGCATACGAGGGCGCACGCCAGGTGCGCCCCTGCAAACTCGGGGGGAATAAAAAATCTTCATTGAATGTTGCCCAAACCCATCTGTCGGATCAGACAGATGGGTTTATTTTTCATATCCAATTTTTCGACACATGACCACGCCAGCAAATCCCTTCGACACACTGCAAACTTTCGCCGCCAACGGCGCATCGCACCGCTTCTACTCGCTGCCCGCGCTTGAGGCCGCCGGCGCGGGGCGCGTCTCGCGACTGCCGGTTTCGATCCGCCTCGTGCTCGAGTCGCTCCTGCGCAACTGCGACGGCAAGCGCGTCACCGAGCAGGCCATCCGCGAACTCGCGGGATGGGGCGCGAAGGCGCCGCGCACGGAGGAGATCCCCTTCGTCGTCGCGCGAATCGTGTTGCAGGATTTCACCGGCGTGCCGCTCCTCGTCGATCTCGCCGCCATGCGCGCCGCTGTCGCGCGCCTCGGCAAGGACCCGAAAATCATCGAGCCGCTCGTGCCCGTCGATCTCGTGGTCGATCACTCCGTGCAAGTCGATTACGCCGGCACGCCCGAGGCCTACGCGCGCAACCTTGACATGGAGTTCAAGCGCAACCGCGAGCGCTACCAATTCCTCAAGTGGGGCATGCAGGCGTTCGACACGTTCAAGGTCGTCCCGCCCGGCATCGGCATCGTGCACCAGGTGAACCTTGAATACCTCGCCAAGGGCGTGCTCGCCGATTCCGCGAACGATATTTATTATCCCGACACGCTCGTCGGCACCGACTCGCACACCACGATGATCAACGGACTCGGCATCGTCGGCTGGGGCGTCGGCGGCATCGAGGCCGAGGCGGGGATGCTCGGCCAGCCCGTTTATTTTCTCACGCCCGATGTCGTCGGTGTGCACCTCACCGGCGCGCTCCGCGAAGGCGTCACCGCCACCGACCTCGCGCTCACCATCACGCAAATGCTCCGCAAGGCCAAGGTCGTCGGCAAGTTCGTCGAGTTCTACGGCCCCGGCGCCGCCGCGCTGCCCGTTGTTGACCGCGCGACAATCGCCAACATGGCGCCCGAATACGGCGCGACGATGGGCTTCTTCCCGATCGACGCCGAGTGCGCAAACTATCTCCGCGCCACCGGTCGCGACGAAAAACAAATCGCGCTCTACGAAGCCTACTACCGCGCGCAAAACCTCTGGGGCATCCCGCAGCGCGGCGACATCGACTACTCGACCGACCTCGAGCTCGACCTCGCCAGCGTCGTCCCGAGCGTTGCCGGCCCGAAACGCCCGCAAGACCGCATCGAGCTTCCGAAACTCAAGGAGGAGTTCGCCGCCGTGTTTTCAAAACCCGTCGCCGAGGGCGGCTTCGGCAAAAGCGCGGAAGAATTGAAAGAGAATGAAAAGAATACAGGAGTCAGGAGTCAGGAGTCAGGAGTCGGAGGAGCGCTTCCGCGCCAGACTGATTCCGCGAAGCCGGAGGGCTCGTCTCCTGACTCCTCTTCTCTCCGCCACGGCTCCGTGCTCATCGCCGCGATCACGAGCTGCACAAACACCTCCAACCCGAGCGTTATGCTCGCCGCCGGCCTGCTCGCGAAAAAAGCCGTCGAGCGCGGACTCAAGCCGCACCCCGCCGTCAAGGCCTCGCTCGCGCCCGGCTCGCGCGTCGTCAGCGATTACCTCGCCAAGGCCGGACTGCAAACCTACCTCGACCAGCTCGGCTTCGACCTCGTCGGCTACGGCTGCACCACCTGCATCGGCAACTCCGGCCCGCTCGACGCGCACATCGAGGACGCCGTTGTGAAAAACGACCTCGTCGCCGCCTCCGTCCTCTCCGGCAACCGCAACTTCGAGGCGCGCGTGCACCAAAACATCAAGGCCAACTTCCTCATGTCGCCGCCGCTCGTCGTCGCCTTCGCGCTCGCCGGCCGCGTTGACATCGACATGAGCGGCGAACCCATCGCGACCGACGCCGACGGCAAACCCGTCTACCTGCGCGACCTCTGGCCCACGCTGCAAGAAATCCGCGACCAGATGCAGACCGCGCTCAAGCCCGAAGTCTTCCGCAACCTCTACACCGACTTCGCCGCGCAAAATCCCAAGTGGAACGAAATCCCCGCGACCGCCGGCGACGCCTACACGTTCGACGAAAGCTCGACCTACATCCAGGAGCCGCCCTTCTTCGCCGGCTTCTCGCTCACGCCCGGCACGATCGCCGAAATCCACGGCGCGCGCCCGCTCGGCATCTTCGGCGACTCCGTGACGACCGACCACATCTCGCCCGCCGGCGCCATCAAGAAAACCTCGCCCGCCGGAAAATACCTCCTCGACCACGGCGTCGCCTGGGAGGATTTCAACAGCTACGGCTCGCGCCGCGGCAACGACCGCATCATGACGCGCGGCACCTTCGCCAACGTCCGCATCAAAAACCTGATGCTCGGCGGCGAGGAAGGCGGCAACACGCTCTACTCGAAAACGCCGGCCTCCGCGCCCGAAAAAATGTCGATCCACGACGCCGCGATGAAATACGCCGCGGACAAAACGCCGCTCATCGTGATCGCCGGCCAGGAATACGGCACCGGCAGCTCGCGCGACTGGGCCGCGAAAGGCACGAACCTCCTCGGAGTGAAAGTGGTCGTCGCGCAAAGCTTCGAGCGCATTCACCGCAGCAACCTCGTCGGCATGGGCGTGCTCCCGTTGCAATTCAAGGAAGGCGTGACCGCGCAAACGCTCAAGCTCGACGGCACCGAAACCTACGACGTGCTCGGCCTCGACGGCGGCATCAAGCCGCAGCAAGACCTGACGCTCCGCATCACGCGCAAGGACGGCGCGGTTGAAAACGTCCCCGTCCGCTGCCGCATCGACACGCCCATCGAGATCGAATACTACCAGCACGGCGGCATCCTCCCGTATGTGCTGCGGCAGATCGTGGGCCAAAACTAAGCCTGTTTTTAGGGGCGGAATTAACAGAATGGACAGAATGCAAACCAAGCGAAGAATTCATTCTCTCCAGCCTGTTAATTCTGTCCGAAAATTTGCCTGACGATTCGCGACCTCTTGCGAAGGAAAAACCAAATCCAATGCCGGAAACCGCAAAACCAGTTTATCTTGTCGACGCCTATTCCGATCCGGTCGTGATACGCATCACCGGACGCGCCTCGTTTCAAAACAGCGCGACAATAAACGATTTTATTTCGGAGTGCATGAGGCAGGGAAAAACCCGTTTCGTGATCGATTTCCAAGACTGTGAGAGCATGGACAGCACCTTTCTGGGCGTGCTCGCGGGCGCGGCGTTAAAGTTGCGCAAGTGCGATTCCGGCTCGCTGGTGCTGGCGCGCATGGGCAAGCGCAATCTCGAACTCGCGCGCAACCTCGGTTTGCAGCATTTGGCCACGGTGGAGTGCGGCGATTTTCCGATGAACTTCGGCGCGCCAAACACACCGCTTTCGGCCAGGGCGATGACGGAACTCGATCACGCCAGGCTCGCGCTCGAAGCGCACGAAAACCTTCTCGCCGCCGACGAGGGCAACCGCTCGAAGTTTCAGGATGTGGTCGCGTTCCTGAAAAACCGCGTCGAGCAAAAATAGGCGCGCAAAAACGCGCCGGTGTGTGTTTTCCCCGGCGCTGAAAATACGGCACGCCCTTGGGCGTGTCTTGACTCCGGATATTTACTTGAGCGCGGCGGTCACCATCGGGCGCAGCACCCTGGCCCAAAGGGCGTAGCCGGCCTCGTTCATGTGAAGCTTGTCGGCGAGGTAATATTCCGGGCGCACGTTGCCCTCGGGCGTGAGGATGTGGTCGTTCATGTTGAGAAACGTCAGTCTCGGATCAGAGTGGCAGAACACGGAGAGGTAGGTGTTTGCCAGCGCGATTGTGGAACGCTGCATCACGCGGCTCTCGGTGATGGGGATCGAAATGTAAATCAACTTGGTTTCGGGCAGCTTCTTGTGCAGCTCCGCGCAAAACGCGCGGAAGTCCGATGCCACCTCCTCCGCCGTTTCCCAGGCGTTGATGTCGTTGCCGCCGCTGAAAAAGACAATCAAGCGCGGCTTCGCCGGCATCACGAGCTTGTCAAAATAATACGTGCAGTTTGCGACTCGCGAGCCGCCGAATCCGCGGTTGCGCACGGGCACGCCGGGAAAATCCTCGGCGAGCGTTTTCCATAACCGGATGCTCGAGCTGCCGAGGAACAGCACGCCGCCTTGCACGGGCGGGTTTTCGCGGTCTTGTTTCTCGAATGCGGCGATGTCCTTTTTCCAGCGTTCGTGCCTTGGGTTGACGGCGGCCGGCGAGATCGCATGGGCGAGAGTTAAAAACAGGGCGACAATCAGGAATGATTTTTTTGGGAGTGTTTTCATAAGATTCGGGGAAAGTCATTATTGTTGTTAATCGCCTTTGAAAATACCCAATTTCGACGAACTTTCGACGCGGAAGGGTTGCGCGCGCGCATGACAGGGCGGACTTTGAATTCATGAACACAAAACCCTCTCAAATCACCCGTCGCTCCGCGATTAAGACACTCGGTGTGTCCGCCTCGCTGCTCGGCCTCAATCTTTTCTCGCCCGAACTTGGCGCAACGCCCTCGGGGTCGTCCGCCCCCAAATCCGGCGTCACTTATCCTTTCGCGCTTCCGCCGCTCGGTTTTGATTGCGCGGCGCTCGAGCCGCACATCGACGCGCGCACGATGGAGATTCATCACGGCAAACACCATCAGGCCTACGTCACCAACGCCAACAACGCGCTCGCCTCGCACCCCGCGCTTCAAAAGCTCGACATCGCGGAGCTGCTTTCGCGTATCAACGGCAATGCCATCGACGAACCGCTTCGCACCGCGTTGCGCAACAATGTCGGCGGTCACGCCAACCACGCATTTTTCTGGCGGATACTTGCGCCGCGGACAAAAGACTCCGCGCCGGCGTCCGGCGAAACCGCGCTGCGCTCCGCCATTGAAAGCACCTTTGGCAGCCTCGACGCATTCAAAGCGCAATTTGCCGACGCCGCCATGAAGCGTTTCGGCAGCGGCTGGGCGTGGCTCGTCGTGTCGCGCGAGGCGGGCAGGCTCGCGATCACCACATCCGCGAATCAGGACTCGCCGCTTCTTTCCGGGGATGTTCCCGTGCTCGGCCTCGATGTGTGGGAGCACGCGTATTATTTGAAATACCAGAACCGCCGCGCCGACTACATCGCCGCATTTTGGAATGTCGTCAACTGGTCGCGCTGCGGCGAATTTTATGCCGCGGGCCGCCCGTAGGTGACGGCCTCAAGATTGCCCGCCCCAAATCGCCTGTTTTACAAAAAGCAGACTTGGCAGTTTGCGTCGCGATCCATTTAAGAGGCCGTTGTTTTGAAAAAACTCACCCTCGCCACCCGAAAAAGTCCCCTTGCGCTTGCCCAAGCCGAATTGGTCGCGGCTCGTTTGCGCGCCTGTCTTGGCGTGGAGGTCGGGCTTCTCAAGGTTGTGACGACCGGCGATCAGCGTGTCGAATGGTCGCTCGAGGAACGCGGCGGCAAGGGCCTCTTCACAAAGGAGCTCGAGCACGCGCTTTTTAATGGCGACGCCGATATCGCGGTGCATTCCACAAAGGACCTTCCCGGTGACATGCCCGAGGGGCTGGCCATCGCGGGGTATCTCCCGCGTGCCGATCCGGGCGATGTGCTTGTGCTCCGCGCCGGCGTCACCACGCCGAAAACAATCGCCACCGGCAGCCCGCGCCGGCGACTGCAAATCGCGAAACTTTTTCCCGACGCGCAATTCACCCAGATTCGCGGCAACGTGGACACGCGCCTGCGCAAAATCGCCGATGGCGAGGCCGACGCGACCATCCTTGCCGCCGCCGGGCTCGCGCGCCTGCGCATCGGCAACTGGCCCGGCGTGGAGTTTCACGCGCTTGGTTTTGAGACAATGGTTCCCGCCGTCGGCCAGGCCGCGATTGGCGTGCAATGCCGCGCCGCCGACGCCGCGAAATACGCCCCGCATTTTGACGCGGAAACCGCGCGACACATCGCCCTCGAGCGCGCCTTCCAATCCGCGCTTGGCGGCGGGTGTCACACCGCGCTCGGCGCCCATGCCGCGCGCGACACGCTGTGGTTTTTCGACGAGCAGACCGGCTCGCACAATTTTCCTCTTGCGCCTGTGGACTTCAACAATCCCGACGAAACCGCCCGCCGCGTGCTGGCACGCTTGGGACTTAATCTTTAGTCGAACTCAAACAAAACCAAATCCCAAAACATAACCCTCAAACACGATACCATTATGAAACGCAGAGACTTTATTAAACTCAGTTCACTGGCCGGGGTCGCGCTGGTCGCGCCCCATTCAGGCTTGCTCGCGAAAGTGGCAGACCGCAAGGGCGCGCGCGCGTCCGGCGCCGGATCACTCGCGGAGGAATTTGTGAACATCCCCGACTCGTCGCGCCCGGGCGGCTACTGGTGGTGGATCGACGGGCAGGTGGACAAGGCGGGCATCACGCACGACCTCGAGGAGTTCGCCGCGAAGGGAATCGGCACGGTGCTGTTCGTGAACTCCACCAACCTCGGCCCGGCAAACCGACGGCTCAAGGGCGCGGCATTTTTGTCCGGCGAGTGGATGGAATTATACAAGCACGCCGTGCGCGAGGCCGACCGGCTCGGCATCGAGTTCGGCGTGAACATGAGCGGCGGCTGGTGCATGGGCGGGCCGTGGATCGAGCCGCGTTATTCGGGCCGCTGGTTTTTGCAATCGCGGCATGTTGTCGAGGGTCCGTTGAAGTTCGACGGCGCGCTCCCGCTTCCGGGCGGCCGCGACGGTTACGACAAGGTTTTTAATCCGCCCGGCTACAAGGCCTACATCGACCTGCCGCTCGAAAAGCTCGATTACCGTGACACGTGCGTGGTGGCGTTTCGCGACGACGCGGGCGACGCGGCGCGTTTCAGCGACAAGGAACGGCTTGAGTTTCTCCCCGCAAAAACAAACCGCCGCGACGCGAGCAACCACGCGCCCGCGCGCGACGTGGTCGGCCCGACGCTCGGTGCGTGGCCGTCGCTTCCCTCGGACAAGCCGGTCGCGCCGGAGAATGTCGTTGATTTGACATCAAAGGTTTCCGCCGACGGACGCCTGCGGTGGGACGTTCCCGCCGGTCGCTGGGTGATCGTGCGCACGGGGCATCGCATGACCGGCTCGCGGCTCATGATCGCGCCGCCCGAGGCCGACGGCCTTTCGGTTGACTGGCTCTCGAGCAAGCCGGTGGACATTCAGTTTGAGAACATCGGCAAGAAGTTTTTGGAGGGTGGAAAAGTCAACGGACGCAACACGCTGAAATATTTTTGCAGCGACAGTTTCGAGGACGGTTTTCCGAACTGGACCGAGGATATTTTGAAAGAGTTCGAGGCGCGGCGCGGTTACGATCCGCGTCCCTATACGCCGGTGATGAACGGATTCATTGTCGGCAGCGCGGAAATCTCCGACCGCTTCCTGCACGACTACCGGAAGACCGTCGCCGATTGCATGGCCGACAGGCATTACGCCTACTTCGGCAAAAAGTGTCACGAGCTTGGCATGGAGGCGCAGCACGAGTCGGCGGGGCCGAGCCGCTCCGGCACGATGTGCATGGACACTCTCAAGAACCTTGGCCGCGCGGATCGCCCGATGGGCGAGTTCTGGATGGGCACGCGTCACGACGAGCCCGGCGGCCTCGATCCCAAGCTCCGCTACGGAACCTCGCGCCTTGAGGAAGGCCAGAACAAGGTCACCAAAATGGTCGCGTCCGCCGCGCACATTTACGGCAAAAAAACGGCGTCGGCGGAATCGTTCACGACGATGCGCCACTGGCAGGATTATCCGGGCAACCTCAAGCAGCAGGCCGACCGCGCGTTCTGCGAGGGCATCAACCATTTCTCGATTCACACAACGACCGCCACCAAGTCCACGCTCGGAAAACCGGGCTACGAATACTACGCGGGCACGCACTTCAACCCAAACGTGACCTGGTGGCACCACGCCGGCGCGTTCCTGAAATACATCGGGCGAAGCCAGCACCTGCTGCGCCAGGGATTGTTTGTCGCCGACGTGCTGTATTACAACGGCGACTGGGCGCCGAACATCGTTCCGCCCAAGCGCATCGATCCTTCGCTCGGCTTTGGTTTCGACTACGACGTGTGCAACGCCGAGGTGCTGCTCACGCGCCTCTCGGTGGCGAGGGACGGACGCCTCACGCTGCCCGACGGCATGAGCTACCGCGTGCTCGCGCTTCCCGAAACCGACCGCATGCCCGTCGAGGTGATGGAAAAAATAAAGGCGCTCGTGAAGGCGGGCGCGACGATCACCGGGCCGCGTCCGGAAAAAGATCCGGGCATGAAAAATTATCCCAAGTGCGACGACGCCGTGAAAAAACTCGCGCGCGAAGTCTGGGGCGATTGCGACGGAAAAACCCGCACCTCGAACAAATACGGCCGCGGCCGCGTTTTCCAGGGCGTGACGCTGCGCGAGATTCTTGCGAAGGACGGCATCGGCCCCGATTTTTCCTGCTCCGAAAACATCGCCGCCGCCGACAAATCCACCGGCGTCGCGCACGCGAGCCGCACGGGAATGGACTTCATCCACCGCAGCGTCCCCGGCAAAAACGGCGCGGAAATCTACCTCGTCGCAAACCTCTCGCCCCTCGCGCAAACGCAGGAATGCGGCTTCCGCGTGACCGGACGCGCGCCGGAAATCTGGAACGCGGTTGACGGCGCCATGCGCGCCGCTGCGCACCGCGAGGAGCGCGGGCGCACGATTGTGTCGCTCGACTTCGCGCCCTTCCAATCGTTCTTCGTCGTGTTCCCCGCGTCGCCCTCCCGCCTCGCCAAAAAAGCCCGCGCGAAAAACTCCCTGCAATACGCCGACGCCGCCGAGCTGACCGGCGCGTGGACGGTGACGTTCGACCCCGCGTGGGGCGGCCCCGCGAAGGTGGAGTTTGCCGCGCTCGAGGATTGGACGAAGCGCTCCGAGCCGGGCATCAAGTATTATTCCGGCTCCGCGTTTTATACAAAACGCTTCGATTATAAAAAAGGCTCCCTCGACAAGGACGCGCGCGTTTTCATCGACCTCGGCACGGTTCGCGACATCGCCGGCGTGAAACTCAACGGCCATGATTTCGGCACCGTGTGGACATCGCCGTGGCGTGTTGATGTGACCGACGTGATCAAGGACGGCGCGAACACGCTGGAGATCGAAGTGGTCAACCAATGGCGCAACCGCCTCGTCGGCGACGCGATGCTGCCCGAGGAAAAACGCATCACCTACACCAACATCCCCGTTGATCCGAAAAAAATGCCGCTGCTCCCGTCCGGCCTGCTGGGCCCGGTGAAGCTGGTGCTCGGAACCTGACACAACATTTGCAAGGCACTCGCGCGTTTGCGCGCGTCGCCGTTGGGCATATCCTGTATTCCTCGCATCTATTTTACGTGAAATCAAAACGGCTGGAATGACATCTTGCCTGCCCACAACATTGGGCATTTTTTGTATGTAAAACATCATAGGAAGGATTCCCTTGCGAGCTGCGTTGCGATAGACTCGCGAGGCTTTTCCATAAACCAAATTCCCCGTTCTTCCGCCACGCCCGGATATCCATGCAACGAAACCAAGCACCGTCTTCCATGCCATGAAACCAGCCACCATCATACTTGCCCTTTGTGTGTTTGCCGCGACTTTGATTCGCGCCGCGGTTCCCGCGACTTCAACGCTTGAGCGCGATTTTGTCGCGCCGCCCGACGACGCTCGGCCCTGGGTCTATTGGTTTTGGTCGGACGGAAACATCACGCGCGAGGGCATCACCGCCGACCTTGAGGCGATGAAACGCGCGGGTGTCGGCGGCGTGATCATCATGGAGGTTGATCAGGGCGTGCCCAAGGGGCCTGTGCGGATCGTGACGGCGGAGTGGCGCGAGATGTTTGTCTTCGCCACAAGCGAAATGCAGCGGCTCGGCCTGAAGCTCATCATGAACAACGATCCCGGCTGGACCGGCTCGGGCGGCCCCTGGAACAAGCCGGAGGACTCCATGCAAAAGGTCGTGTGGACGGAGCGCCGCGTGTCGGGGCCGGCCAAGTTCGACGCCGTGCTGAAACAGCCGCAAACCAACGAGGGTTTTTATCGCGACATCGCCGTGCTGGCGTTTCCCACGCCGGAGGCGGAAATGCGCTCGCTGCGCGACGCCAAGCCGACGATCACAACAAACGCGACAACGTCCGCCGCCGAAAATCTTTCCCTGCTCATCGACGGCGACCAGGGCACGAGCGCGCTTCTGGCGCGTCCGCAAAACCGGAGCGAATCGCCGAGCGTGCAGTTCGAGTTCGCCGAGCCTTACGAGGCGTGCCTGCTTGATGTCGCGGTTACTTTTGGGGAGCGCGCCGGGTCGAAGGGGCGCGTTTTGTGCGAGTTGCAGGCGTCCGACGACGGGCGCGTGTTTCGCGAGATCGCGCGCATGCAGGCCAATTCCACGAAGGCGTTCGCGCCGGTGAGGGCGAAGTTTTTCCGCGTGGTGCTGGGCGGCAACGACGCTTCGCTGGACGGCTTGCGCGTGAATGAGATCACGCTGGCGTCGGTTTTCCGCATCGAGGATTACGCGCGCAAGTCCGGCCTCGGGCTCGCCGCGTCGCCGGAGGTCGCCGCGAACGCGAGCGCCGGCATGACTGTATCCAAAAACCAAATACTCGATCTCACGGAAAAGATGCGCGACGGGCGCTTGCAGTGGGACGCGCCCGCGGGCGAGTGGACGGTCATGCGCTTCGGCCACACATCGACGGGCAAGAAGAATTATCCCGCGCCCTCCGACGCGCGCGGGCTGGAGGTTGACAAGCTCAGCGCCGACGCGCTCGACCGGCATTTCGACGGTTTTTTGGGCAGGCTCATCAAGGAGTCCGAGGCGGCGGGTGTGAACGCGGGCACGTTCACCGGCTTTCATGTCGATAGCTGGGAGGTCGGCTACCAGAACTGGACGGGGCGTTTTCGCGACGAGTTCAAGCGGCTGCGCGGTTACGATCCGCTGCCGTGGATGCCCGTCCTCACGGGACGCGTGATCGGCGACGCGGGCGTGAGCGAGCGGTTTTTGTGGGATGTGCGCCGCACGATTTCGGACATGCTGAACGAAAACTACGCGGGGCGCATGACCGCCCTCGCGCGCAAGCACGGGCGGATTTTTTCGCTCGAGGGTTATCGCAACGGGCCTTTCGACCCGCTGACTTACACCGGCCGCGCGGATTTGCCGATCGGCGAATTCTGGATCAATCCCGACCCCGAAAACCTGCATCCGAGTGTGAAGACGATGGCGTCCGCCGGTCACATTTACGGGCGAAACATCATCGCGGCGGAGGCGTTCACGGCGACGGATTTGCAGAGCAAGCATCGCGTGCATCCCTATGTGGCGAAGGCGGTCGGCGACGCGGCGTTTTGCGCGGGCATCAATCATTTTATCGTGCACCGTTATTCGTTGCAGCCGTGGACGGACGCGCGCGCCAAGCCCGGCATGACGATGGGGCCGTGGGGCTGGGAATACGAGCGCACGGCGACGTGGTGGGAGCAGAGCCGCCCGTGGCACGAATACCTGGCGCGCTGCCAGCACATGTTGCGGCAGGGAAGGTTTGTCGCGGACATTTGTTATTTGCAGGACGAGGAGGGCATCAAAAATCCGCCGCTTCGCAAGGAGGTGCAACCGGCGCCGCCGAAGGGTTACGATTACGATCTGTGCTCGGGCGAGGTCGTGCTCACGCGCATGTCGGTGAAGGACGGGCGCCTCGTGCTGCCCGACGGCGTGAGCTACCGCGTGCTCGTGATGCCGCAACAACGCCTGATGTCGCCCGAGCTTCTGCGCAAGATTCGCGACCTCGTGCGCGCAGGCGCGACGGTGCTCGGCGAACCGCCGCTGCGCTCGCCGAGTCTCGCCAACTACCCGGCGTGCGACGACGAGGTGCGCAAACTCGCCGCCGAGTTGTGGGGAAATTGCGACGGCGTGCGCGTCAAGGAGCGCTCGTTCGGCAAGGGCCGCATCGTTCGCGGACGTCCGCTCGCGGAGGTGCTGGCAAAGGCGGGCGACGCGCCGGATTTCGCTTACCAATCCGCTTGTGTCACCGCCGAAAAAACGGCGGCGCAAAACGAACCGCGCGTGCATTTTATTCACCGCGAGACGGCGGCGGAGGACATCTATTTCGTGGCAAACCTGGAGGCCGCGCCCGCCGACATCCGCGCGGTGTTTCGCATGAAGAATCGCAAGCCCCAGCTCTGGCGGCCCGAGCAGGGCGTGATCGCGGACGCGCCCGTTTATGAAACCGCCGGCGCGCGCACGAGCGTGCCGCTCAGGCTGGAGGCGCGCGAGTCGGTGTTTGTTGTTTTCCCAAAAAACCAGCAGGCGAACCCGAGGCGAATCACCGAGGTGTCGCGCGGGCAGGATGTCTTGATCGGCACCGACGCGCGGAAGGATTCCTGCGCATCCGCCGACGCCGCGCCGAAGGGAGTCGGCGGCGATTTCAGCTACGCCGTTTGGGTGAAGCCCGCCGCCAACATGACCGTGCCGGTCGAGGATTTCGCGGGCACCTCGTCGCTGAACATCGCGCGCAACGACATTCTCTACGCGCCGCAGGGCGTGGAGTTTTACCAGGACCCGGCCGCCGCGGGCACCGGCCTGGCCATCGGCAAAAACGTCGTCTGCGTGATTGAGCACAGTTCGTTCCATTTTGTGGCGACGCTCGTCTATGAAATCTCGCTGAACAACTGGACGCATGTGGCGGTTGTCTACAAGGACGGACGTCCCAACTTGTATATAAACGGCAGCCACGCGCACACGGGCCTGCGCTCGCTGTTCACGCCGCGCGGCGCGACGGACGTGCCCTCGGACGCGCGCGCCGCGACGTTTCGCGGGGAGCACTCGCCGCTGCAGTTATTCGATCGCGCGCTGGGCGAGGCGGAGATTCGCGAGCTGATGCGCTCGACGCCGAAGGAACCCGCCGTCGCAACCGTGGCGAAGTCCGCCCAAAAAACAACATGCGCAAACGAACCCGCGCCGCTGTTGAGCGTTTCGATGGAAGCGGACGGCCCCGTCGTGTGGACCAGTGAGCCGGGGCGCTACAAAATAAAGCGCGCGAAAGGCCGCGCCATCGAGGTCGAAACCGGACCGATGCCGGCGCCGCAGGAAATCGCCGGCCCGTGGCAGTTGCGCTTCCCTGAAGGATTGGGCGCGCCGCACTCGGTGGAGTTGCCCGCGCTCATGTCGTTGAGCGAGCACAAAACGCCCGGCGTGAAATATTTCTCGGGCACGGCCGCCTACGCAAAAACCTTCACCCTCGCCGCCGGAATGCGCGCCGAGGGCCGCCGCCTCTGGCTGGACCTGGGCGACGTGCAGGCGATTGCGCAAGTGAAGCTCAACGGACGCGACCTCGGCACGCTCTGGAAGCCGCCCTTCCGCGTGGATATCACCGATGCGTTGCGCGACGGCGACAACACGCTCGAAATCGCGGTCACCAACACCTGGGTGAACCGCCTGATCGGCGACGAGCAACTGCCCGCCGACCGCGAATGGGTGCGCGTGCCGCGCCGGCGCGGCTACGGATTGAAGGCGTATCCCGATTGGTTCCTGCGCGGCGAGTCCAGCCCGACGGGACGCATCGCCTTCACGACATGGCGGCACTACGACAAAAATTCCCCGCTCCCGCCCTCCGGCCTGCTCGGCCCCGTCGCCATCCGCCCGGTTGTGAAGCTCAAGTGCGAGTAGGGATTGTTATTCAAAATTATTAAATGAAACTGTAATCGCACTGGGTAGGGCGCGCTCGCCGAGCGCGCCGAGAATTTTCGAATGACAAACACGGCGGTTTCGGCGAAACCGCCCTACCAAAAACGGCAAAAGCTCCAATATTCCCATGAACCAAACGTCCCCGACAAAACCCGCGATGAACCATGTTGAGCGTTTTCGCGCGGTCATGCGTTTCCAGCCCGTGGATCGCATGCCCCGTTGGGAATGGGCGATGTGGTGGGACAAAACCATCGCGCGCTGGCATGGCGAGGGTTTGCCCGCCGCCCTGAATGATGTGTTCGATATCTCATGCCATTTCGGACTCGATCCCTATAAGCAATTTTGGTTCAGCACGACCGAGTCCACAATCGAGGCGGTGCAGCACCATGTGGAGGGAGTCGTTGCCGGAATGGACGATTATCTTGCGCTGCGCCCGAAGATTTATCCGAGGCATGAGGAGGCCATCGCCGGCATGACCCCGTGGGCGTTGCGGCAGAAGGACGGAAAACTGGTGGTGTGGATCACGCTCGAGGGATTTTTCTGGTTCACGCGCACGCTCATGGGATTCGAGCAGTTCATGTATGCCTACATCGACCAGCCGGAACTGGTGCACAAAATCAGCGAGGATTTGCTTGCATACAATCTCGACCTGCTCGAACGAATCTCGCGCGTTTGCGTGCCCGTGTTCCTGACCATCGCCGAGGACATGTCCTATAACAACGGTCCCATGATTTCGCGCGCGATATTCGACGAGTTCATGGCCCCCTATTATCGCCGGCTGATGGAGCGCGTGAAGGAACTCGACGCATTCGCCATTGTGGACACCGACGGCGATGTCACAAAACTCGTCCCGTGGCTGCAATCGGTTGGCGTGGACGGCGTGTTGCCGTTGGAATACCAGGCCGGCGTCGATGGGTTGGCGCTGCGCGAGGCTTATCCCGATTTATTGATGATTGGTCATTACAACAAACTCGTCATGAACCAGGGCGAGGCGGCGATGAGGCGCGAATTCGAGCGCCTGCTGCCCCTCATGCGCCGAGGCGGTTTCATTCCGAGTGTGGACCACCAGACTCCGCCCGGAGTTTCCCTGCAAGAATACCATCTATACCTGCGCCTGCTACAAGAATACACGCAGCCCGGCGTGGCGGGCGGGTGAAGATATTCGCTGAAGCGTGTGCGCATTGAATTCTCAGAGCTATTTATCCACAGATGACACAGATGAACACAGATGCGCAAACCGCCGGATCTAGGGATTTATCTGCGCATATCTGTGGCATCTGTGGATAAGCACAAAGACGGGCACGCACGCGGGGTTGACAGGGCAGGGGAGTGGCGGTCGCGGCGGGTGCCCTTGGGCGGCGAGGCTCACTTTAGTTTGATGTAGGCGAGTTTGGTCTCAGGGGACAAGTATGAGGGGGGGCCGACGAAGCACGAAGTGCGAAGCTGGCGTCGTGCAGCGCAGCGAAACAGCTCCGAGCGGAGCGAGCGGATGAACGGAATGAACAAAAGCTGTCGATCGCATTTTTTTAGAAAAAAGCATGCGCTGACGATCCAGTTGGCACATCTAATGCTTTTGGTTGGCTCGTTGGTTCACTTTTTAGGCCTCTCTTTCACGGCCACCGTGTCTCTTGCTTAGGTGGTTCAACCTTTGGGCCACAAGGGCAATGCTTTTTTGCTTTTCCTTCTCCCCGGCTGCTCACTTCGGTTTGCTCGGTCTTTTTCTGCATCTCCTTTTCTTCTTCTAAGCAAGGACAATGGTTGCCTTCTTTTTCACAAAGACAACCATCTGCCACAATGTGGACGCCCACCATCTCTCTATTTAATTTTGCAATCAGACCGCATGAGCATGCCGCTTCTTGATTAGCTTGCTTTTGCTCGGCTTCCTCCCGCGCGCGAAGCCTATCATCCCAGTCATAACCTGCCAACCCCCTTTCGACACGTATTTGGAATCTCGACTTCTTCTCGTCTCGCATAACTTCCACCAAACTGCACTTATTGGTTGTTACCCAGCCGGAATCTCCCACCAATACCTCTGGGTTGTTTTTGTTTATCTCAATCCAAAATAATATCTTAAAGTCCTTCCATTTATTCGGGTCTTTCTCGGCTGCGGATGCAGCAAAGCCATATGTGACATCTAACAGAGAAAACCATTCGCTTATCCAAGTTTGCTTGGGCTTCAATAAACGCCATTTGTCAGGTGGTCGCCCAAAAAGCTCAAATCCCGAATCATTGGATGAAAAGTCTCCGCCTTTTCCCAAATAGACATATTTATCATTTCTATCTCGAATTATTATTCGTGCTCCATATGGGGCTATTCCCCATCTGGGCGGACTAAATGTTGATTCATTGAACTCGATAGGTTTCTCTGAGTTGGATTCAAGTTTAATTCGATAATACAGTGGATCAGGAGTTACGTCTATTGAGATAATCACACCTTTGGAATGCACTGAGTTCATGCTTAATAATAGAAAAAACAAAGAACAAAGAAATCTGAACATTGATATTCTCATTTCGTTGTGGCATGGGATTGCTGGGATGAGCGCGATGGGTTGGTGCGCGAGTGTTCTTTACATAGCATGGGCAGTTGCATCCCTATCGCAAGTCTGATCGGGACCTTTTGGGTGAAATAGGCCGTGAATGGAAGTAGTGTTTGCCCGGGACAAGTGGCACGTGCGGGCAAGTCATTGGGGTGTTCAGTTTGATGTAGGCGAGTTTGGTCTCAGGGGGCAAGTATGAGGGGTTGTAGCCGACGGAGCACGAAGTGCGGAGATGGCGTCGTGCAGCGTGGTGAAACAGCTTCGAACGGAGCGAGCGGGTGGGCGGAGTGAACAAAAGCTGCCTATCGCGTTTTTTTAGAAATAGCATGCGCTGACGATCCAGTTGGCACATCTAATGCTTTTGGTTGGCTCGTTGGTTCACTTACGTCGTTTGCTATGGTTGGTTTGGATGGCTCACTTTTTTTTGGCTCCTGCTTTTTCCGCTCTTCTCGAAGCTGGAATATCGTTTTTGATTCGGGGTTCATAACTTCCTCTAGGCTGATCTTATCAGTTGATATCCAATCGGAATCTCCCCTTACTAGCATTGGACTTTTTTTATTTATCCTAATTCTGAAGAGGATTTTAAAATCTTTCCATTTTTTTGGATCTTTTTCGGTCACGACACTTTTAATATCATATGTAACATCCAAGATAGAAAGCCATTCACTCTCCCATATTTGATTAGGATTTAATAAACGCCACTCATCAGACGGCTTTCCAAACAGTTCATAGCCTACGCTAATGGATGAATACTCTCCGTTCTCCCCCAAATAAATGTATTTGTCGCTGCCGTCCCGAATTACTATCGTCGTTCCATATGGAGCTATACCCCATCTGGGCGGATTAAATGCGGATTCATCAAACTCAATAGGTTTCTTTGCGTTAGATTTAATCTTAATTCGATAACGCAACGGATCTGAGGCAACCTCTATTGTGATGGATACGTCATTAGAATACATTGAGCTTGATAGTAATAATATAAAAAATATAAAACAAACAGATTTGCATATTTGCACTTTCATTGTTTCCTCCTGTAGTATACTGGTGTAATACCATGATAGAGCATGTTTTTAGAGACATTAATTCTCGTTTTATTTTCGAAAATCCTATTTCCGTCCGCGTAAGAGATTCCCTTGTCACCGACATATCTTGCAGAATGGATAGCTTCGTTATTACGCAAATAAACAGCAATGTCGCCTGCTGAGGGATCTCCTGTGACTTTTGCCAACAAATTGGTATTATTGAGCAAGTGCGTCATGTCTGCAGGCGCAATCCAAAACATGCCGTCGGCTACGGAATAACCATGGCAATTGGTCTCCCAGGCAACACCCCCATTTTTATTTTTATATGCTGTTACTTGAACGCCATCCATAGTCGTCAAATACCCTACTTGGTATTCAATTTTTTTTCCATCTTGAGTGCGCTCAGACCCATTGGCTGTATGCACAAATTTCAACTGTCCTTTGTGTTTTCCTTTTTCATAACGCTCAAATATGTCATTTTTAAAACTTCGTGTTTTGTGGACAGTGGATTGAGAAGCTGTTGTTGTGTTCGGAGCTTCCGTTGATCCACCCAAGTATCCACTGACTGGGGCTTGCATAATCTCCAGTTGGGCAGCGCTGAAGTTTAGTGTGGCAGTGCCGTCATTTTCGATCAAGAGGGTGCTGCCAAGGGTGTTTGTCACTAGCATGCTTCCGTCGCTGTAATATTCAATATAAGCGCCGCCTTCGCGGTGGTCCGTGCCTATCAAATAGGCATCGCTCAAGCCGTGGTCCCTGGAGTCAAAAACGGCATTTTGATGATAGTCATGCTCATCCGCGATGAACTCATCGGCCGTATTATCCTCGGGCGACTCGCAATCGGGATTATGGCTTCGTTCACCGTCCAGAGCCATGCTCTCCGCCTCAGCGGCCTGCTCATAGGCCACCCGTGCCGTTTCATAGGCGGTCCACGCCGCCTCGTAGGCCGCCAGTTCGGCGGGATTGACCGACTGCCAGCTCGGCGTGGAGATGCTGCGTCGCGAGGACGGGCGGGCGTATTGGCGCGTGTGGTGATAACTGATGGATGGATCGACGCCAAAGCAGGCGCTGATGCCATCGCCGGCACCGGAAGGTCCGGAATTTATATAGCGTCCCAGCCGCGCGGAATAATACACCGAGCCGGCGCTAACCAGGCCCGTTTCCCAGTCCATCCAGCCGCCGCCAAAGGTGAAGGGGTTTTTCTTCGCATACTCGCCCTGCGCGCGCAGAAGGTTGCCGTTGGGGTCGTATTCGTAAACGGCGACGATTGCAGTGCTGTTGCCATCGTCGCGCACCAAGGCCGTGACGCTGCCCGAGGCGTCGCGCACGGGCAAGTAGGTTTGCGGGCTGGCGGGGATTGTGCGGTCGTGGATCATGAGCAGTTCGCCGGTAGCGCCCCAAGCGAAGGTGCGCAGCACCCGGCGCGTGCTGGCGTCAATTTCGGCGACGGGTTGGGTGCCGTTGTAGACATAGAGGTGATGGTAGCGTTCCAGCCACTGGCCGCCAGCCTTTTCCTGCACGCGTTTGCCGACGCGGCGGTTGGCGTAATCGTAGGTGAAGGTGATGATCAGGGGTTGACGGATGGATGCTTTCGACAAGATCTGGCTGGGTTAGTCACATAGCATGGGCAGTTGCATTCCTACCGATTTTGATCGAAACCAATCCGGGTGAAACAGACCGTTGATGGGAGTATGAATGGTTAGCAGGGACAAGCAGCACGAGGCGGGCAAGTTGCTGGAATGTTTAGTTTGAGTAGGCGAGTTTTGACTTTGAAGTTTCCAAGTATGAGGGCTTGTAGCCGACGGAGCACGAAGTGCGAAGCTGGCGTCGTGCAGCGTGGTGAAACAGCTTCGAACGGAGCGAGCGGGTGGGCGGAGTGAACAAAAGCTGCTCATTGCGTTTTAGCCGAAGCTGGCACGTCGTTTGCTATGGTTGGCTTGGATGGTTCGCTTTTTATATTACGCATTTCGTAAAACCAAAGTGGCATACCGTAATTGTTAAATATCCAATCCGGAACATCGAAACTGATCGTGTCCCCTGAATTAATCTTTTTTTTCTCAAACCTACGTTCATATTTTCTGGGAACAAACACGTTAAATTTTACTCCTCGAAGCTGCATAGGACTATTAACTTCGATACTCATATCGTAGCCACCATTATCGCCCGGCAACGTAGTTAACCATACTTCTTTCGAAATAGATTCAACGGTCGCGTTAATTCGCGTATATTTTACTGCTTTTGATGCGTTAACACAAGCGGTCACTGTCGACGCCAAAATAATCAGAGTGATGGCAAAAAAATGATTTAAAAAATACACACGCATATCATTTTAAAATTTATAAGAACCATTTCGAATAACATCATTATATATCTGCTTAAAGTCGGGCCTTGAGCCACTAATATCTCGATACCCAGAGTCGGTTTCTGGGATATTATTTCTGATCGCCCAATCTGCTACCCAGTAAGGCACGGATTCCTCATTCATGTAACCCGATGGCTGGTCAAGTGATACGTATCCGATATGGGTGGCCTCATGAAGTATCGTGAGTGCTAAAAATTGCACGAGGGTTCCGGCAGAATTAAGGTATGCCACCGTGAAATTCATGTTGAAATATATTGTTTTGTCGTCGGTATGAGCAGAAATATTTTTCATTTTTGGGTCAGTTTGGTTTCCGTAAGCTTCAAGTTTATATTTTGTCTTCATATATTCATAAAATTTTGGCGCTGTCTTCTTTATTAATTCTAGTGTGTCCTTAAAATCAGTTTGAGCAAGTTTCCCATCGAGTGCGGAATTGTCTAATGTTCCTGATGTGGAGAATAGATCCGCTCCACTGATTGGAGCAAAAAGTGTAACCTATTACCCCGAATTATCTGCCACCTAACTCTCCGGATCATGCCGATCGTTACCTCTTCTTAGTTACTTTTTTTACATTTTTAAAATTAGTAAAGACATAGGGCTTTGCGGCACCTGTGAGCATTTTTTCAGATGTGTCGAACTCCACGATATCACCAGCTTGAAGCTGAATATTATCGGCCGAAACCATATCCGAAAGATTCACAAGTGGAATATCAGCAACCTCTCCTTGATAGCGTTCCGGTCCCAAGAAACGCACTTGGACAAGATAGTCACCGCGCGCGAGAATTTTGGGTCCAAGGTTGTCAACCCAATGTTGTTTTTTAATGGTCAATATTTCTATTTTTGCATGTATCATAATGCCATGATTCGACGTTGTCTCACAAGAAACGCAACCGGTGAAAACTAACATGAACAGGGTGTAAGACATTAAAACTTTGAGAAAAGTGTGCATAAGAGTATCAAGATTTGTCGCTATTGTCCCCGTTGAAGTAGTAGTTCCAATAATCCAACTCCGGATCCTCAATATAGAGGTTTCCATAGGAAAAGTCGTCATTCGCGATAAATTCGCTGGCCAAGTTCTCCTCGGGCGGCTCGTCGTCGGGATAAAGGCTGAGGTATCCGTCACGCGCGATGGTGGCGGCCTCGTGCTCGGCGAGCGCCTTCTGCTGCGCGGCCAGGGCGAGCTTGTATTCCGCCGCCGCGACAAGGTATTCCGCGCTTATGCGCCTCGCGGGAGCCCGCGCATACTGGCGCTCGGGCCGCCTGTCGTAAGTGGGGGCGACTCCGTAGCAGGCCACCATGCCGTCGCCGGAGCCGGAGGGGGCTGTGTTTATCATGCGCCCCAGGCGCGGTGCGTAATACACCGGGCCGCCATTTATCAGGCCCGTCTCCCAATCCATCCAGCCACCGCCAAAGGTGAAGGGATTGTTTTTCGCATACTCGCCCTGCGCGCGCAGAAGGTTGCCGTTGGGGTCGTATTCGTAAACGGCGACGATTGTAGTGCTGTTGCCATCGTCGCGCACCAAGGCCGTGACGCTGCCCGAGGCGTCGCGCACGGGCAGGTAAGTTTGCGGGCTGGCGGTGTTGGTGCGGTCGTGGATCATGAGCAGTTCGCCGGTAGCGCCCCAAGCGAAGGTGCGCAGCACCCGGCGCGTGCTGGCGTCAATTTCGGCGACGGGTTGGGAGCCGTTGTAGACATAGAGATGATGGTAGCGTTCCCGCCACTGGCCGCCAGTCTTTTCCTGCACGCGTTTGCCGACGCGGCGGTTGGCGTAATCGTAGGTGAAGCTGATGATCAGCGGTTGACGGATGGATGCTTTCGACAAGATCTGGCTGGGTTAGTCACATAGCATGGGCAGTCGCATTCCTACCGATTTTGATCGAAACCAATCCGGGTGAAACAGACCGTTGATGGGAGTATGAATGGTTAGCAGGGACAAGCAGCACGAGGCGGGCAAGTTGCTGGAATGTTTAGTTTGAGTAGGCGAGTTTTGACTTTGAAGTTTCCAAGTAAAAGGGGTTGTAGCCGCGAAGCTGTCCATCGCGTTTTCTATAATTGGCATAAGGCTGGAAGAATTCTGGCACATCGACTGCTAATGGTTGTCTCGTGGGTTCACTCTTTACGACGCCAAAAAAGTTCGTAACAGGTAATCGTGCGACTTGCGTTTCGCGTGAGCTTGCCGACCAATGGCGTTCGTTCGCGTTGCGTAAGGAGGCGTATTCAAAAATCAACAAAACTCAACCTGCCCCCTTCTTCGGCTCGTGATGATAATTAATCTCTTCAAGTATACCATCTGTATTGAACCATAAACGCAAGTATGTGTCTTTATTTTCGTTAAATATTTTATTATTCACCTGATTGTAAATATACATAAGCCTCCGTCCTCCCACTGATTTACCTTCCTTTCTGGCCATTAAGTTATCTTGATCTGGTTTTCCAAGTTTACTCATAACATAACCGATATTATCACCCAACTTGATTAAGGATTTAATTTCGGATTCAGAGTATTGCGGCCTGTTGTTCATAGGATAATTTTTACAGTCAGGTTTTGCGTTAACAACGCATATGCTTAGCATGATTGTTATGCCAAGCGACATGGCAATCTTATTTGTCTTTGTATTTGTTTGCATAATTTTTAACATCTGCGGGGGGCCAAATGAATTCAAATTCCCGGGGTTTTCCGCCTGCATGAAGACAATTATAAATTGTAGCTGCGCAATTATAGCGAATTGTAGACCAATTTTTATCGTCCTGCCATGTGATCCAAAAATTACGAATATTATCAGTGTCGAGATTGGTTACATTTATAATATGGTCAGGGGCACGTCCGTCTTTTAGTCTAACGTCATCAGCATATGTTTGATTTTGAATTTCTGCCACTGTATAAAGGCGGCTCGATATTTTGGACCGGTCTCGTCCTGTAGCTTGCGGCCAGAAACTAATATAAGTCCCATCGTCAAGCTTCATTGATGCATGACCATAAGCTACTTTTTTTCCTCTATAATCCCATATATAAACTTCTGCAGTTCCTGATTTAGACTTTGCTGTGCTGCTACTAGAAAGCGCTCCCGGAACAAGCGGCCCAGCAAGTAATGCACCACCACCCTCAATGCCTCCATCTTCTCTAAAGCAAACATCCGGTGCGCTGATTGGGGCTTGCATAATCTCCAGTTGGGCATCGCTAAAATTTAGTGTGGCAGTGCCGTCATTTTCGATCAAGAGGGTGCTGCCAAGGGTGTTTGTCACCAGCATGCTTCCGTCGCTGTAATATTCAATATAAGCGCCGCCTTCGCGGTGGTCCGTGCCTATCAAATAGGCATCGCTCAAGCCGTGGTCCCTGGAGTCAAAAACGGCATTTTGATGATAGTCATGCTCATCCGCGATGAACTCATCGGCCGTATTATCCTCGGGCGACTCGCAATCGGGATTATGGCTTCGTTCACCGTCCAGTGCCATGCTCTCCGCCTCCGCGGCTTGCTCATAGGCTACCCGCGCTGTTTCATAGGCGGTCCACGCCGCCTCGTAGGCCGCCAGCTCGGCGGGATTGACCGACTGCCAGCTCGGCGTGGAGGTGTTGCGTCGCGAGGACGGGCGGGCGTATTGGCGCGTGTGGTGATAACTGATGGATGGATCGACGCCAAAGCAGGCGCTGATGCCATCGCCGGCACCGGAAGGTCCGGAATTTATATAGCGTCCCAGCCGCGCGGAATAATACACCGAGCCGGCGCCAACCAGGCCCGTCTCCCAATCCATCCAACCGCCGCCAAAGGTAAAGGGGTTTTTCTTCGCATACTCGCCCTGCGCGCGCAGAAGGTTGCCGTTGGGGTCGTATTCGTAAACGGCGACGATTGTAGTGCTGTTGCCATCGTCGCGCACCAAGGCCGTGACGCTGCCTGAGGCGTCGCGCACGGGCAGGTAAGTTTGCGTGCTGGCGGGGATTGTGCGGTCGTGGATCATGAGCAGTTCGCCGGTAGCGCCCCAAGCGAAGGTGCGCAGCAGCCGGCGCGTGGTCGCGTCAATTTCGGCGACGGGTTGGGTGCCGTTGTAGACATAGGAAAAGCAAAATTGACCGCGATGTGGGGTTGTCGAGGTGCGCGCGCGATGGGTTGGTGTGCGAGTTTTTTTTGCATAGCATGGGCAGTTGCATCCCTATCGCAAGTCTGATCGGGGCATTTTGGATGAACTAGGCCGTGAACGGAAGGAGTGTTTGCCCTGGGGGAGCGGAGCGGGGCAGTGCGGAGATGGCGTCGTGCGTCGCGGCGAAACAGCCCCGAGCGGAGCGAACAAAAGCTGCTCATCGCGTTTTAGCCGAAGCTGGGACGTTGTTTGCCATGGTTGTTGGCTTGGATGGTTCACCTTACATCGCGCGAGTCGCGTTTACTGGTAGCGTGGGGACCATATTCTCGCCCTGTATATTGTGCAGGCGGGGGTGGTGCGTGTGAATGACAAATCGCCCGTGGCCGGGTCGTAGAAGGAAACCGTGTTTGTTGTGTAACGGCACGGGCCCGGTTTGTTGGATGACTCGGTGACAATAATTTTTCCGTTCTTCCCCGGCAGCTTCCCGGCCGATTTAATATTAACCCCGTCGAATCGTCGCGCGTCCCCGGGGGCCGGCGTGAATGTTTTTTCTGTTTTGTTATAAACATATACTCCGGAATGATCAGCATACCATAGTTTATTAATATCATCAAAATCCGGGGAGAGGTCGTGCGGCCATTTGAGTCCGTTTGGAGACGCTCCGCGCGGCCTGATGCTTCTTTTGGACACATCCTCGGTGATTGTCGGACGCTCCCTCGTTCCGCCAATAATATAGGCAAAGATGCCGTGCCATTCCTTGCCCTCGATATGAATCGTGCCGCCCGCCCACAGGATGTTGTAAGCCGGATCCCAAAGAAGGGCGTGCGCGGCGTAAAGCGGCGCCTCGGCATAATCATCCGTCACGGCGGGGTTGGAGGTGTTGTATATTCGCACCCAGTTGCCCTTGCCGGGGCGGCGTTGCCCCGTTCCCGCGACGGCGAGGTTGCCGTTGGGGAGGAGTTCCACGGCGTGATTGTTGGGGTCTTCCGCCGGCGGATAAATTTTCTCCCATAGTTTCTGCCCTTTTACGTGATTGCCCGCGGGCTCATGTGCCACCACGGCGAGCCAGCGTCCGCCCTGCACGGCGCAGGCCGACGCCGCCTTGCCGGGGAATCCCGTTGTGTTGCGAAGTTTCAGGTCGCCCACGCCGGCTCCCATCGCCTTGATGGCGTCGGGGGAAAAGCCCAGTTCGGGCACGGGTTTGAACTGCCACAGCCGGGTGGACGCGTCCCATGTCGTGTCGTTGTAATTATGGATCTCCACTGATTTTTCGGCGGTGTTGCTGATGGCGATGCAATCCATGCCGGATGTTATTTTCTGATGGTCGCGCGCGGCATTCGGCTTGTTGGTTGCGGATGTTGGGGCGGGGGAGGGGGCTGCGGAAATGGCGCAAATTAAAAGCGCGGGGAGAATCAAAGTCGCCGCGCAACAGGCGCCCCGGCGCGCGGCACGGAATGGTTTTGAGGAAGGGGCGCGGCGTGACGTTTTTGTGAAAGCTTGCGGCATGAAAATGCATACAATGAACTCGGTGTGCGAACGCGAGGCAAACCGCATGCGCTCCATGCGCTTCCTGCAATTTACGGATCGGTGCCGGCGGGGTGGGGAGCTTTTAAACGCCATGTTCGCACGATTTCGTGTTTGGCGTGATTAAAATTAAAGAGGCCCGGACTTTTCATCCGAGCCTCATGGGTTCTATCTAAGAAAACAAACGCTTAACGGGAGGCATTGTGCCTGGTTCCGTGGCCGTATTCGATGAAGCCCATGGTGATGAGCGACAAAACGACCCCGTAACCCAAGATGCCGGTTAACTTCACGGTGGCGCTCACCGGAGCCACAAGGATCGCCAGGGCGATCAATACGGCAACTATGAGAGCTGCGAAGATTGAGCGGTTGTTTTTCATGTTGGTTACTTTCTGTTTAGTGTTAGTCCACTCCGAGACGGAATGGAGATGCCATTAAATTACCATAAGGGTGCAATAGGGGAAATATTTAGATTTTATTGCAACGATAGTTTAAAACTATCAATTTGACGTAACTTTATGGAAATCCACCAACTACGCTATTTCGTCGCGGTCGCTGAAACGGGCAATTTTACCCGTGCGGCCGAGCGCTGCAATGTTTCTCAACCTTCATTGAGTCAGCAAATTATAAATCTTGAGTCGGAGCTTGGTCATAAACTCTTTCACCGTCTCGGGCGCAAGGCCGTGCTCACTGAAAGCGGCGAGCTTTTTATCGGACGCGCCCGGCGTGTCCTGCACGAGGTCGAGGCTGCCACGCGCGAAATTAAGGACGCCCCCACGCTCGAACGGCGCATAACTGTCGGCGCGATTCCCACCGTCATGCCTCATCTCATGACTGCCATCATCGGGCAGGCGCTCCAAAAGCACCCCGATCTCATCATCCACGCCCGCGAGGATTTTCGCCCCGCTCTTGTCAAATCCGTGCTCGAAGGCGATCTCGACATGGCGCTTGTCTCCATGCCCGTCACCGACACCCGAATCGCCGTCGAGGCGCTTTTCACCGAGCCACTCCTCCTCGCCGTCTCGAAAACGCATCCCCTCGCGACGCAACCGACCGTCTCGGGCGACGACCTTCGCAACGAAACCTTCGCGCTTCTCGGACATTCGAGCGCCCTTGCCGCCAAGATTCAGGGCTTCTGCGGCGCGCACGATTTCGAACCCATGATCGGCTATCGCTGCTCGCAAATCGCCACGGTGAAATCCTTTGTCGCCATGGGGCTGGGCATTTCCATCCTTCCGCAGCTTTCGCGTGTTTCCGGGGACGACTCACGCATCGTTTACCGCGATCTCAGCGGACGCGCCCCGACCCGTGAAATTGCCCTTATCCGCCACCCTCAACGCTACCAAAGCCGCGGCGCCTCGCTCTTTATCGAAACCCTCCGTGAGAGCATCAAGCCACTCGCCACCGATGGCGCGTGAGTTTTTGTTCGCGGTGAAACGCGGGCGGTGTCCGGCATGCGCGCGCCGGACGCATGCGGGGTCGCGCTCAACTTGATATTGCCCGCGCGCCTGCGCGCCTTCATCCAATGTATAGCAATCCATGCGCCGCCTACGCCGCATATTTCTCGTCCTCCTTGCCGCACTGATCATCGGTGTGCTCGCATCGCCGTGGTGGATTGCGCCGGTGTCACGCCCGCTGCTCAAGCGAAACGGCGTCACCTTCGCCGCCGCCGATACCAACGGCTACTCGCGCCTCGTGCTTTCCGATTTGATGGTCGCCACGCCGGCCGCCGACATTTCCGCCACCCGTGTCGAACTCGACACGCCCTGGCTGCTTCTTTGGCACCGCGCTTTTTCGCAACCCGGCCCCGTCACAATCGACGACTGCCGTGTCACAATAAAAAACACGCCCGCCCGCGCCGATGATGCCGCGCCCGCATCATCGCCACGAGGTCTCCGGCCCGTGTTAGGCACGGTTGATTCCATCCTGTCGCAACTCACCCCGTGGCTGCCCGAGTTGCGGCTCAACCAAGGTCGGATCGAGATCGCCGGCGCGCCTCTCGAAATCGATTCAATCAACTGGCGTTCGGACAAAAATAAATCACTCCTCGAAATCGTCTCCGCGCGCTACCGCAATCACACCGCCGCCGCATCCATCACATTGGAAAACGCGACCGGCATGCTTGCGCTGCACCTCGCGCACACCGACCCCGGCAAGCACGCCAATACCATCGACGCCACGCTTGCCGGCGAGAACCTCGCCGCAACCATCAAGCTCCTCGACCAAACCGCCGCGCTCACCGCCCGTTTCGATCCCGCCGGCTGGCTTCCCTCCGAGGCGTTGCTCGACGCCCCGTCACTTTCGCTCACCGCCGGGCAGCTCGCCCGCGTCAATTTTCCCGCGCCCTACACAACCGCGACCGGCTCGGCGCGCATCGAATATCGCGACACCCGCCTCACCGCCGACATCGCCGCTCATGCCGAAGCCGCGCCAGAGGAATCCGCCCCGCCCCTCGACATCGCCTTCCACGCCCAAGGCACGCCCGAACAAATCGACATCACCGTGCTCGACATTGCGATCCCCGGCATCGCCGCAAAACTCTCCGCGCCCGTTTCCATCACGCGCGATCTTCGCCTCCTCTCGCCGCAATCCCGTTTCACGCTCGACGCCGATCTCGCGCAACAACCCTGGTTTGCCGCGCAAGGTCGCGTCACCGGCGAAGTCGCGCTCGATTCCACGCGCTTCGACAAACTCCACGCCGACGCCCGCCTCCAGGCGGAAAACATCCAGCTCGCCGGAATCGCCGTCGACCGACTCGCGATCAACCTCACCCAGGACGATCACCTCACCCGCCTGAACGCCCTCGACCTCGCGCTTCCCGACGGCTCGCAACTCAACGCCTCCGGCCAATACGACATCACTGCGCGCACGCTTTCCAAAACCACGCTCTCCGCCCGCGTTCTGCCTGCGGCCGTCGCCCGTTTCCTGCCCGCCGGAGTCGCTTTTGATGGCATCACGCTCACCGTTTCCGCCGAGGGACCCGCAACCGCGCCCGAGCATCGCGGCTCCATCGAAATCCAAAACGCGCGCGCTTCCGTGCTCGAGAATCCCGTCAACATCACCGCCAGTTGGCGAGGGCGGGACCTCGCCGCCGACGCGATCAACCTCACTCTCAATGCCGCCGGGACCGAGCTCATCCTCGCCGCCACCGGCGTCTCCGCGCAAAGCGTCACGCTCGCCTCGGCCTCCATCCGCAAAAACAACACCAGCCTCCTCTCGCTTCTCGCCCCCGCCACCTTCAGCCGCGCGGACGACGGCTCCTTCACGCTCGAGCCCCTTTCGTTCGCCTCGCCCGATGGTGTGTCCAAGTTATCGCTGCAGGCCGCCGTCGCGCGCGCCATCTCGCTTTCCTTCACCGCCGCCAACATCGACTCCGCGCTCTTTTCCGACCTCGTCGACACCGGGCCGCTTCCCTGGCATGTTGCCTCCGCCGAAATCAACGCCTCGCTGCCCGATCCCGATGCCGCGCTCTCCGCGTCCGTCACGCTCGACGCCCGTTTCGACTACGCGCAAACGCTTCCCGCCGCCGCGCGTGAAACGCCCGGACTGCCAGACTCCGCGCTCATCAATGTCGCCGCCAGTCTTACCCCCAAAGGCCTGGGCATCGACCGCCTCACCGTCAGCGAAACCGCGAGTCGTTCCCTTGTCGCCCACGTTTCAGGCACCATCCCGATCACCGTTAGTCCCGTCGGCGAAACCCTGTTTCGCATGGACAAAAGCGCCCCGCTCGCGCTCAGCGCCCACACCCAGCCCGACAGCCCTTTCTGGCATAATCTCGCCGAGGCCACCGGCATCACGCTCGAATCACCGCGCATCAGCGCCCGCGTCGAGGGCACGCTGAGGAAACCCGACGCCCATGCCGACATCACCATCGCGCGCCTCAGCTTCGACCAAACCCGCTGGCCCAAGCGCTTCGCCAAGCTTCCCGCTCTCCCGCCGCTTCCGGAAATCACCGGCCTCGCCACAAAACTCAACACCGACGGCTCCACGATCAACCTTGAGCAATTTTCCCTGCTCCTCGCCGGGCAACCCGTCACCGCCGCCGCGCGTTTTACCCTCGATAAAAATCTCTCGCCGGAAGTCGAGACCCTGCGCCTGGACACCAACGCCGACCTTTCCGCTTTTGCCGAATACAGCAATTCCATCCTCGCCCCCCGCGGACGCCTCGAACTTTCGCTCAACCTCGCCCCCGGCAAACCGCTCGAAGGCCGTCTCCAGCTTCACGACGCCGCGCTTCGGCCGCTTGCGCCGCTCGGCGTTGTCAATGCCATCAACGCGGACGCGCGACTCACGGGCCGCCGTTTCGAAATCGCCACCGCCACCGCCCTCATCGGCAACCAGCCCGCCACGCTCACGGGCAGCGTTGTTTTCCCCGACAACACCGTGGCCGCCATCCAGCCCGACCTCGTGCTCAAGGCGTCCAATGTTCCCTTCGCCCGCGAACCCGGGCTGCTCGTTCGCGGCGACATCGACCTGCGTATCAAGAATTCGGACACACCCGCCGGCTCCGTTCCGGTCATACAAGGCTCGCTTCGGCTTCGCGAAAGCCTCTTCCTCGCCGACATGCGCGCCTTCTGGTCAACCCGCCCCGCCAGCGGGCCGGAAAGCCGTCCTCCGTTCTTCGCCATCGAAACGCCCCCGCTCGACAAGTGGCGTCTCGACGTCGACGTGCGCGGCCCCGGTTTTTTGCGCATCAACACCACCGTGTTCGCCGGGCGGCTCTCCGCCGCGTTCAAGCTCGACGGCACGCTCGGCGACCCGCGGCTCGTCGGCGACGCCACCATCGACAGCGGCAAAGTGCTCCTGCCCTTCGCCACCTTCACCGCGCAATCCGGGCGCGTTCGCCTCACCCAGGCGGCCCCGCACATGCCGCGCATCGAGTTCACCGCCGCCTCGCGCACCCTCGGCTACGACTTGCGCATGGAAGTCCGCGGCACAGCCGAAAACCCGCGCCTCACCTTCACCTCCAGCCCCGCGCTCACCTCCGAGCAAATCCTCCTCATGGTCATGGCCGGCGAGGCTCCGAACAACGAAATCAATTACAGCGACCAGCAGCGCGCGCTCAGCTTTGGCACCTATCTCGGGCAGGGACTCATCAACGACATCTTCGGCCTCTCGCCCGACGAAAGCCGCCTCACGCTCATCAGCGGCGAAAAACTCACACGCCAGGGCCGCGAAACCTACACCGTCGAATACAAGCTCGACGAGCGCTGGACCGCCGTTGGCGAATACGACGAGTTCGACGCCTATAACCTCGGCATGCGCTGGCTCGCCTACCGCAGCAAAATCCGCGGCCCCGCCGCCCCGCCCAAGCCAAGTGAAAAAAACGCGGAAGCCGAAAAAAGTTCCCCTCCAAAAATCAAAGTTCGCGGGCGCGGTTTCTGGGCAAACCTCACCAGCAAACGCATGCTCCAGCGAACGCTTTCGCTCGACAAAACCCACGGCCCCGCGCTCACCGCCAACGAGGTCGAGGACGCCGCGTTCCTTCTCATCTCGCAACTTGTCGAAAAGGGTTACATGCACCCCAAGCTTACGATCACGGCCATTCCGGCGCCGCCCGGCGCGCCGCTCACCTTTACCACAAACGAAACCCTCGAACTCGACCTGCCCCGCGAACTTTCCGCAATCTCGGCCCGCTTCAAAATCGAAACCGGCAAACGCTACAAGCTCAACGAGGTCATCTTCACGCACACAGGCCCGTCCACCATCGCCGACGACGACGCGCGCCAGTTCTTCCTTCCCGACACAAGCCTCTTCGGCGACAAAACCATCCCTTATGCGCCCGCCGCAATCAGCAGCGCCGCCGCCGCCCTGGAGGAAACCCTGAAGCAACGGGGATATGCCGGCGCGCTTGTCACCGTCGCCGACCTGCGCATCGACGACGACACCGGCCGTGTCGCCGCGCAAATCAACATCAACGAAGGCCCCTTGTGGGAAATCAATTCGCTCGACGCCCGTTTCCCCGAAACCGTCCAAGTCACCGCGGTTGAAACCAACGATATCGCGCTCGAAACCCTGCTCGCCAAGCTTCGCCGCGATTTTGTTTCAAAACCCTGGTCGCAATGGACGCAGCAGGACATCGCCGAGCAAATCCGCCAGTATTTTTATCGCAAAGGCTACCCCGATATCATCGCGCAAATTGCAATCGCCACACCCGCTGCGCCCGATTCAACGGCGCCCCGGGCCGACGATGCGCGGACCGTCACGCCTGTCGCCGTTCGTGTTGACATCACACCCGGCCCGCAGGTGCGGCTCGGCATTGTCAAAATCGAGGGCAACCGCCACACGCGCCCCTCGCTCATCAGCCGCCGCATTCGCCTCCTCCCCGGCGATCTCCTCAACCCGCTCGCCATCGAAGCCGCGCGCTTCCGCATCAGCCGCCTTGGCGCCTTCCGCGGCATCGAGGCCGGTTATGCGCACGATGGTTCCGCCGAACGCGACCTCACTTTCACCCTCACCGAAAGCCCGGGCACCAATCTCTCGCTCCTCCTCGGCTGGGGCAGTTACGAGCAGTTGCGCGGCGGTTTTGAAATACGCCGCCTCAACACGCTCGGCATCGCCGACCAGACGCGCCTTCAGGTCATCCAGTCATCCAAAAGCACCAACGGCGATCTCACCTTCAGCGTGCCGGACCTCTTCGCCCGCAACGTCAACGGCTCCGTGAGCGCCTTCGGCCTGCGCCGCGAGGAGGCCGCATTCAAGCGCATCGAATACGGCGGCACCGTCACGCTCCGCCGCGCCTGGCCCAGGCGCGGTTACGAGGTGAGCAGCGGTTACACCTATGAGTCGCTCAACAACACCCGCGACTCCCTTTCGCCCGAGGCCGGAAAAACCGCCCGCACCATTGCCGCCACCATCAACCTCAGCATCGCGCGCGACCGGCGCGACAATCCCCTGTCTCCAAAAAGAGGATACAATTGGTATCTGCAGGGCGAGTTTGCCAGCCACTACCTCGGCGGGCGCACCGACTATCACCGTTATCGCGCGGGTTTCAATTATCACACTTCCTGGGGGCGAACCCGCTGGATTCACGCCGGCATTTCGCAGGGCCTCATCTCGCCCTTCGGCAATCGCGACACGCCGCTGCCCATCAACAAACTTTTTTATCCCGGCGGCGAAAACACCATCCGCGGTTACCAGGATGGCGAAGCCGCCCCGCGCGATGCCAACGGCGCTTTTCTCGGCGCGAAAGTTTACACGATAATCAATCTGGAGCTCGAACAGGCGCTGATCGGCAACCTGAACTTTGTGATCTTCTACGACCTGCTCGGAGCCAGCGCGAACCTTGCCGACTATCCCGGCAACGAATGGTTGAACAGCGCGGGCGTGGGATTCCGTTATCACACAATTCTCGGCCCCCTCCGTCTCGAATACGGCCGCAACCTGAACCCGCGCACCGACGACCCCGGCGGCACCCTCCACTTCTCAATAGGCATCCCGTTCTAACCTCTTGCATCCTTTTCAGTCCTTCAGCCCTTCAGTCCTTCAGCCTTTCCCTCCCTCCCGTGCCAACCGCAATCCTCGCATTCAACACCAACAACCAGCTCGCCATCCGGCGCGCGGGCGCCTCCGCGCAACTCGCCTTCACCGGCGGCGATCTTCCCGAAACCCTCGCCCGCCTTGAGGCCGTTTTCCAAGCGCACACCGGCCCCCGCGCCGCATTCACCACCGGCGACGGCCTGCACGTTCACCTCGCGCAAGTCACAGGCGAACCCGTCGATCGTGATATCCATTTTGCCTCCATCGACTCGTTGCAATCCGCGCCCGACGCCCCCGACCCAGTCCTCGCCGGTGTCCTTGCGCAACTCGACCCGCACCTCATCGCCATCCCCTACCTGCACCTCGGCGAGAATGATTTTATCTACAAATTCCGCCCCGACAAGGAGCGCAACAGTCGCATCTATCAATTGGACGACAACGCCCGCGCTCTCTACCAATCGCAACTCTGCTCCGCCATCAAGGCCCTCTCGCGCGCCAACGAACGCACCGCCTCCGCTCCCGTCCCCCTCGACTTTGGCGCCGTCCGCTACCTCATTCCCAGTCACTTCGGATTTTGTCTCGGCGTGAAAAACGCCATCGAGCGCGCTTACGAAACGCTCGCCGAAAATCCCGGCCGCCGCGTCTTCATGCTTTCCGAGCTTATCCACAATCCCTACGTCAACGAAGACCTCCGCCGCCGCGGCCTCCGCTATCTCCAAACCGACAAAGGCCAGCCGATCGGCACCGGCGACGGACGCCAGCTTTGGGATGTTTTAACACCTGACGACATCGTCATCATTCCCGCCTTCGGCGCAACCGACGACGACAAGCGGCGACTCGTGCGCAAGGGCATCCCCGTCCTCCAATACGACGCCACTTGCATGCTCGTGGAAAAAGTCTGGAAGGCGGCGCGCGCCTTCGGACGCGAGGGTTTCACCATCATCATCCACGGCAAGCACGAGCACGAGGAAACCAAGGCCACTTTCTCCAACGCCCGCCGCCACGCCCCCGCGCTTATTGTGCGCAACCTCGCCGAGGCCCGCATCCTCACCGACATCATCCAAAGCGACTCGGGCGATTCGTCCGTGCTCGCCGCCGCCCGCGAAAAATTTGCCGCCACCTTTGACGGCAAGCACACGCCGGGCTTCGACATCACCCGCGACCTCCAGCGAGTCGCCGTGGTCAACCAAACCACGCTCCTGATGAACGAAACGCTTGCGATTATAGAGCACCTCCGCTCCGCCTACGCGGCCAAATACGGCTCCGTCGAAGCCGCCGCCCGCGTCGGGGGCAACGCCAAGCGCGACACCCTCTGCTACGCCACGCAAGTCAATCAGGACGCGCTCAGCCGCGCCCTCGCGGAGCCGCTCGACGCCGCCATTGTCATTGGCGGCAAAAACTCCTCCAACACCTACCAGCTTTACCGTCTCTGCGAGCAAACGCTCGGCCCGCGCGCCTTTTTCATCCAAAGCGAGCGCAACATCCGCTCGCTCGACGCCATCGAGCATTACCATTTCCCCGCCCACGGCCCGCGCGTCACCGTCGCCCCCTTCGACAATACCGAGATCAAAACCCTCCCGCGTCCCTCCGCGCCGGGGCAACCGCTTCGCATTCTTATCACCGGCGGAGCCTCCTGCCCCGACGGCATCATCCAACAAGTCGTTGCAAAAATAAACTCACTCCTCCCCGCCCAAACCATCCGCCCCATTGATGCCGTCCTTGGCGATTTGGAGCGCCATGACAAACCTGCGTAATCATGGCGCGCGATTTCCGTGAGAAACGTCTTTGTCGCCGCGCCGGTTAAACTCCCGGGATGTTTACGGGAAAGATGGCGTTGGGGCGTTTTTCCTTTTTGAAAATCTCGACGGCTTTTTTGACCAGGTTGGCGCGGGTGGAGGCCAGGTTTTCTTTTTCACCGATGTCGTTGGCGAGGTTGTAAACCTCCCAGTCGCCGGGTTGTTTTTTGTTCAGGTTTCTGCGCAGCACTTTGTATTCGCCGACGCGGACGGCGGCTTGTCCGCCGTATTCGGGAAACACCCAGACCATCGGGTTTCGCTCGGGGCGGACACCCTTGTCCAGCATGACGGGGAGGAAGTTGACGCCGTCGCCGCGGGCGGGCTTTTCGATGTCGGCGGCGGCGCAAAGCGTCGGGGCGTAGTCGGGGAAATAGGTCGGAAAATCCGTGGTGGCACCGGCGGGGATTTTCCCCGGCCAGCGCATGACGCAGGGGATGCGAATGCCGCCTTCGTAAACGGAGCCCTTGAAACCGCGCAGGCCGGCGGTGGAGTTGAAGAAGTCGGCGTCAACGCCGCCGGTGTTCCAGCGTTTCGAGTTGCGCCCGGGCAGCGTGGTGCCGTTGTCGCTGGTGAAAATGATGAGCGTGTTGTCCGCGATGCCGAGCTCGTCGAGTTTCGCCATGATTTTGCCGACGTAGGCGTCGAGCCCCGTGATCATGGCGGCGTAGGCGGCGCGCGGGCGTGTTTGCGGCGTGTAGCCGTTTTCACCGCGATAGGCGTCGGCGTCCCAGTTTTCCGGATAGCGGTCGAGGTATTCCTTTTCGGGCATCAGGCTGACGTGCGGCTCGGTGGGTGTGTAATAAAGAAAGAACGGCTTCGGAGACCAACCCCGCCCCTTATGAAAACAGGGGGTAGTTGACCATAGGTTGACATCATAACAGCTCCAAAAACACGATCACAGACC
>NZ_JAQFIP010000015.1 GCF_029504735.1 Ereboglobus sp. PH5-10 | reverse complement strand
CCGCGAAAAGTCCCCTCAAATCGACCCTCGCGTCCTGCTTCTATCCCCACTCCTTCTCGATGCCCCGATGGGTCAACTTCTGTCTGGACCTCCCGGGTAAATTTTGCGCGTGCCATTAACCCCGTGCGTGGCATTTTGCGCGGGAACCTTTCGCATCAAAACCACTCTTTCATTTCATCCATGCAAACAATCACGACGGTTTCTGAAATGCAGGCGTATGCAAACGACCTGTGCGCCCGGGGAAAAACAATCGGCCTCGTGCCCACGATGGGCGCGCTGCACGAAGGGCATCTCAGCCTGATCCGGCTCGCGGCGGAAAAAGCCGACGTGGTGATCGTCTCGGTTTTTGTGAACCCCACGCAGTTCGGACCGAGCGAGGATTTCAACAAATACCCGCGCGACTTGGGCCACGACCTGGAGCTCTGCGAAAAAACGGGGGCGCATGTGGTTTTTGCCCCGGCAAACGAGGAAATGTATCCGAAAGGCTACTCGACCTATGTGAACGAGGAACGCGTGGCCAAGCCCCTCGAGGGAATTTCGCGCCCGACGCATTTTCGCGGCGTCACAACCGTGGTCGCAAAGCTGTTCAACATCGTCCGCCCCACGTTTGCCATTTTCGGCCAAAAGGACGCCCAGCAAGCCGCCGTGCTCATGAAAATGACAGCTGACCTGAACTTCCAAGTGGAAATCCTCATGGCGCCGACAGTGCGCGAGGAAGGCGGGCTGGCGATGAGCTCGCGCAACCGCTACCTGACGAACACGCAACGGCAGGAGGCGCTTGCAATCAACGAGGCGCTGTCCCACGCAAAAACCATGGTGGAAAAAGGCGAGCGGCGCGTGGACCGCCTCGTCGCGGAAGTCACGCACATGATCGGCGAAAAGCGGCGGCTCCGCGTCATCTACGCGGCGATCGTCGACCGGCGCACAATGGAGCCGGCGCGCGAAGTCGTTCCCGGCGAGGCGCTCATGGTGATCGCCGTATGGGTGGACGAGGTGCGCCTGATCGACAACATGATTTTATGAGGCCACCGCCCGCGACACCCGGGTGCGCGGCGCAAAATCCGGGCATCCGGGATTTTTTGTTTTTGCGCTTCACATTCCGCGATCCGCAATCCGAAATCCGCATCCAATGAAAGTCACCGGTCTCGCCATTGTTCCGCCGCCATCCGCCGCCGACCAGCCGAAGGTCACGCCCGAGCTGCTCGCCTCGGTTCTCGCGCGCTACTCGCGCAGCAATGACGGGCTCGCAAACATCCTCTCCAAGGTCGATCTCGCCAACCCCGACGCGTCGATCGACCGCATCCTGAAATTTGTCGATTACGGGCACGCCTCCATCGGCGGACTCACCGGCGGCCTGGCCGTCGCGCTCGACGATGTCTCGATGTGGCTCGCGTATAAAATTTTCGAGCTCGCCCAAATGGCCGACGGCCAGGAATCGAGCACGCGCTACATCACCATGGCGCCGGCAAGCCTGCCAGACGCGGCGGAGCTCGGCATTCCCGACGATCTCGCCGCGCGCTGGCGCGACGTGATGGCGCGCGCCTTTGCCGCCTACAACACCGAGTATGCGCGCCTCGACGCCCTCGCCCTCGCCAAGCCGGAACTCGTGCGCATCCCCGCCGGCGCGAAAGAGGCGGTCGTCACGCGCCTGCGCAAAAACTACGCGCTCGACCGCGCCCGTTATTTCATCCCCTTTGCCACGCGCACCAACCTCGCGCTCGTGCAAAGCTCGCGCATGTGGGCGCAGCTCGTGAAACAACTCGACTCGCTCCCCCACCCCGAGGCGCGCGCCGCGGCGAAACTGCTGCGCGACGAATTGATGAAACAATCACCGCGCCTCATGCGCCACAGCAACGCCGACGCGGCGTGCCAGGCGCAGGCCGCCGCGGAGCTGGAAGCGAGCTGCTCGCTCGGATTGGAACGGCTTTCAACCGACGGCCTCGCCGATGAAACGTGGGTGCATGTGGACCGAGCCACGCCGCCGTTTTTGCCGGAGCGCCAGTCAATCGCCGACGCGCTGCGCCATCGCGCAAATCGTTACGGCCAGCAAGGCAGCGCGACACGGCGCATGCGCGTGACGTTTGCTTTCAACAACATCGCCATCGCCGAGCTGCGCGACCTGAACCGGCACCGCACGGGCAACCGCCACACGCCGCTGATACAGGCGGGCTTTTACCTGCCGCCGGAAATCGACCGCGCCGCGCACGCGCAATTGCTCGCCGACCAGGCGGAGCTGACGCGCGAGCTGATGCGACGCGGCTCGGCGGCGTATGTGCACGGCATGCTGCTCGGCGCGCAAACGCCCTTCGAGCACGGCACCCATGCGGACAAGTTCATCTACGAAGCCGAGCTGCGCACGGGAATGGGCGCGCATTTCCGTTACGCGGAGCACTTGAGCGCGGCGCTGCGCGAGTTCTTCAAACAAGTGCCGGAGGCAAAACAGTGGGTTGTCGAAGGCACGGCCGAGCCGGAATAAAACGCCCCCGATTTCGGCTGCGGGATTTTTATTAAATAACATCATTCATATATGTGGGTTTCGACTTTAAAGAGATACGCCGGGATTGTCTTTTATAGGACACTTGCCGGCATCAAATCCGAGGGACGCCAGAATTACCTGGGGTATCTGTGGTTTTTGCTGGAGCCAATGTTGAGCACGCTCGTGCTTTACATAGCGTTCTCCCAAATCACCGGCAAGGGCGGCCCCGAGTATGTGGTTTTTCTTATATTAGGCATGATCACATGGCAGTGGTTTGAAAGCTCGTGCATGCTCGGCGCCACGGCGATCAAGGCCAAATACGGCGTTCTTACGCAATTTAACCTTCCGAAATATATATTTCCGATTGTGTCCATCATGGTCAACACGTGGAAATTCCTGTGTGTGTTTGTGGTCATCCTGGTGACGGCCGCTGTGTTTGGATACACGCCCAACTTCCATTATGTATATTTGCCCGGGCTGATGTTGCTGCAGTTGTTGTTGATTATCGGCGTGACACTGCCGCTGACCATCGGCGCCACGCTCATGAACGATCTGCTCACGGTGGTAAGCTCCATATTCCGGCTGTTGTTCTTCATGTCGGGAATATTCTTTGACGCCTCGCTGGTGCCGGAGAATTTAAAATCCCTGTTTTATGCAAATCCGATGGCAGTCTTTATAGAATCCTATCGCGCGGTCGTGATCCACAACCAGCCCCCGCAAATGTCGCACTTGGCCGAGGCGGGCCTAGTCAGCATGGCGTTCCTCGCCCTCGGCATGATTCTTCATGCCTATTATGATAAAAAAATACTCAAACTGACCAATGCCTGATCCTGCGATGACGCCACTAATTACACTGGACAATGTCGGTTTGTGCTACCGTCCGCAAAGGACTATTTTCTCAAGGACAAAAAAGGAAATATGGGCCTTGCGCGGTTTGAACCTGCAAATTTATGAGGGTGAAAAACTTGGCATCATAGGCCGCAATGGATGCGGCAAAAGCACATTGATGCGCGTGCTCGCCGGCATATATGGCATAGACGAGGGGAAGATGTTGTTTTCCCGGCCCAATGTGCACGTCGAGCTGCTCTCCCTAGGCGTGGGATTTGAGGGCAACCTGACCGGTGAGGAAAATGCCATCCTCAACGGCATGCTCATGGGAAAATCAAGGGGGCACATGCTGGAACGAATAGATAAAATACGCGAATTCTCCGGCCTTGGTGATTTTTTTGATTATCCGGTGTATACATATTCATCCGGCATGAACCTGCGGCTGGGCTTTTCCGTCGCGATGGAAACGGACCCCGATGTTTTATTGATAGACGAGGTGCTTGGCGTGGGCGACGAAGTGTTTGCCGCCAAATCGGAGGCAGCCATAAAGGAGAAATTCTCGTCAAACCGCACGGTGGTGTTGATTTCGCACGACGCGGAAACAATAAAACGCATGTGCGGGCGCGCCATCTGGCTTGAAAAAGGCCAGATCCTCGCGGAAGGCGATCCCGGCGAGGTCGCGGAAAAATATCACACGGGCGCGCATCAATATAAAATTTAGCCATCAAATGAGCCAGGTATTATACGATGTCACGCACACCTCGCATACAAACGCGAACACGGGAATCCAGCGTGTGATCAGACGCCTGCACAGGCATTGGCCCAAGAATAAAGAGCCTTCTTTGCTGCCAGTCGTCCATGACAAGTATGCGCACGCATGGCGACGCATGGACGCGGACGAGACTGACAATTTGATGTTTACAGCGGACAAATCCGTCGGTGAGAGGAGAGGCGCGTCATGGTCATTGAGCCAGAGAATAAGGGGGCGTGTTTCCCGTGTGTTTCCGAAAAAAAAATATTACCATTTGAGCAAGGCGTCCGGATTTATTTGCGGGGAGCTATTTCTGGACGAATGCCGATTGAAAGCGTTTTCGCAATTGAAAACAGAACTGCCTGTGACGGGGCCGCGCGTTGCGATTTTTCATGACATGATCGCGGTCCAGTCACCTGAATTGGCCCCACGGGCAACTGTCGCGAAATACCACACCTATTTGGAGCGACTTTTGAGTTTTGATATAATAGCATCCGTGTCTGATTACAGCCGGGATTGCCTCGTTTCGTATTGGAAATCCAAAAGCATCGCCCAAATACCCCAAATCACAACCATTCCGCTGGGCGTTGATGAAGTGGCCGGTGCCACAAGCTTGGAACTCCCGTATGACAAAACACCAATGATCCTTTCGGTGGGCACGTTGGAGGGGCGCAAAAACCATGTGGCTTTGCTGGAAGCATGCGAACTGCTGTGGACGAAAGGTTTGCATTTTCGTCTCAGGCTAATAGGCATGTTGAACAAGGAAACCGGCGTGGCGGCGATGGAAAAAATACAATTATTAAAAGCCAAAAACAGGCAGATCGAGTGGTATTTCAACGCGTCGGATGAGTTTTTAAAAAAATCCTACAAAGAGTGCATTTTTACCGTGTATCCCTCGTTATGCGAAGGCTTCGGCCTCCCAGTATTGGAAAGTCTCGCGCATGGACGGGCCTGTGTGTGTTCCGGCCTGACCGCCATGGCGGAGGTTGCGGCTGGGGGAGGCTGCGTTTTGACCGGCGAACCCAATTCCGACAATATAGCCCGGGGCATAGAGTCGTTGTTGGTCGATCAAAATATGAACGCCTCATTGTCGACCGCCGCCATGTCCAGAAATATCCGAACATGGGATGACTATGCACTCGACTTGCATGCGTTGCTGGCAAATGGAATGCCGGGCGGTGTTATTTAACTGGGCCAGCCCGGATCGATATTTCACCAGCAAGCCACACGTTACAAAAAGGCGAAACGCATCAAGAATCCTTAATTATTTTATGCAAGGGGATCACTGGTTTGTCCATAATGTCGAGCAAGATGGCCTGCAGTAGCATTTGCGTTCCGAGTATGATGGGTAAAAATGCCAAGGCTACTGTTCCCGCTGTTTGCGCCTGGCTGTTGACTTCGCCCAAAATCCATCTGTATCCACCAAACAGACCGCCTCCGGCGCAAAGCATTGTCCCGAGAGTCAACAAGACGGTGGTTGCGTTTACATTGTAAATAAAATATTTGAGTATTATACGGTTTATAAGGCTCATTATAAGTTTCACGGGAAATTCCACCAATGATTTGCCTATGCTTAGGGAGGAATGCTCGTTATCGTATTTTGCTGGTATGGGGACATCACACGCAACTGCATTAATTATGTTCATGTGGACCAATAGGCTGGTTTCGAAGAAATAACGCTTGGCGAGACGTTTGCTTGAAAACATGTTCAATATGGATGAGTGGAGCGCCAGATAACCGTTGGTGGGATCAGAAATATGCCAGAAGCCACTGGCGAATTTTGTCAATAGTGTGAGCCCTATGTTTCCAATGCGCCGCACCAGCGGCATGGATTGCAACTCATTCAAATGATAAAATCTGTTTCCTTTTGTAAAGTCGGCCAGTCCTGATTCTATGGGGTGAATAAGACGGCGCAGGTAGGCAGGATCCATTTGTCCGTCACCGTCCATTTTTATAATAATATCGCATCCGTGCTTGAGCGCGGCCGTGAAGCCTGCAGTGCAGGCCCCGCCCACGCCTTGGTTGCTTTCATTATATATAACAGTCAATCTTTCATCCCTGCAGTTCAATTTTAGAAAGTCCCCCGTCTTTTCGGGACAGCAATCGTCAATGGCAAAAATGCTGTCAACCCAGGTCGGAATCGTTGCGATAACCGTAAGAATGCGCGCCCTAACTTTGTAACATGGAATTATAATGGCAATTTTGTTCTTGTTTAGCATGTGTGCGTGAGGTTTTGAATATAAAGAATCATTGTTCCAGGGAAAGTATCTCCAGCCTTGAAATTGCAATGCCGAGTTTTCTTGAATCATTTCCCATGTTCAACTCCGCGGGGGATTTTGGATTTGGCACGATGATTTCGATGTCATGCCAAGGAATCGGGCAAACGAACGCGAGAGGGCCTACTTTGGCCCTTCCCTGTTCCAGTTTGAACTTGTGGCTCGTGTTTCCGGCTCTAATTACGAATTCCTCGTCCTTGTTCGGACCAAAGGCTTCCGCTGTTAAGACCAATGAAAATGATTTTGGGAGAGGATGCTTAAATCGTATTTTGACAAGCTCGGAGTCAGACCATCTGCCAAACACCTCCTGCCCGGAAAGACCTGCCGTGGATTCCACAGCAAATCCCTTGTCGTAACGGGTGAAATCCACAATAATTTTATCGTTGGCGTGGGCAAGTATGAAACTCGGGCACACAACACGCTGGTATTGCGTTGGTGTTTCGATGGTATTGCTGATTATCAAAAACCAGCGATCCGGCCATCGTTTGAACAAGTCATTAGGATCACCAATATCGTCCTTGTGCATCAGGACAACCTTGTTCGAGTCCGTGAAAAATAAGGCTGCGAAAAGACCGCTCCATGCGTCTCCGATGATAGTGAGCTTGTCAATGTCGTGTTGCAAAAACTCCTTGGTGAACCGTCCTCCAATTGTGTAGTCCGTGTCGACTTTTTCCTTTTTAAAATATGAAAAGAAGAACACCATGGAAATAGCGGAAAGCAGGGGGATGTAACCCCAGAGGGTAATCCGGGCGGCCAGCTTCTTTTTAATGAAAAACAGCGCTCCAATAGATGTGGCGGCAACGATCAAAATACCAAAAATGCCGGGTTGGCCCATCAGTGAAAATAGTTCGGGGCAGTCAACCACACCAAGCGCGAAGTATTTTTTTATAATTTTATATGAAATCGGCGGCAATATGACTATCAGCAAGGAGGGAATTAAAAGTTTTGCGCCTCTCTTTACCCCGGGCAGGCGGCGCTCAGCTCCGGCAAGCAAAATAAGAAAAATCGGAAAGGCAAAGTTATAGTAACGAAGATGCAACCTAGTCGCGATTTCGTAAGGGCCTTGTTCCGCCGCGATAGCCGTGTAAAGGCCCGTGACCGGTATTAGTGTGGCCATGCAGAAAACACCCCAGAGCATCAGTTTTTGATAGCGATCATCCGAGGCAGGGTGTCGTGACGCCACTGTGTATAATATGACGATGATCGGTAGTCCGTATAGAAGAAGCACCGCAATGAGATTTCCTGAAACGGATAGACCGATATTGCCAATATTGGCTTGCAGCATTTCAGGACTCATTTTCAGTCCGCCATAAAATTTCCCTGTCAGACTAAGTCCGTTTTGCCCCGCAATGAGATACCCCAGCGCAAATCGCGTCATTAGAGTGAACCCTGAAAATGTCAGCGTCGGGAGCAGTTTGCTTTTAAGCGCCCCCCCTGGGGAAGTGAACCCCTTGATCAGAAGAAACACACATATGGCCGGAATTAAAAAACAAGCATGAAATTTCACCATCATCCCGCAACCAACCCAAACACCGATTATGGCGGCCCTGGCGAACAAATTGAGTTTTTCCGGATAAAACAGGAGCCATGTTAAAATCCAAAAAAACAGAAAATACAAACTTTCCGGCATAAAGTAGGTCGTGTAGGAACCAAATGGCAGCAGTAGCGCCAATGTTGCAACGCCTATTGATGTTTTTTCAGATGCCACCAGTCTGCAAATTGAGTGTATGAATGGAAGGGCTGCGACATAAATAAAAATATTTATATATTTTACCACCGCAAGAAAATCCTTCTCAAACAAAATTATAATTTTGTAGAGAATAAAATAAACATAAGAGGGAAACTTTGCCTCAGCGATCGGCAAAAGACGCGTGCTTTCATTGTATAGCCATTCATCTGCCATTACATATGGTATGCCTTGCCCGATGGAGGAAAGAAACAAGTGGTATGCCACCACTAGAAGTGCGGCCAATCCCAGATAGTGGGTCGCATGGGATGCGGGAGTTGTGTTATTTGTCATAAAATCCTTTCGCGTGTTCCTTGGCCGACATCGCAAGCGTGTCTTTCAATAACTTATCCAGCGTGTCTTTCCATGTGGGAAGCGACCGTTTTTTAAGGGTTCGGGCCTCATGCGGAAGGGTTAACGCTTCCATAATTGCGCTTGCCAAGGATTGCGGTGAAGTGGGATCAAAAAAAACGTCAGCGTCAACAATGCTTTCCCTGAAAACCTCGATATCGGATGCTATTATAGGTAGCCCATAATGAGCCGCCTCGACAAGGGGCAGCCCATACCCCTCGTTTATGGATGCGGCAATCAGGCAAGCCGCATTTTGATAACACCTTAATAGCGTCTCATCGTCCGCACTATCAAAAAATAGTAAGTCCGTATTAATTTTCGGATGATCTTTAATTCTTTCATAAATCTTATCGGCAAGCCAACCCCTGCGACCAACAATGCATAGTCGTGCATTTATGTTTTGGCTCCAGAGCGCGTCAAATGCGTCCAACGCAAGAGCGTGATTCTTTCGTGGTTCAAGTGTGCCAACCATAAGGAACACCGGACCGCCGCTCGGCCAGGGCGGAGTCTTATAACCGGTTTGGGCTGGTGGCTTTGGGGCTGCGCCTAGGGGTATCACATCAACCTTTTGAAATTTCAGGGGTGTTATAGTTTGCCCCTCCTCGGCAACCCAGCGCGAGTAATCTGTTGCCACGGTGCGCGATATCGCGCTCACCCGATTTGCGGTTTGTGAGAGGAATTTAAGATACTTTTGATGCAATTCTTTTCCCTCCGGCGGATAGAACTCGGGATGCAATACCGGCAGAAGATCATAAAGAATAGCATGGATATCGATTTGGGCTTTCCTGAGTTTTTCCCATATCGGTGATGTTGAGAGCAGGTCATGCCTAAGTTCCGCGATGAGGAGCGTGTCACCGTGCTGGAGATGAACGGTTTGTTGAGTTGACTCCCATTTGTTTGTATCACTGTTTTTATAAAGAGCATAATAATCGGTGCCTGCCGAGTTCAACGCCACCGGCCAAATGTCGATCTGGCGGTTGCCGAGCTCCACAAAAATGGAATGCACCACCCTTTGGATACCGGTCATATAACCCTCGTTCCATTGTTTGGAAAAAAGAGTAATGTCATAATAGAACCGGGGGGGTCTCAGGGTGACCTCCGTTTCACAAAGTTGCGTGATCCAGCGCTCGCCTTTTTCCAAGTCTGCAGCACTAGGCCGTATGGAATTTAATAACTTTATGTGACTATTTGATTTGGAATTTGCAGTGAACGACTCAATCGCTCTATAATAGAGTTGGGCGACTTGCTCAGGGGCGTGGTTGTGCGCAATCCATTTCCTCGCGGCATTGGCAAATGCTTTTGCCGCCCCTGGATTCTCAATTAGTTTTTTCAGCGTTTCGGCCACGGCATCAGATGTCAGTTCGCCTTCGACAAAACAAATGGCGTCAGGCGGGTAGCCACTGAATGATGCAAAATTATTGGCAACGACCGGCACGGAATTGGCCATGCAATCGAGCAACGCGCCCGAGGTTTCACCCCTTGAGGAGGAACGCAACTGCACTGCAACATTAGCCGAATGCATCCAGTGCGCATAATCGGCATCGTTTGCATAGCCAGTTATCTTAATACGATTCTTAAATTTACTGTTGGCCAACCGTTTTCTCAATTGCGCACCATGTGCGTCATCCAACAATTCTCCAACAAAACATAACATTATCTTTTTGCCTGGCATGCATGCGGCTAATTTTTCGAAGGCCTCGATTAACAACATGGGGCTCTTGGTCGCGGTTATGTGCCCGAAGCTGCAAATGGTGAAATCATTCGCTCTCTCAGTTTCGGTGTTCTCATTCTCAGCGACAAGAGACACTCTCTTTAACAACGGGATGACAGCGTGTGGCGCGGCAACCCCTTCAGGATAGTGTCGATCAATAAGTGCTTGCGCGTAACCCGAATGCACAATCACACCCAGGGCACTTTCGAATACGAGGCTGTTGGCCGGGCATTCGGTAATCGCCTGAAGTGCCGTCTCGGAGTTTTTATACATGGTCATTGCCTTATGGCCGCCGTGCCTGAGCAGCTCGCGCGTCAAACATTCAGGATAAATTTTATTATGCTCCATGTAGTCAAGCAGTCCGGAAATATAAAAATCGTGAAGAACCGCGATTCCGGGATGTTTTTGCAAAAGGCTTAATATTTCAATGTGATAAGCGCTGTTGCCCACATGATAGAGTATGGCATCATAATCTTTAGCCATTTTGTCCAATTCAGCATACGAATGTATCTCAAATAGTGCGGACAACCGCTCGTCGGGTTCGAATGATTTGTCCGTGAAAACATCAATTTGATAAAAGGCACTGAGAACATTGAGCAGCTCCGCGGAAAACACAGCAATGCCCGTGCGCTGCGGGGGAATGGGTGAAACAAAAGCGAGTCTTTTCAGCGGGTGCCTATGGAATAATGCGGTGCGCTTGTTTGTATTTTTGATTGCGAGGGCGGCCTCCCATATTATGCGAGCTTTTTTTGCGGTATTCTCCCAGCTAAAACTTTCCGCTTGCTTGAGTCCGGTTTTGATAAGGGACTGTCTATAATTCTCATCACGCATCAAGGTGACAAGCAGGTCCGCCAGGGGCTCCGGCGTGTTGGCATCAAAAAGAGCATCCCGGCGGTTGATGATTTCGGGCAGACTGGAATTGTTTGCGGCTATGGTTGGGGCTCCGCACGACATGGCTTCGAGGACTGGGAGACCGAACCCTTCATAAAGGGACGGAAACACAAAAGCATGGCAGTATCTGTAGAGCAACGGCAGATCATCATCAGGCACATAGCCCGTGAACACAATATCATCCGGATTCAACCCGAGCTGGGCAGCTTGCCGGCGGAGCTTGTCCAACTCGGCGGAAGGCAAGGCGCATACTATTGCAAAGCAAAACCCGCGTCTCAATTCTCCGGGGACAAGCGAAAACGATTTTATGGCACCCTCGATATTTTTTCGCCAATCCGAACCGCCTGTATACATGAAATAGGGGCGGTTTATTTTATATTTTTTAGCAATCAGCTCTTTTTCTGTTTCCTTTTTGACGCCTGTTTTGAACCGTGGGTGACAGGCTGCCGATATGTTAAACACCCGGTCGGGGTCGAGGGCCAGCAGTTCGATGGTATCTCTTCGAGTGCTTTCCGATATAGCGAGAAAGATATCGTGATGCTTCAGTGTTTCTATTCTGTTCAGATACCAGCGCTTGGCTCGTGCGTCCCTCAAATAAATGTTTTCAAATTTCAGGGGAATCAGGTCATAGACGGTAACAGAGTGCAGCCATGGCGCCATGTTGGCGGGGGAGGGGAGACAGACTTCCGGTTCAAAGAAGCTGGAAGTATGCACGACCTCGGGATTGATGCGCGCACAGGCCCAGTTAATTGAGGCGGCTTGCAGTCTGGCATCAGCAGATTCAACTGGGGTTGAGAATCCGCTCATTTCCGGCAGATCGATGAGTTTCAGGCGGTGTTCGGGAATGTCACCGGAAACTGCGGTCTTTATATCCGGCACGCTTTCGGGATAATTGCATGCGCCTAGCAAATGGACGCGGTCATCCGAGTGGAGTTTTGCATAGGTTTGCGCCAAGGCCATTGAGTAATTACCCAAGCCCCGGTTCCGTCCGTTGTTGGTTTGGCACGGAAATATATTAAAAAGTGTTCTCATGAATTTTTGTCAAATACCCGATTCGGAACGTTTCTTCCTGAAATATTGTAAAATTCTCTCTTCAGTTAGCGGCTCCGTCACGGCAGATGCTGCATCCAGAATTGATCGCTGCGATTGTTGCGCGGCTGGCATTGAAGGGATGCATGGGAGCGGGTGAGGAGAATATTTTTTTGCGCCACACAGGGACGCGAATGCCCGATACAAATGCGTGTGCCAGGGTTTTTCTCCCTTTACAAAAATGCCGAGACCCGCGCGATAGAGGTGCGTGTGCCAGGGAACGCGGATGTTTGCGTAATGTTTTTTAGGCCGGGCGTTTTTGGCCGGAGATTGTTTATAATGGCGGTCTCCTATGAGGACACGCATCGCCCGGTAGAGGTGCGTCCCGGTTGTCGAGGAATACAGAAGTTTTCGCAAGCGCTCGATTTCCGACTGCCGCGCATTGATCACGGCCTGCATTTGTTCACTTGTTGATGTGGCGTGTCTTTGCAGATCGGCATTATCTTTTTGTAATTTTGCATTTGTGCTTTTTAATATGCCAATGCTTTTATCTTTTTCGCTGATTTGCCCTTCTAGTTCCTCCGCATGGTGTTTCGACTGGATGCGCAATTCTTCAAATTTTTCCGCGAGCATTTGAATTTCCTTTTGCATTTGTTTCATCGCAGCCTCCGCTGCGCGCTGCGTTTCGGCAAACTCACGTTGACATTGGTCAAGCTCATTTTGTTTTTCATCAAGCTCCCGCTGCGTTGCTTGCTCAGCTTGTAGTTTTGTATAAACTGCGAAGTCATCGAATATGCCCGGGGGATATATGAGATGTTTTTTCAGGGCTGATTGTTCTGTTGCAAGATAATACCGGTTTACGCCGTCGAAATATACATATGCGTAGTTTGCATCGACTATATAGTGTTCCCATTGCCCATGGGCGGGATCCTGCGTGCCGGGTGCAATCGCCTCAATAACCAGTATCCAAGGGCGGTATTTTTGAAAATCCATGCCCTCTATTATTTCCGTCTCCATGCCCTCGACATCGATTTTTAGAAAATGAATGTCGCGATTCGCATAGGGGGCGAGAATGTCTTTGAGTGGATAGACGGGGACGGTGGTTTTGGTGACAGACCAGCCGCTTTGCCCGTGCTTTTCGGCAATTTGCGACACCGCGGTCGAGAGGCCGGTGTTCGGGATGTTGTTAAACTCGATTTCCCCGACGGTTTTGCCGGCGGCGCAGCTCAGCGTGATGTCGCGGGGGCGTTCGTTGACGAGTTTGCGGTAATAATCCTGATTCGGCTCGATGTTCACTCCCGTCCAGCCGAGGTCGTAAAAGGCCTTGGTAACCGAATCGATGACGGGATCGTTGGCTCCGACATCCACATAGAACCCGTTTTTGACGTCTTTTAGCGCGCGATGAAGAATTACGTCCTCAAGATTCTGAGCATAGGAAATGAATGACATGGGTAAAAATTAAGATGAAAGAGAGATTGCGGGGGCGTTTGTTTGGCAACCCTTGGCCCCGGATATGAACGCCCGCAAGATCGCATTTTATAATATATTGGTTTCCACTAAGTTGTGTTCTTTTGTAAATAATGGCTAAAATGCAAACAAAAGTATTATGACAATGCAAGTGCCCGCGCACGCATTCCTTTCCGCTGCACATTGGGACGAGGGCGGCTTGGGCGCGGCATCATCTCAGTGGGAAGCTCACGGTTCGACGGGGCTTGCATCCTGTAACTCGCAAGCAGCGAGCCTGTTGCCCAATACGCCAACAACTTACGGACACTTGGCACATCAAGTTTTTCAAAAAAGGGTAAAATTTCTTGCATCGGGTGGGTGTTGCCACATCTTGAGTGTCCCTCCCGCCAAAAATCTTAAGTAGAGCCTAGCTCCTTAGGGTTTATTCGCCCGGTCTCACCACCGGGCGATTTTTTTTGCACAACGTGCCGCCGACTGATGGGTTCCGTGGCTGTCATGCTGCATATTGTCCTCTTCCAGCCGGAAATCCCCCAGAACACGGGCAACATCGGGCGCATGTGCGCGCTTACGAAGTCGAGACTGCACCTGATCCATCCGCTCGGTTTCAAGATCACCGATGCGCAACTGCGGCGCGCGGGCATGGATTATTGGTATTCGCTCGACGTGCATCATCACAACGACTGGCCCGCCTTTCGTGCGAGTCCCGCAGCACCCGGCGGGCGCTTGTGGTTGTTCACCACAAAAACGAAACGCTCGTTTTGGGACGCGGGATTTGCGGACGGCGACGGGCTGGTTTTTGGAAACGAGGGTGGAGGCGCGCCCGAATGGCTGCACTCGGAGCTCGGCGAGGAGGCGCGAGTGACGATTCCCCACGCGAACCCCGCGTTGCGCTCGCTCAACTTGAGCACGGCGGCGGGCATTGCGTGCTACGAGGCGCTGCGGCAGACGCAGCTGCTGGGGTAGCGCGCGGCGGGTTTTTAGAGCTTCAGTTTTTTGAGTGTTTTGTTGGCAGCGGCGATGTCGTGGAACGCCGGATCGAACGTCTCGTCTTTTTCGTGGCCCATCCATTCGCGCATGTTGGCGTGCTCGGGGTGCTTCGGGTCGGCGAGGATTTCCACAAGATCGCAGTAGCCGGGAACGCTGCCGCAGTCATCGGGCGGGCAGGCGTTTTTGCCGTCTAGGACTTCGGCGCGGGTGAGGCGTGCCTCGACGGGCTCAAGTTTTTCGAGCACGATTTCGTGCTCCCAGTTGTCGCCGAAATCGTAGGTGTAGACGCATTTGGATTTTGCCTCCGGCATCATGTCGTCGAGGCGGTATTTGCGTTCGTCGAGTATTTCCGGGCCGGCGCCGAACATGCCGAAGCTGTCCTCTTCCTCGTATGGTATTTGATAGATGGTTATTTTGGGGCTGACTTTGATTTTGGGTATAATTTTGGCTTTGGTTCTGGTCTCGAAGGCGTGCAGGTGGCTGTTGGTCCAGCCCATCGCGATTTGGATGACGTCGTGAAGTTTCGGGAGGTTGATGTCGTGGGGAACAAGGACGCGCCGCCAGATGGCGGGCGAGAGGTGTTTGAGCGTGATTTTAAGCCGGGCGGTTTGCGCGGCGGTTTTGTTGATGACGACCATGAGACGGGGAGGTTGTTGAGATTTTAAGGGGTTGTTTCGGATTAAGGTTTTTCTGATTTTTTATCCATGGAGGGCGTGGAGCGGCTTTGCCGCAACCGAAGGCTTTTTAACCGCAGATGGACACAGATATACGCAGATCCCGAAAGGAAATTAATTTTGCGGTTCGATGGTTTTAATATCTGCGTATGTCTGAGGTTGTTGGATCGCTGCTTTCGGGCGAAAAGGGGCCATGCATGGCGTCAGAGGGTGTCGAGGAGTTTGATGAAGTCGTCGTTTTTGCGGAAGGTTTGGCGCAGCGTTTGCCGCGTGTTTTCCCAGTTGGCGTCCTGGCCGGAGCTGGCGTGAAGCTCCTTGATTTTGCGCAGGGTGAGGGCGGCTTCTTCGCGGGCGCTGTCGCTGTGTTGCTCAATGAGGCGTTTGATGCGCCGCATATAAATGGGGATCGCGTCGGCGGGGTGTTTGTCGGCGCGCTTGCCGGCAAGTTCAAACCAGAGGGTTTCGTCGCAGCCTTTTTCATTGGCGGCGGCCCATGCGGCGTCGGTGTTGTTTTCCCATAGGAGGACACGGACGAGCGTGCTGTAGTCCGTTAGCGGCAGGGAGACGAAGAAGATGTTGGCAAACGGTGACAGCCTGGGTGTCCACGGGGGATATTTTTGATTGATTGTTTGGTTGGCGATGGCGGTGTCGAGGGTGGCGCGCAGCGTGGCGAGCGCTCGCTCGCTCCATTGCCGCCAGTTTTCCCCGGCGGCGTGGACGCTTTCCTTGAGTCGCTGGTAAAAACCGCGAGATGGGCTTGCTTCGTAACACTTCCACGCGAGCGCGAGCGCCTTGTCGTGTTGCCGGCGGCGGTGATATTCGGCGATGATAAAATCGACGAGTGGTTCGGTGCCCGTGGTGTTTTCCGGGAATCGGGCGATGCCGCGCCGGGCCCATTCGAGGGCTTTGTCGTGCTGATTGGCTTCGTGGTAAATTTCGGCTGCGCGGAGGTAGGCACTTGGATGCGCGAGGTCGCGGGTTTCGAGGGCGACAAGAGCCTCGGTGTCGTTCGTAAGGCGGGCGATGGTGCGCAGGGCTTCTACTGCGGTGTGGGTGACGTCGACGGACGTGAACGTGGACAATTCCGCGTTGAGGCTTGCGCGAAGGGCGGCGAGGCCGGCTTCGCCAAGGAGGTCGGCATAGCGTTCGATGACTCCCGAGAAATAATAGTAGTTGTCGACAAACGTCCACGCGTGGATGAGACGCGCAAGTTGCGCGGGCGGGGTGTTTGCGCGGCGGGTGGCTTCGTGGTGGATGTCAAGGAGTCGGCGGCAAACAAAGCCCGCATCGCCATCGCTGTCGGCGATGCGGGTGTTGATGCGTTCGAGGGCGTATTCGGAGAGCTCAAGGACGGCGTTGTGGTAGCCGTCGCTGGAAAATCTTTCGAGAATATCGGCGAATTCCTGAAGCTCGCTGGTGGGATCGTGGATTGTGGTGGCGTGCCGGATGACGGCGCGGCAGGCGTTGAAGTCAGGTTGTTTGCCGGTGGCGAGGGCGGCGTGGCGCAGGAGTTGTTCGTGAAGGCGGCAGTCTCGCGCGGCGGTTTCGAGGAGTGTGCCGGCGAGTTTTTCCTTTGGCAGGGAGAGGAGCCAGGGGCGCAAGTCATCGAGTTTGATTACGGTCGATTTGTTGCCGGCGGGGGTTCCGGCGACGGCGGGAGCTTCGTTCAAGAGGTTCCCTTTTCCCGATTTGAGCCAGGCGAGCGCGACGGCGACGCAGTGCTTGCAGAACACACCTTCGCCGCTGGCGTGGGGACAAGTGCAGTGGTAGTCGAGCGCGGGCGCGGATGTGTCGTTGGATATGCTTACCGAGAAACAGACGGTATAGTTTTCAGTGCCGCGAACGATGGCGGTGAGGGTGTTGTCATGCTGGGTGAGCGAGGCGACCAAGCCGCTTGCGTGGTAGATTACGCCGCGCATAAAGGACCGTGGCGAGGCGAGTTTTTTAATGCCGTCAATGGTCAGCAGATCGGTGAGCGAGGCGGGCGGCATGGGACGGGGAAGCGGGTTGCGGATCGAAAATGAAAATGGGGCGAATTGACGGGCGATCAACCATCGATTGCCCTCGCGATGCGGGCGACGGTGCGAGTTTCGTTTTTGCGCGTGAGGGCGTGCTCCCAAACACGAAACACGCGCCAGCCCCTGGCCTTGAGGAGTCGGTTCACCTCGCGGTCGCGCTGGCGATTGCGGGCGATCTTGGCATCCCAGAACTTGCGATTTGATTTTGGGCGGCGGTAGTGGACGGGGCAACCGTGCCAGTAGCAACCATCAACAAAAACAGCGAGGCGATGCGCGGGAAAAACGAAGTCGGGTTTGCCGGGGAGTTTGAAATTGCGCCGCCAGCCGGTGATGCGGTGCGCGCGGAAAATCGTGATGAGCCGCAACTCGGTGTCCTTGTTGCCGGAGCTGCGAATAGTGGACATGAGTTTGGAGCGCCCGGTTTTGCTCAAAAAATCAGCCATTGGTTGTTTCTTCTCTGTGAGTGCTTTCTCGTGTCCCAAATATTACGCCAACAAATCATATTCCATGGGCTTGCCCAAAAAGAGCTCATTGCGCTTCTCTGGACGAACTTTGAACTGAGGGCCTTTTTCTGTAAGCCGTCCCGACGGAATGCGTTTGATCATGTGATCAACCGTGATGTCGCCGGTGGCCAACAGACGGGAGAACTGCGGCAAATTGGGCGAGGAAGTGTGCGTCACCGATTTCAATAGGAAAAACTCGCGGCCATTTTTCCTGATGCTATCCGCCTTGATCCAAAAAGTTTCACTGTGCTTTTCTTCCAACCGTGACTCGAGCGTGGAAAGTTTCCATGCAACGACGCTTTCGTCCCGCAACGCGCCACGGTGTTTTTCCCACAGCATTCGATCCAGGTCATTGACCGACAGAAAAAGACCCTGTGAGTTGGGTGATTTGGATGAGACGGTGCAATATAGCCTGAAGTCAGGGCCTTTCATGTATCCGAATTTGTCAAGAAACTCGGAGGTGCTTTTGACTGCGCTCAAGTTCCAGTCGGGAATCTGGGCAAACAACCCCATGCGGGTTTTTGATGCGAGACGCTTGGATTTTAGTTCTATGCCTTTGTAGTCCGGATTGCGGCTGGAATTGATGGGAATGCCGAGGGCGGTTTCCACATCCCGCCCAATGAACGTGTCGCCAATACCAGATGCCGGGATGGGAGATTTTGCGAGGACACGAAGCTTTTCGAGCAGTTCTTCGGATATGCGCCTAGCCTTTGCCGCATGACGGTTGAGATAGTCGCGAAGGAATGGCGCGGACAAGTCAGTTGTGGAAAGGTTAACAACGCAGAGGCAATCCGCATCGTGGAAAAACGCCAGCACATGATCGCCCGCCACCTCCTGCTTCCATCCATTCACCCAGAATCGAGGATCGCCTTTTTTGGTATTTGGCCGGTAAAGCGACATCTTGAAAAATCGCGTGCCGTTTTCAGACAGAAACATGATATTTTGGGAAACTTTGTTATGCTGTCCCTGCGCCTGGCGCTCATAATCGTGAATGTCATGTTTCTTGAAAAGCTCGCGCATCGCCGAAGTGGCATCGCAAATCGATTTTTTGAATCCAGTCGGTGTCAGGAAAAGGGGCACGCTTTCTATGCCCGCCGCATTTAATAATTGGAGGTTTTTCGATTCCGCTCTGTCAAGCGGACGGACATGCATGGCGGATGGCAGTTTCATTTTGCGCGAATGCCTTCTCTTGTTATTCGCGCAAGGTGCTGGCCAACCTTCCGCGCGAGCATTACGGGGACCGCGTTTCCTATTTGTGTATATTTTGGAACATCCCTCTCCCATATTCCCTTGCCGGGGTCTCCCGCTCGCCGTCGGCCGCCCGTTGTGCGCGGCCCGGCAAATTGATACCAATCGGGAAATGTCTGGATTCGCGCCCATTCGCGGACAGTTGGGGTGCGCGGCTGGGAATAATGCACATAGTCCTCGGGCAATGATGTCGCCGTTATGTTGGGGCCGTCTGAATCCCATTTTTTTGGGAAAACGCGCTGGGCGAATTTCTTGGTTTTATACTCATCAGGAATTTCGCCGTTGTTGGCGATCATATGGGCATATTTTTCACGAATATAACCCGCATGGTCGCTGTATTCTTGCTCGGAAACTTCCTCGCGGCGGCCAAGCACGCGCCCATTGCAAGTGCGGAGTTCTTTTTGTATCTCTGTTTTGGGCGCGGATGGATAGAGGCGGGTGACCAGCGTCTTGCCATAATTCGGATCCTCAAGGTCGCCAAGCAGCTCGGGCAATGTCGGCGGAGTGCCGTTCGGAGCCGGAAGAAACCCTTCTCTCACTGCACTCGGAAGATCGTAGCGCAGCTCGGGCTCCTCAAATAGCATGCCTTGGCATGTTGGATAAAGCACGTCGTTGCGAATTCCCACCATGAGCACGCGAGGCCGGTTCTGCGGAACCCCGTAATCCTTGGCATGCAAAAGATCCCAGCGAATATGATACTCGCCCAAGGTTTTGAATGACCTCAGCACGTCCTTGAAGATCTCCCCGTTCTTTCCCGACTTGTCCCATTTGGCGCTAAGCAAGCCCTTGACGTTTTCGAACAGGAATATTCGCGGACGAATGACGCGGATAACCCTGACCATTTCCTCATAGAGGTGGTTCGAGGGGATTTCCTTCTTGTCGAGTTTGAATGTGCGGCGATGGCCGATTCCGGAGTATCCTTGGCAAGGAGGCCCACCCGCGACCAAGTCCACATCGTCAATCCCCTTGGTGCGCCAGTATATTTTTAATAGTTCGAGGTCCGGATCGGTCAGGTTATAAATATCGCCAACAGGCACGAGGTTCAAGCCGGGGCGGTTAATAATATAGGTTTCGGCTGCGGATATGTTTATTTCGCTAAAAAGCAACGGACGAAACCCCGCTTGTTCCAAGCCGAGGGAGAGTCCCCCACAGCCGGCGAACAAATCAATGCAGGTTAGCTGGGAGTGTTTTTTTGGTGCCGAATAGGAAGCAGGATTGGCCATTTTTTGGTGATCAAAAACCTTGGATTAAATCCGGGAAAATAGGTTGGTTGCTCTGATGAAGCAGTTGTTGAGTGGTTGTTGTGATGAGTAGGGCAATCACATTGCTTGCGCAATTTCGACGGGTCAAGGGGACTGTTTTTTCCGCTGAATTTTGCATGGTGCGAATATGTATGCGAAGCAGATTACAGAAAGCGCGGTGGTTGCTGGACGGTGGCGGGAGCGGAGTAGAAGGGCGTGGAGGACTGAACAGACTGAGCGGACTTATCAGGTGGATTTTGGGGACGGAGTGGAAGGAATTTCGAGGGTGCCTTTGCAGGTGGGGTAGGCGGTGCAGCCCCAGAAGGGTTTGCCGACGTTGCGGCCTTTGCTTGCCGTGCGCTGGCGCATGGGCTGGCCGCATTGGGGGCAGTTGGGGGCGTCGGCGGAGGCAGACTTGGCAGTCGGCATTGCGTTGGCGCGGTGGTCGGCTCGGAGGGTCGCCAGGTGTTCGGTGAAGCCGCCTTGCTCGACGAAGTTTTCGCCGAGTTCTTTCAGGAGTTGGTCGAGGAGGTAGTTGGCTTGGTGGATCAGGCAGATGAGGGCGTTGGCGCGGATCGCGGGGTCGTCGTTTTCGAGCCAGCGGGAATAGAGGGCATTGAGGGCGTCCTGGGATTCGCGGTAGCGGTGGCGAAAGTCGTCGTCGGTGGGGAGCGTGGCGGTGTTGTGGACGCGGCGGATGCGGAGGGCCTCGGGGTGGTCTTTGTTCCACTCGGGGAGGCGGTGCTGGCGGAGGTAGTCTTCGTAGTCGTTGAGGAGTTCCTCAAGGCTGGCGCGGGCGACATCGATGAGTCGGATTTCGGTGGTGTTGGAGGTGCCGGCGCGACGCGAGCCTTCAGCGATGTTTTGGCGTCCGCTGCGGGCGGCGTGCACCATTTGGTCGCGGAGGCGGGCGTCGTCACGGCGGATGTGGCGTTCGCAGAACCAGTAGGTGTTGTCGTAAATGAGCGTCGCGACTTGGTGCGCGCGCAGCGTGCGGTAGCCGCCGTGCGGGCGGATGATCGGGGCAGGGGTTTGGGCGGGCATGGTGGGGCGGAGTTTATGGTTTACAGTTTTCAGTTTACAGTTGGGGGAGTGGGCGGATCGGACAGATGGGGCTGATCGAACCGAGTTGTCGGATCGGGCCGATCTGGCTGATGAGCGAAAGGTGGGGCGGAGGGCGTCGCGAGCGACGCCCCTACTCTATGATCCGCACGCCGCCGAGGTCGGCGCTGGCTACGTCGCGGGCGTAGGCGCGGAGCGCCTTGCTCACGATGCGGTCGCGGATCGGCTTGTAGGCGAGTTTGCCGCGGGCTTCTTCCTCGGCGCGGCGCTTGGCAAGTTCGGCATCAGTTACGGCGAGGTGGATTTTGCGCGCGGGGATGTCGATTTCGATGGTGTCACCGTCGCGGACGAGCGCGATGGCGCCGCCGCTGGCCGCCTCGGGCGAGACGTGGCCGATGGAGAGTCCGGAGGTGCCTCCGCTAAAGCGGCCGTCGGTGATGAGGGCGCATTGCTTGCCGAGGTGCTTGGATTTTATGTAGCTCGTGGGGTAGAGCATTTCCTGCATGCCGGGGCCGCCTTTGGGGCCTTCGTAAATGATAACGACGATGTCGCCGGCTTTGATCTGGTCGAGGAGGATGGCGCGGCAGGCGTCGTCTTGCGAATGGAAGACGTGCGCGGCGCCGGTGAACTTGAAGATGCTTTCATCGACGCCGGCGGTTTTCACGACGCAGCCTTTTTCGGCGATGTTGCCTTTGAGGATGGCGAGGCCGCCGTCCTTGGTGTAGGCGTGCGCGATGTCGCGGATGCAGCCGGCGGCGCGGTCGGTGTCGAGAGTTTTGTAGGCGCTGTCCTGGGAGCCCATTTTGAGGTTGAAGCGGTTGGCGGGCGCGGAGGTGTAGATGCGCGCGGCTTCGGGGTCGGGTGTCGCGGTGGCGATGTTGTATTTGGCGATGGCTTGGGCGAGGGTGAGGCCGTCGGCGCGGGGTTGGGCGGTGTCGATGAGGTTGGCGGAGGCGAGCTCGGCCATGATGCCGAGGATGCCGCCGGCGCGGTTCACGTCCTGAATGTGGTATTTTTCGGTGTTGGGGGCGACTTTGCAGAGGCAGGGGACGCGGCGGGAGAGGGCGTCGATGTCGTCCATCGTGAAGTTGACTTGGGCTTCGTTGGCGATGGCGAGGAGGTGGAGAATCGTGTTCGTGGAGCCGCCCATGGCGATGTCGAGCGACATGGCGTTGAGGAAGGACTGGCGGGTGGCGATGGAGCGGGGGAGGACGGTGTCGTCGCCGTCGCGGTAGTATTTGCGGGCGTTTTCGACGATGAGGCGGGCGGCGTCCTTGAAGAGTTGGAGGCGGTTTTTATGGGTGGCGACGATGGTGCCGTTGCCTGGGAGGGCGAGGCCGATGGCTTCGTTGAGGCAGTTCATGGAGTTGGCGGTGAACATGCCGGAGCAGGAGCCGCAGGTGGGGCAGGCGGCGTGCTCGAGTTTTTCGATTTGGGCGTCGGGGATGGCGTCGTCGGCGGACTCGATCATGACGTTGATGAGGTCGAGGTGGCGTTCGCCGAGCGCGCCGGCTTCCATGGGGCCGCCGGAGACGAAGATGGCGGGGATGTTGAGGCGCATGGCGGCCATCAACATGCCGGGGGTGATTTTGTCGCAATTGGAGATGCAGATCATGGCGTCGGCCTTGTGGGCGTTGACCATGTATTCGACGGAGTCGGCGATGAGGTCGCGCGAGGGGAGCGAGTAGAGCATGCCGTCGTGGCCCATGGCGATGCCGTCGTCGATGGCGATGGTGTTGAACTCGGCGGCGAAACAGCCTTGGGCCTCGATTTCGCGTTTCACGAACTGGCCGACGTCGTGGAGGTGGGTGTGGCCGGGGACGAATTGCGTGAAGGAGTTGACGATGGCGATGAGGGGTTTGCCCATTTGGGCGTCGGTCATGCCGTTGGCGCGCCAGAGTGCGCGCGCGCCGGCCATGCGGCGGCCCTGGGTGGTGATGTCGGAGCGGAGTGCGTGTTTCATAAATGCGAAGTGCGGATTTCGGAATGCGGAATTGGGATTTCAGATTTCCCTTGGTTCTCTGATTTCTGAAATCCTTATCTTGTGAGGCGGAGCTCGGCCAACATCAAATAAATCCCGTTTTCCAAAATTTCAAATTTTCGGGAGGGTTGCGCCAGCCCTGACGGGGTTGGTGTTTGTTGCAAACAGCCAAGCGCGGTGCGCAACAGGAGACTCTTGCATGCCGCCGGCACGGAGTGCGATTTGTCCACGCCACGCGAGACGACATGGCGCGCTATCGCAGTCAGGCTTTCTTTTTTAAGGACGGCTTGCGCGCCGGGAGGCGGCGGGGCATTTCGACCGGGTCTTTGTTGGTGGGCATCGGCGGATAGTCGGGCTTTTTCAAGCCCTTGACGATGTCCGCGATTTTCACCGGCCGGCCGGTCTCGAAACTCATGTTGGCCGCCGCGCCGATGAGAATTGACTCGGCGCCGCCGCGCTCGTCGGAGTTGCGCTGGTATTTGTCGGCGGGGGGATTCGGGAGGAAAACGTCGTTGAGCATGACGATGTCGCCACCACCGTGGCTGCCCGTGCCTTTCCAAGGGGTGTGCTCGGTGGCGGGGTCGCGGAGCGGGATGACGCGCACCACCGTGCCGCCGGCTTTGATCGCGCCTTGCTTGTCGTCGCCGTCGGCGGCGTTCATGTAGATTTGCTCGACGATGGAGTGCTCGAGGCGGCCCTTGGTGCCGTTGAAGGCGATTTGGTAGCCTTCCCAGGCGTTGAAGGCGTTGAGGCTGTAGCTGAGCGTGGCGCCGGTGTCGTATTTCACGATCACGTTCATGGTGTCCTCGATGTCGATGTCGGGGCGGAAGGCGCAGCGGTCGCGCATGTAGCCGTCGTATTTTTCGTTGTCGAGATACATGGTGCGGATGCCGGGGGTGCCGGGGAGGTCGATGTGAAAGCCGCATTTGTCGCCCTCGGGGCAGGTCATGCAGCGTTCGCCGGGACCCTTGAGGCCGAAGCGCTTGATCATCGCGGGCGTGTAGAATTCGCGCTTGCCGACGGCGGTGACTTCGACGGGCGAGGCGCTGAGCCACCAGTTGACGAGGTCGAAGTGGTGCGTGGCCTTGTGGATCATGAGGCCGCCGGAGTTGATTTTGTTGCTGTGCCAGCGGCGGAAATAATCGGCTCCGTGTCGGGTGTTGAGCAGCCAGGTGAAATCGACCGAGAGGATGTCGCCGATCGCGCCGGACATGAGGATATCCTTCACTTGGGTGCGGGGCGGGGAGTAGCGGTAGTTGAAGGTGACGCGGACTTTTTTGCCGGTGCGTTTTTTCGCGTCGAGGATGCGCTGGCATTTCCCGGCGGTTATGGTCATGGGTTTTTCGGTGATGGTGTCGCAGCCCATTTCCATCGCCTTGACGATGTAGCGATCGTGCGCGCAGTCGGTGGTGGTGACGATGATGATGTCGGGCCTGGTTTCCCTGATCATCTGCTCGAATTCGGGGATCAGCCGGTCGAAATCGGGTTTCGGGGGATTGGATTCGGGATAATACGCCTTGATCGGCACACCTGCTTTTTTGGCGCTTTTCGCCGCGCTCTCGGCTCGGCCCTTGTTCACGTCGCATACGGCGACGATCTCCGCGACGTCCTTGTATTGGTTAAGGATGGCTTTGAGATACATGCGGTGACGCCCGCCGCAACCAACGATGGCGTAGCGACGGCGCCTGCCCCCGGAGGCGTCGGCAATGGCCGGGGCGGGATCGGCCACGCTGGCGAGCGTGGAGCCCATCGCAAGCCCGGCTCCGGCAAGCGCGGCGGTTTTGGCAAAAGTGCGACGGTCAATGACGGTTTTGGGGAGGGCGGTGTTTTGGGAGGGCGTGCTCATGGATTCAGAATCGATAAAAAAATCAAATGAAACTGCGGAAAAACAAGGGGCACAAAATCGGGGCGGGGACTTTATTGCGGGACAGGAAAGGGTTTGTTTTGGCAAGGGAACCGGCGAAACTAGGACACGAGAAACTTCCCGCCAAGGAGTTCGCCTGTCGAGCCTTTTTGAAGGTCTTTCCCGGCACCGGGCGGAGGTGCCATGCGGGGCGGTTCGCCGCAACAAACGCCGGCGTTATTTTAGAAACGGGAGTGGATGCGCGCGCTTTTTGCGCGGCTCCGAACCGCGCCGGCTCAATCCCACCAGATGATTCGCCCGCACTGATCGCACGTCGCGAGAACCTCGCCTTTGCGCGCGTTTGATTCCGACTCGCCGGAAACCTTCAGGTGGCAGCCATCGCAATTTCCGCCGTGCACGGCGGCGACCACCGGCTGCGTGCGCTCCGCGATCCGGTCGTATAAACGCAGGCTCAACGCGTCCAGCGGCTCGCGCGCCTTCGCCACCTCGGCCTGCGCGGCGGCCAGCTCCACGGCCAGGTTTTTCTCGCGCTCGCGCAATGTCGCGATTCGCGATTCGTGCCCGGCGATGTTATCCTTGAGCACTTTTTCGGCATCGGCGAATTTCACCTTCGCCCCGTCAATCTCGAACATCACGCCCAGCTCCTTTTCCTCGAGCCCGCCGATGGCGGCCTCGGTCGATGCGATCTGCTGGCCGAGCGCCTGGTATTCGTCGTTTTTGCGCACCAGCGATTGTTGCGTTTTGTATTTTCCGAGCGTGCCCTGCATCGTGCCGATCTCCGTCTCGATTAGTTTTTTTTGGGTTTCGAGATCCATCAACTCCGTCCTCGCATCCTCGATTGCCTTCTTGTCCGCGAGGATTTTTTCCTCCACGGCGCGAACTAAATCAGGCACCGACTTGATTTCTGTCTCCAGCTGGATTCGCTTGGTGTCACGATTCTGGAGTATGAGGAGATTATCGATGGCAGGATGGCGCATGACCGCCACGTTAGAGAGCCTTGGCCGCAACGCTCAATCACCAATCACACGCGCACAAAAAAAATCACCGAAACCCGCGCAAAACATGGCCGGAAAATTGACACTCATGCAAAAAATCGCATTATTTTTACATTTCCCCCGCCCCTCGTCATTGCAAATAATCGTATTTAAAAATCGAATACATATTCATTTTCCCATAGCGACTTTGCCCAAAAAACGACCCAAAAAATCGCAAAAAAAGACCCCGATTTTTGCGCCATATTCACCCCAAATTTACCCCCGAAAAAAACCCCGACCCTATAATTTTTCTTCTGCATAGCTTCAGTTTTGCTTAAATGTGAGCACTCTGTGAGTAACATTTTAATTCATTGATAGTTAATTAGTTATGAACCAAAAAATTTTCAAAAAAAACTACATTTAAAACTCGCCCAACCTTTCAAACTCATCCACTACATTGGTTTTTCTGTCATGAAGTCTTCCCTCCCTTTTTCCATCTCCAACATCCTTCCAAGCGAACCCGCGGCGACCATCACCAAAGGAGCCCAATTGCTCAACCGCAGTATCCCTGCGGATGCCCGCATGGTTCTCAAGCGCGACGGCTCCAAGGCCCGCTACGACCAAAACAAGGTCACCCGCGCCATCGCGCTCGCCTTCCACGAGGTGCGCACCGGCAACACCGACAATCCGTCCCGCGACGACTTCCTCGCCCAATACGGCGTGAGCCCCGACATCTTTGCCGAGGCCGCCCGCCTTGGCGAAAGCGTCTCGCAGATGCTCGAACTCTACTACCGCGAAGGCAAACACCCCACCATCGAGCAAATCCAGGACGCCGTTGAAAAGGCCATCGCCGCCTCCGGCAACTGGGAAGTCGCCCGCTCCTACGTGCTCTACCGCATGCAGCACGCCGCCAACCGCCTCGCCAAATACGAGGAAAACGGACTCGGCGACTACATCGCCATGGCGAAATACGCCCGTTACCGCCCCGACCTCAAGCGCCGCGAAACCTTCACCGAGGCCACCGACCGCGTGCGCGACATGCACCTCACCCATTTCGCCGGCAAAATCGACGCGCGCATCCCCGAAAAACTCCCCGAGGATATCGCCGCGCTCGCCGGGGACGCCGCCCCGCAACTCCTCGCCACCCTCGGCAACAAACGCCTCTACGACATCATCCAGCTCGCGTTCGACAAGGTCGCCGCCAAGCAAGTCCTCCCCTCGATGCGCTCCATGCAATTCGGCGGCGAGGCCATCCTCAAAAACCACTCGCGCATGTTCAACTGCTCCTTCGCGAATGTTGACCGCGTCGAGTTCTTCCGCGAATACCTCTACCTCCTCCTCTCCGGCTGCGGCGTCGGCTTCTCGGTGCAAAAGCACCACGTCGCCATGCTCCCCTCGCTGCCCGCCCGCGCCAACGAATACGACCTGCCCGTCTGGCACTACCACATCCCCGACACCATCGAGGGCTGGTCCGACGCCGTGCACGCCCTCTTCCAGTCCTTCTACGAGGGCAAAAAAATCGAGTTCAACTACTCGCTCATCCGCTCGCGCGGCCTCCCCCTCAAAACCTCCGGCGGCAAGGCCCCCGGTCACCTCCCGCTCAAGCGCGCCCTCACGCAAGTCGAGGAAATCCTCTCGCAAGCCGCGGGCCGCGCCCTGCGCCCCATCGAAGTTTACGATATCAACATGTTCCTCGCCAAGGCCGTGCTCGCCGGCGGCATCCGCCGCTCCGCGACCATCTGCCTCTTCTCGCCCGACGACGAGGAAATGATGAACGCCAAGACCGGCAACTGGTTCGACAAACACCCGCACCGCTCCGCCTCTAACAACTCCGCCGTCCTCGCCCGCACCGAGGACAACCGCGCCCACTTCAAAAAACTCTTCAAGGCGCAAAAGGAATTCGGCGAGCCCGGCTTCTTCTTCTCCGACAACCCCGAGGCCGGCTGCAACCCCTGCGCCGAAATCAACCTCCTGCCCATCGTCGATTGGGAACTCTCCGGCGAGGAAGTCTCGAAACTCTTCGCCTGGGGCTACAAGGGCGACCTCCCCGGCACCACGCGCCTCTCCGGTTTCCAGATGTGCAATCTGACAACCATCAACGGACGCGCCGCCACCACCGTTGAAAACTTCTTCGACGGCTGCATCGCCGCCACCGCCATCGGCACCCTTCAAGCCGCCTACACCGACATGCCCTACCTCGGGCCCGTCACCCGCCTCATCAACGAGCACGACTCGCTCCTCGGCGTTTCCATCTGCGGCTTCATGGACAACCCCAACATCCTCTTCGACGCCGAAATCCTCACCCGCGGCGCGCGCCTCTGCCGCGCCACCAACCGCCTCGTCGCGTCGCTCCTCGGCATCCGCCCCGCCGCCAAGCTCACCACCTGCAAACCCGAGGGCACCGCCTCGCTCATCCTCGACGCCGCCTCCGGCATCCACCCGCACCACGCGCGCCACTACTTCCGCCGCGTGCAGGCCAACCGCAAGGAACCCATCTACTCGTTCTTCAAGCAATACAACCCGCAGATGACCGAGGCGTCCGTCTACAACCCCGACACCGACGACGTCATCTCCTTCCCCGTAGAGGCCGCGCCGCAAGCGATCCTGCGCAAGGACATCAACGCGCTGCAATTCCTGCAACTCGTCGAGCTCGTGCAGCAGTCCTGGGTCATCCCCGGCGGCGACCCCGAGTCGCGCTCGCCGAACCTGCACCACAACGTCTCCAACACCTGCACCGTCAGCCCGACCGAGTGGAACGACGTCGAGGAATTCATCTGGGAGCACCGCGAATCCTTCACCGGCATCTCGCTCCTCCAGGACGCCGGCGACAAAATCTATGCGCAAGCCCCCCGCGAGGAAGTCGCCACCGAGAGCGACATCATCCGCTGGAACATGCTTCGTCCGAACAAAGTTGACTACACCAAGATGCGCGAGGAAACCGACGAGACCAAACTCGCCGAGCACATCGCCTGCGCCGGCGGCGCCTGCGAAATCGTGCACACGTAAAACGTAACATCACACTACGCCCAAAAGGCCGGACTCAAATTGAGTCCGGCTTTTTTTTGGCATCAACATGATTGCTTGGCAGACCGCGCAACACGCATCAAAACAGCTGCCTCATGTCCTGGCTTAACCGCATCGAGCGACGGCTCGAACCTTTCGCAATTCCACACCTCACGCTCATCATCGTGGCGGGGCAGTTGTTAATGCTGGTTGCGATCAGGTTTCTCGGCATTTTCGCTTGGGAGGATTGCGTGCTCATGCCGGCGGCCGTGCTCCGCGGCGAATGGTGGAGGCTGATCACGTTCGCGTTTTTTCCGCCCACGTTCAGCCCGTTCTGGGCCGCGTTTGCGCTTTACATGATTTATTTGTTCGGCTCGGCGCTGGAGCATTATTGGGGCGAGGTGCGCTTCAACTTGTTTTTGCTCTGCGGCTACGTGCTCACGGTGGGCCTCGCGTTCATCACGCCAAACGCCATCGCGACCAACATTTTTATCAGCGGCTCGCTGTTTCTCGCGTTTGCGTATCTGAATCCCGAGTTCGAGATCATGGTGTTTTTCATCCTGCCGGTGAAAATCAAGTGGCTCGCGCTGATCACGTGGATTGGCTACGCGTTCACGTTTTTCACGGGCGGGCTATCGGCGAAACTGATGGTCGTGGCGTCGGTGGGAAACTTTCTGATCTTTTTCTCGGGAGACCTGGCGCGACGGATTCGCTCGGGACGGCGGCGCATGGCAACACAGGCCGACCGGATCGCGCAGCAAAGCGACACGCCGATGATGCGCAATCGTTGTCATGTTTGCGGCAAGACGAGCCAGACGCACCCGCAGGAGGATTTTCGCTACTGCTCGAAATGCGAGGGCGAGTATTGCTACTGCTCCGAGCACATCCGCAACCATGAGCACGTGCGCGCCCCAAAAACGCCCGGCCGCGATGAGAAAGAATAATGCATGAAACAATCGTCGCGCAACGCACAGACGCCTCCCGCCTCGCTGCCGGTGACCTCGCAACTGGCGACGCTGCGCGACTGGCTCGCGTTTGCGGAGGACGCGTATGCGCGCGCGGGGCTGGCGCTCGGGCAGATCGCAACCAACGCGCACGACGAGGCACTGTATCTTTTGCTGCGCACACTCGACTGGCCGCTCGACAGCGACGCCTCGGTTTTGGACAAACGCATCGCGCCCGCGCAACGAACCGCCTTGCGCGCGATGCTCCGGCGGCGGGTGATCGAGCGCGTGCCGGCGGCGTATATCACGCGCGAGGCGTTCCTGGGCGGAAACCGTTATTATGTGGATGAGCGCGTGCTGATTCCGCGATCGTATTTTCTGGAACTCATCCCCGCGCAGCTGGATTGCTGGCTGCCGCAAAACGGCAAGAACACGAAACGCGTCGTCGATGTGTGCACGGGCTCGGGATGCCTGGCGATTGAGCTGGCGCATCATTTTTCAAAGGCGCGGGTCGATGCGATCGACCTGTCGGCGGACGCGCTCGATGTTGCAAAAATCAACGTGCGCGAACACCGGCTTTCCAGGCGCGTGAAATTATACCGCAGCGATGTGTTTGACGCGGTGCCCGCGCCAAAATCGCCGGCGGAGAAATACGATGTGATCCTGAGCAATCCGCCCTACGAGCCGTCGCGCATTTGCGATGACCTGCCGGTGGAGTTTCAAAAGGAGCCCCGCCTCGCGCTCGACGGCGGACGCGACGGGCTCGACATCATTCGCAAGCTGCTCGCGCAGGCAAGGGACCGGCTCGCGCCGCACGGAATCGTCGTGATCGAAGTGGGCGGCCTGCGCCGCGCGATGGAACGCGCGTTCGGTGCGCTCTGCCTGCACTGGCTGCACACCGAGGACGGAAGCGACTGCGTGTGCCTCGTGCAGGCAAAACACCTGCTGGACTCGAAGGCGCCAAATTTTTGAGCCAGGGCAAATCCGCCCATTCGTCCCCCCAAGTCGAAACACATCGATTCCCGTCGAAACATGTCGCCCCGTTCAAACCCCCAACCCACGCCCTGCCCGCGTCGAAAAATCAACCCGGAGGCCAAGCCATCTGGCGCCGGGCGAGCATGTGCATGTGGAGATGCGGAACCGTTTCGCAGGCGTCGGGACCGTTGTTGATGACAAGACGGAAACCGCGTTCGAGCCCGAGTTTTTTGGCGACGACACCGGCAGTCGTTATGAGATGCCCGATGAGTTGCTCGTCCGGCGAATCGGGAACGGATTCCGCGGCGCGCGCGATCACACGCTTGGGCACGATAAGCAAATGCACGGGAGCCTGCGGCTCGATGTCGTGGAGGACGATGCACTGGTCGTCCTCGTATTCGATTTTCGACGGAATCTCGCGGTCGATGATGCGCTGGAATAAGGTTTTGCTCATGGCGGGGAAGTTGGGTTGATGACAAAATCAACGGCGGAATTGTTCAAGCGCCAATGGCGGCGATTGCGCGCGAACATTTTTGCAAACACCCCGGAAATTCCTTGCCGCGAAAATCGTGGTGCTTGCCATCGGTGACCGTTGTTGGGACAACTCCGCACCGAATATCATGTTCGACTTCATCAAAAATCTTTTCCGCCCAAAGCAAAAACAACTCCTGCCCACGCTCACCGATTCGCTTTTCGGCCCCCTGGTTCATTTTCCCGCCGCCGGACTCTGGGCGGGGCAAACCCAGTTCCCGCCAGTTGAAGGAGAGGTCGAAATTCTAATCGAAGCCGACGACTCCGGACCGGGTGAAACGCAACGCGCCTTTTTTAACGAACTCGTCTCGCGCTGGCCGGAAGTCCAAAGCGCCATCGGCGAAATCCTTTTTCCCCCGATGAAAAAATGGGCCAAGCGCGACTACGACGAAAGCAACCCGTGGAGTTATTTCGACCTGCGCGGCATCCGCATCCCCTCGCTCACCACCGAGCCCGCCGAGTGGGCGATCTCCTACTGGTGCCCGTCGGTGAAACACCACTTCGACGTCCAAATGTCCGGCTGGACGCCCGACGGCCTCGACATCAGCCGCAAGTAATTTTTCAGCCTTTCAGTCCTTCAGTCTTTCAGCCTTTCCCTCGATGCCAACGGTTCCACATTTCGAACTTCTCAAAACCGATACGGCCACCGCGGCCCGCCGCGCGCGGCTGACCACGCGCCACGGCGTCATTCAAACGCCCATCTTCATGCCCGTCGGCACGCAGGGCACAGTGAAAGCCGTCACGCCCGCGCAGCTTCGCGAAATCGGCGCGCAGATTATTCTCGGCAACACGTATCATCTCAACATCCGCCCCACCAGCGAACTCATCCGCGACATGGGCGGCCTGCACAAATTCATGGGCTGGGACGGCCCAATCCTCACCGACAGCGGCGGCTTTCAGGTTTTCTCACTCGCAAAACTCCGCGACATCCGGCCCGACGGCGTCGCGTTTCAATCGCACCTCGACGGCGCGAAACTTTTTCTCGGCCCGCGCGAGGTCATGACGATCCAGCAAAACCTCGGCAGCGACATCGCCATGGTTTTGGACGAGTGCCCGCCCTTCCCTTGCGAGCGCGACGTGTGCGCGCATTCCGTCGCGCGCACCTTCGAGTGGGCGAAACAATGCAAGCAGATCGCCACCGACAACGGTTTCCTCGCCGCCGGCCATCACGTCTTCGCCATCGCGCAAGGCTCCACCTACGACGACATCCGCCGCGAGGCCGCCGAGGCGCTCGCCTCGCTCGATTTTCCCGGCTACGCCATCGGCGGCGTGAGCGTCGGCGAGCCCGAGCCGGAAATGCTCCAGCAAGTTTCCGCCTCGGTAAAATACCTCCCCGCGCACAAGCCCCGCTACACGATGGGCCTCGGCACCCCGCCGCAAATGCTCAAGATGATCGCGATGGGCGTGGACATGTTTGATTGCGTGATGCCCACGCGCGTCGCCCGCAACGGACTCGTCTTCACGCCCGACGGCCCGATCAACCTGCGCAACGAAAAATACCGCGCCGACCCGCGCCCCATCAGCGACGAAGTGCAAAACTACACGACCAATTTTTCGCGCGCCTACCTGCGCCATCTCACCACGTCAAACGAGATGCTGGCCGGCACGCTCCTCTCGATGCACAACCTGCACTTCTTCCTCGACCTCATGGCGCAAGCCCGCGCGCGCATCGAGGCCGGCGACTACGCGACATGGCACCGCGCATGGATAACACGCTACGAAGCCGGAGCCAAGTAGGGGCGCGCCTTGCGCGCGCCCTCGCGTCCGCCCGCTTTATGCAAACGCACGCAAACCGTCCCTCGCACACGAGGGCGCGCGCGAGGCGCGCCCCTACGAAAGCATGATTCCCCGCGTCCTTTTCTATCTCGGCTACGACGACGACCGCGGCGGCATCTGCTCGTTTCTCCGCGCGCTCTCGACCGCCGCCGCGCCGCATTTCGAAATGACGCTCGGCATGAACGACGGCGCGCGCATCCACCGCCTCTCGCTCCCCGTCGCCGGGTTTCCGCGCATCGAAAGCGAGATGATTTCGCCGCGCACGATTATGCGCGCCCGCGCAATCGCCCGCGCCGCGCGCGAATGGCTCCGCGCCGATCCGCGCCGCGTTTTTCACGGATGCTCGCGCGCCGGCCTGCTTGTCGCGCTCCAGCTCGCGCGCTGGGGCGAGCGGCGCGCGGTCGCCACCGTGCATCATTACGGACGCCATCGCTGGTTTTACCGCCACGCCGCGCGCGCGCTCACACCCGGCAAACGCCTGTTTTTCCTGAGTCCGGAAATGTCCCGTTACTACGGCCTGCCGCCGCAAACCTGGGACGACTGCCTGCCGCCATGCATTGTCCCGGGAACGCGGGCATCCTGCCCGCAAAACGAACCGCCCAAATTATTCGAAAATACAAAGCGGGCAGGATTCCCGCGCTCCCGGGGCGAAATCATCCGCGCCGGCGGCATTGGCGCAATTGTGCGCTGGAAGCGCTGGGAGCTCGTGCTCGCCGCGCTCGCGCAACTGCCCGCGTATATTCGCGCGCAATGGCACTTCACGCACATCGGCGCGAACGACGGCTCGGAGGATTCCATCCGCTACGAACGCGAACTGCGCGAACGCACGCGCGCGCTCAATCTCGAAACCCGCGTGACGTGGCTTGGCCAGCAACCCTCCTCCGCCCCGCTTCTCCGCGAAACCGACGTGCTCCTTGTCCCATCGGACAACGAACCTTTTTCGATCGCCCGAATCGAGGCGTTCGACGCCGATGTCCCCTCGATTTCTGCGGACTCGGGCGGCGCGCGTGATCTCATCACAACAACGCCCCCGGTAAACGGCTGGTTTTTCCGCACCGGCGACGCCGCGGACCTCGCGCGTGCGCTCGCGCATCTCGCGGAGACAAACGCGCTCGTCCAAGCGCGCATCGACCGCGACAGCCTGCGCCGGTTTTCCGCCGACCACTCCGCCCGGCAACACGCGCAAGTGTATGCCGATTTGTTCGAGTCCCGAACGTCGCACCAAGCTTTGGTGTTGCCGCCCGCGTGTGAAAATTGCTTTGTTTTGCCCAGTCTTTCCCCGCCTCATGCCTTCACTCATCGCCAAGTTGAAAATCCTGATTCTTGCAGTCGTTCTGCTGTTTGCGGGCATTGCAACAAACACAGCGCATGGATCCGGGGAATGGCTTCGTTGGAGCAGCGAGCATTTTGACCTGCTCAGTTGCGCACCGGAACGCGAATCCAAAATACTGTTGATTAGGCTGGAACAGTTTCGAGCGACCTTTTTCGCATTGTTTCCACAAGCGCGCACCTATTACAAGCGTCCCTATATTATCGTCTTTGACTCGCCTGAACAGTTCTCCGCCCATCTTCCATTGTATAAAGGCAAGTCTCGCGAGAATGTGGCGGGGATTTTTATGGAAAGTCCGGTCAGCTCCCGCATCATTTTGCAGAACGCGACGATTTTTGAGGGATTGAGAACAGTTTACCATGAATACGTCCACTCGCTTGTCGCGGCCATGGGGTTGCGTCCTCCGCTTTATATTAACGAGGGGCTTGCCGAGGTTTTTTCCACTTTCTCATCAAGGAGGGAAACCGTGTCGCTTGGCACAGCACCCTCGTGGCACCTCCGCGCCCTCAGAGAGTCGAAATGGCTGCCCTTTGAGACCGTTTTCACTGTTGATACCAATAGCCCCTATTACAATGAGACAAAACATGCCCGGATGTTTTATGCGCAATCGTGGGTGTTCATGCATTATATAATATGCGGCCAGAACACCGGTCTCATGAAAGCCGACCGACTTGATGTGTTCACAAACCTCTGTGAAACGCCGGGCGTTTCGACAGCCGACGCGCTTCAACAAGCATTTGGGCTGAACCAAAAAAAATTGAGCCGGACCCTCAAGTCCTACGCGAGCGGCGGGCGTTATACTGTCGTGAATCGCAAGGTGCCGGTCGGGTCGATTCTAAAACAAATAACATCCAAACCCGCCGATTCGCTTGAGCATGAAATGGAGCTGATTACCGTCAAGGGGCGCACCGATAGGGCGCACGACGCCGAGTTTCAACTTCTGCAACTATCCGAGCGCAATCCGAAAAATCCCCGCATCTACGAATTGCTCGCCGAAGTCAGGGCCGCCGGAAACAATCCCGCCGCGGCCCACGAATACTGGCGCAAAGCGGTGGAAAATAATTCCACAAATCCGCTGGCTTATGTGTGGTTTTTGCGCAGTTCCCGCGAGGTCGAAAATTCATCATTGAAACGCATAATGCCCGGGTTCGTGAGCACCGAGCTGAGAAAACTGGTGGATCGCGCGCTCGAACTCGCGCCGGATTGCATGGAGGCATACGAGTTGCTTGCGATGATCGAATCGCAAAGCCCGGAAATCCGCGTGGAGAAAATAAACAAGGTTCTCGAAGCGCTCTCATCCATGCGCCACAGGTCCAAGACTTACCACGCGCTCGCCATCATTTACTGGCGCCTGAAAAGATACGCCGACGCCGAGGCGGTGATCAAGGTAATGTCCGTCGATCCGAGGACGGACTATAAGGCCAAACGCGCCGCGCGTGAAGTGCTTCGCGAAATCGCAAGGGAAACCGGCAAACCGGTGCCGGCACCCCTGCCTCCCAAAATATAAAAGCGGGGCACGCGGCTGTTTCGAGGGGAACAATTCAACACACTTCATTGAAACCTCGCGTGATTTCGCGCATCTCACATTTTATTTTTCAAAACATGAAACACGCCATTTCCACGCTCACCCTTGCCTTCGTTTTTGCCGCATCGCTTTTTGCCGCGCCACAGGCCAATCCGCTGCCGCAGCTCAAAATCGACGACGCGGCGGTCGGCGACGGCAAATCGCCCGCGCTTGCAAGTTACGCCGACGCCGTGGAACCCGCGAAAAAATCCGTCGTGTCCATCGCCTCGGCGCGCTTTGTGCGGCAGCGGCTGCCGTTCCCGTGGTTCGCGCCGGGGGCGAATCGCGAATACAAGGTCGAGGGTCTCGGCTCGGGCGTGATCGTGTCCGCCGACGGTTACATCCTGACCAACAATCATGTCGTCGAGGACGCGGACGAGTTGACGGTGATCCTGTCCGACGATCGCGAGTTCAAGGCGCGCGTCATCGGCACCGACCCGAAAACCGACGTGGCCGTCATCAAGATCGACGCGAAAAACCTTCCCCTCGCCACGCTTGCCGACAGCGACAAGTTGCGCGTCGGCGACATCGTGTTCGCAATCGGCAATCCGCTCGGCATCGGGCAAACCGTGACGATGGGCATCGTCTCCGCCACGGGCCGGCGCGTCGGCATCCTGGCCGAGGTCGAGGGTTACGAGGACTTCATCCAGACGGACGCCTCGATCAACCAGGGCAACAGCGGCGGCGCGCTCATCGACGCGAAGGGACGCCTCGTGGGTATCAACAGCGCGATCATTTCGCCCACGCGCGGCAATGTGGGCATCGGGTTTGCGATTCCGGCAAACCTCGCCCGCAACATCATGAACAATCTCGTGACAAGCGGCAAAGTCACGCGCGGTTATTTCGGCGCAAGCGGCGAACCCCTCACGCCCGACCTCGCCGAGGCGCTCGACCTGCCGCGGGACACGCGGGGCGTAATCCTCAACGACGTGACGCCCGACGGCCCGGCGGACAACGCGGGCTTGCGCCGCTACGACGTGATCACGGCAATCAACAACCGTCCCGTGACAAACGCCGCCGACCTGCGCACGCACGTCGCGCAACTCCCGCCCGACACCGAGGTGACCGTGAAGATTTTCCGCGACGGCAAGGCCGAAACCGCGATCGTGCGCCTTGGCAAATCGGGCGACGCGCTCGCCTACAACGAACTGCTGCCCGGCGTGCAAGTCACGCGCCTGACCGCGAGCCAGCGCCGCTCGCTGCGCATCTCAAGCAGCGTGGACGGCCTGTATGTCGTGAAAGTGGACGGTGACTCGCCCTACAAGGACTGGTTTGCCGAAGGCGCGGTGATCCTGGAAATCAACCGCGCAAGGGCGTCCAGTGTCGAAACCGCGCGCAACTCGCTCGTGCGCGGACGAAACCTGTTTGTCGTCTATTCAAAAGGCGCGGTGCGCACGATGGTGCTCGTGGTGAAGTGAGCGGGCGGGGCGCGAACAAGCAGGCGGCTTCCGCCAACGGAAACCCGAGACTTGCCGTTTCCCGAGATGCGGATTCTTCTTGGCGCATATTCTTCCATGAAAGTTCCGTTCCTCGACCTCTCCATTCAACACAAGGCGATTCGCGAAGACGCGCTGGCAGCGCTGGCAGCCACGTATGACGCGACGCGGTTTTGCCTCGGCAAGGACGTCGAGGATTTTGAAAAAAACTTTTCCGCGACGTTCGGCCATTCGCGCGCCCTCGGCATGAACAGCGGCACGTCGCCGCTTCATGTGGCCGCGATTTGCGGAGGCTTCGGGCCGGGCGACGAGGTGCTCGTGCCGACATTCACGTTCATCTCGTCCGCGTGGTGCATCAGCTACACGGGCGCGACGCCGAGGTTTGTCGATATCGAGGAGGGCACGCTCAACATGGACCCGGAAAAGATCGAGGCGGCCATCACCCCGAAAACAAAAGGCATGGTCGTGGTGCATTTGTTCGGGCAGCCGGCGCGCATGGATGAAATCATGGCGATCGCGCGCAAGCACAACCTGTTCGTGATCGAGGACTGCGCGCAGGCCGTGGGCGCGCGCTACAAGGGCGCGCCCGTGGGAACGATCGGCGACGCGGGCACGTTTAGTTTTTACCCGACAAAAAATCTCGGCGGGTGCGGCGAGGGCGGCCTGTTTGTGTCGGGGCGCGACGATGTTTTTGAAAAGGCGCGCATCCTGCGCGTGCACGGTTCGTCGCGACGCTATCATCACGACATGGTCGGTTTTAACTATCGCATGGACGGTTTCCAGGGCGCGGTGCTCAATGTGAAACTGCCGCGTCTCGCCGCGTGGAACGCGCGGCGCCAGGCCATCGCGAAACGCTACATGGCCGAAATCAAGCTCGCCGATGTGATCATGCCCCAAGTGGTTGATTACGGCGCGAGTGTGTATCACCAGTTCACGATCCGCCATCCGCGCCGCGACGCGCTGCGCGAACATCTCGCGAACCGCGAGGTGGGCACGGATTTGATTTACCCGGTGGCGCTGCACCAGCAGGCGTGTTACGCGGGGCTCGGTTACAAGGCGGGCTCGCTGCCCGTGGCTGAAAAAGCATGCGCGACCTGCGTGAGCCTGCCGATCTTCCCCGAGCTGACCGACGAGCAGGTGGGCCACGTCATCGAATCGGTGAACACATTCTGACGGACGGCTTCCCGGCGGGCGAAAAGCCGACGCCGCGAAGTCACTGGAAAAACGCACGCACGCAAAAATTGACTTTCGCCCGCCCGCGACGTCCGTTTGCGTGTGCACACCCAAAACCATGCCGCGCCGGAAATCCGAATCTCCCAATGACAGCGAAAACGCCGAACCGGCCGGCGCGACCGCGTTCATCCAGCACGTCCGCCTCGCCGGATGCGCGCACGGGCTTGTCAAAAACCTCGGCGGCTTCAGCAAAAAGCACCACAGCGTGCCCGATTTCGCGAGCGCGGCGGCAGTGGCGTTTCTCGGCAAGCTTTGCGCGGACGAACTCGCCAGCGAGGCCGAGGCGTTTTTCCAGAAGGCACGCGCCGCGTTCGCCTACAAACGCAAGGATATCTCGCTCGATGTCGCCAGCCCCGCCGCCGTGCTCACCTCGCGCCACTTCACGCTCGAATGGAACTACGCGCTCAACGAAAACGCCCCCTCCGAGTGGACGCTCACGCGCACGCTGCACACGCTCGATTTCTCGCACGAAAACGCCGAACCCGCGTTCGAGGAATTGTTCGCGGGCATGTTCGACTCAATCGTGTTTGCGCTGACCAAGGGCGCGCGCGTCGAGGACGTGATTGACGCCGTGGAGTCACTCGACACCGGGGAGAATCGGACAAGCCCCGCGCCGCTCACCGTAACGTATCCGTCGGACTGCGCCACGTGCACGCTGCGCGTCGACGGGGTGCCCGCGGAGGTTGTTTTTAGCGGAGGCGAGTTGTCGATGGTGTTTCCACGCGCCGGATCGCCGCGCGAGTTAATCGAGGCGTTCGCCGCGGCGCGCCATGCGTTCGCCCTCACCCGGCACCCGGCGCTGATGGCGCTCCTGTAAAACAATTGTCCATGAGTCACCATCCGTTGACATAGCCGGCGGAAAACCTAGCTTTCAGTTTTTCTCTAAAACATCATGGCCCACACTGAAGATCGCACAGCCTGGTTTGAGGGGCAAGGACTCTGGCAACACGTCCCGGCGTCCGATTGGAACGACTGGGTTTGGCAACTCAAGAATCGCATCACCACGCTCGACCAACTTGAGAAATACATGGTGCTCACGCAGGACGAGCGCCGCGGCATCGCCTTCGCCGGGCACAAGCTCTCGCTCGCGATCACCCCGTATTTCCTGAACCTTATCGACCGCAACAACCCCGCCTGCCCCGTGCGCCTGCAAGTCATCCCGCGCGAGGGCGAGTCGGTTGTCAGCGCCGGCGAAACGCCCGACTCGCTCGGCGAGGACGAGCACTCGCCCGTGCCCGGCCTCGTGCACCGCTATCCCGACCGAGTGCTTTTTCTCATCACCGACCGCTGCGCCTCGTATTGCCGCTATTGCACGCGCAGCCGCCTCGTGAGCAACGCGCAGGATTACAATTTTCACCCCGAATACGAGCAGGGTCTGCGCTACATCGAGTCGCACCCCGAGGTGCGCGACGTGCTGCTCTCCGGCGGCGACCCGCTCCTGCTCTCCGACAAAAAACTCGAGCACCTGCTCAGCCGCCTGCGCGCGATCAAGCACGTCGAGCTCATCCGCATCGGCTCGCGCATCCCGGTGTTTCTGCCGCAACGCATCACGCCCGCGCTCTGCGACATTTTCAAAAAATACGGCCCCGTCTGGATGAGCATTCACGTGAACCATCCCAAGGAGGCCACGGCCGAGTTGCGCGACGCGTGCGAGCGACTCAGCCTTGCGGGCGTCCCGCTTGGCAACCAAAGCGTGCTGCTGCGCGGCGTCAACGACGACGCCGAAACAATGAAGGCGCTCGTGCACCGCCTGCTCCGGATGCGCGTGCGCCCGTATTACCTGTATCAAATGGACCTGATCACGGGCGGCTCGCACTTCAAGGTCGATGTGCGCAAGGGCATCGAAATCATCCGCGCCCTGCGCGGACACACGACCGGCTATGCGATTCCGCAATACGTGATCGACGCGCCCGGCGGCGGCGGCAAGGTGCCGGTCAATCCCGACTACATCGAAAAAATCACCGACGAGGAAGTGGTCTTCAAAAACTACGAAGGCCGAACCTACCGCTATCCGCTAACGGCCGCGCCGCAGGCTCGGCAAATTCCAAATTCCAACTCTCAAATTCCAAATTCCAAAAACCAAACCGCGTGAACCGCCGGTCACTTTGAAAATTGATCACTGAATTTTGGAATTTCGTTGGATTTTGAAAATTGGAATTTGGATTTTACCCCATCAATGGCTTCGGAAACACCACAACGCATCGTAATCGCGGGCGGCGGCGCGGCCGGCTACTTTGCCGCGATCACCTGCGCGGAGGCGTGCGCGCAAAGCGACATCCGCGCCGAGATCACCCTCATCGAGGCCGCCCCGCAACCGCTCGCCAAGGTGCGCATTTCCGGCGGCGGCCGCTGCAACGTCACCCGCGCCTGCTTTGATCCGCGCGAGCTCGTCAAGGGCTACCCGCGCGGCGCGCGCGAACTTCTCGGCGCGTTTCACCGCTGGCAGCCGCGCGACACAATCGAGTGGTTTGAATCACGCGGAGTTCCGCTCATCACGCAACCCGACTCGCGCATGTTTCCCGCTGCCGATTCCTCGCAAGCCATTATCGACTGCCTGCAACACGCCGCCGCCCGAGCAGGGGTAAAAGTGCGAACCAAGTGCGGCCTGGCAAACGCCGTCGCCTCCGCCGCACCGCGTTCATTCAATCTCGCCCTCTCCACGGGCGAAACCCTCCCCTGTGACCGCCTCCTCATCGCCACCGGAGGCGGAGCCAAATCCGGCGCCGCGCTCACCATTGCCGAAAAACTCGGGCACGCCATCGAGCCGCCCGTTCCCTCGCTTTTCACATTCAACATCGACGATCCGCGCCTGCGCGATCTCGCCGGCTTTGCCGTTCCCCGCGCCGCCACCGCAATCCCCGGCTCGACGCCGAAGCTCCGCGAAACCGGCCCCATGATAATCACGCACTGGGGACTCAGCGGCCCCGCCATTCTGAAAATCTCCGCTTGGGGCGCGCGCGAACTCCACGCGCGCAATTATCATTTTCCGCTCACGGTCAACTGGCTCGGCCCCATCACCACGGAGCAGGCGCGCGCCACGCTTGCGGCGACCCGAGCCTCGCACGCGCGCCGGCAAATCACCACATGGAATCCTTTCGCGCTCTCCTCGCGCCTGTGGGAGCGGCTCGCCGCCGCGGCAAACATTCCCTCTGCGACGACCTGGGCCAATCTCTCAAAAACACAACTCGCCGCCCTCGCAGCGCAATGCACCGCGTGCGAATTCACCGTCACGGGAAAAAGCACCAACAAGGACGAATTTGTGACCTGCGGCGGCGTGCGCCTCGGCGAAGTCGATTTCAAGACAATGCAAAGCCGCGTTTGTCCGGGGCTGTATTTTGCCGGCGAAGTGCTCGACATTGACGGCATCACCGGCGGTTATAATTTTCAGGCCGCCTGGACCACGGGCCGCCTCGCCGGGCTGGCGATGGCACGGAAAAGGAACACAGAGGGCGCGGAGGACCACAGAGGACAGTGAGGCCATCAAGATTTCCAATAACCACACGCGAATCACCCTTGCCTCATTTTACTTGGAAAAACAAAACCGCACATGCGCATGAAAACAAACAAACAGCCGGACGGGTCTCCCAAAACTCCGCGGTGTCAAGCTTCTCGCTTCGCTCGGAACTCCGTGTCCTCTGTGTTCCTGTATTAAATAATAATCATGATCAAACTCGTAGTCACCGACATCGACGGCACGCTCGTCGACGATAACAAAAACCTGAGCCCGGACTTCTGGGAAACGGTCGAAAAACTCACGCGGAAAGGCATAGTTTTCGCCATCGCCAGCGGGCGTCAGTATCATGCCCTCGTCAGGCAGTTCGAGCGCATAAAAGACCGGACGCTGTTCATCGCCGAAAACGGCGCCTATGCCGCGTATGAAAACCGCGAGCTTTTCACCGTCTCATTTAATCCCGCCGTCGTGCATAATTTCATAAAAATTGGCCGCACCATTCCCGACACCTATCCGGTTCTTTGCGGAAAAAATTCAACCTATGTCGAAAACGACGACGAGTATTTCCTGTCCGTGGTGAATCATTATTGCGCAAGGCTGCAACGCGTGGACGACCTCACCCAAGTCGGGGACACACTATTGAAATTCAGCATGTTCGACCTCGTCGATTCCGAGACGAACTCCTATCCGCACTTCAAACAATTCGAGCGCGACTACAAGGTCGCTGCCGCCGGAAAGCGCTGGCTCGACATGACCGCGCCCGACGCCAACAAGGGCTCCGCCCTGAGACGAGTCCAAGAGCAACTCGGCATCTCGCCCGACGAAACCCTCGTGTTCGGCGACTACCTCAACGACCTCGAAATGATGCGCGAGGCCAAGCACAGCTACGCCATGAAAAACGCCCACCCGGAAATAATAAAGGCGGCGAACTTCGTCACCGACCTGGATAATAATAATTACGGTGTCGTTGATATGATCCGGAAACTCTGCCTGGGCGGATGACTCGCCCGTGCGCCCCCGCCCGCGATGCGCTGTCGGGGGACACACCGGTCGCAATGTCTTGATTGCAGTCATTACTTTCTGATTCTTATTTTCCAGTTCTCAATTTTCGCACCGTGCCGCTGCCTCCCATCATTTACGAAGACGACGCGCTGATCGCTTTTGACAAGCCATCGGGCCTGCTCATCGCGCCTGATCGCTGGGACAAGACGCGCGAGAATTTGATGGGGCTCATTCATGATAAATTTGGCCACACCGTCGCAAACGTCCACCGGCTCGACGCCGACACGAGCGGCATCGTGCTTTGCACAAAAACAAAACCCGCGCTCGATTTTGTGAGCGGACAGTTTCAGTCCAAAACCGTTCGCAAAAAATACCTCGCGCTCACCGTCCTTTTGCCTCCCGAACGCGCGATGAAGTTCCCCTCGCCCATCGTGCCGCGCACCGCCGGGGGCATCCTGCCGGAAACCTTCACCGTCGAAACCGGACTCGACCATGACAATTCGAATCCGGGTCGCATGCGCGTGTTTCGCAAGCGCGGCGGCAAGCCCAGCCTCACCGAGTTCACCGCGCTGGAGCGTTTCGGGCGTTATGTGCTCTACGAGTGCCGCCCCGTCACAGGTCGCACGCATCAAATCCGCGTGCATCTCGCCGCCGTCGGCGCGCCCTGCCTGAACGACCCTTTTTATGGCGACACCACGGAGATGCTTCTTCTCTCAAACTTGAAGCGCGGCTACAAGGGCCGCGCCGATGAAAAACCCCTCATCGCGCGCCTCGCCCTGCACGCAAGCGAACTCACGATCACGCACCCGCTCACCCGCGAGCCCGTTACGATTCATTGCGAAACGCCCAACGACTTCAACGTCGCGCTCAAATATCTGCGCAAGTTTCCCGGACGCGAAAAACGCTGACGAACACCGCACCCGAAGATGCCTCCTGAAATTCAACTCGATTTGTTCGGCCTGTTCACGCCCGCGTCCGGCGTGCACAAATCGCCGCCCAACGGGCCCGCGCCATCTTCTTTTTTCCCTCCGGCTGGCGACACGGCCGCGTCGTCCGAAATCGTCTATGTGCGCAGCCCCCGCGCGCGCCACTACCGGCTCACGCTCAGGCGCGACGGCTCCGCGGTTGTCACGATTCCATCGCGCGGCAGCGAGCGCGAGGCGCGGCGTTTCGCGGCAGACCACGCGGACTGGCTTGCCCGCGCCCGGGCGCGCCAGGAGAAGAAGCCCCGCGCGGCAACAACCTGGGGCGTCGGCACGCGGATTCTCTGGCGCGGCGAAATGACCGCCGTTCGCGTCGCGCACGAGTCCACTGCGGAGCGCCCCGCCGTCGCGATTGGAGCAGACAATATAGGCGCACCCGGCATCTTTCGCGTTGCAAGTCTCGCGTCCGACCTGCGCCCCACGCTTGAGGCTCATTTTTTGCGCATTGCAAAAGTCGAGCTCCCCGCGCGCACATGGGAGCTCGCCGCCGAGACGCGCGTGCCCGTCACCCGCGTCACCGTGCGCAATCAACGCACCCGCTGGGGTTCGTGCACGGCCGACGGCATTATCTCTCTCAACTGGCGTCTCGTGCAGGCCCCGGTCTTTGTGCGCGACTACATTATTTACCACGAACTGATGCACCTGCGCGAAATGAATCACTCCGCGCGCTTCTGGGCGCGGGTCGCCGAGGTCTGCCCGTGGTGGAGGGACGCCGAGCGCTGGATCAAACAAAACGGCGGCCTGCTCGGACTGTAAGGCCATATCGCCAAAACACGACCCGCCATCCACATCGCCGTTGCGCTTGTGCCTCGCCCCGAACACTCTGCCTGAATCCCTCAAACCACAAAACCCGCGCAGTTCGCGCCAAAATGCACGCAGCCGCACTGGGCGGTCTGTATTACTTTATGCGACACAGGGTTCTAGTTTTTCCTGAAACAACTTTCTTATCCTTATGAAAACATACCTGTATTTCACGCTCGCCCCGGAATCCCTTGTTGCATCGCACCTTCCCCCCGCCGAATTCGGCAACTACATCGCCGTCGGGCCGAATCGCAATTCCAGCGGCCAGGCGCAGTTTTTCGAAATCGACCCCGAATGGCGCACCGACGCGCTCCCCATGCGGGACATCGCCAAGCGCTGCGTCCCCCACCCCGACGGCGCCCCGCGCAAATCCACTTACCTCGCCATCTATCGTGTCCTTGAGCACATTCCCCTCAGTGCCATCGGCGACCTGCACCTCGCCACGGCAAGCGGCATGGTGCTTTCGCTAAAAGCGAAAAACGACATTCCGCCCGAAACCGAGGACCGCTTTCACCTTTACCAGGAATATTGCCCGGCGCAGCCCCGCGTTGTCAGCATTTACGGGCCGGCTCGTTTCGGCGCGCACCTCACCGACCCCGCGCAGCCCGTCAGCGTGCCCAAGCTCATTTTTGCGGAACTCAAACTCGGCAACCTCGCCAGGAACCCCGAGGCCACCGGTCTTGGCAACCTGCCTTATCCGAACATTGACCACCTGCGCGACTGCCTGCGCGAGTTCACCTTCAAGCCGGCAAAACCCACCAAGGTTTTCATTCGCAACGTCAGCGACGCCGTCCTCTACCGCACCATTCGCAACGGCTACTACGTGGGCCAGCAAAACGACATCAAGCATTACCCGCTCCCCTCGATCGACGAGCTCGAAACCACCCACCTCGACTGGTGGCGCGCGGCGCAAAATGTCTTCGGCGGGTAACCCCGCGCCACACTCGCAATGAGCGCATGGCGGACCTGCGCGCCGCCCGCGCGGATGCGCGCAGGTGCGAAAACCAAGCCCTCGCGCCATAATTATATCCACATTTGCAAACTCACCACTTCCACAAGCCGCCATCCCGCCCGCAAACCACGCCTCATTTTTTAAAACGACAATGACAACGCAGTCCCCCATATTCTGGCTCACGCCACTGGCCTCAATTCTCGCACTCGGCTTCGCCGCGTGGTTTTACATGCGCATGAAAAGCGCGCCGGAGGGCACTTCGCGAATGGCGGAGATCGCCTCCCACGTGCGCGCCGGCGCGATGGCGTATTTGAAACAGCAATACAAAGTCGTGGGCTTTTTCTTTGTCGTCCTCACCATCACCTTTGCGATCCTCGCCTACGGCTTCGGCCTGCAAAACGGCTGGGTGCCCTTCGCCTTCATCACCGGAGGCCTCTTCTCGGGCCTCGCCGGTTTCTTCGGCATGAAGACCGCCACCTACGCCTCCTCGCGCGTCGCGCACGCCGCCAGCCAGTCGCTTAACTCCGGACTGCGCCTCGCCTTTCGCTCCGGCGCCGTCATGGGCCTGGTCGTCGTCGGCCTCGCGCTTCTCGACATCGCCGTGTGGTTCCTCGTGCTCAACCACTTCATCGACGATCCCGACCAGGGCCACAAGCTCACCATCATCACCACCACCATGCTGACCTTCGGCATGGGCGCGTCGCTCCAGGCGCTCTTCGCGCGCGTCGGCGGCGGCATCTTCACCAAGGCCGCCGACGTCGGCGCCGACCTCGTCGGCAAAGTCGAGGCCGGCATCCCCGAGGACGACCCGCGCAACCCCGCCACCATCGCCGACAACGTCGGTGACAACGTCGGCGACGTCGCCGGCATGGGCGCCGACCTCTACGAATCCTACGCCGGCTCCATCCTCGCCACCGCCGCGCTCGGCGCAGCCGCCTTCGCGGGCAATCCCGCCGCCGTGGCCGATGGCACCGCCTACAAGGCCGTCATCGCCCCCATGATCATCGCCGCCGTCGGCACCATCCTTTCCATCATCGGCATCTTTGTCGTGCGCACCAAGGAAGGCGCCTCGCAGCGCAACCTCCTCGACGCGCTCAGCCGCGGCGTCAACTTCAGCTCCCTTCTCATTGTCATCCTCTCCTGGGTTGTGCTCTACCTCCTCGAAATCCCCAACCACTGGGGCATCTGGGGCGCGATTGTCACCGGCCTGGTCGCCGGCATCCTCATCGGCAAGACGACCGAATACTACACCTCGCAGGAATACAAACCCACCAAGCACATCGCGCAAAACGCCACCACCGGCCCCGCCACCGTCATCATCTCCGGCCTCGGCGTCGGCATGCTCTCCACGGCCATCCCCGTCATCACCGTCGTCGTCGGCACCATCCTCGCCTACTGCTTCGCGTCCGGATCGTGGAAATTCACGCCCGAGTCCATGTCGATGGGCCTCTACGGCATCGGCATCGCCGCCGTCGGCATGCTCTCCACGCTCGGCATCACGCTCGCGACCGACGCCTACGGCCCCATCGCCGACAACGCCGGCGGCAACGCCGAGATGTCCGGCCTCGGCCCCGAGGTGCGCAAACGCACCGACGCGCTCGACTCGCTCGGCAACACCACCGCCGCCACCGGCAAGGGCTTCGCCATCGGCTCCGCCGCGCTCACCGCGCTCGCCCTCCTCGCATCCTACGTCGAAGAGCTCAAAATCGCGGTCGACCACCTGCAAGTGGAGACCATTGAGATCGCCGGGCACGCGGTTGAGTCCGCCAAAATCCTAAAGGCAAACATCCCGGAGTTCATGACCATTTTTGAGGTCCACCTCATGAATCCGAAAGTCATCGTCGGCCTCTTCATCGGCGCCATGATGGCGTTCCTCTTCTGCGGACTGACAATGAACGCCGTGGGCCGCGCCGCCTCGCGCATGGTCGAGGAAGTGCGCCGCCAGTTCCGCGAAAAACCCGGAATCCTCGAAGGCAGGGACGTGCCCGACTACGCCCGCTGCGTGGAAATCTCCACCGCCGGCGCGCAACGCGAAATGATCATCCCCTCGCTGCTCGCGGTTGTGGTGCCCATTGCCACCGGCCTGCTCTTCGGCGTGCCCGGCGTGTTCGGCCTGCTCGGCGGCGGACTCGCCGGCGGCTTTGTCCTCGCCATCTTCATGGCCAACTCCGGCGGCGCGTGGGACAACGCCAAGAAATACATCGAGGAAGGCAATCTCGGCGGCAAGGGCTCCGTCGCGCACAAGGCAGCCGTCATTGGCGACACCGTCGGCGACCCCTTCAAGGACACCTCCGGCCCCAGCCTGAACATCCTCATCAAGCTCATGAGCATGGTCTCCATCGTCACCGCCGGCGTGAACATCGCCTTCACGCTATTCTAAAAATACCACCGTCACCACAGTCTCCTATTTCCACACGCCGCATCCATGAAACGATGCGGCGTTTTTATTTTAAACTTCACAAAATGAAAATCCGCGCCGACCCTGCCACGAAAACTCTTGCCCGTTATCATTTTGTATCATAGCAACCCAAACTATCCACAACCAGCCGGAACATCTTTCGGCAGCCCAAGCCATCTGACATCTTATCACAAAGGACACGTTACCCGTTGCGCCAAAGCAAAATATACAAACGCACTGTTCTGAGATCATGACAAGTCAAGCCAGCCTCCCCTACCCCCACACATACTCGCACACATCAAGCGAAGCCGCGGTCACATTGCTGCTTTGCCTGTTTATATCGGCCTACATTGTAGCCGCCGCCTATACGCTTTTCCACTGCGCCGGCGCGAAAAAAATGCGGGGCAAAAAACGCCACATGGCCGGAATAATACTCATTCCCTTTTTGGGAACCGTGCTTTACTGGAAAAATCGCGTGGACGCGCTCACCGAAACGGATGCCGAGCTCGCCTCCGGAAACACACGCCCGCCCATCCCGAAGGCGCCCGACAAATACTCCAGCCCCCCGGCGCCAAGCCACCCGCCGCGCTATTCCACAATACCGCCCTTTGAATTCGCCGCGCAATCAAAGCCGCCTTTTCCCACAAAGTCACCCTTTGGAACCACCGTCGAAAAGACGTCCGACAAGCCGGAAACACCTGACGCCCCGCCGCCCGCGAACGACGACCTGCGAACCGCGTAAGCCCCCGCGCCCGGCTCCATCTTTCGCCGGAGTGCCATAACCCGGCGAAACGCGAACGCCGACCCCGCCCCTGCTTTTACCACAAGAAACTTGTCCCGCGCGGGACACCCGCGGGATTGTTTTGTTTATAATATATAAAAAAGCCCGCGCGGGTTTCCATTTTGCATCTATTGGCGCGATATTACAGTCTAACTCAGTGCAAAACTGAAACGGACCTCCATATAATCACGCATAGAATATGTTTGCACAGGCACATTTTAATATGATCGCTGAAACAAGCCGCCAGCCGTGGCTTCTCTATGTGTTTGAGGCGGCATATGTCATAACCACAATTTATACGCTCGCCCACTGCATTGCGACGGACTCCATGCATAAGAAATGGCCCCTCGTTATCACGATCCTGTTTCTTCCGTTTTTCGGAACAATGCTCTACTGGAAAAACCGCCCCGACTTTGAAGCCTCCTACATTCCGGTGCCACTGCCCCCGTCTGACTCCCCCAAAGAGAAGCGTTCCAAGCCGCACGACAAGTATTCCAGCCCGCAGCCGCCCGTTCACATCCCCCGATATTCCACAAAACCGCCATTTGGGGAGCCCAAGGACAAACCCGGCCCCCCCGAGGATGACAAACCGCTGCCCATCTGACGCGAGCCTTTTATACTTTTGTATAAAAACGCACAAACACCCTTGTCCTTTTATTATAATACTATTTAAAAAATATTTATTATTTTGGCGGGGCGGCGTTTCGACGGAAACGCCGTTTTTGGCACTCAAATCATCCCCGCGCCTCGAACGAGCCGTCGGCGCGTTTTACTATAAGGCGCTTTAGCTCCAGCATCATCAATGTGGCGGACAGCGCACTAACCGGCTTTTTGGTTTGCGAGGCAATCGCATCAATCGTCGGCATCGCGCCCCCGGCGAAACACGCCATCACCGCCGCCTCGTCCGCGGATAGCTTAGCAAGCTCCGCCACGCCCACGCCGGCGCTTGCCGCCCCGGCCGCGTCACCCGCCTTCGGCGGAATCGTCCGCGGCCGCAGTCCCTCCAGGTAATTCAATTCCGAGAGCACATCATCCACGCAGGTGACTAGTGTCGCTCCGTCGCGAATCAGCTGGTGGCACCCCGCGCTCGACGGCTGGTCGATGCGCCCCGGCACGGCGAACACCTGCCGTCCTTGCTCGCCCGCGAATTTCGCCGTGATCATCGACCCGCCCGCCTTGTCGGACTCAACCACGATCACGCCCTCGCACATCCCCGCCACGATGCGGTTGCGCATGGCAAAACTCTGCCTGTCCGCGCGCCGCCCAAAGGGGAACTCCGAAAAGACCGCGCCCTCCGCCTCGATGCGGCGGTAGATGTCCAGGTTTTCCGGCGGATAAATTATGTCGATTCCCGTGCCAAGCACCGCGGCCGTTTTGCCTCCGACAAGCAGCGCGCCCTCGTGCGCCGCCGTGTCGATTCCGCGCGCCAGCCCGCTCACAATGCAAAAGCCCAGGCGCGCCAGCTCGGACGCCATTTTTTTCGCCGTCGCCTGTCCGTAAAGCGTGGTGTGCCGCGTCCCGACAATCGCAACGCAGGGCCGGTCGATTATGTATTCACCTTTTTGATACAGGCCGATCGGCGGGTCGTAAATCTCGCGCAGCAGCCTTGGGTAGCGCGCGTCCGATTTTGTCACAAAAACCGCGCCGCTTTTCGCCATGCGATCCTCCTCGCGCGCCAGGTTGAAATTCTCCCGCCAGTTGACAATGCCCGCGCTCATCGCGGGGCCGACGCCCTTGACGCGCTCAAGCTGTTGCGCGCCCGCCGACAAAATCGCGCGCGGATCGCCGCCGAACTCCGCCAGCAATCGCGTGCAAGAAACGGGTCCGACACCCGGCAGGCCGTTGAGAACAAGAAACGCCTGTTGCTCGGTTAGGCTCATTGGGACCCCCCGCGCAAAACACCGGGCAGAAAATCCAGCAACTGCGTTGCCAGCACCGCGCGCTGTCCGCGCGCGCGCGCCAGGCAATCCGCCGCCATGCCATGCCACGCCGTGCCGCGACACGCGGCATGCAACAACGCCCCCGGAGCCTGCGCGAGCAACCCGCCAATCATTCCCGCAAGCAAATCGCCGCTGCCTCCGCGCGCGAGCACGGGGCCGCCAAACGGGGAGACGTATGTTCGCCCCGAATGCTCGATCCGCGTAAGCGGCCCCTTGCGCACAACCACCGCGCCGTCCGGAATCGCCGTCTCGACGCGTTGATGCTCTCCCGCGTGCGGCGTGAGAATTCGCGGCGCCTTGCCGACCGCGACAATATCAGGCTGCAACGCGTCGGCATCGAGCACGACGGGGATGCTCTCATTGATGCGCAAGACCTCTGACGCCAGCGCGAGCGATTCGCGATCACGCGACAATCCCGGGCCGATCACAAGCGCCGTCGCGCTCGCGGTGCCGGACGCCTTTTCGGAAAACCGCCCGCGAAACACCGGCAAATCCTCGAGCGCCAAACCGCCCCCGGGCGATTCGGCCATGCCGTGCCAGATCACCTCCGGCACTTGCGCGGCAAACGCGGGCGCGAGCGATTCGGGCACAAACGCGGTGACAAGCCCCGCGCCGCTGCGAAGCGCCGCCAGCACGCTCATCAAAACCGCTCCCGGATATTTGCGAGAACCGCCAACGATGAAGAGGTGCCCGTAATCACGCTTGTCGGTGTGCGCGGGACGAAGCGCGCGAAGAGGCGCGAGCACCGCCGGCGTGAGGATTGCGGTGTCGCGGCACGGGCCGCCGCTGAAGAATCCCAAATCCAGATAGCGCACCCGCCCGCTGTTTGGATTGTCCAGCACCGGCGCTTTCACGATGCCCGTGGCGTAGGTAAAATCAGCCCGGAACGAGCCGCTCGGCAGGTCAACCGCCGCGCGAAAATCAACCGGCATCGCGTTCACCGAGTCGATCAGTTTCGCGACACGCGCATCCACCGGCGGGCGAAATTGAAGACCGAAAATTCCATCGAGGCACAAATCAAACCCCGCGCCGTGTTTTTGCACCGCCGCCGCGTCGCATGCCTCCACCCGCCCCGGCGCGGCTTGCGCAAGCTCCCTGTATGCGCGCCACGCCAGCGGACGCAGCGACTGCCCGCCAAAAACAAAACACACCGCCGCCCTCGCCCGCGGATGTTTTTCCAAAATGTGCCTCGCCGCAATCAGCGCATCCCCGCCGTTGTGCCCCTTGCCCGCGAGAACGAGCACGCGCGCGCTTTCGGGAAACTCGCCCAGTTCGCAATAATCGCGCGTCACGGCGCCGGCGATTGCGCGGCCGGCGCGCTGCATCGCGGGCCATTCACGCGCCTCGTCCCCGCCAAACAACGCGGCCTCGAATTGCCCCGCCTCGTCAATCGTGAGCACGGGATGCGCGGCGCCGGGTTCAAGCATGTCGTGGGGCGTGTTCATTTTGAGCGCGCGCAACCATGCACGGCAAAGCGCGAACTGCCAAGCGCGTTTGGCAAGGCGGCGGCAAGAAACCCGCCGCCTCTATTTCGCCTTCAAAACCAGCGTGTGTTCGGCGGGCCCCGGCAGGAACGGTGTTGGCTCGCCGCGGGCCCACGCCTCATGACCGGCCTTGTAGTAGGGCGAATGCGGATGCCCGCTCTGGCCGCATGGCATGTGAAAAACACCCTCGTCCTCCCTCCCCGGCGAAACCGCGAAGCGCATGGACGCGCCGAATGACGGAGCCTGCACGCGAGGCACGCCAAGGTCTCCCGGCAACTCCTGCGCGGGCATGTCCAGGTTGAGACAATGCCCCAGCGCGCCCAAGAGGCCGCCGCCAAGCGGGTGCTTGATGCGCGAGACGTTAAACGCGCCCCAGCGCGCGTCGGCGGGATTTGAGAAACCGGCGGCGGAAAGATCGCGGCGCGTGTCCCCGGCGGCGGCGAGCAGCAAGTCGTCCCACTCGGCGTATTCGGGATCGAGCAGGTGCATCGGTTTTTTCTGAATAAGATTCCAAACCGGCTCCTCGATTCGGAGATGATTGTAGTTGAAATCTGGATACGAATAGGCGCACGGATAAAAAATGGGGTCGAGAACGCGGGCGATGACATGCTCGCGGAAGCGGCGCACAATCGCATAGGCGGCGGAATCCGCGGCGGCGCGCGCGCCCGGGGTTTCGTCGCCCCAGGCCTCGCCGGCGGCGGCGCGAAGGCTCGCGAGTTTTTTGTTTTTTGTCGCGGCAAGCGTGTCTCGCAGGAGTGTGTGCCAGCGGGCGAGATGCGGCGCGCCCTCGTCGAGGGCGATGGCGAGCAGATCGCGCGGCGCGGCATTTTCACCGAGACGCGCAAGGAGGCTTTGGATGCGCGCGCCGCGTTCGCCGGGGCTGTAACCGCCGTCGCCGAAAAGCGCGAGCGTGTCGCCGCCGAAAAGCCGCTGGTTCGCCGTCGAAATATGTTCGCCCGGGCCGCGAATGACGGACGGCACCTTCTTGGGCGAAAGCAAACCGCGCCAGCCGCGATCGCCAAAAGACCAGGTGGCGGGGATGCGCCCGTCGTAGCCGAAACGATCCGGCAGCTGTCCGCAAATTGTCCAGCCGATCTCCCCGGAGCTGTCGGCGACGAGCATGTTTTGCGCGGGAATTCCCGCGCGCTTGGCAATGCGGATGGCGTCGCGAACCGTGGTTGCGGCTTCAAGGTCGGCGAGGCCGTAATTTGCCGCCTCGGGATCGTGAAACACCCACTTGAGCGCGAGTTTTTGTCCCTTCCGGTTTTCACCGATAACCGGGCCCCAAATGCTGGTTTCAACATAGTGAACCGCCGGGTTTTTCCATCCGCGCACATTGATGTTTTCCGCGCGGGTCTCGATTTGGAGTATCTCCCTGTCGGTGTAGTAGAAACTTTTGCCGGCGACATCGGGCGTGAGCACGATCACATCGCTTGTGTCCGCATAGGAATTTGTGAAGCCCCATGCGATGCTGCCGTTGCTTCCCGCCACAAAAACAGGCGCGCCGGGGAGTGTGATGCCGGTGACGGTTAGCACATGTTTCCACATCATCGAAACGCGATACCATGTGTTGGGCGCGCGAAGCGAAAGGTGCATGTCGTTTTCGATCATGCCGCCCTGCGCGCGTCCGACGGCCATGCTGTTCGAACCCTCGGCATAAACGGGCGGGGTCGCCGCATGGCGCCGGTAGGGCAAAGCCTCTGGCTGAGCCGGAGATGCTTGCGGCCCACCCGGAGGGTTCGCCCTGCCCAATGCAATACCCGCGCGCAGGTTGATTGATTGCGGTCCGGGAATCGGGGCGAGCGGCGCGGTGGTGTGGTCGAGCGCGGAATCATTGGGCGCGATAACCGGCGCGAAATAAGCCAGCACTTTGTTGTCATACCAATCGCGAATTATGCCGAGCGAGCGCTCATGCGTCGCCTCGGGATGCTGCATGTCAAACGCCATCGCATGAATGACCAGGACGCTGTCCTCGGGCAGCCACGGACGAGGCTCGGCGCGCAGCACCAAGTATTCGAAAGGCCGCTCGCGAAGTTGCGCGAGCCCGGCGTTCACGCCCTCGGCGTAAGCGTCGAGAAGCGCGCGTTGCGAAACGGGAAGCAGTGCGAGCGATTTTTGCGCGACGGCGCGCAGGCCGTGAACGCGCGCGGATTTGTCGGCGGCCAGTGTTTTCTCGCCGAACAATTCCGAGAGCTCGCCCGCGGCGCGGCGGCGCGCGAGGTCCATCTGGAAAAAACGGTCCTGCGCGTGAAGAAAGCCCATCGCGCGCGCGGCATCAGTGCGTGCGACCGCCTTGATTGTCGGCACTCCGAGCGCGTCGCGCTCGACGGTGACATCGGCGGAAAGGCCGGCGACCACGGCGGTGCCGTCGAGTTGAGGCAGGCTGGCCTTCATGCGCTGGTGGAAGCGCCACGCAAAAACAGTGGCGATGATTACGCAGACACCAAGCGCCGCGAAAACAGCGCGCGCATACTGGCGCTGACGGCGCTTCCGGACATCGCGAAGTGTTGTGACAGTTGGATCAGGCATTGGAATTAATCACGCCGATCCAAACCAGTCCCGCGCTCCAGTGCGAGGAAAACGCACGGAGAAAAGACCCGAAGCGCGGCCTTGCATAGCGGGGCAAAATTCGGATAAATGGCACAGCTTTTTACCGCCATGAAAACATACCGTCACTCCCTTGGTTTTGTCTTGATAGCCCTTGCATGCCTGTTTCTCGCGGCGTGCTCCGAACCCGCCGATCCGCGCACCACGCCCATCTCCGCGACCTCCCCCGACGCGTTCAAGGAATGGACGGCAAAGGCCGGGCAAAAAATCCCCGTCGCGGAAATGCGGGAGTTCGAGGAATGCGTGAAGGAAATCCGCCTCGGCATCATGCTGCGCAAGGAGGCGTCGGGCGTCGATCCGGTCGCGTGGAAACTGTGCGAATACATCAACGGCAAAACATTCGGCGAGGTGTTGCTTCTCGGTTACGAGACCGAGGCCGGCGCCGTTGCCAAGGAGATCGAGCTACAACGCGCCAACATGCAAAAAATCGAGGAGCGCCTGAACGGCCCGGGCAGCGACACGGCCAAGGCGCCCTTGCGCGACCATTACGCGCAGGTGCGGGACAATGTCGAAAAACTGGAGGCGCGCCTCAAAAAGGCAAAGGCGCGCCTGGCCGAGCTGCAGGCAAAAAAATAACCTCCGCGCGGGAACGGCGTTCCCGGATTGCGCAGCTTCGACTTTACGAACGGGCCATAAAACGCACACTATCGCGCCTTATGGCAAACGGCGTCCCGATTATTTCCGGCCCGCGCCCGCGGGCAATCGCGGGGGGACACGCCGTGCGCGGTGTGAGGGTGCGCGCAAACGCGCTTGTGCTCGCGCTGGCACTGGCAATGCCGGTCATCGTGCACATGGCGCCCTGGGGCGGCGGAGCGCCGCTGGGTGCGTTTTTACTGCCGATGTTTTGGGCCGCGTTTGTGGCGGTGTATCTGTATGGAATCTGGCCGGGTTTGCTCGTGGCGGCGTTTGGGCCGGTCGCGAATAATTTCCTGACCAATTTTCCCGAGCTGCGCATCAACACGGTGCTGACGTTTGAGGTGGCGGTGTTTGTTGTGTTTTCGTGGCTGGTGCTGCGCAACCCTCGCGGGCGGGCGTTCTGGCTGCTGGCTCCTCTGGCGTATGTGGCGGCGAAGGTGTGCTCGTGCGCGTTGATCGCCGCGGGCGTGGATATTTTTGGCAACCTGGGCGCGGCGACGGAGTTTTTCGCGAGGTCTGTTTCGCGGGGCGCGCCGGGATTGGTCGTGCTCGCGGCAATCAACTTCGCATTGGCGCGAGGATGGATCGGAGGCAATGGCGGTGGCGGCCACGGTCCGGAGGCCGCGGCGTAGTTGCCCGCGCCCCGGGGGAAAACTCCAACTTCAATAATCAAACTCCAACAATCCGACCCATGACACCGCTTGCACTTGAAATGATTTCCGCGCGTTTGCGCGCGTGGCAGTTCCCCGAAAGGATTGACGGCGTGGTGGGAATCGCGTCGGGCGGCGTGGTGCCGGCGGCGCTCGCGGCGCACCAACTGGGCGTCGGCATGCGGGTGATCGCGCTCAACTACCGCGATGAAAAAAACGAACCGCGCCACGCGGAGCCGGTGTTGCTCGGAAGCGCGCCTGACTTGGGCGCGTGGAAACGCGTGCTGCTCGTGGACGATGTTTGGGTAAGCGGAAAATCATGGCGCGCGGCGCGGGCGCTTCTGCCGGAAAACATCGAAGTGCTGCCGTTTGTAATGAAGGGAAAAGTTGATTTTGCACTGATTGGCGACATCGACGGTTGTGTGATGTGGCCGTGGAAAACATACCCGGCGGCTGAATAATAATTCACGCAAGAACATGAATATAATGGAGAACGGATGATTACTTGCGCTTGAAGTCCGTGCTCCCCCTGTTAGGAAACATACCCGTCATGCATCGTCGCCAATTCATCCAAACAATCGGACTCACCGGGGCGCTCGCGGCTGCCGGCAAAATTTCCGCCTCCGCCGCCACCGGAGCCGGAACCAAAACAACAACCCCGCCCGGCGACCCCGACACGCTTGTCAATGGAACGCCGGCCGTTTTTGCGCCGACGCCGGACAGCTTTACCGTCACCATCCCGCTTACCGCCGACGCCCTTGTGTGGCTTGAGTATGGCGAGACGGAAAAGCTGGGCTCCACCGTCAGGGGCGATTCGTTCGGCTTCGTCCGGCACGACGACACCGTGGTCAAAATCAAGGTTCGCAACCTGAAACCGGGCACCCGTTATTACTGGCGCGTCGTGACCAGGCCCGCGCTTCCCTACATTGGCAGCCAGAAAGCCGTGCTGCGGGAACCCGTGCCGGAAACCCGGTCGCGAATCTACACAACCAAGACGCTCGCCCCCAACGCGCGCGAAACGCAGTTTTCCGTTTGGAACGACACGCATGACCGCAACGAAACCATTCGCGCCCTTCACGCCGCGCGCCGGGCCGATGACGACTTCATGCTTTGGAACGGCGACATGAGCAACAACGTCAACGACCGCGCGCTCCTGCCCGGGCTGTATGTCTGTCCCCAAGGCGTTGACCTCGCCGAGGGGCCGCCGATTTTTGACACGCGCGGCAACCACGACGTGCGCGGACTCTGGGCCGGCAGGATGTCGGACTACGTGGAATATCCCGACGGCAACCGCCCCTTCTACGCGTTTCGCTCGGGTCCGATGGCCGCCATCGCCCTGGACACCGGGGAGGACAAACCCGACAACCACCGCAGCTACCGGGGAGGCGCCGCCTTCGAGCCGATCATTCGCGAGCAAGCCGCGTGGCTGGAGGAAGTCATCCGCCGCCCCGAAATGCGCGACGCGCCCTACCGCGTGGTTTTCTGCCACATCCCGCTGCGCTGGACCGACGAAAGACCGCAGGATTACGAGGGCAAGGGCTTCGACCGCTACAGCCTGCGCGGACGGCTCGCGTGGCAAGGCGCCTTGGTCAAGTGGGGCGCGCAGATCATCATTTCCGGGCACACGCATCGCCACGCGTTGTTGCAGCCAACCGCGGAGTTCCCCTACACGCAGATCACCGGCGGCGGCCCGCAACCGGAACGCGCGACCGTCATCCGCGGCCACGCCGACGCCGGCAAGCTCAAGGTAAGCGTGATCCGAATGCACGACGGCGCGTCGCTCAACGACCTGGAGTTCAAGCCGCTGGCCAGGGTTGCGTGACCGCGTCGCATTGCCCGCGCGCACGCGGCAACACAACAACACACGCGTCCGGTTTTAATTTGCCGGGCGCGGCACCGCTTTCCGCCGATGCCGCGTTGCAGCGCGCAACAAAGGCTCCAGCCGCGGCTGTGCGAACCCGCAAAACCCGACAAGCATGAAGGGTGCTGCGACTTGAAACCGACCGCGATTTGGGGCGTCTTGGTGACGTTGCCCGCCCGCCCTCCCCTTCACCACAAAATCCGATGCACAAAAAGAACACCGCCCTCCCCTCCTCCGACAACCGCGTCCTTAAACGGATTCTCCGATTTGCGAGCCTGGCCGCCGCATGGCTGCTGCTCGCGGCGGTTTGCGACGCCGCCGGACTGAAAGTATACTACATCCGGCACATTGAATGCGGCCATAACGTGAAAAAGGAATTTGAGAAAAGCGGCATGCCAAAAGACCAATGGCCGGCCTATGTCGGCGACTCGAAGCAATTCACGCCCAAGGGCGCCAAACAAGTCGGCGAAGCCGCGGAAAAACTCAAGGCCCGCCAATTCGATTTTATCGCGTGCAGCCCCGTCTGGCGCTGCCGTCAGACCATTCTCCAATACCTGCGCGAAACAAAGCAGACCGCCGAGATTTGGCCCGAACTCGCCGAGTTCAGCGGCGCGATCATTCCGCTGTTTTTTAAGGGCAGGCTCCCCGAGCCCAACAAGAATTATCTCCGCGGCGAGGCAATCAAACTGCCGGACGACGAAAAGCCTTTCTTCACACTTCGCCAAAATCCGGAGGGCTCGCGTCTTTTCTACTCGCCGAAGAAAAATGGCGACGAGCAGCGCGCCGCCGACACGAAGGCGTCGCTGGAGGCTGTTGTCGCGCTCGTGAAGGAGCGCTTCGGGGGCAAAAAGGGCGAGGGCAAATCCATCCTGCTCTCGGGCCACGGCAACAACGGCAAGGCGCTCCTGAGCGTTTTCCTCAACGAGGCGGACCGCCCGGAAAAGATTCCCCATTCCCCCAATATCGGAATCTGGATGCTCGAACAGCAAGCCGACGGCAGTTTTCAGCTGAAAATCCTGAACGACAAACCTTACGGCAAATAGCGCATCCTTATAAATAGCCCTGTCGTTTTTGGCAGGGCGGTTGCCAGACTGTCTCGAATGCTCGAAACATCGTCACCGGGCGCAAGCGACATCCGCCGTGTTTGGCTCTCGTAATTCCCGGCGCGCTCGGCGGGCACGCCCGACCAAAGTCCCAAAGCCAACACGCGCTGGCGTTATTAGAAACGGGTTCCGAACGAGAAGTTGAACTGGTTGCCGTTGTGGTTCCACTTGTCGGTTGTCAGCGGAATGCCGAAGTCGAGACTGAGCGGCGCGCCGGCAACAAAGAGGCGAAGGCCGAAACCAAAGTTGTCGTTGTAGCTGGACGGATTAAAATCGTAGGACTTTTCATTCACGAAACCGGCGTCGTAGAAGAACGCAAAGCGGACGGGACTCACGATGTCGAAAGAGTATTCAACGCTCAACATGCCGTAGGTGTTTCCGCCCATGCTTGAGCCGGATGAATCCTTCGGGCCGACGTCGCGATTCTCGAAGCCGCGCAGCGAATAGGGTCCGCCAAGGAAGAAGCGCTGGGCATATTGGACGCTCGGAGTGTCGCCGAAGCCCTCAACCACGCCGGCGCGGAGAAACACGCCGAGGGATTGCTCCTGCGCGCGGAATATGGGGAAGAATTGCGAGCCGCGGAATTCGAGCGCGTAATAATCCATCGTGCCGCCAAGGGGGCCGCCGGCGATGTGATAGGTGAGCTCAATGCGCCCGCCATCGGTGGTGTTGATGATCTTGTTGCGGGTGTCGCGAAGGAGCTGGAAGCCGACGCGGGAGATGCGGTCGCTGGTGCTCAGATACCAGTTGCCATCCTTGTCCTGCTTGTAGAAGTAGGATTCGTAACCGGAATCGATGTCCTTGTATTCGGCTTCTTCGTAGGTGTAGGAGATCATGCCCTCGAAGAGTTCGAAGAGGCGCTTGCGGAGCGAAACCTGGGCGCCAAGGCGAATGTCATCGTAATACGAGTTGTCGTAATTCTGGCTGGTGCGATAGAGCGTGAAGCCGAGGTGGAGTTCCTTTTGCAGGAACCACGGCTCCTCGAAGTTGATCGTGGCTTCCGACGAGCTGGAACCAAGCTGCAGGCGGATGCGGAATTTTTGGCCCGCGCCCTGCCAGAAGGATTTGCGGTTGAAGAGGTCGAAGTTCGACTGGCTGAGCTCGGCGAAAACGACTGCTTTTTCGAGCGAGCTGAAACCGGCGCCGAACTGGAGATTTCCCGTGCGGCCCTCCTGGACGGCGATCTTGAGATTGCGGCGTCCGGGAATGTTTGTGGTTTCGGGGGAAAGATTGGCGTCCTCGAAGAAGCGGGTGTTGTCGAGACGCATTTTGCTGCGCTTCATGCGTATCATGTCGAAAACCTCGCCGGGGCCGAGGTTGAGTTCGCGGATGATGACGATGCCCTTGGTCTTGGTGTTGCCCTCGATTTTAATGGATTCGACAAAGTATTGCTCGCTCTCGTTGATCTGGTATTCGACGTCGATGTTGCCGGTGGCAATGTTCGGTTTGCGAACCATGCGGACGTAGGTCTCAAGGTAGCCGTCCTTGCCGTAGAAGTCCTGGATTGTCTCAACGTCCTGGTCGAGTTTCGACGGGGTGAAGACCATGCCGGGGCGTTGCTGGATAAGAAGCTGGAATAGCGGCGTGGGATAGAGCTTGTTGCCGGAGAATGTGATGTCGCCGATGCGATACTGGCGGCCTTCCTCCACGGCGATGGTGACAATGAGCTTGTTTTCCTCGGGGTAGGCATAGGTGACCTTGCTGGCCGGGATTTCGATATCAAGGAAACCCTGCTCGCGATAGTAGTCGCGGAGCTTGTCGAGGTCGTCCTCAAACTCCTCGTCCTTGAAACGGCCCGATCCGGTGAGCCACGACCACATCCACCAGCGCTTGGTGTCCTTCAACTGGCCGCGAAGGGTTTTGGATTTGATGCTGTTGTTGCCGGTAAACTGAATGTCCTTGATTTTGACGCGATTGCCCTCGCGGATTTTGAAGATGACCGTGCCGTAACCGGTGGCGCGATCGCGCTCGATGTCGTAGCTCACATAAACGCGGTTGTAGCCTTTTTTCTGGTAGTATTCGCGGATTTTGTCGCTGTCGGCCTTCACCTGCCGTTCGTCGAGGGACATGTTTTGGCGGCTCTTGGTCTCCTTCTCAAGAGTGTGGCTCTTGACGTTTTTGTTGCCCTCAAAACGGATTTCCTGAATGCGGTATTTCGGCGTGACCTCGACGATGATGTTGATGACGCGGGTGGGCAGAACCTCGCGCTTGACCTCGATAAACTCAAAGAGCCCGGTGCGGTAGAGCGAGCGGATGTCGTTGTCGATCATCGTCTCGTCGAGCTCGATGCCGGGGCGCACTTGCATGTTGGCGCGAACGAGCTGCTCGTTGATGTTGGCCGTGCCGACGAAGCGGACGGTCACGGTGCCCACGCGATAGGGTTGCGGCGCGGAGGGGGCGAGCCCCGGCGCGGATATGTGCTGCGCGTGCGCGCCCGCCCACGGAGTGATGAGCAGGGCGAAAAGGACGAGGAGACGCGTGATCCGTTTAAGGCTCGGGTTGGTTACTATGGTTTTCAAAGCGTGTAATGTTACTGACAAAGCGTAGTTTGATTTCTCCTACCGGCCCGTTTCGTTGCTTGGCAATAATTAAGTCCGCCTCGGGCGCGGCAACCTGGAAGGTTTTGTCCGCGGTCTTGGGACGGGAGAGCATGAGCACAACGTCGGCATCCTGTTCGATGGAACCGGATTCACGGAGGTCGGAGAGTCGGGGGACGCGTTCATCTTTTTCAGCGGCACGATTAAGCTGACTTAATACAAGAACGGGAACATTTAGTTCCTTCGCAAGCGATTTTAACCCGCGCGACGCCTCGGCGACCTGCTGCTCGCGCGGCACCCGCGAATCGGTGGGGCTGAGAAGCTGCAAATAATCCACCATGATAAACCCGAGCGGCGCCGGCGTGTCCTTGAGGCGGGCGGCGAGGCGGCGCGCCTTGGCGCGCAGTTCCATGATGGTGAGCTGGCTCGAATCGTCGATGAAGATGGGCGCCTTGCTGAGTTCGTCGGCGGTTTGATGAAGCTGGGAAAACTCCTCGCCGCCGGGCGGGTAGAGGCCGTCGCGAAGTTTTTTTGTGTCCACGCGCGCGCGGGAGCAAAGAAGACGCAGGGCAAGTTGAGAGGAGCCCATTTCAAGCGAGAAAATGAGCACGCCCACGCTCTTCCTGTCGTTGCGCGGCGGCGGAAGCGCGGCGGCCTCGGCGAAATTGAGCGCCAGCGAGGTTTTGCCCATCGAGGGGCGCGCCGCGAGGATGATCATTTCCTGCGGTTGGAAGCCATAGGTAAATTTGTCGAGCGAGGACAACCCGGAGGATATACCCGTGAGCCCGCCCTTGTGCCCCGCCATCTTGGTGATGAGTTCCATCGCCGAGCGCGTGGGGCCGGACATCTGCTGCGCCGCGTCGGAAATGCGATCCTGTGTAACGGCAAAAATATCCTTCTCCACATTGTCGATAAACGACTCAAGCGGACCGGCGTGCGTGTAGCACGCCTCGATGGCATTGGCCGCCACCTTGATGAGCTCGCGAAGCAGGTAAAGCTCGCGGACTTTTTCGATAAAATAAGGAGCCTGCGCGACGGTTGGAATGCGTCCGCTGATCTGGGTGAGATACGCATACCCGCCAACCTCCTCAAGCTGGCGGTTGGTCTTGAGCTCCTCGGCAAGCGTGCCGCCCTCAATGGCCACGCCGTTGTTATACATCTCGACGAGCCGGTCGAAGATGACTTGGTTTGCCGGGGCGTAAAAAGACTTGGCGGTAATCTTGCCCTCGAGACAGCGGGCAACAGTGTCGTTTCCGTCGATCAAGCAGCAGGAAAGAAGGTATTCCTCCGCCTCAAGGCTGTGCGGCTGGACGCGACCTGTGGTGAGCCCCGCGGACGCGCCCGCAGCAGCCGTCTTCCGCGAGCCGCGCGCACGACGAGGCGCGCCCTCGTGGGCGGCATTCTGGTCGGATGCGGATGCGGAATCGTCAGCCATGTTTGAGCAGCAAAGGATTGAGCCAAACCGACGTTCGCCGAAACGCAATGCGGCAATCATAAAACCGCGAAAAAATTATTCGCAAAACTGTTCACACCAATAATCGGCGCGGCCGTTTTTGCGGGGCTCCGGGCACAACAAAGGGCGCGTTTTTGGAACGCGCCCTTGTGGTTGCCGGGTTGTCGCTTTTCTTACCAGGCGCGGCGGTAGCCGAGGCTCAGCGACCAGGGCCGCTCGTAGTCCGAGGCCTTGTTGTATTCATAGTCAAAATACACCTGGCTTCGCTCGTCGATCAGGTAGCCCACTCCCGCCCCGGTCTCAAACCGCC
>NZ_JAQFIP010000014.1 GCF_029504735.1 Ereboglobus sp. PH5-10 | reverse complement strand
ACGCCGGTGAGGGTGCCGGTGAAGGCCTGCGTGTCCACTTCGCCGGTGCTGGCGAGTGTGACGTTGTTGGCGAGCGAGAGGTTGTTCGCGTCGAGGCGCAGCGTGCCGCTGGTGAACGGCGCAGAGCCACTGCCGAGCACCGCCGTGCCGGTGCCCAGCGCGGAGTTGTTGTTGATTCCGGTGATGCCGCCTCGCATTTCCACGCCGCCACTGTGCGTGTTTTCCGCGAGCAGCAACAACGTGCCGGTGCCGGTTTTTATGATCTTTGTCGTGCCGCTGATCACGCCGTCGAGCTCCGTGAGGGAGCCGGAAACGGTCACCTCGGCAAGGTTCAGTTCGGAGACCACCACCGTCTTTCCATCGCCCTCAAAGACCAGGTTGCTCGTGCCGGAGAGCGTCCCGCCCTCGGAGCCGAGCACAAAGGTGCCGCTTGCCTCGGTGACGGTCACGGTCGAGTCCGCGCTGATCGTGCCCTCGCCGGTGATCGACAGCGCGCCCGTGCCCGCGACCGTCAGGTCGCCGGCGAACACGATGTCGTTGACGAGCGTGCGGTTCGCGTCGTTGCCCGCGCCATCGGTGCCGCGCAATGTGCCGCCCACGACGGTGATCGCGCCGACGCCCAGCGGGCCGCCGTCCCCGTCGTTGAGCCTGTCGGCGCCGATATGCACCTCGCCGCCTTCGATGACGAAGCCCTTGCTGAACATGTTCGCGGCGTTGAACACGACCGCGCCCGCGCCGGTGCCGCTCACTGTCACGATGGAGTCGGGGCCCTCGATCTTGCTGTTGAAGATGAGCCAGCCCGCGCCGTTTTGCTCAATGGCGAGGTTCTTTCCCTTGCCGGCCGTGGTGTCGTATTCGAGTTGGATGCCTGCGTTGATGGTGACGTCGCTCACGCCGGTTTGCACGATAAAGCCTAACGCTTCGGCGGACAGTCCCTGGAAAATCAACGAGGCGCCACCGAGGCTGCCGATTGTGTAGGGTGTGTTTGATCCGCCGGCAAAAACCAAATTGTTGAGATAACGCGAGGAGGGTAGCGTGATGGTCGCGCCGTTGAGATTGGCGAGCTCGGTGTTGAAGGTGACATACGCGCCTTTTGCATTGGGTTGCGCATCGGGCAGGTGCAGGCCGTCCTGCTTCATCCAGTTGTTCATTGCCCACTGGGAGTTGCCGGCCGTGCCATTCCATACGAATATCTGGTCGAAGGGCAGGAGCACACGGATGCCATTGTCGTTGCGCTGAACCACGACGGAGGTCGCCGCATTGCTCCCGAGTTTCACGCCATTGACCACCGAGCCTTCGTGCAGGCTCGAGCGTATGAGCGTGGAACCAAGTCCGGTGATCGGGTCGGCGTCCCATCCGAGGAATGTCAGCAGGCTGTCGGTGGCATTGACCGATATGTTCCCGGTGAGGATCGAGACGGGGTTGTGCGCGGAGCCGCCGGAAACGTCGATGATCGCGCTGCCGGATACGTGGATCTCGCCGTTGATCGTTTGCGCGGTTTGGTTGATGTTCAGGCGGCTGTTGTCGGTGAAATAGATGTCCCGCGCGTCGGCGAGAAGGTTGGAGCGCGCAAGGGTGACCGTGCCGGCATTGAGGGTCCAGTTGTCGGTGTTGAGCTTGACGCCGAGGGTGTAATTGGTGCTTTGCAGGCGGTCGGCGACGAGGACGCCTTCCTGGCCGGCGAGCCCGGTGCTGGAGAGGGAGCCTCCGTTCTTGAGAATGGTCGTGATGTTGCTGCCGCTCACCAGAAAGCGTCCGCTGTTGTTGAGTTCGATTTTGCCGGTGCCGTCGAGGGTAACGGTCGCTCCGTCCATGGTGGCCTGGATTTCAAAGGCGCCGTCGGCTGTTTCCGTTTTGAGGGTGCCGGTGCCAAAGCCTGTCACGGCGCTTTGATCGAAGGTGAAGGCGGCGGCATCCGTTAAGATGCGCACGGTGCCGGCGCGGTTGCGGATGCCGCCGGAGATTTCGTTGGCCGAGTTGGTGAGTTCGAGAACGCCGCCGCCGGTTTTGATGAAATCTTGGCTGCCGCTGGCGTGGTCCACGATTTTCGAGTCGATCTGCAACACGCCGGGGGTGGCGGAGTCGGCGCTTTCAATGCGGAAGGTGGTGGCGATGTCGCGCAACTGGAGTTCGTTGGCGGAGAGGATCAGGCGATTTGCGCTGTTTCCGGAGATTGTGGTGAAATAGAGGCCTTCGTGGGCGCCCAAGTCTATCACATTGCCCAGCGTCTGCGATGTGACGCTGGCGTTGTCGCTGTAAACGCGGATGCCGCCCTTGGCGAGTTTCAACGTGCCGGTGCCTAGGGGGCCTTTGGTCACAAGGCCGCCGGATTGCGTCGAGCTGGCGCCGATATCAATGAAACCGGTGCTTGCCTCAAGGCTTGTGATGATGCCGCCGGCGAATGTGTTTTCGCCGCCGAGGAAGCGGTAGGTCAGTGAGGAGGTGATGCCCTCGGTGCCGATGCCGCCGACGCCGGTAAGGACGTGTTTTTCGCCGAATACGAGCATGGGGGCCGCGCCGTTGTAAGAGCCGCCGTAGCCAAACAGGCGGCCGGTGAGCACGCTGTTGCCAACGACCGAGCTGTCGGCGTCGAATATGATCGCCCCGCTGAGGTTGAGATAGCGGCTGCCGGAATCCACCTGGAGCCTGTTTCCGAGAGTGATGGTGCCGCCCGCCTTCGAGATTTGGACATACTGTGCGCCGTTGTTATTGGTTATGTTGAATGTGCCCTTGCCAATCGCCTCGTCCGCGCCCAGGCGGAGATACCCGTCCGTCCATTTGAAATCGCCCTCGAAGGTGTTTGTGGAGGTCAGTTCCATCGTTCCCTTCCCTGTTTTATTGATGCCGCCCGCGCCGGAGATGACTCCGTCCAGTTTGAAGATGGGGCGGGATCCCGTGTCGTCCCATTCCACGTTGATGGTGCGTTGGCCCGTGCCGGCAAGTTCGCCGGCGCCCGCAAATGTCAGGCTTCTGAAGACCGAAGGCTCGTTGTTCACGCCGTTGGAGTTCGAGGTTCGTCTTACTAACAGATTGCTGTTGAGTTGATAACCCCCGGACAGGGTGACGGAGCGGGTGGCGTCCACAGCCTCGATTTCGTAGGTGGAGGAGGCTGTCGCCGCCGTGCCGATGATGAACTTGCCCGAGTCGGTCAAAACCTTGCCGTTGCCCAGAATCTGGATGCGCACGGCGCTGCTTGCCCACTCGAGGTCGCCCGCCCAGCCGGCATTGTTTCCGCGCACGCGCAGGCCAGCGACGTTGCCGGGCGTGGAAACAACCAGGTTTCCGGCGCCGCTTAGCGTGTTCATCATTTCCAAGGCTCCCGATGCCCTGAGCATGCCGATATTGAGCTCCGTGTTGTCGGCCAGTTCCCACGCCGCGCTGACGTATTTCAAGCCCGAGCCGCCGATGTTGATATGGGCGTCGGACCCGTTGTTGTTGAAAATAAGTGTTCCCGAACCGCCGAGGGTGAAGGAAGAGCCAGCCTGGAGGTTGAGTGTGCCGAGGCTGTGGGCGCCATCCACGGCGATGGTTTTTCCGGAGATGGCGGAATCGAGATCGCGGATGGAGGCGCTGTCGCCCGCGACGGACGGGACAGAGCCCAGAGCCCAATTTAATGAATTGCTCCAGAGGTTATCGTTGCCGGCCCCGCTCCATTCATTGGTTTGCGAGGCATTAGGCAGGAGGTAGTAGTGGCCGCCGTCGCCGACCTCCACTTTTGCGCCGTTGTCGTAGCCGGTGAAGGCGATGTTGGAGAGTTTGGTGCCAAGGATGCTTTCAATGTCCGTAACAAAGCGGACATAGGAATCGGACGTCGCCAATTTCGACCATGCGCCGTCTGTGTTTTGAATGATCAGGGTGGCGTTGGCCGACCAATAGGTGCCCGTGCCCACGGTGTTAAAAGTGAGTTTGCCGGTGTCGCCCAGGCTCAAGGTGGAGTCGGCTTTCAGATGCAGCGTGTCGATGCCGCTGTTGGTGAAGCCGGCCGCATTGAAGATGCCGCCGCCCAGGCTGAGTGTGTTGGCAATAAGCTGGTTGTCCTTCCCCAGGCTCAACCGGCCGGAGTTGGCGTTCACCAGTTTTGCCGTGAGCGAGTTTATCGTGGAATCCAGATAGCCGCTGCCTGATTCGCCCTTGGTGAGCTGGTTGATCACAATGTCGCCGCTGTAAATGTCGCTGCCCGTGGATGCAATAAAGGGAGAAGTCCCGTAAAAAATGATATTGAGATTGTTGTCGATCTGCGAGCCGTCGAAATACAGGCCCCGGTCGGTTCGTATCGAGCCATTGCCGCCGACGATCTTCATGCCGCTCAGGTAAATGCCATTCTCGGCCAGATGACCAAAATAACCGCTGCTTAATGTCAGCGTTTTGGTTGAATCATTGAGGATAATCTTTCCGCTTGTGTTTATGTAAATGCTGCCGCCATTGACCGTGACGTTGCCCGTGCCGAGGTAGTTACTGCCCGCGCTCAGTGCCCCGAGCACGACATCATTGTTGCCGGCGGCGACCCAGAGGGCGCCTCCCGTAACCGATAACCCGCCGGTGAAGGTGTTGTTGCCGCTCATGAGGCGTTTACCGTAGGCGCCGTTAAGCGTGAGGCCGCCGGCGCCGGTGAAATTGAGATTTTCGCCAAAGGTAACCGAGTGGCGCTGATACGCGGATGTCGCGGTTGACCAGTTTGCCGTGATCGTGCGGTTGGCGCTTAACGCCACATCGCCGGCGTAATCGAAGTAGATGGAACCGGCGGTGAGGTTGCCATTGAGAATGAGCTGGTTCGTGATCCGGCGCATGTAACTGGAGGTTTCATTGCTCGATGAGGAATTATAGCCGCGAATCCTGCCGCTGCCCTCGATGGTGATGGCTCCCGTGCCCAGCCAGTTTCCATCCAGGCGGCCGCTGCTGGTTTCGTCGTAAATGGAAACAAGCGCGTTGTTCTTGATCACGATGCCGCCAGAAAAGGTGTTCTCATGGCGCCAGAAACCGAGCCCGCCCTGTTCCACCGTGATTGTCCGCGCGATGCCGGATGTCTCAAAATCATCACTGACAATTCCCCTCAAGCGGGTGCCGCCGGACGTATTCTGATAAACGAGGTCGCTCTTCAGGACAACACTCGCGCCACTGAGAACGGAGGTGCTTTGGGTGCCGCCCCAGATCGCCGCGGAACCCGTGATCCCACTGTCAAAAGTCAGGGTGCCGTTATTTAAGAGAAAATCCGGGCCGCCGGTGTTGTAAAACTGCCCTATGGTGACACCGCCGTTCATGGTCACGGTTATGTTTTTCAAATTGCCCGCGAGGGAACCGAAGCGCGCGATCGCGCCCGGGGAATTTGGGATGTTGAACTCGTCGCCGCCAACCCAGTTTCCGGCGTCATGCCAGGCGCGCGTGCCGGCGCTGTTATTCCACTCGCTGTCAAGCAGGCCGTTGTCGGGCGCAAGCACGCCGCCCGTGTAGCTCGCGCCCTTGTTGTAACCGTAAAACCAGATCTGGCCGAGTTGCTGGGCCGTGAGTCCGCCGCTGGTCGTGGTCACCACGTCGTAATTGGCCGGGGAAATCTGCGACGAGGTGTAGTCGCGGATGCGCAGGATCGAGGCGTTGTCGCCAAAGGCAAGCGTGCCGAGGCCGAGCGTTGTGGAGGTGAGCACATCGCCACCGAGATAAATGAGCGCCGACGCGCCGGAGCCAACTTTCACCCCGCCGAGCACCTGGTTGTTGCCGCCGAGATTGAGCGATGCCGTCGAACCGGAAAACGCGAGCGCGGAACCGAGCTGACTGGCTCGCGTGAGGGTGAGCATACCGTTCGCGAGCTGGAAATCATTGGCGGTGTTGAACGATGTGATGCTGGTGTCGAGCACGACCTCGCCCGAGCCGGTCTTGACGAGCGTGCCGGAAACAGTGACCGGGCCGTTTGCCGTGCGCGATATCACTTGCGTGCCCGAGCCGGTGAGGTTGATGCGATAGCCGGTGTTGGAGGCGATGCCGTTGAGGCTGTCGTGAAACGCAACATTGCCCGCAAAATCGAAACCCGCGGCAGGCGCGCCCAAAATCGAGGTGCTGCCGAGTATGACATTGCCCTGATAATCGAAAACACCGCTGCTCCCGAGATCGATGACGCCGCCGAGCAGCCCGAGCGTGGCGTTGGTGAGGCGGAAAGTCGCCTCGTCCGTGAGCGAGATGTGCGCCCCGTCGATGATGTTGAGCGTGTTGGACGCACTGGCGCCGCGAACCTCAAGCACGCTGTTGCCTCCATCAACGCGAATGGTGCCCGAGCCGAAAAGACCCGCGCCGCCGCCGATGGTCACCGCCGCGCCGCCAATATAGCCGACCACCGTGCCCGCGCGCACATCGAGCACGGAAAACGTGCTGTCCGCGCCGCCGAGCGTGAGCACGCCCGAGCCCCGCTTGACGAGTGTGCCGCCGCTAAACGACTGGTTCGCGCCAAACGCCAGGCCTGTAAAGGCGTCAACCGTGATTGTGCGGGTGCCGCTGCCGATGCTGGTGAGCGAAGCGGCGGTCGGATTGAAGGTGAGCGTGGCAAGGCCTTTCGCCGTGTTGATATCCTCGCGGCTGACAACGAGGTCGGACGCGGAAATATCCAGCGAATTGGAAAGCGTGCGGCTGATGCTGCCGGAGAGGGAGATCCTTTTCTCGTAGCCATTTGCCCCAATCGTGAAAACCCCGGTGCCGAGGACGTTGTCGCCACCGATGACAATGGCGCCATTGTTGAGAGTGACCGGGCCGGTGATTGACGCGGGTGACGCGGAGTTGAGAATCAACTTTCCCTCGCCGTTCTTTATGATCGAGCCGGCGGTCAGCGCGCCGGACACGGTGATGTCGGCCGAGCTGGTATCGTTATAAAAAGTGACGGACCTGGAGCCCGCATAGAGCGCGCCGAGGATGGAGATTTTGCCGAGAACCGCGCTGTTGTTATTAATGACGAGGTTGCTGTTTGCGACTATGTCGGCGTCAAATCGCAGGTTAAAGCCGCCCGCCAGATTGATGACGGCGGACGATGCGCCGTTGTCAAAAATGAGCAACGGCGAGGAGGTCGAGCCGATGGTCAGAAAGCGGGCCAGATTGACCGAATTGGGCCCGATGACATTGAGCGTGCCGATGGTGCGCGCCGAGCCGAGCGAAATGGTCTTGTTCACGAGCGAGGCGTTCGAGGAGGCGTTGAACAGGGCGGTGTCGCCGGCGGCTGACCCGGGCGTGTTGCCCCCGGCCCAGTTGGCGGTGTCACCCCAGTTTGTGCCGCTTCCGGTAAAAGTGCCGGAAACCTGCCCTTGAAGCATGGATGCGGACAAGCAAGCCAGCACGCCAAACACAAGCGCTGGCAGATGGCGTTCAATAGACCCATACGAACGTATGGCAACAGGGTTCTTATTCATGGTTTTCAGTGTTAAAATTGATGTTTCGCCTTGTCTGTTAACAAATTATGGAATTTGAGGCTTATTTGAAACGAAGGCCTTAACCGACTAGAATTCTCAATTCATGCCCCGCATTTTCGGGCATCATGTCAAGGTGGCGTGATGTTTTTTATGTTATTTTTACAGATTTACCTGAATTATATATCTTGTTGCTGTGTATTTAATTACATTTACAATGCACCACTCCGAATATGTAGCACCTGTATGGGTTCAGTTTTGTGCCGGAATTGCGACAGCCGTTTACCGGCATTTAATTATATGATGCATGAGATAAAAAACTCAACTGCCTGTCAATTTTTTATGTAAATAATCAACAATAAGAACTGGTGTTGTTTTTTTCAAAAAAAAATCGTCTGAGATTGCGCTTAAATCGGTGCTTTCAAAAGGGATAAGGGTAACCAGCTCTGACAAAGTGTTCACATCCCCCGCCTCATTTGCGGCGCAAGGCTTATGCACCGGAGAAACCCCAAGGACGGAACTGTGATTTTGCGTCACACAAGGGCTTTCCGCGCTTCGGTTGCGACCATGCCGAGAGGCCCCGTGCTTCGCACCCGGCGTAATCGGGCCGCGCAGAAATGTCGGCGCGGTAAAAACCCTTGACGCGCGGAGGCGTTGACCATCTGCTAGGCGGTTTTCACCAGAGCCAAAGTCCAGCCATGAGAGACGAATATTTAAAAGACGCCCAAAAGGTCATCACCGATCCCAACGTGCTCATCAACGTGGTGTCGCGCCGCGTGAAACAGCTCAAGCACGGCAGCCGTCCGCTGGTCGAGTCGCTCGAAAAACTCGAACCCGAGGACCTCGCGCTGCGTGAAATCATTGAAGGCAAAATCAGCTACGAAGTCGCCAAAAACGTCTGACGCCTCCCTTTGCCGCCGCGCGCAAACCCAACGTGTTTGGCGCAATCCGCATCCATGCTGCGGCACTAAATCATCGTCGGGCAAAGGCGTGAACCATTAGGAAAGCACACTGCGCCATGTCAGCCGCCCGCAAAAAAGAAACTCCCCGCCACACCGAAATCCGCAATGCCAAGGCGGGGCGCGATTATTTTATCGAGGAACGCTACGAATGCGGCATCGCGCTGCGCGGCACCGAGGTGAAATCCATCCGCGCCGGAAAGGCCCAGATCAACGACGCCTTCGGACGGTTTGAGAAAGGCGAGCTCTGGCTCCATAACACATACATCGAGGAATACTCGTTCGGCAATATCTGGAACCACGACGCGCGCCGCATCCGGAAACTCCTTCTGCACAAGCACCAGGTTCGCAAAATCGCGCAGGAAATTCAGGTCGCCGGACGCGCCTTCGTGCCGCTGCGCATGTATTTCAAGGAAGGCCTCGTGAAAGTGGAAATGGCCGTCTGCTCCGGCAAAAAGCTCTTCGACAAGCGCGACGACCTCAAACGAAAAGCCGAGATGCGCGAGGTGGAAAAAATCTGGAAACGCAGAAGGTAGGGCAGGGTGTTCCGTTCGGGATGATTTTTGCGGCACAAGCCGCCAATCCCCGGCTATTTTTTGTTTTCAAACCGCGCAAAGCAGGCTTGGCAGCCCGCGCTACGTTTTCAACACTCGGCCCCGCGTGAAAAAACAAGCGATCATCACACTCGACCTCGAAGGCGTTCTCGTTCCCGAAATCTGGATAGCCGTTGCCGAAAAAACCGGAATCCCCGAGCTGCGACGCACCACGCGCGACGAACCCGACTACGACAAACTCATGCGCGGCCGGCTCGAAATCCTCGACCGCCACGGCTTGAAACTATCCGACATTCAAAACGTGATCGCCACGCTCAGCCCGCTTCCCGGCGGCAGGGAATTTCTCGACGAGCTGCGCACGCTTTCCCAAGTGCTGATTTTGTCGGACACATTCGAGCAATTTGCGCAGCCCCTGATGCGCCAGCTCAACTGGCCGACGCTGCTCTGCCACCGCCTCATCGTTGAGAACGACCGCATTGTGGATTATCAAATCCGCACGCCCGAGCAAAAGCAGAAGGCGGTCGCCGCGCTCAAGGCGATGAATTATCGCGTGATTGCCGCCGGCGATTCGTTCAACGACACCACGATGCTCGGCGAGGCCGAAACCGGATTTCTATTCCACGCGCCGCAAAACGTAATCGACCGCTTCCCGCAATTTCGCGCGTTCGACACTTACGAGCAACTGCTCGCCGCGTTCAAGGCCGAGCTGTAGGGTCGCGCTCCCGCTTTATATACACCCGCCGTTTTGAAACGGTGCGCGTCTTCGGATCGCCGTAGGGTTTTTTGCGATAACTGGGCAGCGAGGGGTCGTTGGCGCAACGGATTTGGAAATCCTGCATGCGCTGGAAAAGCGTCAGCAGTTGATCGGGTTTCGAGTAGGTGTCGAGCCCGGCGCGCTCGAGCGCGAGCAGCAACTCGTGGACGGTCTCAAGCGTGGAAAGGCAGCCCTCCTGCGGTTGCTGTTTGATGACATAGCGGCTTGGCGTGGTCGGAGTGAACATGACGCGCGGCAGGCGCTGCAGGTTTGTCGAGAGACGAAGCATCTTGCGCGCGCCCGCCCAAGTGGCGTCGAGCAACAGCACGAGCAGCGTGCGGCCGCCGAGTGTTTCGGTGGAGAGGGCGGTTTGCGGCTGCGAAAGATTGACCGCCGCCGGCCCCGGATAAACGAGCACGGGATAATACCGGGGATCGCGCAAAAGTTCACGCACCTCCTCGTGCGAATCAAACTCGGCCCCCATATATATCTTGCTGTTGGGCAGGCAAAGATGCGTGAGGCGTCCCGTGTTGGCCTTCTCCGTCTTGAACTCCTTCGGGTGCATCAGGAACACAAAGCGCGTGCGAGTATCCATTGGTTGGATACTCGGGCACCAGCATTGCGCCTTCGGCCAGAAGCAGCGGTAACACATTTCGCGGGACATGTTTCAAAGTAGCGCGAAACACGCCGCGCGGCGCAAGCGGAACCTGCGGCGCGCGATTCAGGCCCGCATCCACCCCGCATTCTGGAAACGCGGCTTGAGTCTGAAACCTGGAATCCGCGCAAGACGGGCATCCTCGTCGCAATGTGAGGCCGGTGGCGGTTGTGAGCGTCAGTGCGTTTCGGGCGGATTGTTAAAAAGACGTCCGCCCGAGTTTATTTTGCCGCCCTTTTGCGCGCCGGCTTCTTGGCGGCGGGTTTTTTCGCGGGAGCTTTCTTTGCCGGTGTTTTTTTCGCGGCCGGTTTCTTTTTTGCGGCGGGTTTGGCTGTTGTTGATTTGACGGCTTTCTTGGTTGCCCTGGCTTTCGGCTTTTTAATGCCCAACAATTCGTTCACGGAAATTTCCTTGGCGTCCTTCCAGAGGTTTTCGAGGGAGTAGCGTTCGCGGTTTTCCTGCGTGAGGACGTGGATCATCACGTCGAAGGCGTCGATCACCAGCCAGCCGCTGCCGGGTTCGCCGGTGTCCATTCCGATGATGTGCGTGCCGGTGGCGTCGATTGCCTTTTCGAGTTCCACGCGAAGCGCGCGGAGGTGCGGCTCGGAGGTGCCGGTGGCGACGACCAGATAGTCCGTGATTGACGATTGCTCGCTCACGCGCAGCACGCGCAGTTCGCCCGCCTTTTTTTCATCGAGTGCGCGGCACACAATTTCAAGCAACGGGGGGACGGGGAGGGCGGTTTTTGCGGCGGCGGTTGCGGTGCGTTTTTTCGCGGGCTTGGCGGTTTTGGATTTCATGCAATTGGTGTTGTGTGTGGTGCTGTGAGTGAAAGGCGGGCGTGCGCGTGTGAGCAGTGGATGTTTTTGCCTCAGCGATAAAGATTTTTTTCGCGGATCAATTCAATCGTCTTGTGCGGGACGAGGTAGTTGAGCGACAGGCCGCCCCGGACGCGCGCGCGCAGCTCGGTCGAGCTGATTTCGATGAGGTGCCCGTCGCAGCGGTGCAGGCGCAGTCCGGGAACGGGTGTGTGCGTTTTCGCGGGGTGCCCCGGGCGTTCAAGAAAAATGAACTCCACGAGTTTTGCCAGTTCCCCGATTTCGCGCCAGAGGTGCAGGCGCGGGAGCTGGTCGCCGCCGATGATCCAGTGGAGCTGGTCGTCGGGAAATTGTTTTCGGAAATGGCGCGCGGTGTCGATTGTGTAGCTGATGCCGCCCTTGAGCAGTTCGTAGTCGGAAACCTCGAAGCGCGTGTCCCATCCGACGGCGGCGCGCACCATCGCCAGTCGGTCGGCCGCGGGGCATTGCGCGTCGCGCGGCTTGAGCGGGGCCTGCGCGGCGGGCACGAGGATGAGGCGGTCGAGCTTGTGCTGCTCGAACGCATCTTGCGCGGCGACGAGGTGCCCGTAGTGAATGGGGTCGAAGCTGCCTCCGAGGAATCCGATTTTCATGGGAGCAGCTCCATTTGCGTGTCCTTGAGCAGGTCGTAGTTTTTCAAGATGCGCATGACTTGAAGCGTGTAGCTTTTTCCGTAGCTGCGGTTCACCTCGATGCGCTCGAGCAGGTCGATCAGCATGGCGCGAAACGATATGATCGCGTCGACGCCGCGCTCCTTGAGCAACTGCACGCTTTGCGAGCGAAACGGCTCCGCTGTGGGGAGGCTTGGTAGCACGAGGATTTTGGCTGGCTGCTCCGCGCTTCCGGGTTCCGCGCCGGCGGCGTCGGGCGGAAACAATCGCGACACTTCCTTGAGCACATCCTGCTCCAGAAAACTGAAAATCTCCGGGCTGTTCTTGAGTGTTCCGGGTGTGAAGCGGTCGGTGTGCCACGCTTTCACGGCGATGATGCCGCGATGCACAAAGGGCAGCTCGCCCGAAAGGAGGAAGAAGTCCGGCTTGCGCGAACCGGGTTGATAGGCGGGGTTGTAGACGAGCAGGTCGATTTCCTCGTCGCCGGTTTTCTTGCGCGCCATGACTTCGTATTTGCGAACCTGCCGCACCAAAAATCCGTTTTGCTCGAAATACTCGCGGACAATGTCTTCGTCGATGGCTGACATGGAGGAATTGGAATGCGCGTTATAATGCGGATTCGGGACGGGTCTGCAACAGGCAAAACAGCCGGGGGCGGGTAAGGCACATCTCAAAATTCTGGCGAAAAGCGCATGCCAATAGGAGCGGCGTTCTTCAGGACGCCGGACGCGATGAAGGCGCGCCCTGTTCGGGAGGTGAAAACCCAAGGAGCACTCCGTAAAGATGTCCGTGCGCGCCGATGAATCAGCGGTCTTGTCTTGTATCGCGCATGAACGTTTAATCCGCGTTGAAAACAAAGCCTCACAAATGCCCGCGAACACACCAGACGCCTTGCAACACGATGGACGCGATTTGGTTGTCGTGCTCCACGGAGTCGGAGTCACGTGCCGGTGGATGTCGCGTATTGCGCGCGCGGTCGAAGAAGCGGGGTATCGCGTGGTCAACCGCACTTATCCGTCGCGCAAATTGCCACTCGAAAAACTCGGCGCGCAGTGGCTTCCGCGGTTGCTTCTCGAAAACGGTGCCGCCGAAGCGCCGCGGATACATTTTGTGACTCATTCGATGGGCGGCATTGTGGTGCGCCTTTGGTTGCGCGAGTGCGGAGATTGCCTGCCGAAAAACCTCGGGCGCATCGTGATGATTGCCCCGCCAAATCACGGCAGCGAGCTTCCCGACCGGCTGCGCGGTTTTCCGCCTTTCCACTGGTTCACGGGAGTCAATGGCCCGCGACTCGGCACGGGCGATGATTCATTGCCGCGCCAGCTTTCACTCAAGGCGTTTCCAAAAGGCGCAGAACTCGGCATCATCGCGGGCAACCGCACGCTCAATCCGCTTTTTTCCCACTGGATCAAACGCGAAAGCGACGGCACGGTGAGCGTGGCGAGCACCCGGTTGGACGGAATGTGCGACCACATCGTCATGCCGCATTCGCACACGGGGATATTGCTGAGCCGTCCCGTTGCCGCGCAGGCGGTGCTTTTTTTAAGGGAGGGCAAATTTGACCGGACCGTTCCCTGACTTCGGTTGCGCCGGGAACGCCGGGACGGCGGCGAAATCGTGATCCGAAACTCGACAATGCGGGGCGCGCGGGTTCCATTTGCGGGATGAAAGAGGTTTCCTGCCGTCCAAATTGCGGGGCGTGTTGCATCGCGCCGTCGATTTCCTCGCCGATGCCGGGGATGCCGGACGGGAAAAAGGCCGGCGAACGCTGCGCGCACTTGCTGGCGGATTTCCGCTGCGAATTGTTCGGCCAGCCGTCGCGCCCGTCCGTCTGCGCCAGCCTCCGGCCAACGGCGGAAATGTGCGGCTCGTGCCAGGCGGACGCTTTGAAATACCTCGCTGCGCTGGAGTTGGAAACGGCGCCGGACTCTTTTTTATATTAATAATATGGCCGTTGAATCGTTACCTGAAGAAAGACACACGTAATGAAACCCTCCATAAATTCGTTTAACCAATCCTTTCGCGCGCGCACATTCTTGGTGCGTTCAGCCCTGTTCTGTTTGTGTTGGATTACGGCGTGCAGTGACAGAAAGGCTGACGAAGGACCGCTGTTGTTTTCAAAGGGCGTGACAAAGGTGTTATCCGTCGAGCGCATTCTTGATACCAAAGCACGAATAGAAACGGAGCGCAGCGAATACGGCATCACCACGATAAAAGGGATCTCCGCCGATTTGAATGATTTCGGCGCAAGGGGATTTCTTATAGAGGAACATGGTGTTCCCAATTTTATACCAAACCGATTTTATGATGTTACAATATATCAAAAAAGCATGCCCACAATAGACAGCCTCCATTCACCGCGCCCCGTTTGCGGAGGGATTAAAAGAGAGGTTTTCTGGCATAATCTCATAATAAGAATTAAAGAGGGTCAGAATATAATATATGATGCGTCTGTGTGCAAACTGCACAACCAGCGGATGAGGTTTGCTCAGGTTGCCATTTCATATGGATATCCGATGCCGCCTTCCCAAGATTATATGGAAGCGCACGAAAAGCGTTTTCCCAATGGGGTTGATTATACTTTGGGTGGATGTGTGCGCACGGATGATATCGTGGATCGCAAGTTTATCTGTGATCAATGCGCCAGCGAGTATTCCAAGTGGCAGCATGAGGAATATGAAAAGAAACAGAGGGTGGGAAATTAGAGTAGAGTTTTGCAGGCACTTCCTTGAAAATTGAATATTGCATGTTCAATTTTCAAGAAAGTGGGCGCGGCGATTGGTTATCATAATTTCTCAACCAGCTCCGGAAGACTCACCGCGGAGACTCCCGGGGCGAGCGCGCTGGTTGGCGCGGGGGTTTTGGCGGGGCGGTGCACCAAGTAGGCGTCGGCAATCTTGTCTTTCATCGCGGCGGCCAGTGAGCGCATGGGGACGGCCATCGCGGGAGCGGGCGTGCGCGTGGCCTTGGCTTCGACGAGGTGGACGCGGCCTTTGCCGGCGGGAACCAAGAAGTCCACTTCCAAGCCGCGTTCGTCACGGAAATAATAAAGTTCCTTGCGCGCGCCACGGTTGATTTGGTTTTTGAGGATTTCGGAGGCCACATAACCTTCCCATAGGGTTCCGAGGAACGGGGATCGTTCGAGTTCAACGCGGGTTTGGATGGCGAGCAGATGGCAGGCGAGCCCAGGGCCGAGCCAGTAGAGTTTCGGCGACTTGATAAGCCGTTTGCCGAAATTCTCGAAATAGGGCGGTATGAGCGCAATCAGGCCGGTTGTTTCCAAAATGCCCAGCCATTGTCCGATTGTGGGGACGGATATGCCGAGCGGGGCGGCGAGGTCGCTTTTGTTCAAAACCTGTCCATGGCGGCTGGCGAGCAGGCCCATGAAGCGGCGGAATGTGCCGAGGTCGCGGATTTGCGTGATGGAGCGCACGTCGCGTTCGAGGTAGGTTTGCAGGTAGGAGGAAAACCAGAGTTCGCGGGCCGACGGGCGGGCGATCACCTCGGGAAAGCCGCCTGTGAACAGGTCAACCTTGGGCGACTCGGTTTGCGACAGGGGCAGCAGGTGGAGGATGGCGGCACGTCCGGCCATCGACTCGTTGACGCCGGTCATGAGCGCGGATTCTTGCGAGCCGGCGAGCAGCCAGCGTCCGGTCTTGCGCGGGGCGGCATCAATGTGGGTGCGTATGTAGGAGAGCAGCTCGGGCGCGTTTTGGATTTCGTCGAGAATGACCGGCAATGTTTGTTCGTCCAGAAAGGAGCGCGGGTCGCTTCTCACCCGGGAAAGCAGGTCGGGATCCTCCAGCAGATGGTAGGCGGCGTCGGGGAAACAGTGTTTGAGGATTTCGGTTTTGCCGGCGCGCCGCGGACCGGTCAGCACCACGGCGGGAAACTGACGCGCCGCCTTGAGCAGCACTGGCTCGAGTTGTCTGTTGATGTATTTCATTGTGGTGAAATTTAAAATGATACTTTAAATTTCACCACAATTGGCAAGCTCAGTTTTGGTCAAGAATCAAACCGTTCGACTGTTTCAAAACACCCAGGCCATGCCGAATTTTATCCAAAGGGGGATCGTGATGATGCCGAGGATTGTCGTGCCGATCACCACTTGCGCGGCGGTCAGGGGCTGGCCGTTGTAGTGTTTCGCAATCGCTATCGGGAACATGCCGGCGGGCATCGCGGCTTGCACGATCAGCACGCATTTCATGTCGTCCGTGAAGGGCAGGTATTTGGCAACCACCAGAAAAACCAGCGGAAACACGCCGAGGCGCAGGATGCAGGCGATGGGGGTCACGCGCGAGTGATAAAGCGCCGAGGGGCGCGCGAGGTATTCGTGGATTGTGCAACCGATCAGAATGATGCCGATGGTCAGCCCGCAGAGCCCGCAGCGGTGGATCGTTTCCATGAGGAATCCGGGGAGGTGCCCGCGCAGGTCGGTGAGGTTGAAGAAGAGTCCGAGCACGAGCGCGATCACGGGGCCGTTGAGCAATTTCTTCCAGCCTTCGCGCAGGGAGAGGCCGGCGAGCACAAAGATGCCGACCGTCCACATCGCGGCCTCCCCGCCGACGGTGTGCATGAGCGTGAGGCCGATGGTGGGCGAGTTTTCCCCGAAGAGCGCGGCGCAGACGGCGAGCGCGAAATAACCGTAGTTGTTTATGCCCGACGAAAAGGCGAAGGTGCGCAGGCCGTGGCCTTGCGTGAGCCCGAGAAGCCGCCCAAGGTAGAGCGCCGCGACGATGCTCCCGCCCATGAGCAGGAATCCGGAAACGGGCGCGGCGGCGAGGTTGGCCGGGTTGCGGAGCGCGTCGTTATTTAGGACGTTTTCGAAAATAAGGCAGGGATAGAGGCAGTTGACGACCATGCGCATGATGCTGCCGTCGGCCTCGGGCGTCACCCATTTGAACGCGCGCAATCCCACGCCGATGGCGACCAGTCCGAAGACGGGAACAATCGAGAGCAGGACGGCGGTGTAGGAAAAGGACACGAGGGGGGAGAAGTTTACAGTTTGCAGTTTACGGTTTACAGTTGGGGCGCTGCCGCGCCGGTGGGAGGAGGGTTTTGGGTTTGGGATTCTGGCCTTCTGGCTTTCTGGTTTCCTGGCTTTCTGGTTTTCTGGCTTCTTGCAGCGCGTTGCGCATGGCTTCGACGGGGATTTTTTCGCCGGTCCAGATTTCGAGGGAGCGCGCGCCTTGGTGGATCAACATCGAGAGGCCGTTGGCGCGGGGGATGCCGAGCGCGGCGGCTTGTGCGAGGAGCGGCGTTTGCGGCGGGTTGTAGATCATGTCGAAAACGGCGAGCGGGCGCGCGTTTGCGGGGAAGGCGGCGAGGTCGATGGGCGGCGCGTCGGCGGGGCGCAGGCCGGAGCTGGTGGCGTTGATTACGAGAAAGGCTGAAGGACTGAAGGGCTGAAAGGCTGATAGCGGGATATCGCCGGCAAGGGGGCGCATGGCGTCGAGGAGGGCGGCGAGGTTGGCGCGGGTGCGGTTGGCGATGGCCAGGCTGGCGCAGCGGCGCTGGAGGCACTCGACGGCGGCCCCGCGGGCGGCTCCGCCGGCGCCGAGGAGGAGGATGTGCGAGTCGCGGAGTTCGAGGCCGAGCGTTTCGCGGATGGCGGTGGCGAGGCCGTGGCCGTCGGTGTTGGCGCCGTGCCAGCCGTTGGCGGTCCATGTCAATGTGTTGACGGCCCCGGCGGGGGCGGCGGCGGGGTCGATTTCGGCGACGCAGTCGAGCGCGATCACTTTGTGCGGGGCGGTGAGGTTGAGGCCGTGAAATTTTTTCTCGTGAAAAATTGCCAGCGCGCGCGGGAGGTCCTCGGGGGCGATGTCGAAGCGGTGGTAGCGCCAGTCGCGGTAGCGGGGCGAGCGCGCGGCCATTTGGGCGAGCGCGGCGTTGTGCATGAGGGGGCTGAGCGAGTGCGCGATGGGGCGGCCGAGCACGGCGAGGTGCGTGCCGGGGCGGCTCCAGGTTTCGAGGTCGGCGAGTGTGTAAACAGTGGTGTCGGCGGTGCTCACGGATTTGCGATTGGCGAAGTTGTCTAAAAAACGGAATGGCGCCTCGAAACGCCATTAAAAACAACGGCCCGCCCCTTCAAGCGATGGGGCGGGCCGTGATGGAAAACTTAAAAAGCTTCTTTTTTAGAATTTCAGAACGGCCTGGACTCCGGCCATGAATTCATACTTGGCCATGCCATTGTCGCGAAGCTCCTTGTCGAAACGGGTGTATCCCATCTCGGTGCGGATTTCGAGGTTCTTGGTGACTTCGTATGTGACGGGCGAAACGGTGACTTTCCAGAAGTTGCCGTAATCTTTCCTGTCGCCGAAGCTGAAGCGGCCGGCAATCGCGATCTTTTCGTCGATTTGCTGCTTGGCCATCAGCATTGCGTAGAAGGTGTTCTTGGCGTCGACACCCTTGATCTTTTCACGCATGAGGACGATTTCACCGGCAATGGTGATGTCTTCACCGATTTTGCGCTCGAGCCAGATGTCGGCGGTGAAGGTCTCGGGTTCGTCGATATAGGGATCAATGCCGCCGAAATCCTGATAACCAGCCTTGGTGTATTGGTAGGCGAGGGTCATGCCGAGCGTCCATTGCTCTTCGGTGTAGGTGAAATTACCTTCGACGCCGAAGCCGTCGCGCACATCACCGTCACCGCGGTAGAATTCGTCGTTCACATTGTAAACGGAATCGACGGCGGAGAGGCCGAGCTTGGCCTTTTCGTTCACGTATTCAATCCGCACGCCATGCTGGTAGCTGGGGATGATGTTGTTGAAGAGCGAATCGGAGATGGTCGCGTTGCCGAAGGAGCTGAAGGTGTTGTCAACGAGATCGAACGATTCGTAGCCGAGCCAGGTGACGAAGCGTCCGGCGGAGAGCTTGAGCTTGCTGCCGAAGTCGTAGCTGACGTAGGCGTCGAGCAGATAGATTTTGCTGGCGCCGGCATCGGTGTAACCACTGATGGTCGCAGTGATTGGCGAGAAATCGAGCGTCACTCCGAGCTTGGCGGCATCGATATCCATCGTGGTGTCGGTGCTTTTCTGCTGCACTTTGTTGTAAGTGATCGAGCCGGCGGCGTAGCCGAAGAGGCTTACGTTTTCGTTGATGGCGAGATCAGCGCGAATTGCCAGGGTTGAGAGAACGGAGGCGAGGACAGCGCCGGCGATCTTCAAGGAAGCGGTTTTCTTCATGTGGAATGTTATGTAGTTAATCTTTGCTTGGCGTGGATTGATGTAATACTACGCGGGCGCAGCATGCACAATATGCCGTGCCAAGGCTGAATAGGTGGGCTTTTTGACACGAGGTGTCCAGTAAATGTTACAAAATAATTCTCATAATTTTTCTGCCTTGTGAAAACTCGATTGTAAAAACGGCCAAAATGCGGGGGGGGAATATTTGCCCTTTCCTTTCGCGAAGGTTTTCGCCTCATATCAAGGGCATGTCACATTCCGTTGAAAACGTCGTCATCATCGGCACCGGGTGCGCGGGCCTTACCGCCGCCATTTACACGGGGCGCGCCAATCTCTCCCCGCTCGTCCTCGAGGGAGGGCAGCCGGGCGGACAGCTCACAACGACATCAGAGGTGGAGAACTTTCCCGGCTTCCCGCAGGGCGTGGACGGCTTTCAGCTCATGGACAACCTGCGCCAGCAGGCGGCGAAGTTTTCGGCGCGTTTCGAGACGGGCCGCGTGGTGTCGGTTGATTTTGCCTCAACCCCGCTGAAATTGCGCACCGAGGAGCGCGAGATTTTGGCGAAGGCGGTCATCATTGCGACCGGCGCCGCGCCGCGCATGACGGGTGTTCCCGGGGAAAAGGAGCTTTATGGCGGCAAGGGCGTGTCGACCTGCGCCACGTGCGACGGCGCGTTTTACCGCGGCATGGACATTGCGGTGATCGGCGGCGGCGACAGCGCGTGCGAGGAGGCGCTTTTTCTGACACGCTTCGCGAGCAAGGTTTACCTCGTGCACCGGCGCGACGCGTTGCGCGCGTCGAAGATCATGGCCGAGCGCACCGTGGCGCATCCGAAGATCGAGATGGTTTGGAACAGCGTGCCGGTGGCCGTCGAGGGCGTGGCTGAGGGCGCGGTCAGCGGCCTGCGCGTTCGCAATGTGAACAACGACGTCGAGAGCGTGCTTCCAATCAAGGGGCTGTTTGTCGCGATCGGCCACGAGCCGAACACCGCGCCGTTTGCCGACGCGCTCGTGACCGACGGGCAAGGTTACCTGAAACCCGCCGCCGGCTCGCAAGTGCGCACTCACATCCCCGGCGTTTATGTGGCGGGGGATTGCGCCGATCATGTTTACCGGCAGGCCATCACGGCCGCGGGCATGGGTTGCCAGGCTGCGATCGAGGTCGAGCGCTGGCTCGCCGAAAACGAAAACTGAGCCGGTAAATCCGGCCGCGATAAAACTTTTTCTACAAAATATGTCTCACGAAGTGAACGACAACAACGCGCCGGCATCCGCCGGTGACGCACAAACCACGGAGACGCCCGAACAGGCGTTGCGCAATTCGCTCAAACGCTGCTCGCCCGCGACGGTTGAGGCGGCGATTAAGTTTCAGTCCTCGCGCGAGCCCTCGCTCGTGCCGGCGATCGTAATCGGCATCATCGAGCGTTACGCCGAGCCCGACCTGCGTCCGAAGCTTCGCGAAAACACCGACGACGTGCGCCTTGTCGATGATCTCGGCATTGATTCGCTTACGATGATGGAGATCGTGATCCTGACCGAGGAAGTGCTTCAGGTGCAGATTCAAAACGACGAGTTGCGCAACTTGCGCACGGTTGGCGACGTGAAGATTTTCATTGATTGCAAGCTCCGCGGGCTGCCCCTGCCAAAACCCACGCGTTTTTTTCCCATCGAGCAAATCGCCGCCGTCATGCCGATGCAGCCGCCCTTCCTTTTTCTCAACGAGGCTTCGGTCGGCAACTCGGGCGCGCAGGGCAAATACCAGATCACCGGCGAGGAGTTTTTCCTTCAGGGCCATTTCAAGGACAATCCCGTCATGCCCGCGTCGTTGATGCTCGAGGCGCTCGGCCAGCTCGCCGTGTTCGCGATTATCGAGGGCGTGCTTCCTGCCGAGCCGGGCAATGAGGACAAGCCCATCGACCCAAAGACAATCTACTTCACCTCGTGCGACGGCGTGCGCTGCCACCGCGTTTGCAAACCCGGCGACCTGCTCACGCTTTCGGTAAAGCCAAAACGCGTGCACATGCCCCTCGCCACATTTGAGGGCTCCATCCGCGTCGGTCAGGAAAAAGCCGTGATCGCCGAGGAAATCACGCTTACATTTGGTTATGCCGAGCCGGCGCCGGAAGTGACGGAAACACCGGAAGTTGGGGAGACAAAATAGAAGCGGATCTTTTGCGTTGTTTAAAAAAACGTAAAAACTCAGGCGGCCGGAATGACCGCCGCCACTATTTTTTTGCCACCACATGAAATGCCGTGTGTCTTTGTCCGTTTCCACTCATGTCCAAAGTTTTTATCACCGGCCTCGGCTTTATCACCAGCATTGGCAATGACGCGGCAAGCGTCAGCCAAAGCTTGCGCGAGTTGAAACATGGGATGGCGCTTTATCCGCCGTTCCAGCGGCCGGATTGCCCCGTTAAGGTGGCCGCGCCCATCAAGGATTTCAGCACCGATTCCTTTGATCCCGAGGACTGGACGTATCCCGACCGTTATCATCCGCGTCGTGACACGCTTCGCAGCATGGGGCCAAACGCTTTTTACGGTTGGTGCGCCATGCAGCAGGCGGTCGAGGATGCGCGGCTTTCCGAGGCCGACACTTCCAATGAGGACACCGGCCTCTATGCGGCGTCGGGCGGCACCCCCGGAATGCTCGGCCATTTGTTGCACCGCATGCACACGCAGGGCGTCATGCGCTGCCCTCCGCTCGGGATTGTGGCGTCCATAGCCGGCACGCTTAATTTCAACCTCGTCGCGCACTACAAGATCAAGGGCGCGTCAACCGGGTTTTCGTCGGCGTGCGCGTCGTCGTCGCACGCGCTCGGGTTTGCCTTTGATGAAATCTCGCGCGGCCGCCAGAAACGCATGTTTGTCGTTGGCGCGGAGGACGGCAACATGGACGCGATCCTGCCGTTCGCCGGCATGCGCACGCTTTCGCAGCAAACCGATCCTGCCAAGGCCTCGCGTCCGTTTGATGCCGCGCGCGATGGATTTGTGGGCACGGGCGGGGCGACGGCGCTTGTGCTCGAAAGCCAGGAGGAAGTGTTTCGCCGCGGCGCCACGCCCTATTGCGAAGTTTCCGGCTGGGGGCAGGCGTCCGACGGCCACAATGTCGCCATTTCGCATCCCGACGGCTCCGGGCTCGCTGCCGCCATCCGGCATGCGCTTCGCTTCACGGCGCTCAATCCCGCCGATATCGATTACATCAACGCGCACGCCACCTCGACGACCATCGGCGACCTTTCCGAGGCGAAGGCGATTCGCTCGGTATTCGGCGAAGCGGGGGCGCGTCCGCTTGTGAGCAGCACCAAGGCGCTCACCGGCCACGGCCTTTCGCTTGCCGGCGCGATGGAAACCGGTTTCTGCGCGCTCGCCCTTCGCGAGGGTTTTATTCCCGGCTCCGCGCACATCACCGAAATCGACCCCGGTTGCGCCGATCTGAACATCATCCAGAAATCGGAAACCAAGCAAGCCACGCACGTGCTCAACAACAGCAGCGGCTTCGGCGGCGCGAACGTGGCGATCGTGTTGAGAAAAGTGTGACGCGGTTTTCCTGTCGTGATGCTTTCCCAAAAATATAAAACAGCCTTCATCACTGGCGCGTCTTCCGGGATCGGGCGCGCCATCGCCGAAATGCTTCTCGCCGAGGGTGTGCGCGTGTGGGGCACCGCGCGCGACACCGCGCGCCTCGCGCCGCTTGCGCAAAAACATCCCGGCGCCTTCACGCCCGTCGCGCTTGATCTCGATGATTCCGATGCCGCGATGGCGGCGCTGGAAAAGGCCGCCTGCGATGCGGGCGCGACCGGCACGACGGCCGACGCGCTCGGTTTGACGCGCTCTTTCGACATCGTCATCAACAACGCCGGATATGGCGCGTTCGCGCCCTTTGCCTCCGTGGATTTTTCGCTTTGGCAAAAGCAGCTCGACGCCATGCTCGCCACGACGGCCCGTCTGGCGCAGACGGCGTTTCGCGCCATGCAGGCGCGCAGACGCGGCTGCCTCGTCAACATCTCCTCGCTGGTTGTCGATTTTCCGCTTCCCTACATGAGCGGCTACAACATGGCCAAGGCCGGTCTTTCCGCGCTCAGCGCCAGCCTTGCGTTTGAGGCGCGCGGCACCCCGGTGTGCGTGATCGATTTCCGGCCCGGTGATTATCGCACTTCGTTTAACCACGTCATGCAGCCCGCGTCCGGGAATCCCGCCGGGGCCGCGCAAGACGAGCGCGTGGCTTCCGTGTGGAAGACCGTTGACGCGCAGTTCAACGCCGCGCCGCTGCCCGAACGCGCCGCGCGCGACCTTCGCCGCGCGCTTCGTCGCGGACGTTCCGGCACCGTGCGCTCCGGCACGTTTTTCCAAGCCAGGCTCGCGCCGCTGGGCGCGCGTTTGTTGCCCGGGCGGTTGCTGCGTGCAATCGCCGCGCATTATTTTGGAGACCGATGAGCGACATTCCCGCACAGCCTTCCTCCGAAAAACTCCGCATTCTCGTGCTCACATCGAGCACCGGCGGCGGGCACGACGCGCGCGCGCAGGCTTTTGCGGAATGGTGCTACCAGCTGTATCCCGGCCATGTCGATGTGCGCATCGAGCAAATGCTCGAAAAATCCTCAATGCTCAACCGGGGCGGCGTCAGTTTTTATAACTGGATACAGAAAAAAATCCCGCTTCTGCACACGGCGTTCTTTGGGTTTGTGGAAATTTACGGCCGGCTCAACAACCACAGTGTCGTGCTTGGCCGCGGTTATTACAGGAATGTGCTTTGCGAATACCGCCCGCATCTTGTGCTCAGCGTGCACGACTGCCTGAACCGCGGTTATTTCCAGCTTGCGCGCAAGTTGCTCGGCCACGAACGCGTGCGCTGTGCCACGTATTGCGGCGAGTTTTCCGGCGGCTGGGGATACAGCCGCAACTGGGTGGAGCCCACGGTTGACCTTTACATTTCGCGCACGGAAACCGCCAACGACTATGCGGTTAAAAAACTCGGCATGGCCGGGAATCGCACGCTCGTGCGCGGCCACTTCATGCGGCCAAGCGCGCATCTCGAGCAGATTGACGCGGACCAGCGCGCCATTTCGCGGAAAAGACGCTACGGGTTGCGTCCCGATGCGTTTACCGTGTTTCTCGCCACCGGCAGCAATGGCGCCAACAACCATTTCGAGCTCCTGCCCGCGCTGGTGAAGCATCGCGACCGCTGCCAGGCCATCATTATTTGCGGACACAACCGCGACGTGTATAACAAGCTCATGCGCTGGCGAGCCGAGAACCCCGGATTTCGTTGCCATATCGAGGGTTACTCGGAATCGGTGCACTTGCTCATGCAGGCCTCCGATGCGATTGTCACTCGTGGCGGCACGACCACCTGCGCGCAGGCGCTGCATTTTTCCTGCCCGATTATTTTTAATGGCTTCGGCGGGGTGATGCCGCAGGAAAAGCTCACGCTGAAGTATTTCCGCAACACCGCCGGCAGCAGCATCATTCGCAACGCGGATAATTTTGCGGAGATCATCGACCAGTGGATGACCGCTCCGGCGACCTATCGCGCTTATAGTGAAAACTTTGCCAAGGCCCGTTACGAGGAGGACCCCGCGCGTGTGATCGACGAACTCGTCGCGCTCGCCCGCGAGGCCGACCCGCATTTGCCCGAACCGATCCGCCAGCCTTTCCCGCCGGTTAACGGCAACGGTTTTTGCGCAACAACGAAGTAAGCGCCTTGGGCGTATCAAACGCCAAATGGCGCGGGTGTTTTCTTTTGACGGGAACTGCGAGAAACAACCGCCCTGTCATCGGAAGCCTGAAAAATAAATTCGCTTATAAGTGACTCGTCCGATCGTGCATATGGAATATGTGTCAAATGACGAAAAAATAATTTTTTTAGAAAATCGTTCTTTCAATGAGACGCGTTTTCCTCCAGCGCTATAGGTTTATCACCGATTAATTGCATTAATCGGCTGCTGGTAAAATCTCATCACCAGAATTATTTCACACTAATTTTATCAACTTTATTCACTACATGGTGCGCTGAATGCACTGGGAAAATATCATGCAAAACCAAAATCAAGGCAAGGCGCGGCGCTCAATTTGCGTCCGCAAACGAAACATCCTCATTGCGCTCCCGCTTCTCGCTGCCCTTGCGCAGCCGATGCCGGGACAGGTAAACCCCATCCCGAGCGGCACTGCACTTAACAGCTTCGCGCTTAATGGCGGCACATACAGCCTTTCCGGAACGCTCGTGACCACGGACGTCGGGAGCGCGGGCATTTGGTTCGCTTCGGCCAGCGACCTCATCATCGAATCCGGCGGTTACACGCGGGGCGGAAACGCGGGAGTGAACATGGCGGGAGGCAGCACACTGACCAATGCGGGCGTGATTAGCGGCACCAAATCCGATGCCAATGGCGCTTACGGACGGGGCGCCGTGACGATCACCAACAAATCCACGGGCGTCATTTCAGGCACCAGTCGTGGCATTCATGTGGACAACGGCGCCGCGATCATCACCAACGACGCGGGCGGCCTCATCCAAGGCGGCTATCGCGGCATCCAACTCAACGCTGGCGGCGAAATCACGAACTCCGGCAGCATCGTTGGAAAAAGCAACCACGGCATTGAAACTAATTATGTCTCGGTGCTCGTCACCAACAGCACCAGCGGCCTCATCCAGGGCAACACCGACGGCCTGCACATGGGCGCGGGCGGCACCGCAGCCAACCACGGCACGATCAGCGGCAGAGACCGCGGTCTCTATGCGGGTAACATCGCGAAGGTGACAAACGAAACCGGTGCCACAATCCAAGGCCGCTCCAATGGCGTGGTTCTGAACAAGGGCGGCGAAGTGGACAACCGCGGCACGATCAGCGGCACGACGGACTACGCAGTCCGCATAAACTCGGGCGAGGGTCGGGTCACGAATTATGAAGGCGCCACGATCAACGGCGGCGTTTACGCCGGCGGCACCACGGCCGTGATCAACAACGGAAACATCTCAGGCAACAGGGGTGTTTACCTCTCCTCGAACTCCACCCTTTCGGGAACCGGAGCCATCGACGTCACCGGCACCGCTTTGATTGCGGAAAACGGAGTCTCGCACACCAATGGTGCCGACAACCTGCTTCGCGGCGGTGTTACGGGCGCGCATTTCCTGAGTGGCGGCACGCTCACAAACTCCGGCACCGTCATTGGAACCTCTGGCAATGGGGTCCTTATGGCGGGCGCCGGAAAACTCACCAACAACGCCCTCGTCCAAGGCGGCGCCACCGGCGCGGCAATCAACGGCGGCGGCACTGTTTCCAACTCCGGCACCATCAAAGGCGCAAGCAACGTCGGTCTTTCCGTGGCAGGCCTCCCGGCGACCGTCACCAACGCCCAAGACGCGCTCATTCAAGGCGGCCAAAACGGCATGATGCTATATGCCGGCGGCACGCTCACAAACTCCGGCACCGTCATTGGCGATGGCAACATCGGTGTTTATGCCGGCGGCTCTGTGCTCATCACCAATACCAACAACGCCCTTATCCAGGGTGGTAATCGCGGCATATCACTCAACGGCAGCGGCACCGTTCGCAACTCCGGCACCATCAAGGGCACTGGCGACACAGGCATTTACGCGATCGGAGTCGCAACCATTGACAACGCTGAAAACGCGCTCGTTCAGGGCGGCACGCATGGCATCGTGCTCGCCACCGGCGGCACGGTCACAAATTCCGGCACCATTAAAGGCGACGGCGGATGGGGCGTGCAAATTGGCGGCGGCGAGGGGCGCGTCACCAACAACGCAGGCGGCGCCATCATCGGCGGCATCTTCGCCGGCGGCACCACCCAAGTGAAAAACGACGGCGCCATCACCGGTGCCAACGGCGTTTATCTCAGCGCGAACTCCACCCTCTCCGGCACCGGTATTATCGACGTTGCAGGCATCGGCCTCACGCTGGCGAACGGGGGCGCGCACACAAACAACGGCCTGATCAAAAGCGGCACCACCGGCGTGGTCTTCGAGGGCTCGGGCTCGCTCGGCAACACCGGCACAATTCAGAGCGCCGGTGTCGGCGTTTCCGCCGTCGGAGTCGTCACCATCACCAATGGCGCCGACGGCCTCATCACGAGCGATGTCACCGCCGTCTCCCTGAGCGCGGGCGGCACGGTCGCCAACTCCGGCACAATCATTGGCGGCATAGACTACAACCATGGCATTTATTCAGGCGGCCTTGTCACCGTCACCAACGATTCAGGAGCCCTCATTCAAGGCCCCGACAGCGGCATCTACCTGGGCGTCGGCGGCACCGTCAGCAACGCCGGCACCATTACCGGCGTCAACGGACAGGGTATTTACGCAAACGGCATCGTGGAAGTCGATAACGCCGCCGGCGGCCTCATGCAAGGATACTGGCACGGCGTCCGGCTCGACGCCGGCGGCACCATCGTCAACTCCGGCAGCGTCATCGGCGACGTCGGCCATGGCATCGAGGCCAATTATCAAGCCGTGTTCGTCAGCAACACCGACACCGGCCTCATCCAGAGCAACGGCAAGGGTGTTTCCCTCGGCGCGGGCGGCACGGTTGCCAACTCCGGCACCATCATCAGCACCGGACAGCACGGCATTTATGCCGCAATCGGCGCCGAGGCCACGATCAGCAACACCACCGGCGGCCTTGTCCAAGGCGGCATCATCGGCGTCGAGCTGGCCGGCGGCGGCACCATCGCCAACTCCGGCACCATCGCCGGCGGCGCCTCCGGTTGGGGCGTTCAGGTCGCCACCGGCGAGACCATTGTCACCAATGCCGACACGGGCGTCATCGTTGAGGGCGTTTACGCGGGCGGCACCACGCAAGTCACAAATGACGGCCGCATAACCGGCGCCCTGGGTGTTTATCTCGGCGCCAACTCCACGCTTTCCGGCACGGGCACCATCGACGTCACGGACACGGCTCTCATTCTTGCGAACGGCGCCACGCACACCAACGCCGCGGAGGCTTTTATTCAAGGCGGCACCACAGGCGTGCGTTTCGAGGGCACGGGCTCGCTTGGCAACTCCGGCACCATCATTGGTGTGGTGGGCCAGGGCATTGACGCCGTCGGCTCCGCCGCAATCACAAACGCCACCGGCGCCCTCATTCAAGGCGGCCATCACGGCGTGCAGTTGGGCTCGGGCGGCACTATCGCCAACTCCGGCACCATCATCGCCCAAAACGCGCACGGTGTCATATCCTGGAACAACGCCACTCTCGTCACGAACACCACCGGCGCGCTCATCCGGGGCAACCAGCACGGCGTCGAGTTGGTTGCCGGCGGCACCGTCACGAACTCCGGCACCATTGTTGGCGTCACACAGGACGGCCTGATGGCCGGCGGCCCCGCTGAAATCACCAACGCAACCAACGCCCTCATCCAAGGCTCCGGCCACGGCATCCGGCTCGACGCCGGCGGCGCGGTCACCAACTCCGGCACCGTCCTCGGCCAAAGCGGCCACGGCATCGAGGCCAATTATCAAGCCGTGCTCGTCAGCAACACCGGCATCGTCCAAGGCGCCGCCAGCGGCGTCTCCCTCGGCGCGGGCGGCGCGGTCGCCAACACCGGCACCATCATCGGCGACAGCGCCCACGGCATCCTGTCGTGGAACAACGCCACACTCGTCACCAACGCCGCCGCCGCCCTCGTTCAGGGCAATCAGTATGGTGTCGAACTGGTCAATGGCGGCACCGTCACGAATTCCGGCACCATCATCGGCGAGAACGATTGGGGCGTGAAAGTGAACGACGGCGCGGCGCTCGTCGCCAACAACGCCGGGGCCACCATTAACAACGGCATCTACGCGGGCGGCTCTGTTGAAATCACCAACGACGGCCTCGTCGGCGGGAACAAGGGTGTTTACCTCAGCGCCAGCTCCACCCTCTCGGGCACCGGCACCATCGATGTCTCCGGCGTGGCTCTCGAACTGGCCGATGGCGCCACGCACACGAACAACAGCACCATGCTCCTCAAGGGCGGCGAAATCGGCGTGCAGTTCCACGGCAGCGGTTCGCTCGGCAATTCCGGCACCATCATCGGCGACTCTTCCACCGGCGGCGGCATTGGCATTTACGCGAACAACAACGCCGCCACAATCATCGTCACCAATGAAGCCGCCGGCTTGGTTCGCGGCGCCGATAGCGGCATCGTCACTTACAACAGCGGCACCATCACCAACTCCGGCACGGTCATCGGCGAAACCGGCAACGGCATTCGTGGTGGCTCATCCCCTGTCACCATCACCAACACCACCGCCGGCGCCCTGATACAAGGCCACGATTTCGGCATCTACATGGATGCAGGCGCCATTTACAACTCCGGCACCATCATCGGCACGGATAACAACGGCATCCAGACCGCCACCGCCGACATCGCTGTCACAAACGACACCGCCGGCATCATCCAAGGCGTTAATTTCGGCATCTACATGAACGGCGGCACCCTGGCCAACTCCGGCACCATCATCGCCACGGACAACGTCGGCGCCCAATCCTCCGAGTCCGTCCACATCACCAACGCAGGCCTGATCGAAGGCATTGCAATCGGCCTGTATCTCGAAAAGGGCGGCACAATCTCGAATACCGGCATCATCACGGGCGGCACCGGCTACGGCGTGGGCGTGGGCTCGGGCGTCGCGGAAATCACCAACAACGCCACCGGCATCATCAACGAGGGCGTTTTCGCCGGCGGCACCACGCAGTTGATAAACGACGGCGCCATCCTCGGTCACTATGGCGTTTATCTCGCCGCGGCCTCCACCCTCACCGGCACAGGTTACGTCAACGTCACCGGCACCGCGCTCATCGCCGAGGACGGCGTCGCGCACACCAACGACACCATGAACCTGCTCCACGGCGACATCGTCGGCGTGCACTTCCTCGGCTCCGGCACGCTCACCAACTCCGGCACCATCGAAGGCGCGGGCGACACCGGCGTGTATGCGGCGGGCCAGGCGCTCGTCACCAACACGACCGGCGGCATCATCACCGGCCCCGTTTACGCAATCAACCTCGCCGCCAACGCCGCCAACGAAGTCCGCCTCTGGAACAGCAGCACGCTCGCGGGCAACCTCGGCATCGCGGGAACAAATTCGCAACTCACCCTCATCAGCAACGACACGCTCAACGCGCAACGCCACGCCGACGCCGTCACCGGCAGCACGGAGTTCACCGGCACCCTCGTCAAGCAAGGCGCGGGCACCTGGATCATCGACATCGACCCCGGCGCGGGCATGGAGCAAGCCGCCACGCTCGTCCAGTCCGGCACGCTCGTCGTCGATTGGGACGCGCACCAACTCAACGCCGCCAACAATGCCGAAATCGGCATCGACGCCGGCGCGACCCTGCAAGTCTCCACCACCTCCAGCGCGACCACGACCCTCACCAACCCGCTCGCCGGCGCCGGTTACGTTGACCTCCACAGCACCGCCACCGATCCCGGGGCGACCTTCAGCCTTCAGCCCTTCAGTCCTTCAGCCCTTCCCTTCACCGGCACGGTCGGCGTCCGCGGCGATTCGCAACTCACATACTTCCGGTTCGACGACGACGCGGAAAACGCCCTTGCCGACGCCACGCTGCGCCTCGGCCAAAACTCCGAAACCACGCTCGACAAAGACCGCGCCATCGGCGGCTTCGACCTCTTCTCGGGCGTCTTCTTCGTAAACGCCAGCACGACCGGCACCACGGTCGAACCACACACGCTCACCGTCACCGGCACGCTGCACGGCACCAGCGGCACAATCGGCGTGCACACCGACGTGCTCGGCGGACTCGACCTCCCGAAACCGCCCGGCACGGGCGGACTCACCGGCCACATCTTCGACGTGGACGCGCTCAACGACAGCGCGCTCAACAGCAAGGTCATCGTCTCCGCCACCGAGTCCACCATCGTCGGCACCGCCTCATACGACCTCGTTGACAGCGCCACCAACGCCCTCGGCCAAAACTCGACAGTCGATTTCTACAACAACGACGGCGACACCATCGTCGGCAAAACCTACTACGGTTACAAAGCCACGCACGTCAGCGGCACCGGCATCGTGCTCGACTACGGCCTCACCCAAATCGAAAGCACGCACACCGATCTCCTCGTCGAAATCGACCCGACCGGCTCCCACGACAAAACCCTCAGCGCCAAACTCAGCGGCGCCGGCGCGGGCTTCGCGTTCAGCGGCACCGAGCAAATCACACTCGCGCAACAAGCCACCTACACCGGCCAGACGCAGCTCATCAACTCCGCCACGCTCAAGGCCGGCGTCGCCAACGTGATCGCCTCCTCCACCAAGGTCACCATCAACGCCTCCACCGCCTTCGACCTCGGCGGCTACGACCAGACGTTGCAAAACGTCTCCGGCGCGGGCGACATCCGCCTCGGCGACAAAACCCTCGCCATCGCCAACACCGAAACCGGCCTCGAATTCTCCGGCACGATCGACGGCACCGGAAACCTCGCCCTCAACGCCGCCGGCGAGTGGACGCTCACCGCCAACAACACCTACACCGGCACGACCACAATCGGCGCCGGCGCGCACCTCCAGCTCGGCACCGGCGCGGGCGGCTCCACCACCGGCATGATCGCCGACGCCAGCACCGTCGCCAACTCCGGCACACTCACCATCAACCGCTCCGACGATCTCGTTTACGGCGGCGCCGTCATCGGCGCCGGCATCCTCGTCCAGCGCGGCGCCGGCACCACCACCCTCACCGGCGCGAACAACATCGCCGGCGGCATCGTCGTCGAGCAAGGCGCGTTGCAAATCGGCCGGGACGACACCAGCGGCTGGGACGGCGGCGTCATCGCCGCCAACGTCAGCGTCGCGGACGCCACCACGCTCATCTTCAACCGCTCCGACCTCGTCACCTACACCGGCGTCATCAGCGGCTCGGGCAACGTCTCCACCATCGGCGGCGGCACCGTCGCGCTGACCAAGGCGCAAATCCACACCGGCGAAACCCGCGTCGGCGCCAACAGCACCCTGCGCACCGGCACCACCAACGCCATCCAGGCCAGCAGCCGCGTGTTTCTCGACGGCGCGCTCGACATGCACAATCACGCGCAACAAATCAAAAACCTCACCGGCAACGCGGGCCGCATCCATTACAGCACAAACAACGGCCTCGCCACCACCTACACGAACCTGACAATCACCGGCACGCTCGAAGGCACGACGACCAGCCACATGAACGTGGACCTCGCCAACAAAAACACCGACATGCTGATCGTCCAAGGCGCGAGCAGCCTCGCCACCGGCACGCACTACGTCGAGTTCACCCAGACAAACCTCGATCCCATCGACGACGCCACGCGCACCTACGCGCTCAAAGTCGTCGATTACGTCGACGGCGATCCCGTGTTCACCTCCAACATCGTCGAATCGGGCATGTTCACATTCCAGCTCTACAAAGGTGACGGCGGCCTCATCATGCCCGACGACACCGCCTTCTACCTCTCCGGCGGCGACGCCCTCAGCCGCGCAGCCGACGCGATCCTCTTCACCGCCGGCATCATGGGCCCCTCCTGGCACTTCGATCTCGACAGCGTGCACAAACGCCTCGGCGATATCTACGCGCACCGCGACCGCGACACCAAGGACAAGGACGAGGGCTCCGTCTGGATGCGCGTCAACAACTACCGCCTCAACGCCAGCTCCGAGCTCGGCGGCAGCGCCTTCGAGCAGGACAGCTACGGAGTCACCGCCGGCGCGGACAAACTCCTGCGCCGCGAAACGGCAACGATCGCCCTCGGCGGCTTCATCGGCATCTCCCGCCAGGACCGCACCTTCGACGACGTGCGCAACCAATACGGCGACGGCAGCAGCAACACCGTCGGCGCCGGCCTCTACGCGCTCTGGATGAACGAGCAAAACTGGTTCGTTGACGCCGTCCTGCGCTTCGACCGCACCAGCAACAAACTCAACGCCCGCGGAGTGGACGGCTTCGTCTCCCGCGGCAAATACACCAACTACACCCAAGGCGCGTCGGTCGAGTTTGGCCGCCGCCTCGTCCGCCCGTCGATTCAAACATCGAGCGGCAAACTCCTCACCTTCTGGACCGAGCCCCTCGCGCAAGTCGCCGTGGCCTGGATCAACGGCGCTGATTACACCGTCTCAAACGGCGTGAGCCGCGACCTCGAAGTGCGCGTCGGCGATTCCGACGCGTGGCAATACCGCCTGCAAGTGCGCACCGGCGCGAACTACGGGCAATGGATGCCGTATCTGAAGTTTGGCTCCGTGAAAACCGACACCAACGGAGGCGAAGTCACGGTGGACGACCGCGAGTATCAACCCTGGTTCGACGGCTGGCGCGTGGAGCTCGGCCTCGGCGTGGGCTATCAAATCAATGACAACGGCCAGTTGTATTTCGATTATGAATACAACAAGGCCCAACGCTACGAACGCCCCTGGGCCGTCAACCTCGGCTACCGCCGCGCCTGGTAAGAAGCGGTTATTTTGTCTTTTTTGCACAGATAGAATCCGACGATTCGCCACGCACAGACAATCAAGGAATTGAAAAGCAGCGGGGCCAAACTCGTTGGGTTTTGGTAGGCCGAAGCCTCCGGCTGAGTCGCAACATTCCCGGCTCAGCGCGACGGTTCGCCCTGCCTTAAAATGCGACTGAACAAATCAAAAAACTCTCGGGTAAAAGCCCGCTCATCTTGGGCCGTGTCTGTCCGCAGCCATTGCCGGGTTTTGCTTGAGCAAAAAAAGTGGCGGCATTTCCACGCCCGCTTGTTTTGATCTTTTCTATAACAATCCCCAATACTTGCCATCACCCACACAGCGCGCCTGTATTCAATAGTCCACCCATGCTCCTCACCCTCACAACCACGCACACCCCCGCGACCGACCTCGGCTATCTTCTGCGCAAGAATCCCGCCCGTCCGCAAACCTTCGACCTCACCTTCGGCAAGGCGCACGTTTTTTACCCCGAGGCGACAGCCGAACGCTGCACGGCCGCGCTTCTTGTCGAGGTCGATCCCGTCGCGCTCGTGCGCAACCGCCGCAATCCTTCCGGCGAAGGCGGTCCGCTCGAACAATACGTCAACGACCGACCCTACGCGGCTTCGTCCTTTCTCAGTGTCGCCATCGCGGAGACCTTCGGCAGCGCGCTCTCGGGCAACAGCAAGGAACGCCCCGAACTCGCGGACACACCGATTCCGCTCCGGGCAACACTCTCGGCCGTCCCCTGCCGCGGCGGTGAAGTTTTTCTGCGCAAACTCTTCGAACCGCTCGGCTACGTCGTCACCGCCGCGCGTCTCCCGCTCGACGAAAAATTCCCCGAATGGGGCGAAAGCCCCTGCTATCGCGTTGAGCTTGCCGCCACACTTCCGCTTCACCTGCTCCTCAGCCACCTCTACGTCCTCGTGCCCGTGCTCGACAACGACAAGCACTATTGGGTTGGCGACGATGAGGTGAAAAAACTCATGCGTCACGGCGAAGGCTGGCTGGCCGCGCATCCCGAGCGCGAACTCATCACCCGCCGCTATCTCAAGCACCAGCGCGGCCTTGTTTATGACGCCCTTGCGCAACTCACCGATGAGGACGATCCCGCTCCCGACGAAACCGCCGCCGCCCGCGCCCATGAGGAAGACGCCATTGAAAAAACCATCAGCCTCAACGAGCAACGACTGGGCGCGGTCCTCGCCGCGCTCAAGGCCTGCGGCGCCGCGCGCGTTCTCGATCTTGGCTGCGGCGAAGGGCGACTCCTCCAACTCCTTTTGAAAGAAAAACAATTCATTGAAATTGTCGGCATGGATATCTCGCACCGCGCGCTCGAAATCGCCCGCGACCGGCTTCACTTCGAGCGCATGCCGTCGCTTCAAAAAGAACGCATCCGGCTTCTTCACGGCTCGCTCATTTACCGCGACCAACGCCTCTCCGGTTACGATGCCGCCGCCGTCGTGGAAGTGATCGAACACCTCGACCCGCCGCGCCTTGCCGCCTTTGAACGCGTGATCTTCGAATGCGCGCGTCCCGCGACCATCGTCGTCACGACACCCAACTCCGAATACAATGTGAAATGGGAAACGCTTCCCGCCGGCAAATTCCGCCATCGCGACCACCGCTTCGAATGGACGCGCGCCGAATTCCAATCATGGGCAAATCAAACCGCCGCCCGCACCGGCTACACCGCGCGCTTCGTCCCCGTCGGTCCCGATGATCCCGCCGTCGGCCCGCCAACGCAAATGGCGGTCTTCACCCGCAGCTAAGGTCAAAGACTGACATAAGCACCACTCACAGCCCGAATGAAAATCACCATCCCCGAACTTTCCCTCGTCGTTCTCATCGGCGTCTCCGGCTCCGGCAAAAGCACCTTTGCGCGCAAGCATTTCAAGTCCACCGAAATCCTTTCGTCGGACCATTGCCGCGCCCTCGTCTCCGATGACGAAAACGACCAGTCCGCCACGAGCGACGCCTTCGAAGTCCTTCACTACATCGCCCGCAAGCGCCTCGCCGCCGGACGCCTGACCGTCATCGACGCCACCAACGTCCAGCCCGAATCACGCAAATCACTGGTCGCCCTCGCCCGTGAATACCACTGCCTGCCCGTCGCCCTCGTCCTCAATATCCCCGAGCGCCTCGCGCACGATCGCAACAAAACCCGGCCCGACCGAGCCTTCGGTCCGCATGTCGTCCGCCAGCAATCGCAACAACTCCGCCGCTCGCTCCGCAATCTCCAGCGCGAGGGTTTTCGCCATATCCATATTTGGGATACACCGGAGCAAATCGACGGCGCCACCATCGAGCGCCAGCCGCTTTGGAACAACCTCAAGCGCGAGCACGGTCCCTTCGACATCGTTGGCGACATTCACGGTTGTTACGACGAGCTTGTCGCGCTCCTTCGCACGCTCGACTACACGGTTGACGAAACCTCGCACACCCTCGCGCCGCCGCCCGGGCGCAAGCTTATTTTTCTCGGCGACCTCGTTGATCGCGGCCCGAAAATTCCCGACGTCCTCAAACTCGCCATGAACGCCGTCGCCAGCGGCGCGGCCCTTTGCGTGCCCGGCAACCACGACGTCAAGCTCATGCGCAAACTTCGGGGACGCGATGTGCAAATCACGCACGGCCTCGCCGACTCCCTCGCGCAACTCTCCTCCGAAACCGATGAGTTTCGCGTCCGGGTTGCCGACTTCATCGACAAGCTCGTCAGCCACTATGTTCTGGATGACGGCCGCCTTGTCGTTGCCCACGCCGGCATGAAACAAAACATGCAAGGCCGCGGCTCCGGCGCCGTGCGCGAGTTCGCCCTCTACGGAGAAACCACCGGTGAAACCGATGAGTTTGGCCTTCCCATCCGTTACAACTGGGCCGCTGAATATCGCGGTTCCCCGATGGTCGTTTACGGGCACACCCCGGTTCCCGAACCCGAATGGCTCAACCGCACCATCAACATTGACACCGGTTGTGTTTTCGGCGGCAAACTCACCGCGCTCCGTTATCCGGAAAAGGAAATCGTATCCGTTCCCTCAATACATGCCTACGCCGAGCCGCGAAAACCGTTCCTTCCCGAAACTGCCCCGACGCCATCAGCCCCCGCTCTTTCCGCGCAACAACAACACGATGATCTGCTCGATCTCGCCGATGTGACCGGCAAGCGCATCGTCGCCACGCGCCTTCACGGCAATGTCACCATCCGCGAGGAAAACGCCACCGCCGCGCTCGAAGTCATGAGCCGTTTTGCCGCAAATCCCAAATGGCTCATCTATCTTCCGCCCACCATGTCGCCCTGCGAAACCAGCGGCGTGCCCGGACTTCTTGAGCACCCAGCCGAAGCCTTCGCATACTACCGTCACGCCGGCATTCCCCGTGTCATTTGCGAAGAAAAGCACATGGGCTCGCGCGCGGTCGTCATTGTCTGCCGGGACGAAGCCGCCGCGCTTAAAACCTTTGGCATTACCGGCGAAGGCATCGGCATCTGCTACACGCGCACCGGACGCCGTTTCTTTGATGACGCGAAACTTGAGGCCGCCTTTCTCGCGCGCGTTCACGCCGCGGCAACCGCCGCCGATTATTGGAATCAATTTCAAACCTCATGGCTCTGCTTCGACTGCGAACTCATGCCTTGGTCGGCCAAGGCGCGGGAACTCTTGAAACAACAATACGCAGCGGTCGGAGCCGCCGCCCGCGCCTCGCTCGCAGGAGAAACGGAGGCTCTTGAGCAAACCTCGCTCCGAGGCCTGGACGTTGGCGCGCTGCTTGCGCGCACAATTGAACGCCGCCAAATGGCGGAGGACTACATAGCCGCCTACCAGCGCTACTGCTGGCCCGTCAACGGAATCGACGATTACAAGCTCGCCCCCTTCCATCTGCTTGCAACCGAAGGCAACGTTCACGCCGATAAACCCCACGACTGGCACATGCAAACCCTCGCCGCACTCGCGTCACCGGCCAATGCGACAGCCGGCAACATCCTCATCGCCACGCCCCACCGCATCATTGACGTGACAAACCCCGCAAGCGAGGCCGAAGGCATCGAATGGTGGGAACAACTGACTGCCCGGGGCGGCGAAGGCATGGTCGTGAAACCGCTCGACTTCATTGCAAAAGGAAAACGCGGACTCATCCAGCCTGCCGTGAAATGCCGCGGACGCGAATACCTGCGCATTATTTACGGCCCCGAATATACGGCGCCCGAAAACATTTCCCGCCTGCGCGCCCGCAGCCTTGCCGCAAAACGCTCGCTCGCCCTGCGTGAATTTGCTCTCGGCATCGAATCGCTCGAACGCTTTGTCCGCAAGGAACCCCTGCGCCGCGTGCACGAAGCCGTTTTCGGCGTCCTCGCCCTCGAAAGCGAACCCGTCGATCCGCGCCTGTGAAGAAATGTGCCGTGGTTACTGTGCGGGCATTCGCTTTGTTTTATGCGCCGCCATTAGTTTCTCACGGTTTTTAAATTCTTCCGACGCACTTTATCTCCACTCGCGACGTCCTCCTTTGCCCTTCTTGAGGCAAGGGCAATGTCGTTTCCGTTTGTGCCGATTTTGAGCCATCCATCCCAGCCAAAGTCAGTCACACAGGACCCTTGTTGTGGCATGTGCGCCACCATTCGCGTCAGATATGTTTTTGGGAAATTTCCCCTTGCGCGCCGCTTCTCACCCGTTGCTATGGCACCCCTCTTTTTTTGATTTTTTCACTCTTCACCATTCACTCTTCACACTTTTCCTAATGTCCACGCCCAATGCCGAACACGTCCTGCGCATCGCGCAGGAGCTCAATCTAAAAGTCCACCAAATCGCCACCACGGCGCAGCTCTTCTCCGAGGGCGCGACCGTCCCCTTTATCGCCCGCTACCGCAAGGAGGCCACCGGCGAACTCGACGAGGTCCAGATCACCGCCATCCGCGACCGCCTCGAACAACTCGCCGCGCTCGACGAACGCCGCGCCTCCATCACCGCCTCGCTCAAGGAGCGCAACCTCCTCACCGACGAGCTCGCCAAAAAAATCGCCGCCGCCGAAACCCTCAACGCCCTCGAGGACATCTACCTGCCCTTCCGCCCCAAAAAACGCACCCGCGCCACCATCGCGAAGGAAAAGGGCCTCGAACCCCTCGCCGACCTCCTCCAGGCGCAAGACCCCGCCACCGACGCCGAGGCGGAGGCCGCCGTGTATTCAGGACGTGAATACACGCCCGACGACGGCAAGAACACGCCCGCCAAAATCAAGGACGCCGCCGAGGCCCTCGCCGGCGCGCGCGACATCATCGCCGAGCGCATCAGCGACGACGCCTCCACCCGCGCCAAACTCCGCGCCCTCTACGCCGCCAACGCCGTCATCTCCACCAAGGTCATCGGCGGCAAGGAAACCGAGGGCGCGAAATTCAAGGACTACTTCGACTGGAGCGAACCCCTCGCCAAGGCCCCCAGCCACCGCGTCCTCGCCATGCGCCGCGGCGAAAAGGAACTCGTCCTCATGATGCGCGTCACCGCCGACGAAACCGCCGCCCTCGCCGAAATCGAACCGCTGCATGTCAAGCAGAGGCCAGAAGGCCAGAAGCCAGAAAGCCAGAAAAACACCACCGGTTCCACCCAGCCGAAGTCTGGCACTCTGGCCTCTGGTATTCTGGCCTCTGGCTCCGACACTTCTGCTTCCACCCAAGTTCGCATGGCGCTTACGGATGCCTACAAACGCCTCCTCGCCCCCGCGATGGAAACCGAGATGCGCCTCGAATCCAAAAAACGCGCCGACGAAACCGCGATAAAAGTCTTCGCCGAAAACCTCCGCGAACTCCTCCTCGCCTCGCCCCTCGGCCAGAAAAACACCCTCGCCATCGACCCCGGATTCCGCACCGGCTGCAAAGTCGTCATCCTCGACCGCCAGGGCAAACTCCTCCACAACGACGTCGTTTACCCCGACCAGGGCGCCGCGCGCAACGACGAGGCGACCGAAAAAATCAAAGGCTTCGTGGACTTCTTCAAAATCGAGGCCATCGCTATCGGCAACGGCACCGCCGGACGCGAAACCGAGGCCTTCATCCGCGACCTCGGCCTCCCGAAAAACATCCCCGTCGTCATGGTCAACGAATCCGGCGCGTCGATCTACTCCGCCAGCGAAGTCGCCCGCGAGGAATTTCCCGACCACGACATCACCGTGCGCGGCGCGGTCTCCATCGGACGCCGCCTCATGGACCCGCTCGCCGAACTCGTGAAACTCGACCCCAAGTCAATCGGCGTCGGACAATACCAGCACGACGTCGATCAAAACGCCCTCAAACGCTCGCTCGACGACTGTGTCGTCTCCTCCGTCAACGGCGTCGGCGTCGAGGTGAACACCGCCTCGAAACAACTCCTCAGCTACGTCTCCGGCCTCAACGCCAGCATCGCCGCCAACATCGTCGCGCACCGCAACGAAAACGGCCCCTTCAAAACCCGCGCCGAACTCCTCAAAGTCTCGCGCCTCGGCCCCAAGGCCTACGAACAAGCGGCGGGCTTCCTCCGCATCCGTGGCGCGGAAAATCCGCTCGACGCCTCCGCCGTCCACCCCGAGTCGTATCCCATCGTCGAAAAAATGGCCGCCGACCTCGGCGTGACCGTCGCCGACCTCATGCGCGACGAAAAACTCCGCAAAAAAATCGACCTTCAAAAATACGCGACCGACAAAGTCGGCCTCCCCACGCTCACCGACATCCTCGCCGAACTCGCCAAACCCGGACGCGATCCGCGCCAAAAATTCGAAGCCTTCGCCTTTCAGGAAGGCGTGAACAAACCCGAGGATTTGAAACCCGGCATGAAGCTCCCCGGCATCGTGACCAACGTCACCGCCTTCGGCGCCTTCGTCGATGTGGGAGTGCACCAGGACGGCCTCGTCCACGTCAGCCAGCTCGCCGACAACTTTGTGAAAGACCCGGCTGAAGTCGTGAAAGTTTCCCAGCGCGTGATGGTCACGGTGACCGACATCGACCTCGCCCGCAACCGCATCGCCCTCTCCATGCGTTCCAACCCGCAACTCGGCGGAAAATCCGGCGGAGGCCAAGGTAGGGCGGCCTCGGCGAGGCCGCCGCACGGAGGTTCATCCGGCGGAGGCGCCCCGCGCCGCGACTCCACTCAAAGCTTAGGCGGCGACTGGTTCACGGCGGCTCTGAACAAGAAGCGGTAACACTTCGAACAGAACTCATATCTTTCACTTCGTTTTTTCCGCCCGTTTTTCCAAATATGCAGTCGCGCGCCGCGTCCATTCCCCGATCGTGGCCGGCCCATCCCATCTGAATAAAAAGAAACGTCCGCTTAAAAATCGCGGAATATGCTCATCCGTTGCCATGCCCGAGCATATTTCCAGCTCCATTGAAACATCGGCGTCATCCCATCCGTCATATAAAAAATTCCGCGCCAAATCATCCGGAACGTCACTTGGATGCAAAGTCTGCGCGGGCACCTTGAAAACATTCGCCAGCGCATTTCGCGCCGCGATGACATAAACCTCATGCGCAACGGGAGCGCCTACTTGCGATAAAAATGCCCTGTCCGAAAGCGGCTCGCGTGTGCTTGAAAATTTTGCGCGCCGTTTGCGAAGAAGCAGCGCGGCCACGATCATATAAATCGCCGAAAACGAAATGACACAAACCACCGCAATAATGGCCAGTGTCTTTGCCAACCCGGAATTCATCGAATACATTGGCATGTCAGAAATCGGCCAGTCATTGGCCGAGGCCCCTTTCCGTTGGTTGTATTGGAACCCGCAATGGCCAGCCATGCGCCAACCGGTAGGTTGCTGATACAGGTCCGCGTCCCGTGCGAAGCGCCAACAATCTATCGAGCCGCTTTGCCGCGGGAATGACCGGACTGAAATCCCCGTCCACAAGTTCGCTAATATGCGGATGCAAGGCCAAAGGCTGCCATGGCAGCGCCGCATACGCGGCCGAAAAATCGTTCAACGCCTTTTTTTCCTTTTCCGTTAAATACGCAAACACACCGGGGCTTCGTATTCCAAAAACTAAATCGAACATTCGATAAACATACGCCGAGTCGCTGTATTCGGTCATTTGCGCGCGGGTTTCGACCCGATCCGGAATGAGGATCAAGCCGAGCGGCATCCGGGCGGCGCGCAACGTCCCCCAGATTTGCCAGCTTGCGATTGGTTCTGCTTGCATTCGAAACGGCAAGTTAATGACCGCCTCGCCTCGGGCAAGTCTGCGCGACACCGTCCCCTCCAAAAAAATGCGCGCCGCGCTGTTATTCCAGTCTGGTTGCGTGTATTTTGCGGCACCAAGCACAAACAACCCTTGCGGCAGTCCTGAAGAAAATCATCCGGGTGATAATGATTTATTCAATGGCGGCAAAACGCGAGCAGCCCACCCAAAGCCTAGGCGGCGACTGGTTTACCGCTGCGCTGAACAAGAAGAAATAAACCGAACACGATTGCGCAATAAACGGAGCGGCGATCTCCAGGTCGCCGGACGAGGCGCAACGCGCCTCGCAAAAAAAGAAGTTATTCGAAAAACAAAAAGGCAGAAGGGCACGACTATGTCGTGTCCGGCGACCTGGAGATCGCCGCTCCGTTTCGCACCGTCAGCGCCAACATTCCGCTTGCGCATGAACCGCGCGCACAAAACTCTCTTTGCCAACCCGCCCTTCCCCATGGACTTCTTCTCTGCACAAGCACGCGCGCGCAAAAAGACCCGGCAGCTCATCGTCCTGTTTGCCGCGGCGATCGTGTTTTTGGTGGCCCTGAGCTATGCCATTCTCGCCGTGATTCGCGCGGGCTGGCTTTATTATTACGAGCCCGGTTCCGCCTTTCAATTCTGGCAGCCCGGGTTGCTTGCGTTTCTCATCGTCATGACGTGCGGGCTCGTCGGTGGGGCGTCGTGGTGGAAGTGGCGGCAACTGAGCAAGGACGGGCTGCTCGTGATCAAATCACTCGGCGCGCGATGGGTTTCGCCCGGTTCGGCAAACATCATTGAGCGCCGCCTTGTCAACATCGTCGAGGAAATGGCCATCGCCTCGGGCGTGCCGGCGCCCGCTATTTTTTTGATCGAAAACGAACAGGCCATCAACGCCTTCGCTTGTGGACTCAAACCGCAGGACGCCGCTATCGTCGTCACACGCGGCGCGCTCGACCACCTCACGCGCGACGAATTGCAGGGCGTGATTGGCCATGAGTTCAGCCACATCCTCAACAACGACATCCGCATGAACGTCGTGCTCATGGCGGTCGTGCACGGGCTGTTGTTCATGGCGCTCGCCGGCGAGGGTATCTTCAAGGACTGGAATCTGCTCGAGGAATCGCCGTTCTACTTCATGAAGGTGATCGTCGCCATGGTTCGCGTGCCAGTCGGCATTGCCGTGTCTATTTTTGGATACACCGGATACTTTCTGGGCCGCCTCATCATTGCCACGATTTCGCGGCAGCGCGAATACCTCTCGGACGCCGCCGCCGTGCAGTTCACTCGAAACCCGTCTGGCCTCACCGGCGCGCTGCGCAAGATCGGGCTCTCAGGGGGCGTGGTTGTCACCAGCAAAAACGTGCGCGCGATCCAGCATTTCTTTTTTGTGGATGCGTGCCGAAACCACCTCGGCCGCTGGTTTGCCACGCATCCCTACTGGCTGGATCGCGTGCGCGCAATCGACGCGCAAACCGCGAAGTTTATCGTTTCCGACTCCCTGGATCGCGGACGCCTCGTGACGGATGATTCCGACGAGCGCCCCGCCGTGGCGGGGCGGCGCAAAGCCGGCTTGCGGTTGAAACAAAAAATCGAAGCGCCCTCGTTCGGCGAGGGCGGCCCCGCCGCAAACATATCCACCGGTGAAAACAAGACGGACCCCGCGGAAAACCGCGCCGCGATGCTGCAGCGCCTGCTTGGCGCGAGCGCGCCGGAATCAATCGCCCGGGCGCGTCAATTGCTCGACTCGATCAACCCGGAACTGCTGGACGCGGCGCATTGTCGCGACACCGCGCCCGCGCTGGTGCTCGGGCTCCTGATTGATCGCGACGAAACCGTGCGGCACATGCAATGGGACGCCTTTACTTTTCAAGGAGGCGCGCCGCTTAAAATAATCACGCGCCTCGAACCGGCGCTGCTGAGGCTTCCGCTCGAGCACCGCCTGCCGCTCCTGCAACTCGCGCTCCCCACGCTGCGTATGATGCCCGGCCAGGATGTCGGGCGATTCTGGCAGGCCGCGGACAAAATCGCCCAATGCGACGGGCGCATCACCGTATTCGAATACTCGCTGCTCCGCATGGTGCAACGGCATCTCGTTTCGGTTGCCGCGACGCCCCTGCGAAAAACAAACAAGGCATTCGCGCAGCCCTCGGAAATTGGCGCGCATGCCGGCATGGCGCTGTCGATGCTCGCAAACTGCGGCGGCGCGGACGAAGGAACTTCCCGGAAGGCATTCGAGGCGGGAAAATCCAAGCTCGGACGCTTTGCCGTTTTTGCCAAATGGCACAGGCCGCAAACTGGCGAAGTCGAGGGCGCCGCAATGATCCAGCAACTTTATCGTCCGCTCGACACCGCGCTCGACCGCCTCGCGACCGCGCCGCTGGAAACTAGGCGAGCCGTGCTCGCCGCCGCTGCCGCCGTGGTGATGGCCGACGGGAAGCAACACATTGAGGAAATCGAGCTCCTCCGCATGATGTCCGACTCGCTCGGCTGCCCGATGCCGCTGGTGTGAAACTGGGCGCGACGACACAAGGTAACACAGACATTCTTGTCTGTGCTACCTTCCGAACCGTCGCGCGAGTTCGCCTAGCGACAACTCGAAATAAGTCGGGCGTCCGGAGGGGCTGGTGAGCGGGGTCTTGCAGGCGAGGAGCTGGCCGATCATCGCGCGCATCTCGGCCTCGCTTGCCGAGGCGGGCAGGCGGATCGCCTTCACAACGGCGAGCCGCGCCAACTCGTCGCGCGCGAGGTCGATGTTTTTTTCCTGCAAGCGTCCGTCGCGCAACGCGCCGAGCAGGTCGCGCACAAACGGCTCGGCGTCCGCCGGCTCCATCCAGACGGGCACGCTCTCCACACGGAAAAAATTGCGCCCGAACTCGGTGATTTCAAAACCGTGGTGATTGAAAAAATCCAGCCGGTCGAGCAGCAGCGCGCTGGCGATGGCGTCGAGTTCGATGGGGATGGGAAGCAGCAGGCGCTGGCTCGGAACTTCGCCCGAGCGGAATTGCGTTTGCAGCCGTTCGAACCAGATGCGTTCGTGCGCCGAGCGACGGTCGAGCACGACGATCCCGGCGGACATCTCAAAAAGCGCGTAAGCCTGGTGCGCGAGCCCGAGAAACCGCCAGGTGGAATTTCCGATTTCCGATTTCCGATTTTCGATTGGCCGCGGTTCGGGTGGGTTGGGTGGCACGGGCGACCCGCCCGTGTGTCCGGCGGATTGAATGGGTTGGGTGGCATGGGCGACTCGCCCATGTGTTTGAACCTGCGGCGTGACTCGCGGAGTCGGCGCAAACGTCGGCGGTGTTTGCGCGGCCGTCCCGGCCATGCCTCCCAAGCCCACGGGCGGATCGCCCGTGCCACTCGATCCGCCCAATCCGCCTTGCGCGTTGCGCAACGCATCAAGCACGTTGCGAATCACAAAACCGCGCACGGCGGTTTCGTTGCGAAAGCGCACTTCGCGTTTTGCCGGGTGCACATTCACATCGACCGCCGCCGGATCGATCTCGAAAAAAACAAACGCCACCGGATACCGGCCCTTCGGCAGGTGCTCCGTGTAGCTTTCAATGAGCGCGTAGTTGAGCGCGCGGCTGTCCACCGGACGCCGGTTGATATACGTGATCATCTCGTGCCGCGTCGCGCGTCCCATGCCGGAGCCGGGCCGGTCGATCAGTCCGCTGATGCGCATGCCGCCCTCGGCGGCGTCGATGGGGATCAGGTTCTCGGCGATTTGTTTTCCAAAAATGCCGGCGACGCGCTCGCGGAGCGTCTCGCATTGGGGCGAGCGAAAAATGACGCGCCCGTCCTCGATCAACGTGAACGCGACATGCGGAAACGCCAGCGCGTAGAGCCGCACGCCCTGGATGATGTGCGCGGACTCGGTGGCGTCGCTTTTCAAAAACTTGCGCCGCGCGGGCACGGAGTTGAAGAGGTGCTTGACCTCGATGCGCGTGCCGACGGCGCGGCCGCATTCGCGCACGTGGACGAGTTTGCCGCCGTTGACAAAAACCTCGGTGCCGGTGTCGGACGAGGCCTCGCGCGTTTGTATTGAAAATTCGGATACGCTGGCGATTGACGGCAGCGCCTCGCCGCGAAACCCGAAGCTGGAGAGCGAGTCGAGGTCGGCGGCGGCGGCGATTTTGCTCGTGGCGTGGCGTTCGAGCGCGAGCAGCGCGTCGTCGCGCGACATGCCCGCGCCGTTGTCCTCGATGCGCATGAGCGAGCGTCCGCCGTGGCGAAACTCGACCTCGAGCCGCGTGGCCCCGGCGTCGAGCGCGTTTTCCACGAGCTCCTTCACGACCGCCGCGGGCCGCTCAATGACCTCCCCCGCGGCGATCTGGTTCGCCACGCGGTCGGGAAGGATTTTGATTTTCGAGGACATTTTCTTAATCGCGGAAGCGCGGAAGGGCGGAAGGCTCGGAGTCAAGAACGACGCGTTTTATTGCCAGCCGCGCTTCGGCGAAGTTGAGGACGAGGGCAAGTTTGCATCCCGTGGCTTTCAGATAGGAACGGGCCGTGGCCAGGTGGATGTCTTCGATGGCTTTGCAGGCCTTGAGCTCAAGAATGATGCGGCCATCAATGATGAGATCGAGCCGATGCTCGCCGAGGATTTGGCCGTCATAGACAATTGTGACGGTCTTTTGGCGCTCCACCTTGTGGCCGCGTTTGGTGAGTTCATGCGTCAGGGCGGTTTCGTATATCTTTTCGAGAAATCCGGGACCGAGTGCTCGATGCACCTCGATGGCCGCATTCAACACGCGGTCACTCAAGTCTTGTTCTATTAAATTCATTCCGCATTTCCGCCCTTCCGCGTTTCCGCGATTAGCTTTTTCCAGCGCGCGAATTGTTTTTTGATTTGTTGCGGGCCGGGCATGCCGGTGCCGCGGCGTTTTTGCATGGCGCGCTTGAGGTCGAAGACTTGCGTCCAGTCCTTTGCGTAGGCGGGATGGATTTTTTGAATTTCCGCGAGGGGGATTTCGTTGAGCGGAACATTGAGCGTCTCCGCCGCGCGCACGACCGCGCCGACGGCGTGGTGCGCCTCGCGGAACGGCACGCCGCGCTCGACGAGATAATCCGCGAGATCGGTGGCGAGCAGCGCGGGGTCGGCCACGGCGGCGGCGCATTTGTCGCGATTCATCTTGAGGCCGGTGAAGGTGCCCGCGAGCACGTCGGCGCAGATCGCGGTTTGGTCGTGGCTGTCGAAGAGCGGCGGCTTGTCCTCCTGGAGGTCGCGGTTGTAGGTGAGCGGCAGGCCCTTCGCGAGCGTGAGGAGCGTGTGGAGGTTGCCTTGCAGGCGCGCGGATTTGCCGCGGAGAAGTTCGCACGAGTCGGGATTTTTTTTCTGCGGCATAAGCGAGGAGCCGGTGCAAAACGCGTCGGGCAATTCCACGAATTTAAACTCCGCGCTCGACCAGAGAATCAAGTCCTCGGCGATGCGCGAGATGTGCACGCCGAAGAGCGCGCAGGCGTGCGCGAACTCGATGAACAGGTCGCGGTCGGCGACGGTGTCCATGCTGTTTTGCGTGACTTGTGGGCGGCCGCGCGCATCGACGAAGCCGAGTTGTTTCGCGGTGAACTCGCGGTCGATGGGGAGCGTGGTGCCGGCGATGGCGCCGGAGCCGAGCGGGCACCAGTTGGCGCGCGCGGCGGTCTCGGCGAGGCGCGCGCGGTCGCGCTGGAGCATTTCGAGCCACGCGAAAAGATGGTGCGCGAGATAAACGGGCTGCGCGCGCTGGAGGTGCGTGTAGCCGGGGACGAGCACGTCGGCGTGCGCGGCGGCGGCGGCGAGGATGGCGCGCTGGGCGGCGGCGATTTTTTCGGAGAGTTGCGCGCAGGCGTGCTTGAGGTAGAGGCGCATGTCGGTGGCGACCTGGTCGTTGCGGCTGCGCGCGGTGTGGAGCTTGGCGGCGGCGGGCACGCGGCGGGTGAGCGCCTGCTCGATGTTCATGTGCACGTCCTCAAGTTTCACGTCCCACATGAATTTGCCCGCGTCGATTTCCGCGAGGATGGCGTCGAGGCCGGCGTGGATGGCATCGCGTTCCGCGGCGGTGATGATGCCGGTGTGCGCGAGCATGGCGGAGTGGGCCTTGCTGCCGGCGATGTCGAACGGCGCGAGGCGGCGGTCGAACGAGACGGATTCGCTAAACGCGAGCATGAGCTCGGCGGGGCCGGACGTGAAGCGGCCGCCCCAGGTGGCTTGTTGGGACGGGCGGGCGGTTTTTGTGGATTTGGCCATGATTAAAAAGGGGGAGAGTGGGGGAAATTTTCGAATCACGAAATCCCAAATGTCAGGCCACTCGCAAGCTCGTAGACCAAAGAAATCTCAAGTCCGAAAAACCGAAATTTAAAAAAGGCGTCAATCGTGCAACTGGCTGCGGAAAACAATTATGTCGGCGTGGCCGGCGGCGAAGGAAGAGGCGGTTGCCGGAACTGTGATCGTGAAGGTTTGTTTCTGGAGGTAGACGGGCTGCATGTCCTCGTCGAGAAAGTCGAGCGTGACGGGATGCGTTCCGGGCGGAAGTGACAGCGGAAGGTAGCAGAGGTGGCGGGGCAGATTTTCCCACGCGCGGGTGTCGGCTTCCGTTTTGGTGGCGTTTGAAAGCGCGGATGCGCCGATGCCGATTGCAACGAGGGCGCCGATGCCTATTGCGATGGGCGCAAGGACCGCGCCGATGTCACTTCCGTCATCATGGTCATCCTTGTGTTTTGGTTTGTGGGAGTTGCGGGGCTTGGGAGGGCGGGCGGGGGGCGGCGGGTTATACGGCGCGGGCACGTCGCCAATGCCAAACTCGGTGTTGGCGAGCGCGGTTGCCAGCAGGGAGGGAATGGCAAGCGCGGCATCGGCACCCATGCCGGTGTTTTCCTTGAACGCGACCTTGTTGCCGAGAACATGATCCATCACGCGCGGGCCTCGAGTGGTGGCTTGATAACCAAGATCGTCGTATGCGGGAACCGCCTGGGTTTGGCCGGCGACATGCAGCCGGACGTGCCTGACCGGGCCTTTTCTGACGGTGAACCAGAGGCGTTCGCCCGCCTGCCCCGCCGCGTATTTAATCGGCGCGCGTCCGTATTCGACGAAGAGATGGACGTTGGTTTTCAGGTCGTAGTCGGGCGGCGCCGGGACGTGTTGCAACGCGGCGCTGGCGCGGGCCCGGGCGAGCGCGCCTGCTCCGGCATCGGGACTGCCGCTGAGTTTGGCGGTGATGAAACCGTCGAGATAATCGAGCAGGATGTAGTCCGCGGCGTAGGTTTTATCAACGGTGCCGGAATCAAGGAGCGCGGCCGTGCGGAGAAGCGCGCGGGCGTTGTCGGGTTCGCCATCCGCCCAGTAAAGCAACGCGCGGTAAAAGTTGGCCATTACGCGCTCGTAGGGCTCGCCGTAAAAGGGCTTGCCGGCCTCGCTTTTGAAAAGCCCGCGGGCCTTCGCGGCATCGCTGTTGGGTTGTCCGTAGGCCGCGGCGGCGGAGGCGAGGGCGGCGTCGAGAAAAGTTTTCGCAAGCGCGTGTTCCCCGCGGCGAATCGCGGTGCCCGCGGCGCGATATTGCCAGAGGACTTTGTTGCGGGGCGACGCGACATTGATGTTGGCCTGATGATAGGTGAGATAATTGCCTGTGAACGGAATCTCGCGGTCGGCGCGCGGCGTTGATGCGCACCCGCTAAAAATAAGCGCGAGCGAAAGGAGGACGCAGACGGTTTTTTGCGGGATTATTGTTGAAAGCATGCGCATGCGCGTTGTGCGGAATCCAGACTATCGCAAACGAAACGAGTGAAGAGGAAAAGTTCCATCGGGGTGAATTGTAAACATAATCGATACGTTCGTCCTTATCGAATCCCGGCGCAATTTCCCTGCTTCACATTCCGCAATCCGCAATCCACATTTCGCATTCAAATGAATCTGTCGAAACACTGGGCTTCGCTTTTGGATGATTATGTGATCGATCTGGCTTGGTCGCCGGACGGGGAGTTGCTGGCGGCGGCATCGGCGGGCGGCGGCATCTCGATTTTTCGCCCGAAGGCGGTGACGGCGGCATCCGACGTGTCGGAAACCATGCTCCACGAATTGCCGGGCCATGATGATGGCACGAATTGCATCGCATGGGCTCCGGTGACGGCGGGAGGCGCGGTTTCGCGCATGCTGGCGAGCGGCGGTCAGGACGGGGCGGTCAAATTATGGGACGCCGACTCGGGCCAGCATGTGACCACGGCGGAATTGGGCAGTGCGTGGGTTGACCACATCGCATGGCGACCGGGGAAATCAGAGACCGGAGAGCAGGAAAGTGCGGAGACCGGGAAAACAAATTCTCCCGGCGTTCCGGCCTCCTCGCTTTTGGCCGCGGCGGCGGGGAAGGATGTCGTGTTTCTCAACGCCGACGGCTCGGAGCGGCATCGTTGCAAACCCGCGCCGAAAACCGTGCAGGCGATAGCTTGGGAGCCGGACGGCGGCGCGCTCGCGGCGGCGCATTTCGGCGGCGTGCGGCTTTGGGACGGGGACGATTTTGTGCTGCAAAAAGAGCTGCCCTACAACAACGGCATCCACTCGCTGGTCTGGTCGCCCGACAACCGCTGGCTTGTCTCCGGCAATCAGGACCAAAGCGTGCATTTGTGGATTCCGGAGACGGGGCTTGAATTGCACATGAGCGGCTACGAAAGCAAGGTCGTCACGCTGGCGTTTGACCGCAACAGCCAATGGCTGGCGACGGGCGGCGGGCGTGATGCGTGCGTGTGGAATTGCAGCGGGCCCGGCCCCGAGGGGCGCGAGCCCGACTTGCTGCCCCATCCCGAAAAAGTGTGCGCGCTGGCGTTCCAGCGGACGCATGGCTTGCTCGCATCGGCGTCGGAGGACGGCTCGGTGATGCTGTGGAGCCTGGATCGCAACCAGCCCTTGCGCGCCACGGTGAAAATGCCCTCCGCGGCCACAAAACTGGCATGGACTCCGGACGACCGGTTTCTGGCAATCGGCTCCAAAAAAGGAGCCGTGTATGTGCTGTCGGTGGAAGCGTGAGCGCCGGTGGCTTGTCGCGTGTGTTTGCCAAAAGGCCAGTCGACGGCCTTTTGATTCCCCGCGCACGGTGTGTGTTGGTCTGCCCGTGAATATCTTTTTTTCGACTCACCGCGATCGCACTTGGTTTGCGCGTGTTCATATTCGGCGTGGTCCCGCCTTTTTCCTCAAAATAACAAATCAACGAGCCCGCCCGACAGAACACATGTGTTGTGTTAGTATAATTTTATTAATAATGCGGGGGCTTTTCGTTCTGCACATCAAAATTAGACTGGTTGCTTTTATGAGATAATTGCTCTTTTAGGAGTATAAGTTGGTTTTTTAGTAGGTCGATCTCGAACGATTGTGTGCTAATTATGCGATCTTGCTCGGTTGCGTGTTGCTGCAACCAAGTGAGATGTTCTTCGAGTCGGGCGGTGCGTGCTTCGATGTCCATAAAAGAAGTTTCTTGCGCGAGAGAGAAACAGATTGTGCGTAATGTCAATGAGTAACGATAAAACCGACATGTTTTATCGAAGCTGTTTTTTACGGCAAATTAGCCCTTTATTACGAAACAGATAATAGTGATGAGTGTCTAACATTTATATCTAACATGGATATTTTAGTCCAAGGGTGGGGGAATGTCCATCGGCAGTATGACACATTAAATTCAAACACAGCAATTATTCAATACACTCGGATTCTAATTTATGCTACAAACAGCCTATGTAATAACATGTTAAAAAAGTTTGCCGATGTATTGACAAATTAGCAAATAGCATAATCAACTAGTAAATTAATCCAATGAATTACACACAACTCTTTCGTAATCTGAGGGAATCAAAGGGGCTCACGCACGATGGGCTTGCCAAGCTGGTGGGATGTCACAGAAACACGGTTATCAATGTTGAAAGTGGCAGGCCGGTTAAGTTTAAAACCATCGCCGAGCTGATGGCGAAGATGGGGTATGACAGCAATTCACCGGAAACCAAGAGTATCGCGCTGTTGTGGCTCGAATCGATCAGCGGCATCAACCTCACGCAAGAGCAGAGTTCGCACGAGGCGCACGAACGCATTGCGCAATACCGGGCGACGGAGAAGGAGGCCGTGCAATTGCTGAGCGAGCTCGTCATGCGCGAGCATCTCACGGTGAACCAAATCCGCACGCTCTACTACGCCGCCGAGCAGCCCGAGGTGATTGCCATTTTGGAAAGCATCCGGAAGCTCAAGGTGGAGGAGAAAAACGCCGTCAACAACCCGGCGGAGTAAATTCCATAAATAACATATTCCCGCAAAGCCGCATGCCAGCATGCGGCTTTTTTGTTTATACAAAACCGTGCGCGGCAAGGCGGGTTTTTATTTCAACGCGGCCTTTTTATAAGGACGACTTTCCCTTTGAATGGCGCGGCCGTTTTTGGCGGGGCGCCGCCAGCGCTCGAGACGGCGTTCCGCCAGCCGCCGCGTTTGCGGTTCACAAAACCCCGGCGCGAATTTCGCGCGCGCGTTGCGCGGGCGATCTGAAGGCCGCTCTTTTGTCGCAAACTTTTTCAGGCTCGGCCTTGCGATGCCGGCGCTTGCATTTTTGCGTCAAGGATGAGTTTGAGCAGCTTGCCAAGTTGGGCCGAGGTTACTTTGTTGGGGATGTCGGTGTTCACCCGGTGGACGATCACGAGGTCGTATTCCGGAAGGATCAAAATGCAGTGGCCGCCGGCGCCGCGCGCCGAGTAGGAGCCGTCGGGCAGTTTTGCGCCGGGATAATGACGCCCGTCGACCGCGACCCACCACAGGTATCCATAACCGCCCGAGCCGCCGGTTTTCGAATATGCCGCGACGCTTTCGCGCACCCATTTTTCGGGCAGGATTTGCTTGTCCGCCCATTTGCCGTTGCGCAAATAAAGCAGGCCAAAACGCGCCATGTCGCGCGCGGACATGCGGAAGACATACGCCGGGAAATCGGACTCGGGCTCGTTGACAAACTTGGTGTCCGCCGGGACCTGAAAGTCCTCCATTTGGAGCGGGGCGGCGATGTGTTGCCGGAAGGCGTCGAAGACATTTTGTTTCGCGACTTTTTCGTAAATGCCTCCGAGCGCGTTAAAGTCCCAGTTGTTGTAATACCAGAATGCGCCGCGCGGATGGGCGCCTCGCGCGGGGCGCTTTTTTTTCATGGACGCTGTTTCGTAGGCGGCGGGGTGATAAACGCCCGAGCGGGCCTTGAGCAAGTCGCCCACAGTGGCTTGTTTTTCGGCGACTGTGAGCGAAGGGGCTCGGTCGTCGATGCCGAGTTTTTCGAGTGTGTCGTCCACGCTTATTTGCCCGGCTTCCACGGCGATGCCGTAGAGCGCGCTGATGAAGCTTTTTCTGATCGAGTGAGTATTGAGGCGTTTGGTCGTGGCGCCCCATTGGTCGAGAATGACGCCCTTGTGCACAATCATCACCGCCTCGGTGGCGATGGTTCCGGAGTAGGCGCGGGCTTGTTGCAGTTTTTTCGGGGACCAGCCGTATTTTTCGGGCGTGTCGGCGCTCGACCATGTTTTACCGGGGTAAACAGGCGCCAGTTTCGCGGGTTGCGTTTGTGCCGGGCATTGGAGCGCCGAAAGCAGGCAGAGGCCAAGCAGAAGCGTCTGCAATCGAAGGGTTGTGTGGGTTTTCATCGTCAAGGGGAATGCAAAGAGATGCAGCTGGCAAAATGGCTGGCGACACAAATCCACGAAATCCGGCCTGAATGGGGAACAATAACTTTGGGGTAAGATGTGCCGGTGGCTGCCGGATTTTCACGGATGCGCTATTTTTTCAACTCCGTTGTTCTGACGACGGTTTTGGGTTTGGCGTCGTTGTGGATGAAATTTTTCACGTCGGTCAAGTGCGCCCATGCGGACTTTGCCTTGGCGGGCTCGGGGAGCGTGATGTCGCGCAGCGTGATGCCGTCGATGTCCTCCAGCACCAGCGCGGGACGCTCGTCGGGTTGCGTCGTGGCGACTTCGACGTTGTGGAGCTGGAGGTTTTTGACATGGCGGGCGTAGAGCGCGGTCGCCGGCAGAAGGCCGAACATGCTCGGCTCGGGATAGGCGTTGTCGCGCTCGGGCACCGCGTAGGGCGCGCGCTTGCCTTGCACGCCGGGCGCGCCGCCGCGCAGGAAGAAGGCGTTGACGAGCGCGTCGGGTTGCGCGGCGATTTCCTTCATCGTCAGGCCGCCGCGCGTCTCGACGCGGATGTTGGAGAGGCGGATGTTTTCAATGTGATGGCCGGGGATGCCGCTGATGATGAAGGCGGGGAAGCGGCCGTCGGCGTCGGAGGCGACGAGGTTGTCGATGGTGACGCGCTTGATCGAGCCGCCGGGCGTGCCCTTGGGGCCGCGGGCGCGGTTGCCGAGGCGGATGAAGAGCGGGGCGTTCGACACGTCGCGCATGGTGATGTTGCTGATGGCAATGTCCTCGATTTCGGAGCCATCGACGCTTTCGAGCGCGATGCCGCGCGAGCGGTCGAAGACGATGTTCGAGATGGTGATGTTGCGGAAGGGGCCGTTGGACTCGGTGCCGAATTTGATGCGTCCGGTCGGGCCGTCGCGGTCAGGCGAGTGGGCGAGGGTGCGCCGGTAGGTGCCGTCGAGGAGGGTTCCGAGGTCGTAGCCGGTGACGGAGCAGTTCGTGATCGTGACGTGCTCGGTGGGGCGGACTTCGCCGAGGGCGTAGGAGGTTTTGAGGACGATGGCGTCGTCGTTGGGGGTGTTGAGGGAGCAGTTGGAAATGCGGACGTGGCGGCAGCAGTCGATGTCGAGCGCGTCGCGGTTGGTGTCGATGCGGAGGTTGTCGATTGTGAGGTTGTCAACGCCGGTGGCGAGGAGCGCGAAGTGGCCGCCGTGGTAAACGGAAAAATCGCGCAGGGTGACGTTGCGGCAGAGGCGCAGCGCGATGGTTTTGTTGCCGGAGCCCTCGGTCGCGCCCCAGCCGCGGTTGAGGCCGCGTCCGTCGATAAGGCCGTGGCCGGTGATGGCGATGTTTTCGAGGCCGTCGCCGTGGATGAGCGAATTGGCCCAGTGCGAGTGGCCGAAATCCTGGTATTTGAGGTCGCCCCATTTGTTGGGCTCGGGGGCGTCGTAGCCGGTGTCGGCGGCGATGATTTTTGCGCCGGCGTCGATGTGGAGCGTTATGTTGCTGCGGAGGCGGATTGTTGCGGAGAGATATGAACCGGCGGGGAAGTGGACGGTGCCGCCGCCCGCGGCGGACGCGGCTTCAATGGCGCGGTTGATGGCGGCGGTGTCAAGCGTCTTGCCGTCGCCGACGGCGCCGTGGGCGCGGACGGAATGCGAATGCGGAATATCGGGGACGGTTTTGCTGGCGCGGACTTTGGGCATGGGAAGGATGGAGAGGATTGTGAGCAGGATGACGGTGGCGTGTCGCATTGGGGGAGCGCTTGCATGCCAGGATGGTTGGACAGGCGCGGCCGGGGCAAAGCCGCGGCGGGGTGAACAGTCAGACAACTGACACAAAAAAACCGCGCCTTTGCGGGCGCGGCTTTTGGGGGGAGAGTAATGGTTCGCCCTTATTTGGAGGCGAGCAGCTTTTCGACCGTGTTGTAGAACTTGATCGACTGGTCGCGATCGCCGCCGGTGCCCCAGCGAATGCGAATCTTGGTTTGGAGGCTGTTGGCCTCGGAGACTTTGATCTGCACCTTCAGGTCGTTCGCATCGCGGGCAATGATTGTTGATTCAAACTTGCCCTCGGTGAGGGCGACCTCGGTGAGGCCGAGTTGCTGGGCGGCTTCGCGGGCGGTTTGGGTGACGGTGGGCGCGGTCGTGTTGTAGAGGCCTTCGAATTCGCCGAAGTTAAACGCGCCGACGTTGTTTTCCCCGCCGAGGGGGATGTTTTGGCAGCCTGCGACAAAGGCGAGGCAGGCGGCGATGAGGAGGGTGGCTATGGTGTGCTTGAGCATGGTGTTGTGCTGTAAAAACTGAGTGTTAAAAAAGACAGGAACTTTGGACAATGGGTGAATTGCGAGTATTTGTCAGGCGTGAAGTGCGCTTGTTGCATTAATTTGCAACGGGGGCGCGTTTTTTGCATGGAGATATCTTTTGTTTTCGTTGTCAGAGACGGGGTTTCCCGATTCAAAAAACATCTTTTTCAATCATTTTGTGTTTCGGCAATGGCTTTTTTTAACGCACACATCAACAGGCGGTTCGTCTTCGCGGCGGTCCTTTGGGTGATTGTGCCTGGCTGCGGGATGGTTTTTGGGGCGTCGGAGGATGCGTCGGCGCGTGAGACCGTCGTGGCGCGTTTGCAGGCGGAACTGCCGGAGCGCAAACTGCCCGTGCTCGACGAGATGCTGCGCAAGGGGCTCGTGAACGGGCCGGACATAATCATGAAGGAATGGCTGGCGGCGGTGGCGCGCGAGGAGGTGACGGTGGGTCGCGCCCCGATGCTGCCCAATGTGAGCGCGTGGGCGCGCCCGGGGGTGATTTACGAGCAGCACCGCGAATCCGGCGCAAAAGACCGCACCGTGGCATCGGTTTTGTTCAACGTGGGTTTTTACCAGCCGCTGTATCATTGGGGGGCGTTGGAGAAAAATTATCAGATTGCGCAAATCCGAAAGGCGATTGCCGAGCGCAATGTCGCCGAGACGCGGCGGGTGCTCGCGGTGGATTTGCGCAGGCGGTATTTCGACTTTGTGCTTGTGTCGAATGACTTGGAGCTTGCGCGCTTGAAACTGGAGCGGGTTCGGAAGGATCGCGAATATGTGCGGCAGTCGATTGACGACGGCTCGCTCGCCCCGGCGGCGCTTGACGGCGCGGACCGCGAAGTCGATTTGCAGCTGCCCGAGGTTGCGCGACTTGAAAACGAATGCGCGGCGTTGCGCGCGACGCTTGTGCAAATCACGGGAATGACGCCGGCGGAAATCGACCGGCTGCCCGTGGAAATCCCCCCGCTTGCCGACATCGGGGATGCGCTGGCGGCGATATCCGGGATCGTGAGCGCGCCGCCATCCGCGCGCGCCGAGGAGATGGCCGACGCGGCAAGGATCGAGAGACTCAATTACGAAATCGCCAAAAAACGCCTGTATCCAAAAATTGGAGTCGAACTCTCGGTCAACCAAGACGACCGGCGCGACGCGGGCGACACGTTCGGGCAAAAATCGCTCATAACAAGCTGGAACGCGTTGCTCGCGGTGAACTGGTCGCTGTTTGACGGGTTTGCGTCGCAAGCCACCCGCCGCGCCTCGCTCAACCGCCTGCGCGCCTATGAAACCAGCCGCGCGCAGATCGAGCAGCAGGAGGGCGCCGAGCGGCGCGCGGAAACGGCCAGGTTGATGATTGCGTGGCGGCAGTTGCAAAACTCCGAGCGCGACCTGGACAGGGCGCGCGAAGTCCTGGAGCGCGCCGGGCAGGATTTCGCGAGCGGCATGCGTTCGCGGCGCGATGTCGATGACGCGAGGACTTCCCTCAATCACGCGACGCACGGCATCCACGCGGCGCGCGCGCAGTTTTACACAACATTGGCGTCGTATTTGTCAAATCGCGGACGGGACCCGGTCGCGCGGGATCGCGGAAACGCGGTCGCGGGAGATTGATATAATCGAAATATAATATTCATGCCGACTTTATAATAATGAAATTGAAACGCATTTTAATAATACCGGGGGTTCTCGCGGTGGCGGCCGCGGTTGGATTCTGGGTGTATTACCAGAGGCTGCCCGTGGCGGTTGTCGATTCCGTGAAACGGGGGACGGCCATGCGCGTGGTGCCCGCCAACATACTCGTCACCGAGTCGTTCAGCATGGATATAAAGAGCGAGGCGGGCGGGCGCATATTAAAAAGCAATGTGCAGCTCGGGCAGGAGGTGCGGGCGGGCGATGTTTTGTATCAAATCGACACGAAGGACCTCGAGCTCGACATCGAGCGCACGGAGTCGGAATACAGGGCGTTCAAGGACAGCATCGCGCTCGGCTCGCCGAGGCGCTTCGAGATTGCCGCCGCCGAGGAGTCCGTGAAAAACAGCACGCGCCTCGCCGAGCAGGGGCGCATTTCCCAGCAGGAGCTGGACCGCGCCAAACGCGCATTGGAGCAGCTCAAGTTTCACCTGGCCAACGAGGAAATATCAAACCGGCAGAGGCTCGAAAGCTTCGAATTGTCGCTGAAGACCAAAAGGCGCTCGCTCGAAAAGATGGCGGTCGTCGTGGCGAACGACGGCACGATATCCGAGATCGTCGCGCGCGCGGGCGATCTTGTCGGCGGAGGGCAGGTGTTGTGCCGCGTCATTTCGCGAGAGCGGCTTGTGCAGGCGCAAATCAGCGAGGAAAATTTTTCGGGTGTGCGCCCCGGCCTGCCCGTGAACATGCAATTGCTCGGTTACGGCGGGCAGCAGTTCAAGGCCTCGGTTGAGCGCGTGCTTCCCAATGCGGATGAAAAAACGCGGCGCTATATTGCCTACTTGAAGGCTGATATTCCGGAGGACCGCCTTGTGCCGGGGCTCACGGGCGAGGCCAGCATCACGGTGGACCAGCATAATGATGTGTTGATCGCCGACAGGCGCGCGCTGCTGGGCAATTCCGTTTTTGCCGTGCGCGACAATCGTGCGTTCAAGGTTGCCGTGAGCACGGGTTTCTCGGGGTTGAACAATGTCGAGATCCTCGACGGCTTGAGCGAAAGCGATGAGATTATAGTGGATTTCCCCGCGACGTTTCGCGACGGACAGCGCGTGCGTGTCGCAAGGCCGGCGGCGCGCTAATATATAATAATGCAAACGAACCTGAAAATCGCGCTGCGCTTTTTGCTGGCGAAAAAGCGTTCCATGCTGATGAGCCTTGTGGGCATCGCGATGGGGGTTGCGTTTATTATATTAACACAGGCGATCACGAGCGGATTTCAGGAGTTTTTTGTTCGCACAATCATCGGCACCGACGGGCCGATGCGCGTCGAGGACAAGATGTTTCAAAATATGACTCCGGCGGTCGGGGCCGTTGACGCCCAGGGCCGCCCGGTCGGGAGCGTGACCGTGGAAAGCAATCGCAAGTATCAGGAGGGCGTGGCCGAGCCGCGATTGCTGGGCGAGGCGATCAAGCGTTTTCCCGATGTCACAAACGTGTCCGCCGTGTTGCGCGGCAACATCGGCATACAGTCGGCGACGCGCGGGGACGCGGGGCAGGTTTTTGGCATCGAGCTGGACGACCATCTGGCGGTTTCCGACCTGGCGCACCAGATTACAATCGGCGGCATTGATGATTTCAGGCGCGCGCCCTCCGGCGTGCTTGTCGGCTCGGTGCTGGCCAACCGGCTCGGGCTCAGGCCGGGGGATTCCGTGCTAATATCATACGCCGGGCATTCGACGCGTTACAAGGTGTCGGCGATTTATGAAACCGGAATTCGCGATATAGACAAGGTGCGCGTTTTTATGCACATGCAGGAGGCGCGCATATTATTAAACCGCCCCTACGGCGCGACGTATTTGCAAGTCGGTTTGCGCGATATAAACAAGGCGCCCGAAATGGCGGAGCAGGTCTCGCTGATGACGGATCACGTGGCGAAGAGCTGGCAGGAGCGCGAGCAGATTTGGCTGGCGGTGTTCCAGTTTTTCCGGGTCATGGCGGCGATTATAGTATTTACCATAATAGTGGTTTCGGGGCTGGGCATGTTTAACACGCTTTTCATGATCGTCATGGAAAAAACGAAGGAGATTGCGATTTTGCGCTCGATGGGTTTCACGCGCGGCGACATCGGGTTTGTGTTCATGATGCAGGGGATGATGGTGCTTGTGCTGGGCGTGACAATCGGGTGCGCGCTGGGCGCGCTGGCGACTTGGGGCGTTTCGAGCCTGCCCATGCCGAACACGGGATTGTTTGCCGCCGACCATATTGTCGTGGCGTGGCGCGCGCTGCATTATTTGGGCGCGGCGTCGGCGTCGGCGATTGTTGTGTTGATTGCGAGCTTGCTGCCGGCGCGGCGCGCGGCCGAGCTTGAGCCGGCGGCGATCATCCGGGGGGCGTCACAATGAGCGCGATTAATAATAAGGATAATAATATTATACAACCGGAGAACCCGGCGGGAGAGGTGGCGTTGCGTTGTGAGAAACTCGTGCGTCATCTCGGCGAGGGCGAGGCGCGCGTGCATGTGCTGCGCGAGGTTTCGTTTTCGGCGCGTCGCGGTTCGGTCACGGCGATTGTCGGGCCTTCGGGTTGCGGCAAGAGCACTTTGTTATATTTGCTCGGCTTGCTCGACAGGCCGGAGGGCGGGGAAATCTGGATTGGCGGCCGCGATGTCGCGCAGGCCGGCGACGACGAGCGCACGGCGATTCGCAACGAGCACATCGGCTTCGTTTTTCAGTTCCACTTTCTGCTGCCGGAGTTTACGGCGCTTGAAAACGTGATGCTGCCGATGAATCGCCTGGGCCGCTGGCCGGTGGCGAAACGGCTGGACTGGGCGCGGCATTTGCTCGACGCGGTCGGGCTTGGCAAAAAAACGCACCGGCTGGCGACGCAGCTTTCCGGCGGCGAACAACAGCGCGTCGCGATCGCCCGCGCGCTGGCAAACCAGCCTTCAATCATTCTCGCGGACGAGCCAACGGGGAATCTTGATGTAAAAAACTCCGCCATTGTGTTCGACCTGCTCACGCGCCTTGCCAAGGAAAACGGCCAGGCGATCACGCTCGTCACCCACAATCCCGAGATTGCGGATCGATGCGATCGCGTCCGCACGATGCGAGACGGTGTGTTTGTCGATTGACCGGGCGCGAATTCATAATTTTTTGTAAAAAAATGATATTCAATGTCTTAAAATTAAGGATGCGCTTGGTTCCCGCTGGTTTCGTGTTATAAATGCCGGACGCTGAAAACAGGCGGCACCATATTTCCCCAAAATTTCCACTTCAAAAAAACGATTGTTTTTTACATGAAAGAAAAGAACCAAAATACTTCATAGCCAAGAGTTCATGACCAATTTCAAAAACCGGAAGTTTTCGGGCAACTAAAGAGAATTATGCTTGTCTGCTACATGTTAGTCAGTTGAAATTAGTCACAAGCAACTACTGTGTGCTAACCAGTTTGTCCTAACACCAAGTAAACCAGAACCAACCTTCTATGAAACCGATAAGTAAAATCAAGATCACCGGTCTCGCATTCGTCATCGTCGCGTTTTTGGCCACCAATTTGATGGCCGTTCCGCAGTCGAAGCAATATCCGGAGTATCCGCAAAGCAATCCGGCTCCGGCTATTGAGGCCACAAATGCCGCTCCCGCAAAAGCCTACACCGAGGCTCCCGCTGCCGCAGCTCCCACAAGACCTGCCGCAACCAAGACCACCACCACGACCACTACCACCAGAACCACCGTCACCGAGACCAAGCCGGCCACCGTCGTCACCACAAAGACCGAGAGCAAGCCCGCTTATGTTGCTCCCGTGGGCACTGGTGCGATTGGCAACCGTTTTGACTCCAACCTTTACACCATTGAAAAGACCCTGCTCAGCGCACCCGGCGAAGTCGGTTCCGCTTATCAGTATCGCGTTCGTGTCACGGCGCTGGCCGACATCACGGAAGTCCGCGTCACGGAGCATCTCCCCGAAGGCGCGACCTACGTGGGCGCCACGCCCGACGTTGCCAAGAGCGGCAACGACCTCAACTGGGGTTATGCCTCGATGCGCAAAGGCGAGCAGCAGGATACCGTCATCACCGTCCGCCCGAACATGGAAGGCGAGTTCCTGACCGCCACCAAGGTTTGCGTTGACCCCGTGGCCCGCCTCGGCTTCCGCGCCGGCTCCCCGCGTCTTGCCATCGAAAAGATCGGCCCGCGCGAGGCCGAGCTCAACAGCACGATCGGCTACACGGTGCGCGTCTCCAACGTCGGCACGGCCACCGCCAAGGATGTTGTCGTTGTTGACAACCTCCCCTCGGGTCTGCGCGGCAGCGAAGCACAGCCCACCTACACCATCGGCACCATCGCCGCCGGCGAGACCAAGACCGTCAGCATTCCCGTCACCGCCGCCTCGCAAGGCCAGTGGGTCAACAAGGCCACCGCCACCGCCAGCAACGCGGCCTCGGTCAGCGCCGAGTCGCCCGTCACCATTGTCATGTCCCGCATTGGCGTGACCAAGACCGGTCCGGAGCGCCAGACGATCACCCGCAACGCCACTTACACAATCACCGTGACCAACGAGGGCAGCTCGACGCTCGACAACATCACTGTCACGGACGACATTCCGAAGGGCTCGAAGCTCGTCTCGGCCTCCGACGCGCCTGTCACCCAGAACAACAACCAAGTTGTTTGGACCATCGCCTCGCTCGCTCCCGCGCAGAGCGTGACCCGCAACGTCACCATCACCGCCGCCGAGCCGATGACCACCACCAACAAGGTCACCGCGCGCACCGGCAAGGGCCTGACCGCCACCGCGGCCGCCACCACCATCTGGGACGGACCTCCGGGCGTGCTCACCGAGATCATCGACAATGTTGACCCGATCCGCGTCGGCGATTCCGTCACCTACACGATCCGCATCACCAACCAGGGCGCCTATCGTGAAGTCAACAGCCAGATCCGCGTCATCTTCAGCGATGAAATCACGCCGGTCGCCTGCTCCGACAAGACCGCCACAATCACCGGCAAGGTAGTCACACTGCCCGACATGCTCCTCAAGCCGCGCGGCGTCATCACCTTCACCATCCAAGCCAAGGGTGCGCAGGAAGGCGTCGCCACGACCCGCCTTGAGTTCAACTCGTCGTTCCTCCCGAAACCGATCAACAAGGACGAAACGACCTACGTTTACTAACTCAGCACAGCAAGGTGCTCGTGCGCGCCGCCTGCCAAATGATCGAAGGCGGGCGGCGGCCGGGCACCTCTGCATTACCCATATTTTCCTGTAAAAATTATGAAACTAAGAACCATACTCGCCCTCGTCACTGCCGCGGTCGGACTCACGACACTCAATGCGCAGGCTCAAACCACTTCCCAATGGGAAGGTTCCTTCGAAATGCGTTACGCCACGCGCTACGTGTTTCGCGGCGATAAGAAAGCCGGCCAGTCCATGCAGGCCAACTTTGAGTTTAATCCCATCACCGGCCAAGACGGCTTCTTTGTCGGCGGCTGGGCCAACCAGCCCTTCGCCTCCGAAAAGGACTTCGAATTCGACCTCTACGGCGGTTACAAATACCACTGGCAGGGCTTTGAGTTCACCGGCGGTCTCATCGGATACTTCTATCCCGAAGCCGACAACGACCAGACTGATTACACCTACGAAGTCTATGTGAGCGCAGGCCGCGAAATCCTCGAAAACTGGGGCGCGAACGTCACCGCATATTACGACATTCGCACAAAGGACTTCACTGTTGAGGCGGCGACCGGCTATCGCATCCCCTTCAACATCGAGCAGTTCCCTGCCTCGATCGACTTCAGCCTCTTTGTGGGCAATAGCAATATCCGCGACCAGTATCCCGACACCCCGGGACCCGACGTCAAGGACAACTATAGCTACTATGGAGTCACCGTCAGCGCCTCCGTCTGGTTCACCAAGCATCTTCGTGCCACTGTCGGCGTGCAATACGGCGACACCACGAACCGCATGTCCTGGTCCTATGGCTACAACGATGGCAGCGACAACCTCTACGGTTACGCGGGCATCGGCCTGAAGTGGTAACAGTTTCAAGGCGGGGCTCGCGCTTGGCATTAACAAGCGCAGCCCCGTTTTTTTTTGCCCAAAACCTAACTTGCCGTTAAGGCAGTTATTTAACATCAAGAAAAAATGGCATCACGCAAAAGCAAAAAAAATAACACGATCTACGCAGTCGTGCTCTTGCTGCTATTGCTCCTCGCAGGCTGGCTGCTTTGGAAAGTGATGGCTCCAGGTTCGACAACCCAAACCGCCGGCGCCCAACAGCAACCGGCACCGGCCACTCCGATCACCCCCTATACCCCCGCGCCCCCCGCCGCGCCCATTCCAACCATCAGTTTTTCGATGCCGCCGGCGCCGTCGCGCCAGACCGCGCCCGCGGAGCAGCCCGCCCCCCCACAACGGGCCGCTCAACCGACCTCCTCCACGCGCGCCACAACCGCCGCTCCGGCGCCCACGCGTTCCACGACCACTAGAAAATCGACAAAGACTGCGCCCAAGAAGACGGCAGCCGCGACGCCCAAGAGCTCCGTCCGCCGCGCTCCCACACGCCCAACCCGCCCCGCGGTGGCAGCAACGGCGACCACAGGGATGCCCGGCAGCCCGATTGACGGCATGGCTATTGTTAAGGGTAAGCGATATGACCCTGCCACGGGTCGGCACTATCTTATTTGTGCGAGTAGCAAAACCAATCTCACCTACGTTTACGAAGTAGACATCGCGACCTATAACGAAGCCACCGACCGCCTGATGTATAATCCCGCCAAGGTCGCCAACTGGAAGTTCATAAGCAGCCAATAACGCTTTCGCCCTCAAAAAAATCAACGACCATATGTCTTATGCTGACGCGCTTTTTATAGCGCGTCTTTTTTGTGTGGAAAACGAAAAGATTGGGAAAGGGAAATGGCGCTGGCTTTGTTGGTGGTTTGTCCTAACTGCAACGCGAAGGAAAGCCGCTCCGCGACAAGCATGGTTTTCGCATTTAACCTGAAAACCGCGATTGGAGATTAATTTTGCAGCAGGCCCGGGGGGATGTCCCTTGGTTTTTCACCGGGCGGTTCCAATCGCGGCGCGATTGA
>NZ_JAQFIP010000013.1 GCF_029504735.1 Ereboglobus sp. PH5-10 | reverse complement strand
GGCGGTTTGAGACCGGGGCGGGAGTGGGCTACCTGATCGACGAGCGAAGCCAGGTGTATTTTGACTATGAATACAACAAGGCCTCGGACTACGAGAGGCCCTGGTCGCTGAGCCTCGGCTACCGCCGCGCCTGGTAAGAAAAGCGACAACCCGGCAACCACAAGGGCGCGTTCCAACCGACGCGCCCTTTGTTGTGCCCGGAGCCCCGCAAAAACGGCAACCCGGAATCCCGCCCTATTTCAAAATGCGATAAGATAAAGCGAACAACCCCCGCCGTGGTGGACGCTGAGGGACTCGAACCCCCGACCCTCTCGGTGTAAACGAGATGCTCTAACCAACTGAGCTAAGCGTCCGTTGCCAAGCGCGCAAATAAAGCGGGGTCTTTCCACGACTGACAAGGACGATTTGCGCGCATTTTTTCATCGCGCCCGCCGTCCGCATTTTTCAGCGTCTTGGGTTTTCGCATCACGATTATTAACATGGCAACATTCCAGACACTTCCCGGTTTTCGCGAGTTTTATCCCGACGCCCTTGCGCGCAGGAATCATATTTTTCGCGTCTGGAGGCATACTGCAAACGCGTTCGGCTTTCTCGAATACGACGCGCCCGTGCTGGAGCCGCTCGATCTCTACAAGACGAAATCCGGCGAGGAAATCGAGTCGCAGCTTTTTAATTTCACCGACAAGGGTGGCCGCGAGGTTGCGCTTCGCCCCGAGATGACGCCCACCGTCTGCCGGCTCGTCGGCGACAAGGCGGCCACGCTCAAGCGTCCGGTCAAGTGGTTCAGCATCGCCGAGTTTTATCGTTACGAGCGCATGCAAAAGGGCAGGGGGCGCTGCTTCTTTCAATTTAACGCCGACATTTTCGGCGAGCCCGGTGTCGAGGCGGAAACCGAGTTGATCGCGCTTCTCACGCAATGTCTCCGCGGCTTCGGGCTGACGGAGCGGGATTTCTACGTGCGCCTCAGCGATCGCGATCTTTGGTTCTATTATCTCGAGGCGCTCGGGCTTGACGAGGCGCGCTCGCGCGCGGTGCTCGGCGCCGTCGATAAATACGAGAAGGCCGGCGACGATGCTTTCAAGGGCTACGCGGATCAATTCGGCGCGCCATTGGACGCGGCGCTCAAGGAAAAGGTGCTCGCGTTTTTGAAAATCAAATCGCTCGACGCGCTTGAGGCCGCGCTCGCCCCGCACTCGGCCACGGCCGCCAAGCTCGGCGCGCGACTTGCGGACTGGAAAAAGCTTTTGGGCAATCTCGCCGCGATGGGCTTGGAGAAATATATCTCGGTCGATCTCGGTGTTGTTCGCGGCCTCGCCTATTACACCGGTTTTGTGTTTGAGGCGTTTGATCGCAAGGGTGAGCTGCGCGCGCTTGCGGGCGGCGGGCGTTACGACAATCTTGTCGGCAAGCTCGGCTACGCGGACATGCCCGCGATCGGTTTTGCGATCGGCGACATGACATTCGGCCTTCTTCTCGAACAGCGCGGGCTGATGCCGGCGTTCGTGCAGGCACCCGATGTGTATGCGATCATTGGCGGCGAGCAGGAACGCCTTGCCGCGTTTGCCGACATTAACGCAATTCGTGCCGCGGGTTTCCGCGTTGATTATCCGATGCGGGAAATGGCCTTCGGCAAACAATTCAAGGCGGCGGCGGAATCCGGCGCAAAGCTCGCGCTCATTTATGGCAGTGACGAACTGGCCAAGGGCGTGGTTAAAATCCGCGACATGGGCACGCGCACGGAGCAGGAAATCCCCAAGGCCGGCGTGCTCGAAACGGTGCGCGATTTTTTGTCGACCGCCTCGTGACGGACATCGCGCTCTTCGTTTGAGTATTTGATTCTCGAATGCGAATCTTTGGACGGGCGTCCGTGTATCTTACGAGTCCTTTTTCAACGTCATCACCTGGTCGTGCAGCACGCCGCGCAGGCGCAGGAGCAACGGCGCGGGCGGAAGCGTCGCGTGCGGGGCGAGGACGGCCTCGGCGGCGCGGAGCTCTGCGTGGATTGCGTCCGAAACCGCCTCGAACACTCCGAGCGTATTCATTTGCTGGATACGGAGGTCGGGGCGGGGGGCGGCGCGCCTTAGGATTTCGTCGGTGAGCGCGGCGCGGTCGGCATCGGAGGGCAGGCGTTTGAAAAGCTCGATGAGCGGCAGGGTGATTTTTCCGCTGGCAAGGTCGGTGCCAAGCGTTTTGCCAATTCGTTTTTCGTCGCCGAAGAAATCGGCCAGGTCGTCGTAAATTTGATATGCCACGCCGAGGCGGCGTCCGAATTCGGCGGCCGCCAGGCAGTAGGGCAGGGGATGGCCGGCGAGGCGTCCGCCGAGGTAGCAGGACACCCGGAATAGCTCGGCGGTTTTCAGGTCGATGATGCGCTGGTAGTCCTCGAGTGTGATTTCGAGTGTGCCACGCCGCATGGTCTGGATGATTTCGCCGGCGCAGACCCTGCGCGTGGCGTTGGAGACTTCGGCGCAGACCTCGGTGGTGGGAAACTGGGCGGCGATGTGCACGGCGTGCGCGAGAAGGGCGTCGCCGAGGAGCACGGCGGCTTCCGCGCCGTATTCGCGCGCGGCGGTGCGGCGGTTGCGGCGCAGCTCGGCGCCGTCCATGATGTCGTCGTGGACGAGCGTGGCCAGGTGCACGAGCTCGACAACGGCGGCGGCGCGAATCAGCTCTTGCGGTGCGTCTTCGGCGGCGCCCGTCCAGCCGCCCAGAAAAACAAGCGCGGGGCGGATGCGTTTGCCCGAGGTGTCGATGCAGTATTCCGCCATCGGACGAATCTCGGGCTCGAAGCCGGTCATTTGTTCGCGCAGGAAGGCGTCGAGGCGCGTCATCTGCGGTTTGAGCAGCGCGAACACCGTTGCGAAATCCTGCGCGACGGAGCGCGACGATGCGTCGTTTGCGGTGTTGCCGGGAGTGTTGTTGCTTGCTGCGGGCATGGTTTGAAAACGGGCAGGTTGACGAATCGCGCCGCGTTTGTCCCGCAAAGAAAACAAAATATCGCGAAGGGAAACGCATGTTTGGCGTTTGCAACGACGTGCGCAAACGGTTTGATTCCGCCCATCATGCCAGCAGCAATCCGTTCACTCGCACTCGTCGTCAACGCCCGGAAAACAGGCGCCGCCGACCTCGCGCAAAGCCTGCTTGCCACCGCCGACACTCTCGGCGTCACCGTGCGCTCGACGGACCAGTTTCCCGTTCCTCAGAATTTTTTGGCCGACTGCGACGCGTGTTGCGTGATTGGCGGCGATGGCACGCTGCTCGGCATTGCCGCCGACGCCGCTCGCGGGCAAATCCCCATCATCGGCGTCAATCGCGGATACCTTGGTTTTCTCACCACGCTTTCCGCCGACGAGGCCCCGCGGCAATTTCAGGAAATCCTTGCGGGTAAATTTCAAATATCCCACCGCTCGCTCATCCAGTGCCGCATCGACTGCGACGATACCCCGCTCACGCTCACGGCGCTGAACGACATTGTGATCAAGGACGAGCGCAACTCGCGGCTCGTGCGCCTCGAAGTTTATGCGGACGACCAGCTCGTCACCGATTATTTTAGCGACGGCCTGATCGTGTCCACACCCACCGGCTCGACCGCCTACAATCTTTCCGCCGGAGGGCCGCTCATTCACCCCGATGCCGCCGTCATCGCCATGACGCCCATCTGCCCGCACACGTTGTCCAATCGATCGATCATTTTTCGCGACGACGTGCGCTTGCGCATACGCAACCGCGACCCGCAGGCCAGGCTTCTCGTCGCCGCCGACGGACGCCAGAACCCGATCCTCTGCGAGAGCAAGCCCTTCGAAATCACGCTCGCGCCCATGCGACTGCCGCTTGTGCAGCACGCCGATTACGCGCACTTTTCCGTGGTGCGCAAAAAGCTCAATTGGAGCGGCAGCCACGGTCCGATTTCCGAATAAGGCGCGCACCCGCCTGGGTTGGCTCGCGCGTGCGTTTTGCCGCCCGCCATTGCGGCGGCGCGAGCTTCGCGTTTTCAAAAATTGAAAATTAAGCTCCGATTTCAAAAAAAGCGCGCTCCTTAATAATCCCTAAAGGTTCGTTCGTGTAATCTCTGCGCACACTCAACGCGATTCAACGCCATGCGCGCCCAACAAAAACACACGACACTTTTCCTTTTAACCCGCGGCACCGCCGCTGCCTCGCTGCTCCTGCTCGCCTCCTGCGCCACGCCTTCCGGCCCTCGCTCTCTCAGTGACTCCACTGTCGCCGTTCCGGAAACCTGGCAAAACACCTCGGAGGCAAGCGTGACCCGGCCCGCGCAGACAAGTGCCGCGGACAATTTATCCGCCTGGTGGACGCGCTACGACGACCCCGTCCTCACCCGGCTCATCAACGGCGCGCTCCAAACCAGCCCTGACATTCGCACCGCGCTTTCCAAGATCGAGCAGTCGCGCGCCACGCGCGGCGTCACGAAATCCGACCTCCTTCCCTCGCTCTCCGCCGGCGCCGACGCGCGCACCTCGCGCACCAAGGACCACACCACAAGCCCGCACACCACGACCAGCGGCGAAAGTTATTCCGCCTCGCTCGACGCCTCTTGGGAAATCGATCTCTTTGGCAAAAACCGCCAGTCGCTCAAGGCCGCCGACGCCGACCTCGCGCAAACCGAGCAAAACTTTCACGCCGCGCAAGTCTCCCTCGCCGCCGAGGTCGCCACCGCCTACGTCTCGCTCCGTTCCGCCGAAGCCCAGCTCGCCGTGGTCGAGGAAAGCCTGCGCACCCGCGCCGAGACCACGCAAATCACGCAATGGCGCGCCCAGTCCGGCGACGCCTCCGCGCTCGAGCTCCAGCAAGCCGTAAGCACGCTCGAGCAAGCCCGCGCCTCCATTCCCTCGCTCCGGCAAAACATCGCGCAGGCCCGCAACCAGCTCACGCGCCTATCCGGCCTCGCCCCCGGCGCGCTCGATCAACTGCTCACGCAAAACACCGCCAACGCCGGCACCGCGTATTCATCGCGTATCCCAAAATCGGATACACCCGCCGTCGCCATTCCCGCCGACACGCTCCGCCAGCGCCCTGACATCCGCGCCGCCGAATACGCCTTCGCCGCCACAGTCGCCCGTCTGAAAGCCGCTGAGCGCGACCGCCTTCCCTCGCTCAAACTCACCGGTTCGCTCAGCCTCGAATCCCTCAGGGCCGGCGACCTCTTTGATCCCTCCACAACCGTCGCCAGCGCGCTCGGCAGTCTCACCGCGCCCATCTTTGCCGGCGGGCGCATCAAGCAAAACATCGCCATTCAAAACGAGCTCACAAAGCAGTCGCTCATCGCCTACGAGAGCGCCGTGCTCACCGCGCTCACCGACGTTGAAAACGCGCTCGTCTCGATCCAGCGCACCACCGAGCGCATCACCATTCTCGACCGCGCCAACGCCGCCGCCCGCGAGGCCGCCGAGCTCGCCGCGATCCAATACGAGGCCGGACAAGTTTACATCACCACGCTCCTCGACGCGCAGCGCACCGAGCTCTCCATTCAAGAACAGCAAGTCTCCGCCACCGCCGATTACACCAACGCCCAAATTCAACTCTACAAGGCCCTCGGCGGCGGCTGGGGCAACGTAAACTAAAACCGACCGCCTCCCATTTTATCAGTCTGATCACGCCAAATCTCATTCCATATTTATCATGAAATCCAACGCCAACGAAAACCCGTCCGCCACCGGCAGCCTCTCCGCCATCATCCAAAAGGAAGGCAAGGGCTCGCGCCGCACCTGGATCATCGTCGTCATCGCCGTGCTCGCCGCAGTCGTCGCCGCCATCATCTGGTATCGCAGCTCCGTGCAAAAACGCGCCGCCGCCGAGGAGCCGCCCTTCATCACCGAGACGCTCCGCCGCGGCGACCTCGCGCTCGACATCACCGCCACCGGCAACCTCGAGCCCACCAACGAAGTCACCGTCGGCTCCGAGCTCTCCGGCACCGTGCTCGAAGTTTACGTGGACACCAACGACCGCGTCACCAAGGGCCAGCCCCTCCTCAAACTCGACACCACCAAGCTCTCCCAGCAAACCGAGTCCAGCCGCGCCAGCCTCGCCTCCGCCCAGGCCACGCTCGCCCAAAACGAAGCCACGCTCAAGGAAGCCCAGGCCACGCTCGCCCGCCAGCAGGAACTCCAGCGCGTGAGCAACGGACGCATTCCCTCGCGCGCCGACATGGACACCGCCATCGCCGCCGCCGACCGCGCCGCCGCCAATGTCCTCGCCGCCAAGGCCTCCATCGCGCAATCCCAGGCCCAGCTCGACATCAACGAAACCGACCTCTCCAAAGCCATCATCAAGTCGCCCATCGACGGCATCATCCTCACCCGCTCCATCGAGCCCGGCCAGACCGTCGCCGCCAGTTTCACCGCGCCCGAGCTCTTCGTAATCGCCGAAAACCTCGAGCACATGAAACTCAAGGTCACCATCGCCGAGGCCGACATCGGCCGTGTCGCAGCCGGCCAGAAAGCCTCCTTCACCGTGGACGCCTGGCCCAACCGCACCTACACCGCCAGCGTCACCAAAGTCGCCTACGGTTCCGCCGTCACCAACAACGTCGTCACCTACGAAACCGAGCTCGAGGTCAACAACAACGACCTCAGCCTTCGCCCCGGCATGACCGCCACCGCCGACATCAGCGTTGCCGAGGCCAAAAACGTTTTCCTCGTTCCCGTCGCTGCCTTCCGTTTCGACCCGTCGACCCTCGCGCCCCAAGGCTCCGGCAAACAATCAAAATCCTTTGTCCAAAGCATCATGCCCGGACCTCCGCGCCGCCAAAGCGCCCGTCCCGCCGCCAACGGCGACGCATCCGAAAAAGCCGCCAACGGCACCGCCCGCATCCACATCCTCAAGGACGGCCACCCGCAACCTGTCACGGTGAAAGTCGGAATTTCCGACAGCCGCCACACCGAAGTCTCCGGCGAAGCCCTCGCCGACGGCATGCAAATAATCACAAACGCCAGATAGAAAACAAGAGGCCAGAAGACCAGAGGCCAGAAAGCCAGAATACATACCGCATAGAACACATTTCCACTCCGGCTCTCCGGTCCTCTGGTCTCTGGCCTTCTGGCCTCTGGTCGCCTGGCCTCTTCCACCACCGCTCCCTGCATTTATCGCATCAAGCAACTCGTAGCATCCGACACACAATGCCTTCTCCACTAATCAGACTCCGCCAGCTCACGAAAACCTACGGCACGGGCGCGGCCGCATTTCAGGCCCTGCGCGGCATCGACCTCGACATCCAGCGCGGAGAGTTCGTCGCCATCATGGGACACAGCGGCTCCGGCAAATCCACGCTCATGAACACACTCGGCTGCCTCGACACGCCCACCAGCGGCAGCTACCGCTACGAGGACATCGCCGTCGAAACCCTCACCGCCGACCAGCGCTCACTCCTGCGCCGTCACGCACTCGGCTTCATCTTCCAGGGATTCAACCTCCTCGCCCGCACCAGCACCGTCGAAAACGTTGAACTCCCGCTACTCTACCGCGGACTCTCCCGACGCGAACGCCACGAAAAAGCGCTCGCCGCCATCGACTCCGTCGGCCTCGGCGAAAAACTTCGCAACACCCCCGCCGAACTCTCCGGCGGCCAGCAACAACGCGTCGCCATCGCCCGCGCCATCGTCACCGAACCCAGCACGCTCTTCGCCGACGAACCCACCGGCAACCTCGATACCACCACGACCGTTGACATCATGAAACTCCTCACGCGCCTCAACGCCGAACGCGGCATCACGATCATCATGGTCACCCACGAGGACGACGTCGCCGCCTATGCCAAGCGCATCGTCCGCATCAAGGACGGCCTGATCGAGTCGGACACAAACCGCCCGTAAAATCACATTTCACACGCCCTCGAAGCCACTCACCTCATTTCAGATAATTCTCGATTTTGGATTCTCGATTTTCGATTGCGCGCTACCGCGCGACACCGAAAGCGAAAACGGAGCGGAAGCTCCCAATCCAAAATCGAGAATCCAAAATCGAAAATTCCCACACCATGTTCTCCACCACACTCAACGCCCTGCACATCGCGCTTCGCGAAATCCGCCGCAACGTCACGCGCGCCTTCCTCACCATGCTCGGCATCATCATCGGTGTCGCCGCCGTCATCACTATGGTCACGCTCGGCGAAGGCACCACCAAGGCCGTTGAAAACCAAATCTCCAGCCTCGGCAGCAACCTCCTCATGCTCCGTCCTGGCGCCGGCTTCGGCCCGCGCCAGCCCAACATTCCCAATTTCACCGAGGGCGACGTCACCGCCATCTCCGAGCAAGTCCCCGGCATCGCCTCCATCGCCCCCGTGCGCAGCTCCTCCATGAGCACCGCCTACCTCCAAAACGCGCGCGCCACCAGCGTCACCGGCACCACCGAATCCTATTTCAGCATCAACAAATGGACGCTCGCCGAAGGCCGCCTCTTCGACAAATCCGACTACCGCGAAGGCGCCGCCGTCTGCGTCATCGGCAACACCGTCCGCAAGGAACTCTTCGGCACGGACAGCCCCATCGGGCAAAAAATCCGCGTCGGCAACGCCTCCTGCACGGTCATCGGACTGCTCGCCGCCAAAGGCCAGATGGGCATGGGCGACCAGGACGACACCATCATCGTCCCCCTCATCACGCTCCAGCGCCGCCTCACCGGCCATACCGGCGCGCACGACATCACCATGATCAGCATCTCCGCGCAAGACGGCGCCAGCAGCGACCGCATGATCACCGAAATCACCGCCCTCATGCGCCAGCGCCGCAACCTCCAGCCCAACCAGGACAACAATTTTAACGTATTCGACACCCGCCAAATCGCCGAAACCCTCAGCTCCTCCACGCGCATGATGACCATGCTCCTCGCCGCCGTCGCCGGCGTCTCGCTCCTCGTCGGCGGCATCGGCATCATGAACATCATGCTCGTCTCCGTGACCGAGCGCACCCGCGAAATCGGCATCCGCCTCGCCATCGGCGCGCGCGCCCGCGAAGTCCTGCTCCAATTTCTCGTCGAGGCGACAACCATCTCGTGCATCGGCGGACTCCTCGGCATCGCCCTCGCCATCGCGCTCTGCTACGGACTCGGCATGCTCATCAACGTCCCCGTGACCTTCAACGCCCAAATCAACATCATCGCCGTCGTCTTCAGCGCCGCCGTTGGAATCCTCTTCGGCTTCACCCCCGCCCGCCGCGCCGCCAAACTCGACCCCATCGACGCGCTCCGCCACGAGTGAGGAAAAAGGCTGAAAGACTGAAGGTCTGAAAATCTGAAGCCGGAACCACGGCAAAACATGGGGATTACTGGTTTGTTTCAGCCTTTCAGTCTTTCAGTCCTTCAGCCTTTTCTCAGACTGCGCCACATGGACAACAACATCGCCACCAGCCTGGACCAAGGCATCCTGCAAATTCTAATAACAAGGCCTGAAAAGAAAAACGCGCTCACCTCCGAAATGTATTCGGCGATCACGCGCGCCCTGCTCGACGGCGAACAAAACCCCGACGTCCGCGTGATGCTGCTCGGCGGCGCCGGCGGCAATTTCACCGCCGGTAACGACCTCGGCGATTTCCTCCAAAACCCGCCCGCCAAAAACGACGCGCCCGTCTTCAAATTTTTCGAATGCCTCGACGGCCTTGAAAAGCCGTTGGTGGCAGCTGTCGAAGGATTCGCGGTCGGCATCGGCACAACGCTCTTGCTGCACTGCGACCTGGTTTACGCCGCGCCCAACGCCCGCTTCATCCTGCCCTTCACGAGTCTGGGACTGAGCCCCGAAGCCGGATCGAGCCACCTGCTGGCGCAACGCATCGGAAGCGCAAAAGCGTCCGAGCTGATCCTGCTCGGCGAACCCCTGACCGCGGAAAAAGCGCTGACGCTCGGCCTCATCAACGACATGGTCACCGAAGGCGGCGTGATGGAATTCGCTCTCGCCCGCTGCGCAAAACTCGCCGCGCAACCCGCCTCCGCCGTGCGCGACGCCAAAGCCCTGTTAAAAAAAGCGCATCAGCCCGCCATCACCGACGCCATCGCACGCGAAGCAGAAGTCTTCCTGCGCCGCCTCTCCTCCCCCGAGGCAAAGGAGGCGCTCTCCGCCTTCACCGAAAAACGCAAACCCGACTTCAGCCGCTTCAAATAGCGTTCCCGGATGAAGGAAATAGGGAGGGCCTCGCCCTTTCTTCATCCACGCTAAAGGTTTGCCGTGCTATTATCCGGATTCAAAAAACACATATCCTGCCTTCACCGTCTGCCAGCGTATTCTTTTTTTCACTCTTCACCATTCACCTTTCACTCTTCCTCCACCATGCGCCTCCTTGTAATCGAAGATGATCCCGCGCTTCAGCGCAGTCTTGCCGCCACGTTGCGCGAGGAAAACTATGCCGTGGATACCGCGAGCGATGGCGAGGACGGACTCTACAAGGCGCGAGAAAATACCTACGACGTTATTCTCCTCGATGTCATGCTTCCCAAGCTTGATGGCTGGGGCGTCCTTGCCGCGCTTCGCGACAACGCCACACCCCAGGGCGCGGGCGCCAAACCGGTTTCGGAAGCGATTTCAAAAACGCCGATCCTGATGCTCACCGCGCGCGACACCGTGCCCGACCGCATTCGCGGACTCGATCACGGCGCCGACGATTATCTCACAAAACCCTTTGACATCGACGAACTCCTCGCGCGCATCCGCGCCTTGATACGCCGCAGTGCCGGGCAAACCTCATCCCTCGTTGTCCTTTCCGGCGGCATCACGCTCGACACCGCCGCGCGCCGCGTCACCAACGCGGGCGGTGTGGAAATTCCGCTCACCGCGCGCGAGTATTCACTTCTTGAATACCTGGCTTTGCACCGGGGCGAGGTCGTCTCGCGCACCACGCTCTACGAGCACCTCTTCGACGAGGACGACGACACCTTCTCAAATCTTCTTGATGTTCACGTTTCCAATCTTCGAAAAAAACTCGATTCCGACATCATCCAAACCCGTCGCGGCCATGGATACAGCGTGGAAAAGTAGAGGTTGGAATTTTATAAGCCAGAAATTCAATTCCCACGTGCGCATCCAGATCATAAGGCACTTCAAACTTTTTCCCGGTTTTAGACGTCACTTTTCAATCGCACAGTAACCCGCTTCCTAATTCCTAAATACTGTTTCTTCTTTCCCATGGCTTCCTTTCTTCACTCCATTCGCTGGCGCATCCAGGCGTGGCACGGACTCATCCTCCTCGTGATGATTGTCGCTTTCTGTTTCACCGCGTGGCGTCTCGCATGGGATGCCACTCAGCGCCGCATCGACAGGGACCTTCGCGCCACCGAGCACCGTCTTTTTCGCGGTCTCATGATTTCCGCGTTTGGGCAGGACAACTTTGAATCCAACGACGCGACAACCAGCGACACGGACACCCGGCCCCGTCCCACACCGGCCGACCTCATGCTTCGGATGCGTGACAGAAATCGTCCAGTCACGCTTTCCCCCGAACTCGAGGAATATTTCGCAAACACCGCCCCCGGTTACGGCTACTTCGTTATTCGCGACCACGACGGATCCATCCTTCTCCAGTCGCAGAATGTGCCCGATGACTTTGTGTTTCCTCCGCCCCCGTCCCGCAGGACAAGCGCGCAGGGAAACGATGAAAAACGCTCAGCCCCCGAGCCGCTTCGCACACTCAGGACACGGCGCGAGGCCATTCGTGGCGTGCCCGAAGGAGCCGCCATTCTCACCGGGCGCGACATCACGCCCGAACTCGCCGAAAAGAACCGTCTCGCGTGGAAACTCGCCGCCGCCGGCCTTGGTATCTGGCTTCTCGGTCTGGCCGGCGGTTGGTGGATCGCGGGGCGCGCCATTCGCCCGATTCGCGCCATCAGCCACACGGCCACCCGCATCGCCGAGGGCAACCTCGACGAACGCATCGACACCCGCGACGCCGAAAGCGAGCTCGGCCAGCTCGCCACCGTGCTCAACGACACCTTCGCGCGCCTCCACGCATCCATCGAGCAGCAAAAACGCTTCACCTCCGACGCCTCGCACGAACTGCGCACACCCATCTCGATTCTCATTGCCGAAACGCAGCGCATCTTGAAACGCGAGCGCACGTCAGCCGAATATCGCGAAACCCTCCAGACTTGCGCTGACACAGCCGCGCGCATGCGCCACCTCGTTGAAGCGCTGCTCCTTCTCGCCCGTCAGGAAGCGCCGGGGCGCAACTTCAACACACAGACACGGGTTTCCTGCGACCTTGCCGACATCATGCGCGACACAGCCCGCCAGCTCGCGCCTCTCGCCGCCGAGCGTCACATCGAAATCGACACCACCGCGCTCGTGCCCGCTCCCTTGAGCGCCGATCCCGCCACTCTCGGAATCATTGCCACCAACCTCATTTCCAACGCCATTCAACACCATCATGTCGCGGGCAAAACCGGCGCGGGCGGACACATTCGGCTGAAAACAGGCGTCAGCGAAAACAAGCAAGCCTGCCTCATCGTTGAGGACGACGGTCCCGGCATCGCCGCCGAAGACCTGCCGCACATATTTGATCGCTTTTACCGGGCCGACAAAGCCCGAACGCACAACGCCGATCAGGCTCCGCACATCGGTCTCGGCCTGGCAATCGTCCGGCGTATTATCGAAAACCACCGGGGCACGATTGAAGCCCGCAGCGAACCAGGTCGGGGCACCGCCTTCGAAGTTCGCCTGCCGCAACTATGAATCGCATGGGCACTTGGCCCATTTAAAAGAAACTTCAGTCGAGCGTGTTGACGCTGGATAAGCGCGCTGAGTATTTCCTAATTACACCGAAGAACGCAGTCCGAGGTTGCGACAGGTTGTTTTCGGTGAATGAGGATTTCGTTATGCGTCAAAAACGAAGGCCGCGCATGAGTGCGCGGCCTTCGGAGAGGGAAGAGTGCTTTTCTTTTGGTTTTGATACGGCGGATTACAAATCCGTGATCGGGGAGTATTTCGGAACGAGTGTTTTCATGATCGACCAGCCAACCAAGTAGGCCACGGCGCAGATGCAGAAGATCACAAAATAACCGGCGGGCTTGCCCACGAATCCGAGAAACGCCATCTGCGTCTCGTCGGCGTGCACGAACATTTTTCCGGCGCCTTTCTGCATGAGCATCGAGCCGATGCCACCGGCCATGCCGCCGATGCCGGTGATGGATGCGATTGCTTTCTTGGGGAACATGTCGCCCACCGTTGAGAAGATGTTCGCCGACCAGGATTGGTGAGCCGAGCAGCCGATGGAGATCAGGAGAATCGGGAACCACGGGGAAATCGTGCCAGTCGGTTGGGCAAACAACACCACCAGCGGGAAGAACGCGAATATCAACATCGCCTTCATGCGGGCGGAGTATGGGTCCTGTCCTGTTTTGTTGATAATGAGCGTCGGCAGTTTTCCGCCGAAAATAGATAGGACCGTGGTGATGGCGTAGAGTGTGAAGATAAGCGCGATGCCCAGGCCCTCGGACATCTTGATGTTGAACTGCGCGTTCAGATACGAGGGCGTCCAGAACAGGAAGAACCACCACACGCCGTCGGTCATGAATTTGCCGACCGCGAAGGCCCAAGTCTGCCGGTATTTGAAAAGCCCCAGAAATGCAACGACGGCTTTCCAAAACGAACCCTTCTTCTTGGGCTGAACGATATCCTGGCCGTCCTGCTCGATGTATTCGAGCTCCGCTTTGTTCACATGCTTGCTCCTTGCGGGGGCGTCATACATGAACACCCAGAAACCCATCCAGATGAAGCCGAGGACGCCGATGATGATGAAGGCCAATTCCCACCCCCACGCCTTGGCGAGCAACGGGATGCTCAATGGCGCGAAGAGCGCGCCGACCGAAGCGCCCGCGTTGAAAATGGACGTCGCAAACGCACGGTCTTTTTTAGGAAAGTATTCGGCTGTCACCTTGATTGCGGCGGGGAAGTTGCCGGCCTCGCCGAGCGCCAAAATACACCGCGCAACAATAAATGCCCACATGCTGACCGTGGCTATGACCACGGCTGTGTCGCCGGTGGCTTGGACAAGCGCCAGTTTATTTTCCACGCCCGCATAGCTTTCCGTGATGACACCGCACAGGGCGTGCACGCACGCGCCGACCGACCAGACACCGATCGCCCACAAGAAGCCTTTTTTGGAGCCCATCCAGTCGATGAAGCGACCGGCAAAAAGCATGCCCAAGGCATATACGAACGAGAACACGGCCGTGATTGTGCCGTAATGGTCGTCGTTCCAGTGAAATTCGGGCTTGATGAATTCGTCCCAAGTCAGCGAAAGAACTTGCCGGTCGAGATAGTTGATGGTGGTGGCGAAGAACAAAAGGATGCAAATTGCCCATCGGTAATTTGTCATCTTTTGCGCAGTTTGGGTGGGCTGGCTCATATGTTTTTTGGGTGTTTTATTGCGTTTGCGAGTGGAAATAAACGGGGATCCGGGAACTCGGCAAAAATGGAGGCGGGGCGAATTTCTTGTTGAGGAAAGGCCGGAAGCGTCGTGAGTGAACGGGGCGGCGTCAATGCTTTTGGACAAGTGTCCTCGGTTTTTCCGCGTATTGTAAACCGGGTTTCGGTTTCGCTGAGCTTTCACCTCGCACTGACGGCGAAAATCGTTGCACTCGCGTTTCATGATAACCAGCACAACAGCCCTGCTAATCATTATCATCCTTGTCGCGCTCAAGCTGGGCGCGGAAACCTGGCTCAGCCGCCTGAATTGCGCGGAAGTGCGTAAGCACATGAATGCCGCGCCCGCCGCGGCGAGCGCAATCATGGATGCGGAAACCTATCAAAAATCGACCGCCTACACGCTTGCCAAGGCCGGGTTTGGCAGCATCGAGCGGGTGTGGGATTCGCTTGTGCTGGTGGCGTTGTTTGCGAGCGGCGTGCTGCCTTGGACCCACGGATGCGTCACCTCGGCGCTGGCGGGCACTTTTCTCGCGGGCACTTGGGCGCAGGTTGTTTATTTGCTCGGGGTTGGCATTGTGCTGAGTGTGATTTCGCTGCCGTTCGACTGGTGGGGACAATTCCGGCTCGAGGCGCGTTTTGGTTTCAACAAAAGCACGCCCGGCCTTTGGGTGAGCGACAAAATCAAGGGGCTTGCGATCGCGCTCATCATAGGCGCGCCGCTGTTGTGGGCGTTGCTTTCGCTTGTGCACTGGATGGGCGCGTGGTGGTGGGTGTGGGGCTTCGCGCTCGTATTCAGTTTTCAAATACTGATGCTCGTTCTCTATCCCAAGGTCATCCTGCCGCTTTTCAACAAACTGACTCCGCTGCCCGAAGGCGGCTTGCGCGACCGGCTCATGGCGCTTTCCGATCGCACCGGGTTCAAGGCGTCCACGATTCAGGTCATGGACGGCAGCAAGCGCTCCGGTCACTCCAACGCCTTTTTCACCGGCTTCGGACGTTTTCGCCGCATCGTGCTTTTCGACACACTCATCGAACAACTCGAGCCCGAGGAACTCGAGGCCGTGCTTGCCCACGAGGTCGGCCATTACAAGCGCGGGCATATTCCGAAAACGCTGCTCACGAGTTCGCTCATGATGCTCGGCGGTTTCGCGCTCATCGCGTGGCTGGCGAACAGCGCGTGGTTCAACCCGGCGTTCGGTTTTGCCACGGGCGACCTGGCGGCGGCCTTCCTGCTGTTCTCGTTGTTGAGCGGACTGGCGCTTTTCTGGATCACGCCCGTCGGAAACTATTTTTCGCGCAAACACGAATACGAGGCGGACGCCTTCGCGCGCGACGCCATGGGCGGGTCCTCGCCGCTCATCGGCGCGCTCCGAAAACTTGCGCAAAAGAATCTCTCGAATCTCACGCCGCACCCGCTTTACAGCCGTTTTTACTATTCGCACCCGACAATCGTTGAACGCGAAACCGCAATGAACACTCCAACAAAGAAATAACACAATCTCCCATGCGCCGCCCGTTTTCCCGTTGCCGGCTGTCCGGCCTGTTTCTCGCTCTCAGCCCTGTCAGGCATCTTGCCCTGCTCGGAGCAGTTATTCTGCCCTTCGGCCTTTCAGCGGAAACTCTCAGCGTGGCCACCTACAACACGGCCAACTATACGCTGGCGGGCCGGTTTGTTGATGGCGTTTACACGCGCGGCTACCCCAAGCCGGAAAACGAAAAGCAGGCCCTGCGCGCGGTCATCAAGGCGCTCGACGCCGACATCGTCGCGCTACAGGAAATGGGCTCGCAGCCCTTCCTTGAGGAATTGCGGCGCGACCTGAAAACCGAGGGCGTTGACTATCCCCACGCGATCGTGCTCGACGCGGCCGACGAAGCCCGTCACGTGGCCGTGCTTTCCCGCAAGCCGTTCACGCGCGTGAGCAAGCACACCGATCTCGAATTCGCGTATTTCGACACCACCGAAACCGTGAAACGCGGCTTGCTCGAAGTGCGCGTGAAAACCGCCGCCGGCGAACTGGCGCTCTTCATTGTGCACCTGAAAAGCCGGCTCACCGACCGCAAGGATGATCCCGAATCGACACAACGCCGCGCCGCGGAGGCGCGCGCCGTGCGCGACCGCGTGTTTTCCGTTTTCCCAAAGTCCGACGCGCCCGGCGCCCTCTTTATGATTCTCGGCGATTTCAACGACTCCAGGTCCAGTCCCGCCCTCCGAACCCTGACCAGGGAAAAACGCGTAGAGATCATGCACCTGTTGCGTGCAACCGATTCGCGCGGCGAAGTCTGGACGCATTTCTACGGAAGGCAGGACTCCTACTCGCGCATCGACCACATGCTCGTTTCGCCGTCGTTGAAACGATTTGTGAAAGACAACGCCGCCCAAATCCACGACGGTCCCGGCGTGAGGGACGCCAGCGACCACCGCCCCGTCATCGCGCGCTTCGACTTTACTCAGTAGGGGCGTCGCTTGCGGCGCCCGGTTTGGGCTTTCCTCCGGAAGCTACCGCATCGCGGGCGAGCAGCGCCTTGGCTCGCTCGACCGCCGACGGCAAATCAGCTGCGACATTATCGTGGCCCACGGCGTCGAGAAAGCCCGCTTTCTCCATCATGAAATAGGCCTGCGTGTGCGGCCCGCAAAGAATCATGTGCTTTTTGCGCTTGTGCAATTTGGCGTGCAAATTTTCAAGCCGGTCCAGCGCGGTTGAATCCATCGCCGTCACCGCCGCCATGTGGAAAATGACGACCTGCGTGTCCTCGATCCCACGGCGCAAAACCATGTCGAGCTTGTCCGCCGCGCCGAAAAGCAACGCGCCAAACACGCGGTAAATCACCACGCCGTTCGGCAATTTTTCCGCCAGTTCCTCGTTCTTTTCGTGCCCTGGCTGCCCCGCGTCGCTCTCGTTGCCCATCATCGACTGCACCTGCGCCGTGTCGGCCACGCGCTTCACAAACAAGACGCACGCCAAAAGCATTCCGAAGCCGACCGCCGCCGTCAAATCGACGCACACCGTCAGGAAAAACGTGACCAAAAAAACCGCCGCGTCGCCGCGCAGCCGTTTCTTCAGCCGGGTGAACTCTCCCCATTCGCCCATCTTCCATCCCACCGCGGCCAGCACCGCCGCGAACGTAACCAGCGGGATGTGCTTCGCCAGCGGCGCGGCGATCAACAACACCGCCAGCAAAAACACCGCGTGCACCAGCCCCGCGACCGGCGTTTGCGCGCCGCTGCGGATGTTTGTCGCCGTGCGCGCAATCACGCCCGTTACCGGGATTCCGCCAAACAACGGAGTCACAAAATTCGCCACTCCCTGTCCCATCAGTTCCTGGTTCGAATCATGCCGGTCGTCCGTCAACCCGTCCGCCACCACGGCTGACATCAGCGACTCGATGGCGCCCAGCATCGCAATCGTCGCCGCCGGCACCACCAGGTTTCCCAATTGCTGCCAGTCAAAACGAGGCCACGCGAAACTCGGCAGTCCCCGCGGAATCCCTCCAAACTCCGAGCCGATGGTCGCCACCTTGAATGTGAAAAATTGCCGCACCCATTCGAGCTGCGCCAGCCAGACGAGCAGCGTGCCGCCAACCACCACGACAATCGAGCCGGGCACATAACGCGCCCAGCGCGCCGGCCACCGGAACAACACCAGTAATGATAGCACGCCCAGCCCCGTTGTGAACCAATTGACCGACGGCGCCGCCTGGACCAACGCCGCGATGCGCGGCAAAAATTCGCCCGGCTCCTTGTCCATTTGCAGTCCGAAAAACGGCTTCACCTGCGTCAGCAAAATCGTGATCGCAATGCCGCAGGTAAAACCCGCGATCACCGGCTGGGGCACAAACCGGATCAATGTCCCCAGGCGAAACAACCCCATCGCAAACAGCATCACTCCCGCCATCATTGTGCACAGCAGCAAGTTTGCGAAACCGTAGTTTGCCGCGATGATTGCCAGAAGTCCGACAAACGCCCCCGCCGGCCCGCCGACCTGCACTTTCGACCCGCCTAAAAGCGACACCAGAAAACCGCCGATTATGCCCGCATACAAACCGGCCTGCGGCTCCACGCCCGAGGCCACGCCGAGGCCGATGCACAACGACAGCGCGACCACCCCGACCGTCAACCCCGCCATCAAATCCTTGATGAATTTCTCCCGCGAATAGTCGCGCAGGCAGTCCAGAATCTTGGGCCGGAACCTGGCTAGTTTCACTTGGGATGGATCAAAATCGAGAGACATAACGGGCGATGTGCTTAAACAATCCACCCAAGTTTACCAAGACATAAAAAATATCCGGCCAGGAGGATGGATGCTCACACAATCAACATGGCGTCGCCGTAGCTGAAGAAACGGTATTCCTTGGCGATGGCCTCGGCGTAAATTTCGCGAATCCATGCGATCCCGTCGCTTGTGCCGGGCGAGAGGAATGCGGCGACGAGGCACAGGAGCGTGGAGCGGGGTTGGTGAAAGTTGGTGATGAGCGCGTCCACCCCGGCGAAGGTCGATGGCGGATAAATGTAGAGCGCGGCCTCGTCGGCGAATGTGGACGTCGTGGCGGTTGTTCCAGTGGGGCGTTTGCGGAAGAAATCCTCAATGGTGCGGACGCTTGTTGTGCCGACCGCCACGCGACGGCCGCGAGGGGAGAGAAGGGCGCTTTGCGTGGAGGCGGGTATTTCGTAGAGTTCGCGGTGGATCGGGTGTTCCTCGATGGTCGCGGTTTCTATGGGTTTGAATGTGCCAAGGCCGACATGGAGCGTGATGTTCCGCATGGCAACGCCGTCGGCGCCGAGGCGCTCGAGGAGTTCGGGCGTGAAGTGCAGGCCGGCGGTGGGCGCGGCGACGGCGACCTGACGGTCGCGCGCGGCGTAAACGGTTTGGTATCGCTCGCGATCGGCGGCGCGGGTGTCGGGCGAATTGTGCGCGGCGTCGCGATTGATGTAGGGGGGCAGGGGAATTTCGCCGAGGCGGTTGGCGACGGCGATGATTGATTCGTTGCCGGCGGTTTCGAACCGGATGAGCGCGCCGCCCTCGGAGTTTTTTTCGAGGACATGCCCGGCGAACTCGGTTTCGTGCGCAAATGTGGCGCCGACGGGAAGCTTCTTGCCGGGACGCAGCAGGCACCACCAAGTGTTTTCGCCGCGCGCGGGTTCGGGGCGCAGCAGGAAACACTCGACCGCCCCGCCGGTCGGACGTTGCGCGCGCAGGCGGGCGGGCAGAACCGCGGCGTTGTTGCGAAAGAGAGTGTCGGTTGGCCGAAGAAAACACGGCAGGTCGGCGAATGTGGCGTGCGTAAGCGCGCGCGCGGCACGGTCAACGACGAGAAGGCGCGAGGCGTCCCGCCGTTCGGCGGGCGTTTGCGCGATGAGGCGCGGCGGAAGTTGGTAGTCGAAGAGATCGGTTGGGAGCGGCACGGTGAGGGAAAAGAGTGAAGAGTGAAGAGTGAACGGTGAAAAGGATGGAGTTTGGTTGATTGTTGGCGGAATCGAAAGTCAGCCAAAAATGACATTTCGCGACATTAGGCGTCATAAACTGGCGCGAAAATGAATAACAAAAAACCTCGCAACCCTATGGATTGCGAGGCCTTTAGAATGGAGCCGAGCATCGGACTTGAACCGACGACCCATGCTTTACGAAAGCATTGCTCTACCAACTGAGCTAGCTCGGCTTGAAATTGAGAAATAGGGAGGAAACCCGCCGTGCCGCCAAGCGCAAGCCAAAATCAATCGCCACGGGAAGTCACACGCTGCGCAAAAAACATCCAGTTGAGAGGCAATCGTTTTTGCGTCTTTTGCGACCTCACTGCGGACGCAGTGCCTTGATTGCGGCGAATTGTTTTGGCGAAATCAGCCGGCGGGGCACGCGTTTTTCGGCTTCGTAGAGCAGGCGATCCCAGTCCTCGTCAGTGGGCGGCCCGTAGTTTTCCCATTGCTTGAAATGTCCCTGTTTGCGCGTCCACTCGATGTTGCCGCCGTGGACGCTCACGTTGATTTGGAATTTGCCGTCCTCCGGTGTTTTTTTCCACCAGCCGAAATCGATAGCCATGTTGGTTTTTTTTGGATTCCGAGAGTTTTGGCCGCATAACCTTCGGCCCTTCAGCCGTCCAGTCCTTCAGCCCTTTGATTTTCACGCTGGTGGGTTGACAGGGATTCGAACCCTGAACCAACGACTTAAAAGGACGCTGCTCTACCGTTGAGCTATCAACCCCCAAGCGTTGAAAGGGGATGGAATAAGGTTTTCCCATGACACCTTTGCAAGAGTTTTTTCCACACTAAATGAAATACTCGGATGGCATTTTTCTGGCATGCCCCGAAAAACACTGGATTATCCACGTAAAAAGCAAAAATACATCCGCCCAAAAACCGTCCGGCAAAAACGCGCCCCTCGCGCGCACCAACACAATTTCAACTGAAGAAAGTGGGAACAATCGAAAAATACGCGCATCAAACTTCCGTTGAACGTATGTCGACGAAAGCCCAGGATGTTGCCCTCGATCAATTGCTGGTGAGCCGCTTTAAAAATGGCGATCACTCCGCTTTTGATGAAATGGTGTCCCGTTACTGGGACCGCATTTACGCAATGGTGCACCAGCTCCTCCGCAATCAGCAGGATGCCGAGGAAGTCACGCAGGACGCCTTCATCCGCGCCCACCGCGGCCTCGAAAACTTCCGCGGCGAGTCCGCCTTCTCGACATGGCTTTATCAAATTGCCACCAACCTCGCCCGCAATCGGTATTGGTATTGGTGGCGCCGCAAGCGCGACAAAACCATCTCGTTCGACCAGCCTGTCGGTGATGACAATGAAACGCCGCTTGCCGATGTGTTTGTGACCGACGAGATGGACACTCCCGACAATGTCACAATCAACCAGGAGTTTGTTGAGCAGATCGCTACCGCGATGGAACGGCTCAACAAAAAACACCGCGAAATTCTAATACTTCGAAACATCAAAAACCTGTCCTACGAGGAGATCGCCGCCGCCCTCGGCATTTCCGTGGGCACTGTCAAAAGCCGCATCGCCCGCGCGCGCGAAAGCCTCAGGGCCAAAATGGGAGCCGAATTCAAATGAAAGACAAACGATTTATCGAACTGCTCAACCTCTGTGTTGATCACCAGATTACCCCCGATGAAGCCCGCGAACTGGAAGCCGAGCTTCACGCCAATCCCGCGCGCCAGCGCACCTACTTGCAGTATTGCCGCATGCAAAAAGCCTGCTCGCAGCTCTTCGAGGCCGAGCGCGCCCACGCCCCCGCCACGCCCCGCCTCGCCCGGGCTCTTGCTAGCGCAAATCGCAAAATCACACACGCGCCCGTTCGCGCGCGCTTCTCGTGGTGGCGCAACCCGTTCGCCATCGGCGGCCTGGCCACGGCAATGGCCGCGTGCGCGGCGGTCTTCCTTATTAACCGCGCGGCCCCCTCGCATACCCAGCCCGCGCTTGCCTCCGAATCACAACCATCGGTGGCCGTCGCCGCCGTGATTGCAGAACCCGTCCGGAAAACACCCGCGCCCGCGGCGATCCCCGTGCAACCGCAACCCAAGCGTTTCCGCCTTCCGGTGGTCACCAGTTTTTCGGCGGAACAAAACAACGCGCCGCTTATTGAGGACTCCGTGTTCGCATGGACAAAGGACGTGCAACTGCGCCCCCTTCGCAAAGTGTCCACCGAGGACATAATCGCCAGGTTTACCCGCTTGGAAAACAAGCCGATAAACGCATCGCTCCTCCACGTCCCCGCAGCCGGCGCGCATGATCTCGACGCAACCGAAATGACGGTGATCGAGTTCAAGCGATAATCAGGGGCACAATCAGCGGGGGGGCGTGCGTTAATCATGGTGCCAGGAGCGGGGGTCGAACCCGCAAGCCTTTAGGGGGCGGCGGATTTTGAGTCCGCTGCGTCTGCCAATTCCGCCATCCTGGCCCGGATGGTTTGCGCATGTGCGCAGGAACCTGACGCTAGGTGCGCGAGGTTCCTTGTAAATCGAAAAATTTTCGAAAAGCTCAATGCGGGGCTCCGCCAGCGTGGAGGGCGCGAAATGCTTTTATATTTGTCATGTCGCATTGTTGGAGAAGTGTTGGTTTCGCTTATTTGCGAAAAATACCGGAGTGCTTTTCCGTCGAATTGCCCTGTGACGAATATCCATGACACCACCGCCGCCTCCCAAGCCCGCTCGCCGGCTCACCGCCGGCGGATTTGGGTGGCTGTGCTTGCGCTCGTGTTGGCCACGGCGGCGGCGTATCACAACTCGTTTTCGGGAGAGTTTATCTTTGATGACATCTGGTCGATTTCACGCAATGAAAGCATCCGGCAATTGAGCACGGCATTTTCGCCGCCCAACACTTTTGGCGAAACGGTTTCGGGGCGGCCTCTGCTGAACTTTAGTTTTGCCATCAATTATAGGATCAGCGGGAAGGAGGTTTGGAGCTATCATCTCGGCAATCTCCTCATCCATGTTGCCGCGGGGCTGTCGCTATTCGGCTTGGCGCGGCGCACGTTGTTGCGGCCCGTGTTGCGCGCGTATTTTGGCGGGGACTCATCCACGCTTGTCGCGTTTGTCATTGCCGCGCTTTGGCTGTTGCACCCGCTGCAAACCGAATCGGTCACTTACATCGTGCAACGCGCCGAGTCGTTGATGGCGTTGTTCTACATCCTCACGCTGTATTGTTTTGTGCGCGGCGTGGATTCCGCGGGCGCGCGGACATTTTGGCTCGCGCTTTCCGTCGCCGCGTGCCTGCTCGGCATGGCGTCCAAGGAGGTGATGGTTTCCGCGCCGCTCATGGTTTTTCTTTATGACCGGACGTTTGCCGCCGGTTCGTTCCGGGAGGCTTGGAAGCGCCGGAAAGTTTACCATGCGCTGCTGGCGTCCACACTGTTGCTGCTCGGCTGGCTGGTTTGGCGCGCGGGCGGGCGCGGGGGAACCGCGGGCTTCGGCACGGAAACCACGGTGTGGACTTACGCGCTCACGCAAATCAAGGCGATTCCCCATTACCTGCGCCTCGTTGTCTGGCCGCGCGGGCAGGTTTTTGATTATGGTTCCGGCGTGGTTGCGCGCGTTTCGAGTGTCTGGCCGCAGGCGTTGCTGTTGGTTGCGTTGGGTGGGGCGACGGTGTGGGCGCTTATCCGGAAGCCGGCGTTGGGGTTTCCCGGGTTTTTGTTTTTCGCGGTGCTCGCGCCCTCGTCGAGCGTGATTCCGGTGGCCACGCAAACCATGGCCGAGCATCGCATGTATCTGCCCCTGGCCGCGACTGTGAGCGCGATTGCCGTCGCGGCGTGGTTGGTTGCGGGGCGGCGTTCGCAATGGCTGTTGATTGCGGCGGCGGCGGCGCTTGCGGTTGCCACATTCCAGCGCAACGCGGTTTATCGCGACCAGTTGAGCCTGTGGCGGGATGTTGTGGCCGGGGTTCCCGGCAATGCGCGCGCTCACAACAACCTTGGCAATCTCTATGCGGAAAAAAACATGCCGGAGCGGGCGCTGGCTCATTGCCGCAGAGCCATCGAGCTCAATCCCAACTTTGCCCAAGCCTACAATAATTACGGTTATGCGCTGGCCAAGCTCGAGCGACACCAGGAGGCGCTTGCCTATTATGACAAGGCGCTGGGGTTTCGGGAGCATGGCTCTGAGATCGCGCTCGCCAATCGCGGGTATTCGCTTTTTTGCCTGGGGCGCCTGGATGAGGCGACGGACGATTTTATCGCGGCCCTTAAAATCCGTTCCGATTGCACGGCGGCGCTCAGCAATTATGGCAATGTGCTTTGCAGCCTCGGGCGTTATGACGAGGCGCTTGCCATGCTCGACAAGGCCGTGGCCGTTGACCCGAAATTCGCCACGGCGTGGAACAATCGCGGCAATGTCTTTTCGGCGCGCGGGACCGACACGGACGAGGCGTTGCGCTGCTACAAACTCGCCGCCGGGCTCGACCCGAGTCTCTGGGCCGCGGTTGACAATGTGGCGCGCTATTTGCTCGCGCTTGGGCGGCACGGGGAGGCGGTTCCTTATTTTGAGGCGTCGATCCCGATATCCCCCGACGCGGGCGCCTCGCATTTCGGACTCGGCACCGCCCTCATGCTTTCCGGAAGGCCGGCGGAGGCGGTTTCGCATTTTGAGCAGGCGCTTGCGCGCCAGCCGACCGCCGGCTGCCATCACAACCTCGCCGTGGCGTTGTTTAACACTGGTCGCGCGGGGGAGTCCATCGCGCACTTTGAGGCGTCGCTGCGCCTTGATCCACAAGCGGCTTCCGCGCATCATAATTACGCCGTCGCGCTTGCGGCGCTTGGGCGCATTGCGGAGGCCGTCGCCGCGGAAAGAGCCGCGCTGCGAATCGCCCCCGGTTTTGCGCCGGCGCGCGAGCAGCTCGAGCGTCTCGCCGCGAGCCCCGGAGCAGGGGCTGGTTTGCACACGCCGGACGGCCGCTCGAATGATTCCCCGACGCGTTGAGCCGGGCCGCGAAAGTGCCGCGCCGTGCAACTTGGGATTTTGTGATTTGCAGCAACATGGTTTTGGCAGTTGCGTTCGCATGAATGAAACCCGGACGATTTTGCATTAACGAAACCCCGTTTCGCGCATGAACTGGCTCGCTCATTTTTTGCTTTCGGAACCGTCGCCGCGTTTTCGCATTGGCAACGTGCTTCCTGATATCGTCGGTCCGGCCTTGATATCGGGCATGGACATCGAATACAGGCGCGGGGCGGCGTGCCATCACGCGATTGACGATTTCACGGATTCGCACGCGGTCGTGCACCGGAGCATTTCGCGGTTCGCGGGCGTGCGGGAATTGCGGCACATGGGCGGCGTGCTCACGGACATGCTTTACGATCATCTGCTCGCGCAGGATTGTTTCTGGGCGAAATATTCGCCTTCCGTGCCGCTGCCGGATTTTGCCGCGCAGATTTATGACGGGATAAGGGCGCGCGAGCACGAACTGCCCGGGGCCGCCCGTTCGCGCCTGCGCCTCATGTGCGAGCATGACTGGCTGGTTTCCTATCGCGACGCCGGGAAAATCCGCCTCGCATTGCAACGCATGGGCGCGCGTTTGCGGAGGCCCGTCGACCTGTCCGTGGCGATGCCCGTTTTTGAGCGCGCACGCGAGGCGTTTTCGAATGACTTCGCCGAGTTTTTTCCCCAATTGGTTAGGCATGTTTCCGAAATGGAGTTTCCCGAATCGATGCTGTTGTGATTAAAACAGCAGGAACGCATGTTTTGGAAACCCTCTCGGCATAAATAAACGGCACGGATTATATATCTCATGAATAATGCAAAAAAGATCGTTGTCACAGGCGTTACACGCGGGCTTGGTCGGGCGCTTGCGGAGGAGTTCATCCGGCTCGGACACACGCTCATCGGGTGCGGACGCGGGGCTGACGGGATTCTTGATTTGCGTTTCACGCATTCCTCGCCGCATGACTTTTCGGCGGTGGATGTTTCCGTGCCGGCCAAGGTCGATCTTTGGGCCGAGCGTGTGACCGGCATCCATGGCGCGCCGGATTTGCTCATTAACAACGCCGGTTTCATGAACAAACCCGCGCCGCTTTGGAAGGTTCCTCCCGAGGATTTTGCCAGGGTGCTCGACGTGAATGTGAAGGGCATGGCAAACGTCATCCGCGCGTTCGCGCCGGACATGATAAAGGCCGGGCGCGGCGTGATTGTGAACTTCAGTTCGGGGTGGGGCAGGTCGGTGTCGCCTGAGGTCGCCCCTTATTGCGCGGCGAAATGGGCCGTCGAGGGGCTTACGCGGGCGCTGGCGGAGGAGCTTCCGGCGGGCATGGCCGCGGTTTCGTTGAATCCGGGTGTGATCGACACGGACATGCTCCGGCAAAGCTTGGGCGCTGGCGCGGCTTCGTATCAAAAACCAGAAGAATGGGCAAAGCGCGCGGCACCGGTGATTCTTGGGTTTGGCCCGAATGACAATGGGCGTCCCGCTGACGTGTAGTGTTTTTAATATTTTATTTAATAGAGCGAGCCAAACGCGGGCTCCTATTGCAGGCGCGTTGAAATAGCGGGTCGTTTCCGTGTGAAAATTTGTAAACGGCAAACGAATATAATTGCCATCAAGCCGTCGCTTTTGCTTGCGCAAGTTCCCAAACCCTTGACGATATTCCCCAACTTTCGTCCCCCCCGCTTTTCTGTGTTTGCTTTTTTCGTCAACCAGATACGCAACCCAAAAATAAACACGCTATGATACTGTCACCCTTGCTGTTGGGAGTATTGCCTGAAAAACCATCGGTAGCTGAAACACTCGTTTATCAATTTAACGGATTGATGATAGTGTTTATGGTTCTTGGAGGGCTTTGGATATTGTTTGAAATCACCGGGGCCATTTTTAAACGACATGGCGCCCTTGTTGAGAAAAAGAAAGCCGGGGCGCGCGCTTCCGCAGCCGCCGCGAGCGCGCCTGTCGAGGCTTCCCCATCCGCCCAAGCGGAAGGGATTGCTCCCGAGGTGATCGCTGTGATTTCCGCATCGATTCACGTCGCGCTTGCCGGGCGACGACACCGCGTGCTCACCATCAACGCGGCGGCGCACGGCAACGAGTGGGCTGCCGAGGGCAGGCGGGATATTTTCAGGTCACACAGAGTGCGTTGATCGCGCGCGTGTGTGAATAGTTTAACAACGTAACATCAACTACTCAAATATCATGGATTTGTTGCAAGGATTCTTGGATTATCTCAGCTCAACCGGATTTCATGCCATCACTTGGAAAATGGTGATCATGTGGGGGGTGATTGTCGTGCTATTTTACCTCGGCGTGGCGAAACAGTTTGAACCGCTTTTACTCGTGCCGATCGCATTTGGCGCATTGCTCGCCAACCTGCCGACCGAAGGCGTGCTCACGGCGAAAATGCGTTCGGACGGTGTTTATGAGACGGCGACATTCAAGATTGAGGGCACGCTGGAGCATCACACCGCGCCGCCCATGACAGTGGCGCCCGACGGAACCGTGACGCCTCCCGCCGCGGCAACCGGCACCGTCAAAGTGGAGCGAATCGAGGGCGGCCTCTACGACTTTATCTCGCAAGGCATCAAACTCGAACTTTTCCCGCCGATCATCTTTTTGGGCGTGGGTGCGATGACCGATTTCGGGCCGTTGATCGCCATGCCTCGAACATTGCTTCTGGGCGCGGCGGCGCAACTGGGCCTTTTTCTCACCTTCATGTCGGCGACGCTGTCGGGGTTGTTCACATCCAAGGAGGCCGCGTCAATCGCCATCATCGGTGGGGCGGACGGCCCGACCTCGATCTTTGTGTCCAACAAGCTCGCGCCGCATCTGCTCGGCGCGATCGCGGTCGCGGCCTACACCTACATGTCGCTCGTGCCGCTTATCCAGCCGCCGATCATGCGCCTGCTCACGACGCAGAAGGAGCGTCGCATCCGCATGAAATCGCTCCGCAAGGTTTCCAAGCTGGAAAAGCTCATATTCGCGGTCGTGGTCATGATTGTGTGCATCCTGCTTGTGCCGGCGGCCTCGCCGTTGATCGGCATGTTGATGCTCGGCAATTTCCTTCGCGAGTGCGGTGTCACGGAGCGCCTCGTCAAATCCGCGCAAAACGAAATCATCAACGTCGTCACCATCTTTCTCGGCACGAGCGTGGGGCTCACCATGAACGCCGAGAGCTTCCTGCGCGGACAGACAATCGGCATCATTTTGCTGGGTGTCGTGGCATTCTGCTGCTCCACGGCGGGCGGCGTGATCGTCGCCAAGCTCATGAATTTGGTTTCAAGGAAAACCCCGATTAATCCGCTGATCGGCTCGGCGGGCGTGTCCGCGGTGCCGATGGCCGCGCGGGTCTCGCAGGTTGAGGGGCAGAAATACGACGCGCAAAACCACCTGCTCATGCACGCCATGGGGCCGAATGTCGCCGGTGTGATCGGCACGGCGGTTGCCGCCGGTTACTTCATTTCAACGCTTGGCGGCGGGTAACTCCGTGGCGCCGCGGCGCGAAATGTAAAACAAAGGCGAATTCCCCTCAGGGCATTCGCTTTTTTGTCCCGGCGGGTTGCGTTTATCATAAATATGCTTTGTCTATAAATAGATTAATTTTCCCATGAAAAAACAAACAACCATGAATGACATCCCCTCCAAAACCCGCGCATTCTCAATCAAAGCGCTCAACCAGACCCTCGCCGATGTGAGTGATCTTTATTCTCAAACCAAGCAGGCTCACTGGAATGTGCGCGGCCCGTATTTTTACACGCTGCACAAATTGTTCGACGACGTGGCCGCGGCGGTTGAGGAGCCGATCGACGCCCTCGCCGAGCGCATCGTGCAGCTTGGCGGCGTGGCGGAAGGCACCGTGCGCATGGTCGCCAAAAACTCCGGCTTGTCCGAGTTCAAGGTGTCCGACAAGGCGGCGAATTCCGACCCGCTCGCCTACGCGAAGGCGCTCGCCGCCCAATACGCCGTGTGCGCGAAATCCGTGCGCAAGAAGGTTGACGCCACCGCCGACGCCGGTGACGCCGGCACGTCGGATTTGCTGACCGGCGTTTCAAACGCCCTCGACAAATCGCTTTGGTTTATCGAGGCGCACACGCGCTGATCAGTCTCGCATCCCCAGGAATCCAAAAAGGCCGCGTGACGCGGCCTTTTTTGTTTGGGCAAATCTCATTCAAACGACCGGCCGATGCCGTGTGCTTGAAAACCGATGACCTTGAGCTTTGCCAGGTCGAGGACGTTGCGTCCGTCAAAGATCAGCGCGGGCTTGGGCATGGTGTCGTAGATTTTTTGGAAATCCAGCGTCTTGAACTCGTCCCATTCGGTCAGCACGGCGATTGCGTGCGCGCCCCGGCACGCCTCGTATGCGTTTTCCGCCACGCTCAGGTTTGGGTTGGGCGGGGCGTCCTTGCCGAGCACGGTTTCCGAAATGGCGCTCGCGGGCACCTTCGGGTCGTAAACGACCACGTTGCCCTGCTCGGCAAGCAGGTCGCGGCAAATGTAAATCGCGGGTGATTCGCGCGTGTCGTTGGTGTCCTTCTTGAAGGCGAAACCGAGAACAGCGATGCGTTTGCCTGCCGCGGTGTTGAAAAGGCTGTGCACAATGCGCCGCGCAAAACGCGACTTCTGGTAGTCGTTCATGCTGATCACTCGCTCCCAGTATTCGGCGACCTCGGGCAGTCCGAATTTTTCGCAAAGATAAACAAGGTTCAGGATGTCCTTTTGAAAACACGAACCGCCGAAACCGACCGAGGCTTTCAAGAACTTCGGCCCGATGCGCGAATCACAACCGATGGCATGCGCAACCTCGTCCACATCCGCGCCGGTCGCCTCGCAAAGCGCCGAAATCGAGTTGATCGACGAGATGCGCTGCGCGAGAAAGGCATTGGCAACGAGTTTTGAAAGCTCGGACGACCAGAGGTTTGTGGTGATGATGCGCTCGCGCGGCACCCAGCGGGCGTAGATGCCGGCGAGCATTTGCACGGCTTGCTCGCCCTCCGGCGTGCGTTCGCCGCCGATGAGCACGCGGTCGGGCGCGATCAAGTCGTTGACGGCCGTGCCCTCGGCGAGGAACTCGGGGTTGGAAAGCACGGAAAACTTCAGCCCGTTCGTATTGGCCGCGAGGATCGTTTTGATTGTCTCGGCGGTTTTGACCGGGATGGTGGATTTTTCGACGATGATCTTGGAGCCTTCGGCGACCTCGGCGATTGTCCGCGCCACGGACTCCACGTAGCGCAAATCCGCCGCTCGTCCGGCGCCCACGCCATAGGTTTTTGTGGGAGTGTTGACCGAGACAAAAATAATGTCGGCCTCGCGGATGTTTCCGGCGACATCGGTGGAGAAGAACAAGTTGCGTCCCCGGCATTGTTTCACGATGTCGTCGAGTCCCGGTTCATAGACGGGCAGGGCGTCGGAATTCCACGCATTGATGCGCGCCGCGTTCATGTCCACGACGGTCACGCGAATATCGGGCGCCTTAAGCGCGATCATGGCCATTGTGGGGCCTCCAACATATCCAGCTCCAATGCAGCAGATTTTCATGATTTGTAGGATGTCTAACTTGGCCGCCTGCCGGTGCAAAACCAAGAAGGAAATCGCGCAAAGAAAAATCGCATGACGAGGGGGCCGCGCATGAAAAAGCCGGACCCGCGAGGAATCCGGCTTTTTCGGTTATTGTTGATTGGCTTTACGATGGCTCAGGCTGTCGCGGACACTTTGGGTAGTTCCGCCTCGAGATCAACGGAGCGCGGGTGAAGTTTCTTTTTCTTCATGGCACTGGCGCGCACGCGCAGAAGGCGGTCCAGCTTCTGCGACATCAAATCAATGGCCTTGTAGGCGTCATCGCTTTCCATGGTGACAACCATGTCCGGACCGCTAATTTCGATGAGCCCCTTCGCAAGAAACTTGGGTTTCCCTTTTCGTAACTTGTCGTATTCCAAGTCGACGCGTATTCGGATGATCCGGGCTTGGTGACGCAGGAGCCTTTCACATTTGCTTTCAATGAAAGCCCTGAGAGCGTCGGTTAGGTCGAGATGCACTCCGCGAACAATAAGCTTGTTATTGTCGCTGGCCGATGAGGGAACGTTTTGTTTTTTCATCGTGTGTGGTTACGCCAGCAAGGAAGCACACTTTTCCCTGAAGGGAAACCAAAATATGCCGAAAAAAGGCTATTTAATTTTGAACATTTTCGAATCACCCGAGGCAGACGCCGCCAGTGTAAAAATGATGTTTGGGGGCGCCGGGAGGCGGACGCTGACCTTGGCGATCTTGTCGTCCGTTTCGTAAATGATGATCTGCGGCGGCTTGTTTTCAGGTTCGGCGCATTGGTGGCATTGTTTTAGGAATTGTTCAGTGGTGAATGCAAAAAATTGATGGAGAGTGGAGAAGGGAAACCCAACCTGAGCTTTTCTGCTGTTTTTTAGTTTGTTTGAGCCAAACGTAAGAGCGTTTCGAGATTGTAAACCAATGGCACATCGTGGTCGTAAGTATATGTGTCGCCATAAGTGGCGCGATCCTCGCCATGCAATTCAAATTCCTGAATGCATGTGCGCCGATCAGCCAGTTTCGCATCGTCAGCGCGGTGTTGACGGCTTTTGTCGCGCTTGCGTGGGTTTGCCGGTGGATGTCCGCGATGCTTTTGATGAGGGCGTCGAAGTTCATGCGGAGGTTTTGTTGTTGATCAAAGATTTTTGGGATGGGGTGCTCGTGTGGAGAAAGAGGGATGATTTTAGAGCTTACGCACGTATCATGACAACCATTCGATTCTTACTTTGGAAAGCCCTTAGTTTTGGCGACTTTTTGGGATAGCAAGGCAATCAAGGTATTTGTGTTTGGAACAATGGAGGCTGGGAAGAAATAATAGGTCCTTTGATTTGTCATAAGAAAGAACCATCCTTTGTGGTATTCCGCAGATGCGATATGTTGCCATTCGAGTCGTCCTTCAAAACCTGCGCCTGTAACATGAATGTCATTTTCGGAAATCTCGTATGATTTTTCACATCGGATTTCCGCGAGAGTGTTCCATTTTTTTCTTACTAAAAAAAACGAACTGAAAAATAGAGAAAATATAAGCAATGGCAATAATAGTAACAGCCAATTGGATAAATAGATATCCAGTGTTGTGTCGTTCGGATGACTTGGGCGCAGAATGGGAGATGCACAGTAATACAAAAATAAAAGAATGGCCAGCAGTCGTAATATTTTGAGTTCTCTAATTTTTGAAAGGTGCCATTTATTAAGCATCCGGTAGTCTGCAAACGTTGGAGTATATTGAAATTTCATTAGGGATGTTTGCAGAGAGAGCGTCTGTGCTACTTTATTTTCCCGTTCTCAAACACCACTTTGCCGCCGACGATGGTGTGTTTCACTCGGGCGGTGAGGGTTTGGCCGGACCAGGGGGAATTGGCGGACTTGCTTTGGCCTTTTTTCGCGTCGTAGAGCCATTTTTCCTTCGGGTCAAAGAGGCAGATGTCGGCATTCGCGCCTTCGGCGAGGGTGCCGGCCTCCAGATTCAAGAGTTGGGCGGGTTTTCTTGTCATCAGGTCGATGACGTGGGGGAGCTTGAACTTCGACTGGCGCACGAGGATGTCGAGCGTGACGGGAAGCGAGGTTTCCAAGCCGAGGATGCCGTTGGGCGCATTGTCAAATTCGCGGTCTTTTTCGTAGTCGGTGTGCGGGGCGTGGTCGGTGGCGATGATGTCGATGGCGCCGTCGCGCAGGCCTTCGATTATGGCGAGGCGGTCCTCCTCGGTGCGGACGGGCGGGTTCATTTTGTAGTGGGTGTCGTAGTGCTCGAGGGCGGCGTCGGTGAGCGCGATGTGGTGCGGGGTGGCCTCGGCGGTGATGCGGGTGCCGCGCGCCTTGGCGCGGCGGATGAGTTCGACGGAGTATTTCGAAGAGATGTGCTGGCAGTGGATGTGCGCGCCGGTGTAGGAGGAGAGGATGACGTTGCGCGAGACGATGATGTCCTCGGCGGCGTTGGGCCAGCCGCGCAGTCCGAGGCGGCTGGACATGACGCCTTCGTTCATCACGGCGCCTTGCGTGAGGGAGTGGTCCTGGCAATGGTCCATGACGGGGAGGTCGAACATTTTGGCGTATTCGACGGCGGAGCGCATGAGGGCGTTGGATTGCACGCAGTCGCCGTCGTCGGTGATGGCGACGACTCCGGCGCGCTTGAGCGAGCCGATGGGGGCGAGGGCCTGGCCTTTCATGCCTGTGGTGATGCAGCCGGTGGGATAAACGCGCACGACGGCGTCGCGGTCGGCGGCATCCTTGATCGCCTGGATGGTGCCGGCGTTGTCGGCGACGGGCGATGTGTTTGGCATGCAGACGACGGTGGTGAATCCGCCCGCGGCGGCGGCGCGGCTGCCGGTGGCGATGGTTTCCTTGTGCGTCTGGCCGGGCTCGCGGAAGTGGACGTGGACATCGACGAGGCCGGGGCAGGCGACGAGGCCGGTGGCGTCGATTTTGCGCGCGCGTTTTTTCGCGGCGGCGGAGAGGGCGGGGACGATTTTGCCGGCGTCGTTGACGTAGAGGTCGCCGATGGCGTCGCGTTTGGTTGCCGGGTCGATGATGCGGGCGCTGTGAATCCAAATGGGTGTCATTGTGATGGTGGTTTGAAAGTGGTTGGTGGGCGTTGGAGGGAGAGGCGGGGAGGAAGGATTTTCGATTTTGGATTCTCGATTTTCGATTGCGCGCTACCGCGCGTGTTCAAAATTCAAAACGGAGCGGAAGCTCCCAATCGAAAATCGAGAATCGAAAATCGAAAATTTTCTAATCGGAGCTGGCGATCACGTTTTCCGGCTGGCCTCCGGAGCAGAGATAGAGCACCGCCATGCGCACCGCGATGCCGTTGGTGACTTGTTCGAGGATCACGCTGTTGGGGCCGTCGGCGAGGTCGTTGTCGATTTCGACGCCGCGGTTGATCGGGCCGGGGTGCATGATGAGCGCCTTGGGGTTCAGCCACGAAGCGCGGGTTTTGTTGAGGCCAAACATGCTCGTGTATTCGCCGAGCGAGGGGAAGTGGTTCGCGCTTTGGCGTTCGTGCTGGATGCGCAGGAGCATGACAACGTCCGCGCCGGCGAGGGCGCCGCGGAGGTCGTGCGAGACCGTCACGCCGAGGGCGGTGAGGTGACGCGGGACGAGGGTCGAGGGGCCGCAGAGGGTGACGTCGGCGCCGAATTTTTTCAGCGCGTGGATGTTGGAGCGGGCGACGCGGCTAAAGAGGATGTCGCCGAGGATGACGATTTTTCGGCCTTTGAGCGAGCCGAGGTGCTCGCGCATGGTGAAGGTGTCGAGGAGGCCTTGCGTGGGGTGGGCGTGCGCGCCGTCGCCGGCGTTGATGACGGGGATGTCGAGGAGTTTGGAGAGGTAGAGGGGCGAGCCGGAGGCGGCGTGGCGCAGGACAATCATGTCGGCCCCGAGGGCGCGGATGTTTTCGGCGGTGTCGCGGAGGGATTCGCCCTTGGTGGTGGAGCTGGCGGAGGCGTCGAAGCTGATGACGTCGGCGCTGAGTCGCTTGGCGGCGATGTCGAACGAGATGCGGGTGCGCGTGCTCGGTTCGAGGAAGAGGTTGACGATGGTCTTGCCGCGCAGGGCGGGGACTTTTTTCACGCTGCGTCCGAGGATTTTTTTGAAGGCGGCGGCGGTGGCGTGGATTTGGTCGATTTCGTCGAGGGAGAGTTCCTCGAGCGTGATGAGGTCTTTGCGTGTCCAGGGCATGGTGGTGAAAAGGGCTGAAGGGCTGAAAGCCTGAAGGCTGAAATCAGAACTTCGGCAGTTGTGAGTTTGTTGATGTTTGGGTAATTTTTCAGCCTTCAGGCTTTCAGGTTTTGGATTTCAATGGTGTCGAGGGCGGGGTCGGCGGGGTCGATGTGGGTGCGGATTTTTTCGTTGGCGCCGACGTCGAGCTGGATGCCGGTGTAGTTGGCGGCGATGGGGAGGCGGCGGTCGCCGCGGTCAACGAGCACGGCGAGTTCGACGCGTTCGGGGCGTCCGTGGTCGAAGACTTCGTTGAGGGCGGCGTTGATGGTGCGGCCGGACTGGAGGACGTCGTCAACGAGGATGACGGTGGCGTTGTTGACGTCGCCGGGGATGTGCGTGGGCGCGAACTCCTTGGGGATGGGGTGGCGGCCGATGTCGTCGCGGTGGAAGGAGATGTCGAGCACGCCGGGGCGCGCGCCGGGGATCATGGCGGCGAGCCGGCGGGCGAGGGTGACGCCGCCGTTGGCGATGCCGAGGAGGAGGATTTTTTCGCGGGCTGGATGCCTTTGGGCGATGGCCCTGGCGAGTTGCTCGATGGCGATGTGGATCGCGTGGCCGCTTTCTGTTTCACGTGCGGCGGTGGTTTGTTTTTTTGATTTGCTGATTTTGGCGGGCACGGGTGTGTGTTTTGGCACGGGCTTGGAACGGGGGGAAGATTATTTTATCGAAATGAATCGCGCCGCGGGCGGGGAGCGCGTTCGGCGGGGTGGGGCGGATGCGGGCGTGGCGTCGGGGGCGGGAGCGTTGAGAAATCATTGAGTGGGGGCGGTTGTGCGTTTCGGGCGTTTGTTTTATTCTTTGCGCGTTCCCGCTTTTTGCGTCGAATGGCGCAGGGCCGCCTCCTCGCCCCGCCGCCTTTTCACACTGGAGAAAACCCATGCGTCATAGAAAGTCTTCCTCATGAAAAAAATCACATCCGTCCGCGGCGTTTTTTTGCGCGCGCTGTTTGCGCTGGTTGTCCTGGCCGGCGTGCTCCGCGCCGATGACGGCGTCTCGCTGGAAACCGACAGCACTTTTCCCGACATCGAAAACTGGGCGGGCGCCAACTGGCAGAGCGCCGGCTGGCCCGCGATTCAGTTGAAGAAAAGCCGTATCGACCGTTCCATCGTGCAGCTCGGCTTCGACTCGGTGTCGCCCTACAACACCGGCGCCGGCCCCAACTTCCTGCTGCGCGTGCGAATCGGTGGACGGTTTGTTTTTCTGACAAACTCCGCGGAGGTCGCCGCGTCGAAGGCCGGCGCGATTTTGATGCAAAAAAAGGAGCGCGTTTTCGAGGGAATCCTTCCGGGCGGCGGCGTGCTCGCGGAGGCGGCGGTCGATTACGGGCGGAGCACGGTGCACTACTCCGCCGGCGAACTGAATCCGGGCAACACTAACGATCCTCGCTTCACGTCGCTGCGGTTCATCCCGCGCGAGGGCGCAAGCGCCGCCGGCGAGGCTGGCAATGGCGGCGCGGTTTCGGATTGGGCGCCGTTGTCCTTCGGCATTCCGGCCTACTACGCCGGCGCGAATTGGTCCGTCGCCGCGTGGCCCGGCGCGCGCGGAAAAACCGTGGGCAAGCGCGCGACGGTCAGGCTCGGCTTCGACGGCGGCTCCGTGTATCGGGGCGGCGCGCAGGCGCAGAATTTTCTCTGCCGTCTCGTGTTCAAGACCGGCGGCACGGTTTTTCTTAGCAACAGCGCCGAGGTCGCGCGTCGCAAGGGCGGCGTCACCGTGATGGAGCGGAAGGGCGGCGGCTTCGAGGCGGTCGTGGACGGCTTGGGCGAGCTGAAGGAAGTGGCGGTTGACTTCGGCGAATCCACGATGGCCTACGGACGCGGAACGTGGAGCCTCAACAAAAAGAACACCGCCGACGTGCGCTTCAACAGCCTGGACATTTCTCCCGTTGCGGGAGCGCAAGGCGCATCCGCCGTGCCGCAAGCGCAACCCGCCAAACCGGCGGCCGGCGCGCAAACGAGGGAGTATGTCGCGCCCGCCTACTATGGCGGCCCGAATTGGCTCGTGGCCGTTTTCACGGGCGCGCGCGGACTGAGGCTGTCGGGAAAAAACACGACGCTGCGGCTGCACTTTGATGGCGCGTCGTGCTTCAACACCGGCGAGGACGTGAGTTTTCTGCTGCGCGTGGTTTTTGAAAATGGGAAAACAATCTACGCATCGAACTCCGAAAAAATCGTGGACGCCGCGCCGGGCGGAAAGACCGCGAAATTTTCGTTGAACAAAACCGCGCGCTATTTCGAGGGCGCGCTTGTCGGGCTGGGCAACGGCGGCGCGGTTCGCGAGATCGCGGTGGATTTTGGCGAGAGCACGAGTCATCTCCCCGTGCCGCTCAACAAACGAAACAACAACAATCCGCGCTTCACAAAACTGACCGTTTTGGAGGAATCATGAAAAACGCGCCAGCGACTGGGAGCGCCGGCATCTTGCCGGCAAATTCGAAAGCAATGAGAGGATGCGATACTTCGTCTGCCGGCTGGAAGCCGGCGCTCCCAGTCGCTCCGCGTATTCTAATAACATCACTTTGTATTGCGCTTCTGGTTGTCGCCTCCGTTGCGCCCACCCTCGCGAAAGCCATTACAGGCTCCGAAATCGTCACCGTGCACCGGACGACGGCTTCCGCCGGGAACGGTTTCGCATCCGTAAAAATCGACGGTCGCAAAATAATCGTCACGCGCGATCATGATAAAAACGCGTCCGGGAATTATATAATAAAAGGCGTGTGTTACTCCAACGATGCCAACGGCCTCACGTTTTATGAAAACCTCGACCGCGACTTGGAGTTGTTGAAGGCGATTCACGCAAACTCGATCCGGACATTCAGGCCGTTCGCCGCCTACAAGGAGGGCGCGGAGACAGTCGAGCTCGATTACGAAAAAACCAAGCGCATGCTGGACAAGCTGGCGGAGGCGGGGATCTCCGTCACCGTCGGCTTCGACTCCGCGCGCGACATTGTCGGGGGTATCCGCGACGACGCCACGGGGCGCGTGTATCGCGAGGCGTTTTATATGGAATATATAAGAGCCTTTGCCTCGCACCCCGCCGTGCTCGCGTGGGCGTTTGGCAATGAGTATAATTATAAATACGCGGAGTGGTTTGGGGGCGACAAAGGCAGGTGGCTCGCCATCCTCGCCGACGCGGTGAAAAACGCGAAGGCCGTGAGTTCGCGACCGACCGCGGTTGTCCATGGCGAGTTGCCACGCGAGGCGGAAATGCTCGAATACCGCGCCATCCCCGGATTGGACATGGTCATGCTTAATATATACCGCGGCCCCGGCTTCGGCGCATTATACAAGGATTGGGAGTCGCTGACGCGCGCGGCGCCCATGCCCGTCGTGCTCTCTGAATTCGGACGCAGCTCGATGGACGGACGCGGCAACGACACCAGCGCACTCCAGGCCGCGTGGCTCGAAAAAATGTGGGCCGAGATCGAGTCCAACTTCACCGGAAGCGGCGCGGGCGGCTATGTTTTTTCGCTGAAAGACGAGGCGTGGAAGGGCGATTTCGATTCGGGGCCGAACATCGGCCTCGAAAGTCATCTGGGCATTTTCACCGCGGACGGACAACCCAAGCAGGCGGCGCGAGTGATCATGCGATTATGGAAGGCGGCGGAACATGAAAAGGAACTTCGAGGCAAAAATTAAGCGCTTGTTTTTGACGCCGTTCGCGTCGTGGTTGTTCGTCGCGCTGATCGTGACGGGCGCGGTCGTCATGCTTGTGTTGCTGCGCCAAAACCGGGCGCATGATGCAGCGGAGGCGCAACGCCAGGCGCAGCTTCGCGCCGCCGCCATCGCCGACCGCGCCAAGCTCTCCGCCAGCTTGATGGAAGTGCTTTTTTCGGACGTGCAAGGCGCGCTCACCGCGACGCTCAACGCCGTGCCGCGCGAGGGCACGCTCGCTTTTTTGGAACGCTGGCGCGAAGTGAATCCCCTCATCGCCGACGCCGTGCTTGTGAACGCGCTCGGCGTGCCGGACCCGGGCGCCGCAGCCATCGCGCCGGCGCCGATGATGACAGACTGGCTTTCAAAAACGCCGTGGCATTCCGGAGCCGTTGCCGAAAAAATCCCGGCGCACGCGGATTCATCCGCCACCGTCACCGCATGGGAACCGCTTCGTGAAAAATTGCGCACCGCCGCCGCTCGCGCTCCGTGGCACGCGCGCGGCGATGATGCGGGGGAACCCGGGCCCGATGGCATCGCGACCGGCAACGTAGGCGCGCTGCCGCCAAGCGATGATTATACAAAAAGGGAAACCTGGCCCGAGCGTCGGCGGCGGCTCGGCATTCCCTTCGTCGAGCGCGCAGGCTGGAACGGCGCGCCCGGCGGACTTTTTGCGTGGCGCATGTGCGATGACGACATCGTGCTGGCCGTCAGCGTGGATTTGCACGAGCTCGCGCGCCTGCTTTCCATCGCGCTCCCGGCGGAGACGCAAGGCGGCGGGCGTTATCAATTGCTCACGGACGGCGGCGGCGGTTTTTCGATTCACGACGAGCTGCTTCCCGGTTGGAGGGTTGCCGCCGCGCAAAGCACCCCCGATGCCGGCGCGGTGTTTTCCGGGGAAGCATTATACATCAGCGCATCGCTGCTCGTGGTGCTCGCGGCGTCGCTGGGAATCCTGCTGCTGCTCGGTTTTCAAAAACGGATGCGCGAAAACGAAATCATCGCGGCCGTCACGGACTACGCCTCGCACGAGATGCGAACCGACGTGCAGGAAATTTTATGCTGCACCGACCCGGATGCGCTGCCACCGGACGCCGACGTTGAGCATCTGACAAAGGAGCGGGCCGCGATGATCTATTACGCGTCCGGGCGGCTTTCCGAGACGGTGGCGTTTGTCCTGGATTTTTTCCCGCGCGTCATGCGCGGCGGAAAACTGTGGACGGAAAATGTCGATGTCGGCCAAGTCGCGGGAAAATTGCTGGATGAGTTCACTGCTGCCATGCGAAGGGCGGGAATCCCAATGGGATTCCGGTCGAGTTTTCCCGGGGAGCCTGTCCGCCTTGCGAGCAACGAAACCGCGATTTCCATCATCCTGCGAAACCTGATCGAGAACGCCTGCCTGCGCGCGCCGGCGGACAATCGCATGGTGGAGTTAGTCCTGCGGGAAAACGCGGCGACGGGCATGATTGAGCTGCGTGTTCGCGATCACGGTCCCGGCATTTCGGGCGCCGAACTCGGACGTATTTTCAAACCCCGCTGGCGTCCCAAGGATGATGAGCGCGGCCACGGCATCGGTTTGCCGTTGTGCAGAAAACTGGCCCGCTCCCTTGGCGGCGATCTTGCCCATGAAACCCCGGGCGACGGCGAGGGCGGAAACGTCTTCATCCTGTCGCTGGCAAATAATAATAAACAGACATGAATAATATAAACAACGGCGCGGTCCTCGTCGCGGAGGATGATCTGAATCTCGGCCTGTTTTGGGAGGAGTGGCTGACGCGGGCGGGCTACACCGTGACGCGCACGACAAACAAAGCCGACGCGCTGACCGCGTTCGAGCTGGGGCGGTTCGCCTTGGTGGTGCTCGATATGCAAATGCCCGCCGCGCGGGGCCGTGGCGTGAATAATAAAGCGGGTTTGCTGGCCGCCAGGGAAATGCGCCGCCTCGATCCCGACGTGCCCGTGCTCTTTCTCACCGCGGGCAACGACGAGGAAATCGAGGCGGACGCGCTCGAACTGCCCGGCCATGGCAAAACTGGCTTCACTCGAAAACCGTGCGGAATGAAGGCGTTTCAACTCCGCGCGCGCGAAATGGCGCGAAACAATCAATTCCCCTTCGGCCCGCGGGCCGTGATCAACACAAGCACGCACACCGCCACGATCACCGGAGCCAAAGAATCCAAGCGCCTGTCGCCGCAAGTGCTCGACCTGGCCGTGGTGTTTGCGCGAAACAAGGATGTCAGCCTGAGCCGGGCGGAGCTGGTCAGGCAATGGGGCTGGGACGAGGCGTCGCTGGATGAGTGCATCCGCAAACTGCGCGACGCGGTGAATGATGCCGATCGCACAACAATAAAAACAATACACGGCACCGGTTATATATATCAATCGTAGGGGCGCGCCTTGCGCGCGCCCTCGTGTGCGAACGACTGTTTGCGTGCGAATTCATAAAGCGGGCGAACACGGGGGCGTTGAGATTTCATTGATACACGCGGTTTAAGCCGTCACCGGTTTTTGATATAATGTGCGCAACGCCCGCGGAAAGAGGATGCACGACGCGACTCCGACGCGCGGGTTCAAATAATAAACAAAAAACCGCACACCATGACTTCACCAAAATTCCGCCGCCGTTGCGCGGCCTATCAAAATGCAAACTCGCGCGCCTTCGCCTTTGTCGCACTGGCGTTTTGCGCATTGATGATGCTCGCTCCCGCCGCCGTCGCGGCGGACGCGTCAGCCGAATCCACCGCTCGAACCACGCCGGATCAAAAATGGTTTGTCGATGCGGGACTCCTGACGCACATAAGCAGCGACCTGAGCGGCCTCGGTTTTAATATTCGCGGCGGCCGTTATATTGGCGCGGCGGACAGGCTCACGCTCGACATGGGCGCGTGCTTCGACCTGGACCCGAAAGTGACCGGGCGTTTCTCATATTATCGCAGCGGCAGCAGCACCATTTACCACGACGGAAAAATCGAAATCAAGCAGACGGTCATCCCCGTTTTGTTTGGCTGGCAGCACGAGTGGAAAACGAAAAGCGGCAGGTTTGCCTGCGCCTTCGGCCCCACGGTCGGCGCGGCGTATATCGATGCCAGCGAGGAGAGGAACCCGCGCGTGAGCAACGCGAGCAACGTGATGCGCAGCGATGACGGAGTCGCCTTCATGTATGGCGCGACGCTCAGCCTACGTTGGAATATCCTCCGCAATAACGACCGCTTCTATGTTGACTGTTCCGTCGCCGCGCTCGGCGCGACGAAGGTGAAGCTCGATAAGTTTTGCGAAGACATAAACCTGTCCGGCGGCCGGCTGGTCGCGGGCATCGGGTATCGGTTTTAACTGATTCCATCCAGTCTCCGGAAGGCGTGAACCCAGGTGCGCACCCGGCATTCGCGCCTCCGGCTGATTGCGGTATAATGATCGGGGTTTTCCAGATGCCATTCCTTGCGCCCAGTTTTGCGCGTGTCGTGTTGACACGGAAGAGAGTGCTTGAAAAATCCAAGAAGTCGCGCACCGTGACGAATCTCGCACTCGGAGGAGTGGCTGAGTTGGTTTAAGGCACCTGACTTGAAATCAGACGTGGGCTCACGCTCACCGGGGGTTCGAATCCCTCCTCCTCCGCCACTTAACATGTTTAATATAAACATGTTAACATTCGGATGAAATTAGGTTGCCACGTGACGCGGCAACCTAATCGATGAAAACACAAACCGCGTTATTTGTTCTCAAGCCATTCAAAAACCGCAATGGCGTTACATCCTACCGTGTGAGTGGCTGGCTTCATGGCGAGCGAATCCGAAAAAACTTCAAGACCCGTCAAGAAGCGGTTGTCGAAAAATCCACCCTCGAAATCAAAGCGGCGCAGATTGCCTCCGGGCTGCGTCCCACAGCGACTATTCTATCCCCGGAGCAACAAAGCGAGGCAGAGGCTTTGTTCCTGAAAATAAAACCACTGAATCATTCGTTATCCTTCTACGTTGATTATGCATTGAAAAACTACCGTGAGGTAGAGCACAAAATTCCTTTGACGAATGCCGTGTTCGAATACCGTGCGCAACGAGCTCAAGATCACGCCAAGGGTTTGATTTCAGTTTCACAGATAAAGGCTATCAAAAATAACATGACGCATTTGTGTAATTCATTTCCCAATGTGCTCGTTTCAGACATAACGCCAGATCATCTCAGGACTTTTTTCGGGCGGGGAAACGCGACGCTCAAAACGCACAACAATCGCCGCGGCATTGTTTCGACTTTCTTAAAATTCGCCATGGATAAAGAGTGGATTTCAAAAAATCCTGTTGCCAAAATCCCGCAATATCGGATTGCGCATAAGCGCGGTTCAGCGGCTACGCTTTCGGCGAATCAGGCGGCTGAACTGATGGAATATGTCGAAACATTTCACGAAGGGCGTTTGGCCTCTTATTTTGCGCTATGCTTGTTTGCCGGCATCCGGCCTGATATTGACCAGGGTGAAATCGCCAAATTAAGGCCCGAGCACATCAATCTGGATACAAAAGTCATCCGAATTGAGCCGGAGGTTTCAAAGGTGAATATGAAACGAAATATCACGATACAGCCGAATCTGGATGCGTGGTTGAGTGCGTATCCGTTGAAGAAATATCCGGTGGTCATAACCAACATGAAATACCTGCGGATCAGGATATCGAAAAAATTCAATCTCACGCATGATGTGTTGCGCCACACATTCATTTCGATGCATGTGGCGAAGTTTCGCTCAATGGGCGACACGGCGTTACAAGCTGGAAACTCGGAGGAAATAATTCGCAAGCATTACCTCGACGTGAAAAGCCAGAGCGAGGCCGAGGTGTTCTTCTCCATTATGCCAAAACTGCGAGCCGTGCCGAAAGCGGTGGCACCGACAACACCTGCATCGGCCGCACCACTTGCATCCAGCGATCCGATTTCCCGTGCCGCGTGAAACATGTGCAACGTGACGCCACTACATGGGTAGCATGGAAACTACAATCGCATACAATCACCCGTCACTTATCGATATCAACGGCCTGCGCTTTTGCGGGATTTTTCCGACAGGACGCGAGCCGTCCATCCGCACCTTGCGAGAATGGACACGCAATCGTCGCATCCCGCATCACCGCGTGGGGCATTTCGTTTATTACGACCTTGCCGAAGTCTCGCTCCACATCCGCACGAAACTTTTCGTGCCAGCGCGCGGGTAAAAACAAAACAATTCAACAATAGTTTTCCCAATGAACGCCGCATGCGCCGCACATGCGGCGTTTTTCTTTTTTATACATTTAAATCTCATTCAAAAAAATTGGGGCAAATCAACACAGAGGCGCGCCCCTATTATGTATTCATAAGCAGGAGCAGGATGCAGGGCGAAACAACCACGCCCATGAATATACAAAATAATAAAACCAATCATCAAGACACACCAGCCCGCGCGTCCGCCAGCGACGAAGCGTTTTTCGCAGACCCTATTGACTCGAAAGCCGAGGCCCGCGCAATGACGTTGGAAGCACTCACACATGTCCTGCTTTGGATCTCCGAAGGAAGCACGCTCGTGCAACGCGGCCTGCGCTCGACCATCGTGCTGCGTCAAGTGCGCCCCGACCTCATCGGCGGCATGACCTTGGAGGAAATCGGCGAGCAGGCCGACTGCACCCGGCAGACTATTCACAAACTTGCGGACGACTTTCGCAAAAGCATGGGACTCGCATTATGAAAACGGAAATAATCATATCTGCGAATACGCCGACAACGCACTCCGCCGCGTCTGCCATTTCAGAGATAAACCGCCTACACTCGGAGGCACAACAGCTTGTCGGCGAATCCCGCCGCTCACTAGACGCCGCGCTGACAGCCGCATGGCGCGCGGGGAAACTCCTCATCGTTGAAAAAGCGAGCATCCGCAGGCACGCAGGACGCGGCGCATGGCTTCCGTGGCTGAAGACATGTTTTCACGGCGGAGTGCGCACCGCGCAACGTTACATGCAATTTGCCCGGCGTATTGATTCACCGGACGCATTGTGCGGACTCGGTTTGCGCCAGGCATATTTGCGACTTGGGATTTCCATGTCATCAAAGACTTCCCCCGATTCCCAACGTGCCCGCCCGCTGAAACGCCCAACTCATGCCATGCTTGCAGCAAAGCTGATCCGATTGCTTCGCAATAGAAAACATAATGGTTCCAGACTCGGATCGCTCATTCACCCTTCGCCAGAGCTTGATACTCTTTATACATTGTTGGGCGAGTTGTATGAATCAACAAAGCACGTCTGAAAATGAGATGATGTTTGCATGGGCATTCGTGCAAAAATGAAAAAATCGCGTTTTTATTCCGAAAAAACACGGAAACATCCAATACGCGGAAAAATAATCAGGGCAAAATAGCGGCATGATTTCCCCTGTTTTCGCCGCAATCGGCGGAGGACGGGATAAATCGAAAAACTCCCGTCATGAAAAAACTCTCCACTAAAATACTCCGCACGGTTTTCACGCTCGCACTCGCGTCGCTCGCGACACTGATGGCAACACCCGCGCACGCCGCGCAAATTACGCCCATCACGATTATCGCGCAAATACCCACACAGGTGAAAACCGGTTTCCAATATGGTTTGGGCATCCTGTTCATGGTTGGGTTCATCTGGGGCGTCATTAACATCTGGGGCGGAGCCGACCGTCTCAAGAAGGGCGACGCGGACGGCAAAATGGGCATTGTTTCCGGCATCATCATTGCCGGAGCCGCCGCGATTATGGCCGCGCTCTTCTATATCTTCGGGATGAGCGACGGTTCGCTCACGCCGCAATTCTAACGAAACCGCACCGCCATCGTCATGAGCGCCGAACTGCGCATCACCGACACAAACAGTGCCAACGACAGCAAGGGCCGAGCGCTTGGTTTCGAGGGAAACGACTTCGTTTATGTTGTTGTCGGCATCGTCGCCGCCATTGGACTTTTTCTCGTTCTCTATGCAATGCTGGGCGCGGCGCCAGTTATGGCGCTTGTGTTTTCCGTGCCGGTATGCGTCGGCCCATTTTTATGGGTAATGATGTTTCGCCGCAACAAGCCCGAGGGCTACGCCGAGGATTTTTTCGACGAACTTCTCAACAAAGAGGGCTGGAGTTTCGCGCCGCAAAGCCAGCCGGCACCCGTAATCCGCCATGAAAACCGCCGCGCCTAACGGATACTTTGCCGAGGGTTTGCTCATCTACGGCACACTCGAAAAAGGCGGCATCGCGAGCAAGGGCCTTTTGCTGCAACCACCCGATTTGCGAGGAGGGAGCGTTGCCCAGCTAAACGCCTATCAAGACAAAATCCGCAGTTTGCTCGCGGCTCTTGGCGACGGAATGCGCGCGCAACTCCAATGGACATGCAACTGTGACTACCGGCAGGAGTTGACCCGCTACCACCGCGAAACCGAACGCGTGAAACATTCGCACATCCGACAAGTCCGCACGGAGCGATTTGAGCGTTACTGGCAGCGGATGCACCGTCGCGATTTGCGCCGCGAACAGCTCGTGCTGTTCATCTCAACCAATCTCGACGCATCCGTGCCGCCAAAATCGGCGAAGGCGAAACTTTCGCACGATCACCTCGCGGCGCATTACGAAAAAATACTCGCGCAATTGCGCACGCGCTTTGACGAATTGACCGCCACGCTGCGCACGCTCTTCGGCAGCAACACGACGGTCACTCCGATGGATGACCTCGCGCATTTCACTTATTATTCCAAGTTTTTGAACCCCTCGCTTGCCGATGCCTTCGACATCGACTTCGCCGCGCGATTCAACCCCGCGCAAACCATACAGGAAAATTGTTGGTGTTCAGACGGCGTGAATCTCCCGAAAACCGGTTTCTATTTCGACGGGCGTTATCACGCTGTTTTCGCCTTCAAACGGTGGCCGAGCCGGACATATCCGGGAATCATTTTGCGACTCACCGCGCTGCCGTTTCTCGACTATCAAATCACCGTCAATCTCGAACCGCTTCCGACAAAGATCGAGGTCGAAAAAGAAGAGCGAGCCATCGAACGCTTGCGCGGCGAATACAAGGACACCGAACGCCACTCGCTCCTCGTCGCCATCGGCAAAAAGGAGCGCAAGGTCGAATCGCTTTCCACGGGATTCATTCGCCCATTCTCGACCACCTACATTGTTCGCGTGTGGGATGAAACCGAGCAGACGCTTTCCGCAAAATGCGCCGCTGTCAAAAATGCGATCAACAATCTCAGCGGCGCGCAGTATTACGAATGCGCCCTGCCCAGCACCGCGAAGAAACTTTTCTTTGCCTCATGGCCCGGCTGGACACGTTCAACCTACCGCCATCGCAACCTATATGCCGAGGACACTTACCTTGCCGACTTGCTGCCGTTCTCATCGACATTCACCGGACACCTCGCCGAAGCCGAGGCGATTTACGACGGCGCACAGCAGGGAAATCTCGTCGGCTTGCGCACCTTCATTGGCAACCCGCCGACGCCGCAGCACGCGGTTCTTCTCGGTGCGACCGGCGCGGGAAAATCCGTCCACATGTGCGATTTGCTCGAACAAACCGCCGCTTATTACGATTACACCGTCATCATCGAGGAGGGCTTGTCCTACGCCAAATACACCGAGGCGATGGGCGAGCGTCCGATACTTCTGCACCCCGATGGCGACCTCACAATCAACTACCTCGACACGGGGAAACTTCCTCTCAGCCAGCTTCAAATGGCCACCGCCGTCGCGCTTTCCTCGCGCATGATCGGCGAAGCCGCCGACGCGGAGACGCAGCAAATCCGGCAGGCCATTTTGGGGCAATACGTCCATCAGCTTTACCAGGACGCTTTCGATGATTGGGCAAAACGCCACCAAGCACTCATGCCGGAGATTCAGCGCATGGCGTGCGCGACAAATCTCTGGAAACGTGCGAAAATGTCGCACGGCACCACCGACCTCGAATCATACGCCGAGCTTCGCGACCGCATCGCCAGCAATGACGACGAGGCGCAGCAATTCATCGCCGCGATTCCCGAGGCGAACATCACGCGCTTCCTGAAAGACCCTCAAACCGAGCGCGCAGTCATGGCAACGGCGCACGTGTGGTATGAACCGGACGACTACCCGCAGCACGCGAGCCTTGTCGAATTGATGCAATTTTCGCGTTTTCCCGAGCACAAGAAGGAAACCATTGACCACATTTCCACGTTGCTCGCCGCGTGGAGTGCGCATGGACAATACGGACGGCTTTTCGACGGACAGACAAACATTTCACTCACCGGAACCGTTGCCCATTTTGAACTTGGCTACATTCCCGAACAGGCGACTGAACTCAAAACTGCCGCAGGTTTGCTCATCACCGGCTTTACCCGCCAGCACATAATTTCACTGCCGCGCGTATTGCGAAAACGCATGCTCTACGAGGAACTCGCCCGTTTCCTCGACGTGCCTGGAGGCGAAAAAATCGTCGCCGAATCTTATGCGCAGTTGCGCAAGTTCTCATGCTGGACTGCCTCGATTGTTCAACAATACAGCCGTTTCAAGGATACCAGAATCCGCCCCGTCGTCATCGGCAACAGCAAGCAGTTTTTCCTCATGCGGCAATTTGACCGCAGCGACATCGCCGACATTGCCCGCGACATCGCGCTTCCCGAAAACATCTGCGAGGCGATTCAAAACTATCCGATGCCGGAACAGCAGCCCGATGGGAAAAAGTTTTCGTCGATTTGCTTTTTCACACCCGTCACCGACCCGCCGCTTTGCGGCACGGTGCGCAACATCCAAGCAAAGAAAAATTAGAAATTATGAAAACAAACATCTGCATGCTCATACCACCATTTCTATTGATTATGGTGTTTCTTTCCGGCTGCGGCACGCTCGGCACATCGGCGACCGATCTTGCGCTTGCCGGTGCTGGCGGGGCCATCGGTTACGAGGTTTCCGATCACAACGTCAGCGGAGCGGCCATCGGTGCCGCCGGTGGCTATGTCATCTCGAAGGTCGCGCAAACACAGGTGAAAAAGGCCGTCACCGATGCCGAGAAGCGAGGCTATGACCGCGCGATGAATCAGGCCGTAAAGCAACAATACTGGATAATCCAAAATCTCCAAAAACAGGACGACGAAACCGGCGCGGAAGCACGCCCCGTCACAGTCACGCTTCCCGAAACCACCACCAACGACGGCACCATATTGCGACCCACCACCGCCGTCATACGCGCTCAATAACAGCCCCAAAAATCAATCCACATTATCATGAAGAAACTATTCGCACTTTTCGTTCTGGCGGCATCGACCGCGTTAAGCGTGCTCGTTTTTGCCGGTATGCCCGTCATCGACGCGGCCAACCTTGCCAACAGCCAGATTTCGCACATCGCAACCATTGCCAAATGGGTTGAAAACATCGCACAGTTGAAGGCGCAGATTACGCAGTTGAAAGAGCAGGTCAGCATTCAAGGGCAGTTGCGAAACTGGACAGGAAATCCCGCTGATGCCGTAAAACTTGTTTCGCTGGGGATTCTGACAGAGCGCGACCTAATGCGTGATTTTGGAATGTCGCGCACCGACATCGCCCGCGCGGCGCAAAGCCTCGACACTCTCACGCACACGGACGGCAACACCTACCGTCCCGTTTCCGTGCCTGATCTCAACGGTGGCGCAGTCCAACACGACCCGCTCACCTATCGCCGGCATACGTTGATTGACGCTCGCACAGACAACACACGTCTTGTCACCGATCAAACCCGCGAACGTGAGCGCGAATTGCAGGAGGAAATTGCCCTCACCCTGGCCGAACTTCGCAGCGGTTCAACCGACGCACAGGTGCAAAAACTCACCGCCAAACTCATCGTCCTGAACGGCCAACTTTCGCAGGTTGAAACCGCGCGTCGCCGTCAAGTTGACGAAGTGCTTCTCCAAAAAATCGCGAACGACAACCGTCGCGAAATTGAGCAACTTGCCGCCGCCGATCTCGCGGCAAAAGACAACTACATCGCCAACCAGCGCGTTGCGACTTTCATGCGCTCACTCAACCCGCGTAAAAACGTGCGGTAGCCAAGTGTCCAAGCTGTCAAGTTGCCAAGGTTGGGGTCTATTTAGACATCCTAAAAGATGTCTATTTTACTCATATTGACATTCTTTAAGATGTCCATTTATTGAAAATCGACACTCTTAAAGATGTATGAAAACACAACTCCAAGAAATCCTGCTTCGCGGTTTGGATGAGGAAATCGAAGCCAAGCACGACTTGCGTGGGAAAATCAACGCACCCGCAAAAGGCTGGCTGCGCGCTGTCCGCGAAGCCTTGGGGCTAAGTCAGCGCGACATTGCCGCGCGTATGCGCATCCGCCAGCAGCCCTATGCCAGCATGGAAAAGCGCGAGGCCGACGGCACTGTTTCACTTTCCACATTACGACGCGCGGCGGATGCGCTTGATTGCGAACTGGTTTATTTTCTCGTGCCGAAGGAACAGGCTGCAAAATCGTTTGCCGAGCTTGCGACACGTGATGACGCAGCACTCAAACATTTGCGCGCGACCGAACACTCAATGGCCTTGGAGGGCCAGGCGGTTGGCGACCTTCCGGCCATGCCCGCCCCGCAATCACCCGCACCGGAAAACGACGAAAAAACCAGCCGCCCATGAATTCCATTTTTTCCGCCGGCGACGACGCGCAGACACCGCTTGCACCGGAAGAATTGCACTCGCTCAAATTGAGCCTTTCCACGCGCGGCCAGCTTAACGAAGTCGAACGCCTGAACATCAACGAGGCGCGTGTGTGGGCCATGTCGAAATCCGTGTTAAAACGCGCGGACTTGGCGACGGACTTTTTTGCGCGGGAACTGCACCGCCGCATGTTTAACCAAGTTTGGAAATGGGCCGGCCAATACCGCACGACCGAACGCAATCTCGGATGGGAATGGCACCGCATTCCCGAGGGGATGCGAGTCCTCATGGACGATTTTCGAGCATGGGTGCAATACGCCACCTATCCGCTTGATGAAGCGGCGGTGCGCCTGCATCACCGGATGGTGGTCATTCACCCGTGGCCAAACGGCAACGGACGGCATTCGCGCCTATTGGCCGACGTGTTGCTCGCAGCCAACGGCGGCAAGCCGTTGACATGGGGCTCCGGCTCAAACCTCGCGCAATCCGGCGATGTTCGCGCAAACTATATCGCCGCCCTGAAAGAAGCCGACCAAGGCGACATGCAACGGCTGATTGCTTTCGCAAAGAGTTGAAAAGTGTTCGACTGAAACATTTTGAGCTTCATTTTAAACAAGAATGCATATCATAAATTCATGGGTATTTTCAAAAACGCGATAGATTCAATAGTCTTAGGCATAGAAGATTATAATTCAGACGACCCAAGACGAATTCTTTCATCTACAAGAAACTTGGTTGCGGGTATTCTTCTTCTCATTAAACATCGTCTGGCAGAACTCAGCCCATCAGGTTCCGATGAGGTATTGATAAAACAACGTGTATTACCCGTGCTTGATGCTTCTGACGGCGTTGCGTGGAAAGGCGAAGGCAAGAAAACCGTGGATGTGCAGCAAATGAAAGAACGGAGTGACAGTCTCGGGATAACTGTCGATTGGAAAAGAGTCGAAAAAATCGTTAAGCACAGAAACGACATTGAACATTATTTTAGTTCACTAAATCATTCAGCGCTCAAAGGCTTGCTGTCAGACTCCTTCATAATAATCAGAGATTTTTTGCGCACCGAACTATGCTTAGACCCACTTGTTGCGCTAGGTGAAGAAACTTGGTCAACCCTAACGGAAGTTTCTGAAATATTCATAAAAGAGAAAGCTGAATGCCTTGATAATATGGAGTCAATTGAATGGGAACATCCATTTCTTAAAGAAGCGATTACGGAGTGGGTATGCAAAAAGTGTGGTTCATTTCTCATTGATGTCGAAGAACCGCATGTCGAGCCCGAGTCTGTAACCTTCAAATGTCGTAGTTGTGGAGAGAAATATGACTACGAGACTGGCGCCGAAGGCGCTATAAAAGAATATTATGTCACAGAGAACTATATAGCAGCAAAAGAAGGCGGAGATCCGGTAACCGCAGAATGTCCGAATTGTTTTCGAGAAGCCTATCATCTGAGTGAGGATGTCTGTCTAATATGTGGCGAATCAGTAGAACGCAGATGCCAACGATGCTATACCTCCATTCCTAGCTGTGAACTTGATGGAAGCGGATATTGCTCCTGGTGCAATCATATGATGTCAAAAGACGACTAACTACTCCTTTCGTTATTTTGCACTGATACTGAGTTAGCAAGACCTTGAATCAATCCTGCGCTTACCAAATCTGAAATATTCCCAGATGCTTGGGTTGGTTTTCTTGGAAATTGGTAGTCAATGTTAATTCCGCTCAGACTCATGCTTTCAGACATTCCGGTTGGTATTTCAGTTGTTCGGCCATCGTAATCAGCATGTTCTACAAATCCGGCATGACATATTCCGCTAGTGAGATCAAATGTGACGATATATTGATGTTCATCTATTTCAGAACCATCAATCCTGTAACCTTGAAATAAATACGTCTGATTACAGTCACTTCCAGAAGCCATTACTACAGCAGTGTTAAATTTCTCTGTGAGCGTTTCTGGAAGAAACTCAGGAAACTCTGATGGATTTATTACGCGATAGGTATAGTTAGGGCAAAATTGCGCCCACTCATCTTGAGTCCATTTTGATGGAAACGGATAATATTTGTTACGTTTAGGCATGTAGTATGAATATTTAATGCATTGAAAATTAACTATATTTACATTTTCCCATGTCTAAACTCGTCGAATGCTCGACAGAGAGGCGTTCCGTTTTTTATGTGTCTTTTCCCGACAGGTGTTCGTGATAACTTTTCCTTCAAAAAAGCAACGAGTTCATCAAACCTATCGACAGACAGATAATATCGAGTCCGAGTTTTTAGTCTAAACTTCCGCTTTATCGCTGTTCCAATTATTGCCCAGCGCTCTTTTTCAGTGGGATATAACTTTGTTGCATAATCCGAATACAACCCACAGAGATAATCCATATAGTTCGACATATTGGCATCTGCACCGATGCTGTTTTTCGGGTAATTTCTATCAGTGCCAAATGTCTGCTTAATATTGATGGGAGCGCTATTGTCGCCAGCGATGGAGACTGCAACAGACTGTTTTTTAGCGGTAGCTCGGGCAACACATGCCAATCCAATTTTTGAAAAAACACGCTCTGCTTGTGTCGCTATCTGTCGGCTAATTTCAACAGCCCCCTGCGCTTCATGCATTTCTTTTATGCGTTGAAGCAACGGAACCGTATATCGCTGTGGATTTTTATCCACCAGTGTGTGGCATGTCGGGCAAAGCAGTAGCAAATTCGGGAACTCATCTCTCTCTTTCACAGATAAAGTTGGCGAAAATCTAGGACCAGTTTTTCGTTTGGCCTGAATGTGGCAAATTTCCACAAGCAATGAGTCATCCCTTACAAGTTTGGAATGACAGTCAGGCATTGCACATTTGTTTCCCGATTTTGCGAATAGACGCTTAACAGTGGTTAATGTGATCGGCATATAGCGGCTGGAGGTTAATGTCGTTCTAAAGCATGAGAATGATTGTTTTAGATACAGAGACGACACAGAAATTCTCTTTTTCGCGTTTTTATTCTCAAAAAACACGGAAACGTCCAATACGCGCCCAAGCAATCGAGGCATACTGGTGGCACGATTTGCCCTGAATCCGGTGGCTCGCGCCAACGAGGTTCGGACATTCGGCAACAAAAACCCGAACCATTATGGACCTCGTTCTGCCAGTTCTGGAAAACAAAATCACCGCGATGGTGACGGCGTTCCGCTTTGTTGTGTTTGCGATGCTCGTGGCCGGCCTGATCGCCCGCATGAGCAGGCAGCATTACACCAACAGCGAAATCGCGCGACCGCTCGCGCGAGCCATCACCATCGTGGCCCTTGTTTCCTCGATGAACTGGTGGTTTCCGCTCGTGGAAAACACCATGCTCGCGGCGGCGTCATACCTTGACCCGCAGTATAACGACAACCCCGCTCGCGCGTCCGAGGAACTGCGCGCGGGCATCGCGCTGAATCCCGAGAAAAAGGAATGGTCGTGGCGCAAGCTGAACGAATCGCTTTACAACGCAGTCACCGATGCCGTGTCATGGGTGTTCATCCAGATCGGCGCGCTGATTTCCGCGCCGATGATAATCCTGCAATACATACTGCGATGGATTCTCTACCTGCTGACGCCGTTCGCACTCGCGTGCTTCATGATTCCCGGAGCAACCCAAATCGGCGTCCGTTTTTTTCAACAGGTGCTTGCCGTTCTCGCGTGGCCGGTCGGTTTTGCGATCACCAACCTTGTCAGCATCGCCATCTGGCAGGATTTTCGCTCAGTGGTCGGCGCTGATCCCGCGACACTCGAAATGGCCGCTTACTCGCCATTTCTTACCAACGTCGGCGGCATACTCGCCGCGCTCACGTTGCTGATCGGAACGATCAGCACGCCGATCATTTGCCAGAAGATATTTGCCCAAGGTTACGCGTTCACGGGTGAAACCGGCAACCCCGGCGCGTTGGGAAAATCAGGAATAGATGTGCTCTATCGCGCCAACATGGTAGGCAACATGTTCACGCCTCGGGCCGGAGCGGTTTCCGCAATGGCGGCGCAAGCAAATGGCGCGTCATCCAGCACAAGCCAATCAAACGCCGCACCTCCGCCTTCGCCAGCCCCTTCCACTCCCGGACTCTGACAAATGAACACTGAAAAACAGCTCGATGCGCCATTGCGTGAAACGCCGGTCGATAATGCCGTGCGACTCTCGCCACCGAAAACAAAACGCGCGTTTTCGCCGGCAGGACTATTTGCCGACCATGCCTTTGCCGCGCGCATGTGGATGTTTGTCGCGTGCGGCGCGCTCGTTCTCGTGGCGGTCCAACCTTATCTGATAATTGAGGCTTACCGTGCTCGCGAGCGCGTTGTCATCCTGGACGGCGGCGGAAGTTTTTCGGTGTCGCCGCTACTCGGTTTCGAGGAGGCGAAAACGCTTCACGAAACGCTTTCGATCTGGTCGGCGCTCGCGCTTTTGCAACGCAACCCGAAGAACTTCGATTTTCCCGATTTACTGCAACGATTGTTTCTCACCGACGCCGCGACCAAGGCGCAGAACGAATTGCTCGCCTCGCGCGAGGAGTTCGAAGTGAAGCAGATTCACCAGAAGCCGGAGGTTTTCAAAATCGACATCCTTCGCACGCGCGAAGACCAAGTGCTTGTGCGCATTGAAGGCCAGCTCGTGCGCACCGGCGTGTTTGAACGACAGGCGTTCACTGAATCCCCGCGCTTCGCACTCACCCTCACCCTTGTCCGCAACCCGGACATGATCGCCAACAAACGCTACCCGCTCGCCGTATGGAACTACGAATTCTCACTCCTCTGACACGCATCACTTGCGTGCTCGCATTCGCGGCAATCAGCGCCGTCGTCATACATGCCGGTTCAAAAACTACCGCTCCCGTCGTGAAACAATTTCCGCTCGATGAGCGCGTCGTCTATGAAATCCCCATTGGCATGAGCGTGCCGACGACGATCATGTTTCCCTCCGCGCCGTCCGCGCTCGAAAGCGCGGGCATCACCGCCAAGCCGGAGACCCCCGCGCCCGTTTTGCTCTCGCACACGCCCGGACACCATTACCTCAGTGTCCGCGCGCTCAAGCCGGACGCGCAGGCGACGCTCAATGTCATCTGGAAAAACCGCACCTACATTATCCGGTTCACGGCGTCCGAAAAACCCTACGGCTCCGTCACTTTTTATGAGGATCGTTTAGCGGGTCGCAGTCCGGCTTTGGCAAAACGCGCCACGCCCGACGTGCTTCTTGAACTCCTCGACCGCGCAAAATCCTACCGCATAGTCCGCGACCAATATCCCGAGGCGGTGCAACAAATCGAACACCGCGCGCCGCCAATCAGCGAAGCCGTCACGCGCTACAAGGAGTTTTCCGTGACCGTCGAGGAAGTTTTTCGCTTCGACCCCGAGGACACCTTGATCTTTCGCTTGCGGCTGGAAAATACCGGCGACACCGAGGTTGCCTACCAGCCCCAAAGCCTCGCCGCGCGCATCGGTTCGCGTGTTTACACTGCGTCCGTTTCCGACGCATCGGGACTCATCCCGCCACACGCGGGCACCACGGCCTATTTTGCCATCACCGGAAAACCGGACGGCAGTCGCGCCAACCTCAGCGTGAAAAACAAATTCAACATCATTGTCCCTCGCGTCACCCGCGACGTGCAACTCATCGAGCCGCGATGAAACGCATCATCAAGTTTGTCAAAACCCCTGTCGGAAGCCTCACATGTCTTGCCGTCCTAATCGCCATTTGCGCGTTGCTTGTTCACGGCAACGACAGCCGCAGCCAACGCCCCAACATCACGCAACCGCCCGCCGCAACCGCGCCGATGGAACGCCACACCATCACTCGCGGCGGACAAGAACTCAAGGTTCCCTCGCCCTCGCGTCCAGCGCAAACCGCGCACTCGCGCGCGCCCGCAGGCGATGAAGCGGAAACAATTTCCCGTCCGCGTGCCGCGCGAGGCGAACAATCCGCCGCGAAAACCAACGAACCCGCGCCACTGCCAATCAGCTTGCTTCCGCCTGACGGCGCCACCGCCCGCACAGCCGATCTTTCAAAGGATTATGCTCCCTACGGGCGGCTCATCCCATGCGAAACCGTGACCACGTTGGAATCATCGAAAATCGACACGCCGATCATCGGCCTTGTCACCGAGGACGTGTGGCACGACGGACGTCTTATCATTCCCGCAGGCGCGGAAGTTCACGGACGCGCCGCAAACGATCATGCGCGCGAGCGCATCGCCGCGTCCGGCCAGTGGATAATCATTTGGCGCGACCGCACCACGAATAACGGAAACGAACTTGTCATAAACGGCATCGCGCTTGACCGGCAACGTGACGACATCACCGGAGAGTTTGGTTTGCGCGATGGAAGTGCCGGACTTGTCGGTGACATTTTGAAAACCGACGACTGGCAGGAAATAAAACTTTTCGCCTCTACCTTCCTCGCGGGCATGGCGGGTGGTTTGCAGGAAATGCGCAACCAGACGACCGCGTATGGCGACGTGACCCAAGTTCCGAAGGCCACCGCCAAGAACGCCGCGCTCCAAGGCACAGCCGACGTGCTCAACGCCTATGCCGCGCGCATTCAGCAAATCATCGCCCAGGACGGCTACTATGTCCGCGTGCCCGCGGGGAAGCAATTTTACCTCTACGTCACCCAAACCCTCGACCAGTCGAAGGCCACGCGCGGCAACCTCCGCGCCGACCTTTGGCAAAAGAAAGAAACCGCGACACCATGAAAACCCGTTCGCTCATCCTCATACTTGCAGTTGCCTGCATTCCACTCGGCGGTTGCTCGCTCTTCAAAAGAAAAGCGCCGCCGCCCGTAATCCACACCATCGCCGCATCGCCGGTAAGCGGCACCGAACTTGACCCGGCCAACACCGAAAAACTCCGCCAAAGCGAAACGCTGCGCGCGTATCCCGTGAGCCGATACGTTGACCCGCGCGACCCGAATCTCATGCACGAGGCGCACATTGTGTATCGCAAGGAAACTCCCGCCGCATGGAATCTCGCCCCGCACGCGCCGACTGTCGTGCCGCTCGGCCCCGTGATGGCATTGGCCGACCCAGCCGAAAAACCGCAGTTATTGCCCGCCGAGGTTGAGCAAAAAATGGCCGCTCAAAACCGCCTTATGGCCGCGCTCATCGAGCAGAACGAAACACTCACCACGGAGCTTTCCAATCTGCGAAAGGAAGTCGCGCAACTGCGCAACAAACCCGCCGCAACAACTGAAAACACAACCACAACGAAACAACCATGAGCACTAACGCGCCACCCATGCCCGAAAACACAACAGAGGAAACGAAGGACTCAACCGATGCCGTCGTTCCTCTCGCCATCGGCCCGCATCACCGGAAAAATTTTGAGCAGGCCGAAGCGCACCTCGCCAAGACTTACGGCAAATCGCCGCTCGCCGACGATCTTATGCGACTATGGCTTGCCGGCGCGCCGCCTTGGGAAATCACGCGCGCTTTTGAGGAATCCGTGCTGAATATTTCCGGCAGCGACCTCATCCCCGACGACGACGGCCACTACGACCAGACTCTTCTCGATCTATAAACCGCACTCACCGTTTTTTGGGCGAACCCTCGCCCGCACAAGGTCAACCGCCACTGGCGACCAGCCGCCTTGTTTCACCAATGGCTGGGGAAAATCCACAATCAAAACATGTCACTCAAACAATCCATTGCGGAGAAAAAAGCCAGGGAAAGCGCCAACACCCGCATCAACCCTGAAATCGACGCCAAACTCACCAAATACATCGCGGACAATCCGAAGCTCTACGATTACTATAACGAAATGACCAAGGAGCAGCTTATCCGAAAGCTCATGCTCGGCAAAATGCAGCGCAACGAATACACCCAGCAGCGCGATCAGGAAATTATCCAATGGGTGAATCAAAACCCCGACATCAAGGCGAAGGTCGAGGAGCGCATCAAAAATGTCCCCGCCGAAAACCGGCAGCGGGCATTTGTCCGGGTCGCCAAGGATGAGGCGGCGCGCCAGTCAATGCGTCAGCCCGCAGGAAACGGCATTTCCGCATAGGAAACAAAACTGCTTCAAAACGAGCGGGGCGATGCGTGAAACATTCCTCCGCTTTTTTGCTTTCATGTCTGACAATCCAACCAGCCTTGACGACGCCCTTTTCGCAACGATTGCCAACGGAAGCGATGCGGCTTGCGTTACGCTTTTTATTCAACTTTTGCGCGAGTCCCCAAACTTGCGGCACTGGCTTTTCAGCGCGTTTCTGAACCCCGACACGCGCTCGCGCCTTTCCCGTCACCTTTCAGGTAAGACGCATCCTCCGCGTCATTCCGCGCATGGACGGCACTTGCTCTCTTGGCTCGCAAACACCGATAAAGCGCTTGCGCGCGATGCGGTCTTGCTTTCGCAAAATCACACAACTTCCGCGCCTTACGGAGGGCTCACGCACGCGCAAGTCATCAACCTGATCCGACGTTATCAAGCAGGAGGAACGAAAGCATCGGGAGGAATAGAACTCTCCGCGTTTTTGCTCGCGCACGCTTGGCGGCGCGCGTTGCCCGATTTGTCAAATCGCGCCGCATTGCTCCTGATAAGCGGACGTTTTTTTCAAGCTGCATTTTCGGGACACTGTGCGAATCTCGAACTCGTTCAGAATCTTGTCAAAGCAGCGGAATTTTTTCGCGGGCAGCCACGAGGGTCAATCACGCGGGCGCATTTCGGTTACACCAACTGGTGGAAACTTTCAGTGCTCCACTACATGCTCAACAATCCCAAACCGCGCTATTGCATACGCGATTTTAGACGACATCTGCGCACTCAAAAAATCATCGTCGAAACCAAGGATGTCCGGCGATTCTGCAAAAAACACGGCATATTGCGAAATTCACGCCCAGGCAGACCGTCCGAATAATTTTCTCTCTAAAATTGACTCCATGTGGAATACAAGTGTTGACAAATACCGCGCAAACGGTTCTTGAGGATTTTGTGTCACCGCTTTTTCGCATCGCATCAATTTTTCTACTGGCAATATGGATGCCAGCCACAATGCATTGCGGAATTGAGGCAATAAGTCTCTCTACAGCGGAAGCCGCTGCGACTGAATGTTGTGACGGTTATTCATGTGCTAGTGATAGCTGTGCGGTAGTTGAATCAGGCATGGCAATAACGCTAGCAACACTCAAAGCTCCGATTCCTTCGCTTGTTGCATGTATATGCATGCTTTGCGAGCAGCTGCTGACTCCGGTGTTGCCGGAAAAATGCACATTGGCGGGGTCAGATTACGACCGTCCGCTTGATTGGATTCAAGGCTGGCAATTTGTCCGCCGCGCCGCGCCATTATCGCGCGCGCCTTCGATGATTGGTTGATTAGTCCCTGCGCGGACTAGTCGTTTTCTCGCGTCAACTCCTGTTGTGCACGCTTTTGCGTGTTCGAATCACAGGATGCTTCGTTCCTCGCCCCTACGCAGACAGCCAACCAATCCATCGATTCATGAAATCATTAGTCTTTTCACATCCTTTTAGATATATTCTTTCACCAGCACTATTGCTGGCAATCTCATCTATCGCGTGCTCTTTGTATGCACAAGACGCACCGCCTGCAAAGCTCACCGAGTCATCGGTAGCAGCGCTCTCGTTGGATGATCTCGTCAATGAGATCACTTTGAATAATCCTGAACGTCGCCTCTACATTGAGGAACTTGACGCCTCGCGTGTATCCGCACGAGTAGCTGGTCGCTGGTCCGAACCAGAACTCGGTGTGGATGCTGGCTACAAGCGGCTTAAAGATTCATCGGGAACAAATGTCGGAGACGGAATGATATGGAGCGTATCCATCACACAAACGTTCGAGTGGCCCGGTCGTCTTTCATTGCGCAAGGCCATCGCCAGCCGACAGGTCGAATTAGCGAAATTGGGAATTTCACGTTTTGAAAATGCCCTTGCTTCTCGCGCTCGAATACTTGCGTTCGGCCTCTACGCAGCCAACGAAAAGGCCAACGCAATCCGTGAGGTCTCAGAGCGCTTTACATCACTCAAGGAGACTTTTCTAGCACGCGACCCCGCAGGTATCACGCCCCTACTTGATACACGCGCCATTGAAGCAAGCGAACTTGCACTTCGACGCCGTGCAACGGAGGCCGATCTTGCTGTGCAAGCCGCACTCGTAGAGATCAATCAACTGCGCGGCGTCCCTATTGATGCACCGTTGCGCGTGAAAGCCAAAAGGTTTTCTTTCGACGATGCGCCCAGCACTCAAAGCCTGCTCGTGGCTGCGCGTGAAAACAACTTCGACTACCGCATGCGCCAAGTTGAATTGGAGCAACAGGGATTTGCCGTAAAACTTGCACGCAATGAACGCTATCCCTCCGTAAGTGTCGGGCCATATATATCACGGGATAATATCGGTGACCGTGAAACTATCGTTGGTCTGACGATGAGCGTTCCACTGCCTGTCACCGGCACGCGACGCGCAGCGGTAGACATTGCGAGAGTGCGACAACGCCAGGCCGAAGCCGCAGCTTTGGTTGCACAACGCGAACTCGAGCGTGATGTTGTGACCGCAGCTCAAATTTTCACTGCAAAACTCACCGAGGCGCGGCAATGGACGTCCGATGCTGCTAAGAAATTTTCCGAAGCGGCAGAGTTGGCCGACCGTCACTATCGCATGGGGGCGGTAACAATCACTGCCTACATCGAACTTCAAAACAGTTATCTTGATGCCGTGGAAGCGCTGCTATCCACGCAAACCGAAGCGCTTGAGTCCGGGCTAAAACTTCAAGAACTCACCGGCATCAACCTCAACCCTGTGGAGGTTGCACAATGAAAAAAAACGCATGCTTTATTATGGCATTCGCCGTTTCAGGGTTTGTATTTCTACTCGCAGGATGCGGGGAGAGAAGCCCGACACAACAGGTCGCTCAAAATATATCCGAGCACGCAGAGGATTCGCATACTGATGAAGAAGGCGTCGCATTCAAATCAGGGCAAGGGCTTCTGATTACGCCCGATGTAATCAAGGCATTGATGCTCGAAACAGCAGAGGCCGACGAACGTCCGATTTCCGAGGAACGCAGCGCGACCGCTTACATATTTGCGACGTCACCTAAAATCCTCGCTAGTGCGCTTGTGCCGGAATCCCAGGCAGCGGGCTATTCAAATGCTATTTATAGAGGGGCGAAACTCCTGCGCATCGATCGGGTCACCGACTCGGCCACGCGGATGACGGAGCTTATTTTTGAACTCGACGATTCCTCATCGCAGACGAAGCCCGAGCCCGGAAATTTTGTGACGTTCCCAGTATCCTCGCCGCCGCGCACGACGCTTGTCGTGCCGCGATCAGCCGTTCTTGAGACGGCAACCAACAAAATTGTGTATGTGGTCAATGGAAACGGGTATCTGCGAACTGTCGTTCAAACCGGCATACGTTCCGCCGATTATATTGAAATCACGGACGGCCTCTATGCAGGCGACATTGTTGTCACGTCACCCGTTGAACAACTCTGGCTTTCCGAACTGCGCCTGACCAAAGGCGGCGGGCACAGCCATTGAGCCACCACACAAACTTAAAAACTAACACGATTTTCCCATGATTGACAAAATTTTGGAGTTCGCTTTGCGCCAGCGCATATTTGTGCTTATCGCCGCAGTTGCGCTCATTCTTATCGGCTTATGGTCGGCGACACGCCTTCCCATTGATGCCGTTCCGGACATCACAAATGTTCAGGTTCAAATCAATACCTCTGTGCCTTCTCTTGCGCCCGAGGAAATTGAAAAATTGGTTACTTATCCAATCGAGGTGGAAATGGGCGGCATCGAAAAAATGCTCGAAGTTCGCTCCATTTCCAAATTCGGACTTTCGCAAGTAACGCTCGTGTTTCAGGAGGGCACGGATATTTACCGCGCGCGACAACTCGCCGGTGAACGATTGCAAGCCGTCCTCGAGGAGTTGCCACCGGGTGTAATACCTCGACTCGCTCCTATTACGACAGGGCTTGGCGAAATTTACCACTACACTATTCGATACAAGCCTGACTTCAAAGACGTTCCCGCAGACCCGATTGATCGTCTGCGTGAACTGAAGCTCGCACAGGATTACATCGTAAAACCATCGCTGCGCACTGTGCCTGGAGTTACAGAGGTGAATACATCAGGCGGGTATGAGAAGCAAATCGTCATCACGCCCGATGCCGGAAAACTCACGAGTGTAGGACTTACAATTGGTGAAATCTCGGATATAATTGCAGAGAATGTCTCAAACGCCGGAGGCTCTGTTGTTGAGAAAGGCGGCGAAGCCGTGACGGTGCGCTCTGTGGGTCGCGTGCAGACAACGGAAGAAATTGCCGATTTGCCATTAAAGTTCTCAGGGGCGCGCACTGGCATTCTGCGCATCAAAGATGTTGCCGGGGTCGCTATTGGCTCAGGCGTGCGAACCGGCTCGGCGACGCGTGATGGTGAAGAAACCGTGCTCGGCTCGGCGCTTATGCTCATCGGCGAAAACAGCCGCATAATATCAAGTCGCGTGCATGACCGTATAGAGGAACTACAATCGAAACTTCCTGCGGGAATGGAAATCGACACCGTGTATAATCGCACGGATTTGGTAAACTCCACCATTCGCACCGTTGAAAAAAATCTTTTTGAAGGTGCAATTTTGGTGATCGTCGTTCTCATCGCCCTTTTGGGCAACTGGCGCGCCGCGCTGATCGTAGCTACGGCAATTCCGCTCTCAATGCTCTTCGCGATGACAGGAATGGTTCGTTACGGCGTCTCTGGAAATTTGATGAGTCTCGGAGCCGTAGATTTTGGGCTAATTGTAGACGGAGCTGTTGTCATGGCGGAAAACGTCGTGCGAATGCTCGCCCACAAGCAGCATGAATGTGGGCGATTGCTTACCGCAAAGGAACGCCTGCAAACCGTGCTCTCTGCATGCAAACAAGTGGGGCGTCCGACAGTCTTTGGCGTCGCCATCATTACCATCGTTTATCTGCCTATTTTTTCCCTCACAGGCACCGAGGGGAAAATGTTCACACCGATGGCGTTTACTGTGGTGTTTGCTCTCGTCGGCGCACTCTTACTCGCGCTCACGCTTGTTCCGGTTCTCTGCTCGTTTTTCATGAGCGCCAAAGTAAGCGAAGGCGATAACATTGCCATACGTTTTGCAAAACGGGTTTATCGCCCGATACTTCATTTGAGCCTGCGCCTGCGGTGGATTGTCGCCACCGTCGCCATTGCCGTATTTGCGTTTTCTGCATGGGTGTTCACACATCTCGGCGCTGAATTTATTCCTCAGTTGGATGAAGGTTCTTTAGCCGCGCAGATGATTCGGACGACCAGCATCGGCCTTAATGCCTCGTTGGACATGCAGACCGCTGCGGAAAAGCTCATGCTAGAAAAATTTCCGGAGGTTACACATACTTTCGCGCGTGTAGGCACATCTGAAGTCGCCACCGACCCGATGGGTGTAAATGTCGGCGACAGCTACATCATGCTCAAACCGCCAGCGGAATGGCGGAAAGTCAATGGACGCACCATCACCAAGGATGAACTGACGGATATGATGTCGAAGGAGCTATCCGTCCACTTCCCCGGACAAAGCTACCTCTTTTCACAACCCATCGAATTGCGTTTCAACGAACTGCTTTCCGGCAGTCGGGCCGACATTGCTATCAAGGTTTTCGGCGATGATTATGAAACGCTCGAAAAAGTTGCGGGAGAGGTTCGTGAAATTGTCGAAAAAATTCCCGGTGCGGCCGATGTAGAATTTGACGCGGCAGGAAAAGCGCCAGTGCTCCAAGCTGTCATGAATCGCGCGGCGATGTCGCGCTATAATGTCCATGCCAGCGAAGTGAACAAAGTTATAGAGACAGCGTTTGCTGGTGCCGAAGCTGGAGTTGTCGTTGATGGTAATCGGCGATATCCGATCGTCACACGACTTACGGAACGGGCGCGCCGCGATTTTGAAAACGTGGCAACGCTTCCAGTGAAAACGGCGGACGGAAACCTCATCACGCTCGGACAAGTCGCCGATGTAAGCGTCACAGAAAGCGTAAATACAATCTCGCGTGAGGCATTCCAGCGGCGCATGGCGATACAGGTGAACTTGCGTGGGCGCGACGTGCAAAGTTTTGTCGAGGAAGCGCGCGCAAAAATTACCGAAAATGTCAAAATACCCGAAGGCTATTTTGTCGAATACGGAGGCGCCTTCAAAAATCTGCAAGAAGCGCGCGCACGACTTGCCATTGTCGTGCCGGCGGCACTCGCGCTTATATTTCTGCTAATCTTTTTGGCGTTCGGAAGTGTGAGACAGGCGCTTATAGTATATACTGGCATCCCTCTGGCTGTCACTGGTGGCATATTCGCATTATGGATGCGAGGGCTGCCGTTCTCCATTTCGGCTGCGGTTGGATTTATCGCGCTCTCAGGCGTCGCCGTGCTCAACGGCGTGATGATGATTTCTTTTATAAATCAACTGCGTGAAGAGGGGCGAAAAGTGCGTGATGCCGTAATTGAAGGCGCGCTCACACGCCTGCGCCCCGTTCTTATGACGGCGCTTGTTGCAGCTCTCGGCTTTGTCCCGATGGCGCTTGCCACAGGCCCCGGAGCGGAAGTGCAGCGTCCCATCGCGACAGTCGTAATCGGAGGCATCATCACGGCTACATTCCTCACGCTTGTTTTGCTACCCACGCTTTACTGCTGGCTCGAGCGGGATAATGCGAAACCCAAAGAGAAAAATTCCTGAGAGCGATCACAACCAACAACCAAAACAAAAAATATGAAAACAACCCGTATCATAATACTCACAGCCATCTGCGCAGTGGCTTCCATCACTGCGCTTATTGCCAAGCCTATCGCCGGTCCCAAAGGCGGACGCATTGTGACCCAAACGTCCCCTCATGTGGAGTTCCTCGTCGGGAAAGATCGTATAGTCACCGTCTCCTTTTACGACGACGCATTAAAATCAACACCCATTGCAAACCGAATAGTGACTGCCATCGCAGAGGCTAAATCGGGCAAGACGAGACTTGATTTCATCGAAAAGGATGGCGCTCTCGTTTCGGGCAAACCGCTCCCTGATGGCGATGGTTATACCATTGTTCTACAAGTGCGTGATTCCGATGGCGCACGCCCCAAAAACTATCGCATCGTTTTTCACGATGAAGTCTGCGCGGAATGCAAACGTGCCGAATATGCGTGCATTTGCGAAGGTGAAGATGCGCACAAACACTGAAAGGAGGGTTTATGAAAAACATAGTTGCATTCATTCGCCCATCAAAGGAAGACGCTGTGCGTCAGGCACTGCACGAGATGCCAGGCGTCACCGGAGCGACCTTTTCTGATGTGCGTGGCTTCGGACGCGGGCGCGGTCATGACCAAAGCGCAAGCTCTCGTGATGAAGCTCTTGTAGGCACACTCCGAAAGGTCCGCATCGACCTTATGGTTCCCGATAAGCACGCAGATTCAATCGCGCTTGGGATTGCTGTGGCAGCCCGAACAGGAAACCGGGGGGATGGAAAAGTATATATTCTGTCCGCTGAAAAAGCATTGCGGATAAGCACCGGTGAAACTGGTGCCATCGCAGTGTGATGAAACGAAAAACAATCGAAGCACTAACCAGCCATGCCACAATCACACTCCACGCACGATAGTTCCTCGCAGCATACCGACGCAGGCACCCTCAACCATGAAGAAAAATCCAACCGCCTTGAAACAGCCAGTCTCTTAATTTCAGGTGTCTTGGTTGCAATATCACTTGCAAACTTATGGGGAAATGTATTGCCGGAAATCGCGAAGGAAATTTTTGCGTTTACTGCAATACTTGCGGGTGGCTGGTTCTTGCTTCCGAAAGCATGGAATGCAGTTTGCCGATTGCGACCCGACATTAACTTGCTCGTCGTCATCGCAGCAATCGGGGCGAGCATCATTGGTGAGTGGCTGGAAGCATCCGCAGTAGTATTCCTGTTTGGCGTCGCGGAATGGCTTGAAGGTTGGGCTGACCGTCGTGCGAAGCGAGCCACCGAGGCACTGCTTGAACTCGCGCCCAAGACCACTCTTGCGCGCCGCGATGGAGTATTTGTCGAAATACCGGTGGAGCAAGTCACCGCAGGGGAAGTAATCGCGGTCAAATCAGGAATGGGCATTCCGCTGGATGGTGAAATTATCACAGGGGAATCCGCTGTCAACCAAGCGCCTATTACTGGCGAATCAGTGCCCGTGGATAAAAAGCTGGGCGACCCTGTCTTTGCCGGAACAATCAACGGAGAAGGTTCGCTTGAAATCAAGGTCACCAAACCTGCCGCAGATACAACGCTCGCGCGCATAATCCGTCTTGTTGCGGAAGCACAGGAACAAAAAGCACCGACGCAGCGGTTCGTGGATACTTTTGCCAAGTATTATACGCCCGCGGTCACACTTGCCGCGTTGCTCATCTTTCTTATGCCACCGCTCTTAATGGGCGGCGGTTGGAGTGTTTGGCTCTATCGTGCCTGTGTGTTGCTCATCATCGCATGCCCCTGCGCATTGGTGATTTCCACACCGGTCGGAATCGTCGCAGGACTCACCGCGCTCGCCCGACGTGGTGTGCTCGTAAAAGGTGGCGAACATCTTGAAACGATTGCCAAGTTACGTGCGCTGGCAGTCGATAAAACCGGCACAATCACCGAAGGAAAACCTCGCGTGCTCTCGATTGAATGTATCACTGCAAAATCCGAGACAGAAGTGCTCTACATCGCCGCTGGAATCGATGACCACTCTCCTCATCCGATTGCCAAGGCAATTGTCACCTATGCCAAGGAGCATGCTGTTGCTTTCACACGTGCGGCAAATTACCAGTCACACAGTGGTCGAGGCGCGGAAGGATATATAGATACGCATCCCTATTTTGTTGGTAATCATCGCTTCGCACACGAGCTTGGCCTTTGCACATCCTCGCTTGAAGTAACGCTAAGAAACTATGAGGCCAAGGGACAATCTGTTGTTATTGTCGGACACAGGCCGAATGACACATGTGCTGGCAAGATTCTTGGCGTAATCGCCGTGGGCGATAGCCTGCGTCCAAACGCACGAACTGCCGTGGCGAATCTCCGAGCAGCAGGCATCGAACATATTGTAATGCTCAGCGGCGATAATCAGCACGCTGCAGATTACGTCGCAAAAGAAGCCGGTATAGACGAAGCACGTGGCGACCTGTTGCCCGACGACAAGGTGTGCGCCATCAAAATACTGAGAGATGCTTACGAAAGTGTCGGCATGGTAGGTGATGGTGTGAACGACGCTCCGGCAATGGCCACTGCAAACATTGGCATCGCGATGGGTGCGGCAGGCACCGACGCTGCAATCGAAACTTCCGATATCACACTCATGCAGGATGATCTTGGTAAAATTGCCGAGACAATCCGCATCGGACGACGAACTCTTTCTATCGTTTATTTCAATATCGCTTTCGCGCTCAGTCTCAAGGCACTTTTCCTCATTCTGACAGTGCTCGGCTACGCCAATCTCTGGCTGGCTGTCTTAGCTGACACAGGCGCAACACTCCTAGTTGTCGCGAATTCACTGCGACTTTTGAAGGTGTCCACCAAATGACTACGGACACCTCCGAGTAAAACGGCACTGATCGGCGCCCGCATCACTTTTGCCTCAAACAAACGGCAAAAATAAAAACAACAATACAAATACATATATAATCATGAAACCCTATATAAAATACACTTGGTCACTGCTTTTTAGCATTCTCGTCGCAGGCATTCCAATCTTCGCCCAGACGGAATCAGCAGACGATTCATATGCGACACCCAAGACTGCTGGAGCGAACTTGAGTCTGGAAGGAGGCATTGCAGTCATGTGGGGCATCCCGGTGTCGAAGGCACGCAGACATTTGTCGGAGCCATGGCCGCGTTTGGCTGGAGAATAAACGAACGCAACAAGATTCAAATCGAAGCAGGCGCGCTCAAGGCAAATGACGGCGGCGGGCACAATTATTATACACCCGGAAGCAATAACACCGACCTTGATTATTTTGCTGTTCCGCTGCTCGCCTCATACAGTTTTTACATTCCACTCGGAACGCAAAAACGCTGGGAAGTTCGGGTCGGTCCAGCGGCCGGTCTATATATGATGAAAGTCGATGCCGGTGCTCCGCACAATAGCGGTTCGCGCCATGTGAAAAGCAACGACACAGATAGCACCTTTGCATACGGTGCCGGAACCGGCGTAACGTGGCACATTTCAAAGCATCTATATCTCGACGCAGGCTACCGGTATCTGCGCACTGGTGAAACCGATTACACCCTTTTTGATCGCAAGGTTAAATTCGACGCTATGGACACGCACACGTTGAACGTCTCTGTTGGTTGGAAATTCTAGGCCGCTCGCACATAGAACAAAAGCGATTCTCTCTAGTGGCGGCATCAGTCAAATATCATGATTACGTGCCGCCATTGTGAGAGATTCATACGAAGAAAATGTCCCTGACTCAACATAACACTCCGCAACGCATCGGTATTATCGCAGGCATTGGCCTGTATCCGGTAGAACTTGCGAAATTATTAAAAAATAAAAATTACGAAATATATTGCGCGGCAATACGTGATCATGCACTTCCTGAAATCGCGAAATATTGTGTCGAATACCAACCGATGGGGCTGGGACAATTCGGCAAAGCCATCCGCTTTTTCAAAAAGCATAATATCACCTCAGTCACAATGGCCGGTGGTGTTAAGAAACGCCTACTATTTTCCGCAGATTTTTTATGGAAACATTTTCCTGATTTCTATACCGCCCGGATTTTTTCCCAGCACATTCTCTCCAAGCAAAAATCGCAAGGTAATGACTCGCTTTTGATGCGATGTGTCGAGGCATTTGAATTACAAGGAATCCACATCACAGCAGCAACAGATTATGCCCCTGAGCTTATCATGAAACAAACCACCCTTACAAAAAGACGGCCATCCTCAAGCGAATGGAAAGATATTCAATACGGCTGGAAAGTCGCTCGCGAAATTGGACGTCTTGACATTGGTCAAAGCGTGGCGGTTAAGAATCAATCCATCATTGCGGTGGAAGCACTGGAAGGCACTGACGGCTGCATTAGCAGAGCAGGTTCCCTTTGTCCATCTGGTGGGTTTACCATTATAAAGATAGGAAAACCAAATCAAGACATGCGATTTGATGTTCCCTATTTTGGAGTGGAAACGCTCAAGAATCTTGTCGCCTCGGGTGCCTGCGTTCTGGCAATGGAAGCAGGCAAAACTGTTACGGTCGAAGCTCAGGAGTGCGCCGATTTTGCCGACAAGAACGATCTGTGCGTAGTTTTCGTTGAAGATGGCACTGCGCAAATGGCCGATTAGTCTGAAAATTAGCTATTTAAGCAAAACCATAATGCAGTCATGTTGGCACCTTGCAGCGCTTGTGAACATGCATATAATATATCGCGCTTTTATTTTGAAAAACCGCGTTTTTGTCCAATACGCAAAAATGATTTTCAGATACAAAGTGACCATCGCTTCATATCAGAGCGGTAGCCGCATTCCGATATGTTTCCCCAAAAAACAACTCATGGTAAACAGATCGACGCACATGTGCATAAACCATGTGTTAATGGTAAACCCGGTGGATTTTCATCCGCACTCGCATACCACCGGTTCAGGGAAATCGAAATATGCTGTAACCGGCAGCCAACTTGTTTTTTACCAGAACAAAAGAATGCACATCACAAATTTTTTCTCTTGCTCGAAGATAACATCAAAACAGAAATCACATGGGAGTTTTCATCTTATAGGGAACATTGCCAAGTAATCGGGCAGCATCTTATTTTCGTTGAGTCAGGGATCAGACATTCATTAAAATGGGAAAAAGCGGCATCATTTATTTGCCTCCTGTTGCATGATGAACTTTTCACCCAAATGACCCATGATTCAACTTGGCGTGGGATACAGATTAGGGAATGTAATGAGCTAGAAAAAGGAGACCTTCTTATTTGGTATCTAGCCTATATTCTCCAAAAAATAATAAAATCCGAATTGTCGGACGAACCAACTATATTCATTGAGGCTATTTGCATCATATTAGCGAATCAACTGTTCAAAAAGACGCAAACTGATAAGCAGCCATTATTGGTAAGCACAGGATTGAGTTCAGAACAGTTGCGCATTGTGCGCAGTTACATACATGACCACCTTTGTGAAACCGTGCTGGTGCCTCATTTGGCGGAGATCATCGACATGAGTAAGGATCATTTCACGCGTCTCTTCAAAAATACAATGGGTGTCACTCCCCACCGATACATTCTTTTGAAACGACTCCAACTGGCTCAATCGCTCATAGTCGAGGGAAAGATGCGATTGTCTGAAATTGCGCTTGCAGTCGGCTTTTGCGATCAAAGTCACTTGTCGCGCAATTTTCGCAAATTCTGCGCTGAACTCTCAAAGCAGGGAGATGATGGCCAGATATTGGGCTAACGGGACGGTGAGGCCAACAATCCATTTGCCGCACGATCTTGCAGAAAACGCTCCACGGCCCCGCGCATGGGACGCGCGCCTAGTGTTTTGTGGCACCCTTCCCGCAAGATCGTCTCCAAGTCTGCCGGAGTGACCGTGATAATGTGCCCAAGTTTATGCAAACGGGCGCATTCTCCCGCGATCATGGCCTCGCAGATTTCGCGTTGCACATCGTAACTCAGACGGGAGAACACAATTTTTTCAGTCATACGGCCCACAAGTTCAGGCCGGAGCTGTTGCCCCACCCGCGCGAGCACAGTGCGCTCAATACTCGCAAAGGGGGCGGACTGCATTCGCATCGCTTCCCCCGCGCCTATGTTTGAGGTGAAAACGACATAGAACCGCGAGAGGTTTTTCCGTTCTCCAGTGGCGAGTGTGATGCTCGCATCATCGAGGATTTGCAGGAAAAGATCGAGCACGAGTGGATGCGCCTTTTCCACTTCATCGAAAAGCAACGTGCCGCAATCCGCCTTTGCAAGCGAGCGGCCGAGCAACCCAATATCACCGACTTTTTCACCAATGAGTTTTTCAACAGACGATTGATTTTGATACTCCGACATATCGAAACGAACGGGTTTCATCCCGTTGAAAAGATAATCGGTGAAGGCATTTGTAATTTCTGTTTTTCCAACACCGGTCGGGCCGACGAACAAAAACGAGCCTTTGGGACGCCCCGGATGCGCAAGGCCGAGTTCGCCCCTCCGCAACACGGATTCGACACGTCCAATAACATGCGATTGTCCCTTGATGTGCTCGTGAAGATGCGCGCCGAGGTTGCGGAGTTGTTCGCGGCGTTGGCTGAACCAATCGACGCCGATGTTTGCACAGGCAGGCAGGGATGTATTCATGGAGAAAAAATCTTAGCGAAACCACTCGCACACGCGCCCATCGGCTTCACGCGGCGGAAGCACCACACGGCGAAATCCCGATTCACAGTGTTGCACCACAGCCTGAAACTTCCGCAGCCGGCGAAACTCATGTGGTTCGATATAATATTTTTCCTCCTCGGAAAACGAGGTCGTGCGCTTGCCCGCCGAATAGCCATAGGTGCGTTTCTTGTATTTCTTTTTGCCGAGCGTGTCGGCGGCGATTTTTGCCGATTCCTCATCGGCGGCCTTGAACATGATGCGGTTTGCCATGTTCGCGATGAACACCTTTGCCTTTTTCTCATCGCCAATCGGCGGAATGAGCGATGTGTAGCTTTGCGTCGCGGCCACGACGGTTGCCCTGGCTTCACGCATCACATCCACAACATTGTAATCGCTCGTGCCGTCATGATTCGCGGTCACGATCTTTTGCGCTTCATCCGCCCATAAAACGAGCAAGTTGTCTCCGGCGCGTTCCTTCGAGGGTCGGTCGAAACGCAGCAGCACATGCGAATAAAACACGAGCTTGAGAAGTGTGTGGATATACCGGCGTTCAGTTTTGAAGCGTTGTGGAATCGAAACGCATATCACTTTCCCCCGGTCGATTTCTGAAAAGGAGAAGGTCGATTTTTTCGGACAAAACACCTCCGCAATATCAAGCGGCGTGAAGTGTTTCAGCCGATTGGCAAGCGTGCCGCGCACACCGCCAAGTTGTTCGATGGGCTGGCTGGCAATTTGCGTTTCGTAATGAGTAAGCAACTCGCGCGCTTCCGGCGTGTTTTTATTGTCCAACATTCCGACAATTTCCCTCATCATCACATCCGACGAGAGCAATTCGTAAGCATTATCGAGCGTGACGGGCATCCCGACGCACGCCAGCGCTTGAAATGCAAAGCTCATCTGAATTTCCGCCTGTGTCTTGAAAAACGTCTGGTCGCCATCCTGCCCGAGCGACGCGGCCACATCGCAAACATCCTTGGCCTTTGCCGAAAAAGGCAGGCGGGCATCCTCAAGATAATTAAACGTGTGTGGCGGCTCCCAATCGGCGGGCGCGCTGTCCGGTCGCACTTGCAGCAAAATCAAATCGTCCTCGCGCCCGAGGTGCTTGAACATCGCCGAGAGTGTTTCCCAATAGAGTCCCTTGTCGTCGATGCAGATGCCGCCCCAACGCGGACAGTTTCGCGAAACCTGCCAGAGCATCGCATTGATCGCCGAAAGCGTCTTGCCGCTTCCCGTTTCGCCGGTGACGAGCCACCCGCGACAAAAGTCATTCTGCGACCAAGAAAACCCGCCCAGCGTCAAAATCGGTTTCGCACGCGGGCGACTGCGCACCGCCAGCACTCCGCACACCATCTGCCAGACGGCAAATAAGCCGAACCCCGTCGACATCGCCATCGCGACATACGAAGGCACTCCGACTCGCAGCGCACCCCAAGCGCATACGAGACTCACAGCGACAAGAAGCAAGTGTAACGGCATAATGGCAAAGATGGTGCGCTCTTACGGTGTAAGAGTGCATCCATGTCGCAAGCATGCCAGTTTCCATCATCCTTGGCTTGGACATTCCCGCGATTTTTGAGAACAAAAACGGGAAAACATAATTTTCCAAGTTACCCGAGCCACTACCGAGTAAAAGTGCCAAGAAAAGGAATTTTGCAGTGGAACTTAGCCCGACAACCTACATAACTTGTTGACTCCATGGACATCGAAACAACCAACGCCGTAAAGCTGTTTTTTCCAAATCCCTCATTGGTTCAGGTGTTTTTTGAATCAGTCGCAAACTCATTGGATGCGAACGCCTCTGAAATCTCAATTAACATCGAAATCCAAAGATTCTCGGCACCAGACACGCTTAAAATAACCATTAGCGATAATGGAGACGGTTTTACGAACGAAAGTTTCGAACGGTTTGCCCGTCTTTTGAAGCCACAAGACGCATTCCACAAGGGGCTTGGTCGATTGTTATTCCTAAAGTATTTTGCACGCATTGAGGTCAACAGTGTGTGGGGAGATAATAGGCGTCAGTTTACGTTCTCAGAAGCGTTTCGCGACGAGAGTAAATTGGAGAAACTGGAGAAAATTCAGTCAAATACGACTACACTCGTTTTCACTAACTTTATAGGTGAAAGACTTAAATCTTATGATGACATAAAACCGGGCGCGCTAAAAACTCGAATCATTGAACAATTTTTGCCGACGTTGCATGAGCGCAGGCGCACTCAACGTCCGTTTTTAATTAAAATCAGCCTCCAAACCGAAGAAAGTAACACACAAAAAGAGTTTTTCTCTGATGATGAAACAATCACAGCAGATGACCTACCTGAACTTCAATCTGTCAGTATTGAAGACCCACTCCTTGATGCATATGAAGGCGTGGAAATGTGGTTTCGAGTAAAGGCAGGAATGGGGGAGCGCACACTTTTGACCGCAGTGAGTATAGATGGCCGCACTATTCCCATTAAACTGTTGCAACCTCATGCCGTGCCTCCCGACCATTCGGGCATTTTTCTTTTTGTGTCCCAACTTTTCAAAGGTGCTGCGGATACCTCACGGCAAAAATTGATATTACCGGACAATATATCCGAGCCTGATCTATTAAGTGTATTACGTCGTGAAGTCGGGAAAATATTTACAGAGAAAATTCCACAAATAGCCGAAAAAAACGAAGAAGCTAAAAACCAATTTGAGAAACAATTTCCCCATTTGCTCGGCCTTTTCGAAGAAAATACTGTTGGACTTATCAACAAGGATGAGGCGCTCGACATCGCTCAAAGCAAGTTTTTCAAAGCCCAAAAAGAAGTTTTACAGTGTGAGGAGCTAACCGACTCTACATTTGAAAAATCATTGGAGCTATCGTCGCGCTCTTTGACAGAATATATTTTATACAGAGACAAGATAATTCGAAAATTCAAGGACATGTCCGGCGACAACTCCGAAGCGGAAATTCACAATCTTATTGTCCCGCGTTATCAAGAGTTCGAAGAGAGTGACTTGATACGGGACGTTTACAGCAATAACGCATGGCTTTTGGATGATAAGTTTATGAGCTTCCGCACCATTCTTAGCGAAGCGCGCATGGATTCCGTAATAGGGGCTATTACGCTTAATGAGGAAGCGACCAAAGACGAAGGACGTCCCGATATAGCCATGATTTTTTCCGCTGATCCAGCGGTAGAAGCCTCCGTTGATGTCGTTGTTGTCGAAATTAAGAAAAAAACCGACGACGAGAAGGAAAACGAATACGCAATTAATCAGTTGTTAGACCGCGCGGTAAAACTTGCCGCCCACTGTCCAAATATACAGCGCATATGGTATTATGCTGTTATTCAGGTTAATGACACTATGGCGACTCGGCTTGAGCAGCGAAAGTGGGCGCCGCTCTTTTCCCGAGGGAAAGTTTATTACCAGGAGTTTCCCACAAAGCGTCCAAATGGCTCGGTTGTTCCTACACCAACATTTGTCATGTCATTCGATGCCATCGTTGCCGACGCCGAATGTAGGAACCACACATTTCTAGAAATCCTTCGACATGGGATGAAAAAGTTTGCTGATTCAAATACACAATCACCGACAAGTGAAAAACGGGATGAGGACTAAATTTTGCTTTAGCTAAAATTGCTTTTGCGCTTCGTCTTTGGAAGCGTTGACGAACTCCTTGAACTCGGGGTTATATTTTTCTTCTATTTTTTTCATACTTGTCGGTCGAATCACTCGAATTGCCGGCTCTTTTCGCGTCCAATTGAACTTGATTGGGCCGGGTTTTATGAGGTCAGTTTCAGTTTCTGCGGAAGCATCCCAAATTTGTTGTATTTTTCTTTCCAACGCTTCTTTTGCCAACAGGTATGTATTACTGTATTTTTTTCCGCCCTCTCTCGGTTTTCCGAGCATCTGATTTAATTGTTTTTGAGCTGTTTCTTGTGCCGCTTGCTCAGTTGGCGCGCGAAATAGACGCCCTTGATACGAGTGCAGCTGCGCATCACGTATAAATTGAATATCAAGACGCCAACCACCTTCTTCTTCCGAGAAAGCAGCTATTGCGCTCAACTGTAAGCCATCCTTAACAGCCTTAACGACATCTTCTTTTTTTGCGATTTTAGCTTCAACGTATTGCATGGATTGTTAGATTACCTTCTGAATCAGTGGAATAAAGAGAAATTGACTTACAATTACCATCGTTTGTTTGGATGACGGGTGACAAGTGTGGATTTATGCCAAGGGTCCATAAAGCAATTTCAACCCTTTATCCTACAACTTGTTGACAGATATTTCTAAAACTCTTGCCGTTTTGCCAGCAATCTCAACATCAAGGTATTTCTCTGATATTTCGCATAACGCGTGAAGAGCCATTTCTTCGATAGCGCCAATAATGTTGATGAGGTTATACCCGTGCACAATTACTTCATGGCGCAGGAAGACGAGATTCAAGCGTTCGCATTTGTCTGATGTGCCAATAAATGTGGCAGATGGACTAAACCCGATACCCTGAAAACAAGCCCACGGGAGAACCCAGCATTGTTTGTCCAATTTCATGACTCGCAGAAACACTGGTGGAGATGCCGTTGGCGTTGAGGCCGGGGTGGTGATTGAGAGCGTGTCAGAGATACCGTTTGGTTTATTAGCTGCGTTGCTTACAGCATGCGCCATACGGCGACGCTCGATTTCTTCTCGAAGGCTCATGGTCGTATTCCTCTGTTTGTTGTATGGTTTTGTTGTTGTTGCGGAGGCGGCACCCACTGTCTGACTGACTCATGCAAGCGTTGTCGCGCTTGCAGTGACAATCGGTGTTGATGCTCCTCCATAAGTCTTTCGCGCATTCGCTCGACCGTCGCATCGTCCGGCTTGATCGACAGCGCCAGTTCGCGGTCGGATTCGCGCTCGATGTTAAGGCGCAACGCTTCCTTGTCGCCGGTGAACACGACGACTTTCCGCCGCGCACGCGAGATGCCGACATACCATTGGTGCCGATTTATCGGCGTTTGCTCGGCGTCATGCGAAACGAGCACGGTATCGACGGTTTTTCCCTGCGATGCATACGAAGTCACTGCGTATCCCGGCACGAACATTCGCTGCTCCGCGGAGAGTGTTTTTATCGTTCCCTCGTCGTCTCGAACCCGGATGCTTTTGTCTTTTAACACACGACATATCGTCACCAGTTCGCCGTTCCTAACCGCCTTTCCTTCGATTGAGTCTCCATTAAATTTCATCAGCAGCCGATCCCCACGCGCCAACTCTTGTTGCCGCGTCTTCACGACCACAAATCTGTCCGCATAGCGGTAGCTTATGGTCGTGGTTCTTCCGTCTTTTCCCAAGGCCACGCCGCGCTCGTCGGCGCCGGCGACCTCGTAACAATCACCACGCTTGAATCGCCCGTAATCACGCACGAAGAAAACTCGCGCATCCGGCGTGTAATACCGTGCGTCGCACTTTTGCGCCTCGCTCAAATCAGTCGATTGCCAGGACATGACCGGCACGCCTTCGCCCAGCTTTCCGGTTTCCCGCAAGCGGGAGCGAATCGCGTCGTTGGCCGCGCGCACTTCATCCCAAGTTTGGGCAACGGCGAGCACCTTTTCCTTGCGGGCAAGCGCATCGCAATACTCGCGCGCCAGTTCCGCCATGCGATCTTCGACATCGAGTTCGCGCACGCAGCCGAGCGCGTCCAGTTTGTCGAACGAATCCACCAAACGACCTTCCGCCGCCGCTTTCACCGCCGCGCGGTATTTTCGGACAAACGCCTTTTCTTCCCTCGACTGCACGGTTTGCGGGTCTTGGCGGCGAATCGCGCCCAGACGCACCGTTTGCAAACTCGTATGCTCCTCAATCGCACGCAACGCATCGGATGCCGCAACCGCGCCTTGCTGCCGGATGTCACCCGACAAAATCAATCGCCCGCCGCAAGCCTGCACTCGCTCAATCAACGCGCGCATGTCGCGTCCGCCGACTTGCCCCGCCTCATCGACAATCACGACCGCGCCACGCGGCAAACGGGCGTTCGCGCCGACCGCGAGCAACCGCGCGAGCGTGTCCGCCGAGGCCAGCCCGTCGCGCCGTAAATCTGCCGCTTGCTGATGTTGCGGCGCGATCACGACGACCGGATGCCGCGCCGCTTCCAATCCCCGCACGACTTCTCGCAGCGCAAAGCTTTTTCCCGTGCCCGCGCCGCCCTGAAAAACCGTGATAAAATCGCGGCTGCGCAAAATGCGCGAAACCGCCGCGCGTTGCTCCGCCGAAAGTGACGGTGCGGGTTGATGCGCCGCATTGAACGCGGCGTGATTTCGCACCCCGTTTTGAGCGGCAAGCACAATGGACAATTCGCAAGAAAGCGCATCCCGCGAGGTCAGCTTGCGCGACTGCGCATCGCGGATGTATCCGCGTTCCGCCACGTTTTTTTCCAAGTCCGCCAGCGCAAAATTTTCACCGCGCCCGCGCTCCAAAACTGACGACATCAACTCGTAGTCACCGACGACCGAACGCCGTTCAAACAGGTGAGCATCCGCCCATTCAACTAATTGGGGCAGCCCGCATTTTCCCACGGATGTTTCCGGCAGCGGCGGCGGCAGCTTTGGCGGCCCGATTTTCGCAAGCGCGGCACGCTCGGGTTCCGGCATCTCCGCAGCCCAATGAGGCCGCAGTTGCTCCGCCGGCATGTTCTTGATTTTCCGACGCCGCTTGTCATGCGCGACTTGCTCGCGCAGCGCTTTTTCGTTGCCGCGCAATCCTTCTGTTTCGATTCGTTTTTTCGTCTCCGCGTCGATCTGTTGATGCCGTTTGGAAAAGCGGTCGATCACGCTTTGCGGCACCCCTTGGATTTCAAATCCCGTCGGCGTGTTGGTGATGTCATAGCCGAGTTGCCGGAGCCCTTTTGCCAGTTCGTGATAATACAAATTTTCCGCGAATTTTTGCGCCCGATACATGCCCGTCGCGTGAAGCGCCTTCCACTTTTCCTCGGCAAAATCATAGGTCGCGTTGAAGACCACGCAGTGCGTGTGCAAATGGGGGTCGAGTTCCCGGCTCGTGTCATGCCGGAACATCGCGGCGGCGACTCCGCCGGTGACGCGCTCGCTATTCGCGCCGCCTTTGCGCACGCGCGTCTCTGCAAACTTTTCCAGTTCATCCATCATCACACGGGTCGCGTGATCGTGGAGCGCAATAATGCGGGCATCTTGATACAACGCGACCACCGAAACCGACTTCGGCGGACTGATCGTGAAGTCATAAAACACGCGGCGATTCGACACGGTGTGCTCGCCATCCCGGCGCGTCGTATTGTGCCGCATCGTCAGGCGCTGGCCCGTGTCGGGATGGATACCCTGGCACATCGAGAGAAACTTTTCCTCGGTGACAACGCCCTCCAAATCGAGCATCGACGCGGCGATGCCACGCCACTGACCGGCGACCACATGACCGTCCATGTAATAATCTCCAACGGCCAGATGCTCGCGAAAATATCCCAGCGCATTGGCGAGATTCAACTGCGGCTTCGGACTCAGCATGACGATACCTCCCATGCGACCGGCGCGAAACAAATCGGGACATGCCGCGCGCACTCGAAACGCACTTGCGTTTTTTGTGAGCAGGACGCCTCTCCCCTTGCCTCAGCCGGCAATGTCTTTTTTAGGGCTTTCATGCCCGCACCATACCGGTGCATTGCGAATTAAAATAGGGGCTGGAAGGGTATCGCATTTGCCCTGATTTTGCCGTGCGCAGACGGATGTGAAAAATAAGTTGCGGCACTTTTGTCCGACCGGCACGAAAGCGCGCCGCGCTCCCGCGTCCCTTGCGGGACTTGTTTCGCGGCGCGCCATCGTGCAAACGCGGAGTAATTATTGCGCGAGCCAAACGCCCAAGCGGAACAGGGGGGCGGGAGGCCCGCGTTAGCTTTTCGGAAATTCGTTGCGTTGTGCGTCTGTTTCGCGCCGCCTCCCGCCCCCCTGTTCCGCGACGGCGTTTTTGACCGCGCTGATGAACGGCGCACCTGCCTCGAAAAATAGGGGCAACCATGCCGCTTGCGAGCAGATGCAAAGGGAAATAGCTCTGCCCTGATTTTCCATTATCGCACACCGTCAAGGTCGAATGCTCCTTCGTCGCATCTCCACCACGACCGCTCGGCGCACCCGCGCCAAGCGGTCTTTGACTTGGTGTGCCGCTGGACGGGGAAATCGGGCAACAGAGGATGCCCCGGCACGACGCCGGAGACTTTCGTTGCGCGACTTCGCTTCACAACATGACCAGCGACACCGCTCAAAAATCCCGCACGTCCGCCAAGGATGCAGACCGCCAGCAAGCCATCGAATATCTCAAGGAAAGCGTCAAACCGGGTGACACGATTTACGTCATCTTGCGCAACGTGAGCAAAAGCGGCATGAGCCGATTGATTGACCTTTACCTCATAAAAAACAGCCGCCCGTTCCGCATCACATGGAATGCCGCCAGAACCCTCCAAGTTCCTTACGACCGCAGACGCGAGGCACTACGCATCGGCGGCTGCGGAACCGACGTGGCGTTTGAAGCTGTTTACAACCTCGGCTGGGCGTTGTTCAACGATACCGGCGCGCTCACACATCAGTGGATTTGATCGCACATATAAACATGCTCGAAACCCTAAACGCGACGGCACACACCGTCGCGTTTTTAATTGGGCAATTTAGATGTGGACGAAGAAATGCTCAGGACATTTGCCCTGATTTTTGAGTGCAAAGTTCAGATATGCTGCCCTCACTTGGCATGTTCTTTTATAGGCATTTGCGGCTGCTTGTGAAGATGACATTTCCAGAAGCTGCCGCATATTCGATTGTTGCTATCCACAAGAAGCTCTGTGGTGTATGTTTTATGAGCAGTAACAGTGCAGATAGGCTGGATCCTTGAGGTTACCCCTGATTTGTGGACAGGAGGTGCAGACATAACCACAAAAGAAAAACAAACATGCCAAAAACAAAACCAGCCTACACGCCGGAATT
>NZ_JAQFIP010000012.1 GCF_029504735.1 Ereboglobus sp. PH5-10 | reverse complement strand
AGAACCGCGCTGCGGCCCGCCAAGCCGGGCCTACGCGCGGCTCTCAACCCTCACGAAAGAACCAACAACAAAACAACACATAACCTTCCTCCGCCGACTATATGCTTTTTAAAATGTGCGAAACTTGACGGACACTACCCTTTCCCCCACCGCTTGCGCGCCTTCGACAGCACGCTGTGGTTTGGTGTTTGCTCGTCGAGCCCGTAGCCCAAAAACCACAGGTAATCCAATCGCTCCGGCACGATGCGCATCAACTCGCGCTCACTTTTTATATTATCCCAAAACAACAGGATCAAAAGCTTGATGATGACCACTGGATCGACCGATTCATTGCCATTGCAGCCATATAAACCCACCACTTCATCACGCACCCAATTGAAATCGACCTGCCTGCTGATTACTCGCAGCGGATTGTCCTCCCTCACTCGCTCTTCCAGATTTATATTATAGCTAAACAGAGCTCCCTGCTTGTCTTTGATTCCCATCATGATGTATTATATTACATATTAACATGCAATATGTTCCATCTTTTTTGATTTGGGCAGCAGCCCCCTTGACGGACACTACCCGGAATGGTGACTATTTTTATCCATCATTGGTTACCTTCAATACTTCGCTTGTAGGCACCAGAACTGTCACTTACAAAAGAAAGACCCGGTCGCTGCTTTCGCAGCGACCGGGTCATAAATCTGGCAACGACCTACTCTCGCAGAGCCTATCGCTCCACTACCATTGGCTGCTCAGGGCTTAACTGCCGTGTTCGGGATGGGAACGGGTGGAACCCCTGGCATCTGGTCACCAGAAAATCGGATCTCGGCATGTGTTTGCACATGGGAGAAAAATAATGAAGTTCAGGAGGGCGCGTTCGCGCCCGTATGTTAAAAATATCAAAGGAGGTTATATAAACGCCTGAGAATAGAGGATGCATAAACCGAGCAAGGTCATTAGTAACAGTAAACTGAACGTGTTACCACGCTTACATTTCTGCCCTATCAACCGGGTGGTCTGCCCGGACCTTGCACTGTATTGCTACAGATTGTGATCTTATCTTGGGATAGGCTTGGCGCTTAGATGCTTTCAGCGCTTATCCTTTCCGAACATAGCTACCCGGCGCTGCCGCTGACGCGACAACCGGAACACCAGAGGTTCGTCATTCTCGGTCCTCTCGTACTAGAGAATGAACCCCTCAAATCACAAACGCCCACAGCGGATAGAGGACCGAACTGTCTCACGACGTTCTGAACCCAGCTCGCGTACCACTTTAATCGGCGAACAGCCGAACCCTTGGGACCTTCTCCAGCCCCAGGATGTGATGAGCCGACATCGAGGTGCCAAACCGCGCCGTCGCTATGAACGCTTGGGCGCGATCAGCCTGTTATCCCTAGCGTACCTTTTGTCCTATGAGCGATGGCGATTCCACATTCAACCACCGGATCACTTGAACCTGCTTTCGCATCTGCTCGACTTGTAGGTCTCACAGTTAAGCTCCCTTATACTCATGCGCTCTATAGCCCGATTACCGACCGGGCCGAGGGAACCTTCGTAATCCTCCGTTACTTTTTAGGAGGATTCCGCCCCAGAAAAACTGACCTGCTATCACTGTCCCTTCGCCGGATAACGGCTAAAGGTTAGACGTCTAACAATTAAAAAGTGGTATTTCACATTGCGACTCGGACCGATCCTGAAACCGGCCTTCGAAGTCTCCCACCTATTCTACGTATTAAAAATCAAACGACAATAACAGCTTACAGTAAAGGTGCATAGGGTCTTTCCGTCCTGCTGCGGGTAAGCGGCATCTTCACCGCCACTACAATTTCACCGAGCCTCTCTCCGAGACAGTCAACAACTCGTTACACGATTCGTGCGGGTCGGAACTTACCCGACAAGGAATTTCGCTACCTTAGGACCGTTATAGTTACGGCCGACATTCACGGGGGCTTAGATCCTGAGCTTGCACCCAAGACTTTCACCTTTCCGCATTGGTCACGTGTCACTCCCTATACGTCGTCTTGCGACTTTGCAGAGAGCTGTGTTTTAGCTAAACAGTCGGTTGTTGCAATTAACTGCGGCCCCTTGCGGGGCACCCCTTATACCGAAGATACGGGGCTAATTTGCCGAGTTCCTTAGAGAGATTTAACTCGCGCGCCTTAGAATACTCATCTATTCCACCTGTGTCGGTTTACGGTACGGGCGTCCTTGGCCTAACTGCAGAACTTTTCTTGGAAGCAGAGTATCACTCAATCCCCCTCGGCCGTGGCTTCAGGGTCCCATTGCGTTTCAGCGATTCCGGTCTTTTATCCCCGGACAAACCTACGCGCTTAGACGACGATTCAACACGTCGCTGAGTTAACTTTCTCCGTCATTCTACAGGTCAAACGGTTTCAGACGGTGCTGGAATATTGAACCAGCTTGGCATCGACTACTCCTTACGGCCTCGTCTTAGCACCCGACTAACCCTGGGAGGACGAGCCTTCCCCAGGAATCCTTGGAATTTAGGCGAGAAGGAATTCAACCTTCTTTATCGTTACTTATGTCTGCATTCTCACTTCCAATCGCTCCAGATTCGGTTACCCTTGTCCTTCGCTGCAATTGGAACGCTTTCCTACTGCGTGTCTTGCGACACACCCATAGCTTCGGTATACGGCTTGAGTCCCGATCATTTTCGGCGCAATTTCGCTCGATGGGTCAGCTGTTACGCACTGTTTAAATGATGGCTGCCTCTAAGCCAACATCCCCATTGTTTAAGCAAAATCACATCCTTTTTCACTGAGCCGTATTTTGGGACCTTAACTGATGGTCTGGATTATTCTCCTCTCGACTATGAAGGTTAGCCCCCACAGTCTGACTGCCGACCTACACTCCATGGTATTCGGAGTTTGATTAAGTTCAGTACCCCGGTAGGGGCCCTAGCTTATTCAGTGCTCTACCTCCATGGATCAGCGATCGACGCTATACCCAAATATATTTCGGAAAGAACCAGCTATCACAGGGCTTGATTAGTCTTTCGCTCCTAACCACAACTCATCCCATAGTTTCTCAAGACTAAAGGGTTCGGACCTCCAACCGGTTTTACCCGGGTTTCATCCTGATCATGGTTAGATCGCCTCCGCTTCGGGTCTATTGCCAGCAACTAAGCGCCCTATTCGGACTCGCTTTCGCTTCGCCTCCACCGCTGAGCGGCTTAGGCTTGCTACGGGCAATAACTCGCAGACTCATTATACAAAAGGCAGGCCGTCACCCCACAAGGGGGCTCCGACTGACTTGTTAGCAATTGATTTCAGTTACTGTTTCACTCCCCTAACAGGGGTTCTTTTCACCTTTCCCTCGCGGTACTAGTTCACTGTCGGTCGTCATCGAGTATTTAGCCTTATGCCGTGGTCGGCATGGATTCACACGGGGTTTCACGTGTCCCGTGCTACTCAGGGTACCTCTAGGTAAAGCAAAGTTTTCGACTACGGGACTGTCACCCGCTATGGCCAAACTTTCCAGAATGTTCGTCTAACTATGCTTATTCCACGTTGAGGCCCTACAACCCCGTCAGGATAAATCCCGACGGTTTGGGCTGTTCCGCGTTCGCTCGCCACTACTAACGGAATCGATTCTCTTTCTTTTCCTGCGGTTACTGAGATGTTTCACTTCGCCGCGTATTGCTCTGCCGATGCTATGTATTCACACCGGAGTGACATTCGGTTAAAAATGCCGGGTTTCCCCATTCGGACATCTCCGGATCAAAGCGTGCGTTCCGCTCCCCGAAGCTTTTCGCAGATTGCTGCGTCCTTCATCGCCTGATGACGCCAAGGCATCCATCAATTGCTGTAACTGGTTTATGCAAACGCTCTATTCTAGGCGTTTATATTACCTACTTACATATTCTAACATATTTCTATCCTGAACTTTCAAAGAACAAAATCGTTTTGTGAGGACGACCCATGCCGTCTTCCGCTCACCTGCCGCCCACTCCGAAATAATGCGCGGTCCTTGCCGTGCAAAATGGTGGGCCCAGATGGACTTGAACCATCGACCCCGCGCTTATCAAGCGCGTGCTCTAACCAACTGAGCTATGAGCCCGAATTGGGAAACTGGCAGTTTACCGTTTCGGGGCCGTGTCGATGGTGGAGCCGACCGGACTCGAACCGGTGACATCCTGCTTGCAAAGCAGGCGCTCTACCAACTGAGCTACGACCCCATCGGTCGAAGATTGTTATAAAGAACATTTTCTCTAACAAACCCTTAAAATTTACTTTGTGCGATCAACCAGGACCCAAGGACTTGCGTCCTTTTCGACCATCGGAGGTGCAATCGTTAAATTGCCGCTCCGTCTCCTTAGAAAGGAGGTGATCCAACCGCAGGTTCCCCTACGGTTACCTTGTTACGACTTCATCCCAATCACCAGCTTCACCTTAGGGCGCCGCCTCCATTGCTGGTTGGCAAACGCACTTCGGGCAAAACCGGCTTTCATGATGTGACGGGCGGTGTGTACAAGGCCCGGGAACGTATTCACGGCGCCGTAGCTGATGCGCCATTACTAGCGATTCCAACTTCATGTAGTCGAGTTGCAGACTACAATCTGAACTGGGCCCGGTTTTTGAGATTTGCTTTGCCTCGCGGCATTGCGTCCCTCTGTACCGGGCATTGTAGTACGTGTGCAGCCCTGGCCGTAAGGGCCATCCTGACTTGACGTCATCCCCACCTTCCCACCCTCAGAGAGGGTTTGTCTCCTTAGAGTGCCCAACTTAATGATGGCAACTAAGGACAGGGGTTGCGCTCGTTGCGCGACTTAACGCAACATCTCACGACACGAGCTGACGACAGCCATGCAGCACCTGTGCTCCGGCTCCGAAGAGAAGGCGCCTTTCAGCGCCGGTCCAAAGCATGTCAAGGCCAGGTAAGGTTCTTCGCGTTGCATCGAATTAAGCCACATACTCCACCGCTTGTGCGGGCCCCCGTCAATTCCTTTGAGTTTTAGCCTTGCGGCCGTAGTCCTCAGGCGGCACACTTAACGCGTTAGCTTGGGCCCTGAAGGGGTCGAATCCTCCAAGACCTAGTGTGCACCGTTTAGGGCGTGGACTACAGGGGTATCTAATCCCTTTCGCTCCCCACGCTTTCGTGCCTGAGCGTCAGTAACTGTCCAGGAAGCTGCCTTCGCCATTGGTGTTCCTCATGATATCTACGCATTTCACTGCTACACCATGAATTCCGCTTCCCTCTCCAGTACTCTAGCCATGTAGTTTCCGGCGCAATTTCGGAGTTAAGCCCCGAGATTTCACACCAGACACACATGGCCGCCTGCGCACCCTTTACGCCCAGTGAATCCGAATAACGCTTGCAGTCTCTGTATTACCGCGGCTGCTGGCACAGAGTTAGCCACTGCTTCCTCTCCGGGTTAAGTCAGGCTAAAAGCTGTTAACTTTTAGCGTTTCTTCCCCGGTGACAGAGGTTTACAACCCGAAGGCCTTCGTCCCTCACGCGGCGTCGCACCATCAGGCTTTCGCCCATTGTGAATGATTCGAAACTGCTGCCACCCGTAGGTGTCTGGACCGTGTCTCAGTTCCAGTGTGGCTGATCGTCCTCTCAGACCAGCTACCCGTCTTAGCCTTGGTGAGCCGTTACCTCGCCAACAAGCTGATAGGCCGCAAACTCCTCTTAAAGCGGCAGGCCTTGCGGTCCCTGCCTTTAGTGAAGCTCTCATGCGAGAGCCTACCACATGCGGTATTAATTCGCCTTTCGACGAGCTATTCCCCACTTCAAGGTAGATTGTTTACGTGTTACGCACCCGTTCGCCACTGAACTTGCAATGTATTGCTACACCACAAGTCCCGTTCGACTTGCATGTCTTAACCACGCCGCCAGCGTTCATTCTGAGCCAGGATCAAACTCTCCGAAAAGAGTTCTGAACCTAGTGATTCATGAACTACTGACCATGTCGGTCGTGAAACCGACATGTCATATGTTTGTATAAGTTGTTGATTGGGGGTCCCAATCAATCGCACAAAGTAAATTTCAAAGAGCTTTTGCGCTTTGCAGCGCGCTTCCCGTTTTTAGGGGGAAAGGGTTCAAAGCAAGTCAGGTTATTTTCGCTTCGTCAATACCTTTTTCAAAAAATCTTTTAAAAAAGTTTTTGATCTGAAGAACCGGACTCTCAAAGAACCTCCCTTTTCGGCGGCGTTTTTGACGCGCCCCGTTTGAAGGGAGTGCGGACAATGGCCCCGACGCCCTTTTGCTCAAGAAGTTTTTTTATAAATTTCAGAACGCTTTTTTATCTATTTAACAATCAACATATTGCGACTGAAATTTTTTCGAACACTGCCCCGCTCTCGCAGCGCTCCGATAGCGCAATCTCAAGATGTATCCGATTATTGAATACGCAATTCTCCCTCTGCCAAAGGCCCCCTGAAGCATTTAAAAACGCCCTCGGACGCATGCTCGGACGCCAACCTTCATAGAGGCGCCGTATATCCAGCCAACCCCCAGAACTCGCCCCCGCCCGAGGGGTTTATTCGCCTTGTTTTGAGAACATGGAATCCTCACTGGGACAGCAACTCGCCCGCTGCGTGCTTTACGCAACCTCTCTGGGCTTTTTCACGATGCCAGGGATGATGGCATTGCCGAGGTCTCTTCAGTCTCGCCTATACTGTCACCCTGGCGCGAATATCTGCTTAAATTAAACAAGGCTCGCATCGGGTAGGGCGAATCCTCTCTGCAACGTCCCGCGCTAAAGGTAACAGACGTGCCGCTAATGAGGTAACATATCCCAAGGTATGGTGAGTGGACGCCAGGCTCCTCCCATGCTTTGGGGCACCAAAAGCAAAAACAACGACCGTCGCTAGCTTAGCCGACGTTTCGGCAACAGCCGAAAAAACGCATGCAAGTCGCTCGCGCCTCAACAAACGCGGCGAAGCCGGGCAGGATATCCTCCCCCTGAACCGTATCCGACGCGGCAACCAGAACGCGACTTGCATCGCGGTGGCGCTGCTTGCCTTGCGCTCGGAGTTTCCCGCCCGAGGGCCGCGCAAGCGCAGAAAAGTCTTTTCTCACTCCGGCGCTAAAAACATTCCGCCCTCATGCATCGTGACGTTCATGCTCAAACAAAAGGGGATAATCGAGCCAGGCCAAACCAGACAACCCGCTCCTTTCAGGCGCTTCGGGCGCGCGCGGCCAAGCCATCTCTGGCAAATGGACATCAAGGGCTACTCCTCCATTCACTGCGGCTCGCGCGGCCATTCGAGAACCATCGTCGCCGGCCACTACCGCTATCCGCCCGGCCTCTTCGCATGCGACAATCAGGCCGGCGCCACCATGAAAGCGTCCCTTGCCTCGGTGTTCAGCCGTTACAGGCTGCCCGAATGCATCCTCCGCGACAACGACCCGCCTCGGGGTAACGTCGGCGCGGGACATGGCATCAACCCCGCAGTGCTCGCCCCACCCCGCCCAACCGTTGATTTTTTCTACTGGCAAAACGCGCAACTGAACGCACTTTAATCCGCAATATGTCCACACATCACTTTCAGAATACCGCACCAACCGCACCGGCCCCGCGCCTCGACGACGACGACGAAATCGAGGAGGCTCTGGCTCGCAAAAACGCCGCCCCCGTGGCCACGCTCATCCAGAAAAAATTCCTTGAGCAGCGAAAAATCTTCCTCTGGGGCCCCGTCACCGACGAGTCCGCCAAGGATCTCACCGAAAAACTTCTTTATCTCGAAGCCGACGCCCCGGGCAAGGAAATCACCTTCTATATCAACTCCCCCGGCGGAATCATCACCTCCGGCATGGCCGTTTACGATACGATGAAGCTCATCTCGTCGCCCATCACGGTCGTTGTCACGGGCATGGCGGCATCGATGGGCTCAATCCTCCTGTGCGGCGCTCCCAAGGGCCGCCGTTTTATCTATCCGCACGGCCGCGTGCTCATCCATCAGCCGCTCATTTCCGGCCGCATGATCGGTCCGGCAACAGACATCAACATCCAGGCTCAGGAAATGGAAAAGACCCGCGCCGAGCTGAACAAAATCCTCGCAGAGTCCTCCGGCCAATCGCTCGAAAAAATCGACCGCGATACCGACCGCGATTTCTACCTCAACGCCCAGGAAGCCATCGCCTACGGCCTCGTGGATAAAATCGTGGACAAAATCTGAGCAACTAGAACGACACTCTCATTCCCACCCAAAGCGCATCCGAGCCCGTTTCGGATGCGCTTTTTTTGCGCGAAAAACTCAACACAAACACATACTCCCGCCCCCGCCCTGCCCGGCGGCGGCGCTGAAACAAAACACACGCAAAAAAAGACTGGATTTTTTTTCGCGCGCGCTTTTTTCAATTTGGCTTTCTCGAAACTTTATCTCCCTTCTCGCAATTCTCCCATGATTGAAGTCAAAGGTTTGGTGAAAAATTTCGGCGCGAAACGCGCCGTGGACAACATCAGCTTCAGCGTCCGGCGCGGCGACATCCTCGGCTTTCTCGGGCCAAACGGCGCGGGGAAATCCACCACCATGAAGATGATCACCGGCTTCATCACGCCGACCGACGGCACCGCCATTGTGGACGGGCACGACGTGCGCCGCGACCCCGTGGCGGTCAAGCGCGTCATCGGCTACCTGCCCGAAAGCGCGCCCGCCTACGGCGAGATGACCGTCGGCGAATTCCTCGGGTTCATCGCGGGCGTGCGCGGGTTTCGCGACGCGGAGGCGCGCGCCGAAAAAGTGGAGCGCGCCATCCGGCTCACGCATCTCGAAAGCGTGCGTCACCAAACCATCGAGACGCTTTCCAAGGGCTACCGCCAGCGCGTCGGCTTTGCGCAGGCGCTCCTGCACGACCCGCCGGCGCTCATCCTCGACGAGCCGACCGACGGGCTCGACCCGAACCAGAAAAACGAGGTGCGCGCCCTCATCAAGTCGATGGCCTCCGAAAAAGCCGTGATCCTCTCGACGCACATCCTCGAGGAGGTCGAGGCCATTTGCACGCGCATCATCATCGTCTCGCAGGGCAAAATCGTCGTCGATGAAACGCCCGCGGAGTTTCGCGCGCGCCAACCCGGCGCGCGACTGGACGAGATTTTCCGCTCGCTCACCGTTGGCGACATGGCGTGAGCGTTTCCCCCGTTTTTTCCCGACGCGAAAAAACAAATTCCCGACCATTCCCTCCCGCAGTTTTTTTCAATAACTCATTATTTCGCCGACTCATGATCTGCACCATATTCAAACGCGAATTCCTCGGCTACTTCCGCACGCCGGTGGCTTATGTGTTTCTCATCGTGTTCCTCACGGCCTCGGTGGGGCTGGCGTTTTTTCTTGGAAACTTTTTCAAGAACAACGCCGCCACGCTCGAAAGCTACTTCTTGTTTCTGCCGTGGCTGTTTTTGTTCTTCGCGCCCGCCGCCGGCATGAGGCTTTGGGCGGAGGAAAAACGCTCCGGTTCCATCGAGCTGCTGTTCACACTGCCCGTCACCACGACGCAGGCCGTGCTCGGAAAATATCTCGCGGCGTGGGCGTTTCTCGCGCTCGCCGTCGTGCTCAGTTTTCCAATGGCGCTCACGGTCGGTTATCTCGGCGACCCGGATTGGGGCGGCGTGCTCACGGGCTATGTTGGGGCGATTTTCATGGCGGGCGCCTACCTCGGCATCTGCTCGCTCACCTCGGCGCTCACGCGCAACCAGGTCATCAGCTTCGTCATCAGCTTTGTCGTTTGCCTCGTGTTTGTGTTTCTCGGCTGGAGCGTGTTCAACGGCGCGCTCGGAGCCGTGCTGCCCGTCGGGGCCGTCGATTTTGTGGCGAACTGCGGCTTCATCCCGCACTTCGATCCCTTCATGAAAGGCATCATCGACCCGCGCGACGTCATCTACTTCCTGTCGGTCGCCGGCATCACGCTCTTCATCAACGTCGTTGTCCTCGAACGCTGAACCGCCAACGCAAACCCATTTTTTCCGCGCCATGAAAATCGGAAACAAACTCGTCGCCGTCGCCCTCGTCATCGTTGCGATCATCCTCGTCAACTTCATCGTCTCGCGGCTCCCGCTGCGCGTCGACGCCACCGCCGGCGGCATCTACACGCTCTCGCCCGGCACCAAGTCGCTCCTCTCGAAAATCGAGACGCCGCTCGCGCTCGACTTTTATTTTTCGCGCGACGCCGCCGGCCTGCCCACCTCCTACAAAAACTACGCCTCGCGCGTGCAGGAGCTTTTGCGCCAGTATGTCCGCGCCTCCTCCGGAAAAATCACGCTCAACATCATCACGCCGCAAGCCGACACGCCCGAGGAGGAGCGCGCCGCCGCCGCGGGCCTCCAGGCGCAAACCATCAACGCCACGGGCGAGACGATCTACTTCGGCCTCGTCGCAATCCAGGCCGACCAGGAAAAAAACATCCCCGCCTTCACGCCGCAACGCGAGGCGTTCCTCGAATACGACATCTCGCAACTCATCCACGGCGTGCAGCTCGTCAAAAAACCGCGCCTCGGCCTCATCAGCAGCCTGCCCCTCGCCGCGCCGCCGCCAAACATGATGATGCTCCAGCAACGCCAGCGCATGCCGCAGCCGCAGTTCGTCTACACCGAGTGGTCGCGCAACTGCGAGATCGTCACCATCGACCCCGCGACCACGCCCGAGCTGCCCGCCAACCTTGACGCGCTCGCGATCATCCACCCGCAAGGCATCCCCGAAAAACTCCAATACGCAATCGACCAGTTCATCCTCGCCGGCCACCCCGTCCTCCTCGCGCTCGACCCCTCCTCGCAACACGCGCGCCGCTCCACCAACCAGCAGGCCATGATGATGGGCATGCCGCCGCAGGACATCTCCAGCGACCTGCCGCGCTTCCTCAAAACATGGGGCGTGACCTACGACCCCAACCGCATCGTCGGCGACAACAAACTCGCCACCACCATCCAGACCGGCCGCGCCGTCGAGCGCTACCCCGTGTGGCTCACCCTCACCGCCGAAAACCTCAACCGCGCCGCGCAACCCACCGCGCAACTCAACACGCTCCTCTTCGCCGAACCCGGCTCCTTCGCAATCGACACCGCCGCCACCGGCCTCACCGCCACGCCGCTCATCGAAACCACCGACCAGGCCGGCGACGCGCAACGCGACGCGCTCCAATTCGCCCAGCCCGGCGAAACTGCGCGCCTGCTCACCCCGAGCGGAAAAAAAGTCCTCGCCGTCCAGCTCACTGGAAAATTCAAAACCGCGTTTCCCGACGGCGCGCCCAAGAAAACCGACGCCAGCAACAAGCCGGATGACGCCGCCGCCAATGCGCCCGCCGACAAACCCGCCGGGCAAGACGCCGCCGCCAAAACCGAACACCTCGCCGAGGGCTCCTCGACTGTCATCCTCGTCGCCGACACCGACTGGCTCTTCGACGACTTCGGACTGCGCAAGTTCAACTTCCTCGGCACCGAAGCCGTCGAGCCCTTCAACAACAACCTCGCCTTCGCGAGCAACATTGCCGACATCATCGCCGGCTCCACCGACCTCGTCACCCTCCGCGGCAAAGGCGCCGTCGAGCGCCCCTTCACCGTCGTGCGCGACATGCAGGCCGCCGCCGAGAAAAAATACCAGGCCAAGCTCGCCGAGCTCGAAGCTCGCATCACCGAAGTGCAAGGCAAGCTCGGCGAACTCATGGGCCGCACCTCCGAGGGCAACCGCCTCGTCGCCACGCCCGAGATCCAGAAAGCGATCGAGGACTTCCAGAAACAGGAAGTGCAGATGCGCCGCGAACGCCGCGAAATCCGCCGCTCGCTCCGCGAGGACATCGACGCGCTCGAATACCGGCTCGCCGCCATCAACATCCTCCTCGTCCCCGCGCTGATCCTCGCCGGCGCATGGCTCTTCCAACGCGCCCGCCGCAAATAAACCCCCGCGCCGATTTAATGATATTCGTAAAACACAGTGCCAGTTCTTTGGAGTGCGGTGGCAGAGCGAAGCGGCGACACCGCTTTGAGCGAGTTGCGCCCGGTGAAAATCTTACGCTGTTCAAAGCGGTGTCGCCGGTCGCTTGCGCTCTCTCTGCCACCGCACTCCAAATGGCCTCTTCATCCTTGTAACTTTATTCCGCGAAACTCAGTAGACCAATGAAACTCAAACCGCTCGTCATCACAGTCGCCGTGCTGCTCGTGCTTGCCGGCATCACATGGATTGCCACCCGCCCGCCCGCGCCCGTCACCGCCGACGCCCGCGTCGGCAAAGCGCTCGCGCCCACCGAAAAAATCGCCCGGGCCGCGCGCGTCGTCATCACCGACAACGGCAAAAAAATCGAACTCGCGCGCGGCGCCGACCAGACCTGGCGCAACGCGAGCTATTACGACCTCCCCGTCGATTTCCCCAAGCTCACGCGCCTCGTCTCGGACCTCACCGGCGCAAAAATCGAGCGCTTCGTCTCGGCCGATCCCGAACGCGTCAAGCGCCTCGATTTCAACGGCGCGCAAATCGCGTTTCACGCCGCCGATTCGATCGCCGACGCCGCGCCGCTCTACTCGATCGACATCGGACGCACCGCCGACAACGGCGGCCGCTTCGTCCGCCACACCGGCGAAACCAAGGCCTACCTCGCCAGCTTCAACCTCTGGCTCGACACCGAGCCGAAAAACTGGGCCGACAGCGCGCTCGTCCCGCTCAAGACCGCGGACATCGCGAAAGTCGAGTTCACCTTCCCCGACGCCCCGCCGCTCGCCTTTGCCCGCAAGGAAAAGACGGAACCCTTCGCCCCCGACCCCGCGCGCGAAGGCTGGAAAACAAAAACCTCCGCGCTCGACAACCAGCTCAACACACTCACCACGCTGCGCTTCCGCGACACCGTTGACCTCGGCACCCCCGACGCCGCCGAAGCCAAAAAATACGCGCGCACGGTGACCCTCACCGCCTTCGACAACCGCGCCGTCACGATCACCATGGGCCGCCGTCCCGCCAAAACGGTCCCCAAGCCCGCCGCGCAGGAACCAAAACCCGACGCCGCAACCGGCGGCACGACCGGGCCCGAAACGGAAACAATCCCCGCCGGCGCGGTGTATATCCAAATAACGGATGCAAAATCCGATTCCCCGGTAAACGCCCTCATGCAAAAACGCGCCGTGGAAACCTACGACCACGTCTTCACCGGCCTCCCCGCCGCGCCCGGCGACCTCCTCGAGAAAATCCCGGAAGACACCCCGCCGCCGACCTCGGATAAAAAAGAATAAGACCAGCGTCCTTAAACAGCCTACAAATGCGGCTTATTCTTTAGGTCCCGACAATGGAAGGACGGTTTCGCCGTTGCCAAGCGCAGGCGACATTTGCCAACCGCCGCGTTTGTCTTTCTTCATTTCCCGGCACGCCCGTCCGGCGTTTCACCGAAACGCATTCCATTCAGTCGAGGAATACTGCTCGGTCAATCCATCGACCTCGTGCTCCGCGAAATCGGGCCACGGCGTCTCGACGGCCTCCGCGCACATCGCCTTTGCAAGTCTCCCGATAAATTCCATCTTGAACGCATCCCAGTCCAATTCCGCCGATACCGTCGCGCGCGCGATCGACCCTTGAAACAACATGCCCTCCTTCGCGCGCTTTTGCGCCGCGCCCGCAATCTTTGCGCCCGTGTCCAAATGGATCACATCGTAACGCTCCGGACGCTCGAAGCACACCGTCGGCAGGCCCTCGCCTTCCGCCGCGGCTTCCTTTTTCAGGACAACATTCTCGCCCATCGCCGCCAGCGCATCCGCGATGCACTCGTGGACGACGCGATATGACTCGGGCGCGGGCACCTCGCAAAGCGCGTGCTCGCGCGGAATCACAAGCGCATACGTCCAGTCCTCCCGGTGATCGACAACCCCGCCTCCCGTCGCGCGCCGGCAAAGGTCAAACGGCCCCTCTTCCTCCGGCGGCAGTTGCGAGCGCACATATTCGAGCTTCTGGCTGTATCCAAAAGTGAACGCCGCGCTCCGCCAGCCATAATGACGGAACCGCGCATGCCCGCGCTCCGGGTAGCGTTTGAGCAAAAGAAAATCCGCGGCCATGTTTTCGGCCGCGCCGCCCGTGCGCATGGGAAGAATATCCAAGGTAATCGTCATGACGGAATCATGAAAAACTTTTCCCCGGCGTGAAGAGCCAAAACGTCGGGCAACTCGAACAAAAACACATTGCCCAAAACCTTCGTCACGCACACGGTCGTGCCCATGCCTCAACATTTTGCCGTCATCATTGCCGGGGGAAAAGGAGAGCGTTTCTGGCCGCAAAGCCGCGAACGCCGCCCTAAACATCTGCTGCCCATTGTCGGCGACAAGCCCATGCTCGCGCAAACGCTCGATCGCATTCGCCCGGTCGTGCCCCCAAAAAACACGTTCGTCATCACCAGCGCCGCGCAAGAAAAGGCCGTGCGCCAAGTGTGCGGGCAACTGCCACGGGCAAACATCGTGGCCGAGCCCGTCGGTCGAGACACCGCGCCCGCGGTCGCGCTCGCGGCGGCGCTTGTCGGGGCGCGCGATCCGCGGGGCGTTTTTGCCGTGCTGCCGTCCGACCACGTGATTCCCGACGCGAAGGTGTATCTGCGCGACCTGCGCGCCGCCTTTGCCGCGGCGGAGGCGGAACCCGTCCTTGTGACCATCGGCATCAAGCCGACGATTCCGGAAACAGGCTACGGTTACATTCAGCTCGGCAAGGACTGGAAAAAGTTTGGCGGCGCGAAGTTTTCCCGCGTGAAACAATTCAAGGAAAAACCCCCGCTCAAAACCGCGCGGCGCTACGTCGCGTCGGGCGATTACGCGTGGAACGCGGGCATGTTTGTCTGGAGCGTGCCGGTTGTTGAAACAGCGTTTGAAAAACACGCGCCCGATTATTTCTCCGCGATGAAGCCGGTGCGCGACGCGCTCGCGAAGCGCAAGCCAATCGGCGCCGCGCTGAAAAAAGTTTATTCGAAAATCGAAAAGCTCTCCGTCGATTACGCGCTGCTGGAAAAGGCGGACAACGTCGTCGTGCTGCCCGCGGCGTTTTCGTGGGACGACGTCGGCTCGTGGTCCGCGGTGCAGGCGCACTGCAAGCTCGATGCCGACGGCAACGCCCTGCGCGGCCCCGCGCTCGTTGAGCAGGGACGCGGCAACATTGTGTTTTCGGAAAGCGGCCACCTCACCGCGTTGCTCGGCGCGGACGACATGATCGTCGTGCACACAAAGGACGCCACGCTCATCGCGCCAAAATCAAAAGCGCAGGAAGTCAAAAAACTGGCCACCCGCATCGGCAAAATGAAAAACGGCCAAATGTGGCTGTAATCAGATCATGCTTCCCGAAATTCCCGAGAACTGGCGCGACACGCTTGGTGATGTCTCACAAGAGCAGTGGTATCGCGGGCTGGATGCGTTTCTTGACGCGGAAACCGCGGCGGGGCGCGCGATTCTGCCCGCGCGCGAGGATGTGTTCAACGCGCTGCGCCTCACGCCCCCCGGCGAGGTAAAGGTGGTGCTGCTCGGGCAGGATCCGTATCCAACTCCCGGGCATGCGCACGGCCTGTGCTTTTCGGTGCGGCCCGACGTGCGCCCGCTGCCTCGCTCACTCAACAATGTCTTCAAGGAACTGCGCTCTGATTTGGGCGGGGAAAATTTTCGGCCGCCCGCGCACGGCTGCCTGGAAAGCTGGGCGAGGCAGGGAGTGCTCATGCTGAACACGGTGCTGACAGTGCGCGCGCGCGAGGCAAACTCGCACCAAAAACGAGGCTGGGAAATTTTCACCGATCGTGTGATCGCCGCCGTCAACGCCATGCCAGAAACGGTCGTGTTTGTGCTGTGGGGCAACCAGGCGCGCGCAAAACGAAAGGCGATCACGGGCGCGCAACACCGCATCGTGGAAAGCGCGCACCCATCGCCGCTGTCGGCGCGGCTGTTTTTCGGATGCCGATGTTTTTCGGCGGTCAACCGGCACCTCGCCGAGGCGGGGCGGGCCGCGATTGACTGGAGCCTGCCGGGCGCGACGGAAACCGCGAGCAAGGGGTTGCTTCCGGGGTTTTAATGTGCGTGAGATAGCGGACGAAAACCATGCCAAACGAGCCTCACCAGTTCAGCCGCGCCGCACAGGAGTTGATCGGGAGCTTTCGAAAAATTCCCGATGAAACTCCGAGGAGAATGCGCATCCGCCCGACAAAGGACATGGGCGGACTGGTTCAGGACTTGCTCGTAAAATACAAAATCGGAATCGAGTCGGAGGAATCCGTGATCCGCGAGCACTGGGCGGAAGTCGCTGGCCCCGCGAACGCGCACTATTCGCACGTGAGGGATCTCGACCAGCGCGGCTGCCTGACCGTGCTCGCATCGCACGCGGTGGTGCGCAACGAGTTGTTTTTGCATCGCAAGATGCTGCTCCAAAAAATCCAAAAACTGCCCGGCTGCGCGAAAGTGAAGGCACTGACCATCCGCGCGGGCTGACACAATGGCGCGCCCCGCGCCCGCGTTTGCCATCGCGCACTTTTGCGCAAAATCGCAACAGTCGCAGCAAGATCGCGGGCGCGGATTTTTGAATCCGTGTTATTTTGCTGCGCATGAACTCAGGCAATATTCACGGCAAAGTCGTTTTAATCACAGGCGCAAGCAGCGGGATCGGCGAAACCACCGCGCGCCTCCTCGCCAGACAGGGGGCCACCGTCGTCCTCGCCGCGCGGCGCAAGGACAGGCTCCAAAAAATCGCTGACGAAATCACCCGCGACGGCGGCGTTGCGTCCTGCCACGAGGTCGATGTCACACAAAAAGACCAAGTGGAAAAGATGATCGCCGCCGCGGTCGCGCAACACGGTCGCATCGACGCGCTCGTCAGCAACGCCGGCCTCATGGCGCTCTCGCCTATCGCGTCGGGCAAGACCGGCGAGTGGGACCGCATGATCGACCTCAACATCAAGGGCATGCTCTACGGCATCGCCGCGGCCTGGCCGGTTTTCGAAAAACAAAAATCCGGCCACTTCATAAACATCGCCTCAATCGCCGGCCTCAAAGTCGCGCCCGGCAACACCGTCTATTGCGCAACGAAACACGCCGTCCGCGCGCTCAGCGAAGGGCTCCGCATGGAATCGCGCGGGAAGTTTCGCGTCACCATTGTCTCCCCCGGTTACGTCGAGTCCGAGCTCATGTATGGCACGTCCGACGAGGCCACGCGCAACGGCGTCGTCGAGGCCTACAAACAAAACGCCATCCCCGCCGATTCGATTGCCGGGGCGATCCTCTATGCGATTTCCCAGCCGGACCACACCTCCGTCAACGAAATCGTTGTCCGGCCCACCGTGCAGGAATTCTAAAAACAATTCGACCATCCGCTCATCTCTCCCGCCATGAAACACATCACCCTCGTCAAATCACTCGCGCTCGGACTCGCCCTCAGCGCGCTCGGACTCGCGGGCATCACGAAAGCACAAACCATGCAAAACGACGCAACCCATTTGGACGCCAAACAACGCTCGATCGCCGAAGTCGCCGCGCTCACCGCGAAGGGCGATCTCGAAAAACTGAGCCCCGCCCTCGCCACGGGACTGGACGCCGGCCTGACCATAAACGAACTCAAGGAAGTCCTCGTCCAAATGTATGCCTACACCGGATTCCCGCGCAGTTTGAACGGCCTGCAAACACTCATCACCGTCACGGAAAACCGGCGGCAATCCGGCATCGCCGACAAAATCGGAAAAGACGCCACGCCCCTGCCCGCCGACTTGGACAGGGACAAATACGGCGCGGAAACCCGCGCGCGACTCACCGGAAAACCACCCGCGCCCGTGACATCCGGCCCGCAGGCATTCGCGCCGATCATCGACACGTTTCTCAAGGAGCACTTGTTCGCGGACATCTTCGCGCGCGACATCCTGGGCATGCAAAGCCGCGAAATCGCCACCGTGGCCGCGCTCTGCGCATTGGGCGGCGTGGATCCGCAACTGCGCGCCCATCTCGGCGCCTGCATGAATGTCGGGACAACCCGCGCGCAAATCGAAGACCTGATCGCAACCATCGAACCCGCCATCGGAAAGCCCTCCGCCGCCAACGCGCGCCGCTTATTGAACGACATCAGCCCCAAGGCCGCCACGATTTTTCCGCCGGGCGACAAAGGTTCGCCGAATTTCTTCACTGGAAACGTCGCCGTGCGCCCGCTTACGAAGGCCGATGGCGTCAACAAATACTCCGTCGGCAACGTCGTCTTTTCACCCTCCGCGCGCACCAACTGGCACACGCATCCCGACGGGCAAATCCTGCTCGCGATCGCCGGACGCGGTTGTTACCAGGAACGCGGCAAGCCGGTCCGCTGGCTGGGCGCGGGCGACGTCGTCAACATTCCCGCCGGCGTGGAGCACTGGCACGGCGCCGCGCCCGGCAGCGAGTTCACGCACATCGCCCTCAGCAACGAATATCAAAACAGCGCCGTCACCTGGATGAAACCCGTGACTGACGAAGAATATAAAACCGCCACCTCCAAAAAATGAAACGCCTTACAATCCTCATCGCATTTCTTCTTATGACCGCAAACATTCACGCGCAGGAAAAACCCGCCGAAGACAAAATCCTAATCGCCTACTTCTCATGGAGCGGCAACACGCGCACCGTCGCCGGACAAATCCAAAAAACCGCCGGCGGCGACCTGTTCGAAATAAAAACAACCAAGGCCTACCCGACGGTGTATCGCGAGTGCACCGCCGCCGCCAAAAAGGAGCAGCAGGAAAACGCCCGCCCGGAATTGTCAACCAAGGTCGCCGGCATGGACGATTACAACATCATCTTCGTCGGTTACCCGAACTGGTGGGGCACCATGCCGATGCCATTGTTCACGTTTTTGGAGTCGTATGATTTTTCCGGAAAAACAATCATCCCGTTTTGCACGCACGAGGGAGGCCGGCTGGGCCGGAGCGCAAACGACATTAAAAAACTTTGCCCCAAGGCGACAGTCCGCGAGGGCCTCGCCATAAGCGGCAACGTTGCCAGGCGCGCGCAAAAGGAAGTCGACGCCTGGCTCCGCAAACTTGAAATAAGCAAATAAGAAACAATGAAACCCCTCATCATCTGCCACATGGTCTCGACCATTGATGGGAAAATAAACGCCGACGCCTTCGATGGCATCGCAAATGACAGCGACTACGAAACCACCGCCGCGAAACTCAAAGGCGACGCGTGGATTTGCGGACGCGTCACGATGCAACACTTCGCGCAACGCAAACCCTTCGTCCCCGCGTCGAACAAACCCGCCGGGCCGCAACCGGTGTTTGTCGCGCGCCGCGCGAAGTCCCACGCCATCGCCGTCGACACGCGCGGAACGCTGAACTGGCGCGGCGGCGACCTCGACGGCGAACACCTCATTTGCATCGTGAGCGAGCAGGCGCCCGCCGACTATCTCGCCGACCTTCGCAAAAAGAAAATCTCCCACATCGTCGCCGGACGCGCGACTGTGGACCTGACGCGCGCGGTCGGGCTGTTGCGAAAACATTTCGGCATACGCCGCCTGCTCCTCGAAGGCGGCGGCCGCATCAACGGCGGATTTCTCGCCGCCGGATTGATTGACGAGCTGAGCCTGCTTGTCGTGCCCGGCATCGACGGCCGCCACGACATCCCGACGGTTTTCGACGGCATGAAACCGGCAAAAAAGAAAGCCGTTCCGCTCAAGTTAAAATCCGTCGAGCGCCTCAAGCGCGGCACCCTCTGGCTCCGCTACAAAATCGCGCGGTAACACCCCGGCACCGGCAGGGAATTTAAAGATTCCCCCTTTCCGCAAAGCAGGCGTTTGCGGGCGCATCCGATCCTACACGGGGCGCGCCGCGCAAATGGCGCGCCTTGCGTCTCCCGGAGTTCGACAATCATCGCATATCCGTTGCGCCGAATCCAGTTGCGGCGGCCCGCTGCGCGGCTATGCTTTGGCTCAATGCCTGTCCCTGTTTCCACATCGGCCGAAAGTTTCCTCAGCGCCCACATCCATGGAAAAGTCCTCGCGGCGAGCAAGGGCGATGCGTGGCAGGGCGTCAAGGCGGTGATCACGGAGTCCACGGCGTGCGGCGAATTGCTGGACATCCCCCCCGTGAGCGAACCGTATCTCGTGTGGTTTATTTCGGGCGAATCCGAGGTTCACGACCGCGAAAAAGGCGGCCCCTGGATCAGGAGCATTGTGAAAAAAGGCTCGTTTTTTCTCTCCACCGGCGGCGAGCCCTACGACTGCCGCTGGCGCGCGCTGACACCCGAACCGCGAGTGATCATGCACGTTTTGCTCGACCTTTCGCTGATGAAAAAAGCCTACGAGGAGGTCTATGGCATCGACGCCACGCACGCGCGCCCCCGCGACGTGTCGGGCGGCGAGGACAGTCAGCTAAACGCACTCATGGAGCAACTGCGCGACGAGCTGACGCGCCGCAAGGCGAGCCAGCTTCTCGTCTCGGGAATCGCGCAAGCGGTCGCCATTCATCTTGTCCGCAAATACTCCGCGCTCACGCAGCAATCCAACTCGACCGGAAGCCCCTCGCTGCCCGGCTTCAAGCTGCGCCAGATCACGGACTGGATGAGCAAAAACCTCGCCGAGGAGTTTGACCTCGCGACGCTTTCCGAAATCGCGGGCCTGAGCAAATTCCACTTTCACCGCCTCTTCAAGAAGGCCACGGGAAAAACGCCCTCGAAGTATCATATTGATTTAAGAATGAGCATGGCGCGAAAGCTGTTGAGGGAAACGCGGCGGAGCGTCGTGGAAATCGCGCTCGAGGTGGGCTACGCAAACCCGAGTCATTTCGCAAAAATCTTCCGAAGGGAAACCGGATTGTCCCCGAGCGACTACCGGCAGTTGCGATAAGTTTTTGAGACCGCGCACAAAACCTGCGCCCGCCGCTCTCACAGTCCTTAAATCAAATCCAGCATGACGGGATTGCGTTCGACCTTTCGCCAGATCACCCATACCTCGAAGTCGAGGGCGACGCGGGCGGCGGCCAGCTTTCGACACACGATCCGATTTTGCGCCGGCAGCGCGAACTGACGCCGCCCAACTCGCCCAACTGCGCAACCCTCAACAAAGCCCTCGGCGGATAAGTGTGGTGCGAAAATCCGTCACCCATCGAGGCGGTTGCGATTATTGAATCACTTTAAAACGGAACCTCGCTGGGAAAAGACCATCCGGAGGACATTTGCATTCTGGACTATTCACGGGGCGAAAATTCGCGCAGTGTTTTGGGTTTCTGAAATGCTGCATCTATTTATCGTCTCGCTCATCTGGGCGCTGTCCTTCGGCCTTATCAAGGGACAGCTCGCCGGGCTCGACACGACCGCGCTCGGCGTCGTGCGCACGGGTTTTGCGCTCCTTGTGTTTCTCCCCTTCTGGCGTCCCGGAAAAATCCGCGCGGGAGACGCCGTCCGCCTGGCCTGCATCGGAGCGGTTGAGTTTGGCTTGATGTATGTTTGCTACATGGCCGCGTTTCGGTTTCTGGCCGCCTACGAAGTAGCCATCTTCACCATCTTCACGCCGCTTTGGATTGCGGCGATCGAGTCGTTTCAGCTTCGCAGGATTCCGGCCGGCCTGACCTTCGCGGCGCTGCTCGCAATCGCGGGCGCGGCGGTCATCAGCTGGCAAACGCTCACACCCACGCACAATCTGCTAGCCGGCTTCCTGCTCGTGCAGGGCTCCAATGTCTGCTTCGCCGTCGGCCAGCTCATGTATCGCAAGATCAGACGGGGCGCGCTCGGCAAAACAAGCGACACCGCGCAGTTTGCCTGGCTCTACATCGGTGCGTTGCTCATCACGCTGCTCGCCTCGGGTGTGACGACAAACTGGTCCGCGTTTCGCCCGGATTTGTCGCAATGGCTCGTGCTCGCCTATCTCGGCGCCATTGCGTCGGGACTTTGTTTTTTTGGATGGAACCTCGGGGCGCTTCGAGTGAGCACGGCCACGCTCGCCGTCTTCAACAATATCAAGATACCGCTCGCCGTCGCGTGCTCGCTGCTGGTTTTCGGCGAGACGGCGAACATTCCCCGCCTGCTCGTCGGCGGCGCGTTGCTCATGGTCGCAATCTTTGTTGCGCAACACCGGCCTCGCGGTTGAGTTTGCGGAAATTTTCAGCCCTTCAGTCCTTCAGCCTTTCAGCCTTTCCATGCAACCCATCGCGATACTCACCACAGGCGGCACCATCGACAAAGTGTATTACGACGCGCTCAGCAAATTCTCCGTCGGCGCGCCCGCGCTTCCCCGCTGTTTCCAGGAGGCCAATATCAACTACGAAGTTTCCGTGCGGGAAATATGCCGCAAGGACAGCCTCGACATGACCGACGACGACCGCGCGCGCCTGCGCGCCGCCGCCCTTGCCCGGCCCGAGTCGCGCCTCCTCGTCACCCACGGCACCGACACCATGACAAAAAGCGCCGAGGCCTTGCGCGACATTCCCGGAAAAACGATTGTCTTTGTCGGCGCCATGCAACCCGCGCACCTCCGCGAGACCGACGCGCCTTTCAACCTCGGCTTTGCCACCGCCGCCGTGCAACTGCTCCCGCCGGGCGTCTATATCGCGATGAACGGACAAGTTTTCCCCGCGGGCACCGTCCGCAAAAACCGGGAGGCCGGCCGCTTCGAGCCAGCCTGACAAAACACAATGCGCGGCAGTCCATGGCAGAACGATCGCCCGACTGCCGCCAACTCTCGAAACGCCGAAACCTCCGCGCTGATAAAACACGGGCTGTTTTTGGGCGGGCCCCGTTGCCATTTCCGACCCGGGGCTCATCCGCTCACTCCGCAAGCAACACCGCGTAGCTTTTCTTGCCCTTGCGCAGCAGCACGTATTTGCCGAACAACAAATCCGCGGCGGTCACCACACGGACGGCCTCGCCGGCGCGGATGTTGTTCACATAAATGCCGCCGCCCTCAATGTCCTTGCGCGCCTGTCCCTTGGAATTGACGAGCCCGGCGTGCACAAGCAATTCGGTGAGCGGAGCGCCGGCGTCGAGCCTGGCGCGCTCGACCGGCTTGGTCGGCACCTCGCCAACGACATCGCGAAATATCGCCTCGCCGGTGTCGCCGATCTCCGCGCCGAACAAAATCTCGCTGGCCTTGAGCGCCGCGTCGAGCGCGGCCTGGCCGTGCACCGTGCGGGTGACCTCGCGGGCCAGCGCGCGATGCGCCTCGCGCGCCCCGGGGTTGGCGGCGTGCTTCGCCTCGAGTTCCTCGATTTCGGGACGGCTCAGAAACGTGAATCGCCGCAGATATTCGCAAACCTTCACGTCCTCGGTGTTGACGAAAAACTGGTAGAATTTGTAGGGGCTCGTTTTTTCGGGATCGAGCCACACCGCGCCGCCCACCGACTTGCCGAACTTGCTGCCGTCGGCCTTCGTGATGAGCGGGAACGTCATGCCGTGGGCGGTGATGCCGAGCTTGCGGCGGATGAAGTCGACGCCCGACGCGATGTTGCCCCACTGGTCGGAGCCGCCGATCTGGAGCTCGCAGTTGTGGTCGCGGCGCAGGATGTAGAAGTCGTGCGCCTGGAGGAGCTGGTAGCTGAACTCGGTGTAGCTGATGCCGCCGTCGCCCTCCATGCGCGAGCGCACGGAATCCTTGGCAAGCATCACATTGAGCGAAAAGTGTTTTCCGACATCGCGCAGGAAATCCAGGAAGGTGATGTTGCGCGTCCAGTCGGCGTTATCAATGATGCGCGCCGGATTCGGGCAGCTCGCCGGATCAAAATCGAGCAGGCGCATGAGCTGTTTCTTGATGCAGGCCACATTGTGCGCGAGCTGCTCGGGCGTGAGCAAATTGCGCTCGGAGGAGCGCCCGGAAGGATCGCCGATCATGCCCGTGGCGCCGCCGGCGAGCGGCAGGACATTGTGGCCGGCGAGCTGGAAACGGCGCAGCGTGAGCTGCCCCATGAGGTGCCCGACGTGGAGCGAATCGCCCGTGGGATCGAAGCCAATATACACCGTGACCGGCCCCTCATTAAGGCGCTTGGTGAGCGCATCAAGGTCGGTGCAGTCGGCCATCAAGCCGCGCCACTTCAGGTCTTCGATCAGATTTGTCATAGCGATGCGAAGAAAAGCCCCCGCGCGCGCAAGCGCAAGTTTTGCGTTTGGCACGCCCCCCACTTTTGGGGCGCGGAGGAAAAAGGCGGCGGAATGGTCGCGCCACTTTGGCACACCGGAGAATTCACGCACCGCTCAAAGCGGTGCAACACGCCCCCGCCGGGCCATGTTGCGGCGCGTGTTTGGCGCCATCCATGCCTCCGCTCAATCCGGCTGCTTGAGTTCGCGCGGGATTTCGTTGTTGGTGCGGAGCATGAGCACGGGCACCTTGGTCTTCACCCAAAGCTCGGCCTCCTTGAAGATTTTTGCTGGCACCTGCTCGATCGCCTCGCCAACGGTTTTCACCGGATACTGCCGGCCCTTGCGTGTGTCATTGTAATCGTAGGCGCCGCGAAAGATGCGCTCCTCAACCGTCGCCACGCTTTCGGTCTCGGGAAGCTGGAGCACCCAGCCGGCAAGCTCCTCCTTGGGCAGCACGCCGTTGGGATCGGAAACCAGGATTGCGAATTGTTTTTTCACAGGGGGAAGTTTTTCGCCGTCTTCCTCGGCCTGTGTGATGGCGTTCATCTCCTCGACAATTTGACGGAGGAGTTTCGGGTCCAATTGGTTTTTTTTGAGGATTTCGGCGACTTTGTTGATATCGATTTTGGCCATGATGCGAAATTGATGCGTGATGCTCGGGTGCGGTTGGATTTGGAAAATTCTGTTTTCACAAGAGCACACACTTCGCCAAGGTGCGACAAGCCAGATATGCAAAAACAAAACACTCCCGGCCCCGGCGCCCCGGCGCAACGTGATGATGAGCTTTTCGACGTGGTCAACGAACGCGACGAGGTCGTGGGTCGCGCCACGCGCCGCGAGGCTCACGCGCGCGGCCTCCTGCATCGCGCCACGCATGTGGTCGTCGGCGACGCGCAAGGACGTGTGTTTCTGCAAAAACGCTCAATGGCAAAGGACACCGCGCCCGGCCGCTGGGATTCCGCCTGCTCCGGCCACGTCGATTCCGGCGAAACCTACGAGGCCGCCGCCGTTCGCGAACTCCGCGAGGAAACCGGGATGGACGCGTTCGCGCTTGGCGGGGCGAATCCGTTCGAAACGCTTTTCACCCTCGAACCCTGCGAGGCGAACGGCTGGGAATTCCTGCGCGTGTTCCGCCTGCGCTCGCACGGGCCGTTCGACTTCAAGCTCAACCCCGCCGAAATCGAGCGCGGCGAATGGTGGACAGAGGAGGAGTTGTCGCGCGCGCTCGCCGAACGCCCGAAAGATTTCACAAACGCCCTGCGAATGCTGTGGACGCGCCTGCATCCGTAGGGGCGCGCCCAACTAAAAAAACATCGCCTCGCCGAGGGCGGCTTCGGGGGTGAGGAGCGAGACGGGGACGCTCGCCTGCATGGGGCCGTGGCACAGCATGGAGTCAATGCCCGACGTGCCGGCATGCGGATCGCCGCGCCAGTGAAAATGACGCGAGGGTGTTTTGTATTCAAAATTCAATGACAACGGCGGCTCGCCATCGGCGGAGGATGTCAGCTCGGCGGGAGTGTTTTTGTCCATGCCGCAAGCGATGAGGCGATCGCGCGCCCACTTGAGGAGCGCGGCGGCCTCGGCGGCGTATTGCGGAGCGCGCGCGATGCGGATGGCCGAGATGCCGTCAACCAGCCCGGCGGGCGGGCACGCGCTGAGAAATTGCCCGATGCTTTGGCGGACGGGCAGCGTGCGCGCGTGGGCGAGATCTCGCACCGCCTCGGGCCGGGGCCAGGCGTAGTCGCCAAATCCCTCCGGCATGACCGCGCTGTCGAGGATGACTCGCTCGGACTTGACGAGGAGGTATTGATAATCGTTGAGGCGGCGCGACGAGGCGAAGCGGTGCACCCAATAATAAAGCGGCAGGTCGGTGGAGAGACAGATCGAGACCTGACTTTCGAGGTAGCGGCGCGCGCTCATGGGATACGCGAGCATGACAAACTCGCAACAGCGCGTGTCGCCCTTGGTTTTGCCGAGGTGGCATTCGCCGTAAATCTTGGCGCGGATTCGGTCGGTCGAGTTGTCGTCGAGCGAATACGGGCAGAGCACAACGACGCGGCAGGGATAGCGGCGCGAGAAATTGATCGTGGTCTGAAACTGCGCAACCGCGTCGTCATGCGTGGTGCCGAAGCCGAGGTGCAGGACGAGGTTGATTTGCGTGGCCTTCGCGTCGTCGCCGGTTGGCGAGGGACGCCCGTCCGCCGCCGCGCTGGTCCACATGTCGGCGAAACTTTTGTTGATGGCATCGGCCGGCACTTCGAGGCCGGGAAGAACGGAGAACACAGTGGACATGATGGATGCAGGTTATTTGGACGGGTTTGAGGCAGGAACGTTTTTATTTTCGATTTTGGATTCTCGATTTTCGATTGGGCGCTACCGCTCTGGTTTCGCATTCGGTTACACGCGGTAGCGCGCAATCGAAAATCCAAAATCGAAAATCCAAAATTTCCTCATGGTTTTCTCCAGGTGTCGCGAGTTTGGGCGATGAGGGCTTCGGCGGATTTCGGCCCCCAGGTGCCGGCGTCGTAGGTGTCGAGTCCTTCGTGTCCGGCCTTGGCCCAGTTTTCGAGGACGGGTGTGTAAAGTTTCCACGACGCCTCGGCCTCGTCGCCGCGGATAAAGAGCGTGCCGTCGCCAACCATGGCGTCGAGCACGAGGCGCTCGTAGGCCTCGGGTGTGTTGGAGCCGAACGTCGTGGAATAACGAAAGTTCATTTTCACCGGCTGCGTGCGGGTTTCGAGTCCGGGGACCTTGCCGTTGAGGATGAGGCCGAGCCCCTCGTCGGGCTGGATTTGAAACGCGAGGGTGTTGGGCGCGATGCTGTAGAGCGCGCTGTCGGAGAAGAGCGTGCCGGGAGGGCGTTTAAATTGTATCGCTATTTCGGATACACGATGCGGCATGCGCTTGCCGGAGCGCAGGTAAAAGGGCACGCTCTGCCAGCGCCAGTTGTTGATGGAGAGGCGGATGGCGGCGTAAGTTTCGGTGGAGGAGTTTTTGTCGATGCCCGGTTCGTCGAGGTAGCCGGGCACTTGTTTGCCGCCGATCATGCCGGAAGTGTATTGCGCGCGGGCGGTGTCGCCCCCCGGGCCGGGGCGGAGCGGCTGGATCGCCTTGAGGACTTTCACTTTTTCGTCGCGGACATCCTCGGCGGAAAGCGACACGGGCGGCTCCATCGCGGTGAGCGCGACGAGCTGCATGGTGTGATTCTGGATCATGTCACGAAGCGCGCCGCTGGTTTCGTAATAACCGCCGCGCGTGCCGACGCCGACCTCCTCGGCGACGGTGATCTGCACATGGTCGATGAAGTTGCGATTCCAAAGCGGCTCGAAAATGGCGTTGCCGAAACGCTGCACGAGCAGGTCCTGCACCGTTTCTTTTCCGAGGTAGTGGTCGATGCGATAAACTTGGCGCTCCTCGAAAACCGAGCGAATGGTGGCGTTGAGTTCGCGCGCGGAGGCGAGGTCGCGGCCAAAGGGTTTTTCGATGATAACCTTGGCGTGATGCGGCTTGCCGAGATGTTTCGACGCGAGCCCCGAGGCGCCGAGATTCTTGAGGACGGGCGCAAACACGGTCGGCGGCGTGGAAATGTAGAAGAGCGGCTGCATCTCGCGTGAGATTTTTTTCTCGATGCCGGAGATGCGCCCGGCGAGGCGGCGAAACGCCTCCGGCTCGTCATAGCCCCCGGCGACGTAGGACACGTTTTGCCTGATGCTCCGCCAGACCGCGGGATCGAGCTCGCGCCGGGAAAACTCGCGGATCGCCTTTGCGGCAATGTCGCGAAACTCCTCGTCGGGGATCGCCTTGCGCCCGTAGCCGACGAGATAAAAATCGGCGGGCAGAAGGCTGTCGCAAGCGAGATTGTAAACCGCGGGGATGAGTTTGCGCGCGGTGAGATCGCCCGAGGCCCCGAAAATGACGACCACCGTGGGCGGCGCGCCGCGATGCTTGCTAAGACCCTCGAGAAACGGATGGCGTGCGGTGTCGGCGTTCATGGTTTTGGTGTGACAATGCGCCAGGCGCGCCGCGTTTGCAAGCGGGCGCGCGCGTTTAAACCGCCCGCATTTTTTGCGGGTTTATTTTTGCACACCACGAATTTTAAAACGCACCCGCCACCCAAAACGCGCTTATCTTTTCGTTCGCCCATGCCGGACTTTCCCCTTTTTCTTCCCGCTTTTCACATGACGAGCCACGTTTCATCGAACCCTGACGGGATTCCCATGTTGCGCCACATTCCATTGGAAGGCGCGTATAATTTCCGCGACATCGGCGGTTATGAAACGGCGAACGGACGCCGCGTGCGATGGCACCGCATTTACCGCTCGGGACAGATCGACAAACTCACCGACACCGACGTGGAGACACTCGCCGGGCGCCGGATTTTGACCGTCGTCGACTTGCGCGAAAAAGTGGAATACGATCACGCTCCCGACCGGCTGCCGGCGGGCGCGACGATTGTGAGATGCTCCGGCGGCAAAACCGACCCGATGGAAAACTGGACGCACATGCTGGCCGGCGCCACATCGGGCGTGCCGTTCATGAAGGCGTTTTATTCCGACATCCAGGGGCTGGCCGCGCGCTTCAAGCCGTTTTTTCAAACGCTGCTCGACCTGCCCGACGACCACGCGCTGCTGCTGCATTGCATGGCGGGCAAGGATCGCACGGGCATCGGCATCGCGCTTCTGATGATCGCGCTCGGCGTGCGGCGCGAAACCATCGTCGAGGACTATCTGTTGACCAATCAATACGGCCCGAAGTCGCTCAACGAGGATGTGCGCATGAAACCGCTGGGATTGTCCGAACCCGTCCTGCGCGACTTGCTCGCGGCAAAGGAGGAGTATCTGCAGGCGTTTTTCTCCACACTGGAGGAACACCACGGATCGGACATGCAATTCCTCGCGCAAGCCATCGGGCTTTCCCCTGAAAAAATCAGCCGCCTGCGCGAAAAGTTCACCGAATAGGAAACGCGCGCGCGCGAATCAATACGAATGGCGGGCAACAAAAAACGGATCGAAAACGCCGGGGGCGTCAAACGCCTGCTGCCCATCATGCTCACGCAGGCGGTGGGTCTTGTGTGCGGGGTGGCGGGCATCACGATCGCGTCGAGGCTCGTCGAGCCCGAGGCGTATGGAGCCTACGGCATTTTTCTCACGCTCACGCCGCTGGGCATTGCCGTCATTCACGCGGGGCTGGTCAAATTTGTAGCCCGGCACTGGGCGGAGTCGAACAACCGCGCCGCGTTGTTGCGCGAAATCACCCGGGCCGCCGCGCGCAAACTGCCCTGGCTCGCGGCGGCGACCCTGGCCGCCGTGTGGCTTGTTCCCGGATTACGCGCGAACGGCGCGCCTTGGTGGGGCACCTGGCTGTTGTTGTTTGCGGGCGCGTCGTTGATGACGGCGGCGTGGCTCAGGCAGACGGCGTTGCAGGCCGGGCGCGAGCACTGGCGTGATTGCGGCGTGTCGGCGGCGGGCTCGGTGACACGGTCGTTCGTGCCTCCGCTGTTGTATGCCGCCGCGGGCGGAACGCTGCTGGCGCTGCAAGCCGGCTTTGTCATCCACGCGCTCGTGCTCGCAACCGCCGCGATTCTCGCCGTGCGCAAAAACAGTGCCGCGCAAAATGAATCACAACCGCCCCCGAAACAACTAAGCGCGATCTACGACGGCCCGCTGTTCGTTGTGCTTGCCGTGGCGGCGTGGATGTTGACCGCGGTCAACCGCTGGGTCGTCGCCGGATTTTTCGGAACCGAAACCGCGGGGTATTTCACACTCGCGGGAAATGTGGCGGTAATCGTGACGAGCATGCTGGCCGTGATGTTCACGCAATACTGGCAGCCGGTGGTTTTTGCGATGCCCTCACGCACCGCGGAGGAACGGCGCGCGCTCGCCAACTCCGTCGACATCGTGTCGCTCACGTATGCGCTGTGCGGGCTCGCGGGCATCGGTTTTCTGCACGCCTTCGCGCCGTTTCTCATCGGCTCCGTGATCGACGCGAAATACACCGGCGCGCTCGGCATGATCGCGCCCGTGGGTTGCTTCGGCGTGGCCGTGGCGACGGGACAATTTTCCCACATGCTCCTGCTCGCCGGTCACAAGGAAAGCGCGTGCGCCCGCGTGGATTTGAGCGGAGCCGCGGTGCTTGTCGCCGGAAGCGTGATCGCCGCGGCCGCCGGAGGCGAAACCTGGTTCCGGCGCTGGCTGCTCGTCTCGCCAATCGTGCCCTGGCTTTTGCAACGCACCCTGGCGCGGCGCATGTTGCTGGGGTAACGCAAATGCGCGCGGCTCACACCGCGCCGACTTCGCGCCAGGTTTCCTCGACCAGCGCGCCCGGCACATCGGAGCGCGTGGCCGAGTCGCCAATCGAGTTGAGCACGACAAAACGCAGCGTGCCGGAGCGCACTTTTTTGTCGCGAGCCATCGCGGTCATGAGCGCGTCCAGCGGAAGCGATTCGCGAAGACGAACCGGCAGCGCGTGCGCCGCGAGAACACGCTCCACGCGCGCCGTGTCGCCGCCGAAAACATTTCCGAGTTTTTCCGAAAGGCGCGCGGCGGCGGCCAGGCCAATCGCGACCGCCTCGCCGTGCAAATACGCGCCGTAACCCGTGACTTGCTCAATGGCGTGCCCGAAAGTGTGCCCGAGATTGAGAAGCGCGCGTCCGCCCTCGCGGGCGAGCTCGCGTTCGTCCGCCTCGACAATCCGCGCCTTGATTTCGCAGCACCGGCGAATCACCGATGCCAGCGTCGGGCTGGAGGCGGTGAGCGGACTGCTTTCAAGCTGGGCAAAAAGCGAGGCGTCGGCGAGCATCCCGTATTTGATGACCTCGGCCATGCCCGCGGCAAATTCGCGCGGCGGCAAAGTCGCCAGCATGTCGGTGGCGATATAAACCGCGCGCGGCTGGTGAAACGCGCCGGCGAGGTTTTTTCCCGCCTTGAGATTGAGGCCCGTTTTTCCACCCACGGAGCTGTCCACCATCGCGAGCAGCGTCGTCGGCACCTGCACAAAATCGATGCCGCGTTGGTAAGCCGCCGCGGCGAATCCGGCCAGATCGCCAATGACACCGCCGCCGGCGGCCACAAGCACGCTGGTGCGGTCAAGCCGCTGCGCCGCCATGAAATCGAGCACGCGGCCAAACTCGCCGAGCGACTTGGTCTCCTCGCCCGGCGCGAGTTCAAGCATGGGAGTGCCGCCAAAAAGAACTTTGAGCACGGGAGCCTGCGCGCGGGCGAGATTGCCGTCCGTGATCACGGCCATGGAGCGGCCGGAGCGGGCAAACGACTCGACATCGGCGCGCGCGAGCCCGGCAAGATCACCGCCGAAGTGAATTGGATAACTGCGTTCGCCGAGGCGGACGGTCAATGAGTCAGTGGTGTCGCTCATGTTGTGTGTTCAATAAAGTGCGTTGTTGAAAAGTCGCCCAAAGTGCAACCCTCCCGCCGCCACAGCGCAACAGTTTTGGGAAATGGAAAAACGCCGCCCTCGCCCACGCCATCTTTATAAAATAGCCCAAACGGAGTGTCATCCAATAGATGACACTCCCGGCGAATCCGAATGCCATTAGATCATGCTTTTTTGGCCCGGACTTCCGTCATGGCCGAATATTCTTGAAGAATCCCGCCTCCTCCAAGTCCGCCTTCATCGCCGCAATTTTGTCCTTCGCGATGGGCGTCATCGGAGGGCGAACGGGGCCGCAATCCATGCCAAGCAGCCCAAGGATGGCCTTGTTTGCGCTCATGCCGCCGTGCTTGCAGAAGGCCTGGATGAATTTCATGGACTCGAGCTGCCACGCCGCGGCGGACTTCATGTCGCCGGCGTTGTAGGCGGCGATCACGCGATTATATAATGCGGAGGCATAATTATAAGTGCTGCCGACCGCGCCCTTCGCGCCCATGACAAGCGCGGAAAGCAGGATTTCATCACGGCCAAAAAGAATGTCATACTTGTCGCCGGCGGCGGCCAGCGTGAGCCCATAGTCCATTATGTTTTCGTGCGTGAACTTGATGCCACCGAATGTCCGGATGCTTTTTGCGGCAAGCGGCAGGAAGTCCGCCATGGCAACATTCACGCCGGACATCGATGGCATGTGATAATAATAAAATGGCGTCTTGGGCGCGGCGGTCGCGACTTTCTTGCACCACTCGACAAGCCCGTCCACGCCCTCGGGGCGGAAAAAGGACGGGGCGATTGTGGCGATGGCGTCCGCGCCGATTTTTTCGGCGTGCGCGGCGAGCGCGCAACTTTCCGGCAGGCTGTTGTGCCCCACGTGGACGATCAGCTTGAGCCTCGAGCCCTTCATGGCCGCGCCCCACGCCTTCGCCACCGCGAAGCGCTCCTCGTTGGACATGGAGGCGCCCTCCCCTGTCGTGCCGCAAACAAACGCGCCGCTCACGCCGGTCGCCTTGTAATATTTTACCAGCTTGGGAATGACACCCAGTTTGAGCCGTCCCTTGGCGTCAAAAGGCGTGAAGGGCGCGGCGATTAGTCCGGTTATATGAAATGCGGGATTGTTGTTACTCATGATTGGAATGTTTATATTATTATTTTTTCAATGTCCCGAAAGTCAGCCCCTCCACATTCTTCCTTGAAGGCAGCATGATGCTGGCAATCCAGCCGACGAAGAAGCAGGTGAGCATGCCCGTTGCCGCGTAGAGGAAGAAGTGCAGGTTTGTATGACGCTGCACATAATAAAGCACTATAATGCTTGCAAAGGCGCCGATCAGCGCGCTCCGCCCGCTGGCGCGCCTGGTAAATATGCCGAGCGCAAACAACCCCGCAAGGCCGCTCGCCGCAAGGCCGACCAGGCTGCTGTATGCGTCCCAGAGCGAGGCAAGGTTGAGTTTTGCAAGAATGATCGCGCATCCCGTTGCGAACACCCCAAGGCAGGCGGTCATTATGCGCGCGAGCCTAAGCGCCGCGGCATCACGGGCCTTTCCTCCCAGGCGAACATAAAAATCCGTCATAATCGCCGTCACAACGCTGTTCAGGCTGCCGGAAACCGTGGATTGCGCGGCGGCGAATATGCCGGCGATGACCAGCCCCGCAACACCAACGGGCAGGTTTTGCACAATAAACGCGGGGAAAATCGAGTCCGTCGCCTGCGAGGGATCGAGCGCCTCGGGGTGCGCCTTGTAGAACACAAACAATGCCGTGCCTATGAGGAAGAATAGTATGCTGGAGGGCATCGCAAGCACCGCGTTGAACCAGATTGAACTTGCCGCCTTTTTCTCAGTGTCGGTCGTCATGTAGCGCTGCACAACCGCCTGGTCGCTTGTATAACTCACGAGCTGCGCAAAAATATTTCCTATAAATATAACCCAAAACGCGTTCGCCGCGGTCGTCGGGCTCCATGTAAAGTTAAACATGTGAAGTTTATCATTGGCGACGGCGGTCGTCCACAATCCCGACAACCCTCCCTCGGTGCCAAAAACAATGACAAGTATGCTAATGACCGCCGCGCCCAATAACACAAAAGTCTGGGCGACATCCGTCCAAATCACCGCCTCCATGCCCCCCAGCACTGTATAGATCACACAAAGGACGCCCATCAGCACGATGCAGGTCGTCACATTGAGGTCGCTGACCGTGGCAAGCGCGATTGAGGGCAGCAGCAGCACGATCGACTGGCGGCCGATCTGGAACAATATAAACGCCGCGCTGCCATACAAACGCACCGGCAGGCTGAACCGCTTCTCCAAATATTCATAAGCCGACGTGACATTCAGCCTGCGATAGAAAGGCAGGTATATTCCAACAAGGATCGGCGCGATTACGAGAATGGGGATGTTTGCCCAAAGGTAGGTCCAGTTGGTCGCATAGGCCTTCGCGGGAATCGCCATGAAGGTGAGCGAGCTGAGCATCGTCGCATAAATCGCCATGCCCGCCGCCCACCACGGAATACGACCGCCCGCCTTGAAATAATCATCCGTGTTTTTATTGCGGCGCGAGCAATACCACCCGATGCCCACCATGCCCGACAAATACGCGGCTAGCGCGAGGTAGTTGATCCAGCCGAACGCCGCCTTGGTCACAATAACCGTCGCCTTCCACACCTCCGTGGAGCGCACGCCCGGCATGCGCTCGCCGCCGGCAACCACAAAGCCGCCGGCCCACGACGCCTGCGATGTTGTCACAAGCGAGAACGGCGCCTCGCCAACATTCGTCCATGTGTCGGTGATGGTGTGATAGGCGAGTATCGAGCGGGGAAACCCCTTGTGCATTGACGGGGTGCCGAGCCCGGCTTGCGCCCCGTCGTCGCCGCCGAGCAAAAACAAATGCGCCTGCCCCACAGGCACCGCGGGGGACGGTGGCGCCACAACCGGACGGGGCAGCGGCGCAAGCTCCCGCCATCCGAGCTCCGGATGAAACGACCATGCATCGGTCAGCCACGCACGCTTTGCCTGCGAGCCATCGGGTCGCGCCCCGCCAAACACATACAGCGTCTCGCCAATCGCGCCGGCCGCGGCAAGAAACCGCGAGCCCCCCGGACACGGCTCCATGGCCTCCCAACCCGCGGCGGTGTTGCTCATGTCGAGACGATACAAAACATTCGCCGCCTCGCCGATCGAGGGCGTCTCCAATCCGCCGACAACATATATATAATTTTTGGCAACCGCTCCGGCCGGCATCGCCAGGGCGCGCGGCAAATCGGGCATCGCGGCAAACCTCACGCCCTCCCCCGCGCGCCGCATCACAAACCAGACCGTCTTGAAATTCTCCCTCGCGTCGCCGCCGCCGATGACGAGAAACCCGTCCTTCCACGGCAGTGACAACCCGTAGCCGTTTGCTTGGGGCAGACGCCCCTCCTCCCGCCACTCTTTCGCGCCGGGCTCGAGCACGAACACCTTGTCATACCAGACCTTCTCGCCGCCCTCCCACGGGCGCTTGCCGGGAAAATTAGCGCCACCGGCAACAATAAGCGCCTTGCCCGACACGCCCGCAAAACTGCCGGCAAACCCCTCCTTGTCGGGAATTGACGGCAGCCTTGCCCACTCCAGCACCGGTTTTTCGCGCACAGGCGCCCCCGCCCCGCCGGCAAAAGCGGCGGCACCGCCAACAAGCAGGAAACAATAAAACGCCAGGCTAATCTTTTTATGGAAGCACATGATGATTTTTTTAAGAAAGCCGGTGAAAAATGCGAGGGGCCGGCACCTTGCATCGCCCAAGAAACAAATGCGCCCGGCCAATTCAACAATAACGGCGTGGTCTGATCATCAGACCATGAGCGCGCGGCGAACCGATAAAACCCGGGGCGCCCCTGCTGTTTTGCCGGACATCCCCGCGGCCACTGCGACGCCAGCCCCGCCCCGAAACAAACGCAAAGATTTGATTGCCTTCCCCCTTCCGCACCGTATTTGTTCAACCCTTTTCCACTACGCCTGCCTCCGATTCCCGGGGTGACCAGGGGGACCGAAACCATGAAACAACAATATAAAATAGCAGCCGCCACACGCGAGCAAACAGGCCGCAGCGCATCCCGCCGCGTCCGTAAAGAAAACAGGGTGCCCGCCGTCCTCTACGGAAAGCACACCCAGCCCGAAACCATCTCGGTGGACGGTCCCGAATTCATACGCCTGCTCAAGGCCATCGGGGGCTCATCCTCCCTCGTTGAAATCGAACGCAAAGACAAGCCTGTCGCGCTTTCCTTCATTCAAGAGGTCCAGCGCGACCCCATCACGGACAGGTTCCTCCATGTCGACTTCCAGGAAGTGAAAGCCGACGAAAAGATGGAAATCAACGTGCGTGTTGTCGCGGCTGGCGAAGCCTACGGCGTCAAGACCCAGAACGGCGTTCTCGAAATGCCCAACCCCTACCTGCGCATCCGCTGCCTGCCCAAGGATCTCCCCTCTTTCATCGAAGTGGACGTCACCAACATCAAGATCGGCGAAACACTCCACGTCGGCGCCCTCAAAACCATCTCCGGCGTTGAGTTCCGCGACGACAAGAACCTTCCCGTCTTCTCGTGCGTCGCTCCCGTGGAGGAAGTTGCCTCCGCGACATCCGGCGGCGCCGCCGCCGCCGCTCCCGCCGCCGGTGCAGCCGCCGCTCCCGCCGCGGGCGCAAAACCCGCAGCCGGTGCCGCCGCTCCCGCGGCCGCTCCCGCCAAGAAATAAGTTTCCCCGTTCGGGGCCGCGGCTTGACCGCCACGGCCCCGGGCGATTGTTCTTTGAGACATGTCCATTTTGCTTGTTGCCGGACTCGGCAACCCGGGTCGCGAGTATGCCAATACCCGCCACAACCTGGGCTTCATCATCCTCGACGCGCTTGCCCGCCGGCACGCGCTCCCGTGGAAAATGCAAGCCGCCCGCCACGCCGAGATCACCCGCTGGGACAATCCTCCCGGCGGCGCACCGCTCCTGCTCGCCAAACCGCAGACCTACATGAACGAAAGCGGCGTCGCGCTCCAATCGCTCGCCCGCTATTATAAAATCCCGGTCGCCCAAATCGCCGTCATCTACGACGACATCAATATCGACCTCGGACTAGTGAAAGTCTCGCGCAACGGCTCGGCCGGCGGCCACAACGGCATCGCCAGCATCCTCCAACACCTCGGCGACGGCTTCATCCGCTACCGCATAGGCATCGGCCCGAAACGGCCCCCGAAAATGGACCTCAAAGACTTCGTCCTCGGAAACCTAGACACCAACCAGCAGACCATCGTCGCAAACACACTTCCACACTATCTCAACGGCCTCGACATCCTCCTCGAACACGGAACCGACCGGGCCATGAACACACTTAACAGAAGAGAAAAAAACACATGACAACAACCAAACGCAACTACCGCGGCACCTTCATCATCGACAACCGCGGCCAAGAAGAATCCATCGACAAGCTCATCGAGGATGTGAAAACCGAAATCGCCGCCGTCCAAGGCGAAGTCACCGCCGTCGAAAGCCTCGGCAAGCGCGACTTCGTCCGGGTAACCGACAAAAAATTCACCAGCGGTGTTTACGTGCAAATCACCTTCGACGCCCCCCCCGAAGGCCCGGCGCAGCTCAAGGAGCGCTTCCGCCTCAACAACACCGTTTACCGCATCTTCATCGAGACGCTTTAACAAAACCACCGCGCGGCGGCGCGCAGCCCAATCAGCGGCGCGCCGCAAACAGCAAAACAGCACAACCCTTCAGCCCACATCCCCATGGCATCATTCAATCAAGTCATCCTCATCGGAAACCTCACTCGCGACCCCGAACTCCGGGTCACGCCCAGAGGCACATCCATCTGCCAGTTTGGCATCGCCGTGAACCGCACCTTCAAGGACGAGTCCGGCAACAGCAAGGAAGAGGTCAACTTTTTCGACATCGAAGCCTGGGGCAAGCAAGGCGAAGTCATCTCCAAGTTCATGAGCAAAGGCCGCCCGATCTTCGTGCAAGGCCGGCTCAAGCAAGACTCGTGGGAAGACAAAGCCACCGGCCAGAAGCGCAACAAAATCAAAATCGTCCTCGAAAACTTCCAATTCATTGGCAGTCGCGACGGCGGTGGACAGCAAGGCGGCGGCTCCGGTGAGGAAAACTTCGACCAGGCATCGCCCGTCGAGCGCAACTCGCCCCCGCCCCGCCCGCCCGTGCGCAACAACCCGCCGCCCGCGCAGGACAACATCGACGAAGACGTGCCGTTCTAAACCGCGCCCGCACACCACACTCACAACAATTAATCATTAAACAACAAAACCAACATGGCTCAAACAGAAGTCCTCCTCCTTAAACCTCTCGAAAACCTCGGCGCCGAAGGCGACCAGGTCAAAGTTCGCACCGGCTACGCGCGCAACTATCTCTTCCCGCAAAAATTCGCGGCTCCGCTCACGCAAGCCAACCGCAAGCACGTCGAGGCGCTCAAAAAACGCCGCGCCGAACGCGAAATCAAGGAATTCGAGGGCGCGCAGCAAGTTGCCAAGCAGCTCGAAAAACTCAGCGTCGCGTTTGCCGTCAAGACCGGCGAGGGTGGCAAGATGTTCGGCGCCGTCACCGCGGCCGACCTCCACCAGAAAATCGAGGAAGCCGGCATCATCCTCGACAAGCGCAAGATTCACCTCCACACGCCGGTGAAGACCCTCGGCAAGCACGAAGTGAAGATCAAGCTCCACGCCGACGTCTCCGTCGACTTCAGCTTCGACGTCGTCTCGGAAAACCCGATCGAGACAGCCGCGGAAGAAGCCCCCGAGGGCGAAGTTCGCAAGACCGAGAAAAAATCGGCCCGCCGCAAAACCGCAGCGGACGAGGAAGCCGCCGGCGAGGAAAAACCCGCCAAGAAGACGGCCAAGAAAAAAGCCGAATAATCACGGTTCATCTTTTTGTTTAACAAAAAACGCCTCCGGTTTCGGAGGCGTTTTTTTGCGGTCGGACGAACCCTCCCGGTGAGACACAATATCCCCGGCTCACCGGGACGGTTCGCCCTACCAAAGCATAATTTGGCCCAAATCGAATTATGCCGGGGTTTCGTCAATCACGCAGCGACGAGCTGGGCACGCTCAGGGCGTGAATTGCATTGGGATCACGTCCATCGCGCGCACCGAACCCGCCCGCGCCGCGAGGTGCATCAGCGTCAGGCCGCCGTCTTCCGTCGCCGCCCTCAGTTTCACGCGTTTGGAAGAGATGAGCATTTGAAGACGCCGGGCGTCGTCAAAAAACACCGCTTGAACCGCCTCCTTTTCGAGACCGTGGAGCTCGTTTTGACTTGGTTCGAAAAAATATCCGTCCTTCCAGAGAAGCAGCACAGCCTGCCCGGCCGCGGCCTGTTCGCGGGTGAGGGCGAACGTGGCGTTGCGAATAAACGCGCTGCCCAGCGTCGGCGGGACAATGCGCACGCGCGCATCCGCCGCTCGTCCGTCGAGCATCCACACCACGACGAGCAGCGCACGGCTTGTCGAAACACCATCCGGCCATTGCCTCAGAAACTTACTCTCGACGCCCTGATAGTGCGAAATGCCGGCCTTGGCTCGCATGGGATACTTTTCGCCGAGCTCACGATGGCGAGAATTCCGTTGATAGATTGTGTAGCTTGGGAACAAGACAAGGAATTTCGCATTTGCCCGCAGATCACCCTCAAGCCGCCAAGTTGCATCGGCCCCGGTCTGGCGCGTTTCAGTTCCGTCGGTGACTTCGATGGTGTTGCCGGAAATCGACCGCGGGGCGAAGGCCTTGCCGTCGATTTCGCAGACTAGCCGAAGGTCGGCGCGCGCGGTCGGCATTGCGAACAATACGCACGCAATCACAAACGTGAGCCGTAGCCGCAACGGGAATTTCATGGGGTATGAATATGTGGCAATTTCGACCGGCGTTTATTCTTCCTGCGCGCTTGCCGACCACTTGAAGATCGTCGTGCTCAGCGGGGGGAGTTGCAGCACGATGCTTTGCGGGTGGCCGTCGCAGGGCACGGGTTCGCTCATGCGCCCGCCGTCGTTGCCGAGGCCGTTGCCGCCGTAATAGGTGCTGTTTGTGTTGAGGACTTCCTTCCAGAAGCCCGCGCGCGGCACGCCCATGCGGTAGTCCTTGCGCAACACCGGCGTGAAGTGGCCGACGACCGCAAAGAGATCCTGGCCATATGCGTCCATGCGCTGGAATGAGAGCACGCTCGCGTCGGAATCGTTGCAATTGATCCAGCGGAAACCTTGCGGGTTGAAGTCGTTCAGGCTGAGCACGGGTTCGTCGCGATAGAGTTTATTGAGGTCGCGCACGAGCAGGCGGATGCCTTCGTGATCCATGTATTGGCGCAGGTGCCAGTCGAGGCTCGTGGTGTAATTCCATTCGCCGGACTGGCCGAACTCGCTGCCCATGAAGATGAGTTTTTTGCCCGGCCACGTCCACATGTGCGCGTAAAGCGCGCGCAGGTTGGCGGCTTTTTCGGGGATGTGCCACGCGCCCATTTTGAAAAGCATCGAGGCTTTGCCGTGCGTGACTTCGTCGTGCGAAAAAACCGAGATGAAGTTTTCCGCGTATTGGTAGAGCATGCCGAACGTGAGGTCGTTCTGGTGCCACTTGCGGTGCACGGGCTCCTTTTGGAAAAAGCGCAGGGTGTCGTGCATCCATCCCATGTTCCATTTGTAGTCGAAGCCGAGTCCGCCGTCGCTCGTGGGTTTGCTCACGCCGCCAAACGAGGTCGACTCCTCGGCGATCATCACCGCTCCGGGATAATACTGGTGCACGAGGTCGTTGACCTGGCGGATGAACGCAATGGCCTCGAGGTTTTCGCGGCCTCCAAATTTGTTGGGAATCCATTCGCCCTCCTTGCGCGAGTAGTCGAGGTAGAGCATCGAGGCGACGGCGTCCACGCGCAGCCCGTCGATGTGGTAGCGGTCGAGCCACGAGAGGGCGTTGGCGGCGAGGAAGCAGCGCACTTCGTTGCGCCCGTAGTTAAAGATGAGCGTGCCCCAGTCCATGTGCGCGCCCTGGCGCGGATCGGCGTGCTCGTAGAGGTGCGTGCCGTCGAACTCGGCGAGCGCGAACTGGTCGCGAGGGAAGTGCGCGGGCACCCAGTCGAGGATGACGCCGATGCCGTGCTGGTGCATGTAATCGACGAAGTAGGCAAAATCCTCCGGACTGCCGTAGCGGTGCGTGGGCGCGAAAAATCCGGTGACTTGATAACCCCACGAGCCGTCGAACGGATGCTCGGCGAGCGGCATCACCTCAATGTGCGTGAACCCCATGTCGCCCACGTATTCGGCAAGCATGGGCGCGAGTTCGCGGTAGCTGAAGATGCGGTTGCCGTCCTCGACCTTGCGTTTCCACGAGCCGAGGTGGACCTCGTAAATCGACATGGGCTGGTCGCGCTGGCCGGCGTTGGCCTTGCGTTTTTCAAGCCAGGCGTCGTCGCCCCATTTGTGACGGCGCGTGTCGCAAACGATGGAGGCGTTGCCGGGGGGCGCCTCGAAATAAGTGCCGTAAGGGTCGGTTTTGAGATGGAGGTGCCCCTGCTGGTCGTAGATTTCGTATTTGTAGAGTTCGCCCTCGCGCAGGCCGGGAATAAAAATTTCCCACACGCCTGACGCGCCGAGCGGACGCATCGGGTAGTAGCGCCCGTCCCAGTGGTTGAAGTTGCCGACGAGCGAAACGCGCGCCGCGCTCGGCGCCCACACCGCGAAGGAGACACCGGGCACGCCCTGGTTTTCAATGAGATGCGCGCCGAGTTTTTTGTAGATGAAATGGTCGTTGCCCTCGTTGAAGAGATAAAGGTCGAGGTCGCCGATCGTCGGCGCGAACGAATAGGGATCCCAAAACTGGCGCATCTCGCCGCCATGCATCGTGGCGCGCAACTGGTATTTGAAGAGCTCGGTGCGCTTGGGGATGAACAACTCGAAAAAGCCCTCGGGCGCGAGCTGCTCCATCTCGTAGCGAACTGCGGCGGCGCGCTTGCCGGACTTGGCGCGGGGCGGGCTGGAAGCGTCCATGTCAACCACCTCGCATCGCGCGGCCTCGCGGACAAACGCGCGCACCACAATCCCCGACGTCCTGCCTCTCTTGGCATGGTGCATGCCGAGGAACGTGTGCGGATTGGCATTCTTTGCGGCAAGGAACGAGTCGAGTTCGGCTTTGGTGAGCAACATGGAATAAATGGATTGTGCGCGCCAAGATATGTTCCTTTCGTCCAAGGTCGAGAGCAGAGAGAGGGTGTTTTTCTAAAACCTCAAGGGGCGGGCGCCGGCTAAAAAGCACGCCCGGCTTTTTCACAAGCGAACCGGCGGGCATTTGGCGGGCGGGCATTTCTTTGATTGCAACAACCGCGCGCATTCGCGTGCATGTGCGACTCAAAAAATTCCGAATGATGCGACCCAGAGACATTCCCGTTTGCGGCTCCGCCTCGGTGACGGCGCTTTTTAAGCAAAATCCCGATTCGATCAAACGCCTCTTTTTCGACGCGCCCGCCTCCTCGCGCCTCGGCAAAATGGCGAGCTACCTCGCGCAAAACAAACGCCCCTATCGCATGGTGCCCGCCCCCGAACTCCAGAAAATCTCCGGCACCGTTCATCACGGCGGCGTTGTCGCCATCATCGCCGCGCCCGAACTCCGCGAACCCACCCTCGACGAAGTCGCCGACTGGGCCAAGGCGCGCGAGGGCGTCCTCATCCTCGACCGCATCGGCAACGCGCACAACCTCGGCGCGCTCGTGCGCACCGCCGCGTTTTTTGGCATTCGCAAAATCGTCCTCGCCGACGACCAGCAACAGGCGCTCCCCGGCGAGTCCGCCTACCGCATCGCCGAGGGCGGCATGCAATACGTGGACATTTTCCGCGTGTGGGACCTGCCCGGCCTGTGCCTCGCGCTCGCCGACGCCGGCTACGATGTCGCCGGCGCCGCCGTCGCCTCAAAATCGCCCGTCTCCAAAGCCATGCGCGAAATCGGCCCCAACCGCCCCGTCGCGCTCGTGCTCGGAAACGAGGAAACCGGACTCTCCGCCAATGTCGCCGCCGCGTGCACGCGCTTCGTCACAATTCCCGGCACGGGCAACGTCGAGTCCCTCAACGTCTCCGCCGCCGCCGCCATCCTCATGTGGGCGCTCTGGCCCGGACGCAAAACCCTCGCCAACCACGAATAAGGCGCACATCGGTGGCATTGCGTTCCCGTTCGCCCATGCACCAAAACGCGTCAAAATTTGCGCAGACTACATATTCGAATAAATAACCGGAAAACTAAGACTTGCGCGACAACAAGCCCATTTTTTTTACTCGTCCCTAATCATGTCTTCAGCAGTCGAAACCGCCTCCGCCTTTACAAAGGACAACCCTTTCCACGCCAAAGTTGTGGAAAACCGGCGGCTTAATCGCGTCGGCTCCGCAAAGGAAACCCGGCATGTCGCCATCAGCATCGAAGGCAGCAACCTCGTGTATGAAGCGGGCGATTCGCTCGGCGTTTACCCGCAAAACCGCCCGCAGGATGTCGCCGAAATCATCAACCTGCTCGGCGCAAACGGCGACGAGCCCGTCTCGCCCGCGCTCCTCAAACTCCCCGCGCCCGTTTCCCTTCACGAGGCGCTGCTCTCAAAACTTTCGCTCACCCGACCGACGGGCAAAATACTCGAAGCTCTCGCCGCCCGCGCCACCGACGCCGGCGAACAAACACGCCTCGCCGGACTGCTCGCCCCGGAAGCCAGGGAACAGCTCGCCGCCTACCTCGCCGAGCGCGAATACGTTGACATCCTCGGCGAATTCCGCAGCGCCAGGCTCGCGCCGCAAGAGCTTGTCGATCACCTGCGCAAACTCATGCCCAGGCTTTATTCCATCGCGTCCTCGTCAAAACAGCACCCCGACGAAATCCACCTCACCGTCGCAGTCCTTCGCTACATGATGAACAACCGCGAACGTGTCGGCGTGTGCTCCACGTTTCTTGCCGATCGCGCGGGGCTCGGCACGGCGTCCGTCCCCATTTTTATCTCCAACTCGCACTTCGCCCCGCCGCGGGACACGTCCAAGGACATCATCATGGTCGGCCCCGGCACCGGCATCGCGCCCTTCCGCGCGTTCATGCAGGACCGCGTCGCATCCCAGTGCAGGGGCCGCAACTGGCTCTTCTTTGGCGACCAGCACAAAAACACCGATTTCCTCTACGAGCTGGAATGGCAGAACTACCTCGCCAAGGGCCAGCTCTCCAAGCTCACACTCGCGTGGTCGCGCGACCAGCAACAAAAAATCTACGTTCAGGATAAAATGCGGGAAAACGCCGCCGAACTCTGGAACTGGATTAAAAACGGCGCGCATTTCTACATTTGCGGCGACGCCAAGCGCATGGCCAAGGATGTCGAAGCCACCCTGCTCGAAATCATCGCCCAGCAAGGAAACATGGACGCAGCCGCGGCCGCCGATTACGTCAAGGATCTGAAAAAAGACAAACGCTACCAGCGAGACGTCTATTGAGCGCGGACGACGCGCCCCCTAAAAAAACGCCCGCAAAAAAAGCCCTCCCGAGCAGATGGGAGGGCTATTGGAAATTGGGTGCAGGGGTTGGATTTGAACCAACGACCTTCAGGTTATGAGCCTGACGAGCTACCAGGCTGCTCCACCCTGCAACAAATCAAGAGTCGTGAAAGCTGTGAGGCGCGAACGCGGGTGTCAATGGCTTTTTGGGGCTTTTCTATTTTCAGCAAATCGTCTTCCTGCGAAAAACAATCGAACTGCATGAAAAAAAGCAAAGCCCCGGTCCCTCCCGCAAAAAATCCGCGCCTGCTGGCGGGCGAACTCGTTGCGAAAATCCGCGCGCAATTTTCCCAGCACAATGTCGACGGGCAGCGACGGTTCGGCATCACGCCCTCAACGGAACAACTGGGCGTGAGCATGGCGTATTTGCGCCAGCTCGCCCGCGGGCACCGGCGCGATCAAGAGCTCTCGCTCGCATTATGGGCAATCACGCCGCCCATACACGAGGCGCGTTTGCTGGCGGCGCTCACCGGCGATCCGGAAAAAGTCACCCGCCGCCAAATGGACGCGTGGGCGCGGACATTCGACTCGTGGGACATCTGCGACATTTGCTGCATACACCTTTTCCGGCGCGCGCCGTTTGCCTTTGAAAAAGCCGCGCAATGGAGCGCGCGCAATGCCGCGAAGGACACCTTTGTTAAGCGCGCCGGCTTCGCCCTGATGGCCTCGCTCGCCGTCCACGCAAAGGACGAGCCCGACACTACATTCCTCGCATGGCTGCCGGTCATCCGGCGCGAGGCGAACGACGATCGGAATTTTGTGCGCAAGGCGGTCAACTGGGCGCTGCGGCAAATCGGAAAACGCAACCCTCGCCTGCGCCGCGCGGCCATCGCCGAGGCAAGGCGTATTCGGAAAATGGATACCAAGGCCGCGCGCTGGATCGCGGCGGACGCGCTGCGCGAATTGGAGTCACTGCCGTAAGGCGGGGCGCCCCGCCCTACCCTTTCTTCTCCGCGACCAGGCCGCGAAGGAAGCTTACGATCGACGGAATCGCCTCGACCATCTCGTCGCGGCTGGCCTCGTAAACCTTGATCGGGCCGCCGAAGGGATCGGCGATTTCGCGGCTCGCGTTTCCCGGCAAAAACTCGCGAAACAAATACAGGTGCCTGGGCGGCGGGTCGAAGTTCATCAGGATCGCCGCGCGGTGCGACTCGGTCATGCAAAAGATCGCCAGCGCGTCCTCGACCAGCTCCCGCGTGAGCGGCTGCGCGCGATGCCCCGACAGGTCAACGCCCACTTTTTTGAGCGCGACGACCGAGTTTTCCGAAACCGGCTCGCCCCTGTGCGCCACGATGCCGGCGGAAACGACCTTGAGCGATTTCAACGGCTCCGACTGGCCGAGCAAGGCGTGTTGCAACAGCGCCTCGGCCATCGGGCTTCGGCAAATATTGGCGGTGCAAATGGTGAGGATGTGACCGGGCATTTGTTTGTGTGCGCCGGATTAAGAACACAAAATGCGCGTTGCGCCAGCGCGTTTGCATCGCCCCCCGCATAAAGCGCCCCGGCGCACGAAGCCCCCTTGAAATATCCGGTTAAAATGACCGTTTTGCAAAATGGTTCTTTCCGAGACCGCCCGGGTGCTGTAACAACGCGCGTTCATAGAATTTTCGCGTCGTTCCAACCTTCAAACACTATTCATCATGTCCAAGGAAACTCCCAAAAAGAAAAAAAGCCTGCTTGCGAAACTAATCATCGGGCTTGTGTCACTGGTCGTCGTCGTCGTGGCGGCGGTCGCGATCGTGTGCATCTTCTGCCTGAAGCCCATCGTGCGAAGCCAGATCGAGGGACGCACGGGCTACACGGTTAAAATTGAAAAGCTTTCGCTCAATCCGTTCACCGCAAACCTCGTCATCGACGGATTCGTGATCACAAACCCAGCAAGCGATTTCAAGACGCCGGGCTTCGTTGACCTGCATGCGCTGCACGGCAAGGTGTCGGTCTTTTCGCTGATGTCGGATCGCATCGTGGTGGAGAGCGCCACGCTCGACCTGCCCTCGGTCACGCTCGTGCGCCGCGCCAATGACGCGCCCTCGAACGCCGCGCTTTTTGCCGGGCGGCTCATGGGCGAGTCGACCGCGCCCGCCGGCAAGGACCCCGAAACAAAACCCGCCGAGCCATCGAAGCCGGTGAATTTCCTCATCAAGAAGCTCGACGTGAATGTCGGCAAAGTTGTCGTCGCCACCGAGGCCGACGACGGCGCGACCTCCAGCCGCGATTACACGATCAACTACAAGCATTCCTACGAAAACATCACCGAGCCGAAGCAGTTCATGACGACCGACCTCGCCAAGAGCCTGCTCGGCGTGGGCAGCCAGCTCAGCGACTTGATTCCGGGCGAGTTTGGCCAGAGCGTGGACTCGGTGCTCAAGGGCGGCATCAAGGTGCTCGACAATCCCGAGGAGGCTGCCAGCGGCGCGGTCCAAAGTTTGCTCGACAAACTCAAGTCAAAGAAGAAGGAATAACGCGTCACGCATTCAGGCTTGCGCAAAGGGGCTTCGCTTGCGAAGCCCTTCTGCTTTGGCAACGGGACGGTTTGCCAAAACGCGCCTCACTACGCATGCACGCCGCCGTGCCTCATCATTTTTAATCATGTCAGAAAACAAAGCTAATTCCCAAAACCAAGCCGAAGCGCCCGCCGACGAGCCCAAAAACGCCGCCGCCCCCGCCTCGCAAGCGGAGCCCGCCGCCGAAAACACCGGCGCGAAAACACAAGCCGCGCCGGCCGAGGACCAGGTTGCCGCCGCAAAAAAAGAGGCCGCCGACAACTACGACCGCTACGTGCGCGCCGTCGCCGACCTCGAAAACTTCCGCCGCCGCACATTGCGCGAAAAAGACGAGCTCCGCCAATACGCCGCCAGCCGCGTGCTCGAGGACATGTTTCCAATAATAGAGGCCGTTGCGCTCGGCCTCGACGCGGCAAAAAAACCCGGCACCGAAATCGCGAGCGTGATCGAGGGCATGGACATGGTGCTCAACCAAATCAAATCCACGCTCGGCAAACACGGCCTCAAGGAAATCAATCCCGCGCCCGGCGCGAAATTTGACCCGCACCAGGAGGACGCCATCGCCATGCAACCCAGCGCGGACATCGCCGACGGCCATGTGCTGCAAGTGTTCCGCGTCGGCTACACACTCAACGGCCGCGTGCTGCGCCCCGCGTCGGTGGTTGTTTCCAGCGGCAAACCCGACGAAAAAAACGGGCCCGCGCAAAGCGAGGATTAATGCGCCCGCCACCCGCCACCCACCACTTTTCATTCACCATTATTGCACACTAGGCGCGAAGCGCCGTCACCATGTCCAAGGAAGATTATTACAGTTTGCTCGGCGTAGAAAAAGGCGCCTCCGAGGAAGACCTGAAAAAGGCCTACCGCAAAAAAGCCGTCCAATACCACCCCGACAAAAACCCGGGAAACAAGGAAGCCGAGGAGAAGTTCAAAAAAGTCTCCGAAGCCTACGAAGTGCTCAAGGACCCGCAGAAACGCGCGGCCTACGATCGCTACGGCCACGCAGCGTTCCAGCAAGGCGGCGGAGGGGGCGGAGGCGGGTTCGGCGCGGGCGGATTCGGCGGATTCCACGACGCGCGCGACATCTTCAACGAGGTTTTTGGCGGCATGGGTGGAGGCGTGGGCGGTGACGTGTTCGAGACGTTTTTTGGAGGCGGCGGACGCAGGCGCGGACAGGACGACGGCAGGCGCGACGGCTCCGACCTGCGCTACGAACTCGAAATCACGCTCGAAGACGCCGCGCGCGGCGTTGAGAAAGACATCACCTTTCGCAAGGCCATGCGCTGCGAACATTGCAGCGGCTCCGGCGCGGAGCCGGGCTCGAACCGCGTCACCTGCCCAACCTGCGGCGGCGCGGGCCAGGTGCGGCGCTCCGGCGGCATCTTCACCTTCACGCAAACCTGCCCGACCTGCGGCGGCTCCGGCTCGAAAATCGAAAAACCGTGCAGCATCTGCCGGGGCGAGGGCCGCGTGCCGAAAAACACCACCGTGCACATGAAAATCCCGCCCGGCGTGGACAACGGCACCCGCCTGTGCTCATACGGCCACGGCGAGGACGGGGTCAACGGAGGCAAGCCCGGCGACCTCTACGTGGATATTTCGGTGGCCGAGCACGACCAATTCCAGCGCGAGGGCGACGACCTGTATTGCGAGATTCCAATCAAGTTCACGCTCGCCGCGCTCGGCGGCTCCATCGAAGTGCCGACACTTTTTGGCAAAGTCTCGCTAAAAGTTCCCGCCGGCACGCAAACCGGAAAAATTTTCCGAGTCCGGGGACAAGGCATGCCCAACCTCCGCCACAACAACAGCCACGGCGACCTGCTCGTGCGCGTGCAAGTGGAGGTGCCCACCTCCCTCAACTCGGAACAGCGCAAAAAACTGGAGGAATTCGCGCAAGCCATGGGCGACCCGCACGAACCCTCCAAGAGCTTCTTCGACAAGGCGAAAAAGTTTTTCTGACGGACTGCGCGCCCCGCAACTCCATGAGAAATAGCTTTGCCATCCGCCTCCCGCTCCTGCATCCAAGCACAAATCACGGCACCAAAAGAAAAAACCGTTTTCCAACCATCCCTTAAAGAATTCAACCTGCATGAAATTAAAACACATCATCACCATCCCCGCGCTGGCGCTTGCACTCGCCGCCGGCCTCCACGCGCAAGAACCCGCGACTGCCGCTCCGGCCGCCGCTCCCGAAACCGCCCCCGCGCCGCAATTTACCGACACGCAAGTATTTGAAATGCTCGGCTGGTTCGTGGCCTCGAACATGCCCATCAACGAACTCGAGCCCACACCCGAACTCGTTGAGGCGATGATCAAAGGCACCCGCCAAGGCTTCGAGGGCAAGCCCGCTCCTTACGACCAGGAGAAAATCCAGGCCGACATGCAGCGTGTCATCATGACCCGCCAAATGGCCTATCAAGCCAAGGCAAAGGCGAAGGCGGACGAAACCGCCGCGAAGTTTTTCGGCGATCTCAAGGCCAAGACCGGCGTGGTCGCGCTGCCCAGCGGCGTGATGTATGAAGTCATCAAGCCCGGCGAAGGCGCCTATCCGAGCGCCTCGGACACCGTGAAGATCAACTATGCCGGCACGCTGGTTGACGGCACCGAGTTCGACAGCTCCTACAAACGCGGCCAACCCGCCGAGTTTTCGCTGACCGGTGTCATCCCCGGCATGGCCGAGGGACTTCAAAAAATCAACAAAGGCGGCAAAATCAAAATCTACATCCCGTCCGAGCTCGGCTATGGCGAGCGCCCGCCCCCGTCGATTCCCCCGTATGCGATATTGGTTTTCGAAGTCGAGCTGCTCGACATCATGCCGCCGCAAGCCCCCGCGCCCGCCGCCGCAGTTCCGGCCGCCCCGGCCGCACAGTAAGGCTCAACGGATTGGACATCTAAATTAACAAAAAACCGCCGTAATTTCACGGCGGTTTTTTTGTTGCGCAAACAGGAAAATGCGCAGCCCTCAAAACAGCGTCAGCGCGCGCACGCTTTCGACGATCACCCATGTGCCGCCCGCGCCCAGCGCCAGATACGCGACCACCTTGGCAAAACGCAGCCGCCTCATGCGCGACTCGTGATGATCCGTGCTTTTGCGCGTCACACAGCCATTTTCCGAGATAAAACTCACAAAGCCCGAATTGCGAATCGCGGTCCTCCGAATCCGCGAATTATCCACGCGACCCATGCGGATCGTTGGACGGCGGAAAAGGTTTCTGAGCATTCGGAAAATCATTGCGGCGAGGACGTATTAGTAATGGACGCCCTGGGTTCGTTTTTTCAACAGCAAAACTGCAAATTTTTCACTTTTTATTCCGCCTCGCTTTTGCGCATCGCCACGCGCCCGCAAAACAGCCAAACATTCCTTCCTTTTTCACGATTCAAAGCACGCAAATGCACCACTTTTCATACACCGGTTCCAACCTCCACTGCGAGTCCGTCGATCTCGCCGCCGTCGCACAGCTCTACGGCACGCCCACCTACGTTTACAGCGCCGCCACGATGGCGGACAACTACAACCGCATCATCAACGGCCTCGGCGATCTCGACGTCCATGTGTGCTATGCCGTCAAGGCCAACTCCAGCATCGCAGTGCTCCGCCATTTCGCCAACCTCGGCGCGGGCTTCGACCTCGTCAGCGGGGGCGAACTGCGCCGCGTGCTCGCCGCCGGGGCCGGCCTCACGCGCAGCGTCTTCGCCGGCGTCGGCAAATCAGAGGCCGAAATCCGCCTCGCGCTCGAATCGGGCATCCGCGCCTTCCACGTTGAAAGCGAACCCGAGCTCATCCGCATTAACCACGTCGCCGGCAAACTCGGCGTGAAGGCGGCGATTTCGTTTCGCATCAATCCCGACGTTGACGCGCTCACCCACGCCAAAACCAACACCGGCAAGGCCGACAATAAATTCGGCATCCCCATCGCGCAAGCCGCGGCCGCCTACGCCGCCGCCGCCGAATATCCCAACATCGCCATCCGCGGCGTGCAAATGCACATCGGCTCGCAGCTCACCTCCATCGCCCCGTTCGTCGAGGCCACCGAAAAGCTCGCCGCGCTCGCCGAAGAACTCAAGGCGCGCCACGACATCGAATACATTTCCGTCGGCGGCGGCATCGGCATCGTCTATCAAGACGCGCTCGAAAGCGGCGCGCGCAAATGGTGGGACGACCAGCCCGAGGCCACGCGCCCCATCACGCCCGAATCCTACGGCGCCGCGCTCGCGCCGATCTTGAAGCCGCTCGGCCTGAAAGTCCTCGTCGAACCCGGGCGCTTCATGGTGGGCAACGCCGGCGTGCTCCTCGCCCAGGTCGAATACCTCAAGCGCGGCCAGGGGAAAAACTTCCTCGTCCTCGACGCCGGCATGAACGACCTCATGCGCCCCGCGATGTATGACAGCCACCACCAAGTCGTCCCGCTCCGCCGTAACACATCGCGCCCCGCCATCACCGCCGATATCGTCGGCCCCATTTGCGAAACCGGCGACTGCTTCGCCAAAGACCGCGACATCCAGCAACTCGGCGAGGGCGAGCACGTCGCCTTCATGAGCGCCGGCGCCTACGGTTACACGATGGCCAGCCGCTACAACTCGCGCTGCATGCCCGCCGAGGTCCTCGTGCACGGCGCGACGTTCGACCTCATCAACGCCCGCGAAACTTTCGACAACATGATCGCCGGCGAAAACATCCCGGCATTCCTGAAGTAAGCCGCGCACGGCGCCCGCCGCTTGCGTCCCCGTTCGCAATTTGTAATCCGTAGCCTGTAATTTTCACACCGATGCCGAAACTCACCACGCACACACTTCGCAAACTCAAGGGCAAACAACCCATCGTCGCCGTCACTGCCTACGACGCGATCACGGCGCGCTACGCCAGCGAAGCCGGGGTGGACATCATCCTCATCGGCGACTCCGTGGGCAACACCATGCTCGGCTTTGAAACCACGGTGCCGGTGACGCTCGACATGATGTGCCATCACGCCGCCGCCGTCACACGCGCGCGCCCCGAGGCGCTCGTCGCCGTCGACCTCCCCTTCGCCGAGGCGCACTACGGGCACGACCGCCTGCTCGCCTCATGCCAGCGCCTCATGCAGGAAACCGGGGTCGATGCCATAAAAATCGAAGGCGGCGCCGAGCTCGCCCCCGCCGTCGCGCGCATCATCGCGGCCGGCATTCCCGTGTGGGGTCACATCGGCCTCAAACCGCAGCAAGTCCTCGCGCTTGGCCGCTACAAGAAATTCGGCTCCACCCCCGAAGAAACCGAATCGCTCATCGCCGACGCGCGCGCGCTCGAAAAAGCGGGCGCGTTCGCGCTCCTTCTCGAACTCACCGACCACGAAGCCGCGCGCAAAATCACCGAGGCCGTCGGCATCCCCATCATCGGAATCGGAGCCGGGCCGCACTGCGACGGGCAAGTCCTCGTCGCGCCCGATCTCCTCGGGCTCACGCCCGGCTATGTGCCCTCGTTCGCGCATAAATTCGCCGACGCCGCCGCGCAATACCGCCAGGGTTTCGCCGACTACGCCGCCGCCGTCCGCGGGAAAAAATTCCCGCAATAAACATCCCGGGCGGCACCTTTTTGTTGCCGTTTCCATTTCCGCGTCCTGAACTCACGTTTTCACTTTTCTCAATCCGCACGCCGCCCCATCCCACACGATGTCCTCCACCTACCAAGTCATAGCCCGCAAGTGGCGCCCGCAGACATTCGACGATGTCGTCGGGCAGGACCATGTCGTGCGAACCCTCAAAAACGCCATCGCGCGCAATCGCATCGCGCACGCCTACCTCTTTGTCGGCCCCCGCGGCACGGGCAAGACATCCACCGCGCGCATCTTCGCCAAGGCCCTCAACTGCACCGACGGCCCGAAGGCCGACTTTGATCCCAACGATCCCGCGTGCAAATCCATCGCCGACGGCTCGCACCTCGATGTCATTGAAATCGACGGCGCCTCAAACAACGGCGTGGACCAGGTCCGCGATCTTCGCGAAACCGTGCAATACGCGCCCGCGCAGGGAAAATTCAAAATCTACATCATCGACGAGGTGCACATGCTCTCGACCGCCGCGTTCAACGCGCTGCTCAAAACCCTCGAGGAGCCGCCGCCGCACGTCAAATTTGTCTTTGCCACCACCGACCCGCAAAAAGTTCTCCCCACCATCGTCTCCCGCTGCCAGCGCTTCGACCTGAAGCCCATCCCGAACGACCTCATCATCCAGCGTCTCAAACAAATCGGCGACGAGGAAAAAATCAAAGCCTCCGACGCCGCCTACGAATGCATCGCCCGCATGGCCGACGGCGGCATGCGCGACGCGCAATCCATCTTCGACCAGATGATTTCCTTTTGCGGCAACGACATCGAGGAATCGGATGTGCTCGACGTTTACGGCCTCGTCTCGGGCGAAAAAATCGCCGCGCTCGCCGCCGCGCTCGCCGCCGGCGACCACCAAAAACTCATCGCCATCATCGACGAGTGCGACCATCAGGGCCGCGACCTCGTGCGCCTCCTCAGCGACCTGCAAGCCGTCGTCCGCAACGCCCTCATCGACGCCATCGCCAAAGGCGGTTACAGCGAGCAACTCGGCGGCGTCAAAATGACCACCGAGCAAATCACCCGCCTCCTCGACGGACTCCGCGAGGGCGAGGGCGCGGTCAAGCTCGGCCTCGCTGAAAAAATCAATTTCGAAGTCACCCTCCTCAAGGCGATCGAGGCGAGCCGCGCGCGCGCAATCGATTCGCTCATCAAGGAACTCACCGCGCTCGCGGGGAAAAGCCCCGCCCCGGAAACGCCCGCCTCAAGCGCGGCCGATTCCAACAGCGAAAAAAAAAAGACCTGATTGAGACGCTTGAGTCGCGCCTCGCCGTCGCGCTCGCGGATTACAACGAAAAGGCGCGCCGCGACCGCGAAAAAAGCGCCGCCATGCCATTCATCGCCGGCAACCTCGGGGGCGGCACCCTTGCAAACAAAGTCGCAAACCAAATCGAGGAAACCCGCGCCGCGTCCGAACTCGCCGACGCCGAGGACGCCGCGCCGCCCTACGCGCAGGAAAACACCGGCGATTATGCGACCACGACCGACGCCGGCAATTATGACGACGACGCCCCGCCGTGGCTCGACACCGCGGCCGAGCAAGCCTACCTCGCCGATCAAGCAGCCGCCGCATCCGCGATGTCCTCCGCAAACTCCGGCGAAGACCCTGATGAGCAGGACGCATCCGGACTTCCCTCGCTCGACAGCCTCAAGGCGCGCATCCCCGCCGAAACACTCGAGGTGTTAGAGACACTCTTCCGCGCCAAGTTCACCACCGTGCGCAAAATCCCCAAGAAACTGCTCAAGTAATGCCCCGGGTGCACTCGTGTTTTATTTCCGCATTGCGGCACGGGGCGGATTTGTCAGCATTTCAAATTCTTTTCCCATGAGAACCCTCGCCAAAACACTCTCCCTTGTTGCCGCGCTGTGCGTGCTCGCAGCCACCGCAACCGCGCTTTCCGCGCAAGACATCGCCCTTCCCTCCCCGCAAAAAAACGGCGGCATGCCGCTCATGGACGCGCTCGCGAAGCGCTCCACCTCGCGCAGCTTCGATTCCAAGCGCGAGCTTTCGCGGCAACAACTTTCCAACCTCCTCTGGGCCGCATGGGGCCTCAACCGCGCCGACGGCAAACGCACCGCGCCCTCGGCAAACAACAAGCAGGAAATCGACATCTACGTGCTCCTCAAGCAGGGCGCTTATCGCTACGACGCCAAGGCCCACGCTCTCGTGGCCGTCGCCGCAGGCAAGGACATCCGCGAACTCGGCGGCACGCAATCCTTCGTCAAGGACGCGCCCGTCACACTGGTGCTCGTCGCCAACCTCTCGAAACTCTCTCAAAAAACCGAGGCCGCAAAACGCGAGGTCGCCGCGGTCAACGCCGGTTTCATCGCCCAAAACATCTACCTTCATTGCGCCTCCGAAGGCCTTGCCACCGGAACGCGCATGAACATCGACCGCGAAAAACTCGGCCCCGCGATTTCGCTTAAAAACACGCAATGGGCCGTCATCGCCAACTCCGTCGGCTACGCAAAAAAATAGTCCCCCAACAAACAATTCACCTGTCATTTCCATGAAAAAAGCCTCCGTAAAATCCACCTCCAAAACCCCGTCCGCCGCATCCGCGACGGATGCCTCAAACGCCTCGCCCAAGGTAAAGTTCTTCAGCGGCGAGCACATCCCGCTCGAACTGCACAAGGTGCGCGTCGTGCAAAAGCTCCACCTCGTGCCCGTCGAGCGCCGCCTCGCCGCCATGCAGGAGGCCGGCTTCAACACCTTCCAGCTCGGCACCAAGGACGTCTTCCTCGACATGCTCACCGACTCCGGCGTGAACGCCATGAGCGACAACCAGATCGCCGCCATGATGCAGGCCGACGACGCCTACGCCGGCTCGCAAAGCTTCGCCCGCCTCCAGTCCGCCGTCGAGGAGGTGTTCGGCAAAAAATACCTCCTCCCCGCGCACCAGGGCCGCGCCTGCGAAAACATTCTCGCGCAACATTTCGTGAAACCCAACAGCGTCATCCCGATGAACTACCACTTCACGACGACGCTCGCGCACATCACGCGCAACGGCGGGCGCATCGTGGAAATCCTCAGCGACGACGCGCTCAAAATCAAAAGCACGAACCCGTTCAAGGGAAACATCGACATCGCCAAGCTCGAGGCGTCCATCGCCACGCACGGCGCGGGCAACATCCCCTTCATCCGCATGGAGGCCTCGACCAATCTCATCGGCGGCCAGCCCTTCTCAATCGCCAACATGCGCGCCGTGCGCGCCATCGCGAAGAAGCACGGCATCCTGCTCGTGCTCGACGCGAGCCTCATCGGTGAGAACGCCTATTTCGTCAAGCAGCGCGAGGCGGAGTTCAAGAACGCCAGCGTCGCAAAAATCCTCCTCACAATGTGCGACCTCGCCGACATCGTTTATTTCTCGGCGCGCAAAGTCAGCTCGTCGCGCGGCGGCGGCATCTGCTCGAACAACAAGGAAATCATCGACCAGATGAAAAACCTCGTCGTGCTCTTCGAGGGCTTCCTCACCTACGGCGGCATCTCCGTGCGCGAAATCGAGTCGATGGCCGTCGGCCTGCGCGAGACGACCGACGAGACCGTCATGTCGCAAAGCCCGCTCTTCATCGAGTATCTCGTGGGCCGCCTTGAGAAACTCGGCATCCCCGTGGTCACGCCCGCCGGCGGCTTGGGCTGCCACGTCGATGCGATGGGCTTCCTGCCGCACATCCCGCAAAAGGATTATCCCGCCGGCGCGCTCGCCACCGCGTTCTACATCGCCTCCGGCGTGCGCGGCATGGAGCGAGGCACGATGTCCAGCGTGCGCGACGTGCACGGCCACGACATCCTCGCCGACGCCGAGCTACTGCGCCTCGCGATGCCGCGCCGCGTCTTCACGCTCTCGCAAGTGAAGTATGTCGAGGACCGCCTCGCCTGGCTTTACAAGAACCGCAACCTGATCGGCGGAATCCATTTCGTTGAGGAGCCGACGGTGCTGCGCTTCTTCAACGGACGCCTCGCAGCCAACAGCGACTGGCCGCAAAAACTCGCCGCCAAGTTCCGCCAGGATTTCGGCGACAGCTTGTAAGCCGCCGCAGTCGCAGGCTTCGCCCTGCCTTAAAAATGCGCCGAAAAAGCTACTCCGCGTAAAACTTATACACGCATTCCTGCGTGTAGGTTTCTCCGGGGCGCAGCACGGTGGAGGGGAAATTTTTCTGGTTCGGGCTGTCGGGGAAATGTTGCGTTTCAAAACAAAACGCGGTGCGCGCATCATACGTTTTGCCACCCTTGCCCTTGAGCGAGGCGTTCAGAAAATTGCCGCCGTAGAATTGCATGCCGGGCTCGGTCGTGCGCACTTCGAGCACGCGGCCGCTTTTGGGCTCGGTGATTTTGGCCGCGAATTGAAGGCCGCCGCCTGATTTGTTCAGCACCCAGTTGTGATCGTAACCGGCGCCGTTTTTGAGCTGCTCAAAGTCGTCGTCGACACGCGCGCCGATGACGGTCGGCTGGCGAAAATCCATCGGCGTGCCGGAGACCGAAGCAATCTCCCCCGTGGGAATCAACGCACTGCTCACGGGAGTATAGTTGTCGGCGTTGATTGTGAGGATGTGGTCGTTGACGCTGCCGTTGCCCGCGCCGTGCAAGTTGAAGAACGAGTGATGCGTGAGGTTGATGACCGTGGGTTTGTCGGTGGTGGCGCGATAGCTGATTTTGAGTTCGTTGTCGTCCGTGAGCGCGTAGGTCATCGTCACGTCGAGATTGCCGGGGAAGCCCTGGTCGCCGTCTTTCGAGAGCAGGCGAAATTCAACCGTGGCCGGATTGACCTGCCGCGCATCCCATACGATGGACTGAAACCCGCCCGGCCCACCATGGAGGGCGTTGGGGGCGTTATTGATCGGGATGGCGTATTCGACGCCGTCGAGTGTGAATTTACCGTTGGCAATGCGGTTGCCGAAACGGCCGATGGCCGCGCCGAAATACGGCTCCTTCGAGTCGATGTAATCCTGCACGCTTTCGTAGCCGAGGACAATGTCCTCCATGTTGCCGCCGCGATCGGGCGCGAGCCACGACACAATGCGCGCACCGTAATTCGTGGCGCATATTTCGACGCCCCTGTTGTTGCGCATGACAAACAGGTCCGCCTGTTTGCCGCCGATTTGTTTTTGAAAGTTGGAGCGTTGCAATGCTGGCATGGAAGGGATGGGAAGGGTTGAGGGAATGGTGGAAGGATGGAAGGAATAAGGGCGGATTCGGGCGGTTGGGCCAGTCGCAAAACACCACCGACGGCGGCATGATCGTGTTTTTGATGGCGTCACGGCAATAGTGTTTGCGCCAAACACACGCAAAAAGCGCGCGCGCCGGACATTTTTGGATGCGCAAGGGGCGCGAAGGCGCACGGAGCGCGGACGCGCGCGGAGCGGTGATTGACAACATCCGTCAGTATATACAACGTAACCATATGAACACGATGACCGCGAAAGTTTTCAAGTCCGGCAACTCGCAAGCCGTGCGCCTGCCAAAGGGATGCCGGTTCAAGGGCAAGACGGTGCGGCTGGTGCAGGACGGCTCGACCATCACGCTGGTTGATCCGGCCGATCTCGCCCGCCGCCGCCGCATCGCCCGCGAACTGTGGGGCTCCTGCCCGCAATTTCCCGATGTGCGATGATTTATCTTCCGGACACAAACACGCTGTCGCGATTCATGCGCGCAAAGGACGCGGGCTTGCGCGACAAATTGCTGGAGCACGTGGGCAGTTGCCGCCTGTCGTCCATCGTCCTTGCGGAGCTTGAATACGGCGCGGCGAAACGCGCGGATTTGCCGCAAATCGCCATGCGTGTGGAGATGCTCTCCAAAATGCTCAGGCTGGCCGCCTTTGATGCGGAAGCCGCATGGCACACGGGACGCGTGCGCGCCTATCTGGAAATGCTTAAGCCAAACGCGCAGCCCATCGGTCCCTATGACACGCAAATCGCAGGTCACGCGCTCGCGCTCGGCGCCACAGTCGTCACGCATAACACAAATGAGTTCAGGCGCATTCCCGGCCTCGCCGTGGAGGATTGGCAGGGCGAGACGTGACGGGCATCTTGTATAAGCCCGTGTGACTTCAATCTCTTTCTCATCGCCTTTAACCTTCATTGGGCAAATAAGACTGAACAAAAAAATGTGGCCATTTACCTCAAAACCCAAAGAGAAATCGCCCGAGTATTATAAGCGCAGATGGAGGGAACTTTGCAAGTTGCTCGTCCCCCCATCCGGCGAAGCCAATACTTGGCAGGGAGAGGTTTTGCGCATTGCCGGAAATGCAGAAGATGAGGCTAATCGGAATGGTTTTATAAATTGGGATGAAGAGGATGACCGAGACATGGATCTTTTTATTGAAAAACTATGCGGCGATTCGACCTTTATCGCCTCAGTTCAAGAGAGAATTCGGGCATTTGGGGAAAAGGTTAAGATTGCAGGGAAAGATATCGAGGCGCCTTCGCCAGAAGCCACAGAGTGGCGCTTCCTATTTTCTCGTGCTATTGATTGGTGTGAAGCACACCCGAAACCGTTATTGATGCGCGAAAACGAAGACTACATCGGACACGATTAAAACTGAATAGAACTTAAGAGCTAGGAGCGAGGTTTGTCGCCATCGAAGATTTTTTGCGCTCAGTTTTTCATCCCTTCGGCCTTTTTCACTTTGCGGCGGGCGAGTTCGCGCATGTCGACGGCGACGTCGTCTTTTTCGAAAATCTCGTGGCCAAGGATGTGTTCCATGATGTCCTCCATCGTCACGACGCCGGCGGTGGAGCCGAACTCATCGACGACGACGAGAAGTTGCTGGTGGACTTTGAGGATGGTTTGAAGGGCGCTGGAGGCGGTGACGGTTTCGGGGACAAAGTGCGCCTCCTGCATGAGGCGTCCGACGAGTTCGCTGTCCTGGTCGGCGGCCTTGGCCTTGAGGAGATCGCGGCGACGGATGATGCCGACGATGTCGTCGATGTTTTTGTCGTAAACGGGCATGCGGCCGAAAGGGATGTTGGAGCGGGTCTTGAAGACTTCGCCGACAGTGGCGTCGCGGGGAAGCATGGCAACGACGGTGCGCGGAGTCATGATTTCGCCGACGCGCACTTCGTCGAGCGAAAGGGTGTTGGCGATGATGTCGGACTCGTGATGGGTGATCGCGCCCTGTTGCGCGCCACGCTCGGCGAGGAGGATGATCTCGTCGTCCGACGTTCTGCTGGGCGCGGGTTTTTTGATAAAGAGCCGGAGGACAAGGTTGCAGAAATAGGTGACGGGGCGCAGCACGCGGCAGAGCGTGAGCAGCGGATAAACCATGACCGGCTGGAGTTTTACGCGATGAATAACGCCGATATTTTTGGGAATGACCTCGGAAAAGATGAGGATGCAGATGGTGAGGAGGACGGAGACGACGCCGACGACGGTGCTGTTGAAGAGGTGCGCGGCGAGACCGCCCACGATGACGGAGCCGAGGGTGTTGGCGATGGTGTTGAGGGAGAGGATTGCGGAGATGGTTTCGTCGGAGTTTTTGAGCTTCTCAAGGGTTTCGCCGTGGCGGGGGCTTTTGGCCTTGAGCGCCTCGATTTCGATGACGTTGGTGCTGAGAATCATCGCCTCAAGCATGGAGCAGCAAAATGAGATGCCGATGGTGAGAACGATGGCGGTTATAAACCAGATCATGCGGGCAACTGAAACAACCTTGGTGTGCCGCGCCAAGATCGTTTCGGCGCGCCGCGGGTTTATGTCCTTAATATCCGGGTTCAACTTGGGTGCGACCGGACGGGTCATTTGACTTGTTTGATAGATTGTCGTTTTGTCCTTTCAAAACAATGAATCCCGCAACCAACGACGTTTCCAATGTGCTTGAGGCCGCGCCTCTTTTCGCCAACGCGCCCGGGGCGTTGGGCGCGACGGGGAACACGGGGAACGGCGAGTTTTTGCCCGCCGCGCTGGAAACCGAAATCCGCAGGATTTACGGACGCAGCCCGCTTTACGGGCGGCGGTTCGCGCTGGGCGGGGAGCCGTTGTCGTGGGCGTGGTATCGGGACGTGCCGGCGCTTTCCAAGCAGGAGATCGTGGAGCGCGGGCATGAGGCTTTTTTCGAGGACTACCGGGTGATTGAGCGGGGTTTGCAGGAGAAAAAATTTGAATACGAATCAACCTCCGGCACGACCGCCGGGCCGATGACGGTGATCATGGAGGACGGCTGGTGGAACGAGCAGACGCGGCGCGCGTATCGGGCGCATCCGTTGCTCGCGCCGTTTGCCGACGCGCCGCATCGCAAGTGCGTGCTGGCGCCGGTTGGATGCTCGTCGAATCTGTGCCCGTATGAGGATCATCCGTTTCCGAACCGGTATTTCGACGGCACGGTTTACCTGAATCTTTCGAGCGATCCGTTTGTGTTTCCCGAGGCGGAATGGGACCGGATCGTCACGGAATTGCAGGCGGTGAAACCCGACATCATCGAGGGCGAGCCGATTTATTTGTCGCTGCTGGCGCGCGCGGTGAAAAAACGCCAGGTCTCGGTGCCGAGCGTGAAGGTCGTCATCCTCACCTACGGCAAGGCGAGCCTGCAGCACAGCCGTCGCGTCGCGGAGGCGTTTCCCGCGCCGCAGGTCGATCTCTACGGCTCGACGGAGGCGGGTTATATTTTTGTCGGCACGGCGTTCAAGGACGACTCGCGCGTGATCGACGAAAACGCCTTCGTGGAGCTGGCGCCGTATCGCGGCGCGCCGGATGTTTTTCAGATTTACGTGACGACGCGCGGGCGCGAGGCGATGCCGCTGTTGCGCTACCACACGGGCGACATCGTGCGGCGTTGCGCGCGCGGCCACCGGCTGCTGGGGCGCGAGGGCGGGCTGTATTTCCGCGAAAGCGACGGCGCGATCATTTCGCCGACGGAAATCGACGCGGTCATACCGGCGGATTTCGCGTGCTGGCACTACAGCCTCGTGCAAACGGGCGACGCGCGCTGGGATTTCCACTACGTGGCGGACGGTCACGCCCCGAACGGCCTCGACGCGGCGCTCGCGGCGGCGCTGGGCGGCGGCGCTCGTGTGAACTTGTTCCGCCGCCGCACGATCACGCCCGCCGCAAGCGGCAAATTCGCCCTGCTGAAACCCCTGGCGAGGTAGGAAAATTTCCAAAACGCAAGATTGACCACGGTGGGCGGGTGGTCGTTATTCTCGCGCGTCCCGGCTTTTATTTGCAACGACTCGACAACACACACATGGATGCGCGCAACACACCTGAAATCATAATCCATGGCATCGCCGCGTCACCAGGCATCGCCCACGGGCAGATACTCCTCCATATCCAAAGCGACCTGGAACTGCCGGAATACCAAATAAGCCCCGAACAGCGCGCGGAGGAGATGGAGCGCTTCGAAAAGGCGCTGGTCGCCACGCGCCAGCAAATCCAGCAAATCAGGAACGAAGTCGAAAAAAACCTGGGAACGGACGAGGCGCGCATATTCGACGCGCACCTGCTCGTGCTCGAGGACGTGGCCCTGATCGGCGAAACCGAGCGCGAGTTCGAGACGAGCTCGAAAAACATCGAGTGGTGCTTCAACAACGTCGTGCAGCGCTACATCAAGGCGTTTTCGGAAATCGACGACGAATACCTGGGCGAACGCGCGGGCGACATACGCGACGTGGCGCAGCGCGTCCTGCAAAACCTGCTCGGCCGCGCCCAGCAAACCCTGAACAATTTTCCCGGCAACCGAGTCGTGGTGGCCAACGACGTTTCGCCGTCGGACGCCGTCGGCATGGATCGCGACAAAGTCCTCGCCATCGTCACCGACTCGGGCAGCCGCACGAGCCACGCGGTGATCGTGGCCCGCACGATGCGCGTGCCGGCCGTCGTGGCCACGCGCGACCTGACCAAGCGCATCGTCGAGGGCGACTTCGTGCTGGTCGACGGCTACGAGGGCACCGTCATCATCAACCCCTCCGACGAAACGCTGCATCGCTACGGAAAAATCCAAGTCGCGCGAAAAAGCGTGGAGCAACGCATGCTCGACGCGGTCAACCTCCCGTCGGTCACGCAAGACGGCGTGGAAGTGATCCTCCGCGCCAACATCGAGGGCATCAACAGCACCGAGCTGGACATGGCGCGCCGCTATTCCGCGCAAGGCGTCGGACTTTACCGCACGGAATTCCTGTATATGCAGGAATCGCGCATGCCCACCGAGGAGGAGCAATACCGCGCATACAAGGCCGTGGTCGAAAACATGGCCGGCGAGATTGTGACCATCCGCACGCTCGACCTCGGCGGCGACAAGCTGATGAACGGGAAGTCGGGCCTGTTTCCGATGGAGGCGAATCCCTTCCTCGGGATGCGCGCCATCCGCTTCTGCCTCGAGCACAAGGAGATTTTCAAGAACCAGCTGCGCGCGATCCTGCGGGCGAGCGCGCACGGCAGGGTGCTGCTCATGTATCCCATGATCAGCGGCACGGGAGAGCTAGACGACGCGAACAAGCTGCTCGACGAATGCCGCGCGGAGCTGCGGGAAAAGGGAGTCGCCTTCGATGAAAAAATGCCCGTCGGCACGATGATCGAAGTTCCGAGCGCGGCGACCACAGCGGACATACTCGCGCCCAAGGCGGACTTTTTCAGCATCGGCACGAACGACCTGATTCAATACCTGCTCGCGATCGACCGCAGCAACGAGCGCATCGCGCACCTCTACAAGCCCGCGCATCCATCGATGCTGCGAATGCTGCGCTACGTGGTCGAACAGGCGCACAAGGCGAAAATCAAGGTGAGCGTGTGCGGCGAGATGGCCGGCGACCCCCTTTACGTGCCGCTCCTGCTCGGCATCGGCGTGGACGAGTTGAGCATGGCCTCGTCGCTGATCCCGGCGGTGAAATACCTTGTGCGCGCGATGAAAATGTCGGACGCGAAAAAACTCGTCCACGAAGCGTCGAAAATGGACAACGCCGCCAAAATCACCGCGCTCTGCAACGCCTTTTACAACGCGCGCATGGCGGAGGCGTGACGGGGCCGCGCCCCGCATGAGCGGAGGATTCCGCCGCCCGAACGGCATCCCGCGCCCGGACACACATCCCCCGCGCCCGCGCCCGACTTGGCGCGTCAACTACGCGGTTGTGTTATGCGAATGTTTTCAAACAATACCGGCTTCTCACGCCATTTGTTTCGCACCGCAAAGTAAACCTTCGAGCACTTTTTGTCATGCCAGAGAACATCACCGTCACCGACACCAAGCAACTGCACCACGCGATCAACCTGCGCCTTTCGCTCCTCGGCTGCCCGCCCGTCGATGAGGCCGACATCGCCATGACCGATCTCGCCGCGCCGATCGTCGCGCGCTTCCGCGAAACCACGCGGCAGATTTCCGACCCGCTTTCCCCGGTCGACCATCGCATCCAGGCGTGGCTCGACTCGTATCTTTCCGATGTCGGCGGCGTTCCCAAGCTGCCCAACCGCACCTTCATCCTCGACCAGCCCGGCCTCGCCCGCACGCTTTCACTGCCGGCGGATGGCGACGAGTTCGCCTCGTCGCTCGTCAAAAGCTATCGCGTTCGCCAGGGCGTGCTCCACAACCCGGCCAACGACCGCCGCACCACGAAGGGCGTGTTCCACGTCGCCGAGGGCGGCCTGCCCATACCCGACGACAAACTCGCCGTGCCGAAAAACGTCTTTGGCAAAATGCTCGCGCTCGCCTTCCAACCCCCGCGCGAACTCATGCGCCTGCCCTTCACCGCGAACCGCGTGCGCGAAGCCGAGTGTTTTGTCTCGCTGCACCTGCGCCCGCTCGTGTGCCCCGCCGTGCACGGCTTCATAGACGAAAAACGCATGGAAATGCGTTTCTTCGCGCCCGGCTCGCTCGTCAGCAACCTCGATTTTGTCGAGGGCATTTTCGGCAACGCCGGCGACCCCTACCTTCCCGAAAACGACGCCGGGCTCGATATCGACCACTGGATCGGCCACACCGGCTGCGTCATCCTCGCGCCACACCTCATGCAGGTCCAGAAACACGCCGCCGGACTGCCGCACTACGACCTCGCCACCGAGCGCCAGCGCCGCGACGGCATGTGCTGGAAGGATGAAAAGGAACTCTACAACAACGGCTCCGCGTTCAAGCTCACCGCGCGCAACCACAAGGGCGTGATGGTCACCATCATCGCCGACAACTATTACGGCTACTGCAAGAAGGAGGTCAAAACGCAGATCAGTTTCTCCTCCAACCTCTACGGCCTCACCGAGGAGGAGCACGCCGGCGGCGCGCTCGTGTTCCCCAGCTACGACCTCGGCGACGGATTCGCGTCCTACACCGACGAGCACGCGCAAAACGTGGCCGACGTCATCGCAAAATTTCCGGGCCGCTTCGAACTCCAGCCCGAGGGCCACGCGTTCGATCTCGAGCACCCGGAAATCATCATCATCCCCGAAGTCACCACCTTCGACCTGCGCGCGGGCACGATATCCTGGATCGCAGCCGACGGCGAACTGCGCGCCATCAAGCTGCTCGCCGGAAAAATCTACATGCGCCCCAGTGGCTACCGCGTCCACATGGAGCAAATCACCGGCACCGGCGAGCGCTCGGCATGGCGGCTCGTGGGCACCGTCGCCGAGGGCATGCTCTGCCACAAACCCAGCACGGTTTCAGGCGGCGGAAAATCGGAAATTTCCAAGTCCATCTCCTACGCGATTCTGCCCGGGCATGTTTTTGTCGCCGATTTCGACCGCGACTTCGACCAGGTCTCCACATTGCTCAAGCACGACTACTCGCAACGCTTTCGCGACCCCGAGCGCCGCGGCAAGGACACGCGCCCCGTCCTCAGCTCGCACCGCTCGCTCGGCTCCGTCATCAAACTCCTCACGCCCTCGCGCCGCGACTACACCGACGAATACAACAACTGGCTCCGCACGATTCCGCAGCACATCAAGCAGCTCATCTTCGTCCTCAAACGCTACTACAAACCCGAGTGGAGCGACAAATGGCTCAGCCATTTCTCGGTGGACACGATCAACGGCATGCCCGGCTACGAGCTCAAGCTCGACGGCCATAAAATCGTGACCAACAACATGCGCGTCGGCTTCGAGGAGGACGGCTCGTGGCGCGTGTTCGGCCTGCGCAACGACTTCCACCCCGTCGCAAAAGTGCAGGTGGAGGACGACATCACCGCGTCCGTCGTCGCGCCCGCCTCCGCAATCAAGGACCTGCCCGAGCAATGCGCCGGCGCCACCTCGGTGAAATTTGTCAAAAACTGCGAGGCCCTCCTCTTCCAGCGCCCCGACGACGCCATCCATCGCGGCTACGACCGCCAGGCCGAGGCCGACATCGCCTCGCCCGGCACCTTCCTCTCCAACTACGAGCCGCTCATGCAATCCGACGCGCGCAAGCTCCTGGAGGACGCCATCGGATTCCGCGCCTACACCAAACCCATGCGCGACATCATCCGCGGCGCGATCGCTTCAAACACGCCCGCGTATTTCGTGTCGTCCGCGCACCCGCGCGTCATCGACGGCAAACCCTCGAAAAACCCGCGCTACCTGCAAGTGCGCCCCGACATCCTGCATCCGCTCGACACCGCGCTCGCCGACCTCGCCGCGCGCCTGCACCGCCGCCTCACCTCCCACGCGCCGCTGCCGACGCCCGTCAACATCCTCGTGCCCGGCCGCCGCAACAATCCCCCCGACGGCAAAATCCGACCGCTCGCGGTTTACAATCCCATTCACCACATGGAACTGCCCGAGCTCTTCATGGAGTTCATCAGCTCCATGACCGGCAAGTCGCCTTCGACCACCGGCGCCGGCTCCGAGGGCGCGCTCACCAAGGGTCCGTTCAACGCGCTGCGCCCGATCGTCGACCTGAACGCGTCGCTCATCTCGCTCATCCTCACCGGGCACGACGTGTTCCTTTCCGCCGCCGGCTACGTCGGCCCGAAGGCGCGCGTCGATCACGACATATCGATGCTTGTGCCCGAGGTGTTTTCGCGCATGTCGCTCGCCGAGCGCAGCGCCAAGGCGCTCATTGCCGACGGCTGCCTGGAAAAAGTGCGCGACATGGAGCACAACGGCAAACCCGTGCTCTCAAGCCGGCTCGGCTACCGCATCACCACGCGCTTCGTGCGCATCTATTTCGGGCGCGTGTTCAACCATCCGCACTCCGTCTTCACCGACGAAATGCTCCATCCCGAGCAGCAGGACATGGACATCTTTGCCGATGGCATGGACAACATCTGCGTCACCCACAAGCGCGTTGCCGACAGCTATTTCGCCGACGGCGGAATCGACCTCGCCGTCCCTCCGCTCAAGGCGCTCCTGCACATCATGGCGCACGGCCACTACGAGGGCAAGGGGCTCGACGCGCCGGAAATTCGCGAACTCTTCACAAAAGAGCACATGCTCGAAAGCGACTGGTATGCCGAGCGCCTCACCTCGAAACAACGCTACGAGGTCGCGCTCTGGCGCCGCCACGTCGCCTACCTCGAAGCGTATCTCGAACGCCCCAACACAAAGGATGTGATCGACGACCTCGACATCAAGGGCCGCCTCGCCCACGCGCTGAAACGCCTGGACCACGTCTATTCGCCCGCGTATCTGGAAAGCATCAAATACACCATCGGCGTGCAACCGATCGCGGAAGCGTAAAGGCTCGCCTCAAGATTTCGCGGGGTAAAAAGCCCTATTCCGGAAACCAGCCGCGCGCGACGGCTTGTTTGCCAAGGGCGGTGTTTGGACAGCGAATCACCAGCGCCCGATAAAACCGGTTGGCCTCCCCCGGATCGCGTTTTTTGATCCAGCCGCCGGCGGTGTTGAGCATGCGCGCGGTCTCGTCGGAGTCATTCGGCATGAGCGACGCAGCCCACCACCCGAGATCCGCCGCGCGATATCGATAGTGAAAACGCTTCCGCGGAACCGCGTGCGCTTCGACACGCTTGAGCTCATCCTCGGTCGGCGCGCCAAGGCCGCCCCCGCGTCGCAACTTATCCCGTCGCGCCCCGGCGATCGGACTCCACTCGAAATTGCCGCCCCAAATGGAATAGTCCGGCGCCAGTTCCGTGCCGAGCAACGCCATGCCATTTTCGCGCAGGCTCGCCGCCGCGTTCCAAAATGCCTTTGCGCGCTCGCCGGGCGCGAGCTCCCCGTTAAAACCGGCGCGCACATCATCCACATAAGCGGCATGGATTTGCCGCAACTTTTCGGGAAAATATTCCCTCGCATCCTCCGGCTTGTTCGCCCGCGCCAGTCGCCGCGCGAGCAGGTGGCGAAGTTCGTTGCGCAGAGCTTTCTCATCCTGCTCCTCGCGCTCTTCGGCAACCGGGAAAAATTGCCGCTCATCTGTTCCGGTTTGTTGAGGACAATGCTCATCCACGAACGCCATCAACTCGTCGAGCGCGAGCACGCGCTCGGCGATGTAGGCGCAGTCCTGCCAGTGCCCGCCGCGCAAAAACGCATCAAGCGCCCCGGCATATTTGCCCGCGCCCATGCGAACGCGCCCCAAATCCGCCCATGCGACCGGGCGCGCCCCGCCGACAAGCCCGGGACTGGACGTGACTTTTTCGAGAAGCCCTCCGGCACGCACTGCGTCGCCCGAGCGCAACGCGAGCTTGGCGCGTATCCAGTTTGCGGGCACGGAGGAATCGGAGGCGCTCTTGAGCCATTGCGCGGCAAGATCGAAACGACCGGCCTGATAGGCGAGCCACGCGAGGCGGTCGGTGTCGGGCACGTCGCGAAGTTCCGCCTCGTCCAAAATCCCCGCCCAGATGCGGGATTGGCGGTCCAGTTTTTTTCCGGCCTCATAATCGAACCACGGGAAAAGGCCAAAACGGGCGAGCAGATAAAGTGTCAGCACGCGGCGGGATTTTTCGTCCCGCGCGAGCTGCCGAAGGTGCCTGGCGCCATCCTCGGAATCCGCGGATTCAAATGCGTCGCGGGCGACGGCGCGCAGGGAAAGCACGGCGCCGCGGTGATCCCCCGCGGCGTGCTGCCGCAGGTAAAGGTGAATGGCCTCGGTGCTGTAACCGTTGAAGAAATGCGCGCGCGCCTCCCAGCCGAGACTCGCTTGAGCGAGATCCGAAATATCGTCGAATCCGGCTTCGGCGGCATCGCGGGTTTGTTGGAACCACTTCACGCCGTGGAGCATTTCGTGCATGGCCTCCACGGACATCGACTGGCGCTCGGGAAGGCCTTCCCCTTGCGCGTCGGGCACGCGAAGACGGCCAAGCATGTAGGCGGCGTTGACCGTGTAGTGGCGGCGTTCTTCAGCGGGAAGCGCGAGCAGTGTTTTCCAACATTTGTCCGCGGTTCCATGATCGCCTTTCCAATATGCGAAAGCTCCGTTCAAATAGAGGGCAAACTCCGCGGGCATGTCGCCGGGGAACACCGGCGGGCTGGCCCAGTCCTCCGCAAAAATGGTCGCGCGCGCGGACTCCAGCCTGCCGGCCAGCGCGTCGACGCGCTCTTGCGCATAACCGCGCCTGGCAAGCTCCATGCGGAGAACGCCGGTTTCGGTGAGCTCGTTTTCGCGCTTGGCCTTGTTGGCCGCAATGACAAGGGCGGCGCCCGAATCGGCGGCGGCGGCGTCTTTTTTACGCGGCGCGATTTTCTCAATCTCCGCGGCAAAATACCCCTCGGGCGCCGACAGCAGGCTCACGCTGCCCTCGGCGAGATAAGCGTTTGGAAAGTCGGGGCCGCAGGCGCGAGCGTGCGGAATGAGGAAGCAGGCGGCGGCAATAACGACGGCCCGCATGCGATGGTGTTGCTCAAGGAATCGTGGCATTGATGGAAATATTGGTGATTGGTTTTTTGTCGGGAGAATCGAAGCGAACCCAGCCAATGACACGACTGTGCCCGGGGGCGATTTCTGTCGACGCAAGCGATCTCATGCCGACGAGCGCGCGGGGATCGTCGCGGTCATAATAAAAACTATATCCGCCAAGCCCGTCCCGCGACTCCAGACTGGCATCGCCGCTCCATGTGATTTTCACCCGCTGCGGAAGCGGCTCGGTCGTGTGCCCGCGATTGATGATGACGATTTCCGCAAGACCGGGTTTGGCGCGATGGATTTCAACTGCGAGATGCGAGATTATCTCCCCGCCTTCAATGACAGCGGAAAATGTTTTCCCGGTCCATGCGAGCCGGTCGTTTTCGGCGGGCAGTCGAAACCAGATGATGCCGGTGGCGCGGGGCAGTTTTTCCGCGGCGAGTGTTTGCGCGAGCGCCTGCATCGCGCGGGGATCGGAACGCACGGTGCGCAGTTGCGCGCCCGGCGGCCAGTCGCGAGGGGTTTCCGCGGCGAGCCCGATGAAGCGGCCCTTGTCATCAAACCCGAGCGTGTAGCCGTAGGTGGGCAGCGCGACGCGAAAGCGGGTGCCTGCGCGCGCCGCGAGCCCGTCGGCGCCACGGCACCAGTGCAGGGCCGCGCCAGGCTCGCAGAGCGTGAATGTGTCGTCGATTGCGCGGGGTTTGTCGAGGGAGTGAACTTGCAGCACAAAGCCGTCGGCCGCGCGCGCGAGGTCGACAAACTCCCGCTCATGCTGGAGCCAGCAGGGCAATGCGGTGAAGGTAAGCGGAGTTTCACCCGCGGCGGTTTTGAGCGCGGCGAGCCAACCGCGGTAAAGGCCGAGTTTCGACTCGGGGCAATCGAAGTCGATTTGAAGCTCGGACGGCGCGAGTCCGGCGTTGCGCGCGGATTCGAGTAGCGCGGAGGCCTCGGCGACAATTTGGGGCAGGGCGTCCGCGAATTGTTTTTCCGAGCCTCGCGTGCCAATGCGGAGCGCGAGGCCGACTGGTTTTCCAAGCGCGGCGAGCCCGGCGTAATCAAAACGGGGACGAACAATTTTCGGGGACGCCTTATCCCACGAGATTTCCGAGGCCAGAACACAGTAGCCGTTGAGATGGCCGCTTGACGCGCGGATCGCGTCATCGACTTGGGCCGTCGGCTTGCGCTGCCAGATGTAGGCATCGTGTGTCCACGCCGCCCCGGCCGCGGCGCGGGCGCATGCTGCAAGCAAAAGCAAAACGATAATACGGCGAAGTTTGTCCATGTGCGGTTGAGGGTGGATTCGGGATGTGAAGCGAGTGTGAAGCGCGCATGAAATCCATGAGAAATAAAAAACGCTCGCGGCGGCGGATTTTTTGCGCGAGTTGTTGGGAATTGTGGCTTCCCAGACTTTGCATTTTCCATCGGCGCGGCATCTTCACCAGCTTTTCGGCGGACGAGAGGGCAATCTCACCCACGCCGAGCAAAAACTGAAAGTCACGCTCGTCTCGCGCGAGGACTGGCTCAAGATCAGCGGGTCGGCGGAGGCGGTTGCGCAAACGGAATCGCTGTTCGGTTTTCTCAATGAGGCGCGGGCGCAGGGGCTCGTGATTCGCACGCCGGATTTTCACCGGTTCGTCGACACGGTGGCGAGGGGCGAGCTCGAGCAGTTGCGCGGCCTGTTTGAAAAGCCGCTCGTCATCTCCACCAACCGCAAAAGCATCGTGCCGAAGACGCTCGGGCAAAAAGTATACTTGCAGGCGATCCAGGAAAACCCGGTCGTGTTCGGCATCGGGCCGGCGGGCACGGGCAAGACTTATCTCGCGATGGCCGCGGCGGTGTCCGCCTTGCTGAAAAACAAAGTGGAGCGAATCATCCTGACGCGCCCCGCGGTGGAGGCGGGCGAGGCGCTCGGGTTTTTGCCGGGTGATTTGCGCGAAAAAATCCTGCCGTATTTGCGCCCGCTCTACGACGCGCTGCACGACATGCTCGACAACGACGATGTGGCGAGCCTCACGGAAAAGGGCGTGATCGAAATCGCGCCGCTCGCCTACATGCGCGGCCGCACGCTGAGCAATGCGTTTGTCGTTCTCGACGAGGCGCAAAACACGACGCCGGAGCAGATGATGATGTTCCTGACGCGCCTCGGCGAAAACTCGCGCATGATCGTGACCGGCGACGTAACCCAGATCGACCTGCCCCGCGTGAAACAATCCGGTTTGGTGGAAGTGTCGCGCATCCTGGAGGGAATCGAGGGAATCGACTTCCACTATTTCAGCGGCGCCGACGTGGTGCGCCACCCGCTTGTGCAAAAAATAATCGAGGCCTACGACCAATACAAAAACCCGATGGGCGGGCAGCAGTGATTTCGCCGCGCGCACCAAGCGCATTTCAGGCGCGCACGCCCAGCCGGTCGCCCATCTTTGCGAATGTCTCCACGCACGACTCGCTTTGCGCGACCAGGTCGTCGTCAAACTTGATTCGGCCTTTTTCGAAAAGCGTGATCACGCACGAGCCGCCGAATTTGAACAGCCCCTTTTCCTCGCCCTTCTTCACGGAAAAATCCTCCGGGTAAGTTTGAATAATCGAGCCGACATTCGTCGCGCCCACCTCGATGCTCGCCATCGTGCCAAACGCATCCGTCTCGACCAGCGTGATCATGCGCTTGTTTTGCACGAGGTATTCAATGCGCCGGCGCAGCGCGATCGGATGCACCGAATACAACGCGCCCTTGATCAGCCGCGCCTTGCCCGCCTTGCCCGCCGCCGCGAAATGAAACCGGTGGTAATCCACGGGGCACAATCGCGAAATCACCATCGCGCCCCCGGCAAATTTCCGCGTCAGCTCGCGCCGCGCCTCCGGCAAATGCCCCTCGCCCAGCAAATCCTCCAGCGCAAACTTGCTGCCCTTCACATAGAACCCGCCGGCCTTGTCCACATCGGGAAACACCAAGTGCCGCCCGTCCGCCGGAAACACCGCAGTGTCGTCGCCCGGCGCGATCGGTCGCGCCTCGCGTTTCAGCGCGCGCATGAAAAACTCGTTGAACGTCCTGAAATCAAAAACCGACCTCGCAAACTCCCCCTGCTGCTCCTCCAGCCCGTAGTCGATCACAAAGGGCAGCACATACCGCGCGCTGCTGCGCCAGTTCATTTTCCAGCCGTAGTGCCACGAAAAAAACTTCCGCTTCACAAACGCCCACAGAAAAAAACGCCCCACGGGATTCTCATACGTGAAGCGCAGCCAGCCCTCCTTGTAGATTTTTTCGGTCTCAAGCTGTTTTGTGTGTCGGTTGTAAAACTGGATCGGTTCGCGTGCCATGAATGCGTCGAACATCCAAAAAACTCAGGCAAAACGGAAGCCTAAGTTTCTTGCGCATTGCGCCACACCCAATGCGAATCATCTTTTTCCCCCGGGGCTTCATCCTTGCATCCGCCCTCCGCGCGTCGCATGGTTGTCCTCTTTTTCAGCAAAAACAGGCTCATCGATAATGAATCAAAACATCCGAAACATCGCGATCATCGCGCACGTCGACCACGGCAAGACCACGCTCGTTGACAAGCTCCTTCAAACCGGCGGCACCTTCCGCGCCAACCAGCAGGTCGCCGAACGCGCCATGGATTCGATGGACCTCGAACGCGAAAAAGGCATCACTATCAAGGCCAAGAACACCGCCGTCAAATGGCAGGGCAAGACCATCAACATCGTCGACACTCCCGGCCACGCCGATTTCGGCGGCGAAGTCGAGCGCGCCCTGCGCATGGTTGACGGCGTGCTCCTCCTCGTCGACGCCTACGAGGGCACGCAGGCGCAGACGCGCTTCGTCCTCCGCAAGGCCCTCCAGCACGGACTCAAGGTCGTCATCGTCATCAACAAAATTGACCGCGAAAACGCCGACCCGAAAAAAATCTACGACCAGGTGCTCGAACTCCTCCTCGAGCTCGACGCCAACGAGGAGCAATTCAACGCGCCCGTCGTTTACGGCTCCGCCCGCGACGGCTACATGAAGCGCAAGCTCACCGACGAGAGCAAGGACATGACGCCCCTCTTCGACGTCATCCTCGACCACATCCCGCCGCCCTTCGCCCGCCCCAACCAGCCCTTCCAAATGCTCGTCTCCAACATCGACTGGAGCGACTACGTGGGCCGCATTGCCGTCGGCAAAATCCTCGCCGGCAAAATCGCCGTCGGCGACAATGTCTGGGTCATTCGCAGCCAAAGCAAACAGCGCACCCGCGCCAAAATCACCAAGCTCTTCGAATACGCCGGCCTCGGCACCGAGGACGCCACCGCGGCCGCCGCGGGCGACATCGTCGGCCTCTCCGGTTTCGAGGATGTTGATATCGGCGACACGCTCGCCGCGCTCGAGGACGCGCACGCCCTGCCCTTCACCGACATCGACCCGCCCACGCTCGAAATGCAGCTCGCCGTCAACGACGGCCCGCTTGTCGGACGCGACGGCAAACTCGTCACCTCGCGCCAAATCCGCGACCGCCTCTACAAGGAGGCCAAGACAAACATCTCCATCCAAGTCAGCGATGCCGACGCCGCGGGCGTCTTCAACATCAAGGCCCGTGGCGCCATGCAAATCGCCGTGCTCGTCGAGACGATGCGCCGCGAAGGTTACGAGGTTCTCGTCTCCCGCCCCACCGTGATCGAGCGCCATGAAAACGGCCAGCGCCTCGAACCCTACGAAAACGTCTGGATCGAAATTCCCGAGGAATGCGTCGGCGCGATCATGCAAAACCTCGCCAACCGCAAGGGCCAGATCACGAACATGGAAAAGCATCCGCACTATACGCTGATCGAGGCGAACATCACCACGCGCGGACTCATCGGCTTGGAAATCGACCTCGTCAACGCCACCAGCGGACGCGGCGTGATGAGCCACCTTTTCAAGGAATACGGCCCCTGGGCGGGCGAGCTCACCACGCGCCTCACCGGCACGCTCGTCGCCACCGAGGCCGGCACCACGACCGCCTACGCGCTCGACTCGATCCAGGAGCGCGGACGCCTCTTCGTCGGCCCCGGCGAGGAAGTTTACGAAGGCATGATCGTCGGCGAAAACCCGCGCCAGGAGGACATCCCTGTCAACGCGACCAAGGCCAAGCAGCTCACCAATTTCCGCTCCCAAGGCGAAGGCAAGGGCATCCAGCTCACGCCGCCGGTGCGCCTCTCGCTGGAGCGCGCCATCGAATACATCGCGCCCGACGAATTCGTGGAGGTGACGCCGAAAACCCTGCGCATCCGCAAAAAAATCCTCAGCGCCCTCGAACGCCGCAAACAAGAACGCGCCGCCCGCAGCGCAAGCTGAACGCGCGGGGCGCGCCTGGAGCGTCCCTACGATTTAATCGCGCCCGCGTTGCGCCACCGTTTCAGCGCGGCGCCGGTTAATGAGCGCGCGGTGTTTTCCGGTTTTTCGATTTCACTGCGCGCGCCCGCGAAGACGATCTCGCCGCCCGCGGAGCCTCCTCCGGGGCCGAGGTCGATAATCCAGTCGGCGAGATTGATCACGTCGAGGTTGTGCTCGATCACGATGATTGTGTTGCCCGCGTCGCGCAGCTTGAAGAGCAGGTCCATCAGGTTCTGGATGTCCGCCCAGTGCAGGCCCGTCGTCGGCTCGTCGAGAATATACAGCGTGTCGCCCTGCTGGCGGCGGCTCAACTCGAGTGACAATTTTATGCGCTGCGCCTCGCCGCCGGAGAGCGTCGTGGCCGATTGCCCGAGCGTCAGGTAACCGAGCCCCACGGCGTTGAGCGTCTCCAGCTTGTCCATGATGCGCGGGATGTTTTTGAACAGCGCCATCGCCTCGCGCACCGTCATGCCGAGCACATCGGCGATTGATTTTCCGTGAAACAAAATTTCCAGCGTCTCGCGATTGAAGCGCCGCCCGCCGCAGCTCGGGCACGGCGCGTAGGCGTCGGCCATGAACTGCATGTCGAGCTTGATCACGCCGTCGCCCTGGCAGCGCTCGCAACGCCCGCCGCGCACGTTGAACGAGAAACGGCTCGCCCTGTAGCCGCGCACCTTGGCGAGCGGCACCTGCGCAAACAGGTCGCGCAGCGAATCCAGCAGCTTCGTGTAGGTGGCGGGGTTCGAGCGCGGGCTGCGCCCGATCGGCTCCTGGTCCACTTGCACGAGTTTTTCAAATGTATCCAGATTTTCGATACCCTTGTGCCTGCCGGGGAAAATTTTTGTCGCGCCGTTCAGCTTGCGCGCGGCGGCCGCGGCGAGGATGTCGTTCACCAGCGTGCTCTTGCCCGAGCCCGAAACGCCCGTCACGCACGTGAGCAGGCCGGCGGGGAACTTCGCGTCGATGTTGCGCAGGTTGTGCTCGCTTGCGCCGCGCACGGTCAGCCACGCGCCGGGGCCGGACGCGGGTGTTTTTGTCTTAGCGTCCTTCTCGACAAAACGCCTCCGCGACAAATACGCGCCGGTGAGCGACACGCGCTCCGGCAGCGCGACGCACTGCGCCGGTGTCCCCTGAAACAAAATCCGCCCGCCCTCGACGCCCGCCTCGGGGCCGAGCTCGATGATTTCGTCGGCGATGCGCATCGTCTCCTCGTCGTGCTCGACCACGAGCACGGTGTTGCCGCGGTCGCGCAGCTCGCGCAGTTGCGAGAGCAGCCGCTCGTTGTCCGCGGGATGCAGGCCGATGCTCGGCTCGTCGAGCACATAGATGACGCCCATCAGGCCCATGCCGAGTTGCGTGGCGAGCCGCACGCGCTGCGCCTCGCCGCCGGAGAGCGTGTCGTAATCGCGGTCGAGCGTCAGGTAACCGAGTCCGGTGTGCGCGAGAAAATGCAGCCGTTGCTCGATGCCCGTCACGATTTCGCGCAACGCCTCGTTGCCCGCCAGCGCGTCGCAAAGTTCGCGCGCCACGGCGTGCGCGGCGTTGACGTCGAGTGTGAGAAATTCGGGGAAGGTCAGCCAAGGTAGCACAGACATTCCTGTCTGTGCCGTTTGGGATTTGTCCTTCGCATTCTCATCAGAGGGCACAGACAAGAATGTCTGTGCTACCTTAATCCGCACCGCGCTGCTCCTCGCGTTCAGCCGGCCGCCGTGGCAGGCGGGGCACTCGCCGCTCACCATGAACGTCGTCAGGCGCGCGCGAAAGCCGTCGCTGTCGGTGCCGCGCCAGCTTTCGTCCAGGTCGGCGATCACGCCGGGGAATGGCATCGCGCGCGGCTCGCGCATGCGTTTCAACTTGAACGCAAACAAACGCTCGCCCGCGCCGTTCAGAATCACATCGCGCGTTTCCTCCGACAGGTCCTTCCACGGCGCGTCGGCGTCGAACGGCAGTTGCTCGGCGAGTTGTTTCAACAGCGCGTTGTGCTTGATGATTAAATTTTTTCCGCCGATGCGCCACGGTTTGATCGCGCCGCCGCGCACGGATTTTTCCGGGTCCGGCACGATCAGTTCCGGCACGAAACGCATCTTGCGCCCCAATCCGCCGCACTCCGGGCACGCGCCCTCGGTGTGGTTGAACGAAAAGTGCCGCGGCGTAAGTTTCTCAAAAACATCGCCGCAAATCTCGCATGCGAGCGACTGGCTCAGGTTGATTTCGCGCCACGGCGCGTCGGCGGTTTTTTGCGCGAGCACGATGGCGCGATCGCCGCCCTCGCGAAACGCCAGCTCCAGCGAGTCCGCCAGGCGGCTGCGCTGGTCCTCGTTCGCGACCAGGCGGTCGATCACCAAATCGACGGCGATTTCCTTCGCGCCCGTCGGCACGATGCGCGCGTCGTCGAGGTTTTTTATTTCACCATCGAGCCGCACGCGCTGGAATCCGCGCTGGCGCAAGCGCGGCAATTCCTCGCGCAGCACGCTCGGCTTCGCGCGCATGAGCGGCGCGAGCAGTATGATCCGCTCGCCCGGCGCGAGCGCGAGCACGCGCGCCACGTTGTCGTCGAGCGAGCGTTGCGTGACGCGCCCGCCGTCCTTCGGGCAAATTTGTTCGCCGTGCAACGCCCACAACAGCCGCGCGTAGTCGGCGATCTCCGTGACGGTGGCGATGGTGCTGCGCGGCGAGCCGCCGCCCGTGCGCTGCTCGATGGCGAGCACCGGCGAGAGGCCGTGAATGAAATCGACGTCGGGCCGTTTCAATTGCTCGAGCACCTGCCGTGCCTGCGTCGAGAGCGACTCCATGTATTTGCGGTAGCCCTCGGCGTAAATAGTGTCGAACGCGAGCGACGATTTTCCCGAGCCGCTCATGCCCGTGATCACGACGAGTTTGCCGCGCGGGATGCGCACCTCGACATTCTTGAGGTTGTGCTCGCGGGCGCCTTTTACGTGGATGTGTGTCGCTACGGCTTGCATGAACTGGCTCGCAATCTCGCCGGAAGTCGCCGCAACGTCAAAGTAGAAGAACGCGCAAGCGAACATCCCGGTGCGAGCAAAGATGCCGGCGCCGCCACCGGAGCCAACGGGCTCCCGCGATTTGCAAAACACTCTTCAAAATATCAATTCGTTCGCCGCGTAACTCTTTTGATGTTGGAAACACCCCGGGACCTCGCCTAGCTTTTGCGGCCATGAAAATCGTTCAAGTTGCGAGCGAACTCTTTCCATACGTCAAAACGGGCGGCCTCGCCGATGCCGCGGGCTCGCTGTCCGCCACGCTCGCAAAGCACGGCCACCAAGTGTGCGTGTTTCTTCCCGGCTACCGCGCGGTGCTCGATCACCCCGACGCCTCCGGCGCGGAACGGCTCCTGCGCCTCAAAATCGAAATGGGCGACGTTTTCATGAGCGGCGAGGTGCGCGTTTTCTCGCCACGGCCAAATCAAAAAATCTACCTCATTTGCCGCGACGAACTCTTCGACCGCAAGGGCGTTTACGGCAACGGCGAGCGCGACTACGAGGACAATTACCACCGCTATATTTTCTTCTGCAAGGGCGTCGTCGAGACACTCCGCCAGCTCAACCTCCAGGCCGACATCGTCCACGCGCACGACTGGCAGGCCGCGATGCTCCCGCTCCTCCTCCGCTACACCGAGCGCCGCACCGCCACCGCCCTCGCGCTCAAAACCGTCTTCACCATTCACAACATCGCATTCCAGGGGCTCTACCCGATGCGCTCGTTCTACCGCACAAACCTCCCCGACGAACTCAAGGGCGTGGACGGCCTCGAATACTACGGGCAAATGAATTTTCTCAAGGGCGGCATCCTCTTCGCCGACCAGGTAACCACGGTCAGTCCGCGTTACGCGCAAGAAATCCAAACGCCCGAGTTCGGCTGCGGGCTCGACGGCGTCATCGCCACGCGCGCCGAGGATCTTGTCGGCCTCATCAACGGCATCGACACCACCGTCTGGAACCCCGCCACCGACGCGCACATCCCCGCCAGCTACACCGCGTCCGACCTTTCCGGCAAAGCAACCTGCCGCGCCGAGCTCCTGAAAAAAATGGAGCTCGATCCCGCGCCCGCCGATGTTCCCGTTTACGGAATGGTCTGCCGCCTGACCGAGCAAAAGGGCGTGCAGCTCCTCCTCGCCAACCGCGATTTTTTCCTCAACCACGACTGCCGCCTCGTCATCCTCGGCTCCGGCGACAAGCGCCTTGAGCAAGCCGTGCGCGACCTCGCCGCCGCCGCCCCGCGCAAGATCGGCCTCGCCATGCGCCTCGACGAAAGCATGAGCCATCTCATCGAGGCCGGCAGCGACTTCTTCCTGATGCCCTCGCTCTTCGAGCCCTGCGGCCTCAACCAAATGTATTCGCTCGCCTACGGCACGCCGCCGCTCGTCACGCAAGTCGGCGGACTCCACGACACGGTGACTGACGCCGACGCGTCGCCCGACGCGGGCACCGGCATCACCTTCGCGCCCGACGCCGACGCGCTGCGCGAAGGCCTGCAACGCTCGCTCAAACTCTTCGCCGACAAACCCCGCTACGCGGCCGTGCAGGCTCGCGGCATGGCGACCGACAACAGTTGGGACAACGCCGCCCGCGCCTACGAACGCCTCTACACGGAATTGTTGTAAGAACGCGCCTTGCGTGCCTTGGTTTCCGTTCGCTTTATGAACACGCACATCAATAATTTTTCGCACACACGGATGCGCGCAAGGCGCGCCCTCACGGCGCCAACGCCACAAGCATGACCACGCACACACTCACCACCCGCATCGAACGACCCGCCGAGGAAGTCACCGCATGGCTTGCGCGTCCGGGCGCGGAAACACGCCTCACGCCCCACTGGGCCGCCGCGAACACACCCCTGAAAATTTTTTCAACCGCAATCAAATCGCTCGACACCTCCTCCTGCACCGTAACCGAGGAGCTGCGCCCGCCCGAATCGCTCGAACTCGCCCCCGCCACAATCGAACACTACCTCGCCTGCCGCCATGCCACGCTGCGCAACGACATTGAGCAAACCGCCGCCTACGGAGCCGTCCGCCGGCTGCGCATTGCCGTCGCCGGCGCCTCGGGCGTGATCGGCCGCGCGCTCGCACCTTTTCTCCAGGCACAAAACCACGAGGTCATTCCCCTCGCGCGCGACCCCAAGACGGGCGGATTCAATCCCGACCAACTGGCGCAAGCGCTCACCGGCATCGACGCCGTCATCAACCTCGCCGGCGCGAGCCTCGCCGCCGCAAAATGGGACCAGACGCAACGCGACCTCATCTGGGAAAGCCGCGCCGGCGCGACCCGCGCCCTCGTCGCCGCGCTCGCCACGCTCAAGCAGCGTCCCTTCGCCCTCCTCAACGCCTCCGCCACCGGCTACTACGGTTCACAGGGCGACAAGCTCCTCGACGAAAACGCCCCGCGAGGCGACGGATTTCTCGCGGACGTCTGCCACGGGTGGGAATACGAGGCGAACGCCGCCGCCGAGTTCGGCATGCGCGTCGCCTGCCTGCGCTTCGGCACGGTGCTCACGCCCGATGGCGACGCATTCGCAACCCGGCTCCCCTACTTTGAAAAAAAACTCGGCGCCATGCTCGGCCACGGACGCCAGTGGATCAGCTGGATCAGCATCGACGACGCCATCGCCGCCATCTACCATTCCATCCTTACGCACGCCTGCGCCGGCCCCGTCAACATCACCGCGCCCAACCCCGTGCCCAACGCCGAATTGGTTGACACGCTTGCCGCCGCGCTCGGCAAAAAACGCCGCTCGCGCACACCCCGCTGGCTGTTGCGCCTGCGCCACGGAATCGATTTTGCCAACGAAACCATGCTCGCCAGCACCCGCGCCATCCCCGCCAAGCTGCGCGACAGCGGCTACGACTTCCGCCACCCCGACCTCGAAACCGCGCTGAAACATTTGTTGTAATCGCCCCGCATTTTCCTCTTCGACAATCACCCCGCTCACCCTTTTCCTCCGCTCCTTACAAATAATGAGCACCCGCAACTTCTACATCACCACCGCCATCGACTACGTGAACGGCTCCCCGCACCTCGGCCACGCTTACGAAAAAGTGCTGACCGACGTCATCGCCCGCTTCCGCCGCCAGATGGGCGACAAGGTGTTCTTCCTCACCGGCGTGGACGAGCACGGCCAGAAAGTCCAGCAATCCGCCCGCGCCAAGGGCATCGCCCCGCAACAATTCTGCGACGAAGTTTCGCAGGAATTCCGCGACCTCTGCGCCAAGCTCGAAATCTCCAACGACGACTTCATCCGCACCACCGAGCCCCGCCACAAAAAAGTCGTCTGCGAAATCCTCCAGAAACTCTACGACAAGGGCGAAATCTACAAAGCCGAATACAAGGGCTTCTACTCCACGCGCCAGGAGCAATTTCTCCAGGACAAGGACCGCAACCCCGACGGCACCTGGCCGGAAATCTTCGGCGAAGTCACCGAAATCACCGAAAGCAATTACTTCTTCAAACTCCGCCAGTATCAGGACTGGCTCATCGAGCACCTCAAGACGCACGAGGATTTTGTCTTCCCCCGCTACCGCCAGAAACAAGTCATCGAATTCCTCAAGGAACCGCTCAACGACCTCTGCATCTCGCGCCCCAAGGAACGCCTCGAGTGGGGCATCCCCCTGCCCTTCGACGAAAACTTCGTCACCTACGTCTGGTTCGACGCGCTCACCAACTACTACACCGCCGTCACCGAAAAGCCCGGTTTCTGGCCCGCCAACTTTCACGTCATCGGCAAAGACATCCTCGTGCCGCCGCACGCCGTCTACTGGCCCATCATGCTCAAGGCCGCCGGCATCGAGCCCCCGCGCTCGCTGCTCGTGCACGGCTGGTGGTCGATCAACGGCAGCAAAATGTCCAAGAGCACCGGCAACTTCGTCGACCCCGTCGCCTTCGCCGACCAATACGGCGCCGACGCGCTGCGCTACTTCGTGATCCGCGAAATGAGCGTCGGCCAGGACAGCGATTTTTCGCAAACGCAATTCCTCGCCCGCTACAACGCCGACCTCGCCAACAACCTCGGCAACCTCGTCAACCGCACGCTCAACATGACCAACCGCTTCGCCGGCGGCGTCATCCCCGAGGCCGACGCGGGCGCGAGCGGCGAACTCGAAACCGAGTTGAAAACCCTCTGGGAAAAAACGCGCGACGAAGTCATCACGCTCAACGAAGGCTTCCAGTTCCACATCGCGCTCGAGCGCACCTTCTCCTTCGTCACCGCGACCAACGCCTACATTGAAAAACGCGCCCCGTGGAAACTCGGCAAATCGGCGGAGCCCGCCGACCGGGCCGCGTTAAAAACCTCGCTTGCCACAATGGCCGAGTCCCTGCGCCTCGCCAACGCGCTCCTCTACGCGGTGATCCCCGGCGCCACGGCAAAAATCCGCGATGTGATCGGCGCCAAAACCGAGCCCAACTGGCGCGACGAACTCGTCTGGGGCGCCCGCCTGACCGGCAACAAAGTCGCCGAGTCGGCGATCCTGTTTCCGAGGCCGCAAACAAAAACCTCGTAAGAAGGAGTGCCGATTCGCGCCGGCGGTTCGTTTCCAAGCGCGGCGATGAATCGCCGCCAAGCCCTCGCATTTGCACATCCCGACATGTTCGCCGGCGCGCACACGCACCGTGCAACGCGGCCCCGTCGGAAATTTTTTGCATCCCCGCAACTTCTTGTAACCATTCCGTTCTAACACGCGTCAACTGCCGCCCGCCGATTATTTTCCGCTCGCTCTTATCCGTTCCGCGTCCCGGAATCCGCGTTCCGCTTCAGCCTTCAGCTCTTCAGTCCTTCAGCCTTTTTCTTCCACCATGCCCATCGTCAAACCCACATGCCTGCGCGACCTGAAATTTCGCGTGAACATCGTGGATGTGGTGGGTCGCGTGGCGACGCTCAAGCGCGCTGGTTCGCGTTTCAAGGGGCTGTGTCCTTTCCACAACGAAAAAACGCCCTCATTCACCGTCGATCCCGACAAGGGTTTCTACAAGTGCTTCGGCTGCGACAAGGCTGGCGACATCATCCAATTCGTGCGCGAGACCGAGGGGCTCGATTTCACCGAGGCCATTGAGACGCTCGGCCGCCGCTACAACGTCGCCATCGAATACGAGGAAGGCTCCGGCCCCACGCGCGAGGAGCGCTCGCTGCGCCAGGAACTCTTCGCCATCCACGAAATCGCCGCCGACCATTTCCACCAGGTTTTCAAAATCGCCGACACGAAAAACACCACCGGCGAGTGGATGCGCGAGTATTGGAAAAACAAACGCCGCTTCACGCCCGATCTTGCCGAGGAGTTCAAGATCGGCGCCGTCGCGCCCGACGGCAGCGCGCTTTTCTCGCGCCTGCACAAGGAGCGTTTCTCCGAGGAGGCGTTTCGCCGCTGCGGACTTTTTTTTATCAACGAAAACGCCCCGGTCAACCTCCACTCGGTCAAGTCCCGCTTCCGCGGCCGCCTCATGATTCCCATTCGCGACCATCAGGGCCGCGTGGTCGCGTTCACCGCGCGCCAGACCGATCTCACTCCGCAGGACGATCCCGCGCGCGAGGCCAAATACGTCAACTCGCCCGAGACCCCCATCTTCACCAAAGGCCACCTCCTCTTTAATCTCGACCGCGCCCGCACCGCCGTCGGCCCCGACGCGCCCTTCGTCCTCGTCGAGGGCCAGCTCGACGCGCTCCGCTGCTGGTCCGTCGGCCTCAAAACCGCCATCGCCCCGCAGGGCACCGCGATCACCGAAAGCCAGCTCACGCTCCTCCGCCGCTATCACCCGCAAGTCGAATGTCTCTTCGACGGCGATTCCGCGGGCCAAAACGCCGCGCTCCGGTATCTGCCCCTCGCGCTCAAAGCCGGCCTCGAGACGCGCTTCCTCGCCCTCGCGGGCGACGAAAAAATCGACCCCGACGACCTTTTTCGCGAACGCGGCATCGCCGCCTACGCCGAGCTCAAGCGACACGCCCAGAGCGCGATGACCTTCGCCTGTCGCAGTCACCTCCCCGACCCCGCCGCGGCCTCCGCCGAGCAAAAACACGCCACCGCCCGAGCCCTTTTTGATATCATCCTCGCAACCGATTCCGAGATCACGCGCGCCGAGTATCTCAACGAAATCGCCTCCCGCCTTCGCATCCCCATCAACGCCCTATCCCGCGATTTCGAGGCCTATCGCGCCCAGGCTCAAACCCGAGCCTCTTACACGACGCAGCCCGAAACGCCCGCCGTCGCGCAAACCCTTCCCGCCCAAAACACAACGCCCGAGTATCACCTCCTCCTCCTCTGCCTTAACCACGAATCCCTCGGTGTGCCCATCGCGCACCTGCTCACCGACGAGCGCATCGGCTGGATCGACCAAACCCACCCCGTCGGCCAGCTCCTCAACACCGCCCTCAGCCACTTCGAGCAAAACGACTGGCCCGGGCGCGACCACCTCGACGAAATCGCCGAAAACGACGAACAACGCGCCCTTGCCGCCGCCATCCTCGCCGAAACCTGCGAACACGACGACCCGCGCCGCATTGCCAACCAAGCCCTCACCGCCATCCGTAACCGCGCGCTGGAGCCGCAACTTCGTCAAATAGAACTTGCGCTCTCAACCCTTCAGGCGAACAGTGAAGTTGACGCAATTTCTCTGATCAAACAACGCACCGACATCCAACGTCAACTGCGCCAGCCATTCGGGCTGCCTGCCGTTGACTAGTTTATTTTACTCGCATCACACACCATGCCGCGCAAAGCCAAGAAAAAAACCGCCACCTCATCCGTCCACTCCGACGCAGTCGAATCCGCCATTGAGCGCGCCGAGGCCGCCGCCGCCGAGCATTCCTCAAACCCCGGCGCCAATGAGAAAATTCGCGCGCTCATCCGCCAGGCCAAGGAACAGGGCTATCTCACCACGGAGGACATCGGCGAAGCGCTTCCCGACACCCACGAGGGCCAGGAGGAATATGAAAACGTCCTCAACATCCTCGGCAACCTTGAGATCGAGGTCATCGACCCCGACCAGGTCGAGGAATACAAACAGCAAAAGGAAGACGCCGAGGAGGAGGAATCGCGCACCTCGAACAACGACATCCTCGACGATCCCGTCCGCATGTATCTAAAGCAGATGGGCCAGGTTCCCCTGCTCACCCGCGAGCAGGAGGTCGAAATTTCCAAGCGCATCGAAACCGCCGAGCTCAAGGCGCAAAACGTCCTCTTCGAGGTCGCCATCATCGGCCGCCACATCGCCGAACTCGGCGCCAAGCTCATCACACGCGAGGAGCGCTTCGACCGCATCGTCATCGATAAAAAAATCGAGAGCCGCGAATCCTACTTCAAGCACCTCCCCAAGCTCGTCGAGACCACGCAGAAAAACGAGGAGTCCGTCGCCCAAGGCTGGGAGGAGCTCAGGAAGGCCAAAACCGAGGCCGACAAAAAACGCGTCGGCACCAAATACAAAAAACGCGAAAACACCCTCCGCGCCAATTTCAGCAAATACTTCTTCAAACTCAAAGTTTACGAGGAATACCTTGAGAGCAGGAAGGCCGTCTTCGCCGAAATCGAGGAGCTCTACGCCAAACTCGACCGCGCCAAAAAACCCAAGACCAAAAAAGACGCCGGCATCGACACCAAGCCCATCAACGCCCGCCTGAAACAAATCGAGCAGGAATGGCGCATCAACCCCGCGCGCTTCCTCGAGGTCATCAAGCAAACCAACGTCCACGTTCGCGAGGCCCACAAGGCAAAAACCGAAATGGTCGAGGCCAACTTGCGCCTCGTCATCTCCATCGCGAAAAAATACACCAACCGCGGCCTCTCCTTCCTCGACCTCATCCAGGAGGGCAACATGGGGCTCATGAAGGCCGTCGAGAAATTCGAATACCGCCGCGGCTACAAGTTCTCAACCTACGCCACCTGGTGGATCCGCCAGGCCATCACCCGCTCCATCGCCGACCAGGCCCGCACCATCCGCATCCCGGTCCACATGATCGAGACGCTCAACAAGGTCATGCAGGTCCAGAAACAACTCCTTCAGGAGTTCGGACACGAACCGACCCCGGATGAAGTTGCCGACGAAATGAACCTCCCCGTCGAGCGCGTGCAGCAAATCATGAAGATGGCCCAGCAACCCATCTCGCTCCAGTCGCCCGTCGGCGACGGCGACGACACCAGCTTCGGTGATTTCATCGAGGACAAGTCCGCCGAAAATCCCTACGACATGACGGCCTTCTCGCTCCTCCGCGAAAAAATCATCGACGTTCTGGATTCGCTCACCGAGCGCGAACGCCGCGTGCTTTCGCTGCGCTTCGGCCTCATCGACGGCTACAGCCGCACACTTGAGGAAGTCGGCAAGCAATTCCGCGTCACCCGCGAGCGCATCCGCCAGATCGAGGCCAAGGCACTGCGCAAAATGCGCCATCCCACGCGCATCCGCCAGCTCCACGGCTTCTTCGACGCCGAGCAAATCGACAACGCGCAAAACCTTCTCCAGCAAGTTGCCCGCGAGAAAAAAGCCGGCGAGTCGATCATCCCGCCCTCCGGAATCCAAAGCGCCTTCAACCCCTTTGGAAAAAGGTAAGCCCTTCCTGACAAACACAAAAACAAAGGGCGAAACCCTTTTTCGCCCTTTACTCATCATCCAATAAACAACACCTTCCCCGAAAACCACCATGAATAGCGACCCAAGTTTGATCCTCGCCGTCTTCGGCCTCGGCGCCACCGAGCTGGTAATTATCTTCGCCGTATTACTCCTCCTCTTCGGCGGCGCGAAGCTCCCCTCCCTCGCCAAGGGTCTTGGCCAGTCCATCCGCGAGTTCAAAAAGGCCTCCGCTGAAAACGATAAGGACGAGGATGAGGACGACGAACCCGAGGCCAAGAAAACGGTAAAGAAAAAAGCCGACGACAGCGTCAAAACCAACGGTTCGAACTGACCCTATTATTTTCACATTCTCTTTTCAGCGAAAGACGACCCGCCCGGTCGTCTTTTTTTGTATCAAACAAGCCGTTTCCTTAGCGTTATTCAAATCCGGCGTGACCGGAGTTCCCGCGTCGCCCTGGCCCAACGACAGGACGGTGATCATCAGGTCACCGGTCGCGTCAAAGTCGCGCCCTGTCTCACTAAATGCGTTAGCGCGTCTTGGTTTGCGCGGTCAGGTAAATGCCGATGTTGGAGCCGACGGAGCGTTCGTGGGATTTGGCGGTGGGGCGGTTGGCGAGGAGGGCTTTTTGCTGATTTGCGTCCCAGTAGCAGAGGGTGGTTGAGCCGCCGCCGTCCATGTTGATCGCGTCGGAGCTGCCGGCGGCCTTGAGGAAGCGGGCGGTTTCGTGTGTGTTCGCACCGAGGCTCCAGCCTTTCTGGCGTCCGTCGATGGTTATAATGTAGAAATAATTGCGATCCTGCGAAAGGCCGTAGGCGATGCGCGGGTGCAGCGAGGTTCCGACGGGGCCTTCCTGCCCTTGGAGTTCTCCTTTGCGGAGGATGATGGCGAAACCGGCCACGGTCATGCCGATCTTTTTGTAGTCCGCCTCGGAAACGGATGTGACAATGTCCGCGCGGCCGTCCGCATAGACGACGAATTGCGCGCGGTGGGGCTTGGTGTCGCAAATGATCTCGCCGTCGGTGATGCAGAGCCCGTGGGGATGCCCGTATTTGTGGGTGTATGGCTTGACCCAGGGTTTCCACGGGGCGGCGTTGGCGGCGGCGACCATGTCGAGCCCGAGTCCGCCCTCGCTTTTTGGCGTGCGGGCGTTGAGGAGGAAATCGCGGGTGCGAACGCGCTTGGTGCGAATCACCATTTTTTCGTAGTCGGGCATGGGCTTTCCCCAGTCGGCGTCGCGGGGCGTGCCGGTGAACTTGAGCCCCGGCGTCCGCAGGTCGATGCGCATCAGGTTGATTTTCAAAAGCCGGGGCTGGTCGGTATCCAGCTTGAGCAATTTGATTCCGGGTCGGATGTCCTCCGCCTTGGTCCAGTCGATTGCCGGCGCGCCGGACAAGGCTCGGCAAAGGAGAAGGGAAAGGCAGAACAGGGCGGCGGTCGCAACGTGTCGGGTTTTCATCGGGAAAGTTTCTGAATGCAAACAAGTGCGCGAAAAATTTCCAAATCCCAAAATTTCAAAAAACGCGATTGCGTCCCGGGAGCGGGGGGGGGGGGGGCCGGCGGGGGGGGGTGGGGTGGGGGGGGGGGGGGGGGGGGGGGGGGGGGGGGGGGCGGCCCCCCGGGGGGGGGGGGGGGGGTTGGGTTGTTGTTCCATTTGCTCGACTTCGCTCATAAAGATGCGCACATTTTCGCCCACGATTTTGTTTTTCTCATGACCAGCGACCACGAATGTCCCGACCGGCCGACCGGCAAACACATCCAGCTCATGGCCACCTGCCTGTGCGACGCGCTTTTCGACGATGTGGGCGCGGCCACTGTCGAGATACTCGAGCACCTCGGCTGCTCGATTGATTTTCCCGAGGCGCAAACCTGCTGCGGCCAGCCGGCGTTCAACAGCGGCGACTGGAACGCCTCGCGCAAAGTGCTCCGCCATGTGCTCGACACGTTCACCGGCGACGCCCCGTTGATCATCCCCTCGGCCTCGTGCGCCGCGATGATTCGCCACGGCGCGCTGCTCGCCTTCGAGAAGGAGCCGCAAACGCTTCCCGCCGCGCGGAAACTCGCCGGGCGCACATGGGAGCTTGTCGATTACATTGTGAACGGACTCGGAGTCTCCAAGTGGCCGGGACGCGTGGACGCGCCCGCCTCCGTTGTTTTTCACCGTTCATGTCACTCGCGCGGCACGGCGACCGGCGCGGCCGCGCTCACGCTTCTGCGATCCATTGAGGGTTTGCGCGTGCTTGAGTTCGACGAGTCCGAGCAATGCTGCGGTTTTGGCGGCACGTTCTCCGTCACGTTTCCGCACATTTCAAAATCGATGGGCGAACTCAAGCTCGACCATCTGCTCGCCGGCAATCCCGACATGATTGTCTCCATCGACCAAAGCTGCCTGATGAGTCTCGGCGGCCTTGCCGCAAAGGGCGGGCGTCCGGCGAAAACGATGCACATTGCGCAACTGCTGCGCGATTCGTTGCGCGGTGCTGTTGCGAACAGTTCGACTTAACTCGTCGTGACCCGACTCAAATCGAATTGAGTCGATTTATGTCGCGCCAGGATGCGCCGGCTGAACCTATAATTTTTTGACGGCGTAAGCCATCGCGTCGGCGATGCGCTCGAGCTGCTCGTCGGTGTGCCAGGCCGAAATCGCGGTGCGGATCAAGTCCTTGCCGGGCGGCACCGCCGGCGCGATCGACATAACAGTGAAGACGCCCTTTTCGAGAAGCGCCTGCCAGAAACGGTAAACGCGCTCCTTCGAGCCAAGCACAACGGGGATGGCGGGCGCCTCGCTGCCCCATGTGTCGAGTTTGAGCGAGTGGAGCATGTCGCGATAGCGCCTGGTATTTTGCCAGAGTCGCTCGTGATGCTGCGGCTCGATTTGCAGGACTTCGAGCGCGGCTTGCGCGGCGGCGGCTTGGCCGGGACTGAGCGCGGCGCTGAAAATAGTCTGCTTGGAATGGGTGCGGAGATACTCGATCACCGCGCGGCTGCCGGCGATAAAACCGCCCGTGCTCGAGAGCGATTTCGAAAGGCTGCCGCAGAGAACATCGACGCGGTCATTGAGGCCAAAATGATCGACCGTGCCGCGCCCCTGCCGCCCAAGCACGCCGAAGCCGTGCGCATCATCGATCACGTTGAACGTGTTATAGCGGTCCGCGACGTCGAGAAGCTCGGGGAGCGCCGCGATGTGGCCCTCCATCGAATAAACGCCCTCGGCGACAAACATTTTTGGCGTCGCGGGCGGAAGCGATTCCGCAAGGTCGGCGAGATCGGCGGTGTTGTTGTGCGAAAAGCGCTCCACTTGCGCGTGCGAGAGACGAGTTCCGTCCCAGAGGCTCGAGTGGTTGTTTTTGTCGGCGAGAATGATGTCCCCTTTTTGCGCAAAACAGGCGACTGCGCTCACGCAGGAAAGATAACCGGCGGCGTGCACATGGCAGGCCTCGCGACCGAGAAACGCCGCGAGTTTTTCCTCGAGCTCCAGGTGGTATGCGCGCGAGCCGTTGGAAATGCGCGCGCCGGTGGAACTGGTTCCCCATTTGCGCGTCGCGGCGCAGGCGGCCTCGATGACCTTGGGGTGAAAGGAGAGCCCGAGGTAGTCGTTGCTCGCGAGCATGATCGCGGGGCGCCCGTCGATGGTGATTTCGGTGCCACGCTGCGACTGCATGGCGTGATAATAGGGATCGTATTTCAGGCGCATTTTAGTGACCTGGTCGTCATGACATCGCGCGAGAATGGGCTTCTTCGATTTCTGGAAAAATGGAAACGGCATTGATTGGTTTCGTTTGTGGAAAAGGCGCAGGCTCGCGAATCCGCGGCGATTAATCAAAGGCTAATTTGCGAAAGCTCCGCACGCCGCGACCGGCCGCAAAAAAACCCGCCCTTCATAAGGGGCGGGTTCGCTTGAGATTGATTTTGCGCTAGCGGCGCTCCGGTCCGGATTAGAAGCCAATCGACAGGCCGAGGGTGACCCAGAAACGGTTGTCCGGCGTGTTAAGAGGCGTGTTTTCGTTGTTCGCGTAGTGCAGACCGAGCGTGACGGTCGCATTGTCGCGGATGCGATAGGGAATGCTCACGTCGAAGCCGTAGTAGTTGTAGGAATTCTTCTGGCTGGCACCAATCGAGTCGGGAGCCCAGTCGTGGGCGCCAACCGTGCCGAGATAGAACGCAACGTCAACCGACGTGCCCAGCTTCTCGATCGGGAAGCTGTAGCCGACGGAGCCGACCAGCGTGCTGGCCTCCTTGCGGAAGTCGTAATAATAGTAGGCGCTCGCCGACAGGCGGTTCTTTGACCATGTCGCGCCAACACCGAGCTCATACGTCTTCGAGGTTTCATCTCCGGTGGCATCGGGATACCAGTAGTAGGTCGCGACTCCCTCGAGGGAAATCGTCTCGGTCAGGTTGTGCTTGTAACCGGCGTAAATATCGACCTCGTTTTGGGGCCTTTCACCGCGCCAGTCGGAGACGGGCTGCATCGTCCACAAGCCGGCGTAAAAATCATCGACCGCGACTTCGACCGATGGTGTGAACGCGTCGCTCGCGGCCTTCAAACCGCGAAACACATACTGGGATGTATAGCTAAAATCCGTCGTAACTTTATACGAGGTCGCTGACTGTTGCGCGGAAGCCGTAAGCCCGGCAATACCCGCGAGCATGGTGATAAGGATGGCAATTTTTTTCATTGTCTTGATTGTCTGTAGTTAAGTGGAGCAGTCCGCCTGTGCGGGTTTTCGTTGATAGAAAGATATGCACACATGGCAACACAAGTCTTTATTTAATCGACCCGTTTGACTCTGCGTGCGAAATATCCGACACAGCATCGCCGCAATCGTTCCGCCCCGCGCGACGGTTTTTTCCCGGCGCCATTTACAAGCCAGTTTTCATCAATCCACCCGCAAGCAGAAACGCCCGTAATCCGATGATGCGCATTCCGCAAAAACTTCTCGCAGTCATGCAAGCGCTCCGCGCCGTCGGACGCCCGCGCCTCGTCGGCGGCTGCGTGCGCGACTGGCTGCTCGGGATCGAGCCAAAGGATTTCGATATCGAAGTGCCCGGCGCAACCTTCGAGCAAATGCACGCCATCCTCGCGCCCTTCGGATCGACCGACATCGTCGGCCGCAGCTTCGGCGTGATCAAACTCCGCATCGACGGCGTCGAATACGATTTCTCCCTGCCCCGCCGCGAATCAAAAACCGGCGCGGGACATCGCGGTTTCGCCGTCGCCCCCGAACCCAACCTCAGCGATGCCGACGCCGCCGCGCGCCGCGACTTCACCGTCAACGCCATCGCCTACGATCCCTTCGCCGCCGCCGAAAAAAACGATGCCCGCGCCGGCCTCATCGACCCGCATCACGGCGAGCGCGACCTGCGCGACCGCGTGCTCCGCCACACAAGCGCCGCGTTCACCGAGGACCCGCTGCGCGTCCTGCGCGCCTTCCAGCTCGCCGCGCGCTTCGACTTCACGCTCGCCCCCGAAACCGCCGCGCTCTGCCGCGCCATCGCGCCCGCCTTCGCCGAGCTTCCCGTCGAGCGCATCTGGGGCGAATGGCAGAAGTGGGCCGAAAAATCCGAGAAACCGTCGCGTGGCCTCGAAGTGCTCGAGCAAACCGGCTGGCTCGCGCACTTCCCCGAACTCGCCGCGCTGCGCGGCACCCCGCAGGACCCGAGCTGGCATCCCGAAGGCGACGTCTTCACGCACACCGCGCATTGCTGCGACGCCCTCACGCGCCTCGACGACTGGCGCGCCGCCGCCCCGCCCCGCCGCCGGGCGCTTCTCCTCGCCGTGCTCGCGCACGATTTTGGCAAGCCCTCCACCACGCAATACGCCGAGCGTCGCGGCAAGCTCCGCTGGATCAGTCCCGGCCACGAAGCCGCGGGCGGCCCGCCGGCGGAAACATTTCTCCAGCGCATCGGCGCGCCCCGCGAGACGATTGATCGCATCGTCCCCCTCGTGCTCAACCACCTCGCGCACCACAACGGCCAAAGCGGCAACGGCGCCATTTTCTCCGACACCGCCGTGCGCCGCCTCGCGCGCCGCCTGCTCCCGGCGACAATCGACGACCTTTGCCTCGTGATGCGCGCCGACCACGACGGACGCCCGCCAAAGCACTCGCCCGAAACGCTCGACCTTATCGAACTCCTGCGCGAAACCGCGCACCGCCTCGAAATCGCCGACTCCGCCCCGCGCCCCATCTTGCAAGGCCGCCACCTGATCGCCGCCGGCATGGCTCCCGGCAAACAATTCAAATCCATCCTCACCGCCGCCTTCGAGGCGCAACTCGAAGGCTCGTTCACCGACGAAGCCGGCGCGCTCGAATGGCTGAATGCACATTTAAATCCTCAATAGTCGCACTGTTCATTCCGCCTCCCGCCAAGCTCTTTCCCCTCCGTAAACCGAACATTACATTTATGTCATAAAGCGACATTTCATTTGCATGCCCGCAGTGTGCGCACATACTCTGCACCTGTCAGATCAACCACGTCACACCATGAACATCGGCGCACAAACCATCGGAAAAACACTGGTAGCCTCGCCCGACCGCCAGATGGAAGCCGACTCCGACTGGCAGCTCGTCCAGCGCGTCCAATCAGGCGAAGTCACCGCCTTCGATCGCCTCGTCCTCAAATACCGCGAACGCGTGCTCGGCGTCATCTACAACATGACCTCAAACCGCGAGGACGCCGCGGATCTCGCCCAGGACACTTTTATCAAGGCCTTCCAATCCATCAACCGCTTCCAAGGCCAGTCGTCCTTCTTCACCTGGCTTTACCGCATCGCGGTCAACTCCACCCTCACCCACCTGCGCAAAAACCGCCTCCGCTCCTTCTTCAGCTTCGAGAAAATTCACGACGAGGGCCAAAACGCGGAACTCATTTCCAAACTGACGGATAAACACGGGGCCGATCGCGAGCTCTACGTGAAGGAACTCCAGACAAAATTGAACGAAGCGTTGCAAAAATTGTCTATCAAGCATCGCACCGTGGTAACTTTATTTGAAATCGACAACCTGAGTCACGAGGAGATCGCCGAGATTATGGAATGCTCGGTGGGCACCGTGCGTTCGCGTTTGCACTACGCGAAACAACTCCTCCAAGCCGAGCTTCAGGCCTACACTCGCGCATAATGTTTCGACGCAAACGCAACACCACCCCGCCCGCCCAACCGCGCACGGAAAGCACGGTTACCGTCGAGGACTTGCTGCAATTCAAAAAACGCGCCGAACAACCATCGCCCGAATTTTGGGCGGACTTTAGCCATCAGCTAAAACAACGCCAGATCGCAGCCGCCATCCAGGAAAAGCAATCTTGGTGGCACGCGCTTCCGCGCATCGCCATCGCGATTCCCGCCGGGGCCACCGCCGCCATCGCAATCGGCTTCATCGTCTGGCGCAACGCCCCCCCGGCCGCCGCGCCCGCCGTCACCGCCGAGCAAACCCTTCCCGAGGCAAAAGTCGCCGCGCCCGCCATCGCGACACTCGCCCCCGTCAAAAAAGCGCCCGCGATCCGGCAGGCGAAAGTGACGCACCAACCCGTCGTCGTAACCGCGCAACCGCAAAAACCCGCCCGGCAAACCGCCGCCGAGGCCGCCGTCGAAAAACCCGTCGCGCCCGAACACCTCGAAACCGCGCGCACCGTTTTCACCGCAAACGCAGCCCCCCTTCCCAACGACGACTCGCCGGCCCGGTTCACGCTCTTCGGCGCAAAGTCGCAAACAACCAAGACCGCCTCTTCCGCCGCGTTCTTCTCAACACCCGTCGCGATCACCGGCGAGCTGCTCCACGCAACCGTCGAATACGCAACCGCAAACGCCGAGCCCGCAGCATCCGTTTCGCAGGAAACCGCCGACCCGCGCCGCGCGCGCCTCCTCACCTATGCCGACAACACCATTCCCGTCGCAAACGCCGCGACGGACAATCCGCGTGTTGCGCGCCTCCGCGAACGCGTCACAAGCCGCTTCGACGACAAGGCCCTTTCCGATTCGATCAGCCGCATCGCCACCACTGGCGACTCCCTGACGATCAAGTTTTAACAATCGGAAAACAAACAACTTGTGAAAAACCGAAGCGACGCCCGCGTCGCTTTTTTGTTTTTCGGCGAACCCCCGCCCGCAATAACCCCATGTTTTTGCAGTTGCGCAACCCGATCAGCATCATGACACTTTTCAGCTTCGACTGTTGAGCGCACCCATTAACCGCGCTCCGGTCGCCTCACACAAAACCCGGCGCACCCGCTAATGGAGAGCGCCTTAACAACACAACAAACACACACCACATGTCAGAACCAGCAACGTCCGGCGACAACGCCACGGTGGCAACCGCCGCGACAGTTAGCGCAACACCCGCACCCGCCCAGCCCGCAACCGAGCAGGCTGCCGCCACAGCACAAGCCCCCGCCTTCGGCAGCAGCCGGGGCTCCGGCCTGGCCCGCGGCAAACGCGCAACCCACACCGCCACCGCAACCGGCGAAACCGCCGGTGAATACAAACCCACCGCGATCCAAATCGTAACCACCGCCCGCGAATACAAAAACCCGTTCGCCCCCGAGGAGGAACAACCCGCCGCCCCCGAAGCGGCGCAAGAACCCGCACAGGAAACGACGGACGCCAACCCGGCACCCGTCGAGCCGACCGCCGCGCAAGCTCCCGAGCAACCCGCGGAAACCACCACGCCAACCGCCGAGGCTCCCGCCGAAACGCAAGCCGTAGCGGCTCCGGAAACAACGCCCGAACCCGCCACCGCGGAAACCGGCGAACCCGAGGCCAAGGCCGAGCTCAACATCCTCCCTCCCGAGCAAAAACAAAGGCGCGCCCAAAGCTGGCAGAGCGATTCCTTCGCCCCCGAGCAAAAGGAACGCCCGACCTTCCAGCCCCGCGCGGACCGCGGTGATCGCGAACGCGGACGCCGCCGTGAACGGCGCGACTCCGTCAGCGAACGCCCCGCGACACAACCCGCGCCGGCGCCCGCTCCTGAAAAGAAAAAATCCACCGGCTTCTTCGGATGGATCAAGGGACTCTTCGGAGGCTCCTCCGACGAACCCACCGGCCAGCCCGCCCAGACTGAAGGCGAACGCAACGGACGCCGCAACCGCGAAGGCGGACGCCGTCATCGCGGCGGACGCAACCGCAACCCTCGCGGCGAATATCGCGGCAACGAAAACCGCGACAGCAACGGCGAGCGCCGTTTCGACCGCGGTGATCGTGGAGACCGCGGTGACCGCAACCGCCGCCGCGGCGGACGCAACCGCAACCGGGGAGGCAACCGCGACAACAACGCCGGCCCCTCGTCATAATTCCACAACGGCAAACAAAACCTTGCAAAGGCGTCCATTTCGGACGCCTTTTTTATTTTGGATTTTCGATTTTGGATTTTCGATTGCGCGCTTCCGCGCGAAAATGAATTTGGAGCCGCAGCTCCCAATCCAAAACCCAAAATCGAAAATCCAAAATTTCACCATGGATCTCATCGTCAACGGCGGCAAACCGCTCTCCGGCACCATCATCCCCTCGGGCAACAAAAACTCCGCGCTCCCCCTCGTCTGCGCCACGCTGCTGACCGACGAACCCGTCACGCTCCACAACGTCCCCGACATCACCGACATTGCCAAAATCGTCGCCTTCATGACGCGCCAGGGCTCGCGCATCGACTGGGACAAGGCCGCCGGCACCATGCGCCTCGACCACGGCGCGTTCAAAAACGAACTCGTCAACCACGAGCTTCCGCAGGACATGCGCTCCACCGTGCTCCTCTACCCCGCCCTCCTGCGCCGCGTCAAAAAAATCGTCATCCCCGCCAACGCCACCGGCTGCTCGCTCGGCGTCCGCGAAATCGACCCCCACCTCGAAATCCTCGCCAAGCTCGGCGCCGTGATCGATGAAAGCGAACCGCTCGTCATCGCCCTGCCCGACGGCTTCCGCGCCGCGCGCCACTGGGGCGATTACATGTCCGTCACCGTCACGGAAAACTTTCTCATGGCCGCCGCGCTCGCCGACGGCGAGTCCACGCTCATCAACGCCGCCAGCGAACCCCACGTGCAGGATCTCTGCGCCGCGCTCACCCTCATGGGCGCGCAAATCGAAGGCGCGGGCACGAGCATGCTCCGCGTGCGCGGCGTCAAAAAACTCAATGGATGCACCGCCCGCATATCGAGCGACTACCACGAAATCGTCACATTCCTCGCGCTCGGCGCGATCACCGGCGGCGAAATCCGCGTCGAAAAATCCCTGCCGCAACACTTCGACCTCATCACCCGCGCCTTTGCCAAGCTCGGCGTCACCATTGAGCACGAAGGCACGACCGCCATCGTCCGCCGCAACCAGTCGCTCGTCATCGAGGAGCCCTACACCACCAACCTCCTCGCCAAAATCGAAGCCGCGCCCTGGCCGTATTTTTCCGTCGACCTGCTCCCCCTCATGGTCGCCCTCGCCACGCGCGCCCGCGGCACGATTCACTTTTGGAACAAGGTCTATGAAAACGGATTCTCGTGGATCCCCGAGCTCGCGAAATTCGGCGCGCACATCCTCGTGAGCGACCCGCACCGCATCACACTCTTCGGCAGCAAACCCCTGCGTCCGGCGATTGTTGACGCCCCCTACATCATCCGCGCCACAATCGCGCTCTACATGGTCGCCGCGAGCATTCCGGGGCGCAGCATGGTGAAAAACGCCGACACCATCCGTCGCGCCCACCCGCGTTTCGTCGAAAACCTCCAAACCCTCGGCGCCGAGGTGGAGTGGAAATAAACAACCCCCTTGGATTTTTGGCCAAACCGGGCTGGAAACGCGCAATCAGTGAACGCTTTTTCTCTGTTACGGGGTTGTGAGCTTGGAATTTTTTCCTTGGGAGGAAATCCAAGCCTCATGAAACTCCTTCACGGCGAGGTCAATCGGGGGAAACGCACAGGCGGAATGCAGGATGTCGGACGTCACCGTGACTGTGTTCGCCCCGGCGGCGAGGGCGTCGGTCGCCTGGGTTATGTTTTTAAAACTCGCGGCGACAATTTTTGCCGGCGAGGCGGTGCGCGCCAGCACATCGGATATCTCGGCAATGATTGCCCTGAAATCGATTCCCATCTGCTCCATCCGGTTGCAATAGGGGGCCAGATAATCAGCGCCCGCGGCAATGGCCAAATATGCCTGCATGCGCGTGTAAATGCACGTTGCCGTAATGCGCGCGCCCTCGCGGGCCAACTGTTTCATCGCCTTCAAGCCCTGCTCGGTCACCGGAATTTTTATATAAACCCGGTCGTCGATTTTATCCAGGATCGCCCGCGCCTCCGCGATCATCCCGTCCGCCGTGGACGCCAGTGTCTGGATGTGCAGGGTTTTGTTTTTGCCGATGATTTTTCGGATCCTTGAAAAGTGCGGGTAAAAGTTTATCTTCCCCTCGTTTTTTATAATCAAGGGATTGGAGGTCACCCCCGCCAGTTCAAACAGATCATTGCATTTTCTGATCTCGGAAATGTTTGCCGAGTCCAAAAGAATTTCCAGGGCGGGCGCGGTCGGGTCTTGGCGCGTGATTTTCATTTTTATTAATCGAATTTATTATTTTTTATATAAAACACCGTCAATTTATCATAACCTGCCCGCCGGTGACGGGCAGGGCCTGTCCAGTTTCGTAAAGTTGCTCAACGAGATAATAGACCGCGCGGATAACATCGGGGCCGGTGCAGCCGCGCCCCATCGGAACCTTCGCCTCATAAAACGCCCTCACATCGGCGACCCCCTTGGCGCCGGGCACCTTGCCGGCGCGCAGATATTGCACAAAAAGCCCCCTCTCGGGATCGGACCAAAGCGGCGTGTCGAAAAAATTGCCGGGGCAAATCGCATTCACCTTGATTCCCCATTCGACAAGCTCCTTCGCAAAGCTCTGCACCAAGCCAATACCGCCGAATTTACTCCCCGCGTAAGAGGCGTTTCTATTCGAGCCCTCAAGCCCGGACTTCGAGTTGATTTGTATAATATCCGCCGCCCAGGGAGAATCATTTCGCGCGACCCGGGAGGCGACGTGCTGGGTTTTCATCATGCCTGCCACGTGTTTTGTAACAATGGCGAAGGCGATATAATTGACGTCGGCGACGAGCCTGAAATCGGCGACATCCTGCTCCATTATACTGCCCACGGACTTGACGATGCCGGCGTTGCTGATGCAGAGGTCAACGCCCCCGCTTTGAAGGGCGATCGTCTCGCACATCTTCGCAACGGAGTCCTCATCGCTCACATTCACCCCGACGGCAAACGCCACCGGACCGCCATTATTATACTCTTTGTTTAATATTTCGGCCCGTTTGCACGCGCCGTCGTAATTCATGTCGGCGATGTAAACAATGGCGCCGTCGGCGACGAGCCCGCGCGCGATCTCCGCGCCAAAACCCTGCGCGCCGCCCGTGACCACGGCAACGCGGTTTTTCACGACCGTCGCGCGGCTTTCGGCAAAAATTTCGCTCGTGGTTTTGTAGGTGTAGCTCTGCTGGCGGTGGCGAAGTGTCAGCGTAACGGGAACGGGCTCCCCGGCCAGCGCTTCATTAATCTCGCGGGCGATTGTCCCGGCATCCTCCCCCAGGATGTCGATTGCGCGGGGCCGGCTCTCAATGCCGCCCACGACAAGCGAAACGCTGGCGGGGCGCTGTGTCCTTCCGAGGATCACACCACGCAGAATCTGGGCAAGGAATGCTTCTGCTTTCATGCTGGCAGGTTTGTTATAATTTAATGGACCGGGTTCTATAATTAAAGGCGCCCCAAGAATCGGGAGCGCCACGACTGAGTGTGAAACCAGTAGGGAACTTGAAATTTGCAGGCAACCCAAAATGCCGGGTGCGATGCGATTCAAAACGCGAGCGGGACAACAGGATGTCCGGTTTCCTGAAGCCCGCGCATTTGCCCACCCCTGCGGTTGCTCACGCCCGTTCTCACGGCGCGCCCCGGGCTGGCATCCTAAACCTGCGCCGCAACGTCTCATTTTTCGCGCGCATCGCCCCCGAAAAATCCCGCCAAGACGCCTCCCTCAAATTCAAAAAATATATAAAAAACAAAAATGCAAACGCGGCGGCGCTTTATTAAATCCATTCATAATATTCTGCTTTATATTTAGTAACACGACATTTGATACTGTTCGCGGAGGCCACCCCAAAGATGATGGCGCGGGATTCACTGGTCAGCACACGCGATTTCTGTATTTTCCCGGATGTTCTTTAAAGACTCGCCAAAAGCCGCGCGTTTGCCGCCATGCATAGACCGCGTTAAACATTCATGACACGCGCCATCAGCGGCTTTTCTCACGACCGCCGCCGGACGCACCCAGGGCAATTTTCCGTCCCCGCCTAACGCAGAAACACAGCCCTCAAGGCAAATGTTCAAAACCCTACCATGAAAAATCAAATGAACTATCACGATCGTTTCAACACAACAGGGTTGCTTCGGGCACTGCTGTTTCTCGCATGCGCCGCATTCACGCTTCAAGCGCAGCTCCGCGCGGACGAGCTTGTCTGGAACAACACCGACAACTCAAACACATGGCTCGGCTCCGGCGTGAACGCTAATTGGTGGCACGCCGGCAACGCCGCCACGGCCGCCTTCGCGGACGGCGACGCGGCCGTCTTCGGACGCGCGGGCTCCGGCGCGGCGATCACCACCGGCACTATCGCCATCGCAAACGCCGTGACGCTCGGCGCAAGCGGCACGAACGCGGGCGTCATTTTTAACGGCGGCACATGGGCGTTCACAGGAGCCGGCATCATCGGCGGCTCAATCCGCTTTGCGGGCGACACCGACCTCGCCTTCGACACGCGCACCGTCACCCAGCGCATGAGTATCGACGCCGGCCGGGCCGTCACGCTCCGCGCGCTCGCCGGCTCCACCGTCACGGTCACCACCGGCTCGTTCACGGGCAACGGCGGCGCGGTGCTGGTGAACATGGGTGCGACGCTCACCGTCAACAGCACCGATTCCGCAAGGCTCGTCTTCGCCGACAACAAGGCATCGCTCGGCGGCGCCGCCATCGCCTCGACAGGCGGCACGGTTAGCGTCAACGGCGGCCTCTTTGCCAACAACACCGCCGGGGCCACATCCAGATACCAGGGTGGCGGAGCCATTTTTGCCCGCAGCGAAGGGCGCCTCGATGTCACCGGCGCCGTTTTCACAAACAATAACACCAGCGGCTCGGTCGACGGCACAGGCGGCGGAGCCATCTATGCTTTAGGCACCCCGCTGACCATTGTATCTAGCACCTTTCTCCAAAACACGACCTCCAGCAACGGCGGCGCGATTTTCACGGAAAACACCACCGTTTCGATCCGCGACACGCTCTTTGAGAGCAACCGCGCCACGGGTCGCAACGGCGGCGCGCTCACCGTTTGGAACTCGTCCACCACCATCCTCGTCGACGTCGATTTCACCAACAACAAAGCCAGCGGATTGGGCGTGACCGCGGGGGCCGTCTATATCAACGCCGCCAATCGCAGCAACCACGTCAGCAATGTCACCGTGGGAGTTTCACCGGGGAGGACATCCACCTATTTCGGCAACGCCTTCGGCAGCACCGCCAACAGCATCGCCTTTGGCGGCTGGGGCAACCACAAGGTTTATCTCACGGCGACCGTCGGCGCCGGCGGCATGCTCGACATGCAAGACCCGATGCGGATACGCCCCAATCTTTTCAACAAATATGACAGCATTTATATGGGTGTCACAAAAACCGGCTCCGGCGTCTGGCGGCTCGGCGGCGCGACCATCCTCACCGGCACCGTCGGCAACGACTTTGCCGTCGATGAAGGCGGGCTCGCCCTCTACGCCGGCGCAAGCATAACGCTCAACAATCAGGGCAGCACGTCCGACTCCGCCGCCGTCGAGGACACCTTCACGCTCGCGGCAAACACCACGCTCTCCACCCTCGGCGTCACCACGACCGGCGCGGCGGCCCCGGTCACCGCCACCGGCACCATCCGCGCCGACACCATCACGCTCGCCGACAACTCCGCCATCAACATCGGAAGCAGCCTCGTGCTCACGGCCACCACGCTCAACTACGGCAATGCGCGCGTCACTGCCGACGCCACAGCAAGGCTCGTCCTCGACCAAAAATCCGGCCCCCTCGAGCTCACCGGATCGCGCACCTTCGAGGTTGCCGACAGAAAAAACCTCACTGTCTCCGCCCGCTTCGCCGCTCCCGCCGACGGCGAGTTTTCGCTCGTCGCCCTCAACACCACCGGAACCCACTCCGGCAGCACCACCTTCACCGCGCCCGCGCTCGCGACGGGCAACGGCGGCGTCATGCAAGCTGGCTCCGGCGCCACTTTCACCGCCACCACGACCGGCGGCGCGGTGATCGCCTTCTCCGAAAACAGCGCGCAACAAGGCGGCGCGATCGCCGCGACAAACGACAACATCATCAACATCACCAACGCGCTCTTCACCAGCAACACCGCCACCAGCGCCGGCACCGGAGCTGGCGGCGGCGCGATCTTTGCCGCCGACCGCACCATCCTTAACATCACCTCCGGCACCTTCTCCGGCAACACGAGCGCCTACCACGGCGGCGCGGTTTATGTTTACAACAGCGGTATCAGCGGCTCCTCCGTCACCATCGCCGACACACTCTTCACCGGCAACACCGCCGCGCGCAACGGCGGTGCGCTCACCATCTGGAATTCTCCCAACATTACCCTCACCGACGTCTCTTTCATCGACAACACCGCGGGCGGCTACGGCGGAGCCGCGCACATCAACGCCGCCAACATCACCGGCCACACCACCAACCTCTACATCAACGTCTCCGCCGGCAACACCAGCACCTACGCGGGCAACACCGCCGCCGGCGCGGCCAGCGGCCTCAGCTTCGCCGCCATCGACGCATGCGCCGTCAACATCGACTTTAACATCGCCGCCGACGGGCTCCTCGACATGCGCGACCCCATGGCCGTCAGCGACCTCTACAACGCCCTGCAAATCTCCGCCACCAAGACCGGCGCCGGCGAAATGCGCCTCGGCGGCGTAAGCACCCTCACCGGCACCACCGGCAACATCTTCCGCGTGGACGAAGGCGCGCTCGCTCTCTACGCCGGCGCGTCGCTCACGCTCGACAACCAAGGCACGCCCCCCGCCGCCGCCGATGCGGTGGACGCCTTCGCACTCGCCACCGGCGCCACCCTCGCCGTCCTCACCGGCACGAGCCCCGACGACACCGGCGTCTCCTATGCCGGCGCCACCATCCGGGCCGACGACATCACGCTCGCCGCCGGCTGCACGTTGAAACTCTTCAGCGGAGCCGACGCCGCCAGCATCACAGGCACCGGCGCGCACCCGATCGACGGCACGCCCGTCACCGCCGACGACACCGCCTCGGCCTCCACGCTCACCCTCGCCGGCAGCACCCTCGCCATCGGCGACCGCGTCAACATTGACCTCACCGTCACCAGCTTCGCCGCCGGCAACCAAACCGTCACGCTCCTCGACGCCGCCGGCGTCACAGGCGTCACCGGCACATTCGACCCGAAAACCTTCAGCCTCCACATCAACGGCATCGACACCGAAACCCTGGACAACAACCGCCTCGACGTTCACCAACTCCAAAGCACCGACACCGGCAAACTCGACTTCCACTACCACAGCACCGGCAACCACCTCGTCACCTGGACCGGCTCCAGCGGCTCCGGCTGGAACAACGCCGACCGCAACTGGCATCTCAATTACAACGGCACCGACTACGACCAGTTCCTCAACGGCGACGCCGTCCTCTTCGACGACACCGCCGCCGCCAACGCGAACAACATCACGCTCGCCGACACCATCTACATCGCCCCCGTCGGCGCCAACCCCGCCATGCGCGTCACCGGCACCGGCAGTTGGAGCTTCGCCGGCGCGGGCATCGCCGACGCCAACCCCGACGCCCCGGCCAGCCTCCTCATGGAAAGCACCGGCACCCTCGCGCTCTCCAACACCAACACCTACTCCGGCGGCACACGCATCACCGCCGGCACCCTCGTCGCCAAAAACGCGCGCGCCCTCGGCACGGGCGACATCGACAACACCGCGTTCCTCATCCTCGACATCGCCACCGACGCCGAAGGCGGCCGCCTCGCGCAAGTCATCGCCGGCACCGGCACCACAATCAAAACCGGCGAGGGAACCATCACCACCTCCGGCGACATCGCCAACGACATCATCGCCGCCGCCGGCATCCTCGCCAACACCGGCGCCATCACCGGCGCGACCACCATCGACAGCGGCACCCTCCTCAACACCGGCACCCTCGCAGCGCTAACCCTCAACGCCGGCCTCGGGGCAAACGCCGGACTCGTCACCGGAGCCGTCACGCAATCCGCCGGACTTCTCATCAACGAAACCGACGGCACCCTCGCAACCACGCTCGTCGTGAACGGCGGCACATTCGCCAACAACGGCGGCGCTGTCATCGGGGCCGCCACCATCGCGCCCGCGGGCACGCTCGTCTTCCATGGCGGCACCCTCGCCGCAATCACCGCCGACGGCGCGCTCAACTTCGAGAACGCCGGCGACTACACGCACGCCGCCGTCATCAGCGGCTCCACCGGCGCGATCACAAAAACCGGCACGGGCGACCTCGTCCTCGCCGCCGCCAACACCTTCTCCGGCGCCACCGACATCCAAGCCGGCACGCTCCGCCTCGCCGTCGCCAACGCCCTCGCGCAAAGCGCCACCATCTCGCTCGCATCGGAAACCCGCCTCGACCTCGCCGGCCTCGACCAAACACTCAAAACACTCGCCGCCGCCCCGGACGCGCGCATTGCCTTCAACACCACCGGCGCAAACCACCGCGTCCTCGCCCTCGACAGCCTCGCCGGAGACGGCGCCGTCTTCGAAATGCGCACCGACCTCGCCGCCGCCGCCGGTGACAAAATCACCATCGTCGGAGCAAGCGCCGGCGCGCACCGCATCGAAATCGACAACGCCAACGGCTCCGAAATCCAGCCCGACACCGCGATCCCCCTCGTCATCATGAACCAGGCCGGCGCGACCTTTAGCGGCACCACCGAGTCCGGCATTTACACCCTCACCGTGCAGCAAGGCGACGGCGGCGCCATCATGCCCTCGACCAACACCTGGTATCTCGGAAGCGGCAACCGCCCCAGCCGCGCCGTTGACGGCATCCTCGCCACCGCCGCCGCCGCCGGGCAGGACTGGCACTACGAACTCGACTCGCTCCACAAACGCATGGGCGACCTCCGCGCCGCCCCGGACGCCGCCGGCTCCGGCAACATCTGGCTCCGCGCCAGCTCTCACCGCCTCAACGGCGCGCTCGAACTCACCGGACGCTCCTTCCACCAATACGCCCACGGCCTGGCCTTCGGCGCCGACAAGGCCCTCGCCGCAAACACCGGCGCCTCCGCGTGGTATCTCGGCGGCTTCGCCAGCATCAACTACATTGACCGCTCGTTCGACTCCAGCGGCGGCGACGGCGACACCAACGCCATCGGCGGCGGCGCCTACGCAACATGGCTCCACAAAGACGGCTGGTTCGCCGACATCATCGCGCGCTTCGACCGCCGTCAAAACGAGTTCAACGCCCGCTCCATCGACAACCACATCACGCGCGGAAAATACACCACGATCTCCGAAGGCGCGTCGGTCGAGTTTGGCCGCCGCCTCACCCGCGCGACCAACGGCTGGTGGGTCGAACCCTCGGCGCAATTTGCCATCGTGCACATCGGCGACGCCGACTACGACGCCACCTCGCCCGGCGCGGAGCCGATCCGCGTGGCCGTTGACAGCCTCACCTCCTCGCAAAGCCGCGCGCAAGTCCGCTTCGGCGGCGACATCGCCCGCGCCCCCGGCCTGCACCCCTACGCAAAAGCCGGCGCGGTTTACACGGCGAGCGGCGGCGGCGAAATCACCGCCGGCGGCAGGCGCATGAAAGTGGACTACGACGGCTGGCGCGTCGAGTTCGGCATTGGCGCGGCCTATGAAATCGACGCGAAAAGCCAGGTGTATTTGGATTATGAATACGCCAAGGCCGCGCTCTACGAGCGCCCCTGGTCCATCCACCTCGGCTACCGCCGCGCGTGGTAGCCGGGCGGGGTCGTCGCCCGCGCAAGCGCCCGCTCACACCATCGCGTATAAAATCGCGAGGTAGTGGGTGATGCTGCCCGCCAGTATAAAACCATGCCAGATGGCGTGGTGAAACCGCAGTTTTTTCTGAATATAAAAAAGCGCGCCACCGGTGTAGCAAAGTCCGCCCGCCAGAAGCAGCCAGAGCGAAACCGCCGGCACCCCGGATATCATCGGCTTGGCGGCGATCACGATGAGCCAGCCCATCGCAATGTAGATCGCCGTCGAAAGTTTTATAAACCGCCCGGTGAACCAAAATTTCATTATGATGCCCGCGAGCGCCAGCCCCCACACAATGCCAAAAAACGTCCACCCCCACGGGCCGCGCAGGTTGACGAGCATGAACGGCGTGTAAGTGCCCGCTATGAGTGTGAAAATCGCCGCGTGATCGACCTTGCGCAGCACATGCTTGCGCCGCGGATTTTTAACCGCGTGGTAAATCGTCGATGACGCGTAACCGAGCACCAGCGTCGTGCCGTAAATGGCCGATGCCGTGACGGCCCACGCGTCCGCATACACCGCGGCGAGTGTGACGAGCACGACGAACCCCGCCACGCTGAGCAGCAGGCCGAGCCCGCCGGTGATAATGTTGGCGAGTTCCTCCCCAGGCGAGTATTGTGGATGAATGTTGGTGGCGGTCATTGGTCGAATCAGTTGTCGGCGAGCATACACAAACTATCTGGAAAAAACAGCGTGTTATTGGGCGCGCTTTCGCGGCGCCGGCCGGGCGAAACCCTCGCGTTGCGCTACGAGCGGCGGACTCGGTCTTTTTCGGCTTCGCGCTCCTCCTCGAGGCGGACGCGCTCGGCGGCAAGTTGCGTTTGAATCTTTTCGATTTCCTCGTAATTCTGCCCGGCTTGCGCGGAGGCGAGGCTTTGCTTGAGGAAGATTTCACGCTCGGCGATTTTGCCCGCGTAAACCTTGTCGATTTCAGCAAGGCGTTTTTTTTGCCCGTCGCTCAACGGAGCCGTTGACGGCTCTGATTGCGCAAGGCGTTCCATGGCGAGTTCGTAGGCACTTTTCATTTTGGACGGGATGACTTTTTGGACAGGATTAACGGGATGATTGAAGAAAATCGACCAAGATATCGCGGGCGATTTTGGCAATGTGTTCCTGCACGGCGACACGCGCGAGGCCGGGACAGTCCACGCGGCGGGAGATGAAATTGACTCCGTCCCCGACTGCGATCCACGCGTAGGGAACGGGGGCGGCGGGCGCGGGTTCGGCATAGCCGGTGGTCGCGATGGCGATGCCGGCGCCGAAGAGAGAGCGCGCGCCTTGCGCCATCGCGACAGCAACGGCCCCTGAGACACAATCGACCGGCCCGGCGAGTTCGCGCGGCACGCCAAGGAGCTTTGCCTTTTCCTCGAGCGTGTAGGCGGTGAGCCCGCCGAGAAAAAACCGCGAGGCTCCGGGGATCGCGCCGATGCGCGCTTGAAGATGTCCGCAGGTGAGGCTTTCGGCGACGGCGAGCGTGAGCCGCTTTTGAAGCATGAGGTCTTTCAGGTTTGGCATGCGGATTTCGGAATTGGCGGCAAGTGTTTCGCGCAACGCCGCGGCGGCGCAATGAAAACATGGGGGCGCGTTTGCGTTTTTCTTTTTTGGCCGCGTCTCTTTCCGCTGGCATGCGCGGACTGTGTCCGAAATATGTGGGGCTCATTTTTGCATGAACGAAATAGAAATCATCATTTGCCTGCTGCTGCTGTTCATGGGCGTGCCGGACTTGTGCCGGTGGCTCAAGCGGCCGGCGCTCGTGTATCCGGTTTTTGTCGTATTCGGATTGTTGATCGCGCCGCTGGTGGACGGGCCGGTGAAGACGATGCTCGTGCAGGCGGGCCAGGTGGGCTTTCTGCTGCTGCTGTTTGAAGTGGGAATGGAAATCGAACTGCCGAGGTTTCGCGAGTTTCGCGGCCCGCTGGCGAAGGCGTTCGGGTGGGCGCTGCTGCAATATCCGGTGATTTTCGCGCTGGGCTGGCTGGCGGGCTTGAACTGGATCGGCTGCCTGATCGCCTGCGCGGCGTTCACGGGGTGCTCGGTGGGCATGGGGCATCCGGGATGGAAACAATATCCGGGGCTGGATTTTCAGGAGCGGCGAAAAATCCTGATGATGATGATCGCGCTGGAAATTTTCGCGATCGTGCTGCTCTCGGTCGAGACGACTTTCTACGAGCGAGCGCCGACTTGGGAGGTGGCGTTGAAACTGGGCGGGATTGTGCTGGTGCTGGTGTTGATCAGCATGTTCGCGCGCCGCATCAAGTTGATCCTTGAGCATCTGCTCAAGCAGGCGATGCACTGGCGCGTGCATTTGATCGTGCTGTTCGTGCTGCTTGTGTGCGCGGTGGGCGAGCGGCTCGGATTGTCGGCGATCAAAACGGCGTTTTTCCTCGGCTTGTTCCTGAGCCGGATCGAGCACGAAGGACAGTCGCTGGAGGCATACATCGCGCCGGTGAGCCAGCGGTTTTTGATCCCGATATTTTTCTTCGCGCTGGGATTGCAGATTCCGGCGGAGTATTTGGTTTCGTGGGCCGGGTTGATCGCGCTGGGGTCGGCGACGCTCATCCTGGCAATGCGCTGGGCGATTCAACGCTGGATACTGCCCGTGGGAGGAAAGCGGGGCGAGCGGATGAACGCGTTTCTGCTGCTGTGCCCCAACTTGACCATCACCGCGCTGGCCGCGGGCGTGCTCGTGCAGGACCCGACAACCGTGCGCGCGGCGTCGCTGGTGCTGCTGGTGGGCTTGTTCATGACCGTGCCGTCAATTTTGCTGCTACCAGCGCCGCCCGCCGCAAAGGAACCGGCTCCCAGTGACGCGCCGGACGCGCATTGAGCGCGGTGCCATCACAGGCGCGAACACATTCTTTTTTTCACTTAGTATTTGATTTTTCAGGCGCGTTGATTGTTAAGCTCGTTTTGTGAAATCAAAAACATCTCACATAATCCTCACTTTGATTGTCGCGTCTTCCGCGCCGATGTTGTCCGCGCAAGAACCGCGAACGCATGACGATGTGCTCACGCTTCCGCGCATGGCGGTCTACTCGCAGCGCGTGGCGTTGCAGGAGCCGTCGGCGGGCGCGTTTGCCATGCCCGTGTCGGCGCTTTCGTTCGAGCCGCTGGTGGACGCGCATGCGCGCAACATGGGCGAGTCGCAGGCCGACGTGACGATTCGCGGCGGCATTTTTGAAAACACCGGCTACCGCGCCGGGGCCGCGCCGCTCCATGATCCGCAAACCGGGCACTACTCCGCCGAAATCCCCATCGCGCCCGCGATGCTCACCGCGCCCGCCGTGCTGACCGGCGCCGAAAACGCCCTCGGCGGCTGGAACGCGAACGCCGGCACCGTGGCGTATCAATGGCGGCGCATCACAACCTCCGGCATGGCGGGTTTCGCCGCCGGCAATTACGACACCGTGCGCGGCGAAATCTATCAAGGCTGGGTCGCGCCGGAAACCACGGGCGCGCGCGCGCGGAGGCTCGCATTCGACGTGTCCGCCGCGCGGGCCGAATCGGACGGATCGCGTCCGTGGGGCGAGTCGCGCTTCACGCGTTACAACGCGCGCGCGCAGCTTGCCGGCGAGCGCGGGCAGACGGATTTGTTTTTCGGCCGACAGGACAAGTTCATCGGCTGGCCCAACCTCTACACGCCCTACGCGAATGTTTTTGAAACTGACGACCTGCGAACCACGCTCATCGCGCTCAACCACGTTGAAAAAATCGGCGACGGCGGCGACCATCTCGCGCTCGGCGGCGCGTGGCGGCGAAACGAGGACCATTACGTTTTTAATCGCGCCGACGCCGGCGCGCACAATCCCGTCTTCGCCACCGGCCCCGCCTGGCACACGGCGGAAACATGGAGCGCGGGCGCCGAGGCGCTTGTATCCACAAACAGGATACGCTGGCGCGCGGCGGCGGAGTTCGTCGCGGACGAGATCGACTCAACCTCGCTGACATTCGGGCGTTTCAACTCGCGCAGTTATTACAAGCTGACGCTCGCGCCGGAGCGCACTTGGGAGCTCGGTGATTCGCGCGCGCTGACGGTTAGCGCCGGCGCGGCGTTTGACGACACCAACCGTGACGGGGCGGCGTGGTCGCCGGTGGTCGCGGTCGAGTTTCGCGGAATCGGAAGGCTCGTCGAGCGGCTTTATGCGTCATGGGCCGCGTCGTCGCAGGTGCCGAACTACACCGCGCTCAATTCGAATCCCTCCGCCGGATTGTTTCGCGGCAACGCCGGGCTCGGGCGCGAGCGCGCGGACAACTTTGAAATTGGCGCTCGCGCCGCGCTGGGCGCGTGGACGTTTGAAACGGCGGTGTTTTACCGGCGCGACAAGGACTTGGTTGACTGGGTTTACAGCACAAGCCTGCCGAACGCGCGCGCGGCAAGTCCCGTTGACGTGGACACGCTCGGCTTCGAGTTGACCGCGCGCCTCTCGGCAAGCTGGGGCGCCTTGGTTTTTGGATACACGGCACTGACAAAGGATTCGGATTATGGCGACGCGGCGGGAATGGTTGACGCGAGCTTTTACGCGCTCAACTACGCGAAGCACCGGCTTACGGTGGCGGTGGTCGCGCGGCCATGGCGGGGCTGGGAAATTCGCCTCGACAACGAGGCGCGGCTGCAAACCGAAAACGCGCTCCGCAACTCGCGCGACGACGCGTTGCTCACCTCGGCGGGCGTGTTTTTCGCGCCGTCAATCGCGGGCTGGCGCGGGCTGCGTTTTTTCACGCAGGCGACCAATGTGTGGAATTGCGGTTTCGAGGAAGTGCCCGCCGTGCCCGCCGCGCGCCGCCAGTGGTGCGCGGGCGTGATGTGTTCATGGTAGCGCAGGCATTTAGCGTCGCATAAAAAGCATAAAGGCCGCCCATTTAAGGGCGGCCTTCATGACCTAACACCAAGCAAACCGTAAGAACTACAAACTAGTATCGTTCCTGTCCGAACGATGCTGACTATGCTGAGATAGACGCGACGCCCCTGATTGCGCTCAAAAATTGCCCCAAGATTTTGCCCTTTTTTTAGCGAAGCGCGGAATATCCTTAACTCCAGCAAATTACTATCGGGATTGCTTTTTGTTGATCGCCGAAAACTCCGTGCCGAGCCAGTTATTGATCAGGTTTTTTTCATGCCTCAACGTGTCGTTCGGGGAAATTCCGGGCGTGATCATCATGAAGTTCAGGTCGCGCAACTGACGAGTGCCTTCGCTCAGCACGTTGCCGCCCGCGTCTGTGAGCTTGAACTCCAAGTCGATGCGGGGCGGGTAGATATCCTTGATGATGCGGATGTCCTGCACGCGCGGGCCGTGCCACGGCTCATAGTCGCCCGCCATGTCGAAGTCGTTGATAGTGATGCTTAACGTCTGCCCGTCGGCCATGTGCCGGGGGGCGCGTCCCTGAATGTATTCCTTGATTTGCTCGAGAAGGAAATCCCGGTCCTTTTCCGAGTCCATGGACGAGGTTTTTACGTCCGTAAACTTTCCGGGGTTGTTAAAAACGACGTTCACGGTCTTGTTCGCGTCGGCGGCGGCTTGCGTTTTTTCGGACGGCGTGGTGCAGGCGGCAAATAGAAAACTGAGAACGAAAGGGATCAGTAATTTTGTTTTCATGATGTGGAGACAGACAGGCTGGCGTGCGTGTTGTGCCAAGACAAGCGATCACGCCATTTGCCGCGTTTGGGCGGTGGTGATTTCAGTTTTTTTGACAAAAAGCGCGCCCGTGTGAACGCGCCCCCGCTCATGCGCCGGCGCTGACGATCCAGTTGCGAAACACGCGCAGCTCCACAATCGTGCCGACGACCAGCAGGCAGTCGCCCGCGAGCAACCGCGTGCCGCCGCCCGGGTTCACGATCTGCTCCGCGCCGCGGCGGATGCCCGCCACGCGCACGCCCGTCGCCTGCGAAATGCGCAAGTCCGCCAGCGTCCGGCCGGCTCGCTCGCACTCCGGCATCACAAACGTCTCCAGCACCGAGCCTCCAAACACACCTTCGGTCTCCGCGCTGTCCTCCGGCGAATCCTCGACGGACCGGCCTTGCGCCTCGGCGACACGCTCGAAAAACGCGCGCGCATTGTCGATTTGCTCCTGCTGGCCGAGAAGAAGGAGCTTGTCGCCCGGGTAAAGGCGCAGCCCCGAGTCCGTCGCGGTGATCACATGGCCGTTGCGCTCCACCTCCAGAATCGAGCAGCCGAAACGCGTGGGAATCGCGAGCTCGGCGAGCGTCCTGCCGGTGTATTCGGCGCCACGCGGCACCACGCAATCGTCGAGGCCCACATCCCATTCCCCGAGGCTGCGGTCGAGCGCCACGCGCGCCTCCTCACGCACTTGCGAAGGCGCGCGCGAATCCTCCGCGAGCACCTCCTGCACGGAGCTTTCCCAAGAGCTATACCAATAAATGAGCTTGTTGGAAAAAACGACCATCACCGCGACCGCGCCGACGCCGATGATCGCCCAGCCCCAGCCCGGCAGCGTCTTGAGCGGCAGCAGCGCATACAGCCAATACGCCACGCCGACCGCCGCCGTCGCCTTGAGCACGCCGGTGAGCGCGCGCGATTGCAGCCGCGCGGGCGTGTCGGGACTGCCCCCGAGCCCCTCGCCGATGATCATGGCGATTGCCGAGAGATTGCGCCACACCGCCACAAGCGGAATCAGCACCAGCACGCCCACCACGCACCAGAAAATGTAACCCAGCGTCTCGGGGCTTATCGTGTCGGCAAACGACGCCTCGATCTCGGTCAATATCCGTCCTGAAAAAATCAGCAGCCCGCTCACCAGCAAAATTTCGATGACCAGCGTGGGCAGGCGTCCGCGAATCAACTGAAACATCGGCCTGCCCGAACGGCGCGTCTGGATGTCCTGCAACCAGCCGTGATACGCGGCGATGGCGCGCGTCACGAAACGCGGCTCCACCTTGTCCACGAAATTTAAAATCGGGTCCGCGAAACGGTTGAGAATCGGCGTCGCCAGCACGGTCAAAATCGAAAGCCCCACGGCCACCGGGTAAAACGACGCCGGCAAAATCGCCGCCGTCACGCCCGCCTGCGCAATGATAAACGTGAACTCGCCCAGCGGCGTGAGCAGCAGCCCGCCGCGCCGCGCCTGCCTTGGCGGAATGCCCACGATCACCAGCGCGAACCCGCACGCGATCGGACGCACAAACAGCGAAAACGCGCCCAACAGCACCACCGTCAGCCACACCTCGCCGAGCATCCGCAAATCGATCAACATGCCGATCGACACAAAAAACACGCTGCTGAAAATATATTTGATTCCCCCGAAATCTTTCTCGATCGCGATCTTCTGCTTGATCTCCGCCACGACCGCGCCGAACAAAAACGCGCCCATCGCCATCGAGTAGCCCGCCTTCACAGTCAGGAACGCGCACAAAAGCAGCAGCCCCACGACGATGATCGTCTGGATCTCGGGATCGTTTTTCTTTTCCAGCTTTCGCAGCACGCGCGGCATGAGCAGCAGCCCCGCCATGATCAGCAGCACCACAAACGCGCCCATCACCCCGAGCACCATGCCCACCCCGCCGCCGCTCCCGCCGTCGCCGGAAGTCACACTCGCACTGAGCACCGTCAGCATGATCACCGCGACCACGTCCTCCACGACCGTGATGGCCAGCGCCATTTGCGCCGCGCGATCGTGGTGGAGTTTCAGCTCCTGCATGATCTTGGAAATCACCGCCGAGCTCGACACCATCAACATCGCCGCCACGAACAGGCTCATCATCGTCGACCAGTTCAAAAACCACCCGAGCAGCAGCGTGAATTGCAGCATAAAAAACGCCCCCAGCGCGGTCGCCGCAAGCGTCGCAAACCCCATCCTGCCGATCTTCGACAAACTCAACTCAAGCCCGATCGAAAACATCACGAACACGAGGCCCAGCTCCGAGAGTTCCTTGATGCGCGCCTCGTCATGAATGAACACAACCGGCGAGGTGTGCGGCCCGATGATAATACCCGCTATCAAATACCCGACAATCACCGACAGACCAAACCGCTTGCACACAATGCCCGCGACCCCCGCCGCAAGCAAAAGAATCCCGAGATCCTGAATGATGGTATTATGCACGAAACCAATGATGAATCGCGAAGCCCAAGAAGTGAAAGCCGGAAAACCGCCCGCGCCCCATTTTTTTGGGCCACGCCACACTCACGGTTCTCCGTTGAGCATCGCGACAACCCGCGCGTGCAGCCCCGGCCCCGCGGCGATGATCGAATCCGCGTTCACCGGGTCGCCGCCGCGCCAGTCCGTGATCACGCCGCCCGCGCCGCGCACCACCGGAATCAACGCCTGGATGTCCCACGGGTTCATGATCGGGTCGAGCATCACGTCCGCCCATCCGCCCGCGAGCAACAGGTAGCCGTAACAATCGCCCCATGTCCGCGCGAGCCGCGCCTTCGCAAGCAGCGCATCGTATGCCGGGCCGTTTTGATATTTGCTCACGTTCAACGGGTCGCTCGTCAACACCGTCGCCTCCTCGATGCGCGCGCACTCGCGCACACGCACCGCGCGGCCGTTGAGCGTCGTCTCGACGCCGTCGCCCAGCATCAATTGTCCGAGCACCGGCTGGTGAATCGCACCCAGCACCGGCTCGCCGCAATGCTTCAGCGCGATCAAAGTCCCCCACAACGGCACACCCGTGATGAACGACTTCGTGCCGTCGATCGGGTCGAGCACCCAGACCCATTCCGCGTCCGCGCGCTCGCTGCCAAATTCCTCGCCGACGATTCCGTGCGCGGGAAATTTTTTCGAGATCATATCGCGCATCAATTCCTCCGCGCCGCGATCCGCCGCCGTCACGGGCGACGCGTCGCCCTTCATTTCGACCGCCAGCCCCGGATTGCCGAAGCGCGGCGTGATGAATTCACCGCTGCGCCGCGCCAGCTCGATCATAAAATCGCGAAACTCGGTAAGCTCTTGAAAATTGCTCATGGTGTTTCGCGCAAACTTGCCCGCTCCCGCTTTTCAAATCGATTCAAATCGACTCAGGCCGAATTATGTCGATTTATGCCGCGCCCGCCCTTGCCACGAGCCGCCATTCCGCGCAAATTCGCCCGCATTCATGATTCCGCCCAAGACATTGGTCTTCGCCCTCGCCGCATTCCTGATGGTCGCAAACGCGACCGGCACAGCGCGCGCGCAGGAATCGCTGGCGCCGCCGGTGCCCTTCCCCGCCGAACAAACCCCGACCGTCGCACCCGGCCCCGGCGTGCTCACCGAGCTCGCCGCGCAACGCGCCCTCGAAACCGGCCTGCCCTCCATCGCCGCCGAAATCTACCGACAGCTTCTTGACGCCCCCGCAAACACCGCCACCCCGCAAACACACAACCGCGTCACTCTCGCCTTCGCCACCGCGCTGATTGAGGACGATCGCATCGAGGAAGCGGCCGGAGCCCTGCAACAATTCTCCGGCGCGCCTACTCCCGCGGTTATTCTCCGGCGGGCATTGATCGACGCGCGCGCGCGCCGTTTCGAAGAGGCCCGCGCCGCCATTGCCTCGCTCCAGCCGGAAGACCTGCCCCAATCGGACCGCCCGTGGCTCTTTTTCATGCGCGGCATGCTCGCGGAGGAAGCGGGCGACTACACGCAGGCCTCCCAGCAATACCAGCAAGCCGAAACCTCGACCGCCACCGATGCGCAGCGCTCCTGGTTCATGCTCTCGCGCAGGCGCGTTCAGCTCTTCCTCGGCCAGGCCGGCGAAAACACCATCGCCAGCCTCCGCCAGACAATCGACCGCAACCCCGGACGCCGCGACAGCTACGGTGCCATCAGCCAGCTCGCCGTCGCGCTCAACGCCGCCAACCGCCGCAGCGAGGCCGTCACCCTTCTCCAGACGCAACTTCAGTTTCTCCCCCAGCAGGAAACCGCGATTCGCGATGAGTGGCGGCTCCTCCTGGGGCTCATCGCCGGGGCCGACGACAACTCCGGACGCGACGCCTTGCGCAAACTCCTCGCCGATTCCGGCGACCACGACAAACAACGCGCCGCCCTCCGCCTCCTCGCCAACGCATCCCAAACCAAGGAGCGCGCCACCGAGTTTCACAACTGGCTCAACCAATTCATCGCGGCCACCCCGCCCCATCCGATCCTCGACGACCTGCTCCTTTTCCGAGCCCAACTCGCCCTCGCCGGACAAACCGGCAAGGACTTCGACTCCGCGGAAGCCGACGCCAGCCGGCTCCTCGCCGAGTTTCCCGGCTCGCCGCTTCGCGCCGCCGCGCTCGGCGTGCAAACCGCCATCGCATGGGAACAAGGCCGCTATCGCGCCGCCGCCGACTGGGCTGCGCGCGCGCGCGCCGAGTTGAAATCCGGCCCCGTCCACGCCCGGCTCGGCGTGCTCATTGCCGAGGCTTATTTTCGCGCCAAGGATTTCCGCAACGCCTCCGGCGCCTACGGCTACGCCCTCGCAGACGTCCCCGAGGGAGTCGCGCCCGGCATGCTCATGTTCCAACGGGTGCTCTCCGAAATCCACGCCCACTCCAATGGCGGTCCCCTCGCCGCCGCGCAAAAAGTTCTCGACGATTATTCCAGCGACGAGCGCTTCGACCCAGTCAATCGCTGGCAGGCCGAGTGGAATCTATCCCGCGCGCTTCAAACCGCCGGCGAAACCGCGCAAGCCTACGCCCGCGTCAGCCGACTGCTCGCCGAACCGGCGGGCGACGGAACATTGCCCGCCGGACTTCGCGCCCGCATGGCATGGCTCCAAATGCGCCTTGCCCACGATTCCGGCAACTACGAGCAGGCAATCGCCCACGCCGAAAAAATCAAAACCTCCCTCGATGACGTGGCCCCTAAATTGCGCGCCGACATCATCAGCATGGCGCTCCTCCTCGAAGTCGAGGCCGGCTACGCCCTCGCCCAACCCGGGCAGTCGCCCTCCGACAAGATCGCCTCGACCCTCCGCCTGCTCCGCGGCGAATACCCGAAAACCGCCGCCGCCATCCGCTCCTACATTATCGAGGCCGACCAAGCCGCCAGGCGCGGCCAGATCGTCGAGGCGCAGGGACTTCTCCGCAAACTCGCCGACGATTACAAAGGCACCCCCTACGCCTCCTACGCGCTTTACCAGGCCGCCATCTACGCCGAAAGCCGCGCGCAGGACCAGTATTACCGCGAAGCCTACCGCCTTCTCGAGGACCTTGTGTTGAACGAGGAAAACACCAACCCCGGCGCGCATGGCGAGCTCGTCTTTTACGCGCGCCTCAGGCAGGGCAACCTCCTTCGCACCATCAATGAATACGGACACGCCATCGAAACCTATCGCGACCTCATCAACCGCTACAAATTCCCCGAGTTCCGCGACGCCCTGATCGCCGAGCTCGCCCTCGCCGACTGCTACGCCGCCATCGCCAGTTCGGACGCCTCCCGCGCCGAAAGCGCCGCCGCCATTTATGAACGCCTCCTCGATCTTCCCGCCGCGCCGGTGGATCTTCGCGTCGAGGCCGGTTACAAGTTCGGTCTCAACCTCATTGCGCGCAACACCCCCGCCCGGCTTGAAACCATCTGGTGGCAGATGATAAACGACTTCCTCCTCGACGACACCCAAGCCGCCAAGCTCGGCTCCAAGGGTCGCTACTGGATGTCGCGCACCCTGCTCCGCCTTGGCGAAATGCTCGAGCAGCAGTCCAAATTCACCCAAGCCCGCGAGGCCTACCAGCTCATCATCACCAAAAACCTCCCCGGAGCCACCCTCGCCCAGAACCGCATCATGCGGGGAAACGCTTAATCAAGTGGCGTTCCGAATCGTCTCCAACTCCTCCCAGCGCGCGTAGGCGGCGGCGAGAGTTGACTCCAATTCCTCAAGACGGGCGCGAACGACCGGGGCGGCGGCGGAATCACTTTTGTAGAAATCGGGATCGGAAAGCTTGGCCGTGAGCCCGGCTTGCTCGGCTTCGAGCGCCTCGATTTTGGCGGGAAGTTCGTCGAGCTCGCGGTTTTCCTTGTTGGTGAGCTTTCGGGGGCGGGCGGACTTGGCGGGCGTGGACGGTGTTTTTTTGCCAAGGGCCGGCGAGGCTTGTTGCGCGCGCAATGCCGCCGCTGAGTCGAGCGCGGCGCGCTGGCGGATGTAATCGGCGTAACCGCCGACGTATTCGGCAACGCGCCCATCGCCCTCCATGACCATCGTGCCCGTGACGACGTTGTCGAGAAAGTCGCGGTCGTGGCTCACGAGAAGCAGCGTGCCCTGGTATTCAACGAGCAGGTTTTCGAGGAGGTCGAGCGTCTCGGCGTCGAGGTCGTTGGTGGGCTCGTCGAGCACAAGGACGTTGGCGGGTTTTGTGAAGAGACGCGCGAGAAGCAGGCGGTTGCGCTCGCCTCCGGAAAGCACGCGCGCGGGTGTGCGGGCGCGTTGCGACGAGAAAAGAAAATCCTGGAGGTAGGTGATCACGTGGCGCTGGCGTCCGTCGATGGTGACGGTTGTGTTTCCGTCGGCGATATTGTCGGCCACGGTTTTGTCGTCGTCGATTTGCGCGCGGAACTGGTCAAAATAAACAACCTCAAGGTTTGTGCCGTGCTTGATCGTGCCGGCGGCTGGCGCGAGTTCGCCGAGCAGGAGTTTTATGAGCGTGGTCTTGCCGGAGCCGTTCGGACCGATGACGCCGATTTTGTCACCGCGAGTGATCGTGGTTGTGAGATCGCGGATGATGCATTTGCCGTTTGGATACGCGAACGACATCTCCTCCGCCTCCACAACCTTCACGCCGGAGCGGTCGGCCTCGGCGAGGCGCATGCTGGCATTGCCGGTGCGCTCGCGGCGGGCGAGGCGTTCGGCGCGCATGGCGGCGAGCGCTTCGAGGCGGGCGCCGGAGCGCTTGCGCTGCGCGCTGGGTTTGCGACGCGCCCACTCCTCCTCTTGCGCGAGTTTTTTGTCGGCGGCGGCCATCTGGCGCTCCTCGGCCTCAAGGCGTTCCTGGCGGCGCGCGAGGTAGGTGTCGTAGGGGCAGTCCCAGTTTGTGATGATGCCGCGGTCGAGCTCGACAATGCGCGTGGCGAGCCGGCGCAGGAACGCGCGGTCGTGCGTCACGAAGAAGAGCGAGATTTTTTCGTTAAGGAGAAAATTTTCCAGCCACAGGATTGACTCGAGGTCGAGGTGGTTGGTCGGCTCGTCAAGGAGGAGCAGGTCGGGTTGCGAGGCGAGCGCGCGGGCAAGCAGCACGCGGCGTTTCAAGCCGCCGGAGAGCGCGGCGAAATCAGCCCGCGGGTTGATCGCCATGCGTTCGAGGAGTTTTTCGAGACGCAGCTCGCGCTCCCACGATTCCTCGTGCGCGACCTCCGCGAGTCCCGACGAAACGATATCGTGAACAATGCCGCGCACATCCGCCGGGATTTCTTGCGTGAGCCGCGCAAACCGCGCCCCGGGCTGGCGCGAGACGACGCCGGTGTCGGCCTGCATCTCGCCCGCGATCACGCGCATGAGCGTGGTCTTGCCCGAGCCGTTGCGCCCGACCAGGCAGACGCGCTCGCCGGGGTCGATCTGGAAATTGACGTTTTCCAGAACCGCCGGACCGCCAAAGGCGAGGTTGATGTCGAGTAAGTTTACGAGAGCCATGCGAAGGAACGCGGATTTCGAGGCGGAGAATGCGGAATGGGAAGAAAAATCGTTTCGCGAACCCGGAGGCATCTTTCAGCGTCTGTTTGCGCGCGGGGGCGTTTTTCTCCTCGCCGCCGCGGATGTCGCGTTGCAAATCTGTGCGCATCCACTAAATGCTAATACTCGGAATGTCCGGATTCGATTTCAGTCTCTTCTCAAAAGGCGGCCCGATGATGCTGGTCATCGTCTTCATGGCGGCGGTCGCCATCGTGCTGTTCATAGAGCGCGCGCTCTATCTTCATCGCGGACAAATCAAGTCCAAGGCGTTTCTCGACGGCATCAAAAACACGCTCAACAACCGCCGCCTCGTCGAGGCCGCTACCATTTGCGAGGAAACGCCCGGCCCCGTGGCCTCGATTGTGAAGGCCGCGCTCATGCACGCCGGAAAGCCGCCGGAAAAACTTCGCTACGCCGTGCAGGAGGCGGCCATCGTGGAAATCCCCTCGCTCGAACGCCGCCTCGGCGCGTTTGCCGCCATCGGCCAGGTCGCGCCGCTCGTCGGATTGCTCGGCACGCTCTTCGGCATGATCATGACGTTTCACGCCTTCATGCAAGGCGCCGAGTTTGCCACCGCCACCGCCCTCTCCAACGGCCTCTGGCAGGCGCTCACAGTCACCGCCGCCAGCCTCCTGCTCGCGATCCCCGTGCACCTCGGGCACCATTTTCTCCGGGGCCGCGTGCGCGCGCTTACCCGCGACATGGAGTGGGCCGCCAATGAAATCATGGAGTATTTGATTAATGAATACGAAGGCGAGGGCATTGACGGCGGCGCGCCGGCGCCGAAGGGCAGGACAGCAAAGGGCAAGGCGTGAAAATAAAAGGACACCCGGCCTTCACCACTCACTCTTCGCCATTCACCATTCTTTAGCTCGATGATTATCCGCCCGCTCGATCTCAATTCCAAGCTGAGCCCGCCTCCGCGCAGCTACGACTGGGTGCATTTTGCGAACCTCACGCTCATCGCGATGTTCTTTTTGTTTTTCGGCTCACGCTTCATTCTTTCGCCGGCCATCGTCGTGGAGAGCAGCGATTTTCAACTGCCCTCGCGACCGGCCGGCAGGGTTTCATACGTGCCCGGCACGACCGTCGTCAGCATCAAGGCCAACGGGCAAATCTTCGCCGACACGGGCATTGTCAGCCATGCGCAACTTGAGGCCTGGCTTGCTGAAAAAATAAAAAATTCGCCCGACGCGTCGCTTCTTGTTCGCGCCGACTCCGCCGTGACAATCGAGGAGGTGTCGCGCATCGCCGACCTTGCCGGCGAAATCGGCTTCAAGGTTTCAATACTCGCCACCCCCGAGAAAACAACCTCCCCCTCGTTTCGCCCCTCCGGCCCGCAGGCGGGAGAATGATTGCCCATGAAAATCAAGGCCGGCCTGTTTCAATGGAGCTCGCGCGCTGAAAATCGCCGCATGTTGGCTTTGATGGTCGTGGCGCTTGTCGCGCTGGTGGCGGGCATTTCCGTGCTTGTGGGGGTCGTGCGCCTGCCGGTCGCCGTTCCGCGAGCGACCTCCGCCGATCCCGCCACGCTAAGCATCGCGCACATGGGGGACAAGCAGCGCAACCGCCTTCTCGACGAGGAGGCGCTCCTGCTCGATCCCGCGCCGCTCTTCCTGCCCACGGCGCACAATTACACGCAGGCCGACCTCGTGAGCACCACGCACAGGGAGCCGGAACAGGCGTTCCGCGCCTTTCCGCCGAGCTACGCCTACTCCGACGACGCCTTCACGATCCGGTATCCCGACCCTGTTCAAATCCCCGCGCGCCCCGTCGAGGCGCTGGGCTACGGGCACACGCTGACTCCCTACGCGACCCTCGGGCGCGCCGAGTTTCCACTCGCGCCGCTCCCCGCGCGCCAGGCCAGCGTCGAGGTGGTTCACGCCGGAACCGGGCGGGTCGTGCTCGAACTCCCCGTCCCCCGGCCCGCGACCCGGCCCGCCGACATGCCGGACGCGCTCGCGACAGGCGACTGGTCTCCGCTCGAATTTCTGGCCGCAATCGACGTCACCGGCCTCGCCGCCCCGCCAACGCTCATAAAAGGCGCCGGCGCACCCGCGGTCGCGCAATATCTCTCCAATTATCTCGATAAAAACCTGCGCGTCGGCTCCCGCCTCGAACTCGCACCCGGCCTTTACATAATACGGATCGGGCCGTGACGCGCCGGCGCCAGGCGGCGTATCCGTTTTCCGAATACACAACAACGGGCGCCGCCCACGCGATGCTTGCGTGCGCGCCGCGATTTTCAAACACTTCACGTTTTTCCAATTTTAGCACGCAATGAACGCCAGCCAGCCAGAAGAAGCCAAGCCCGACCCGTATGTCGCGTTCCGCAACGCGGGATTCCGCCGCTTTCTGCTGAGCAATTTTGCGTTCAACCTCGGGCGCCAGGCGATGAGCATCACCATCGCGCTCCAGGTGCTGCATTGGACAAACTCCGCCGCCGCCATCGGTTTCATCGGCCTGGTCAACGTCATCCCGCTCATCTTTCTCGTCCTGCCCTCCGGCGTGCTCGCCGACAAATACGACCGCCGCAAAATCATCACCCTCACCATGAGCGCTTCGTGCGCGCTCTCGATCATGCTCGTCATGGTCACGCATTTTCACGACAGCATCCCCTACGTCGGCGTGCTGCGCGGGGCGAATCGCCTCATTGAAACAGTCGCTCACTTTTTCACCAGCAAGGACAATCTCGGCGCGATCCATTTCGACAACCCCGCGCTGCCCATCGTTTACCTGCTGCAACTCTTGCACGCCACGGTGCGCGTGGTCGGCGCGCCGGCGCGCGGCTCGATCATTCCCGTCCTCGTGCCGCCGTCGCAACTCACCAACGCCCTCACATGGAACTCCAGCACGTTTGAACTCTCCGCGGTGCTCGGCCCGGTGCTCGGCGGGTTTGTCGCCGTGTGGAGCTACACGGCGGTGTATGCGGCGGACGCCGTGTTCTCCATCGTGCTCGCCGTCTCGCTCGTTGGCATCGCGCTCCAGCCGCGCAAGCCGCGCGACGCCTCGCTGCCCGTGCCCAAGGCCTCCGCCGGCGCGACTTTTATCTGGAGACAAAAACCCGTGCTCGCCGCCATCACGCTCGATTTGTTCGCCGTGCTCCTCGGCGGGCTCACGGCGATGTATCCGCTCTACGCGAAAAACATTTTTCACTTTGAAAACTACGAGTTCTGGGCGGGCTGCATGCGCGCCGCGCCCTCGGTCGGCGCGATCATGATGGCGGTTTTCGTGGCGCACTCGCGGCCCTTCAAGCGCCCCGGCATCACGCTGCTCTGGTCGGTCGTGTGCTTCGGCGCGGCGATCGTGATCTTCGCGCTCTCGCGCAACATCTTCCTCTCGCTCTTCGCGCTTTTCCTCACAGGCATTTGCGACAACGTCAGCGTCGTGATTCGCCATACGCTCGTGCAAATGCTCACGCCCGATTACCTGCGCGGACGCGTAACGTCGGTCAACCAGCTCTTCATCGGCTGCTCCAACGAAATCTCCGAGTTCCGCGGCGGCCTGATGGCGGCGCGTTTCGGCCCCGTGGCCGCGGCGACCTTCGGCGGCGTCTGCACGATCATGGTCGTGGTCAGCGTCGCCCTCTCGCTCCCCGCCATCCGCACCGTCCCGCCGCTCAATCAGCTAAAACCGATTGAGGACGAAAAATAATATTCCTCACCCCTCGCCGGGAACGAAGGCGTTTGTCGCACCGGCATTGTTGGTGCTGACCGGGGAGACGCTTGCGACCGTGTCGGGGTTGGTTTTTGTCAGTAAGTCGCCGGACCGAGATCGTCGCGCATGCGCATTTTTGCCTGTGTGCGCACCGGCGCGGCCTTGTCATTGACGAGCCGCCCGATCACATCCATCGGGGTTTTGGAGTGGTTGACCACTTCGGCGCGAACCTCCGCGCTCTCATCGTTGGCGAGGTTGCGCAGCACAAATTCGGGGCAGTCGGGGTTTTCACGCACGAGGCGTCCGCGAAACCCGGGGTCCTCGTGCATGATGGCTTCGCGGTAATACGCATTGCGCCACTCGGCGGGGACGTTGGGGTTGAGCATGAGATTGCGGCGAACCTCGATATTGTTATCTGTGTCGAGTTGCCGGAGCAGGTTGTCGGGCAGGTAGGGGTTGCTCGCGAGGCGCGCGCGAACCGCGGGGTCGGGATCGCTGGCGAGGCTGGCCATCTGCGGGTAGGAAATATTGACGATGCCGGCGGCGATGCGACGGCTTTGCGGCGACGAGTCGGCAAGAAGGATGTCGAGATACTTTTGGCGGAAGGCGACCGAGTTTCCATAGTGCTGGCCGATCGCGACGCGCACGGCGGGATCATTGGTGTGCCGGACGATGTCGCAGGCCAGGGTCTCGTTTGCCTCGGGGTGGGTGGCGATGCTCACGAGCAAGCGGCGCAGCGGCTCGTTTCGCGACGCATCGTGAAAGCCGGAGGCCTCCGACCGGTGGTTTGTCCAGAGGATGTTGAGCACGCGGGTGGACGCGCTAATTTGGTCGACGATTTTTTGCGCAATGGGAATGTTGCCGGGGAAATTTTCCGCAAGTTCAATGAGCTTGGGTTCGTGCACGCCAAAACTTTCGCCGAGCCAGCGTTCCACTTGGGCCGGCACCTTGTCGTTGTCAGCGGGTATCGCGGTCCATGTGGCGGCGTTCGGCGCCGGGGCGCGAAGGGCTTGGGCCACGGTTTCGCGAAGGCGGTGGTTGTTGTTGTAACGGACCAGAAGGAGGGAAGATAACGCCAGGGCGGCCACAAAAAAACACGCGGGCGGGATGATTGCGGGAAGCGGGAAGAGGGGGACTTTTCGGCGCTCGAACCTGTGGCGCAGAAAAAGGCGGGAAATGATGAAGACCGGCAGCCAGACGAACCCGAAAATCGCAGAGATGCCGGGCACAAAAAGCAACCCGGCGATCATGATGCGAACGATGACCGACGCGGGCGCCTGGTCAAAATTGATGATGATGAGCGCGGTGGTTGTGATGAACGCGAGGCTCGCGATAATAACAAGGATTGTTCGGAAAAAGGAGTTTGAGACTTGAAACGTATTCACTGTTTTTGTGCAAAAAGCAGATGGCCGAGGTGTTTTTCAGAGAGCCTTGAAACCGCCGAAGCCATCACGCGTTGACGTATTTTATATATACTGAATAATGCACGTAGTGGAAATTACATGAAAAATAGTCAATACGTAAGTATCTACACGCCTTGATATTGCAACTTTATTGAAAAAGCGCGTGTTTTGCGGGGATTTCGCTCCCGCGACAAAAATGTCCAATTTCCGCTACTTTGATTTGAGCGTGATGGTGCGGTTGAAGACGAGGGCGCCGGGCTTGCTGTCCTTGCCATCAATGGTGAAATAGCCGAGGCGTTCGAATTGGTAGCGCGCATCGGGCGCGGCGTCGGCAAGGGAGGGCTCGAGTTTGGCGGTGACGGTTTCGACGGAGTTCGGGTTGAGATGGTCGAGGTAGTTGTCGTCCGCGCCGGGTTCGGGGACGGTGAAGAGTCGGTCGTAGAGGCGCACTTCGGCGTCGATGGCGCTGGCCGCGCTGACCCAGTGAATCGTGCCCTTGACCTTGCGGTTCACGTTGGGCTGGCCGGCGCGGGTGGTGAGGTCGGCGGTGCAGCGGAGCTCGACGAGGCGTCCGTCGGCGTCCTTGATGATTTCGTCGAGCTTGATGATGCAGGCGTATTTGAGGCGGACTTCGCCGCCGGGTTTCAGTCGGAAGTATTTCGGCGGCGGCACCTCGGCAAAATCATCGGCCTCGATAAACACTTCGCGGGTGAGCGCGACGGGGCGCGTGCCGAGATCGGGGTTGCCGGGGTGGTTGGTGGCGCGGCACTCGATGGTTTCGCCGGGGGCGATGTTGGTGAGGACAATTTTGATCGGTTTCAAGACGGCCATGCGGCGGTGCGCGGTGGCGTTGAGTTCGTCGCGGATGGCGTTTTCGTAAACGGCAAGTTCGGTGAGGGAGTCGTATTTGGTGACGCCGATGTTGTAGGCGAAATTGCGGATGGCGGCGGCGGGGATGCCCCGGCGTCGAATACCGGCAATGGTGGGCATGCGCGGATCGTCCCAACCGTTGACAACATTTTCCTTAACGAGGCGCATGAGCCGGCGCTTGCTGAAAAGGGTGTAGGCGAGGTTGAGCTTGGCAAATTCGTATTGGTGCGGAAGCGGCCGGGGAAGGTCGAGCGCCTCAAGGATCCAGTCGTAGAGCGGGCGGTGGACAACAAACTCGAGCGTGCAGATGGAGTGGGTGATGCCCTCGATGTAGTCGGAAACGCAATGCGCGTAGTCGTAGAGCGGATACACGCACCATTTGTCGCCGGCGTGATGATGGGCGGTGTGGCGGATGCGGTAGAGGAGCGGGTCGCGCAACCAGACGTTGGGCGAGGCCATGTCGATGCGGGCGCGGAGCGTGCGCGCGCCGTCGGGAAACTCGCCCGCCTTCATGCGGCGGAAGAGGTCGAGCGACTCCTCAATGGTGCGGTCGCGCCAGGGGCTGGGCTTGCCGGGTTTGTCGGGCGCGCCGCGATACTCGTCGGTTTGCTCGGGAGTGAGATCGCAAACGTAGGCCTTGCCCTTGAGGATGAGTTGCTCGGCGTAGGCGTAGAGGGCGTCAAAGTAGTCGGAGGCAAAGAACGGGGAATGGATTTTCGATTGGTCGGAACCGGCAGTTGTTGGAATTTGAGTATTGGAATTTGGAATTTCCGCGGCATTGGCCGCGGGGAGGTGGTAGTCGAGCTTGCCGTCGATCGTGGCGGACGCGGGATGGGCGTGCGGGGTGGTGAGGCCGATTTGTTTGTCGGCCCAGCCGGAGATGAGCCAATTGATGTCGTCGGTGATGGCCTCGACGTATTCGACCTCCTCCTTGGCGGGGTTGGTGTCGTCCATGCGGAGGTTGCAAACGCCGCCGTTTTCGAGGGCGATGCCGAAGTTCAGGCAGATGGACTTGGCGTGGCCGAGATGGAGGTAGCCGTTGGGCTCGGGCGGAAACCGGGTGATGATTTTGGGGTAGCGTTTTTGCGCGACATCCTCGGCGACGATATCGCGGATGAAATCGGTGGGCGCGGCGCTGGTGTTCTCGGCGGTGTTTTCTGCGGACATGATTCGTAGGGACTGAGGGACTGAATAAATGTGGCGTGTGAAATCGGAAAAAGGCAAAGGGAACCAAGAGAGGCAGACGGTGGCAAGTGGGTTTGTCGGGGCTGGCAGAAAGACCCATAGACATGTTGACCCGGGGCAACGGTCCGGAAGCAAAGCAAAAGTCAACACCATGAAGCTCCAATCATTGCGAGTGCTTGGCA
>NZ_JAQFIP010000011.1 GCF_029504735.1 Ereboglobus sp. PH5-10 | reverse complement strand
GGTCTGTGATCGTGTTTTTGGAGCTGTTATGATGTCAACCTATGGTCAACTACCCCCTGTTTTCATAAGGGGCGGGGTTGGTCTCCGAAGCCGTTGATCCGGGTTCGACTCCCGGCGCTTGCACCATTTTCTTTTCAGAGAAAGCCGGAGGGAAACTTTGTTTTTTGGGAATCCCCAAAAACACCCCGACTCGGCATTGGCTGCCCGACATGGATTCGAACCATGACTAGGCGAGTCAAAGTCGCCTGTGCTGCCATTACACCATCGGGCAAATTAGGAGGGATGACGTTGGCGCGATTCCCTTGCACGTCAAGTGCGGGATTTCACATGGCGTGATTTTTCACATATCCGAGTTTTGCCCAAATATCGCATGTCCATCCGCCTTCAGGGCGCTCATCGCGGCTGGAAGCGACTTCGATTGCACCAGGATGTAATCCGTATTGTGGGTCGAGAGCGCAAAAATGCTGATGCCCTTCGACGAAAGCACTCCCGTGATCCGCGCGAGGATTCCCACAAGCGAAAAGTCCAGGATGCCTTCAATTTTCAAGACGCGCCAGTCGCGCTGGATGCTTGCGCACACTGCCGATGCAGGCACCTCGCTTTCCTCGCACACAAGCGAGATTTCATCATCGGTGAGTGTGAGCGAAAACAACGCACTGGGTTTCACCTCCATTGGAAACGCAGGGACGGAACCGGTAAGTTTTGCGACGACGTAAGCGCCCGGGAGCAACTGGAATCGAAACTGCATTGTCGGGGTATCGGGCCGGGACCAAGGGTTAGCGTTTTCGTCTCTTTCCCGCCGGCTTTTTCGCAACGGCAAACGATTCGTATGCGGAGGCAAGCGCGGGCGGAATGCGGCCCTCGACATACACGCCGGTGTCAAATTGCTCCTCGTGTTGCACATGGCCGAGCTTGTGCAGTTTCGCGACAAGGTCGTAACGGGCGTGGGGAATATACAGCCGCGCGGACGCGTATTGGTCTGCGATCAGTCCGGCGCAGCGGGCCAGCAGGACGTCCACGTTTTCACCAGTGGCCGCGCTCACAAAACACGCGTCGGGCGCAAGCGCCAGCGCATGCGCGCGCGCAGTGTCATCGGCGAGGTCGGTTTTGTTAAAGACGGTGACAATGGTCTTGTCCGCGGCGCCGAGCTCGTCGAGCACGGCGAGCGTCGTGGCGTGGTGCTTTTCAAAATCGGGGTTCGAGACGTCGATAACGTGTATCAGAAAATCGGATACGATCACCTCCTCAAGCGTGGCCTTGAACGCCTCGACGAGGCGGTGCGGCAGGCGCCGGATGAAGCCGACCGTGTCCGTGACCAGGAGCTTCTGGTTGTTTGGCAACACGAGCTGGCGCGTGGTCGGGTCGAGCGTGGCGAAGAGTTTGTTTTCAGCGAGCACCTGCGCGCCGGTGAGCCTGTTGATGAGCGTGGACTTGCCCGCGTTGGTGTAGCCCACAATCGACGCGGTCGGCACCGGCACGCGCATGCGCCGGTGGCGCTGCACGTCGCGCTGGCTGACTACCTTGGAGAGCTCAAGGCGCAGGTGCGTGATGCGGTCGCGCACGATGCGGCGGTCCTGCTCGAGCTGCGTCTCGCCCTCGCCGCCGAGCTTGCCGCGTCCGCGCTGGCGCGAAAGATGCGTCCACGCGCGAGTGAGGCGCGGCAACGAGTATTCCATGCGGGCGAGCGCGACTTGAAGGACGGCTTCGCGCGTGCTGGCGCGCTCGGCAAAAATATCGAGAATCACCTCCTCGCGGTCGATAACCGCGACGCCGGATTCCTTTTCCCAGTTGCGCTGTTGCGCGGGCGAGAGCGGCTCGTCGATGACGATCAAGTCGGCGTGCGCGGCGCGGGCCGCCGCGATGACCGCGTGCGTCTTGCCCGAGCCGAGCAGCGTGGCGGCATTGGGCGCGCGCAAATTGACAAGCTCCTCGGAGACGACGCCGATGCCGAGGTTTTCAACGAGTTCGCGAAGCTCATCGAGCAGCTCGCGGGCCTCGCCGGGTTTCATGCCCGGAGTTTGCACGCCGACGAGAAAGGCGCGCTCGCATTTCTTGGAATCATCGGTCGATGGCGTGGCTGTGAGAAAATCTGCCATGTGTGTTTGAAAGCGCGTAGAGGAAGCGGGAATCGGGCAAAATGGAAGCCGAAAGCGTCGGAACGGAGAGAGGAGGCGATCTTTCTTTTAATTGCGCCCTTGCGAACGGATGCGGCGCGCCTTTTATCCGTTCCCATAGACTTGGAACAGGGTTTGGCTTCGCATGCGTTTATTTCTCTCAACTTTTCTTTTCATCATGACTTCTCTCGCGACATCCGGGCAGTTCGTTTATTTTGGCACTTACACACGCAAACCTCCAAGCAGGGGGATTTATGTGGCGGGGTTTGACGAAAAAGTTGGCGCGACATCCGAGCCGACGCTGGCGGCGGAAGCGGCGAACCCGACCTTTCTGGCAACGCATCCGACACTGCCGGTGCTTTACGCGGTGGGCGGCGACGACAAGACGGGCGGTATTGTGCTGGCATACACAATTGATCCGAAATCGGGAGGGCTCACGCTTATCAACCAAGTCGCCGATGGTGCGACAAACGGCACTTACATCTCGGTCACACCGGACGGGCGCACAGTGCTCACGGCGCATTATTCGGGCGGGTATTTGCAATCGTTTCCGATTCGCGCGGACGGCTCGCTCGGCGAGTGCGCGTCGCGTGTCGAGCACACGCTGACGGGAAAACATCCGCAGCAATCAGCGCCTCATCCGCATTGCATCAAAGTGTCCCCTGACGGATGCTTCGCATTTGCGGCGGACCTGGCGGCGGACAGAATTTTCTCATATCGCATCACATCTGAAAGCAAACTGGCCGACAGCAAAGTGGCCGCGGCGCTTGCGGAAGGTTGCGGCGTGCGGCACCTGGCATTTTCCCCGGACGCGCGGTTCATGTATGCGATCAACGAGCTGGCCGCAACGGTGACGGTTTTCGCCTACGATGCCGCGTCGGGCGGGTTGCGCGAAATCGAAACCGCCCCGACGGTTCCCCCGGATTTTTCGGGACGCCGCTGGTCGGCGGAAGTGGCGATGCATCGCTCGGGAAAATTCCTGTATGCGTCAAATCGCGCGAACGACGAGAGCATCGCGGCGTTCGCCGTCGATCCGGCGAGCGGGCGGCTGGCGTTCTTGCAGCGCACGGGCGGCCTGGCGCACCCGAGGCATTTTGCGATCAGCCCCGACGGCGGCTGGCTGCTCTGCGCGAACCAGGATGCGAATGACGTCGCAAGTTTCCGCATCGACGCGACGACGGGGAAACTCGCGCAGCCCGCAAAACGATTTGGCGTGCCGGCGTGCGTGTGTGTTGTGTTTTGGCCCGCGAAGTGATCCCGTCCGTGTTTCTCGAAAAATGAGTGTTCCGCGCATGCGTTTTTGTATTTTGGGGAGCGGCAGCGATGGCAATTGCGCGCTGCTCCAGACTCCGCGCGCGCGCGTGCTGATCGACGCGGGATTTTCCGCGCGACGCACGAACGAACTGCTTGCGGGCGTGGGCGAGTCGCTTGCGAACATCGACGCGGTTTTTATCACGCACGAGCACGGCGACCATGCGTCGGCGATCTGCGGGCTGGCGAAACACGCGCAAATAAAAGTGTTCGCGAACCGGGCGACGGCGCGCGTTGTGCAGGCAAAACTAAAGCACACCCCGGCGTGGCAGTTGTTCGAGACGGGCGCGCGCTTTGATTTTCTCGATCTGCAGGTGGAAAGTTTTTCCGTGCCGCACGACGCACAGGAACCGGTGGGTTTTTTGTTCACGCATCAAGGCGATGCCGCGCCGGAGAACAACGGCGCCGCGCACAGCGTCGCGTGGCTGACCGACCTGGGGCACACGCCGCGACACATCCACGAGCACATTCGCAACGCCGAGGTGCTGGTGGTCGAGGCGAACCATTGCCCGGAAATGTTGCAGGCGGACAAGCGGCGCCCGTGGTCGACCAAGCAGCGCATCAGCGGCCGCCACGGGCACCTCTCGAATCACGCGGTGCGCGAACTGCTTGAATCCGTGGAGAGCCCGGCGTGGCGGCAAATTTACCTCACGCACCTCAGCCGCGAATGCAACAGCGCCGAGGCGATCCAGCGCGCGCTTGCCGGAATCGACGCGAAACTGCGGTGTCCGTTTGCCATCGTGCCCCCGGGCGAGAGCACGATGTTTTATGAGTTTGCGTGAGGGGACGAAATACGCGGTGGCGGAACAAGCCCGCGGTGAGTGGTTTTCAGGAAACGCGAAAAGCAAGGGCGTGAAATCCTGCCCCACGCCCTTGATCCTCACGATCGCTCAATCCTCACGGGCCAATGCACCCTCGCATTTTTGAATGATCGTAGCATCCGCCTGAATGGTCATTGCCGCGGCGGTATAGATTTGAAAAGCTAGGCTCTTTTGAAATTCGGCGGCATTGCCCTTGTGCAATGCAAAGGCGCGATGCTTCCATTCGCCTACTTGCGCCTGCAATCCGCCGTCCATCGGATAAATAAACGCGGAGCCGTCGTAGAGAACTTTCTTGATTGCCTTGAGAGCTTCCGTCCGGGGCAGTTTTTTCCCCTTGAGTTTTTCGAGCGCCGCCATGAATGCCTTATATGACTTCAGGTTCTTTTTGGCCTGCGCTTGAATACCAACCAGCTCCCCATCCTTGGTTTTCCCCTCACCGATGACAAAGGCGTCCTTTTCACAAAATGCGGTCACGGCTTTGTTTTTGTGAGCCGAGCATTTCGCAAGCGCGGCGCAGACCGAGTCAAAATGCGTTTTAACCGGAAGTTTTGCGGCATCTCCGCCGGCGGAGGACTTGGTTTTTTTATCCTCTTTTTTTGCATTCGAGGCCAACTCGTTTTCGATGTCGCCTGCTATTTTGTGCGTGCCAACGGCAATTTTGAAAACACGATCACAAAATTCAACGATCTTCTCGCTCGACTTGTTGTTTTTCTTTGCAGACGTGGCCGCCGTGCAAATTTTATCGCAGACAATCTGGATGTTTTCGCATTGCTCCGCGGTTGGATTCTTGTGGGCGAATTTCAAAAGCACATCAAGTGTGTCGAGATGCTTGGTAAGGTCATAATCCTTGAGCGGTTTGACTTTTTTCCATGCCGCGGAGTCGTGCGTATTGCCGAGTTTCGAAGGTAGCTTGCTCATGTTTGTATATATTTTTTGGTTGGCTTTATGTGGATAATTATCGCACCAAGACAGTAATGTATTGTGCGGTTCGCGTTCGAAACCATGGATCTGTCATGATCGCGTTCAATAATGATGTGATTATAAACCAGAACCAATTTTATAATCCAACGGATAACAATGGTGTGACGGGCCGCAATTGGTTTTTGGGCGCGATGAGCGAGTTACCCGAAGGCGTGGAGACCCCGGCGTGGCGGCGAATTCGCCACGCGCTTTTTTCATAAAGTTCGATTCACCTGCCCCGGTTAAAACGACATTGGATAATGCGCGCTCACACAGGGGAACCGTTGCCGATGCGCTGCGAAAGGCAATCGGCTCCCGCTGGTCGCGCTTATCACGCGGCCCCGGCGAGCACGGGAACAGGCGGCGCGACGCTCGCCGCGCGAACGGGCAGCTTGAGCGTGAGGATGCCGTTGCGAAGGTCCGCCGTCATCGTGGACGGATCGTAACCGTAACCGACGCGCAGGCGGAGCATGTAGTCGCGCTGCACGCGCTCGAGCTGGAGGCCGTTCCAGTTTCGCCGGATAAATCGTTTTTTGCGCGCCGTAATCGTGAGATCGGGGCCGTGCATCGTAATGTCCACCCCGGTTGCGTCGACGCCTGGAACGTAGACGATGAGTTTCATGGAGTCACCCTCGTGCTGACAATCGTAGTGCGGATTGCGGAACTCGGATTTGGCAATGCGGTTGCTACTGTCGGTTTCGGTTGTGGTGTCGGTGTGGATCATTGTGTGCATGTGTGCAGTTACTCCTCTCTCGGGTTTGAGAAGGCCGGGCTTGATTGGCTAAAACGTGTTCCGAAAGAAAAACGGATGTTTATGCCGTATTGCCCGTGCCGTTCGTTTTCTTTGTCCAGGACATGACGGAAATCTGTCGCAATTGAACGCAGAAAACACACGCGCGGGCCTTCGTAAACGAAGCGCCGGCGTGGCTGCGATAATGCTGTGATGACAGATTCATGTGATGGACTTGACGAGTGACATGGATATTCGTCCACAGGTTCCCGACAAGTTTTTATTTTGTCCCGCGAATATTTCGCATAGATTTTACCCGATTATGAAATCACTGAATGATGATAAGACAACGGTGGCCGAGCTTAAGGCGCGCATCCTCGCGTTCGTGCACGAGCGCGAGTGGGAGCAGTTTCACGCGCCCAAAAACCTGAGCATGGCGCTCGCCGCGGAGGCGGGCGAATTGATGGAGCATTTTCTCTGGGCCGAGGCCGGCGCGTCCCGCGACATCGCAAAAAATGATCCGGCCCGGCGCAAAAAAATCGAGGAGGAACTCGCCGACGTGATCATCTACGCGCTTGAGTTTGCAAACGCGACCGGCATCGACGTGGCGTCGGCGATCGAATCAAAGATGGAGGCCAACGGGAAAAAATATCCGGTCGAGAAGGCGCGCGGGCGCTCGGAAAAATACACGGAATTATAAAATGCGATGGTAGGGCGAACCGTCCCGGTGAGCCATTGCGTGAAACACGATTTCGGCTCAGCCGGAGGCTTCGCCCTACCTCGAAAAACAGAATGACAAAACTTTCCCAGAACTATCAGGCCCGCTTCGGCGGTGTGGGACGATTATTCGGACGCGAAGGGCTGGCCCGTTTGCACGACGCGCATGTGTGCGTGGTGGGCGTGGGCGGCGTGGGCTCGTGGGCGGTCGAGGGGCTGGCGCGCTCGGGTGTCGGCGCGCTCACGCTCATCGATCTCGACGATGTGTGCGTGACCAATGTGAACCGGCAGCTGCCCGCAATCGAGGGCGAGATCGGACGGCCCAAGGTCGACGTGCTTGCGCGGCGCATGCGGCTGATCAATCCGGAAATCCGCGTCGAAACACTGCCGGAGTTTTTTACCTCGGCGACCGCGGAGCGGATGCTTTCGAAACGCTTTGATTGCGTGATCGACGCGATTGACTCGGTGACAAACAAGGCGCTGCTCATCGCAAGTTGCGCGCAACGCGGGCTCGCCTGCGTGACGGTGGGCGGCGCGGGCGGCAAGCGTGACGCGAGCGCGATCCGCACGGGCGACCTCGGCGAATCCGTCAGCGATGATTTGTTGCGGCTGGTGCGAAAAAAATTGCGCCGCGACCACGGGTTCGCGCGCGGCGAGGGAAACCGCTACGGCGTGCGCTGCGTGTATTCGGCGGAGAAACCGGTTTATCCGTGGGCGAACGGCACATGCTCGACCGAGCAGGAACCGGGGAGCAATCTGAAGCTCGATTGCGAGAGCGGTTTTGGCACGGCGGTGTTTGTGACAGGGGCGTTCGGCCTCGCGGCGGCGGGTGAAGCGGTGAGGCTCATTGCGGAATTGCCACGGGAAACTTCAGGCGCCTAACTTCAGGGCGCAATGTGCTGCCGTTACATGCTTTTGGGGAAAGATGCGCGGGATCTTCTCGCGGCGGCGGGCATTCCCGACGAGGAGGGCGACACCGCGTATCCAGGCGACAACTACAACATCGCGCCGTCGTCGAAAATAAAAGTGGTCCGGGCAAAACCGGGGCGCGTGAAACGCGAGCGCGAATGCGTGTCGCTGCACTGGGGATTGCGATGGCATGGCGCCGGGGTGCAGCGGACGAGCGCGCCGCCGATTGTGAATGTGCGCGCGGAGTCGCTGCTCTCGAAAGCGGGGTTTCGCGAGGCGCTGATGTCGCGCCGTTGCCTGATTCCCGCGAGTGGTTTTTATGAATGGGAAAAGGCCGGGCGGGCGCGTTTTCCGTGGCTTTTTCAGTTGAGGGATAAACGGCCGTTTTTTCTGGCGGGCATCTGGGACCGCTTGCCCGACCGCGACGCGAACGGGGCGTGCGCAATCATCACGACCGAGCCAAACAACGTGATGCGCCCAATCCATCACCGCATGCCGATGATCGTGCCGGCCGAGGACGCAACCAGGTGGCTCGACGGCGATGCGCGAGACGGCATGAGCACGCTATTGTTGCTGCCTTTCGAGGATGCGTTGATGCGCGCGAGGCGCGTTTCAAGCCATGTGAACAACACGCGCAACGCAGGCCCGGAGTGCGTCGCCCCGCCCGCGGCTGATGACGAGCCCGACGGGCGGCAGGGAATGTTGTTTTGAGGGAGGCAGGCCGCGGCGCGCGTTCAGCGCTTGGTATTGACGACCAGGGGCAATTGCATGCGCGTTTTGACGGGGACTCCGTTTTTAACGCCGGGTGAGAAACGCCATTGGCCAACGGTGTCGAGCACGGATTGGTTGAGTTCCTCGTAGGGGCTTGGGTTGAGTAATTTGACGTCCGTGGGCACGCCGTTTTCATCCACAATAAACCGCACGTTAACCGAGATTTGGGCGTCGAGCGATGTGAGGGATGGCGGGATTGGAGGCTCGAATGCCTTGATCACAGCGGGGCGTTTGTCACCGCCTGGCGTGGCCGGTTTTTCAGTTGCATGCCTCATGGCCTCCTCGCGCTTGGCGTAAGTGGCGGTGCGGATCGCGGTTGCCAGAGGTTGCCTGCTTTTGGTGGCGAGTTCGTAGGCGTATTTCGTGCGCCAGTTCAAATTGTTGGCATCTTTTTCCAACCACTCGAGCGCGACGGTGTAGTCCTTGTTCCGCAGTGCGATAGTGGCCAGCACCAAGGCGGCGTCGGATTCGCCATTGTCATGAGCCATTTGGGCATAACGCTGCGCGGCGGCAAAGTCCTCGGGTGTGGGATTTTTGGCGGATTGAAAAAAGAAAGCGAGTTGCAGGGCGGCATTGGAGTTGCCTTGGTCGGCAGCGTAAATGAGTCGATCGATGGCGGCGCGAACATCCCCGTCGGCGCCGGATTTTCCGCGAAGCGTGAGGCGGGCGTAATCGGTGCTTGCGGAAGCAAGCCCGAGATCGGCGGCATATTTTGTCCATTCAGCGGCGGCCTGTTCGTCGCGGGGCGCGTATTTGCCCTCGCGGTGAAGTTTTGCGAGAAGGTATTGCGCCTCGGCATTATCGGCGCGCGCGGCTTCCATGAGGAGTCGCATGGCCTCGGGGACGGAGTCGCCGCCTTGGGCGAGGATGATCGAGCCCTTGAGAAACTTCGCCTCGGTGCTACCGAGAGCGATGGCTTTTTCGATAAGGGCGAGAGCGCCGGACACATCGAGAGGCGCGTCTTTGCCCTCGACAAGCATGCGCGCGGCGGCGTTGTAGCCGGCGGCTTCGCCAGCGTCGCCCGCGGCAGTGTAGAGTTCGAGCGCGGCAGCGCGGTCAACCGGAACGCCATAGCCATCCAGCGCATTGCGGGCGGCGAGCAACATGGCCTCGGTGTTGCCGAGGCGCGCGGATGCAGCAACTGCGCGCGCGGAAAAAACGGCGAGCGCAGTGGATGCGCGCGAAGAATTTTCGATGGCGGCGGCCTTGTCCCGGGCTTCCTTGCCGATTTCGAGGAGGGCTGCGGCGTTATTGGATTGAAGCGCGGTCTTGTAACGCTCGGCGAGGTCGGCAGGGATATCCGCGAAATCGGCGTCATTCGCGCTGGTTTGCGGTGTCGTAGCAGACTGTGCTTGGCGTGGCTCGGAAGAAGCGGCGGATGTTTGTTTGGGAGCGGAGGTTTTGGAATCCTTGCATGCGCCAAGGGCTAGGAGTGCGACAAGCAAAAGCGGCAAGATGCTGTGCGAGGGGATTTTCATGGGGAGGTTTTTCCGCTTTTCATGGTGTGAATTAAACCGGCGCGCAATGGAAAATGGGGCGGGACGCGTATGCCCAAGGGTAAAAAAAAGCGCGCCGGAGTGCGGCGCGCCTTGAGAGTTTTTGTTTCGCGAGGGCGCACGCCAGGCGGCGCCCCTGCGGGAATCAATTAGTAGTCCATTCCGCCGCCGGGGGGCATGGCGGGAGCGGCTTTTTCCTTTTCAGGAATGTCCGTGATCATGCACTCGGTGGTGAGGAGCAGGCCGGCGATCGAGGACGCGTTTTGCAACGCGGTGCGGGTGACCATCGTCGGGTCAACAACACCGGCTTTCACGAGGTCCTCGAACTTGTCGGTCGCCACGTTGTAGCCGATCGCGCCTTTCGAGCCGAGCACTTCCTTCACAACCACGCCGCCGTCGATGCCGGCGTTGGCGCAGAGTTGCTTGAGGGGGTGCGCGATGGCGCGGCGCACGATTTGCGAGCCGATCTTTTCGTCGCCTTCGAGTTCGAGGGCGTCGATTGCCTTGGCGGTGCGAAGGAGGGCGACGCCGCCGCCGGCGACGATGCCTTCCTCAACCGCGGCGCGCGTGGCGTGGAGGGCGTCCTCGACGCGGGCTTTCTTTTCCTTCATCTCGACTTCGGTGGCCGCGCCGACATTGATGACGGCGACGCCGCCGGCGAGCTTGGCGAGGCGCTCCTGGAGCTTCTCGCGGTCGTAGTCGCTGGTGGTTTCGTCGATCTGGCGGCGGATTTGTTTCACGCGCCCCTGGATGTCGGACGACTTGCCGGCGCCCTGGACGATGGTGGTGTTTTCCTTGTCAACGACGATGCGCTTGGCTTTGCCGAGGTCGGCGATGGTGAGGTTCTCGAGCTTGAGGCCGAGGTCCTCGGTGATGCACTTGCCGCCGGTGAGGATGGCGATGTCCTCGAGCATGGCTTTGCGGCGGTCGCCGAAGCCGGGGGCCTTGACGGCGCACACGTTGATGGTGCCGCGGATTTTGTTCACGACGAGCGCGGCGAGGGCTTCGCCTTCGACTTCCTCGGCGATGATGAGGAATTGCTTGCCGGTCTTGGCGACGGTCTGGAGGAGGGGAAGGAATTCCTGGAGGTTGGAAATCTTCTTCTCGTGGATGAGCACGTAGGCGTCCTCGAGGACGGCTTCGAGCGTGTCGTTGTTGGTGGCGAAGTAGGGCGAGATGTAGCCCTTGTCGAACTGCATGCCTTCGACGACGTCGAGGGTGGTTTCGATGGACTTGGCCTCCTCGACGGTGATGGTGCCGTCCTTGCCGACCTTGTTCATGGCGTCGGCGATGATCTGGCCGATCTCGGTGTCCCAGTTGGCGGAGACGGTGGCGACTTGGCGCACTTCCTCGGTGTCGCTGACCTTCTTGGATTGTTTCTTGAGCTCGGCGACGGCGGCGGTGACGGCCTTGTCGATGCCGCGCTTGAGGAAGATCGGGTTGGCGCCGGCGGTGACGTGCTTGAGGCCTTCCTTGTAGATGGCCTCGGCGAGGACGGTGGCGGTGGTGGTGCCGTCGCCCGCGGCGTCGGAGGTCTTGGAGGCGACTTCCTTCACCATTTGCGCGCCCATGTTTTCATAGGGATCGGGGAGCTCGATTTCCTTGGCGACGCTCACGCCGTCCTTGGTGACGGTGGGAGAGCCGAATTTTTTGTCGATGACGACGTTGCGGCCCTTGGGACCGAGCGTGGCCTTGACGGCTTTGGAGAGAAGCTCGACGCCCTTGAGCATTTTCTGGCGTGCGGCTTCGTCGAAGAGGAGTTGTTTGGCTGCCATATTGGTAGATTTTGGATTTTAGATTTTGGATTTTGGATTGAGAAAACGCGTTTGTGTTTTGGATGCGTTTTTTGACGGATTAGGCGAAGATGCCGAGGATGTCGTCTTCGCGGACGAGGGTGTATTTCTCGTCGTCGATTTTGACCTCGGTTCCGCCGTATTTGCTGATGAGGACCTTGTCGCCGACCTTCACTTCGAAGGGAACGACTTTGCCGCTGTCGTCTTTCTTGCCGGAGCCGAGCGCGATGACTTCGGCCTCCTGCGGTTTTTCCTTGGCGGAATCGGGAATGATGATGCCGCCGCGGACTTGTTCTTTTTCTTCGATGTGCTTCACGAGGACGCGATCACCGACAGGCTTGATTTTGATTTTTGCCATAGTGTGTTTTTGGTTGGTTGTGGTTGTGGGTTAGAGGAAAAATGAGGGAAAAGGGAAAATTGTGCGCGAGAGTCATGCCGGTTGGGAAGCGCTTTTTTCAGCGGCGGTCGTTCCGGTTGCTTTTTGCAGCCACGCGCGGCCTTTTTCGGTGATGCGATATTGCTGAAGGCGGCTGGTGGGTTTGTCGGGGATAGTGCGTTCGAGCCAGCCTGCGGAGACAAGCGGTTCAAGGTAAGCTTTGCGAAAATGCTCGCGGTCACTGAGATTGGACGCCTGCTGCAACAGTTCGCGATTCATTGGATGAATAGCGGCTTGAAGTATCTTTTTAACTTGCACGGTGACTTGCGGGGTGACTTGCGGGGTGACTTGCGGGGTGACTTGCGGGGTAGCCTGCGCGGTGACTTGCGCGGTGGGCAATGTCAAAGCTCCCGCCAATTCTTGCAACAGGCTTTCGTCCAATAGGTTATCTTGCGCGGTGGCTTGGTCGGAGCCGTCGGTGCTATTGCCGGCTTTGTAGTCTTCGTCGAACTGGAAAGTTATTTCCAGAAAACTTGGCGTGAAGTTGAAAATCGAGCGGTCATAGGCTCGGAGTATGCGCGTCATGCCGGAGCCGAGGTTTTCAACCAGCTCCGCGTCACGAAACACTCGCATCAAGACGCGATTGCGCGGCATGGAGCGGCAATTGAAAAAATCATCCTGCGAGAGTCCCTCGACCAGGCCGCCGGCGGAGGTCACCACCATGCGGTCGGAGTAGATTTCGACGAGCGGAACGGTGAGGCTGTAATCGTTGTGCACGATGGCGTTGATGACCGCCTCGCGCAGCGCCGTCTTGTCCACCATGTTTTTTTCAAGGCGGGTCGGATAGGAGATTTTCGCGAAGGTTTTGTTTTCAACCAGCAGCTTTTCTAAAATTCGGTTTGTCGCCGTCAGCAGGCAGCAATTGCCGTATTCGTAATTCTCAACCAGGTCGTATTTGTCGGTTCCGGCGTATTTGGCGACTTTCATGGACACGCCGTTGTTGTCGGCCAGCAGATAGGCTGCGTAATTGTATTCCCCTGATGGCAGAAGCAAATCGAGGTTGGCGATGAATTCCGACGTGATTTCATAGCCGTGCTCCTGATAATAAATTTTCAGTTGTTCGAAAGTCAGATTTTGCCTGGGGGAGGGCGTGGTTTGAAGCGAGACGGGGTGCCGTTTTGACAAAAGCCCCTCTATCATTTGCTCCGTCATCGGCTGGACGGAGTTGCCGGCGCGAATAAAGCATCCTGTTTCGCTCATTCCCTTTTCGCGAATATAGTAGGGCCGCTGTGGTCCTCCGGAAACCACGACGCGTATGATGTCCCTGCCGTCGCGTTGCTCGCGAATGACATCGAACAGGCCGAGCGTGGCGGGGCGAATGTTGTTTTTGATACGATCAACGATCTTTAGCTGGTCGCCGTCGGCGTCGGCGAGCCCCGCGGTGGAGCCGTCGTCATTGATGCCGAGAAGAATCTCGCCACCGCCCGGATAATTGAGAAAAGCAACGACAGAACGCTCAAACTTGTCGGTAAGTTTGAGTTTGAATTCAACGCGGTTGGATTCGGTGTTCATGTTTATGCTTTTCGTTAATACCAAAAAAGTTTTTTGGGTTGTTTTTTAGACACAGAGGGCACAGAGCGCGCCGCCAAGCCGTCGCGGCACAGAGTTTGGGAGGGCCGTCCGGCTGTGGGGTTGTTTTCTGTGTGTTTATGGCTTCAATTTTTGATTTTACAAAAATGATGGTGAATTGCGTATGATGTGTGTGATGTCTTGCGACCCTCTGTGCCTAATTCATAATTTTTAAAGTATCAATCTTGTTGCAATACCCGGATTGCCCCATTTGGTGTTTTCAAATCATATTTTGTCACTAGTTGTATCATAGGGAAACGTAACACCGTCCAACCAGTCTTTCAGATTGCTTAGTCCAAATTGTGCGTTATTAGGATTATAAAATTTTATTTCACTGCTTGTTTTCGGGGCGGTTCCAAATTTCGCAACAGGTGCATATCCTGTAGATGTTTGTATATCTAATGTGATTTTTTTTATTTTCTTTGATTTTACTGCATACGATCTAAAAAGCATCAGGGCTGGAATTACATGATTAAACCAGTCCTCGGTATGTGGGTGAGTGCCTAGTTGTGGGTATCGGTATGAAGACCCGCCAAGGTTTTCAAACCCAAATCGCTCAAACATGCTTTGCAGGTGGCCGTAATCGGTGGATGTGGCGTTTTTTAGATCAAATGATAATACGACAGGCATAATTATATGTTTATTTTATTATTAATGAATTCAGGCTTCCTCGAAGTGTGTATTCAGGGGATATTTTAACCACAGACGGACACAGATAAAACCGGAGATAGATTTCTATTATTTGCGTTTATCTGTGTTCACCTGCGGCTGGTTTTCAGCCCTTCTTCTTGTCGTCATCGACGACTTCGAAGTCGGCATCTACCACGTCGGCTTTTTTGGGCTCGTCTTTTTTCGGCTCACCGGCGGGCGGCGGTTGCGCGCCGGCGTCAGCTGCGCCCGCGGCTCCGGCGGCTTGCTGGGCGGCCTGCGCTTGTTGATAGAATTCGGCGCCGATCTTTTGAAGGTTTTCCAGGGCGGACTTCATTTGGTCGGCGTTGTCGCTCTCCAAGGCTTTTTTCGCGTCGGCGAGGGCGGGCTCGACTTTGCCTTTCACGTCGGCGGGAAGTTTGTCGCCGGCGTCCTTCATGGCTTTTTCAAGTTGGTAGATGGTGCTGTCGAGCTGGTTCTTGGTTTCGACGGCTTCCTTGCGCTTCTTGTCCTCCTCGGCGTGGAGCTCGGCCTCCTTGGTCATTTTTTCAACTTCCTCCTTGGAGAGGCCGGAGGAGTTTTGAATGGTGATTTTTTGCTCCTTGCCGGTGCCGAGGTCCTTGGCGGAAACGTGGAGGATGCCGTTGGCGTCGATGTCGAAGGTGACTTCGATTTGCGGGGTGCCGCGGGGCGCGGGCGGAATGCCGTCGAGCTTGAAGGTGCCGATTTGTTTGTTGTCGCGCGCCATGGGGCGCTCGCCCTGGAGAACCACGATTTCGACTCCGGGCTGGTTGTCGGAGTAGGTCGAGAAGATTTGGGTCTTCTTTGACGGGATGGTGGTGTTGCGCGTGATCATGGGCGTGGAGACGCCGCCGGCGGTTTCGATGCCGAGCGTGAGCGGCGTGACGTCGAGGAGGAGCACGTCCTTCACGTCGCCCTTGAGGACGCCGCCCTGGATCGCGGCGCCGATGGCGACGACTTCGTCGGGGTTGACGCCTTGGTGCGGTTGTTTGCCGGCGAGTTGCTTGGCGATTTCAACGACCTTGGGCATGCGGGTCATGCCGCCGACGAGCACGAGTTCGTCGATGTTGCTGGCGGCGAGGCCGGAGTCCTTCATGCAGTTCTGGAAGGGCGGCGTGCAGCGCTGGAAGAGGGTGTCGCAGATTTGCTCCATCTTGGCGCGGGTGAGCGTGACGTTGAGGTGTTTCGGACCCGTGGCGTCGGCGGTGATGAAGGGCAGGTTGATGTCAACGGACTGCGTGGAGGAGAGGGCGATCTTGGCTTTCTCGGCCTCTTCCTTGAGGCGTTGGAGTGCCATCGGGTCCTTGCGGAGGTCGATGCCGTTGTCCTTTTTGAAATCGTCAACGAGCCAGGTGATGAGGGCTTCGTCCCAGTTGTCGCCGCCGAGGTGTGTGTCGCCGTTGGTGGCCTTGACTTCGAAAACGCCGTCGCCGATTTCGAGGACGGAGACGTCGAAGGTGCCGCCGCCGAGGTCGAAGACGGCGATTTTTTCGTCCTTCTTTTTGTCGAGGCCGTAGGCGAGCGAGGCGGCGGTGGGCTCGTTGATGATGCGGAGGACTTCGAGGCCGGCGATTTTGCCGGCGTCCTTGGTGGCCTGGCGCTGGGCGTCGTTGAAGTAGGCGGGGACGGTGATGACGGCTTGCGTGATTTTGTCACCGAGGTAGGCCTCGGCGTCGGCCTTCATCTTGGCGAGGACGAACGAGGAGATTTGTTGCGGCGCGAAGGTCTCGGTTTTGTCGCCGACCCTGGCCTCGATGTAGGCGTCGCCGTTTTTGCCCTCGACTACCTTGAAAGGAAAATTGGCAGCCTCTTGCTGAATCTCGGAGAATTTGCGCCCGATGAGGCGTTTGGCTGAAAAAATGGTGTTATGCGGATTGGTAACGGCTTGGCGCTTGGCGGCTTGGCCGACCAGACGCTCGCCGGATTTGGTGAACGCGACGACGGACGGCGTGGTGCGCGCGCCCTCGGCGTTCGGGATGACAACGGGCTCTCCACCTTCCATGACGGACATGCAGGAGTTGGTTGTTCCAAGGTCTATTCCTAAAATGCGGCTCATAATGTGGAATCATTAAGCAATGCGCGTGCCGTCAAAAATAACGATTTACTTTAATCGATGAAAATCAATGAGTAGAAAATTTATAAATGGGACAATGAGGCTAAAATTAACGGGGATAAATACCGAAAAAGTTAATAAAGTGAGACAGGTTGACACAAAATTGACGCAGTTGATTTTGACGCGCGCCAAGCAGTGACACAGGCGAGGCAAAATCCAAACTGCGGGATTTTCAGATATTGAAATTCTGGGCTTTGGCATTTCGCCATTTGGTTATAACCGACGTTTCCACATCGCCCAAAAGCTAGAACCGGGAAGTTTTTTCGAAGTGAGGATGGCCGAGACTCACCGAGACGATAGTCAAACAGTCGCTTTGCCCGGAACGCCCTGCCACAATGCGGCAAGGGAACCCGAACATTCGATGAAACCCACACGCTGACTGCCCGCGCCACTCGACGCGATCCGGTCAATTCAATGTTATGCCCCTCACAATGCTACGCTGGGGACGGCTTCGTGAACGGGGATGAGGAGTTTTTCGATTTCGGGACGCGGGAGTTTTTGCAGGTGCTCCAAGGTCACGCATTGGGCATCGGTGAACTTGCCAGTGCCGGTGCGGCGGAGGCGCGAGAGGTGCGCGCCGCATTCAAGTTTCTGGCCGAGGTCGTGCGCGATGGTGCGCACATACGTGCCTTTGCTGCAACGGAGAGTGAAGTCGATCTCGGGTGTTTCCCAACGATGCAGTTCAAATTTGGATACGCGGATAAAGCGCGGCTCGCGCTCGATTTCCTCGCCTTTGCGCGCGGCTTTGTAGAGCGGGACGCCGTCGATCTTGATGGCGGAAAACATGGGCGGCGTCTGGTATTGGTCGCCGACGAAGGTTTTCATGGCGGCAAGGATTTGCTCCTGCGTGAAGGGCGGCACCGGGCGCGTCTCAAGCATCTCGCCCTCGGCGTCCTGCGTGTTGGTGACCTTGCCGAGGGAGATCGTGCCGGTGTATTCCTTGTCCACGCTCATGAGGTATTGCGAGGCGCGAGTGGCCTTGCCAACGAGCACGATAAGAATGCCCGTGGCCATCGGGTCGAGCGTGCCGGCGTGGCCAATGCGTTTCATTTTCAAGATGCCGCGGAGGCGCGCGATCACGTCGTGCGATGTGTGGTCGGTGGGTTTGTCGATGAGGAGGACGCCCTCAAGTTCTTTGGGTGGAACCAACATGATGGAAATTAAGAATTAAGATTTAAGAATTAAGAAGCGGGCGCTGCCGCGCCGCGTGTGAAACGAGTTCGAGTGCATGTGCGATGCCTGAGGGTTTGTTTTTTAATTTTTAAAATCTTAGTTCTTAATTTTTTACCGCGTCGAGTTGCGCGGCGATGGCGGTGACGAGTTGCGCGCGAAACTCGGCAAGCGACGGGGCGTTTTTCATGTTGAGGCCGGCGGCGCAGGCGTGCCCTCCCCCGCCGAAAATGGCGGCGATGCGGTCAACGCGCATGGCGGGATTTTTGGCGCGAAGGCTGGCCTTGATCGCGCCGGGGCGCTCCTCAATGAGCACGCCGATTTCGACGCCGTCGATGCAACGCGCGTAATCGACCAGCCCCTCGGTGTCCTCGGGCGTGGTGCCGGTGAGGTCGAAGATGCCGTCGGGGAGAATGCCGATGCAGGCGCGGTTGTCACACTCGCGGGTGAGCGAGCGGAGGAATGCGTCGAGGAGCTTGAGTTTGCCCCAGCTTTCGCGCTCGTAGATTTCGTAACCGGCCTCGGCGGGGCTGGCTCCGCGCGCGACGAGCTCGGCGGCGAGTTTGAAAGTGCGGGGGGTGGTGCTGCCGAAACGAAATTGGCCGGTGTCGGTGTTGATGCCGGCGTAGAGCGCCCTGGCAGTGATTTCGTCGATGGGAAGGCCGAGGTCGAGAAACATGCCCGCGAGCATTTCGCACGTGGCGGCGGCGGCGGGATCGACGATGTTGTGCGCGGCATAATCGGCGTTGGAGAGGTGATGGTCGATGCAGCCCGCGGGCGAGGGGAAGCGGTTTCGGACCTTGGCGCCGCCGCGATCGTGGTCGGCGCAATCGACGAAGATGGCGGTCCAGCCTGCGGTGCTCGAACCGGACAGCATGTCGTCGGGGAGGAAAAAAGGAGTTTCAGGAGTGACGAGATACTGGATGCGACGGGGAACGGGGTCGCCGTTGACGCAGATTGTTTTAATCCCGAGTGATTGGAGAACGCGGGCGAGCGCGATTTGGGAGCCAATGCAATCGCCGTCGGGCCGGGCGTGACCGATCACGGCCACAGGCTGGCCGGAAACGGAGTCGAGGAGGGTTTTGAAGAGTGGAGAGAGCTTTGGAAAATACATGGCGGAAGAAAAGGGCTGAAAGACTGAAGGGCTAAAATACTTGGCGACGACCGCAGGCTGCTTTTTCAGCTCTTCAGTCTTTCGGTTTTTCAGCCTTTTCCTCCAGCTCGTCGAGAATGCCGAGGATGCGGTTGCCGCGCGCGGTGGAGGTGTCGAGCGCGAAGGTGAACTTGGGCATGTATTTGAGGATGATGCGGCGGCCGAGTTCCTGGCGAAGGTCTTTTTCCTTTTTGCGCAGCCAGCGGAGTTTTTGCCCGGCGAAATCGGGATCGCCCACCACGGAGACGTGCACGCGGCAGTCGCGCAAGTCGGGCGCGGTTGAAACGGCGCTGATGGTGATCGTCACCGCCTCGCTCTGATATCGCTTGCGAAGAATGTCGCTGAGTTCGCGCTGGATGAGTTCGTTGACGCGGAGTGTTCGGTTGGACATGGCGGGAAAAGCTGAAGGACTGAAGGGCTGAAAGGCTGAAGAAATGGCAAATGCTGAAGGCTGTTTTTCTTTCAGTCCTTCAGCTTTTCAGCCTTTCAGTCTTTTTCTCAGAGCGTCGCCCTGACTTTTTGAATTTCGAAGCATTCGATGACGTCGCCGATTTCGTAGGCGTTGTAGTCGCCGAGCTTGATGCCGCACTCGAGGCCGGCGCGCACTTCGTTGGCGTCGTCCTTGAAACGTTTGAGCATTTCGATTTTGCCCTCGTGGGCGATTTTGTTGCCGCGGCGGAGGCGGGCTTGCGCGTTGCGGGTGATCTTGCCCTCGGTGACAAGGCAGCCGGCGACGAAGCCCTTCGCGAGCGGGAAGGTGGCGCGCACTTCGGCGGCGCCGAGTTTGACTTCCTTGAGATCGGGTTCGAGGAGGTCGGCCATCATTTCGCGCACGCGGTCTGCGAGTTCGTAGATGATGCCGAATGTTTCGATGCGAACCTTGTGGTGCTTGGCTAGCGGAGTGACGCCGTTTTCGAGCTTGGTGTTGAAGCCGATGATCGTGGCGGAGCCGGTGCTGGCCATGAGCACGTCGTTCTTGGAAATAAGGCCGACGTCGGTCGAGACGATTTCGAGCGCGACTTTGCTGGACTTGATGTTTTCGAGAACGCTGCGGACCGCCTCGGTGGAGCCGTAAACATCCGCCTTGATGATGATCTTTAGCGTCTTTTGTTGCGAGGCGGCGATGTTGGCGAAGAGCGCGTCGATTGAAGTTTCCTTGGGCGCGGCGGCTTGGGAGGTGGCCGCGAGCTTGGCGGCGTGCTGCGCATCCTCGGCAAGGCGCTCGGCCTCGCGGGCGTTCTTGACTGCCTTGAAGGTGGCGCCGCTGTCGGGCGCGCCGGACCAGCCGATGACGCGCGCGGGCGTCGAGGGAGGTGCCTCCTTGATTGCGTTGCCGCGGTCGTCATACATGGCGCGGATTTTGGCCCATTGCTGGCCGCACACAATGGAGTCGCCGACCTTGAGCGTGCCGCGTTGCACGATGACGGTGGCGAGCGGCCCGCGGCCGACATCGATTTGGGATTCGATGATGACGCCGCTGGGATCGGCCTTCGGGTTGGCCTTGAGTTCGAGGACGTCGGACTGAAGGAGAATCATCTCCATGAGGTCGGATATGCCGGTGCCCTTGATTGCGGAAACGGGAACGGTGATTGTCTCGCCGCCCCAGTCTTCCGGGGCGATGCCGTGCTGCTGCATCTGGCCCTTGACTTGGTCGAGGTTGGCGCCTTTGACGTCCATTTTGTTGACGGCAACGATGATCGGCACCTTGGCATTTTGCGCGTGGGCGAGAGCCTCCTCGGTTTGCGGCTTGAAGCCGTCGTCGGCGGCAATGACGAGAATGGCGATGTCGGTGGCGTCGGCTCCGCGCGCGCGCATCTTGTTGAACGCGGCGTGGCCGGGCGTGTCGAGGAAGGTGATTTTGCGGCCGTTGTATTCGATCTGGTAGGCGCCGATGTGCTGCGTGATACCGCCGGCTTCGCCAGAGGCGACATGGGCCTTGCGAATGCTGTCGAGCAACGAGGTCTTGCCGTGGTCAACGTGACCGAGGATGCAGACGACGGGCGGGCGCGAGGCGAGGTTTTTCGGGTCGTCCTCGGCGGCGGCTTTTTTGGCGCGGGCTTTTTTTTCCTCGGCCTTGGCGGCTTGCTGCGAGGCGGCGTCGCCGCGGTGTTTGACCTCGAGGAGGTAGCCGTGTTTTTCGGCGACCTTGATGGCAACACCCTCGTCGATCGCCTGATTCATGGAGGCGAACACGCCCATGCCCATGAGCTCGGAGATGAGCTTGAAAGGTTTGAGGCCGAGCGCGGGCGCAAAATCGCGCACGATCACGGGCGGCTTGAGGCTGATTACTTTCAGCTCACCGTCACCGGCTTCGGTTGGCTGCGCGGGAGCTGTGGGCGCCGGGGCAATTGGAGGCGTGGTGCCGGGAATTGCGGGCGGCGGCTTCGGCGCGCTTGCGATCGGCGGCGGGGGCGGCGCGGAAACAGGACGCGGAGCTGGTGGCGGCGGCGCGGAAACCGGACGGGAAACCGGTGCCGAGGGCGGCGGCGGAGTCGGACGCGGAGCGGATTGCGCGGTCGAGGGCGCGGGGCGCACTCCGGGGGTTTGAGGAGGCGAAGGTGGAACCGCGGGCGCGGAGCGGACGGAAGGAATGCTCGAGGGACGCGGAGCGGCCGGCTTGGGCGCGGGAATTGCGGGCGGCGGCTTCGGCGCGGAAACGACGGGCGGCGGCGGCGGAACAGCCGGGGCGGCCTTGCGGGGTGCCGCGGGTTTTTCGACGGGAACGGCGGGACTCGGTGACACCACGCCCCTGGCGGCATCCTCGGCGGCTTTTTTGGCACGAGCCGCCTCCTCTTTTTCGCGCGCGACATCGGCGGCGGATTTTACCGTGGGAATATGAACGGGCGCGGGCGCGGGCGCGGCCTCCGGCTCCGGCGCAGGGGGCGGTGGTTGCTCGACGGGCGCGGACGCCTTGTTCTTTTCCGCAAACTCCTCCACAATTGCCTCGGCGCTGATATTGTCGATGGTGCTGGAGACGCTTTTAACGTCAAATTTGCGCTCTTTCAGCATGGCCAACAATTCCTTGTTGTTCATGCCGATTTTTTTAGCGAGTTCGTGGATGCGGATACTCATTCAGGTAAGTGTTTGCTGCGCTGTGAATCTTAATCGTGTGGTGTTGGGTGGCGAGTGGCGCGGGACGCCGTGCGATGGATGGTGTGAGCGGGAAGCGCGGGGGTTTTATTTCCGCAGCTTCGAGAGAATGCCGTTGGCCTCGTCGGCGGAGAAGCCGGCTTCGGTGAGGTCGTCGAGCTCGACGTCCTCGAGGACGGCGGGCGAGTTCATGCCGATGTTGACGAGGCGCTCCGAGATCGCGCGGTCAAGGCCGAGGCTCTTGATGAGCGACTGGATGGCGTCCTCGCGCGGGTCGGACGAGGCGGCCTTATATTCCTCGATGTCGAGTTTCCAGCCCACAAGGCGCGAGGTGAGGCGCGCGTTCTGCCCCTTGCGGCCGATGGCGATGGCGAGGTTTTCCGAGTCAACCTTAAGGGAGACACGGTGGTTTTTCTCGTCGAAGACCATGTCTCGGGGAACCGCGGGTTTAAGGGCCTCGATGATGAATTGTTGAGGATCGTCGTGGTGAGGAATGATGTCGATTTTCTCGCCGTTGAGCTCGCGAACGATGGTCTTCACGCGGGCGCCGCGGGCGCCGACGCACGCGCCGACGGGATCGACTTTCGGGTCGTTGGTGGAGACTGAGATTTTTGTGCGGTAGCCGGGCTCGCGCGCGAAGGACTCGATTTTCACGGTGCCGTCGGCGATTTCGGTGACCTCAAGCTCGAAGAGCCTGCGGACAAATTTCTGGCTGGCGCGGCTGAGAATGATCTCGGGGCCGCGCGGCGTGGATTCGATTTCGAGCAAGATGCAGCGCACGCGGTCGCCCGCCTGGTATTCCTCGCCGGGAACCTGTTCCTTGCTGGTGAGGAGCGCCTCGGCCTTGCCAAGATCGACAACGATGTCCCCGCGCTCCCTGCGGCGAACGGTGCCGGTGACGATGTTTCCGACCATGTCCTTGAAGTCGTCGTAAATGCGATCCTTCTCAAACTGGCGGAGTTTTTGCATGACGGTCTGGCGCGCGGTTTGCGCGGCGATGCGTCCGAGCATGGCGGGGTCGACTTCGCGCTCGATAATATCGCCGAGTTGCACGCCGGATTGGAGTGCCTGGGCTTTCTCGATGTGAATCTCGGTCTTCGGATTGCTTACGGAATCAACGACCTTGAGCAGCGCCCACGCCTTGAGCTTGCCGGATTTGGGATCGATTTCGATCTTGAGCTCCTGGCCCGCGTTAACGCCCTTTTGCGCGGCGGTTTTGATTGCGTTCACTATGGCGGCAATCATGTCGGCGCGCGGAATGGCCTTTTCTTTTTCCATGTATTCGAGGACGGCGAGGATTTCGTTGCTCATAGTGATGTTGTAAGGTGTTGGTGTGTGAGGAAAAAAAAAGCAGGCCAAGAGGCCCACCTTTGGTTTTCGCAAAGTGAACGTTTATATATGCGTGCGAAATTAACTATTGCGTGAAAGTCTTGTCAAGCCCTGCGCGGAAAGTGAGCCGGGCGCGAGGCTGCGATTAAACGGGGACGAATATTTTTAAGAAAAAACCGCTTGCAAGTTTGCGCGGTGTCAGCCTTGCTGCGTCTCCTTTTGTTCGGGCCGTAGCGTAGCCTGGTAGCGCGCTTGCATGGGGTGCAAGAGGTCGAGAGTTCGAATCTCTCCGGCCCGACCATTTTACCAATAAAGCCCCCTCCTCATAGGAGGGGGCTTTATTGTTGACTGGATTGGTTTACTGTCAAAAACAGCAGAAATGACAACCAAACAGCAACCGAAACAGCAACCGAAACAGCAACCAGAACAGCAACCAACAGTCGGACGCAGTTTGGCGAAAAAACGAGGCAAGTGGTCGCCACCTCGGGGAATTCGGTATTCCTACCGAAAAGACAGGCCAAACGCCCCTTTTTATTTGCACTGGACCGACCGCGAATCCGGTCGCCGCGAAGCCACCGGCTTCAAGGACGCCGCCGCCCGCGAGGTCGCCGCAAGGGATCTTGCCGAGAAACGCGAGAAACACGGCACGGACGTGCTCGCCTTCGATCCGAAACGCTGGGCGCGTTACCTCGATTTTCAAAAACTCGTCGGCGATGAAACCGATCCCATCATCGTCGCCCACGAATGGCTCGCCTACCGTCAGGGCATCGGAAAAGGCGGCGCGCAAAGTCTCACCGTGCGCGAGGCCTACGTGAAATACCGCGCGATCCGCGAGACCGAGGAAAAACTCTCCGCCGACACCTGGCGGCATATCGACAAACACGTCGGCATCCGCTTCTGCAACGACTACGGTGACAAAAAACTCAACGAGCTTGAGGCCGACGACATCCGCCGGTGGCTGGCAAAGCTCACCAACCCGAAGACCGGCGAGCCTATGGAGGCTCAAACGAAAAAACACCACCGCAAGGACGTGAACACCTTCCTCGACCGCACCCGCAAGGAAGGCTGGATACTCCGCAACCCCTGCGAAATCGTCGCCGTGCCCGAGGTTGATGACGGCGACGTAGTTGTCATTTCGCCCGAGGACGCTTTCAAATTTTTCAAGGCCAACCTGCACGAGCCCGTTGCCGGACGCATCGCGCTGGAGGCATTCGGCGGCCTGCGCTACTCCTCGGCGGGACGCATCCAAAAGGCACACCTGAGCTTCGAGGAAAAAGGCATCGAGATGCCGGGCTCCCTTCACAAAAGCGGAAAACGCAAATGGCGGCAGGGGCACCCCGACGTCCTCTGGGCATGGTTGGCGCACGCGCCGGAGGCGTGCTGGTCGATGACATTCCTCAATTACCGCGAATGGAAACGCGCCGCGCTGATTCGCGCCGGATTGCGCCCGCTGGCAGCCGCCACCGACGACGACAAGGAAACCCTGCGCGGCCTGCGCAACGTCTGGCGTCACTCCTTCGCCAGCTATATGCTCGCTCACACGAAAAACATGCCCTCCGTCGGCTACCTCATGCAGCACACCAGCACAAAAACCACCGAAGTTTATGAAGGCGTGGCTACCGAGGCGAACGCAAAGCTCTACCTCGCCATGACGCCGCAAGCCGTCGCCGCCGCCAAGGACTGGGACGCATTCAAGAAAGCCGTCGCCGCGCAAACTGCCGCGGTTCAAACCGCACCCGATACCGCCACCACATCCCCCTCCTCCGCCGCCGGAAAAACGCCCGCTGCGAAAACCACCGCAGCTTCGAAGCCCGCGCGTGCCGCGAAAAAATCATCCTGAGCTGTCGCGCCTTCCGCCAACCCGCGCCAAATTTTCGCCCCAATATATTTCGCAAAAAACACGTTTTCGTTGCTGCAATTCCTTGCGTAAAAAGCATGTAATGCACTCGCAACGTTCTCCCGCCGCCGCTAGCCAATCACGGACACGGCAAACCCATTTTCCAAAACATCTCGCCCATCGCACATGGCTCGCACCGCCAAACCCAAGCAACCCGCCGCCGAACCGCTCGAAAAGCAACTCTGGCGCGCCGCCGACAAACTCCGCAAAAACATCGACGCCGCCGAATACAAGCACGTCGTCCTCGGCCTCATCTTCCTCAAATACATCTCCGACTCCTTCGAGGAACTCCACGCCCGCCTCGCCGCCGAAAAAGCCTCCGGCGGCGACCCCGAGGACCCCGACGAATACAAGGCCGAGCGCGTCTTCTTCGTCCCGCCCGCCGCGCGCTGGCGTTATCTTCAAAACAGCGCCAAGCTTCCGGCCATCGGCAAAATCGTTGACGACGCCATGGACGCCATCGAGCGCGACAACGCCCAGCTCAAGAGTGTCCTCCCAAAAGTCTTCGCCCGCCAAAACCTCGACCCCTCCAGCCTCGGCGGCCTCATCGACCTCGTCGGAAACATCGCCCTCGGCGACGCCAAGGCCCGCAGCGCCGACGTCCTCGGCCACGTCTTCGAGTATTTTCTCGGCGAGTTCGCCCTCGCCGAGGGCAAGCAGGGCGGCCAGTTCTACACACCGCGCTCCATCGTCGAGCTCCTCGTCGCCATGCTCGAACCCTACAAAGGTCGCGTCTTCGATCCCTGCTGCGGCTCCGGCGGCATGTTCGTGCAGTCCGAGAAGTTCGTCAAAGAGCACCAGGGCCGCGTCAACGACATCTCCATCTACGGCCAGGAAAGCAACCAAACCACCTGGCGCCTCGCCAAGATGAACCTCGCCATCCGCGGCATCGACGCCACGCAGGTGAAGTGGAACAACGAGGGTTCCTTCCTCAACGACGCCCACAAGGATCTCCGCGCCGACTTCATCATCGCCAACCCGCCCTTCAACGTTAGCGACTGGAGCGGCGACCTCCTCCAGACCGACGGACGCTGGCAATACGGCCGCCCGCCCGTCGGCAACGCCAACTTCGCCTGGCTCCAACACTTCGTCGCCCACCTCACCCCCGGCGGCAAGGCCGGCGTCGTTCTTGCCAAGGGCGCGCTTACCAGCAAAACCTCCGGCGAGGGCGACATCCGCAAGGCCATGATCGCCGACGGCAACCTTATCGACTGCATCGTCAACCTCCCCGCGAAACTCTTTCTCAACACGCAAATCCCCGCCGCCCTCTGGTTCCTTAATCGCGCCCGCAAAACCACCGCCCACCCGCGTCCCGGCGAAATCCTCTTCATCGACGCCCGCAACCTCGGCCACCTTATCAACCGCCGCACCCGCGAACTCTCGCACGAGGACATACAACAAATCGCCGGCACATACCACGCATGGCGCACAGGTAGGGCGGTTTCGCCGAAACCGCCGTCCCCGAAATTGGCGGGAGCGGGGAAAAGCGGCGCGCCCGGCGAACACGCCCTGCCTTACGAAGACATTCCCGGTTATTGCGCCTCCGTCCCGCTCCACCGCGTCGCCGAGCTCGACTACGTGCTCACGCCCGGCCGCTACGTCGGGCTCCCCGACGAGGAGGACGATTTTAATTTCCCCGAAAGATTCGCCGCCCTCCAGGCCGAGCTCGCCGCCCAGATGCTGGAGGAGCAAAAACTCAACGAAGTCATCCGCCAAAACCTCGCGAAGGTGAAGCTATGAACCCTGAAAAAACAGAATTCATCATTTACCAAAGCGCGGACGGACTCGTGAAAATCGACGGCATCATCGCAGTCGGCTGCCGCGTGAAATCGGCGCGCTTCGCCATGAATGACGCCCCCTTGAAACAAGTCGGCGGCGGCCTCTATTGGAAAAAGCGCCTCGAACGCAACCGCGACACCCGCGCCAGCGAGAAAGTCATGTATCGGCAGGTCTTTGCGGGAGGTGCCGCATGAAACCCCGCACCCAACCAAGCGAGGCAAAAGCCCCGCGTCCCCGGCAAACAGCCGCGAGCGAATGGAAGGATGCGACTCTCGGTGATTTTATATCACTCCAAAGAGGACACGACTTGACCGATCCGGAGCGACGCGCGGGCAACATTCCCGTCATGGGCTCAGCCGGGCAGAACGGCTTCCACGATACCGCACTGGCAAAAGGGCCGGGCATAGTTATCGGGCGAAGCGGCGCCTCGTTTGGACAAGTTCATTACAGCGATGTTGATTATTGGCCGCACAACACCGCCCTCTATGTCACCGACTTCAAGGGCAACGATGTGCGCTTCGCCTATTACCTGCTGAAAACATTGGATTTTTCGGGTTATAATTCTGGCAGTGCTCAACCCTCGTTAAACCGTAATTATATTTATCTGGCGTCGGTAAAAATTCCCCCGCTCCCCGAGCAACGCGCGATAGCGGATATGCTGGGCATCCTTGACGACAAAATCGACCTCCTACATCGCCAGAACAAAACCCTCGAATCCCTCGCCGAAACCCTCTTCCGCCAAACCTTCATCGAATCGCCACAACCCGATTGGAAAGAGGGAAAACTGGGAGACGTCACGGACAATATACGGGAATCCATAAAGACCGAAGACATATTGGCTGAAACAAAATACATTGGCCTTGAGCATATCGACAAAAGAAACATTGCGCTAAATCAATACGGGCACGGGGACGCGGTCAGCAGCAATAAATCCGCCTTCGGAAAGAACGACATACTGTTCGGCAAACTTCGTCCGTATTTTCACAAGGTCGTCATCGCTCCGTTCTCCGGTATTTGTTCGACCGACATTTTAGTTTTGCGCCCCAAGCGTCCCGAATACTTGGCATTTTGCCTGTTTGCATTCTTTCAAGACGATGTTGTCGCATATGCCAACCTTGGATCGGGTGGAACCCGAATGCCGCGCACTGACTGGAACACCTTGAGCCAATATGAAATTGTGATTCCGGACACTAAAGCCATCAACGCCTTCAATGCCTTTGCGATTCCCGCGCTTGAGAAAATACAAAAAAATATAGCGCAAATAAAAACCCTGGAAGCCATCCGTAATATGCTGTTGCCAAGACTGATGGGCGGCGAAAGCAAAATTAGCACCATCTAATTTCACATCATGAGTAAAATAAAACCAACCATAGCAATCTGTTACGATTTCGACGGCACATTATCGCCCAAGAACATGCAAGAATACGATTTCTTTAATGACTTGGGAACAAAAGCCCAGCCATTCTGGAGCGAAGTCGAGGCATGCCGAAAGCGAAACCATGCCGACCAAATTCTAACTTACATGATGCTGATGATCGACAAGGCCAAAGCACACGTCGGCAGCAATAAAACAACCAAGGCATCCATTCAAGGATACGGGAAAAGCGTAAAGCTTTTCAACGGCGTCGAGGACTGGTTCAAGATAATCAATGCCTACGGAAAAAAGAACGGCGTCATAATTGAACACTATATCGTATCATCCGGAATCAAGGAGATGATCGAGGGCACGTCCATCGCAAAGTATTTCAAAAAAATATACGCTTGCTCATTCGTTTACGACGAACAGGACGGAACGGCCAAGTGGCCTGCAGTTGCCGTTAATTATACGACAAAAACGCAATTCCTGTTCCGCATCAACAAGGGCATAGAAGACGACAATGATAATACATTGATTAACGAGTATATTCCTGAAAGCCAGAGGCCTATCCCATTTTCCAGAATGATTTATATTGGGGATGGCGCGACTGATGTGCCTTGCATGAAGTTGGTGAAGCAAAAAGGCGGCAATTCTATAGCCGTTTATGATCAGAGAAAGGCCGGGAAACTAGAAAGCGCAAAGGCGCTTCTGGCAAACAAACGTATTAATTACATGGCACCCGCCTCCTACGGAAGCGGCTCTCAAATGAAAAAACTGGTTTGCGCTATCATTGATAAAATCGTTGCCGCAAGTCGTCTGGAAACAGCGACGGCTCAGTTGGAAAAAATTGGCCAACCGAAAGAAAAAAGCGCCGACAAAACCGAAACGCTTGCGACGGACGCCCCCGCTATCCCAATACCTGAAAGCGCCGCGCCTCCGCAAAACCCATGAATAACGTCAACCAGTTCCTGCCATATTCCGCGACCGACGGAGCCGTGAAGGCGGGCGTGCTTTGCAAGGACGAATCCATCCGGCGCACGCTAAACGCAACAGCCGTCGGCAGCCGCGCGCAAATCTTGCCCGTCCGCCCCGTTCCCGTTCTCATGCGCGCAACCCGCTAACCCACCATGCCCGAGCACCAAAACATCGAATATAAACAGGCTTGGCACGACGATTACCTCAAATGGATTTGCGGCTTCGCCAACGCGAGGGGCGGCAGCCTTTTTCCCGGTATGGACGAGTTCAAGGGCGGCTATATCGACGGCTGGGGGCGGGGCACGATAAAGATCATTGAGGCTTGCCAAAAAGCCGGCCTCGCGGAGCCGGAAATGACGGAGGCGGAAGGCGGTTTTTGGGTGACTTTGCGCATTGAACAAGCATCGGCGACCCATCAAGTAAGCCCCAAGCCCACCCATCAAGTTAACATATTGAAAAATAAAGGATTAAATAAAAAAACAGGGGTGACGAAAAATCGGGCGACCCATCAAGTAACCCATCAAGTAATAAGCCTGTTGCTGGCATTGCATAGCTCGACAAAAAGCAGGGACGATTTGATGCGAGAATTGGCGATGAGGGATGTGGTCAACTTCAGGCGAAATTTTGTGAATCCCGCCTTAACCGCCGGGTTTATCGAGAGGACGCAGCCGGATAAGCCTCGCAGTCCGACGCAAAAATACCGCCTGACCGCCAGGGGGCTCGCTGTGTTAAAAGGGGAATAACATCGCGTGCCCCGCCTCCAAAAAACGCCGCCCGCCACTCAAGTAACCACCAAGCAGCGCCCAAGAACCACTCAAGTAAAACCGCATGACGACCCGCCTCACCGAATCCGCCATCGAAGACTACGCGATCCAGTTGCTTGAAGCGCAGGGTTACGCCTACCTCCACGCGGCCGACGACGAGGTCGAGCGCGCCGACTACACGCAAACGCTCCTCGCGGCGCGGCTGGAGACGGCATTGCGGCGCATCAACCCCACCCTGCCGCCGGCCCTGCTCGACGACGCGCTCAAGGTCGTGCGGCGCATCCATTCGCCGGACTTGATGGCGGACAACGAAACCTTCCACCGACTGCTCACCGAGGGCGTCCCCGTGAGCCTGCAAAAAGACGGTGCCGAGCGCGGCGAGCGCGTGTGGCTGGTCGATTTCGAAAACCCGCTCAACAACGATTTCCTCGTCGTCAACCAGTTCACGGTCATCGAAAACCATTTTAACAAGCGCCCCGACCTTGTGCTCTTCGTCAACGGCCTGCCGCTGGTCGTCATCGAGCTGAAAAACCCGGCGGACGAAAACGCGACCATCCGCTCCGCGTTCAAGCAGATCGCCACCTACAAGCAGACCGTGCCAGGCCTCTTCACGACCAACGCCATCGTCGTTGTGTCCGACGGCCTGGATGCCCGCGCCGGCACCATCTCGTCAGAATTCACTCGCTTCATGAAGTGGAAAAGCTCCGACGGCAAAGTCGAGGCCTCGAAGCTCCAAAGCGAGCTGGAGGTGCTTATCTGCGGCATGTTGAACCGCGAGACGCTGCTCGACCTTGTGCGGCATTTTATCGTCTTCGAGAAAGGCAGCCGCGGGGACGCCGGGACCAGGCAGAAGACGGTGGCCACTGTCAAAAAACTCGCCGCCTACCACCAATACTACGCCGTCAACGCCGCCGTCGCCTCCACGCTTCGGGCGGCTGGGTTGAGTGGCACGGGCGGCCTGTCCATGTCCTCCGCCCCGCCGAACCGCGTGGTGGCCGAAGACCCCGGCGCCTACGGCCTACCCGATGCCGCCCTGCAACCCGTCGGCGACCGCAAGGCCGGCGTCGTCTGGCACACCCAAGGCTCCGGCAAGTCGCTCTCAATGGTGTTCTACACCGGCAAAATCGTCCTCGCGCTGGACAACCCCACCATCGTTGTCCTCACCGACCGCAACGACCTCGACGACCAGCTCTTCGACACCTTCGCCGCCTCGCGTCAGCTCCTGCGCCAGGCCCCCGTGCAGGCCGAAAGCCGCGAGCACCTGAAAGAATTGCTCGCAGTCGCCAGCGGCGGCGTGGTGTTCAGCACCATCCAGAAATTCCAGCCTGAAACCGGCAATGTTTACGAGCAACTCTCCCCCCGCCGAAACATCGTCGTCATCGCCGACGAGGCGCACCGCACCCAATACGGCTTCAAGGCAAAGACCGTTGACGAAAAAGACGCCTCCGGCACCGTCGTCGGGCAAAAAGTTGTTTACGGCTTTGCCAAATACCTGCGCGACGCGCTGCCCAACGCCACCTACCTCGGCTTCACCGGCACCCCCATCGAAAAAACCGACAAAAACACGCCCGCGGTTTTCGGCAACTACGTGGACATCTACGACATCGCGCAAGCCGTGGAGGACGGCGCCACCGTGCGCATCTTTTACGAAAGCCGCCTCGCCAAGGTAGCGCTCTCCGACGAAGGCAAAAAACTAATCTCCGAGCTCGACGACGAACTTGACGCAGAGGACCTGAGCGACACGCAAAAAGCCAAGGCCAAGTGGACAAAAATGGAGGCGCTCATCGGCAGCAGGCCACGCATCGCCACGCTCGCCCGCGACATCGTTTTCCATTTCGAGGCCCGCCTGAAAGCCGCCGACGGCAAAGGCATGGTCGTGAGCATGTCGCGCCGCATCGCCGCCGAACTCTACGCCGAAATCATAAAACTTCGCCCCGACTGGCACTCCGACGACCCCGCCAAGGGCGCCCTCAAAGTCGTGATGACCGCCAAGAGCACCGACGGCCCCGAAGTCGCGCGCCACCACACCACCAAGGAGCAGCGCAAGGCACTCGCCGAGCGCATGCGCAACCCCGACGACCCGCTGCGCCTCGTCATCGTGCGCGACATGTGGCTGACCGGCTTCGACGCGCCCTGCCTGCACACCCTCTACATCGACAAGCCCATGAAGGGGCACAACCTCATGCAGGCCATCGCCCGCGTGAACCGCGTTTACAAGGACAAGCCCGCCGGCCTCGTGGTCGATTACCTCGGCATCGCGGCAGACCTGAAGGAAGCGCTCTCCTTCTACTCCGAATCCGGCGGACGCGGCGATCCCGCCACCGCGCAAGAGCAGGCCGTGAAGGTCATGCTCGAAAAACTGGAAATCGTATCGGCGATGTTCCGCGAGGGCGCCGACTTCCCCTACGAAAACTACTTCGCCGCAGGCACCGCGCAAAAACTCACGATCATCCTCGCCGCCGAGGAGCACATCCTCGGCCTCGACAACGGAAAAAAACGCTACATCGGACAAGTCGCCGCGCTCTCGCAAGCCCTCGCCATCGCCATCCCCCACGACCAGGCCATGGACGCGCGCGACGAAGTCGGCTTTTTCCAGGCGGTCAAGGCGCGCCTCGTCAAGTTCGAGCCGCGCGGCGAAGGCACCGACGACGAATCGCTCGAAACCACCATCCGCCAAGTCATCGACCAGGCGCTCGTCTCCGAAAAAGTAGTCGATGTCTTTGACGCCGCCGGCATCAAGAAACCCGACATCTCGATCCTCTCCGACGAGTTCCTGGCCGAGTTGAAGAATAAGCAGCACAAGAACATCGCGCTCGAAGTCCTGAAAAAACTCCTCAACGACGAAATCAAAATCCGGGCACGGAAGAACCTGGTTGAAAGCAAGCGCCTCCTCGAAATGCTGGAGGACGCGATCAAAAAATATCAGAACAAAATCCTGACCGCCGCGGAGTTCATGGATGCGCTCATCAAGATGGGCAAGGAGATCGTCCACTCCGACAACGCCGCCAAGGAGATGAACCTGAGCGACCCAGAGTATGCCTTCTACACAGCGGTGGCGAACAATGAAAGCGCGCGGGAGCTTATGCAAAAGGACAAGCTGCGGGAACTCGCCGTGGAGCTATTCGACCAAGTCCGTCGCAACGCCAGCATTGACTGGACGCTAAAGGAAAGTGTGAAGGCGAAGCTGAAGGTGATAATCAAACGCACCCTTCGAAAGTTCGGCTACCCGCCAGACATGCAACTCCTCGCCACCGAGACCGTGCTCAAGCAGGCGGAACTAATCGCCAACGAACTCACCGCCTGATCGTGCGTGGCACGGGCCGCCAGCCCGTGAGGATCGAGAGGCATGGGCGAGCCGCCCATGCAGATGCAATCAGCTTCCAGCCGATGCCCGCCCCTCCGCGCCATACTACACTTATATATATGTATTTCGCGGTTGGATGTGAAAAATATTCACATTCCATGTGGTGAAAAATTTTCACACACCTGGATTTCAACGCCGCCGACAATGCATTGAAAATTTTTCATACACCTAAAAATAAAAGCGCGCAAAATTTGTTTCCATGAAACACCCCGTCCCGTCAAAATCAAGGCGCTGCCCAGGCAACACACAGTAGTTACCACAAGAATCTCAAAATCCGCCTCATTTCCTAAATTCAAAAATATCCCGCTCCGTCGCTTCAGGAGTAAAAAAAATAGTTTCATGGAAACAAAACGGCTCGCGCGACACTTCGTGCCGCGCGAGCCGTTTTGTTAGTTTTCTGCGCTTTAATGTTTGAGTTTTCCAACCCCGGAGGGCTTTCGCAAATGCCGCCAGAAATCAATAAACCCACCCAAACTTTTCAATAAACCCCACCCCGCACCTTGCATGGGCTTCCCCAATCTATAAATGCAATAAATTTTGCCCAAAATTCCGTCTCGGAGAATCACGCCAATCGCGCCAATTAATCAAAAGGTTTGAAGTTTTCGATCCTTCCGGAATTCGCCCTGGAATCCTCATAAGCAGAAATCCTAAATTGATCTATAACCAGTTGTATCCGTGATGGTTATAACATAAATAAAAACCGATGCCTGATTATCAAATCCGAATGCTACAAACACTCGGATCGGGCAACCCGCACAGTCACAGGAAGTTACTACTAAAGGCGAAAAAAAGTTGAAAATGTTTCCCCATTTTCTTGCAAGCCCGTCCCCAATTTCCCAAAGAGAAAGTTTTGCCCAATTTTTTGGCCTATAATCCTCGGATTTTTGATCGCAACCATCCGAGCCGCCTTTGGAAAAAAATTCCACGGCCAGCTTGCGTTTCCGTTACGCCGCGCCCGGACAAAAACTCCCTCAAAAAACTTCACAGAAAAGAAAATAATCTGGGCCATCTTCACCAGATTTATGCGCAACCGACTAATAGCACTATGGTTAACAACAAACTGCTGTTTTCTAAAATTGAAGAAGATTTTTTGCGATTCCTAAAACTCCTCTTTGGTTTCCGTTTTTTTTGTCCAATATATACGCTACCATGTCAGCTTCCCACGGCTCCAATTTCGAAACTAAACAAAACCCGGCCAAAAATACTTCGGCAGCGGAAGCCGTCCCATTTGCCTCAAACGAAAACACCCCGCGAATAGCAATCCCTGCCGATGCCCTGGCTGCCAAGGCCGCACGCCTCACCGGCGAAACCCGCGGTTTCTTTTTAGTCAAGGAGTTCGCGGCGGCCATTGGACGAAGCCACCAATTCGTTTCGGATCGATGTCGCGCCAAGGTCATCCAAACTATGCGAGGGGGCAAGCCCTACAGGATCCCGTTTGCCGAATATGAAGTGTGGCTCAACCGCCGCACAGACACCACCAAACCCAAGCCTTGGTGGGTCAAGTAACCCTGCCCCTCAATATCCTATTCCAATTTAACATTTTATGAGCACATCATACTCAACACCGACCACGCCAACACAAACAGCCCAAGACTTCACCGTCGGCGGCCCAGATTTCATTGGTCCGGTGGACATCCCGTTCGAACTCTTGGGTTTTGAAGATACGTATATGTTTCTCGACGACGTTGAGGAACTCACCGGAGTCAACCATTGGGCGGTGCGGCAAGCCCACAAAGATGGCCGCCTTGCCGCCACACGAATTGCCGAACGACATCACCGCTCCATGATAATCAACATTGTTGATTATCTGGAATACCTCTTCGACGCTGAACCTGCCGGTAAAGATAAATGCCTCGAAAAAGCAGACGTCCTTCTAGCCAACATAAGAATCGACAAAACTATCCAACCACGAGCGCAACTTAACCAAGCCACACTTGACGCACTTGCCTCAAAGGTGCGCCGAGGCCATCCATTGAAGCGTGTTCTGCTCCTGCGCATTCCCGAGGAAGAAAACCTGCTGCTGCTCGACGGCGAACACCGCGTGGTAACCGCCAAAGACTGCCTGCGCACCACCATTCCGGCCTTCATCGTCACACTCCCGCTCCGATACGCCCCCTACATTGCCTTCGAAATCAACCAGCGCCAAGGCAACAGAATCAAAGGCTCCGATAAAAAACGCTTTGTTGTAAACTTCCTGCAAACGCACCCTGATATCACCGTCCAGATAAACAAAGAAACCCCGCGCAAAGGTGACACATGCAGAGCCGATATAGCCCGAGCGCTGAATGTTTCCAAATCCACAGTCACCCGCGCGCTTGAGGACATGGAGAGACATTCCAGGGCCGCGTCTTATGATGCTCGCGAGTCCCTGCTGGCGTTAATCCCTCTTATTGAAAAGCTCAAAAACTCCGACGTGGAAGCAGAACAAGTAAACTTGACAACCTATGCCGTGAAGCGCGTCGCCTCAAGAATTGCCAGCGAATGGGAACCAGGCGTCGCCAAAGACACTCGCGCGCGCCTCAAACTCTCGGCTCATCCGATAACACGTTACCTAAAGACAAAGTTGGCCTACTTTTTTACCACGCCCAACGATCCCAAAAACGAGGACTATTCCGATGCCAGTTGTAAATAAGCAGTCCATCAAATCCGTGGCCGCGACTTCTGGGGCGTTGAGGTATCTTGAAAACCAAGAGCATCACAACCACAGGTTCTACCACATCGATCACGCTCAGGTTTTTGGCGCGGAAAATGCACAAGATTTCGAGACCCTGTTGGATGAGGCGCTCCGCCTCTTGAACATGGAGCGCGCCCCTTCAAATCAAATCCGCACGGCCGCGACATGGTGGATTGCGGCCTTCGCGCCCGGCAGCTACCTCGACGATTTCGAAAAATCCCAATTCCTCAATGTAATTTTGCGCGCCCTCGACTGCTTTGAATTTTGCGTCGTAACCTGGCACATTCACAAATTTTCCGGCGCTGCCGACCTCAACCTCATCATCCCCCACATCACCCTTGGGGATCGTCCGGCGCTAGCGCGTCCCAGCAACGTAAACCTCATCCGCCGAGCCCGGCACCGTGCCGATGAATGGCAGCAGGAGGTAAGTGAAACCCGCCAAGATTGTGGCGAGTTTCCCATCCCAGCGATAGGCCAAAAGCGCGCCTGGCACGCGGACAACGCCCCTGCCTTTACCCCGCTCGTGAACCTCATTGGCGACACCATCCGGAACACCCCATCGCTGCTCGACTCGCCCATGGAAAGGGAAAAATTACCCCGCGTTTTCGTCGCCGCCGGGCTCCACCGTGACGAATGGGAAATCGACTCCAACTTCCAGTTTTATTGGACCCCACCCGGTCGCCGCACAGCCGCTAATAAACCCGTCAAGGCTCAGCCTCCATTGGAAATTTCGCTCCCGTATTTCCTGGGTTTCGTCGAACGCTATCTCGCCCAATTCGCGTCCGAGACTCAGGAGGATAAATTCAAAAACAGAGCCAAGACGTGGCGCGCGTCATACATTTCCAAGAACCCCGTCCGGCGTGATACACCGCAAAAAAATCATGTAATACAGAGTCAGCATTCACATCATGAAACCTACCAAAAAACTAGCCCGCATTATCCAGAATTGTCTGCGTGATACCGGTCAAAAAAATACCGCCATCAACCACGCAAAACTGGAGATCTATCTTCTCGAAGAATTGGATGTTCAAAAATTTCTCGATGGGAAAACCAAGGCAGAGATTGTCGCCGTCTGCGACGCCAAACCCGAGCCCGCACAGCCGCCGCCCGGCAAAGAAAAAAGGGAGTTTAGCATAATCCTCCGTTGCAGCCGCAGCGATGTTGAAAAGCTTACCGCCATCAAGCGCACCAGTCGCGTGACTACGAATTCCGCAGCCATCCGTGTTGCTATCGACAAGGCGGCCTCCGTCAAGCCGCGCTTAGACCTGCCACATGCCTACTCGGTCGAGGAGGTGAGGGACATTGTGGGCACCATCGACCGATTCGCGCGCGAGCTCGCCATCGCCGTCCGTCATTGGCTGGTGCATCAAGATGACGACACGCCCAAGATGCGCGAAATTACCAATACCTGCCGCGACCAGTGCATACGCATACTCGACGAGGTGGAAAAGCCGCTGAACAAGGGGAAACTAATCCTGCACGGAATCATGGCGTCCAAACAATTCAGCATCAGCAGCCTCAAAGAGGCCCAGCACATCCTGCAAAAGCTGGGTGACATTTCGGCAAAGCAAAGCGTCCACCCCGGCAACAAACCGAACATCCAATCTGCGTGGAAAACTCGCACCACCTATCTCGGCCTCGTCATGGATTTCTTCGCCACCATCGGCATCCGTCCATATCCCTCAGCCGACAACACGGTCACATCAAACCCCGTCACGCAAACGCCCGCATCCAAGACCACGGCGACCGCAACACCCTGCGCGAGCGCGCCCGTCCCCATCCCGCCCAAGATCGCCCCCGCCCCACAGCCGCCCCCTCCGCAGTCACCCAAACCACCCCCCGTCGGAGAACCACCCCGCGCCCCGTGAAACACGTGATGAGTAATGGTGTTTCAATGAAACATCACATTTATAATAGTGAAGGCATCAAACGGGTATAACGAAACTCTACCTTGCCCGTCGTTGCACAACACAACGCAGTTTACGTCCCATGATGTTTCACTGAAACAATTCTCGCAACGCCGGACACATTGTGCCCAGACTCATACATATTCGGGCGACAGTTGACCGTCACCACAAGTAGCGGCAACACCGGCGGCAATAACAGCTCGTCCGGTGGCGGCGGCGGTGCTGCCCGGCTTGTTCGCCGCTTGGCACCCTGTTGAGGTTGGGTGCACCGAAGCATAGACGTGGCGTTGAGCGTCATAATTGCTCAAATGCGATGAAAGTTTACACATTTAACTTCTAATCATCTTAAATTCTTCTTTTTCGATGATATCGACGACTATTTTCGAGATTTCTTGCCTCCGCCTTCAGGACAAATGTCCTCTCGATCAGCAGTTTATTATTGTGAAAATTGGCATATCTATCCTTTATTTATATGAAATTTAACATACCATGTCTGTTTCAATGCTCCAACTATAGAAAATTTATGTCCCTGATCTTCGGCTCATCCGATCCAATCCGCTCCAGTAAAGTCGCCCGTGCAGTCGCATCCGGAAAACTGCGAAAAATTGCCACGAAGATTTACACGGACGACATGACCTCGCCTGTCGAAACTATCGTGCAGCGGCACCGCCTGGAGATTATCGCGCATTTTTATCCGGGCGCGGTGATCAGCCATCGCTCTGCAATCGACAACAAACCGTCACCTGCGGGCAAACTTCATGTAAGCGTGCCGGACGCGGTGGCTCCCGTGCGCAAGTTGCCCGGTTTGGAAATCCGGCTTTGGCGAGGCCCGGCGGCGCAACCCGACGACATTCCGGTGACATTTGGCGACAGCGAAAAGCTATTCACCGCAAGCCAGCCGCGCGCGCTTTTGGAGAACATGCAAATTGCGCGCGCGCGCGCCGGGGATGAACCAAAAATCCTCTCGAAATCCGAACTTGAGCACTGGATTGACCGCCAAATTCGCATCTTCGGCACGGACTGGCTTGAACAGATGCGGACGCGCACAGCCGGAGTGGCGGAGCGGCTTGGCTGGCAAAATGAACAGCGGGAATTTCAAAATCTGGCCGACGCATTGCTGGGGCGGCGTTCCGCCTACCGGCTCACAAGCGACCTTTCGCGTTCGCGCGCCCACGGAAAACCTTACGACCCCGAGCGGGACATTCTTTTCCGCAACCTTCACGCGCGCCTCGCGGCGGAAGCATTCAAGGAGCTGCCGGCGCCCCCGGCCCCGGAGTTCGACAACCGAGCCTTTTGGGAAGCGTATTTCTCGAACTTCATCGAGGGCACAAAATTCACCGTCGAGGAAGCGCAATCAATTGTTTACGCCGGCGCGGCGGCCGGGCGCCTGCAAAGCGCGCGTCCCGAGGACGCTCACGATGTGCGCGAAACCTATCGGCTTGTCGCCGATCCCAATATCAGCGCGGCGGTGACGGAAAGCCCGTCCGAGTTGATCGACCTCATAAAACGACGCCATGCCCGCATGATGGCCGGCAGGGCGTCGGTCGAGCCGGGTGTCCTCAAGACGCGAAACAACGAGGTCGGCTCGCGGGTGTTTGTCGCGCCGGAGCTCGTTGTTGAAACACTCGCGCGCGGATGGACGCTGGGACGCGCGTTGCCGTCGCCGGTCGCGAGGGCGCTTTACGTGCTGTTTCTCATGGCGGAGGTGCATCCCTTCAACGATGGCAACGGACGCATCTCGCGCCTTTGCATGAATGCGGATCTGGAGGCGGCGGGCCGGATGCGCCTGATCATCCCCACTTCTTTCCGCAGCGATTATTTGACGGTGCTGGAGGCGCTCACGTTGCGAAGCGACGCCGAGCCCTTCATCGCGTTTGGCCACAAGCTCATTGAGCTAAACAGCCGCATGCCATTCGAGTCGTTTGAAAAAACCCACGAATATTTCCGCGGCACCAAGGCGCTCGACGAACATGCCGCTCCATTTGGCCTGCCGGCGATTCTTGACTGAGGGCGGGCGGGTTCCGGAGCAATTTTGAATGGACAAAAAACACCCCCGAAGCGCGAGGCTTCGGGGGCATTGCGGGCGCATTTTGGCTCAGGTTCGGTCGAAAAGGCCACCGGATGCGTCGCCGAAACACAGTCCGAAATCGGTCTGGTTCTTATCATTAGTGTTTTTGCTTCTGCGCATTCTGGGTTTTGGCGTTGTTTGCAATTCGATTTTTGAGGCGGCCTTCCCGTTGGTGTGCGGCGCGGCCAGCGCAGTGTTCGTCGGTTTGGGTGTGGAGGTGTCGTCCGTATGCGGATGCGGCATGGCCTCTCTGCCGTTTGCTTTTGGTTTAACCGAGGCTGCATTTGCCGCCGTCACACTGGCAGATTCGGGCGTAGATGCAGCGTATTTTTTGCGCAAGGTTTCGACATCCACGAGACCCGCCACGAAGGGCTTTTTGGCATCCGCGGTTGGTTTATATAAAAGAATATATTGTAGAGTAGGCAGAAGCAGCAGGAAGTGGTTCAACCTGCCGCTCCCGTCCCTCATCAAACCGGACGTGCGGATCACCCGATAGACACTTCCATCTTCCCGCCTGCCTCGCGGCAGCTGGCAACGCAACACGCAATGGTGCTCGAACACATTGAGATGGCGCCATTCCAGCTCCTTGGTGTAGTCGTAAATCCTCACCCTCTGCTTTTGCCTCGCGCTCTCCACCACCCAAAAGTGCGGAAGCTCCTCGACCCATAGGTTCACCTCCCCTTGCTCCGCTTCAAACTCGCAACGGCTCACCCGCCATTCGTCCCCAAGTCCCAGTAATTGATGAAATAGATTTTCCGGTGTCATTGTTCCCCTCAGCTTTTGACTACTGTCCCCTCTTTCCACTCAAAATAGCGAGGAACCTCTTTTGATTAATTAAAATATTTATATTCAAAATGTTATATGTTTTTTGTCGCAAACCGCAGCCCTTCGGGCTGCGGTTTGCGCGGGTGTGTTGGGCTGATCGCCCCTTGCATGGCTCTTTTATAACCGTCCGCAATCCGCGGCGGTGGGGTTCGTGCGGGGGGCTTTCTTAAACACATGAATATACAACACAACGTCCCCCTGAAGTTCGTCACCGAAACAGGGGAAATCAAACTGGCGCCGGAGGGATTCCTGCGCCTTTTTCGCGCGGCCCAAACCGCGCAAACATCAACCGGCGGCGAGCGCCGCGCCGCTCTCACGAAGGCCGCCATGTTCGACGGATTCACTCCGACAGCCGCCCAAGTCAAAACGCTCGAACGCATCGTCTCTCCGGACCCCGGGACGAAACGCTCCGACCGCGACGCGGCATTGGAGTTGCGCTTCGACACACTCACCATCAGCGCGGATGGCACCGCGTTTACCCGGCTCTACGGCATCGCGATAGACTTCACTCCCGACGAGGGCTGGGCCTACACCGTCTGCGTCGTGCCATACAAATCAATCGACGCCATGATCATCGCGATGAGGGCGAACCTCAAGTCTCCCCCGGATGAATCCACGACCGAGGATCGCTGGATACTCGTGCGACGTCACGAGGTGCTCAACCTCATCGCATCCTCGCTCTTCACCACGATGACACGCGAGGAGTTTGCCAGCGAGGTTCGCACTTTCCTTGAGGGCAAATCGCTCACGGGGGACGGTGGCGTCACCCACGCGCTCGTCGAAATCCGTCCCGATGAACATGGCGCCTTGCGACGGCCCGATCACAAGCATCGCAGCCTTGACCAAGCGTTCCTTGAGTCATTTCGAGAGTTCTTCGACGCGCTGCCGGACCAGCCCGACATCGAATGGCAGGTTGACGCCTACTTCCACGCCAGAACCAGGCTCGAGCGCGAAATCTCCCACGAGGTGTGGCTGCGCCTGCCGGCGATTTTGAGGGCCATCTGGAAGGCGGACAAAATCGAGGACGCCTTCCAGTGGGTCGAGGCGGGCGATGACGCGACGGAAACCACCGGGCTGACGAAAGCCGAAAGTGTCATCGTCAACAACCTCCTGGACAAAATCGTCGAGATGGAATCGCCGCCGTCGCAGGGCGTGAATCCCTTTTATTCCTTCGTCACCGACAGGTTTGGAGCTTTCACCTCGGGGACATGGCCGGAGGCGGATGAGTTCGGAAAACTGCCGGCGGTGAAACGGCGCATTGCGAAGGAAAAAATCATCGAGACGTTCGGATGGGTGGAGCTTTTGCCGCTTCCGGACGATTGCATCTGAGCAGATGTGGCGACGCGAGAGTCGCGGTCCTTCGGGCCGCGACCCCCGCGTGTTCCGCACGGCGCGCATTTTTCATGCGACATCGTAGCATTTTTTCCGAGGTCAACTATAAATAATGAAAATCAAAAATAACCTTATTAAAATATTAAACACAAATAATCTTTAACGGACAATGAACGGTTAAAATAGCAACATAAGTTTGGTCAAAAAACTTCCAGGGTGAGATTGGAACATTTCAGCAAAAACATTTTCAGGCGAAAACATTCAATAGCGCTGAATGTTAAATGAATGTTTCAATCAGGTTGAAAAACATCACATTAAAACCTATCAATGCCAATCTGAAGTTAAGATCCAGGTCGATATGAAAGTTTCATTTTTCCGAGGGAAACCTATGATTATAACCGCATGTAACTTTAAAAATGTTTAGAGTGAGAATCATTGAATATAAGTTTGTTTAAGAAAACTTTTCCAGAAATTCGTTTCTGCGAATCTGGATGTCTATAAATTTTCAAAAAAATCTTGCATCAATACACAAATCACTCCACCAACGGGATCATCTACTAAAAAATAATTAAATTTCCAGTCTCGTCTATATAGGGATGCCAGTGGAGCCATGTTTAAGCCGCTGGCCTTCAACCGGCATCTTGATTGCGACGGAATACAGAACCCATCGCGACACTTGGCGGCATGTGCCCCGCCGCCATCAACTCCCATTCCAAGCACACATGACACATCCTTCCAACAAACCGCCTGCCCGACACCTTTGGAGTCATTTTTTCGAAAAGCCGGAGAACAAAAACAACTTCCTCAAGTTTCGGGCGAGCCTGCATGCCCTCATCGGAAAACTCCTCCGAATTCCTCCGTATGATAAACCAATCCATGACCGGGTGCCCGGTTTAAACAACCTGTGACGTGGGTGCTCTCTTGAAAAACCCGGAGCAGGTGCTGATATGAAAAAATCCGATTACAATAAATTCATTAAAAACCTTATCGTGGAAGAGTCCCCCCTGGTTGCGCAATGCTGGAGATCCAAACAGGCATCAATCATAATCCATCAATTTATTAAAAGCGCCCAAAAGACCGTCCGCATTTTAAGTGAAAGGCTGGACGGCGAAATATTCGCGAGCCCGGCGCTTGCCAAGGCTGTCTGCGATGCCGCGAACAGGGGCGTTGTTTTCACCATTGTCATTCAGGATCAAAATCCCAACGGCGATGACAGGGAGTTCATGGATGTTATCAAAAGACACGGCATCCAGCTTAAAACTGTGTGCGAGAACGCGAACCCGAGGGATTTGCACATTAATTTCTGCATTGTTGATGAAAAACGATTCCTCCTCGAGGAGGACAAGGCGAGCCATCATGGACATTTGTCGGCCAACAATCCCGATATTATAAGCGGCTGGGTTGAGCGCTTTGACGCGGTAATCTGGAACGGAGCGACAAACGTGGGTTTACCCTCGACGCCGGGGCCGCGTATGGAGGGCGATTATGGCATTGAAACAAGAAGGATGGCTCCGAACGAAAATCTCTCACCGGAAATCAAGCCACAGGGCGCAAGATGAGCATATAATCACAATATGAAACGCACAAAATCAACGAAATCACGAACCCTGAAAACGATTCCCAAAAGATTCCCCAAGCGCCTCCCAAAAACCTACGGAGGTCTTGCAAATATCCTCCTGCTCCGGCCAATCCACGACGAAACCGCCTACGACAATACCATCGAAATGATTGACGCGCTCGCCGGCAAAAAATTGACGCCCGACCAAAAGGACTATCTCGCAATCCTGATCAGTCAGGTCAAAATTTTTGAGAAAACTGTCGTAAACGGCAGATTCGTATTCCGACTCGAAAACACCTCCCGTGCCGCGAAACAAAAAAGGGAATTGCTCCTCCTGCGAATCCAGAGAAACCGCCTGCGCAGATCATCCCCCGCCGAAAATATGAAATTTTTGATTAGATTAGGAGTCCTGACAAAAGAAGGAAAACTACCCAAACATTACGGGGGTAAATGAAAAAAAGAACAATAGACGATTACCGTGTCATAGTCGGGTGGAGCGCGGAGCGTCAACGCTACCTCGCCCGTGTGCCCGCGTTTCGCGGCTTGCTAGCGGACGGCGCCACCGAGGAAGAAGCGCTTACCGAGGCGCGCATCGCTCTCGGCGGAATGCTTGCCGTCCTCGAAACAGACGGTGAAGACGCGCCTGCGCCCGACCAGCCACTGGAACAAGTGCGCGCCAGCGGACAAGGTTTCTCCCGTCGCATCCGAGCCGCATCCCATGACCTGAGACGAGAAAGGCTACTGGACGAGGCCGACGCCGCTTTTAATGAAGCTATTGCAACTCTCAACAAGCCACCCTGCAAACGCAGACAGAGCCCGCCCGCATGTTAGGCGTTTATCTGACACCCGATCATTTTGCAGGCTTAACTCCAGACGGCACGGCGTTCGCTTACGCGACGGGTTGCCCGGCGGACGATATGATTTCGCTAAAAATGCCGGTTTTCCATCAGCAAGAGGGCTCCCAATCGAACCGTTAACCGATACAGAACTTCTTCAAGTATGGATCGAGGCCAGCCACGCGCGGGTTGACCAGGAACCGCCCGGGTATCGTAAGCGTGAAGCCATAGCTGGATATTTACCGGGATTAGATGATTTCCGCGATACTGGAGCGCATATATAACAATTTTCAATAATGCCTAATATAATACCGAAGAGCACATTTCAGCAGACGGCATCCCGGGAGGCATACGCCACGCTCGGCTGCCTGTCCGAGCCTTTTCAATTCAAAGGCACCACCACCACGCAGGCGCTTAACTTTTTTGCAATCAAAGCCGGGGGTGTCATAAACAAAAACAGGGCTTTAATGCTTATATATTTTTCCGACCGGTATTATTTGCGCTATCGCTGGCGTCCCATCACCGGGGACACCTACTACGCCACGCGAATCGGGCCCATGGCGTGGAATGCAAAACAATTTGCCCAAAACGACATCATCCGGGAAGAGTTTCGTGCTTACAACAGCAGCTACATAGAGCCTGTGAACAAAACCTCGTATCGAACCGTAAGACCATTGGATACCGCTTCGCTTGCGGAATTGGAAATGAAGGCGTTCGAATGGACATGGGGCAATTTTCGGACGCTATCAACGCGTGAATTAACGGCATACGTCCGCCGTTATCCCGAATGGAAAGCGTGTGAGAAATACATTGCCGCGCCAAGGGCGCGCCTATTGATGAATTACTTCGAGTTTCTGGAGGATTCCGAGATTCCGAAAACGGAACTTTGTCATTTGCTGACCCCGAAGAATAAAGAACGCGCGCAAGCCAGCATCAAGGCGCACCAGGATATTTTGGCTATCTGGCCGGACACGCCATGGTTTATCCATGACGCGCACGCGCCCTTGACGCTGAGGAAGTCAAGAGGGAGCTGGATTCTGTCACGCAATGGCGTCACATGCTGTCGTGTCTCGGGAAAAAACGAAAGAGAAGCCATTGCTTACATCAAGTTCATCATGGAATATTACCTGCACATGGGCTCCAGCGGAAAAGACAAGCTGCACCTATCGCCAATTCGAAACGAGAACGGACGGCTGGATGTTAGAATAATGGAAAAATATACGGCATCAACGTGTCCGAATTTTCAAAACTACTTGGCAAACCGCCCCTATCCATTGAGCCCTCTCCTTGCAGCCCAGGCATTCAAAAGGCACTCGCCCCGTTCGAGGAAATCGTCAAGGCAATGCACACGCTGAGGCCAACGACAGATTTTGTAAAATGGCTGGGAACAAAGTGTGAAGATTTAAATAATAAAACTCCCAGAGATTATATTTTATCCGGAAAGATCCGGGAGTTGGCGGATGCGGTAAGACAAACCGTGCCCGGCGGGGCGCTGGTCGTTTGCGAACCGCGACAGACAACTTCGCGGGTTGAAAAAACTATGCGCCGGGAAAGGGCGCCGGCTGCTCATGCATGTTGATCGTATTCCTGCGCAGCATCTGGTGGACTGGATGAACCAAACGGCAAAGAAAGCCGCGGTTCCGAACTTCAATCTCGGGCGGAAATTGTCGCGGCGGCCGGGCCCTGCACCGGAGACATCATCCACCTTGCCAACATCGCGTTTGCAATTGCCGCTTAAAACATCATCCCGGCTGAAAGGTGGTCGCGAAAGCCCTCCGGGCCATTGCCCTCGATCAGTTTAACGCCTGTTATAAAACCGTCTGGAAACAGCTTTCCCTCATTCAGCAAACAGCCCTGAAAGTTATTGCCTCCGTGCGGTCCCCTTTTTGCCAGCGAAACCCTCGTGGATTACAAAATCAAGTCGCCCAGCTCAATGAACTCCACCGTGACCAGCTTGATTGCCAAGAAGATTTTTTCCCGCGACGGCAGGAAAGTTACCTTCGACAGTCCCTTTTTCAAATATTGGGTTTTGAGCATTTCCCAAGGATGGCAATTCGACAGAATTGGACGGCGAAATCATCGAATTATACAATTCTCGAGTTTCATTCTATTTAATCGTCCGCCGCAGAGCTTGCCGCGGGGCGATATGGCATCGGATGCAGACAATTATTACAGACCACGTTCATCCAACGCTCTTTCACCGCAGCCTCTCGTGGCGGAGTGCCAGCGAGCGATGCGGTTTTCGGTGTCTATGAAAATATGATTCGGCGTCAGCGCCAACCAGTCGCAACCGGGATTGAAGCTGTATGTGTTTCCGTCAAAAGCCACCCAGTCACGCGCCCTATGCACATGCCCGGAGAGGATATATTTTGGGCGTTTATCAACGATGCGTTGGGCGATGGCGAGGTCGCCCAAATCCACGTCATTCGCGTCGGTGCCCACGCGAGACTCCGCAGACGGAGCGTGCGCGACCACGAGACTCGCTTCGTCCGGCCAATCCGATTCGCCCCATTTTACGGCAGCAAAGCGTTCGCCGTGAAAATCCGCAACCTGCCCGTCAACGACGAGTTTTTCGCTTTTGCACAACTGCAGCCAGCCGCCCTCGGCCCAGGCGTCGGTCGGGACGAGCGGGTCGCCCCGCCAGACATCATGGTTGCCGGTGCACACGACCACCGGCTTCGGCAACGCCTGCAACCAGTCGCGGACAACACGCGCCTGCTGCGGCAACGGTGTCGCTTCGACCGGGAGCATGTTGAGCAGGTCGCCCGCGATCACGAGCACGTCATAGTCGTCGGACTGGCTCGCGACCCATTCATACCACTCCTTCCGAAAATGCAGGTCGGCTACGTGCAAGATGCGCATGGCGGGGATTTCAGCGAGTCCATGACGTGATCTCAACGACAAAGACGCAATCATGCAGCCATCATGAGACAGCGAAACCATGCAAAATGGGATTTATCCAGGCGTTTTTTCGCCAGCATTATATCCTCTAGAATTCACCAGATTTGGTGATGCAATCGGACCTGTGGGTTTGGCATACTGTTATGCTTAAAACCTAATTTTCGGAGCCCGTCGTCACACTCACCCTCACTAATAAATTTGCATCATGACACCTCGAATCCTTCCCCTCTCCTTGGGCCTCGTATTTTTGCTTGGCATCAACTTGCTCAATGCGCGCACCTCCTCCTCCTCTGCAAGCGGGCAACTTCCGCTCGACGGTCAGTGGCGGTTTGCACTGGCGCAAAATGCGGAGGAGGCCGATGCGAAGTTTGGCAAGTTTTACGAGGCTTCCTTCGACTCCTCCGCGTTCAAGCCCATCACCGTTCCGTCGAACTGGACGACGAACGACGAGTTCGAGTCACCGCATTACCGCCGGCCTACGTTTTCCGAGGGGTTTTATCTGCACAGTTTTGAGGCTCCCGCATCACTGAAGGGGAGGCGTGTGCTGCTGCATTTCGATGGCGTGTGGGTATCGGCCGAGGTCTGGCTCAATGGAAAGAATATCGGCCGGCATGACAGCGGGTTCACTTCATTCGCATTTGATGTTACAAAAAACATAAGGCCCGGGAAAAAGAACGAGATTGCCGTTCGTGTGCGTCAGCGTGTCCAGTCGCACCGCTTCGACACCAATGATGACTGGGCGCTGCCGGGTATTTATCGCAGCGTATGGATTGAGGACACGCCTCGCGAGCTGTATATCGAAAGTGTCGATGTGCGCACTGTGTTCGACTCCGAGTATCGCAACGCCGATGTCGAGGTGCGGGCTATGGTTTCCCGCAATGAAAAAGCCTACATCTTCGCCCCGTCGCCTCCGTTCGAACTCAAGGCCACCCTTTCGCGCGCCGGCAAAATTGTCGCCACGCACACCTACACCGCCGCCACGATCACAAGCGGTCATAACGGCCGCGATGTGCCGGTCACGCTGCGAGTCGATTCGCCCGCCGCGTGGACTGCCGAGACGCCCAACCTCTACGACTTGCGCGTCGATCTTTATTATCACGACAAACACGTCCACACATGGAGCGACCGCATCGGCATTCGCGACGTTTCGACCACCGGCGGCATTCTTCGCGTAAACGGACAGCCGGTGAAACTGCGCGGCGTCAATCGCCACGACGAATATCCCGATGTGGGGCGTGCCACACGCGCCGAGCACTGGCGGCAGGACTTGGAACTGATGAAAGCCGCGAACATAAACACGGTTCGTTGCGCGCACTATCCGCCAGCCGAGGGATTTTTGCGCCTTTGCGACGAAATGGGCATGTATGTTCTCAATGAAATACCGACCGGTTACGGTGGCGGCGAATTGAACAACCCCATCCTTGCCGAGGGCCTGTTTCTGCGCCTCCACGAAACCGTCGCGCGCGACCGCAACCGCCCGTCGGTTATTATTTGGGATTTCGGAAACGAAGACCCTTTCACGTCAATACACCTCGCCGGCCTGCGCATGCTCAAGGGGCTCGATCCCACGCGTCCCGTGCTCATGCCATTTCGCGCCGACACTCACCTGCCGCCTGAAATCGACATCCTTGCGCCGCATTACTGGAGCGCCGCCGACTACGACAAGCTCGCCGCCGACTCGCGCCGTCCCATCGTCACGACCGAATACTCGCACGCGCTCGGCCCCGGCGAGTTTGACTTTGGTGAGCTCGAGCAACGCTTCGACACACTCACCGCGCATCCCGCGGGAGCGGGCGGTTGCATCTGGATATGGGCCGACCAGGGCATTCGCCGCCCAGTCAACGGACGCGAAGTCCTGCACCCCATGCGCGACAAAAAACGCTACACGCCCTACGGCACCGAGCTCGTCGCGGAACGCATCATCGAAAACGGCGCCGCGATTATCGACGCACACGGCAACGACGGGGCCGACGGCATCGTCAACGCCGACCGCACCCCGCAACGCGACTACTGGGAAACAAAGGCGGTTTACGCCCCCGTGCGCGTGCTCACCGAGCGGATTGCCTTTAACGCAAACCAGCCCGTGCTCCGCATCCCCGTGCGTAACGATCACGATTTCCTCAATCTAAATACCGTCAAGATTGTCTGGACCCTTTATCGTGATGCCGACGTCATGGATAAAAACGAAGTCACCCTTGATGCGCCTCCGAGAGCCATCGCGCAACTCGAGGTCCCCACGGACAAGATCACTGATTTGGCACAGCACGTTTATTACGCCGACATCGCATTCATCCGCGCCGATGGCAGCGAAATGACAAGGAAAAGCGTTCGCATCGGCTGCGAAGCCACACCGCAACCCGCCGCGGACAACCCGACCAAGCCAAAAATCGAAAAACACGGCGACATTGTTTCCGTCGCGGTGGGCGCGACGCGCTATGAATTCAACTCCTCCACCGGCGAAATTGCCTCCATCGACATGGCCGGCAAACGCCTCACCGATGGCGCGACGCTTGTCGTCTGGCGGCCCGTGGATTATGGCGAACGCAATCCGCTCGACAAACGCGAACGTCAATACGACTGGGACACGTTTATGCGGAATATAGCGCCCAAGCTCATCAAGTGGAACATCGCCGAGTCTGCCAATGCAGTGAGCATCACAGCCAGGGCCGAATACCGCGCTGACGATCTCAACACCGCCGTTGCAACCTACACCTACACGATAACGAACACCGGCGTGCTGCGAGTCGCGCTCGAAGTGGAGCCCAGGCTCGACGCGCCGTTCATTCCCGAGTGCGGTCTTGAGTTTTCAATCGGCAAAAACCTCAGCCGCCTGACATGGCTCGGCCATGGCCCGCTCAATTCGATTGCCGGTAAAACGGCAGCCACACGCTTCGGTTGGTGGAGCTACGCGCCGACCGAAGCGCATGCGCAAGGAAACAAATGGAGCCCCGACTGGACGCGCCTCACGACGATTGACGGCGCCAGCCTTCACATCCGGGGAGCGCAAGCCACGCGACTCGGCGGCGATGCGGCAAAAGGATATACGATGCGAGTCCTCACGCACCAATCCGGCGGCTGGACAAAACTCTTCCCGCCAGAACGTCCCGAGTGGCATCTGGATTTGGAAAAGACCAAGGTGTTCAAGGGGATGTTCGAGATTGTTCCGGTGCGAGAATAAGCGGTCGCGTTAATAGTGAGTGTGGAACACATTTAATGTTTCATGTGTAAAACAAACGCGACCAAATTATTGACATCTGGCGCCATTTTGTTTCTTATGTGAAACATGAACCTCTCTGAAATAGGCGCGACAATTTGCAAGCAGCGCAAACTTCGCAAACTTTCCCAGCAGGATTTGGCCGGGGAACTGGGGATGAGCCGAAGCACTATTTCCCTGCTGGAAACCGGCGACATCACCGACTTGGGTGTGCGGAAATTGATGCGCATATGCGCGCAATTGAAGCTGGACTTGACCGTGGCCCCACTCGAATTGCCGGCGTGGGACGACTTGATGAAGCAGCGTTCGGCGGAACGCGCCGCCGCGCTGGCCGAGACTGATAAAATCCTGAACGGAAGGTTGGGCTGAGGCATGAATGTTTTTGCCAATTACGCACACGCTGGCGCGCTCGGACGAACGGGCGAAAACGTCCGGTTCAGCTACCAACGCGAAGCCGGCCCCGAACAAACAGTTTCGTTGACGATGCCGCTCAGCGAGACGCCTTACCTCGCGCCTCCCGGAGAAATCCACCCCATTTTTGACATGAACCTCCCCGAAGGCGCGCTGCACGAGGCAATCCGGAGGATGTTTCTGAAAGTGCTGCCGGAAATCGACAAACTCACGATGCTGCAAATTACGGGGCGTTCGCAAATCGGCAGGTTGCGCGTTGCGGGCTCCGTCGAGGAAATCAAGGCCGTGCCGGAGCGTCCGTTGCACGACCTGCTCGCCTCCGCGGGGACGGAGGACATGTTCGACGACTTGCTGGAAAACTATGCGCGTTACTCCGGCATCGCCGGCGCGCAGCCAAAGGTCCTCGCCCGCGACAACGGATCACTGGCCTCCACGGCGGGCTACTTCAGTCCGTCAACCGCGTCGCCGACCGCCTCCGCGGACAAAACGCCGGAGCGTGTCACAGCGACGGGGACGACGCATATCGTGAAAATGTTCGACTCCGCGCAATATCCCGCGCTGGCCACCAACGAATTTCTCTGCCTGCAAGCGGCGAAAAAAGCCGGCCTGCCCGTGCCCGCCGTGTGGCTCGCGGAAAACCGCCGGTGCCTCGTCGTCGAGCGTTTCGACACGAAGCCGGACGGCGGCTACCTCGCCTTCGAGGATTGCTGCGCGCTGGATCGCAGGACTTCCGTTGAAAAATACAACGGCACCTACGAGCAAACCGCCAAGCTCATCGCGCAAACCGTCGCCGGCGTCCCGATTGTTGGCGCGTTGCGGATATTTTTCGAATCCCTCGTTCTCTCATGCGCCGTGCGCAACGGCGACGCGCACAGGAAAAATTTCGGCGTTCTCTACGACACGCCGGGGCAAGTCTGGCTCGCGCCGATCTACGACATCATCACGACGACGCCCTACCTGCCCAACGACACCTGGGCGCTCCTGATGGACGGCAGCAAACGCTGGCCGAGCCGGAAGAAGCTGATGCGTTTTGGCGTCAACTCCTGCCTGCTCACCGCGCGGCAAGCGCGTGAAAGCATCGACAAAACCGTTGATGCCGTGCGCGCCACGCTGCCAGAACTGGACACGCACATGGCGGATGCGTCGAGTGGCGGCACGGAGCGCGAGTTTTTGGAAAAAATACGCCACGCTTGGAACACCGGGATTGCAAGCCTCGCCGTGTAGATTGAATTGAACCGCGAATGGCGGCCGCCACACGCGGAGCTACGCGCCGGCCGAAGCGCATGCGCAAGGCAACAAATGGATCCCTGACTGGACGCGCCTCACGACGGTTGGGGGCGCCAGTCTTCACATCCGGGGAGCGCAAGCCACGCGACTCGGCGGCGATGCGGCAAAAGGATATACGATGCGAGTCCTCACGCACCAATCCGGCGGCTGGACAAAGCTCTTCCCGCCTGAACGTCTCGAGTGGCATCTGGATTTGGAAAAGACCAAGGTGTTCAAGGGAACGTTCGAGGTTGTGCCGATGCGTGGGTGAGTTGCTGAAAATATTTTTAGTAAAAACCTCTCAGCAAGCAGCGGAGCATTAAATGAAACACCACGCAACAGACTTCGTTGCAGTTCTAAACAAAACGAGGCAACCTCAATGTATTACGCTGTAACGATTAATACCAACGTCAGACTATCCAGAGTAGGAAGAACTCTCCGAGTGAGTCGGCGTCGCTCTAGCTCGCCCCTTAGGGTTCGCCCCGCCAAAATTCAATAATTCAGGGACGTTGGTATAATAAAATAGTTGATCTTCGATTTGATATCACGTGATTAAAAAATAATTGCACAAAAAGGATGGTGGGCTAATTTCTTACGAAGATATGCTACCAAATCATTTTGAGAAAGTTGAGAAATCTATATTAGCTCACTCCGATGTTCAATCGACTACGGGGCACAACTTGCATAAAGGAACACCTCGTGAAATTTTCATACGGGAATTTTTGTCAGGACATTTGAGTGAACGTGTAGCTATTGGAACTGGAGAAATTATTGATGCAGACTCGAAATCAGGAGAACCACGTAACCAGATTGATATAGTTGTTTATAAACGAGACTATCCTAAGCTGGATTTCGGCGGCGGCATAAATGGGTTTCTGGCCGAATCGGTCATTGCGACAATAGAAGTGAAATCTGTGCTAAATCAAGCAGCATTAGATCAGAGTGCGTTGGTTGCCTCCAAATTGAAAAAACTTAAACGCAGCACCATGATGGGGACAATTTCCATCGGACAACCGCCGCCAAGCATACTTTCATATGTTGTGGCATATGATGGCCCATCGACTATGCAGACGGCCTATCGCTGGTTGGAGAATAGTCATTCAGGCCTAGGTATAGAGATGCCAATGTTACCACCACAACATCAGCAGCGGTTTTCTATTGCAAGTCCTTCCATTGACGCGATTTTTGTTTTGGGGCGAGGCTTTATACACTTTGATAACACCGCAATTAACTATATTAATGATATTATGCGAGAAGCATATTCATTTCAATGGTTAATGTCTGATGTCGGATATGGAAGTCTTCTCATGTTATTTCTTCTTATTAATCAGTCGGTCGTTTCATTTTCGTCTGCTTGCCTGAATCCAGACCCATATATTCAAAGCTTTAAACCAACAAAAGTATGCATCGGCCCAATTCCTAAAATCTCATGATTTTATGAGCAAAAAATAGGGCTAGCTGAGCTGATTTTTAGCGCCGACTTTTGCCCAAACACAGATCGTTGTGTCGTGCTATTATTGTGCGGATTTTTGGCCCGTTCGGACAATTTTTGAATATGGGACGGCCCCGTCTTATGCCTTCGCCATCCAACGGTCGCCGTGTTCGCCTCGGAGGGCAGAGTCGGCGTGGATGTTGGCTCCGCCCCAGGCGTTTTCCCAGGTGCCGGGCGCGTGCGGGGATGTCCAGAATGTGTCGGCCGGCGGCAGACCGAGTGGCAAAAGCGCCAGACTCGCCATGTAAAGACTGCCGGTGCTTATATACTTTTCGCCCATTCTGGGTTGGCGCCCGGAGAGGCCGATTTGCAACCAGCCGCTTTCGTCAAAAGTGCCGGGGGCTTCGAGCGTGCGGCGCATCACCGATGTGAGCGCGGTGCGGGCTTGGGCGGGGGCGTGTTTTCCTCGCAATTGTTTGCGCAGTGCCGCAAGCGCAAGCGCCTGAAATGCTCCGCCACGGTATATGATGGAGCGGCCAACCGCAGGATATGAGCCGTCCGGCGCGACAAAGCGTTCTTGCGTTTCCGCGTAGCGCGTGAGGCGGGCATTGGCCGAGTCGCGCAAGGTTTTCCATTCGGGAGCTTCATCGCCGACCACGTCGAGGATTTCCACGAGCATGGGATGAATCACGAAGGAATTATAATAATCCATGTGAAAGGATGCGCCGTCGCCATACCAACCGTCGCCGGCATACCATTCGCGAAAGAGGGTGAGCGCGCGAAAGAGGCGAGTCTCGTCGCGTTTTTCTCCGCGACGATGCAGGAACGTTTCAACCATCGCGGCAAAGAGCGCCCAGTTGTTGCGCACGCTGGCTCCGACCGAGCGCGATTGCTTTAAGGCGGCAATGACGTTGGTTTTTACCCGCGAATCGAGTTTTTCCCAAAGCTCACGCGGAGCCCGGAGCATGGCTTGCGCGAGAAATGCGGAATCGACAAGCGGCTGCCTCACTTTTGCCGCGCCGAAGTGCATGTAGTCGGGCGATTTCGGATCGGTGCCGGCGTCAATGGCCTCGCGGGCGAGCGCGGCAAAGCGCGCGCGTTCACGCCCCTCGGGCGTGTCGTCAGCGGGGAGTTCGATCCAGGGCGCGATGCCGTCGAGCAGACGCCCGAGCGCTTCGAGGTAAGTCACCTCGCGTTGCATGGTGCCCTTTGGCTCGACCGGCATGGTCGCCTTGAGTTGACGCTTGGAGAGCGCTTCAAGCACGGGCGTTGAAAGGCGTTTTGCAATGTCGCACCAATACGGACGAATCGCGGCGACATTGGTTTTGTCATACGCCCAATAGGGCGCGGGAGCAGCGGTTTTCGCCGGAGTTTCGGCGCGCAGGCCCGCGACCTTTGCAAGGCCGAGCGTGCCGCCCGCGAGCGCGAATGTTTTGATGAAGGTGCGACGTTGATTCATGATTATATTAAATTTGTTTTTAACCTCGGACTGAGCGGATTGATTCGGATGACAAACCGGGCGCCGCAAACGACGCCTTTACGATATTTATCTGCGCTTATCTGTATTCATCCGCGTTTGAAAACTATTTTTTATCCACAAGCTTATACATTTCTGAACCCGCCAGCAAAAAGGCACCCACGCCGTAGGGCTCGCTGTTGTCGTCACTATGGGCGGTGGGGCTGGAGCCGATTTGCTGAATGCCTGTGATTTTTCCGTCCGCCTGCTGGCACGACATGAGGGCGGCCCAGCCTTTCATCACAGGCGCCTCGTATGTGGTTGCGTCCAGCAACCCGTTGTTGATGCCCCATGCAAGGCCATAGACAAAGAAGCCCGTGCCGCTGGACTCCTTGTTCGGGTAGCTTTCGGGATCGAGAAGGCTGGCGCGCCAAAAACCATCCGCTTGCTGGCAGGTAACGACCTTTGCGGCGATCTCCTTGAACTGCCGCTCAAAACGCGGGCGCGCCGGGTGATCCTTTGGCAGGTAATTCATCACCCGCGCAAGGCCCGCAAGCACCCAGCCGTTGCCACGCGACCAGAATATTTTTTTACCGTTGGCCTCAAGCCGCGGCGGAAAGAACCGGCTGTCGCGATAGAAAAGGTGCTCTTCTTTGTCGTAGAGGAGTTCCGATGTGGCGCTCCACTCGGAGAGCATGAAATCGAGATAGCGCGCATCGCCGGTTGCCTTCCAGAGACCGATCCATGCGGGCGGGGCCATGAAGAGCGCATCGCACCATGACCAGCGGTCGCCGTTGCCGCGCCGCTTTTTGTCAAAATAGAGCGTGTCGCTGGTTTTCTGATTATTGAGAATATAATCAAACCGCTCGCGTGTGGGCGCGATTTTGTCCGGCCTCGTATTTTTTTCGCTCAGGTGGAGTTCAATGTATGCCTGGGCGACGCAGTGGTCGTCGGCATGATACACACGCTTTCCGAGTTTCCATTTATTGGTTTCGCCAATCTTGATCATGGCCTCGCGGAAGCGCGGGCTTTTTGAGGTGTCGGCTGTTGCCATGAGACCCGCATAAAACGCGCCCATTACCCAACCCGTGGGTTTATGGATAGGGTTGACCTCGGTTGCGAGCTGCCAGTCGGCGGATTTTTCCATCGCGGCGAGGATGTCCGCTTGACGGAGGGACGAGCGCCGTGTCGTCCGGTTTGATTTTGGCACGGGGGTGTTTGTGCCGAGCTTGTTTATCACGTAATCCTCAATGCGCTCGTGTTTCACATCGGTGGCGCAGGGATGGACAAGCTCGCATTCGACGCCGAGGGGATCGAGTTTTTCCTTCAACTTCACGCCGAAGTTTGAGGTGTGCGTCGGGTCGCGCGGGGATTTTCCGAGGGCGGGCGGATCCGTATAGAATAGATAAACGGACGGGTCGTCGGCGGTGGCGAGTGCGTAGGGGGAATACGCTTTTATCCAAGGCAGCAGTTCTTCACGGTGAGCGAGAAATTCGGCGAAACGGGTGTCGCGTGTTTTCAGGTCGTTCGGGTCCATGAAGCCGAAGGCGTGTCCGCCGTAGCGGCTGTTGGGTGTCCATTCTATCATTTGTTGTGGATCGAGCGTCGTCTGCGCGATGTTCACGGCGGCACACCAGAGACGCGTGGATTCGCGGGCGACGGGATCGGCGGCTTTCGGGTCTGCCATGTCATCATGAAAGGCGAGCCAGAGGCTTGAACATGCGCCGGCGGATTTGCCCGAGGCGGCGACGCGGGTTTTGTCGAGGTTCCACTCGGCGGCTTTTGAGCGGACGAATTGCACGGCGCGGGCGGCGTCGCGCAAAGGCCACGAAACGGGCGGTTTCACACCGGCGAGTTGCGCCTGCCAGGTAAAGCGGTAGTTTATCGAAACGACGGAGATGCCGGCATCGAGATATTTTTGCACGTAAGGCACTTCCTTTTTGTCACCGCGCACCCAGCCGCCGCCGTGGATGTAGATAAGCACGGGAGTGGGTTTGTCGGAGGGCGCCCGCCAGAAATCGAGCACATGCCGCTCATGTTCGCCGTAGGCAATTTTACTAACAGTTGCGGGCGGATTTTTGGGCGGTTTGGGCTTGGTTGTTTGCGCGCGCAGCGTCACGCCGAAAGCCATGGCAAAAGCGAGGGATAGAAGCAGAGGTGTTTTCATCGAAAGAGGTTTTTGCGTAGCAAGGGTCGGGATTGATTGCTGTGCCGATAATAGCAAAACTGACTGTGTCTTCGCATCACCAAATGTGGTGATTCTATCCTAACCAGTGCTGGTGGCACGGTTGTGCGTGAAATGGAAGGGCGGCCTTCGAGTCGTCCGGTTTGGAAAACGCTCAGAATGGGGAGGCCTCGTGGGGAAGCCCTCCATTGCGGAAAAATAAGCACTTATATCTTTTATCGCTTGAGTTATGCTGAACTCGTTTCGACCGGCAGCGAGGCCACCGGCCACCGGTTTCTTGTCCTTAACTTTGGCGGCGAATGGCACGCTGTTTAACAGGAGCGTTTGTGCATTTAATCGTTTCCCTTGAGTTCGATTTTCAGGGAGCCGACGAGTGGTTTGCCGGCACCGGTTGCCAGTTGGGGAAAGTCATCGTCCGCCTTGCGGCCTTTTTCGGGACGGGCGGCCACACCGGACAAAATGCGCACCGTGTCCGGTGCGGATGTGTCGTGCTCAAAATATCCAACATTCGAAATACGAAAGCCACCCATGGCGCCGGTTCGTTCAAGCCAGCGCATGGCTTTTGTGCCGGCCACATCCGCGCTTCCCGCCGCGCCGCCCCATACTCCGAGGATCGGCGCGGAGCGTTTGTTGGGATACGCGTTGTCGGGACCGAGTCCCAGCCAGCGGATGGCTCCGAGTTCCGGAGCGGATTGCACAACCATGCCAACAATGGGAACGCAGGGCACCGTGACTTCGGGCAGAATTTCGTAGCGAACTTCGAGGCCGCCGTCGGCCCCGATTTCGTAGTCGTAGGTCGTGGCGAAGCGGTTTTTCTCGTCGATGGAGTAATCCACTTTTGCGTGAATCGCGACGCGTCCGTTTTCTTCCGTGACGTCCCATGTCGTCGCGGAGGCCGTGTAACGGTTGAGATCGCTCGCCTCGCGAGCGGCGCGCCGTCCGACAACGCTGACTTCGCTGTCGTCGAGTTTTCGCCAGATGACCGGGCGCAAATCGGTGATGAGCGTTTTGTCGTGCAACGCGGCGGAAACGAGGCGCCCGATTTTCGGGTCGAAAACGTAACGCGCTCCGCCAGCGGTGACGGTGACGCTTTCCCCCTGCGAGACTGTCAGTTTTAACGGCGTGGAAATGCGTGGCGAGGGTTTCGCGAGGGGGACGAGCTCGACAGCCTTGCGTGTGATTTCGGCACCGTCGGCGCCAGTGAAAATGAACCATGCGTAGTAGGTTTTCCCCGCGTGAATTGTTTTCAGTTTTTCCAAGGGCAGCTTGAACGCGGAAACGGAGTGCGGCTGGCCGCTGATCGAGCCGGAGCCGCAGGCGAGTTCGTTTTCATCCTCGCGGATCGACCACGCGATTTTCACGGTATCGAGATCGGTGAAGTCATAGTCGTTTTGAATGGGAATGCGCGCGGAGGCTTCGCCGGGGGTGAAGGTGATTTTATCCATCGCGGGATAAACCTGCGCATAAACGGCTTTGGTTTCCAAGTAGTCGCGCGTCGAGTTGCGGTAGGCGTCGACGATGCCGTCCCAGCCGGCTGAGTCGAGGCGCATGTATTCGTCGCCGTCGCTGCGGTCGCCGGACTTTCCCTTGGGTTTTTGCACCGGGGTTTTGATTCCCTGATCGGCCCAGAGCCAGATCGCGCCGCCCGCGCCGGCGGGGTGTTTTGTCAATTCTCTCCAGCGCGCCTCGAGGCCGCCGAACCCGTCGGTGCCGTAGGCGTGCGTGTATTCCGTGGTGATGATCGGCCGGTTGGCGCGGCCGGCGAGACGGTCGTATTCCCGCGGGTGCCAGTAGTGCGGAGCGAGCATGTCGATTTCCGGCGGAAGCCACTCCTCCCAACGCCATGGCAGCAGGACGGGGCGCGTGGGATCGAGCGCCTTGACGAGTTTCACCGAGGCCATGTGGATCGAGGTCAGCGGGTCCTCGTTGCCGACCGACCAATAGACGATCGACGGGCTGTTGATGTCGCGAACGACGGTTTCGTGTGCGCGTTGCAGCGCGGCGGCGGAAAACGACGGATCATACATGAGGTCGCCGGCGCCGCCGATCGAGACCTCGTTGCCGACATACATTCCCAATTCGTCGCACAACTCGATGAAGCCTCGCGTGGGCGTGTAGTGCGCGAGGCGGATGAAGTTGATATTCGCCACCTTCATGAGCGTGATGTCTTGCAGCCAGTGCTTGCGCGTTGTCGCGCGTCCGACATCGGGGTGCTCGTCGTGACGATTCACGCCGCGAAGCTTCACGGCCTGTCCGTTGATTCGGAAAACACCGCCATCGGTTGAAATTTGCCGGAAACCGACGCGTTCGGTGCGCGTGTGCGTGATCTCGCCCTTTTCCAACAGATCGACGCGCAGGTTGTAGAGATAAGGCGTCTCGGCATTCCAGTGGCGCGGGGATTGCGCGCGCAGGGTCAGGCGCAGCTCGCGATCCGTCGCCGTGTGCGCGGGGACGGTCAGTTGCTGCCGCGCGATCTCGATGCCTTCGTTCGTGGAAAGCGTGACGCGCAAATCGTAAGATTCGCCGGGACTCGGATAATTGCCCGGCAGTGTGTTTTTGTGCCGGTCGCCCACCATTGCGCGCACGCGCAGGTCGGCGTCGCGAAACAGATCGTCGAACACGGTTTGAACGACCACGCTGTCGATCCAGCGTTTTTGCGGCATCGCCTCGAGCGAGACGTCGCGGTAAATGCCGCCGAGCGTCCAGTCGTCGTAAACGTCGAACTTGTATTCACGCGTTATCTGGCGCACTCGAACGGCGAGGCGGTTGCTTTCGCCCGCCTTGAACTTGCCGGTGATGTCGAAGGAAAAACTGGTGTAACCGCTGTCGTGTCGTCCGAGGCGGACTCCATTGAGCCAGACTTCAGCGGAAGACCAGACGCCGCCGAAATGCAGCAGCACGCGCTTGTCATTCCAATTCTTCGGTGGAGTGAAATCGTGCAGATAGAACCCTTCGCCCGCCTTATCGTCCTTGAAGCCGCGGTAGACCGGTTCCTCGTAGCCGAGCACGGACCAGTTCGAGGGAACGGGGGAGGGGGTGAAGTTTTCGCCGTTGAAACCCGGCTTGTGAAAATCGGCCAGCGCATCCGCCTCCGCGCCGGTCGCGGCCAGCGCGAATTGCCATGTGCCGTTAAGCGAGAATGTGGTGTCGGGGATGACGGTGGAAGCGGATGTTTGCGCGCGCGCCATGGTGGCGCCGAAAATCATAACGAGGGAGAGGAACAAGTGCAGGGGAGTTTTCATCGGGAGATGTGTTGTATCACGGGTATCGGAGCGGCTTTGGCAGATTTCCATGATAACAAGAACAGCAGTTTTTTCGCATCACCAAATGTGGTGATTTTTGGACATAATCACTTCCAATAAACTTATACCAACACCCACTAGCAATTACACTTTAGGCCGTCGCGCCATCGTTTGTTTTTTCAAGCAGCCAGTCGTGGATGAGTCCGCGCACCGCTGATGGCTCGCTCCAGCGTCGCGCCACCGCCTCTATGTGTTTTTCGAGCTTTTCAAGGCTTTCATACAGCCGGTTGCATACCCCCGCCTTTATCATCGAGCCAAAGCACTCCACCGGGTTGAGTTCGGGACTATACGGCGGCAATGGCAGCAGCTTCACATTTGCGGGCACGCGCGGATCCCCAGCCCCAAGATGAAAACCGGCCTGATCCTCGATGACTATGTGCAGCGCCTCCGGATCCGACTCGGCAATCTGCCTGAGCAATAGCGCGTGGATGTCCTGATCTATTGCCGGTGTGAACAAAAGCTCGCACCTGTTCTGGGCGTCCACTTCAAGCGCCTCGTGCAGATAACCCCATTTGTAGCGCGTCGCATAGGGCGCGGTTACCCGCACGCCTCTCAACCCCCATGTGCTGCGTATCACCGGCAGCAGCCCGTAACGATGTTCGTCGAGCACCCACAGCCTCACAGGCCTGCCACCGGCTTGTTCGCTTAATGCCGCAAGCCGTCCTGGCAGCTCCTCCTTGAACTCGCTCGCCTTGGCCGCGTCCTTTTTGGCGTGCGACTTCCTCGGCTTCTTGAGCCTGCCTCCGAATCGTCGCAGCACCTTGCGCACTGCGCTCAGGCTCAGCGTCTTGCGCGTGCGTTTTTTAATCCACGCCTGCGCGTCGCTGGCCTGGCGAAACCGTCCGGTTTTAAGTTTTTCGACAAACTCCCCGGCGAGCATGCCATGCACCGCCGGCGTGCGCGCCCCCTTCCAGTCGCGCCTGAGCAACTCCTCAATTCCGCCTTTCATAATCTTGTCCCGGTAGTTGAACACGGTTTTGCGACTCACATCCGCAATTTTTGCGATTTGGCCGGCGCTGAGCTGGTGCCGCGCTATGAGCCGGGCAACCAGCAACCTTTGTCTGGCCCACTCAGGCTGCGGCTTTGCCCAGGCCTGTTCTATCTGTTTTGCGTTTTCAATTCCCACCGGCGGCAGTTTTCGGCTCATGCGTCCACTCTATCGGCGCTTTCCCTCTTGTAAAGTGTAAAAGCTAGTGGCTGCTGGTATTAACCACCAATTTCTAAATTGCATGGCTGTTGGACATGTTCCCGAGAGTAATAAACACGACTGGAACGCAAAAGGGCCGCTATTTTAAGCGGCCCTTTTGCGCTCCATTGGCAACGACCACTAGAAATCAAATGTCGTGCTGAGGATGAACTTGCGGGAGTCGACGATGCGGTAGGCGTATGGGGAGCCGTCCCAGTTTACACCGATGGTGCGCAGGCCGCCGTCTTCGAAGACATCATATACATTAAGTTGAATTTTCATGCTAACTTTTCCACCGAGAATTTTGGTTCTATAGGCAACCCAAAGATCGGTGTAATAGTTTTCTTTGTCGTAAATGGGCTGGTTGACGTCGCTCATCGTTATGATTCCGGGACGATCCGGGTCGCCCTCCTTGCCGTAGTAGCCGATGGCGGCCTTGGACTCGTATCGAAGACTGCCGCCAATCGAAAATCCTTTCAGCGAGCCCTTGTCGAAATTGTAGTTTGTGGTGAGAGCCGCTTGATACCGACGGAGGCTGGGTGATGGAAGGCCTTGCAGCGCCTTTGCCATGGCAATTTGTCCCTCGACGGTTGTTGTATAATATTCCTTGAGGGTTTTGTCACCGGAGTTGTTCAGCTTTATTTCGCTCTTATAGCCAAACGAGTTCCAAAAATCACCAATGTAATAATCTGATCCGGATGGATTATTCGTGACGGTTTCACCGTTGTAACCAAACACCGCATAGGCTTCTGCGGGCAAGCCGGAGGGAATCGTGGCCGATTTCCAGTATGGGAGGCGTTTGGCAAGCCAGGAGTCTCCTTCGGGCGCAACGTCATTATACATGGCCTTGGTTCTGGAACCGGTGAATTTGATAGTCCAGTTGGAGCGTGGATTATAGATAACGGTGAGTTCCGTGCCCCTGGAGCGGTTGGTTTGGGTGGCGGCATAATCAATGCCATCGTAATATTTGGCGGGCAGTCCGATCATTTTCCAGACACGATCCAGCTGCGCATCGGTGAGCGCGGGCTGCGTGACATTTGAGTAGCCCAGCTCCCAAGGGTAAAGCTCGCCGGGTTGCGTATCCTGGATGCGAACAATCATTGTTGCCCACGGCACCATGAAATTATCATCGATCGCACGCATTCTGCCGAGGTATGACGATGCCGAATTGGTTCGTTCATTGTAGCTGACAGTTTCATACCAGTTGACGCGTGCGTAGAGCTTGTTTTGAAAGAGATTAAAGCTGACGCCCCAGTCCTTGCCCTCACCTTCGGGTTTTGGCAATGCGCGGCGATACATGTCGGTCTTGGCATCCGGGGGCGGATTAAAATTGTCCGATTTGTTGTAATGAAATGATATGTTGTTCAAGAACTCGGCGGCGACATTGCCTCGTTCGGCAGCGATGCTTATTTTACTCCAGACATCTTTGAAGGGGCGGACGACAACGCCCGTCGTGGTGGTTTCCGCATTAAGCTTGTCCCACTGCTGATTCCATCGATTCATAATCAAGTCTTCGTTGGCGTAGCCGTTGGGATACAGGAGTCCCTTGTTGCTGCTGATCGCGGGTTCGAGCATGTTTCCATCTTGATCGCTTATGATTCCTGTGGTTGTGGAGCGGGCCTTGTATTTGTCGCGACGCCAGCCGACTGTCACTGCAATGCGATCATCGAGAAGATTGGCCTGCATGCCCAGATTCCATGATTCGATTTCGCGGAATTTCTGACCGCTGCTATCATGCATCATGACGGTCTCCAATCCGACGGTGTCGGCTTCAAATTGTCCGGTTGCCCAGTTGTAGGTCATGATGTCGGCGCTCGATGTGCCGGGATTGCCGAAACTGCCTGTTCCTTGAGTGACTTTGCCGTAAGGATCACCCGGATTTGCGAGATAGAAGGAGCGTCTGATGGTGGTGTCGGCATAGCGCCAGCCTTTGGCGTTGGCCTTGTTTGGAAGATAGCGGAGATTGCCATCGTAGTTATCTGCGGAAGTGAGTGTGCCCCGGTGGCGCTTCATGCTTGTGGTGACGCGTTCCTTGGCCCACATGCCGAGAAAACGGTATTTGCCGAGCCATTTGGTCCAGCCTTTGTTTTGGGTAAAGTCAGGCGTGAACGAGAGCATCGCACGATAATTATCACGCAGCTCGGAGCCGGTGAATGTGTCGGGCGCCGAATCTTCCACATAGGGCAAGCCGAAGTAAGGATTCAGCTCTCCATTTGGGAGCCGGTAGTTGGTATCAATAAACAATATGGCTCCAGATTGTTGTGAGATGGTGTAACTGTCTTTATAATCGAGATCCTGCCGCAGCCACCCGGCACTGAAAAACAGGTCGCGGAGAATCTGCTGCTCAAACTCGACGTTGTAAGTGGCGCCCTTAACAGTGCCGTGATTGGCTTGGATGGTGTTTACATGCTCCCAGTCATATATGTCTTTGTTGGTAACGCCGGGGGCGTAATAACTGCTATATTGGGTTGGTGCGGTTGGCAGGGACGACGCCGTCCAACGGCGTTCATACATGGCCTGCATGGCCGGATCGGCAGTTATAGTCGCTTGTGTTGGATATGCGGTGGAGGGATATTGGACGTTGTTTGACGAAACAGTGGAAGGCTGCCTGGCCCAATAATCCACGAGGGAGCCGTTGGCGACACGCATGAGGGGGCGGCTAAGTCCGCTTTGAAATACAATGCCGGGAATATGCCAGTAGGAATTGACAGAATTGAGCGCATCGCCGCCATTCGCGAACATATTGACGTTAGGGCGACCGTCGGCGGCATATTTGGCGGTCCAGTAAGCGGGTGTTTGGTTGATGGAGGCAACATAGTTGGCCGATGTGGTGCTGGAAACAAATGGGCCGACAACTTCGCCTGTCGCCAGTTTTGTGATAGTTCCGCTGACGGGATCATAGGCCGGCATGCCGGAGTCCAGCCATGTTGTAACGCCGTCGCGGGGTGTCACAGTGTTGGGTCTGCGGTTGGCATTATTATAATTTTCAACATTTGCCTTAATGAGAGTCGTTTTGAATGGCTTGAACGAAATGGCTCCGTATTGCCGTCTCGTAATATCATAGGAGGGTTTTCGCTCGAATTGTTTGTCGTCGTAGAGTGCGGCGACATAAAAACCGAGGGTGTTTTTGACCAAGGGCACGTTTGCACTGAGTGTAACGCGCGTGGATGAGTTGCTATCAACTTGAAACTGAACTTTGAACCGTTGTTTTCGTAGATCGACGTCGGTTGTCGATTGATTGACTATGCCGGAGGGGCTTCCACTGCCGAACAGCAGCGAATTGGGGCCGCGGGAGATTTCGATGGATTGCGTATTATACGAATCGAGCGGCATGCGGGAGGAAACGGAATAGAAATTGCGAGAGGCGTCTGGCGCGCTTAACCCGCGAATGCGGTTGGCGGTTGCCGCCGTCTGCGTGCCTCCTCCGCCGCCGGGTGCATAACCTGCGCCCACGTCCGAGACACCCCCATTTTTGTCGATGGTATAGGATGTGAAGGTGTGCGTGCCCTCAGTGCCGGCTTCATACCTGAAAATATCGTTTATATCCATGGATGCCGTGTCTTCGAGCTGCTGCTTGGTTACCACGGAAATCGAAGAGGCAAGGTCGGCGATGTTGGTTTTCATGCGACTGCCAGCGAGCGTGTTTTCGGCATAATAACCTTTGTCACGCGTCGCATCCACCTGGAAGGGTGACATCATTATAACATCTTCTGAATTTGATGATGGCGCAATGCTTTGAGTAATAACAGGAATGCCGGCATCGGAAGGTGATGCTGTTGCTGCATCCTGCTTGAGAGCCTGCGCCATAACAAACGAGGTTAATGCAGGCAGGCTACTGACTGACATCGCGATGAGGCGCATTAATATATTACGTTTTGGTGTGTAGTTCATATGCGTAGGTATGGGTGAATGTCATAGCCACAGTTTATGTGTGGTGGTGAGGCGCGCACATCCGGCTCTTTTCAACAAACGGGAGTTTTCGTTGCTGAAAAACAGTCAGTGTTTATCGCTGATGGCAACAAGGGGCACGAAATGATAATAGAGGCAGGCTTAGTATGGGGATTTATGGGACAGGGTTTGCTATGCTTGCCCGATAATAACAAAAACAATGGACACTATGCGTCACCAAAAATGGTGATTTTTATTCACTAATTTTGGTGGTTTTTGAAAAATTGACGAGAACTCGCAGTAAGCAATATTATTGCCTGCGCCGGCCCACCCCATTGGAGTTTTTTCGGCTTAAATTCCCGCCAGTAGGTGTGTTTGGATGGGGCGAATCAAACGGCCGCAGTTCGCCCCTTCGTGGTGTGTTATTTTTTGTCCAAATACTTCAATATTGCCTCTGCACGGGAGTGGACATGGAGCTTTTCGTAGATTCTCCGCAGATGCGTATTCACCGTGTCCACGCTGATGGAGCGCTGACTGGCGATTTCCTTGGTCGGATGGCCTTTGGCGAGCAGTTGCAGTATGTCCAATTCGCGCGGAGTCAGGCTCGCCATTGCCGGATTGCTTTGCGTGGAGGCTTCCTTCCTCTGGAATGACTGGATGACTTTGCGCGCGATGGCGGCGGTCATCGGCACCTCGCCTTTCATCATGTTGCGGATTGATGAAACTATCGTGCTCGAGCTGGAGCGCTTCAACAGGTAGCCGCTGGCGCCGGCCTCGAGCGCCTGGTAAATATCCTCTGTGTTTTCGTAGATCGTGAAGATCATCACCTCGGTTTTTGGGAGGATGCGTTTGATTTGCGCGGTGGCTTGAATACCGGAGCCGTCGGGCAGGTTGATGTCCATAATGACGACGTCGGGCGCAAGCGCGGGGATGCGCTCAAGGGCGCTGTGCATGTTGCGGCAACAGCAGGAGAGTTTGAAATCGGGTGTTTCCTCGATGAGTTTTGAAATTTCGTCCGCGATGTCGGCGTCGTCTTCAACAATGGCGATGGAGATGGGCATGGCTGGGAGTATTGGCGGTTAGGGGGTGTTGGTCAAATGGGTTGGCGGCTTGTATTCGAGCGGGACATCGACCGCGATTTGCGTGCCGTGCCCGGGATGGCTGGTGATTTTGATGGAGCCGTCGATTTCAGCCATGCGCGCGCGCATGTTGGCGAGGCCGTTGCCGTCGGTGTTCGCGGCGTTCGTGTCGAAACCGCATCCGTTGTCGGCGATTTCCATGAGGAAGCGTCCATTGTGCGTCGCGAGATGGATCGTGACACGGTCGGCTTTGGAGTGCTTGAGCATGTTGTTGAGCGCCTCCTTGGTGAGGGCGAGAAGATGATGCTGAATTTCGGGCGTCAGAGGGAGGTCTGGAATCAAATCGACGCCTTCGACGGTGCAGATGATTCCTGTGTCAGCGAGATGGCGTTGCGCGTAGTGGGCTATGTAGGTGGCGAGTTGATGCCAGCGATCGTTTTGTGGATTAACGGTCCAGATGATGCGGTGCAGATCCTCGGAGAACTGCCGCGAGTGCGTTATGATGCGCCCGAGCGATTCTTCGCGGGACAACTCCGGATGGTTTCGCTGGAGACGGTCGGCGGCGAAGCCGATTTTGGTGATGTGGCTGCCGAGGTCGTCGTGCAGATCGCGCGCGATGCGGGATCGTTCGCGTTCGAGAGCGTGCTCGTGTTCGAGGCGGCGGAGGCGTTGCTTGAGGATGCGGTTGGAAACGCGGCGCGCGCACAGCGCGACGATGGCGGCAAATGCGAGCACCGCCAGCAGTCGCGCCCACCATGTTTGCCACCATGCGGCGGCAACGATGATGTTGAGCGACGCCTCCGATTGCCTTGCCATGCCGCCGCCCGCGGTGCCGGCTTGCACTCGAAACACGTAGCGTCCGGGTGGAAGACGGGGATAGATGGCGATGTTTTCGTTGCTGGTGTCGATCCAGTCCATGTCGAATCCCTCAAGCATGCGGCGCACGCGCGTGCGCTCCGGCGTGGAAAAATTGAGCGCCGTGAAATGCAGCTCCATCGGCGCGGCGCCGGATGGCACGCGCATCGTGTTTTCCGGCGGCGTGATTTGCAGCGGCCCGCAGTTTGTGGAGATGCCGTCGATGAGGACGCGCAAGGGCTGGCGCGCATCGGTTGGTTTCGGAGGGTCAAAGCCGATCACGCCGCGATAGGTGACAAACCAGACGCGATTGTCGCGCCCTTTCCATGCCATTGGCTGTCCTCCCGACATGCCGGAAATGCCTGTGAGATTTTCATCTCGGCCGAGCAGGGTTGCCGGAATTTTTTCGCCCGGCGAGTCAACGGCGGCGAGGAGTTGGTCGAGCGAAACATAAAAGATGCCTCCCCGGCTGCTGATCCAAAGGCGGCCGTGTCCGTCCTCCAAAATTTGGTTGATAATATCGTCCGGAAGGCCGTCCGCCGTGGTGAAGAAGCGCGATTGCTCGCCGCGCCAGAGCAACAGTCCGTGTGTTGTGCCGAGCCAAATGCGTTCGTGACTGTCCACGAACAGCGTCATGAGGCGGATCGAGCGTGTGTCGTCGAAATTGGTTTCCTCGACAAACTTGCCGCTGTTTTTGTCGAGCCTGAGCAGGTTGCCTTGCTCAAGGCAGACCCAGATTTCCCCGTCCCGCCGCTCGGCAATGCCCGCGACGCGAACGCCGGGATAACCCTCGGCGTGCTTGAACGTGTGCAACCTGCCGTCGCGCAGAAAGCCGAGGTGCGTGTAGTCCCAACTGATCCAGAGGTCGCCGTTGGACGCGCAAAAAAGCGTCTGCACATTGCGCATCGGCACTTCGTAGCGTTGCAAAATCCACTTTTGCGCCCCGCCTCCCTGGGTGTTGTCGTTGAGCTGGCCCTTGCTCGTTGTCCAAAGAAGCCCGCCGGTTGTGCTTGCCCATACGCGGCCGTTTCGGTCCGCGCAAACGATGCTTATGTAAACGCTTTTTCCATTGGGAAGCGTGGCCACGCTGACATTGCCGTCTTTCACGCGCACGAGGCCTCCGTTTTGGTTTGCGCACCAGAGCGCGCCCTCCTCGTCCTCGCAGACCGAGTAGCTCATGTCCGTCGGCATGCCCGCGGCGGTGTTTAGCAGCGCATAGTTCCGCGGCGTGGCGCGCACCAAGCCGCCGCCGTAAACGCCCACCCACATGTTTCCGTCAATGTCGTCCGTGATCGCCAGTATGCGTTCGTAGCGCAAGGGAACGCGTTCGAGCGTGCCGTTGACGAGGCGAAATACCGCGTCGCGTCGCGTGGCTATCCATACGGTGCCGTCGACTGTTTCGAAGATGTCGCGTATACCAAGACTCCCCGCATCCTTCCATGCGTCGCCGGACATGACTTCGCTCCATATTCCGTTTTCGAACCGGGCCAGGTGCTCGCGCGCGCCAATCCATAATCCCCCCGAGCGGGCCGGCGCTATTATGATTTCGTGCCCCGCCTCGCCTTCATAGCGATGCAGCCCGGCATCATCGTGCCAGCCGAAAAAATCCGCGCCGCTTATCCACATGCGGTTGTTCTGGCGGTCATGCACAAAGCAGAAATGCGCGCCCCTTCCCGTTATTCCGTCGTCAGCCCCGAATGTTTTCATGCCCCTGCCGTCCCAGCGCACGATTGACGATATTGTTGTGCCGACGCCAATCCACAGGGTGCCGTCCGGTTCCACGGCGATGTCGCGCGGACGCAACCCCTCCAGCAGCGCGTTTGCCGGATGCAGCTCAAACGCGCCGTCGCGCAAGCGCACGAGTTTGTTGCCTCCCGTGATGATTAGCAGCGTGTGCTCGTCCTCCATCGCCAGGCCGCGAATATTGTAGCCGCCGTCCATATACTCGTCGGGCATGTTGAACTTGACGAACTCCCTCCCGTCAAAGCGCGCGAGACCGCCAAGCGTGCCCACCCAAAGAAAACCGCGCGGATCGCGCAGCAGGTTGCTGACGACATTGTGCGGCAGGCCGTCCTCGACAAACCACTCGCGAAATACGAAGTCCTCGTCGCGCAACGGGGAGGTTTTCGCCGCGGCCTCCGCGATCCCAATCAATAATGCCGCAAGTAACAACACGGGCGGGGCGATGCGCCGGGCCGCCGCGCGCAGGATACATGGAGCATGAGAGGCGAGGGGAAGCATGTCTGGCATTATCTCATTTGTGACGTCGCGAAGTGCAATGGCGAAAATCTCACCAGATTTGGTGACGCAATCGGAGAGGGGCGTTTGGTATTATACAAGGTGTGGAGCCGATAACAATAACCCAACCCTGAAACTATTTTTGCGTTTATACGCACACAGTATTTTATATATGAGAAACGAATACCTCAAGCTGCTGCGCAGTTTTGGCGCGGCCCTGTTTGCTTTCAGTGCATTGCTTGCGATCCCCGCAACCCTTGCCGCGGCGCCGCTCCCTTCGCTTATGGAGAAACTCGACCGCGGCGTGGTCGCCGTGCGCGTTTCGGACACAGGCGCCTTCGTGAGCTGGCGCTTGCTCGGCACCGAGCTCGCCGACACCGCGTTCAATCTCTACCGGATCACCGATGGTGGCGCGCCGGTGCTGCTCAACTCCTCGCCGCTCACGCAAGGCACAAACTACACCGACACTACCGCGGATTTTACGCGCCCCAACATTTACATCGTGCGTCCAGTTATCGGCGGCTTGGAGCAGCCCTCAATGGACGATTCTGGCGACACGGTTATCCTGCCCGCCGGCGCGCCCGTGGGAAATTACCTCAGCATACCGCTTACGCCCCCTGCCGACATGACCATGCCCGATGGCACCACTTGCTCCTATTTTCCGGGCGCAAGCTCCGTCGCCGACCTTGATGGTGACGGCCAATACGAAATTATTCTCAAATGGATTCCCTCCAATATGCAGATTTCCTCTGCCGATTCCGCTCTCGGTATTCGCGGCACTTACAACGGCAATGTTTATTACGATGCCTACAAACTTGTTCCCGCCACAGAAACCGCCGCCCCCTCCGCGGTGCGTCTCTGGCGCATCGACATGGGCATAAACATTCGTTGCTCCTATCATCACAATCACATCTTGGTTTACGACTTTGAAGGCAGCGGCAGGGCCCAGATCGTTATTAAGACTGGCGATGGCACTCGTGACGGTTTGGGTAATGTCATCGGCGATCCAGCCGCCGATCATCGCGAACATCGTTCCAACACCGAAACACTTATGGGGCGCGTTATCTCCGGTCCGGAATATCTCACCGTGTTTGACGGATTGACCGGTGCTGCGCTCGACACCATTCAATATCTGCCGCAACGCGACCCCGATAATCACGACGACAATCCCACGCTCGACCGTCAAAACGCGATCTGGGGTGACAAAACCGGCAATCGCATGGATCGTTTCCTCGCCTGTGTCGCCTATCTCGACGGACAGCGCCCAAGCATTGTTTACAGTCGCGGCATCTACACTCGCACTGTGGTCGCCGCCTGGGATTTTCGCAAAGATGGCGACCAACCCGCAAAACTCACACAACGTTGGTATTTCGACTCCGCCACGCCCGGAAACGAAGCCTATGCCGGCCAGGGTAACCATCAGATCGCCGTTGCCGATGTTGATGACGACGGCTGCGACGAAATCATCTACGGCGCTTGCACTATCGATCACGACGGCACAGGCCTTTACTCGACCGGCCTCCGTCACGGCGACAAAATGATCATCTCCAAAATGGATCCGGCCAGCAACGACATCCTCGTATGGGCATGTCACGAGGAAGTTAGCAAAAACGGTTACATCGGTCATACGCTCCGCAAGGCGTCCACTGGCGAGGTGCTCTTCAGCATCCCCGCCACCGCTGACACCGACGGCGCCATGGCCGCCGACATCGACCCGCGCAGTCCCGGCTTTGAAATCTGGGGGCAGAGCTGCAACATCCGCTCCTCCATCACGCACAGGGAACTCGTCCCGATGAAAACCTCCATGACCTTTGCCGCATGGTGGGACGGCGACCTGCTCCGCTCGCCCGTTTATAATAATATTATATATAAATGGAATTGGAGCGCCAACAAGCTCGACACGATGTTTTCCTCCGCAGAAGTTGCCGCCGATGAAAAGCCGCTGCTCTGCGCCGACCTCTTCGGCGACTGGCGCGAGGAGTTGATAATGCCCGAGCCCGACGGCCGCGCCCTGCGCATCTACACCACGGCCATTCCGACCACGCACCGCATCCACACGCTTATGCACGACCGCCAGTATCGCATGGCCATAGTCTGCCAAAATGTCGGTTACAGGCAGGCCCCGTGCCCGAGTTTCTACCTAGGCCACGCCATGCGCCAGCCGCCCGCGTCAAACATCGTTACCAGACTCGGCGAACTTCTTGGCCCGCCCGCACCGGTCATCACCGCCATCCAGCCCGACACCGGGTTTTCAGCGGCTGATTTCATCACGTCAAATCCCAACATCACTCTCCATGGTTTCGCCGAGCCAAACGCAACGGTCAACATCACTCTCGTCGGCACGGGAGTCATCGGCATGGTTGTCGCCGATGTGTCGGGAATCTGGATGCTCGATTGCACCGCGATCAATCTTCCCGAAGGCAAATCATACTTTACCACCACGGCCACCGGAGCCGATGGCTATACCGGCGCATCCTCGCAACCTCTCACGGTTGTTGTCATGACCACAACGCCGCCCGCGCCTGTCATTCAAAGCATCACCGACGATGCGAACGCATACACGCTCGCCGGTTCCGCGCAGCCCGGTTGTCTTGTCACCGTCTCGGCGTCGCCCTATGGCGATCTTGGCACCGTGCGGGCCGATGCCGACGGAGTGTGGGGTTTCCAATGCGAGCCGCTTTCCGCGGGCAACTACACGTTTGTTGCAAGTGCTGTTGACGAGGCTGGCAATGCCGCCATCTCGCCTTCCGCGGGTTTTTCAATAAATACATCCATCGCCACACCCACGATTTCCCACCTCGAAAACGACACCGGCGTTTCGAGCATGGACGGCATCACAAACGACAAACACGTCATACTACACGGCACCGCGACAGTTGGCGATATGGTCACGATTTCAATCATGGGATCCGGCGGCAGCATTGGCTCGACCACAGTCGATGCCGGCGGCGCATGGAGCATCGCATGTGCGAACGCATCGGGACTCGTTGATGGTGACTATGCGTTTACCGCCATCGCCACCCGCGGGGAGGGCGGCTCATCTGGCAACAGCCTTGCCGCGCCTGCGTTTGCCGTCACCGTCGATACGGTTGCACCTGTTGTTAAGGCGATCACTCGCCCCGAATCCGGGGCCGGTTCGACAGTCACCTTTCAAGTTGAATTCAGCGAAACTGTCGCGGGCGCGTCCATCGCATCGTTTGCGCCCGTTTTTGCCGACGGATTAACCGGCGCGATCACCGACGTGACCGCCCTAGTCAACAATGCATTTCTCAATGTTACTGTCGGTAATCTCGACGGCGACGGCACGCTTCGTCTCGACATTAATAATATCTCTTCCGGCATCACCGACATCGCCGGCAATGCGCTCGCGGACACCCCGGTCACAAGCGAAACCGTTACCCGAGTCCGTTTCGGCGACGGCGTGTGGGCAAACACAACGCCCGGCGGTCTTTGGAGCGACGCCGACAATTGGATCGATGGCACACGAGCACAAGGCATCGGCAAAACGGCTGATTTCAGCAGACTCAATCTTGCGGAAGATACCACCGTCCTCTTGAACACATCGGGCACCGTTGGGAAAATCTTTTTTAGCGATTCCGATCCGGAAATATCTTGCGGCTGGCTCATCGCCCCGCCTGCGGCCGGCAACGCGCCAACGCTCCGCCTTGCCGTGGCAAGCGGCACACCCGAAATCAACGTTTCCGGCCTTGCCCTCGATGTGCAGGCCGCCATCGCCGTCCCTCTCGTCGGAAATCAGGGGTTCATAAAAACCGGCGGCTCGATGCTCGCGCTCACCGGTTCCAACGCGCTCACCGGCGGCGTCACCGTGAGCGTCGGCGACATGGCCGTCGGCGAAGGCGGCGTGCTCAACATCGGAAACAGCGTCTTTAGTATCGCCGGCGCCGCGCGCCTCATAGTCAACGGCGGCCTCCTTCAAACCACCAGCCGTATGGACGGTGGCGGCGGATCCGCGTTCCTCGTCGAATCCGGATGCGCGCGCATGGGCACCTTCCGCTCCGCCACCGCCGACAACGGCTACGTTCTCGTCACCGGCGGCACGTTCATCGCCAACGAAATCAATATTCGCCGTAGCGCCGGAAGCATTAACTACGCCACTGGCTTCATCGTGCGCGGTGGTGAAGTCGAGGCTGCGACAGTCGGCATCGGCACCGCCAACTCCAGTGGTGCGATGTCCGTCGAGGGGGGCCGTGTGTTCGTTACCGGCGCATTTACCATTGGAAACCAAACAACCTCCGGCCGCGCCAGTGGCCTGCGGGTTAGTGGCGGCAAGCTCGTCTCAATCGAAACGAGCAATGGTCTCATCCTCTCTAAAGCCAACGGCGCGAACGTCAACACACCCGGCATCGCGACCTTCAGCGGCGGCTCGGCAACATTTGAAAAAATCACGCTCGGTTATGATAACACCGTCACCTCCGGCACCGCCGCAATCACGGTTGATGGCGGCGCGCTCCACCTCGGCTCCGGCGGCATTGTGAAAAACGGAGCCAGCACACTAACCAGCCGAATAACGCTCGCCAGCGGCACGCTCGGCGCGAAAGCCGCGTGGACAACCGCGCATCCCGTCGTTCTCACCGGAAACACCATCATCGACACCGCCCACGATATCGCGTTCGCCGGCACGCTCAGCGGCACCGGAGGTTTCACCAAAACCGGCGCGGCCACGCTCACACTCTCCGGATCGAACACATTTACCGGCATGGCGAATATCAACGAAGGCGTGCTCGCGGTTGGCGGCACGCTCTCCAAATTTGCAAAGCTTACCTGGGATTCCGCCGCCGCGCTCCAACTCGACATCTCGCGCGGCGACCGCCTCGTCGTCACAGGCACGCTGGCGAAGAGCGGTTCCACTCCGCGCGTCATCACGCTCATTAATTCCACCGCGCTCGCCGCCGGCTCCACGCGAGTGCTCGGCACTTTTGGCGTCACCACGCTCACTTCGGCTGACTTTGCTCCAATCGTGCTCCACGACGACCTCGTCGGCACCATCACCGTCAGCGGCACGACACTCACGCTCACCGTCGCTTCCGCGACCACCGAACTCCCGCCCGTCTTCTCCAGTCCCGCAACCGACACCGCGCGCGCCGGAACCGATTTCACCTACGCCGCCACGCTCGAAGGCGGCGCAACGGCCGTCTACACTGTCACCGGACTCCCGCCGGGACTCTCCTTTAACGCCGCGACCGGCATCATTTCAGGCAAACCCACGGCGAGCGGCACCTACACGATCACCATCCGTGCCGCCAACGCCGCCGGCTCCACCGATTTAAAGCTGACGCTCACGATCGCGCCCGCCGCCGACACCGACGCGCACACCGCGCTTGTTACACTCGCGGGCCAGGCAAAAAGCACCGGCGCGACAAACGGCCAAACCACGCTCGCACGCTTCAATGCCCCTGCCGCGCTGCACGCGCGCGCCGACGGCAACCTCTACATCGCCGACACCGGCAACAACACCATCCGGCTCATTGACCCGCCCGGCATCGTCTCCACGCTTGCGACAAACGGCGCGACACTCGCCGCCCCCCGCGCAATCATCAACGGAGGCGGTGCGACGCTCATCATCGCAGACACAAACAACAACGCCGTGCGCACTCTTGATCTCGCCACTGCGCAACTCGCCACACTTGCCACCGGTGTCAATCGCCCCGCAGGTCTCGCGCGCGACACCGCCGGCAATCTCTACATATCCACGTCGGACAATATCGTCCTCAAATTTGCCGTGGGCGCGACCACTTCCTCAACGCTCGCCACCGGATTCAATAACCCTGGCGCGCTTGCGCTCAGCCCCGACGGCCATCTCTACATCGCGGACACCGGCAACCACGCCATCCGCAAAATTGACCCCACCACTGGAGCCACCGTCACCATCGCTGGCGATCCAGGCGTGAGTGGCACGGCAAACGGCGATGCGCTCGCCGCCGCGCGCTTCAACAACCCGCGAAGCCTCGCAATCGACATCGCGGGAAATCTCTACATCGCGGACACCGGCAACCACGCCATCCGCCATCTCGACACCTTCACAAACCAAGTCACAACCCGCGCCGGCCTCATCGGCGTTTCCGGCAGCGCCGACGGCCTCGGCGAAAACGCGCGCCTTGATTCGCCCGCAGGCGTGGCAATCGACGACACCACCGGCGACATCTACGTAGCCGACACGGGCAACCACACCATCCGCGTATTGCTCGACAGTCCGCGCATCTTGAAACATCCGGAAAACAAAAACGTCACCGCCGGCTCCGCGGCCAGCTTCAGCGTGCTTGCCATCGGCGCGCCCAATCCGACCTATCAATGGCGGCGAAGCGGATCGCCCATTTCAGGCGCGACCAGTTATGTTTACACAATTGCCTCCTCTCAAACAACGCACGCAGGCAGCTACACCGTCGTAGTGTCAAACGAACTCGGCTCTGTTACAAGCAATGCGGCCATGCTCACCGTGACCGCCACGACCAGCGGCACCACGAGCGGCACGACCACGCCGCCAACCTCCGGTGAAAGCGGCGGCGGAGGAGGAGGTGGTGGCGCGCCGGGATTACATTATATCATCGCACTCGCGCTCCTCGCCGCGTTGCGGGGACTCTCCAACCGCTCGAAAAAATAAGAACCTTCCATGTCACAAACACGTGCCGATAAAAAGAGCGCCAATGCGTGCGATAACATGGCGCCGGCGGCCTCGCTGCGCGAACTGGCGGACATGCTCGGCCTTTCACACACGACGGTCTCCCAGGCTCTTCGAGACAAGCCGACGGTCAAAATAGAGACGCGCAGACGCATCCAGAAAGCAGCCAAGGCCGCCGGATACGAATGCTCTCCGCTTGTCGGGGCTCTCATGGCCGGGATGCGCCGCAAACGCGGAGCATCGTTTCAAGGCACTGTTGCGATTGTCGATCTCGACGGGTCCGAGGGGCGCCCGCCCGCGTCGTCGTCGTATATTCGCGAACTCATCGAAGGCGCCGCCGAGCGCGCCACGGAGCTTGGCTTCAAAACACGACTTGTCCGGAGACAAGTCCACGATGTCTCATCCGCCTCGCTCAAGCACGAGGACATTCATGCCGCGTTTATTCTGCCCGTTAGAAACCATGCCGCGTTCGACTGGCTGGAATGGTCGCATCATGCGACGGTTTATGCCGACTACTGCGAAGGCCCGAGTATGCCGCACGGCATTTGTCCGGATCATTTTGGCGCCATGCGCCTGATGCTCGACCGGCTGCATGCGCTTGGTTACCGCCGCCCAGGGCTGGCGGTGGAGCAACGTGGCGACGAGCGGCTGCATCATCGCTGGAGCGACGCGTTCACGCTTTTTCAATCCAAGCACGGCAACGGAGGCCCGCCCGTTTTGCTGTCATCGGATGACAAACGCCGCGAGTTCATGCACTGGTTTGAAACCCACAATCCGGATGTCGTGATCGGGCACACTGTGGAGTTTATCGATTGGATGCGCGAGTGCGGGGCCAGGGTTCCGGAGACACACGGCTTTTGCAGCCTCAACATAACCGAGAATCCCGATTATGCCTGCGCGGGCATCGACCAGAACGCGCGCGTCCTCGGGGCACTGGGGATGGAGCAAGTCATCGGGCAGATTTATCGCAATGAACACGGCATCCCCGGGCATCCGGCGACAACGACAATTTCGCCGCACTGGGTCGATGGCTCGACGCTGCGCCAACCGAACGCCGAGCAACCACTTGCGCCATCATTTACCACGAATCCTGCTTCTTTAATAAAACCGTTGGAGCAGCCTCTAAACTAGGCAAACCGCCATGCCTGCCCCTCCGTTAAACAAAGCCTGTTATTTTCGAATGAACGGCGCGGTGTGTCCATACATCCATTAACGCCCCCACCAATTTTGGTGAGGCGCGAATCACCAGTTTTTGTGATGAAAATGAGCACGTCGTTTTGTTATTCTATAACAAACACCAAAACCCTTACCCGCATCCCAACAACCTCTACCTATATCCCGCTCTCTGACATGCGCAGCGTGCCTGCATTCTACCCTCAAAACCCAAAACTAATTTCGCAAAATAACATGAACAACAAACCCTCCTACTCCGGCGCTGCCGCCACTGTGCGCACGTTTATCATCACAACCATTTTCGCGTTGTTGCTTGCGGGCAATGCACTTGCCCAAAACTCCCTCGTTTGGACCGGCGCTACCGATGCCAACTGGGACACCGCCACGCAAAACTGGACGATTGGCCCCGGCGGCGCCGCGTCCGCCTTCGCCAACGGCGACACCGTGCGTTTCGACGACACTTCGTCCACGACCAGTGTGAGCATTCCCGCCGCGGTTTCGCCAGGAGCCATCACGGTGAACAAGGGCGGCGATTTTGCCTTTGCCGGCGGCACTATGATAACGGGGGGCAGCCCGCTTCTTAAACAAAATGACGGCGTGCTCAGCATCACGGGCATTCCGGGCTTTACAGGCACTGCAACCGTCGAGGGCGGCATGGTTGCCGTCAATGGAAACGTAACTTCATCAAGTTGGACATTCAGCACTCCCATTTTGTTATCCGGAGGCACCGTTACGTTTTCAAATTCATCGAACGCAACCTCCGTCCTCCGGCTAGGAGCGCCTGTCACGATACCTGAAGGCGTTCATGGAGTCATGAACATGACCCGCACTTTCCAAACCAGGACAACCTTTTTGGGTTCCGGCACATTGACGATGAACCTCGCAACGCACACCGCGCCCCGCTCCGACTTTAACACGGGCAACTTCTCCGGCTTCTCCGGCGAACTCCGTCTTGTCGGCTCGGCCACCGCGCGCGCCAACACCGGTTTTTCCAATGCGAGCTGGCTCAACACCTCGATGATTCTGGACACCGCCGGATTGATTTCGGATGCCAGCGCCGGCACCACGCGCACTCTTGATATCGGCGCGCTCGGCAGCGTCAACAACGCGGGCATCGCTTCCGTCCAAGTCGCAGGGGCTACGGGCACCACTATTTTTAGCATCGGCGCCAAAAACCTCGACACCACTTTTGACGGAGCGATCATCGGCGCCAACGCCGCGCTCACCAAGGTCGGCACGGGCATGCTCACGCTCACCGGCGTGAACACTTACACGGGCACGACGACCGTGAGCGCGGGTGCGCTCCACGTCACCGGACAGCTCGCCAACACTGCTGCCGTTGAAGTCGCCGGCTCGGCGGCCCTTGGAGGCTCCGGCACGATCACGACCAGCACTGTCACGTTTGAAGACAACACGACATTGCTCGTTGACGCCTCTGTTTCCGGCGCACTGCACGGCCTCAAAGTTGTTGGCTCTGTCACGCTTGGCAGCACGCTCAAAATCACCCCTGTCGTCTCCGATGGCGAGGCGGTGCTTTCCGGCAACTACACCGTTTTGCACGCAACCGGCGGCATTACGGGAACGCCAACACTCGCATGGGATTATTCCGACACGGGCGTGTCGGCCTCATTGAGCCAGACAGCCGATTCCATCACCGTCACTATCACCGCCGCGCTTCCACCCGCGCCTTCAATCACGAGTTCACTTGTGGCGACAGGGACGGTGGGCGTGGCGTTCAATTACACCATTACCGCCGACAACAATCCCGCGAGTTTCACAGCGACCGGTTTGCCTGCCGGGCTTGATATTGACACTTCAACTGGAGTTATCTCTGGCACGCCCACGAGCACTGGCGTGAGTAATGTCACCATCACCGCGACAAACCTTGGCGGTTCCGACTCCAAGACGCTCGAAATCACTATCGCCGCCGCGCCAGTGCCCGCCATCACCAGCACGCTGACTGTCACTGGCACGATTGACGCGCCCTTCAGTTATCAAATCGCAGCGACCAATTTGCCCGACAGTTATAACGCGACGCCCTTGCCGGCAAACTTGTCGGTTGACACATCGACAGGACTTATCAACGGGACGCTGGCTGTGGCCGCCGCCGGCGTGAACACAATCACGCTCAGCGCGATCAATGCTTCCGGCACCGGCACGGCCACACTCACGCTTAACGCCTATCCATTGCCGGCAATTTCCGGAAGTCCGCTCAGCGCGAGCGGCACGGTCGGCGAGGCATTTAGTTTCTCGATTGCTAATGTCGCAACCGGTGATCCGACCAGCTATGGAGCAACCGGCCTTCCCGATGGCCTCACGCTCGCCCCGGCAAGCGGCGTCATTTCGGGCGCGCCCACGGCGGCGGGCACGACCACGGTCACCATTAGCGCGACAAACCAAGTCGGTGTCGCCACCGCGCAACTGCAACTCGACATCGCCGCCGCTTGGTCGCCCGCGCCTTCGATCACGAGCGAGCTCACTGTAACCGGCACGATCGGCCAGGCCTTTAGCTACCAAATTGAGGCCACCAATTCCCCGACGATTTACACCACCACCGAGCTTCCCGCTGGTTTGGCCTTCTCTGAAAACAGCGGCCTCATTTCCGGCACACCAACGGAAATCGGTCTCTCCAAAGTTTACATCGCCGCTGCCAACAGTCACGGAACCAGCGACACGGTTGCTCTTACCATTGCCATCATCGAACCCGCTGCCGTTGACGCACTCGTCTGGGCTGGCACGACTGATAACATTTGGGACAAGGCCACTGTGAACTGGACGATGGCCGGCCTCCCGACCAATTACAACGACGGCGACAAAGTTCTCTTCAACGACGCTTCCGTGGCGGTGACCGGCTCGGTCAGCATCACCACGCCCGTCGCGCCCGCCTCAGTTACCGTTGATACCACTGGCACTCTTATACTCACTCCGACGGCTGGCAACGGACTCAGTGGCGCCGTCCCCCTGCTCAAAAAAGGCGCCGGCATGCTTGCTTTCTCCGCAACAAACTCGGGCTTCACCGGCACGACCACCGTCGAGGCCGGCATACTCCGGATTACGAGCCCGTCCAACGGCGATTTCGGGCTCGGCCCCGTGGTCTTGGCGGGCGGCACGCTCTCGACAACCTATTTGTCGACGGGCGCGCGTGCGATTCCCAGAACCACGATCATCGTGCCGGAAGGCAAGCACGGCACCTTCAACATGCCCGCATTGTATCGCTACAACGGCTCCTTTCAAGGCTCGGGCACGCTCGTCTTGAACTTCCCGGTTTATATTGGAACAACCGTTGCCGAGTTTGGCGCCGACTTCACTGGTTTTCACGGTGAACTGGAAATCACCGGAACGGGTGTCGGAAATTTGCGACTGCCCATTACCGATAGGAATTCCTCGGGTGTTAATTATTTCGCGACTGAAGGCTGGGCGGACACCTCGCTGGTCTTTAATTCCGGCACCCTCGTGCCGATTGTTGGCAACAACACCAATCAGGTGCTTCCTATAGCCGCGCTCTCCGGCACCGGCGGGCATTTTGCCGCTGGCGCGCGCAGCAATCTCGCTGCCTCGACAGGCAAGGTGACATACCGTATCGGTGCAAAAAACCTCGATACCACCTTTGCCGGATCGTTTAGCGGGACCAACATCTCCATCGAAAAAATCGGCACGGGCATGCTCACGCTCGCAGGCGTGAACACTCACACTGGCACCACCACCGTCGCCGCTGGCGCGCTTCGCGTCGCTTCCACAGGGGAACTCGGCGCCACCACGCTCGTCATCGCCGATTCCGCTGCTTTCGGCGGCTCCGGCATCGTCGCCACCGATGTCTCCTACGGCGATAACGCGGTGCTCCTCGCCGACTCCGACGGCTCAGGCGCGCTCGCCGGCCTCACCGTAGTTGGCAGCGTCACCTTTCCGGCTGCCAATGCGCAAGGTTTCACCGTTACGCCCGTCGCTCCCGATGGAGTTACCCTCGTCAACGGCACCTACACGATCCTCGAGGCTGACGGCGGTTTCATTAACACACCTACATTCACATGGTCGTATCCTGACGATCCTGCGATCACGGCTACATTCTCCGTCATCAACTCCAACAAACTTCAGGTCACGATCGCCGGCGGCGCGATCGCCAAGCCGACAATCACCAGCGCGCTTACCGTCGATGCGCTTGCCGGCCCGTTTCAATACACATTTGAGGCCACCAACGACCCGGCCAGCCCCACGCAGTTGAGTGTCGATGGCCTCGATGGCACCGGATTGAGCTTCGATTCCGCAACAGGTGTCATCGGTGGCACACCCGCGGCAGGTAGATACAATCTCACGATCTCGGCATCCAACAGCAGCGGTGCCACAACCGCCACGCTTGTGATCATTATCTACGACACATTGCCGCCTGTCCCTGTCATCACGAGTCCCGTGTCGGCAGTGGCGACTGTCGGCGAGGAAGGTTTTATCTACAACATCACTGCCAGCAACGATCCGACAAGTTTCGCCGCCGACAACCTGCCAGACGGCCTTTCAATCAATGCCGTCAACGGCGTGATCAGCGGTATCGCTCAAGCCGCCGGGGTAAACGCCGTCACGCTTTACGCCACGAATATCGCCGGCACTGGCACCGCACAACTTGAACTGACTGTTTCCCTGCCGCCGCCGGAAATCACTAGTCCGGCCTCTGTGACGACCATTCAGGGCGAGTCCTTTATTTATCAAATTACTGCGAGCAATGACCCGCTCAGTTATTCGGCGGACGGCTTTCCCGTCGATTTCAATATCGATGTCACCACGGGCCTTGTCACGGGAGCCTTTGCGACAACCGGCACAACCACTGCCACTGTCTTTGCATCAAATCTTGTCGGCAGCGGTTCCGCGACAGTCACCATTACCGTCCTCATTCCCGCGCCAGTTATACAAAATGCCGACACCGCATCCGGCATGGTTGGTGCGGATTTCACCTATCAAATCGATGCCACCAACGACCCGACGAGTTATGCCGCCCTAAACCTTCCGGCCGGCCTTTCTGTCGATACTTCCACGGGCCTCATTACTGGAAAACCCGGAGCCACTGGCTCGTTTACTGTCAGTCTTGTGGCAATGAATGGCACTGGCCCGGGCACCAAACTCATCACGCTTGTCATCACTGGCGAATCGTCGCTTACCACGCTTGCAGGCTCGGCAAGCGAACCCGCCGGGCTCGTCAACGGTTCCAGCATGGACGCGCGTTTCTCTGCGCCGACCGGCGCTGCTGCCGACAAAGCAGGCAATCTCTACGTCGCCGACACCGACAATAATGTCATCCGCAAAATCGCCGTCGATGGCACCGTCACGACCTTTGCCACCGGCTTCAATTCGCCGTCCGCCATCGTCATCGACACCGCAGGCTCGATTCTCTATGTCGCGGACACTGGCAGCAACAGCATCAAGAAAATCGACACCGCCACTGGCACAGTGACTGCGCTTGCGATCACTGGCACGCCCGTGCTCGACACTCCGCACGGCCTCGCCATCGATGAAACAGGCAATCTCTACGTCGCCGATACTGGTAATCACATCATCCGAAAAATCGACACCGCCACTGGCACGATGACTATCCTCGCTGGCACCGATGGCACGCCCGGCTCCACCGACGACACGGGTGTCGCAGCCAGTTTCGATATGCCGATGGGCCTTGCGCTCAACGCCGACGCCTCACTCCTTTGCGTCGCCGATACAGGCAACAGTGCCATCCGCGTCATCACACTCGCTACCGCCCTTGTTGACACACTCGACGTCACCAGCGTCACCCTCAACACGCCGCAAGCGCTTGTCGTTGACTCCGCCGGCATCCTCTACGTGGTCGACACTGGTAACAACGCCATTTGCGCCATTGATGCGTCCACGGGTATCGCCGCCACAATCACTGACACCGGCACACTCAACGCCCCCGGCGGCATCGTCATCGACGATGTCGGTGAAATCTACGTTACGAATACCGGCGACAACACCATCCTCGTCCTGCAAACCGGGCCGCGCATTATTACTTCGCCCATTGGGCGCACGGTTGATGCAGGCACCGCGGTCACCTTCACTGTCGCAGCCTCCGGTGCGCCCTCGCCAACCTACCAATGGTATAAGGACACTCTGCCTTTGGCCGGCGAAACTGATTCAACGCTCACCATCACCTCGGCACAGCGCACCGATGCCGGCACCTATTTTGTGATTGCCACAAACGCGACCGGCTCCGCTCAAAGTGATTCCGCCGTCCTCGGCATAAACGGTGCCGTGCCACCGCCCTCGACAGGCGATGGCATGATCAGCGGCAGCGGCGGCGGTGCGACCGGCTGGCTGTATCTGCTTGCGCTCGCGTTCCTCGTCCTCGCGCGCCGCGTGTTTCGCGCGAGTAATGGAGGTGCGACCTCTGTGACGTCTTTCATCATCCTTGCCTTTTTCGTCGCGTTCGCTCCCTCCCAACTCCCCGCCCAATCCACGAACAACGGTGTCATTACCGGGGTGGTGAGTAGCGAAAAAAGCGGAGTTATGCTCTCTGCTGCCGAAGTCACGCTTAGTGCGCTGGATGGCAAAACCACGCGCACCATCACGCAAACCGACGGCTCCTACCGCTTTGGCGGACTCGAACCCGGCGACTACACTGTGCGCGTCACCTATTCCGACCTCGACCCTCAAACCAAATCCGTCGCACTCGAATCCGGCGCCACTGCGAACCTCGATTTTGCAATGACCTCCGAAATTTACATGCTCGAACGCTTCTCAATCACCGCTGAGCGCGAGGGCCAGGCCGCCGCCATCCAACGCCAGCGCCAGTCCGACGTTATGGTCGAGGTCGTCACCGCTGACGCTTTCGGCAACCTCATCGACAGCAACCCCGGCGAGCTTCTAAAAAACCTCCCGGGCGTTTTCGTTGATTACACTGGCGGGGACACCGTTTCCACCATGAGCATTCGCGGCATCAGCGGCAACGAGGGCAGCTTCACCGTTGACGGCAACGAGTTTGCCAACAGCACCACAGATCCCACCAACATCGGCACCGATTCCGGCAACCGCGGTGTCGCCTTCCAAACGATGTCCATCGACAACATCGAAAGTCTCGAAGTCTTCAAGGCCCCGCCTCCTTCGTCGCCCGCTAATGCCAACGGCGGCGTTATCAACGCCAAGACGCGAAACGCTTTCGATCAAAAAGGCCGTCGCTTCACCATGGCAGGTAGCCTTCGTTTAAACACTGCCGCACTCAACTTCGCTCCTGTGGCCGTTGGCGGTCGCACGCCCGATCGCCCTTGGGCGCCCGGGTTTAGCTTGGCATATTCGGAAGCGTTTCTCGGCAACCGCCTTGGCATAAGCCTCAATCTTAATGCCTACGAAACCTACAGCTTTTCCAATCAAATCGGCCAAGCCAGTTACTATTTCGACATACCGACCAATACACTTCCCTCAAGCGATTCACCCGGCTACATGAGCTCCATTCAATCGACGGAATCGTCCAGTCGGAAGCAGAATCGCTCCGCCTCCCTCAACCTAGACTATAAGCTTTCCCGCACCACATCCGTTTTCCTGCGCACCTCCTACAATGATGGCAAGACACTTGCTGCTCAAGCGGCTGGCTTCCGTCTTGATGGCTCCTACGGCACCGTGATCACCGCCAATTCCAATTACGATACCGTGGAAATTGAAAACGCTTACATGCAGCTCAGCGCGGGCAGCGCGCCGACACGGCGCGAACGCAACCAGGCCTGGCACATCAACCCCGGAGTCAAACACAAGTTCCGCGGCATTGAGATAGATTACGATGGTTATTATTCGCGCTCTTTCAAAGAGCCGCGAAGAGGCATTTACAGCACAAGCTACAGAAGTCCCAGGGGACATTTTATTATTCGCGATCTTCAATCCAAGTCGGGGTTCACCATTCAGCAACTCGATATAACACCCGAAACAGACTATCTTAACCTCGACAACTACGATACGCTTACCATGTCTATACGCGAGGCCAATTCGGTGGATAAAAAATGGGGCGGCAAGGCCAACATTCGCATACCGACCCGTCTCTTCGGGCAACCCCTTCTTATTCAATCAGGCGTTGTCTACACAGACTGGGAACGCACGGCCGCAGCCAAGCGCGCAAACATGACGCTCAACGATACCAGCGCCGCGCGCCCCAATTACGGTGAATTCTACGATCCAGTTCGCAAGGATTCTTGGAACCAGAGCAACACCGTTGTTCCCAACTGGATAAGCACTTGGAAGGTTTATGACTACTATGCCCAAAACCCCGACATGTTTACCTTCAATCAGGAAACCTACGATGCGTCTGCAAAAACCTATGCCCGTCGTTTTAACGAGAAAGTATATGCTGGCTACCTTATGGGGTCCATGCGCATTGCGAAATTAAACATAATGACTGGGGCTCGTTATGAATACACACACACAACAGCCGGTGCATATAAAAGAAGCGGCGATGCCCAATGGGAGGAAAGAAGCAAAAAGTATGGCGATATTTTCCCGAACCTTCAGCTAAAATATAACCTAACCAAGGACTTGATACTCCGCGCTGCCTATACAATGACAATCGGTCGCCCGGGGCTCCAATACCTGTATCCAAGGGACAACGAATCATCGAATTCCAGCGCCTTGACTGTGACCGTCACGAGACCAAACACTGCGCTCAAACCACAATACAGTCACAATTTCGATCTCAGCGCAGAATATTATATTCCAAAACGCTTTGGCGCGGGCGTTTTGACCGCCGGAGTTTTTCGAAAGGATATCAGGGACTATATTGTCAGTGTTAGCGGCCCGCTGGACGAACTGGCGCCGGAATTGGTCGAATACTATTCCTATCTTTACGAGGACTATCCGGGCTACTACATTGAACTCGATACTGCGTTCAACGTGGGCAAGGCTACCATGGACGGTTTCGAAATCAGTTACCGTCAAAAATTCAGTTTTCTGCCATCATTCCTCAAGAATTTCGAAATTTACGAAGCCTTTAGTTACGCGCACCCTGGGGGCGACATAGAAATGACCGGGCACAAAAAAATGGTTTCCAATACGCAACTGAAATATCGTGCTAGAAGTTGGTCTGCCCAGTTGTCCTATTACTGGTGTGACAAATACCTGAAAAATCAGCCGACCCATAGTATCACCAACGCCGACGGATCTCTCACAATGGGTAGCGATGGTATCTACATGAACATCACCCGGCGCATCGACTTCAGCTTCACCTACCAGTTTTCTCGCACGTGGGCAGTCTCCCTCGACTGGCGCAACATCCTCGGCGAGCCAGAATACCGTGTGCGTTATGGACGCCTCGTGCGCTATGTCGAAAACGGCACACTCCTGAACCTCGTCGTTAAGTGCAATCTCTGAAAATCGTTAAAAAATAAATCTTCTACCCGCCAATTTATATGAAACAAGACATCATATCACGTCACGCGAAGTTTTGGCCGGCTATTATTCCGGTGCTCTGCCTTTTTCTCACATCTTCCACCGTCACGGCCGATACTCTCGACTCATCCACGATTATATGGACGGGAACTTCCGATTCGGACTGGAGGAATGCTGCGAATTGGAATCTTGGTCGCATTCCCACATCGACCGATTATATAGGGATGGGTGAAAACGCACGCCATGGCCTTGATATAATAAACACAGGCGCGGGCGACGTGGCGTATGCCATTGCCGGACTTTCCGCGACCGGCAATACGAGCAATTACACCATCACCCTGCAAGGCAGCAGCGCAGGCCTCGCAATCCTTAATGTGACTGGCGGCGGATTCTACTCGGTCCGAAATACCGACAATGACCTGCCAATCAACGTAGTGCTAAACGACTATTCAAAAATTACATTTTCAGGCGCGAATAATGCCACATTATATCCTGAAATTAAAAACGCAACAGGTCGGGCCACTCTCTTTGGCATGAGTTTGACTATGCACGGCAATTCCACTGCTGATTTTTCCGCTGCTACAAGCAGTCTTATTTTAAGGGAACTGCGAATGGATATGGGCACAAGCATGAGCTTGGGCTCAAATACCCTTTCCATGTTATGGAACTCCACCTTCAGCGGAATCATCACAAGTTCAAAAACTAGCGGTGAGGCGCTGCGTGTGAACGGCAACGGAGGCACCCTGTCCGTTCTCACTTCAACAGGCGTCATCACGCTGGCTGGCAGCAGTTATATCTTGGTCCGCAATAACGAATTTCGTGTCGATGGCGTTTTCAATGGTAACGTAAACTTACAAGGCAATGCCAATGCAATCCTTGGCGGATCGGGCTTTGTTGTTGGAACCGTCACCGCCAATAGCGCCGCGGCAATTGCCCCCGGCTCTAGCACAAATGCCTCAAATCTGACAATCACCGGCACTGCTAACATGCTGGACGGCTCTGCAATCAATTTGAATTTTTTCAGCACCACTCAAACCGATCACTTGAGCATCGTCGGAACGCTCTCCCTTGCAATGACAGGCTCGGGGGCGGGCGTGAATCTGGGCGTCACTCGTGACGAAACCAATTTTGTTGTGAAGGACAGCCGCTACAAAGTAGCCACGGTAGATGGCGAAATCGAGGGGCAGTTTAACGAGAAACTGGTTCATAATTTCGGACCTCTCGCCGAGGAAAGTTATTGGGAGATCGTGCCGACAGTCGGCGGCTATGAAGTTTGGGTGAACATAGTGCATGGCGATTTTTCGAGCGTTACCGGCCTGACATCAAATCAATACGTGATAGCCAATACATTGGACAGAATCCAAGCCATATTGCCCGACGCGCTCATCATGAGTGTGGACTCGCAAAAAACCATTGCCGCTTACGGTAAGGTTCTCAACCAGCTGGGCCCGCAATCCTATCAATCGTGGTTTCCTGCCGCGATTGTTCAGCTTTCATCCTTGGGCGCGAGTATCGAAAATCGCCTCGCGATCAACGATGAAAAACTCCGTGAAACTAAAAAGTTCAACTTCTATACACAAGCTTCGCGCAATACCTCCACCAAGAATGAGTCGGCGAATAATGAATACTATGAAATTGACCCCGAGGAAATCCTTATCGGAGCTGATTATGCCTTCTCAAAAAAATATCTGCTCGGTGTTGTTTACGCCTACGACAAAACCAAATACACACTCGACGATTCCGGCAGTCGCGGCGAATCCAAGAGTAACACTTTTGGTGTTTACGGACGCTATCGCAGTGGACCTTTGCAAGCCAGCCTGATCGGCTTCTACGGCACCGACGACCACACTGCCAACCGCAGTGTCGCGCTCACCAAGCTCGGCACGTATGCCAAGGCCGACACCGACGGCACGCGCTACGGCGCACGTGCGCTTGTCAGCTACACATTTGAGCCGGGACCACTTGATTTTGCCCCGACGCTTGGCTTGCAATATGTGAAATGGAAGGCAGACGGTTTCACTGAGGCTGGCAACGCCAACGAGGCAACGCTCATTGTGGAAAAGCAGGAGGCCGAATCAACAATAGCTACTTTTGGGATGCAGCTATTTCGCGATTTTCCGATATTGCGAGGCAAGGCGGTGATTCGCCCGTATCTCAACGCCTACTGGGCATACCGAGTCAGCTCGGGTGAGCGTAGTATTACTGCGAGCGTGATGGGCGAGGCGGTTACGTTGAAAACCACACAACCTGATCGCAATGGTTGGCACATTGAGGCGGGCATGTCGCTTGATTATGCAAATGGCCTCTCCCTCTTCGCCAGTTATGGCAACCACAGCAATATAATTGTCGACCAAACCCTCGCGATTCGCGGCGGCGTTGGCTATCGTTTTTAAAACCAATTTTTAGTCAAAACTAACAATACAATGAAAATAACAAAACATATCCTCGTTCTAATCGGATTGATCACAATGGCCCTTTCGACGGCAGTTTATTCGGCGCCAGAAAAGAAAAAATCGACCAAAAACTCAAAACCACCCGCCGCGCAAACTTTGGAAGGCGCGGAGGTCAAGGCCACTCAAAACGGGGACAAAATCACCATCAGTTGGACACTCCCCAAAGACCAGTGGCGCATGATTACCTTGAGTCGTAATGACCAGGAAAAACCCAAGGGACGCGTCAAGGTCAATGTGGTAAATCCGAACAAACGCAAAGACTACGTGGATACCGTTCCTGATGCCAGTAAATCGTATTGGTATTGGTTGAAAGCCACGCGCACCAATGGCGACCCTGTCGAAATCGGTCCAATATCAGTGACAAAATAATGAAGGGGCGGCCTCCGTGTTGTCCTTTTTAAAATAAACTTTTATTGTCGCTGTCAGACGGAACGAGATCCGTCCCCCTATCACAATTCGATGCGAAAAATTACTAATGTCCGTATTTATGGAAGATTGACTGTTCTTCTGTTATGCCTTGCCACTGCACCTTCAACATATGCGGAGCGCGCCACTTATAACCTCAACCTCGACTGGCGTCTCCATGTTGGCGACCCGGAGGGCGCGGATGCTAAAAATTTCGATGACTCGCAGTGGAAACTCGTCACTCTCCCGCGCGCGTGGAACGAGGACGATGCGTTCGGCAAGGACATCAAGAATCACTCAACCGGCATTGCTTGGTATCGAAAAAACTTCACGCTGACTGCCGCGCAACTCGGGGACTCAAAGGTGTTCATTGAGTTCGAGGGCGTGCGGCAGGCGGCCGAGGTTTATGTGAACGGCAAGCATGTCGGTCTCAACGAAAACGGCGTCATGGCGTTTGGATTCGACATCACCGATGTGTTGGTCGCCGGTGAAAACGCCATTGCCGTGCGCACCGACAATGCTTGGGGCTACAAGGAGAAAGCCACGGGAAGCCGTTACCAGTGGGCGGATCATAATTTTAACGCCAACTACGGAGGCATCACTAAAAATGTTCGGCTTCACATCACAAGGAGGCTCTACCAGACGCTTCCATTGTATTCGAATCTCAAGACTACAGGCGTTTATATTTACGCGACCGATTTTGATATAAAAAACCGCACCGCCACGATCCACGCCGAATCGGAAGTCCGTAACGAAACCGGAAAGACGCAGACGGTTTCATATGCGATGAATATCCCCTTGCTCGGCGTAAAGGCTGTCGCCGAAAAACCGCTCAAGCTCGGCTCCGGTAAAACAGGTGTCGTTAAAACCAGCGCGCGCGCCGCCAATATTGATTTCTGGAGCTGGGGGCATGGCTCGCTTTACGACGTGCGCACCTCGCTTCTTGTCGATGGCAAGGCGGTCGATACTGTGACGACCCGGACCGGGTTTCGCAAAACGGAATTTGCCAACGGCATGATCAAACTCAATGACCGGGTTATCCAGATGCATGGCTACGCGCCGCGCTCCACAAATGAATGGCCCGCCATCGGCCAAAGCGTTCCCGCCTGGCTGAGCGATTACAGCAACGGCCTTGTGGTCGGGAGCGGCGGCAATATCATGCGCTGGATGCACATCACGCCGTGGAAGCAGGATGTCGAGTCGTGCGATCGCGTCGGGCTCATTCACGCAATGCCCGCGGGCGATGCGGAGAAAGACCCGGTTGGCCGTTGGTGGGGGCAGCGTGTCGAGCTCATGCGCGATGCCATCATATACAATCGCAATAACCCGAGTATTCTTTTTTACGAAACAGGGAACTCGGGAGTCCGGGAAAGCCACATGCAGGAAATGAAGGACCTCCGCGACAAATATGACCCGCACGGGGGGCGCGCCAGCGGCAGTCGGGATATGCTCGACAGTAAAGTCGCCGAGTATGGCGGCCACATGCTTTATATAAACAAAAGCGCGCGCATTCCGCTTTGGATGATGGAATATTCACGCGACGAGGGATTGCGCAAATATTGGGATGAATATTCCCCGCCATATCACAAGGACGGCGACGGCCCGCTTTATAGGGGCAAGGATGCCAGTCCTTATAACCGCAACCAGGACACCCTAGCCATTGAGAATGTCGTTCGCTGGCATGACTACTGGCGCGAGCGCCCCGGCACTGGACGTCGCGTGAACAGCGGCGGCGCGAAAATAATATTTTCCGACTCCAACACGCACCAGCGCGGCGCGGAAAACTACCGCCGCAGCGGTTCCGTCGATCCCATGCGCATTCCGAAGGATGCCTTTTATGTGCATCAGGTCATGTGGGACGGCTGGGTGGATGTTGAAAACCCGCGCACCCACATAGTCGGCCATTGGAATTACGCGCCCGGCACGGTGAAAAACATATACGTCGTTTCCAGCGCCGACTCTGTTGAACTTTTTCTCAACGGCAAATCACTCGGCCGCGGCGAACAAAGCCACCGCTTCCTCTATACATTTGAAAATATAGCCTGGCAGCCCGGCGAACTTCGCGCTGAAGGTTACGCCAATGGAGGTCAGGTCTCTGTGTCGTCCGCGACGCTCCAAACCGCCGGCGAACCGGCTGCATTGCGTCTGACCAATCTCGGTAAAAAATCCTACTACGCCGACGGCCACGATCTCGCGTTGATCGAAATCGAAGTCATTGATGCCCAAGGCCGTCGCTGCCCGACCGCGCTCGACATGATTGATTTCGAACTCGACGGCCCCGCTGAATGGCGCGGCGGACTCGCGCAAGGACGCCCGGATAATTACATTCTCGCCAAGCAACTCCCTGTTGAATGCGGTGTGAATCGCGTCTTCATCCGCACCGCGCGCACGCCCGGCGTCATCACAGTTCGCGCAAAATCCGGCGCGTTGCGCGCCGCCGAGCTTTCTTTCCAAACCACGGAATATCCCGCGCCTAACGGACTCGCCGCGCTCCAACCCGTCCCGGACATCCCGCGCATCGACCGCGGCCCCACGCCCGCGACTCCCTCGTATAAAATCACGCGCATCCCCGTCGAAGTTGCCTCCGCGCGCGCCGGTTCAAACACCGACGACGTTGCAAATACTTACGACGACAACGAAACAACCGCATGGTCGAGCACCAACAAAATTGATGAGGCGTGGATTGAATACACGCTGGAGCGCCCTGCCGCGCTGCATGAAATCGCGCTTCGGCTCACCGGCTGGCGCAATCGCAGCTACCCGGTGCGCATCACGCTTGACGGCGCGGAAGTTTTTCGCGGCATCACGCCAAAGAGTCTTGGTTACGTGACGCTGCCGTTGAAGTCCGCGCCCGCTGCCGGGCGCACGGTGCGCATTGAGCTGCTCGGCGTCTCCAAGTCAGGCGATGCGTTCACAATGACCGAGCTTGCCAACCAAGCCAATGCCGCCACCGGTTCGGAGCGTGTCGGGAAAATGGCGCTGAGTATTATAGAGGCGGAATTCTACGAGCCCGCGCCAACGAATAAATAAAAATGGCCAGCACTTTAATGAAATACGTCACGACAGTTCTCCTTGGTGCGGTTGCACTGATGCCGCTCACCGGCTTGTTGTGTGCGGACGCCGTATGGATGGATGGCTCCGCACCCGCCATCAACATCGGCGCGACTTGGGGCGTGCCGTGGCCGGCGGGCTCCACGCCCAAAGACGCCGCGTTCGCGCTTCGCGATTCCTCGGGAAAATCAATACCAGTCCAGACATGGACAACCGCGTGGTGGCCGGATGGCTCCATCAAGTGGACGGCTCACGCAGTGCCGGCGGGCATCGCAATTGATAATAATCTCAAGGTTGTCCACGGCGCCCCGGCGGTTCCGGAAAAATCGATCACCGTGCGCGAGACTGCCGCAAACGTCGAAATCGATACGGGCGTGATGCGCTGTTTTGTCGAAAAATCAGGTCGTGTATTAATTTCGAAAATCACGCGCGCCGGAAATCCGGTTTTGTCCAACGGTCGTCTTGTTGCGATCAGTTCCAAAACGCCCGAACTGGGCGGTGCGGCGGATATTTTTCAGAGCAGAATAACCGGTGTTACAATTGAGCAACGCGGTCCGGTTCGCGCCACTGTGAAAATTGAAGGTTATCATGCCGATGCGAATCGCGAGTGGTTGCCGTTCACGCTTCGCCTCTATTTTTATGCAGGAGGTGAAACGCTTCGCATCATGCACTCGTTCGTTTTCGATGGTGATGCGGAGAAAGATTTCATCCGCGGGCTTGGCGTGAGATTCGAGGTGCCGATGACCGACCTTATGCACGACCGGCACGTGCGCTATGTCGGCGAAGGTCGAGGTCTTTGGGCCGAGGCCATACGCGGGCTTACCGGTCTGCGTCGCGATCCCGATGCCAAAAACAAAGGGAACCCAGTAAAGGACGCGCAAATCGCCGGTCTTGCATGTCCGCCAGTCGAGACTTTTAACCCCCAAGTCAGCGAGCGACTGCAATATATTCCGGCATGGGGTGATTCCACGCTTTCCCAGCTATCGGCCAATGGTTTTACTATTCGCAAACGCACCAAGGCCGGACACGGTTGGATCGATGTTGATCAAGGCGGACGCGCGTCCGGCGTCGGTTACATTGGCGGCGCCAAGGGCGGCGGCATTGTGTTTGGGTTGCGCGATTTTTGGCAACGTCACCCTTCGCAACTCGATATTCGCAACGCCCACACAGATGCCGCCGAAGTTACCATCTGGCTCTATTCACCCGAGGCACCCGCGATGGATCTGCGCTTTTACCATGACGGCATGGGCATGGATACTTTTGAAAAACAATATAAAGGCGGCCTCGAGATCACCTATGAGGATTACGAGCCCGGTTTTGGCGATGCGCACGGCATTGCGCGCACGAGTGAGATTTACCTCTGGGCTCTTGCCGCCACGCCCTCGCGGGATGCGATTGTTGACATGGCTGCGCTTGTTCGCGATCCCGCGCGCCTAGTGTGCCCGCCGGCGCGTATTCTTGCCGCGAATGTTTTTGGAAACGTCTGGTCGCTGCCGGACCGCTCCACTCCTGGGAAATCCGCCATTGAAGACCGTCTCAAGTGGCAGGTCGATTATTACAAAAATCAAATCGACCAACGACACTGGTATGGTTTTTGGAATTATGGCGATGTGATGCACAGCTACGACCGAGACCGCCATGTGTGGAAATATGACATCGGCGGCAATGCCTGGGACAATTCCGAGCTCTCCACCGATCTTTGGCTTTGGTATTATTATTTGCGCACGGGGCGCGCTGATGTTTTCCGCCTCGCCGAGGCGATGACTCGCCACACCGGCGAGGTGGACACGTATCATCTCGGACGTTTCGCCGGGCTCGGAACGCGCCACAATGTGCAACACTGGGGCTGCTCCGCGAAGCAAGTCCGCATTAGCACCGCTGCTTATCGGCGCATATATTATTATCTTACCGCCGATGAACGCGTCGGCGATCTCATGCGCGAACTTCTCGACGTGGATAAAAAATTCAACGACGTCGATCCCGCCCGCAAGCTCGGCGACGCCTCGCCCCTTGGCGATTATGACGCGCGCGTGAGTTTTGGAATTGATTGGGCGAACCTTGCCGCCGCCTGGCTCACCGAGTGGGAGAGGGGCGGGGATATGAAATATCGTGACAAGCTTTTGCGCGGCATGCGGGATTGGGGCAACATGCCTCTGGGCTTTTTCACAAGCGATCGTTACGGCTATAGAATAGCCGATGGCAGCATTGAACCGTTGAGCCTTCGCGGAAAGCTCACCGCTGAAAACAAACCGATATCCGTTTCGCATCTCGATTCCATGTTCGGTGCGGTTGAAATCTTTTCCGAACTTATACAGCTCACCGAAGGGCGACCCGAATACGAAGGATTTAAAAAAGCTTGGTTACAATACTGCGTGCTTTACTCCGCGCCAAAGGAAGAGCGCATTGCCGCCCTCGGGGTGAACTTCAAAAACGGCGCACTTGTCCAAGCGCACTCGCGACTTCTTGCCTACGCCGCCAAAATGTCTGGCGATAACAAGCTGGCGGCGCGCGCATGGGAGAAGTTTGCCGTGACCGACTACCCTGGTTATTCGGGCGACTGGGCCAAGGTTGTCCTTGCCACCGAACGCATCAAGGGCCCGACGATATTGAATCCTGTTGACGAGGCCAAATGGGTTGGAACCAACCTCAGCGCGCAATGGGGCCTCTCCGCCATTCAATGTCTCGCGCTTGTCGGGGACAAAATGGAAAAGTAAAAACTGCAGCAACCAACTACATTCTGTGAAGAAATATAATTTCATATTTATTATAACGATTCTTTTGGCCGCAACCTGCCAGGCTGATATAAAACCGCCTTCGTTGATGGAAAACCTGGATCGCGGCGTTGTGGCCGTGCGAACGGGTGCCAAAAACGCCTTTGTGAGCTGGCGGTTGCTCGGAACGGAATCGGCTGAAACGTCATTCAATGTTTATCGAAAGACTGATGATGGAGCTCCGGTAAAGCTGAACAAATCGCCAGTCGCGCGAGGCACAAACTTCACGGACGCCAAGGTCGATTTTTCAAAAAACAATGTGTATTTGGTCCGCGCCGTTGGAAGTAACGGCAAGGAGATGCCGGCGGGCAACACGGTGAGTGACAGGAAAGGCGCCACTCCGCTCAACACACTTCCGGCAAATTGCGCCATGCGCCAGTATCTAACCATACCGTTGCGCATTCCGAAGGGCGGTGTTTCGCCCGATGGTGTCGCCTACACTTATGAGGCATGCGAAGCCTCTGCCGCCGACCTTGATGGCGACGGCGAATACGAAATTGTGTTGCGGTGGAAACCAACCAACTGGAAGGACAACGCCCATACGGGCTATTCCGGCAACACCTATCTCGACGCCTACAAACTCGATGGTAAATTTCTTTGGCGCATTGATCTTGGTATAAACATTCGCTCGGGGTCGCATTATACACAATTCATGGTTTACGATCTCGATGGCGACGGCATTGCTGAAATCGCATGCAAGACGGCCGATGGCACGGTTGATGGTGTTGGCAAAATCATTGGCGATCCCAAAGCCGACTATCGCTGCAACATTGGCAAACCTGCCGGCAAGATTCTTGATGGTCCGGAATATCTGACTATTTTCGACGGACGCACCGGCGCGGCGCTGGCGACGGTTGATTATGTGCCGGCGCGCGGTTCGGTGGCAGGTTGGGGCGATGATTACGGGAATCGCGTTGATCGGTTTCTTGCGTGCGTCGCCTATCTCGACGGGCAACGCCCCAGCCTTGTCATGTGTCGAGGTTATTACGCCCGTTCTGTGCTCGCCGCCTGGGATTGGCGCGATGGCAAACTCACGCAGCGCTGGGTTTTTGACAGCGACGACGGCACGCCTGGAAATGAAAAATACCGGGGGCAGGGCGCGCACAGCCTTTGCGTTGGCGATGTCGATGGCGACGGTCGCGACGAAATAATCTATGGCGCTTGCGCGATCGACGATGACGGCAAGGGCCTGTATTCGACCGGACTTGGGCACGGTGACGCAATGCACATGACCGTGATGGACCCGACTCGCGAGGGCCAGCAGGTCTTCATGGTGCACGAGAAGAAAAAAGTTTACGGTGACGCAGGCCTTGAGTTTCGCGATGCGCGGACGGGGGAATTGATATTCGGTTACTCCAATGAGAAATGGGGCGACATAGGCCGCGGCGTCGCCGGCGATATAGACCCCCGTCACAAAGGTTATGAAATGTGGGCTTCGGTCGGCGGACTCTATAATTGCAAGGGTGAGATCATTTCGACCGCACGACTGAAGCAACAGAGTTTTCTTGTCTGGTGGGACGATGATCTCCTGCGCGAACTGCTCAACCATGTGACAATCTCGAAGTGGAATTGGAACAGGGACAAAGCTGAGACCCTGCTCACCGATCCCGAGTGCGAATCGGGCAACGGAACCAAGGCTACACCGATACTCAGCGGCGACCTTTTTGGCGACTGGCGCGAGGAGGTGATTTTTAAGACGAAGGACAACCGCGAACTGCGTATCTACACAACAACGATTCCGACCAAACATCGCTTTCATACCCTCATGCATGACCGCCAGTATCGTTTGGCTATCGCGTGGCAAAACACGGGCTACAATCAACCCCCGCATCCGAGCTTTTATCTCGGCGAAGATATGATCGCACCTGCCAAACCAAATATCGTGACTTCGTTGAAACAACTTCCAGCTACACCATGAAAATATCACTTATCGGTGAACACAGTTCGACTGCAAAGAATTCTGCCCCCCGTATTTGAAGCGCATCTGCGACGCGTTCCCGAAGGACTGGATAAAAATCTATCACAACGACGCCTCCATAGAGAAGTGCCTGGAATACTTGCCCGATGTCGGCTTCCACGTTCTCAACTGGGGCAAGCACACGAGCATCGCCGACGTGAAACACCGCGTCGGCAACCGCCTCTGCCTGATGGGCAACGTGACCCCGTTCGAAGTCATGGCGAAAGGCGCGCCCGACCAAGTCCGTGCAGCGACGTTGGATGTGCTGGAAAAAAGCGGCGGCGAAAACATAATCCTTTCGGTCGGTGGCGGCACCAGCCCCGGCACCCCGCGCGAAAATATTTTGGCGATGCAAGCCGCGCTCGCCGAATACAACGCCGGGCGCAAGTAAAACTCCTAGCCTCGAAAACGCAGATTGTCGTGGGCCGTAAATTTGAGGTCCACGTATTGCTGCTCGCTTACCATCGTCATCTTCTCGTGAATGATTGCCTCGCGATTGGGCTTGGTTATGTTTGTCAAAAATTACGTTGGTTCATCAGAAAAAGCCCGCAGTTTTTGCAACCAAACAGCAACCAAGACACCTCTTCATAGGGAAATTGCCGTGCCTCTCCGGCCCGACCATTTTACCAGAAAAGCCTTCTCCTCATCGGAGAGGGCTTTCTTGTTGATTGGGAGTGATTCATCGTCAAACAGGCGAGAATGACCTCCAGACAGCAGGAGAGTTTTATGAAAAAAAGAATCCCAAGTCGTGTAAACTTGGGATTCTTTTAAAAAGGATTGATCCTCCACCTGTGCCGTATGCCCAAAGGCTCTAGTCCTTTTTATGTTAAGGTGGGCGCCTCCTACGCGGCGTCTGCTTTCCGGTGTGCGGCCTAGCATCTTCCACGGCGGGTTTGGCTCCCGTAATGACTCAAAGGCCGAGAGCGGTTATTGAAAAGCACCTCGAACACTGCAGAGGATCAAACGAAAAACAGTAGCCTCGCGCGGCTCGCGGTCAACCGATTTGAGCATTTCGTGTCGGGATAAAACTCAATTTCATGAACTTCACTCGCCGGACAATCATGCGCATATTGCGCACAACTCAATATTGCACATGCACTTCCACCTGCCCCGCCAGGCCGCGCGCGCAGGGGTTGCGCTCGTCGGCGGTCTCGCAAGTTTCGCGGGCGGCCTGAAGTTCGCGGCGAACCTCCGCCGCCGCATGCTTGGTAATGCGTGTTATTTTTCTTATGAGCAACCACGCACCCAACGCGCCAAACGCATAACCCGCCGCCACAAGCAGCGTTCCACGTGTCGTCGCCTCGGCCGCCGCGGCATTAAGCGCATCAGGCGCCACAAATGTCGGCACTAACACCGGCAGAAAGCGCATGATAAGCCCGAAGGTCAAAAAGCTGAGTGCGTTTAGAATGTTCATGATGTTTTATGTGTCTCCCCTTTAAGCTACATGCGTGCCAACTTCTCACTTAATCCATAAGAGCATGTTCATTAACATAAAACAAAACTTGCTATTTATATATCCCGCATCGCTCATTGCAATTTGCAACAGCCCGCGGGCAACACTGAATTGCAAGTTGCAATATCCAAAAGCAGGCCGGCGCACGACAAGCGTGGAGCAAAATCGCGCGCCAACCTCGGGCGCGCGCAGTTGCTACATCCGAAAATTCAGCGAATCGGCGTTCATGCCGCCAGGAATGCCTTTGCAAATGACGCTCACGGCATCGTGCGAATGAAGCGATTCGTAATGCGCGCACATCACGCGAAAATCGCGCACGCGCGCATCCGCCGCCAGGCGCGCGTAAAGCAGGCGCGCGGCATCCTCCACAAACTTCAAATGCGCCCCGTTCAGCTCGGCAAACGCCTGCTCGTCCTCGCGCTTCACCATCACCTGAGTCTCCGTGCGGAGCGCTGCGCGGCAATGCGAGAGGAGGACATCGACGGTGAGCGTCCGGCGCGACGCGATCTCGACGCGAACGCGCGCGCGGGAGCGTTGCGAGTGCCCCATCGCAAACACGCCGCGCGCCTCGCGCGCATGCTCCGCAAGTTCCGCCGAGCACGGACAGGCCGACGAATACTCAAAATCAATCTCCACATAACGGCGCAGTTCGCCGGCACGCCCGAGCGCCACTTCATACGCCGCGTCGTAATACTGCCAGCCGCCCAGGCCGCTGCGCAGGCTGGCCTGCCACACGGGAAAGGAAAACGCCACGCGCAACCGCGCCTCGAGCGCGGCGTGGGCGCGGCGATATTTTTTCAAAATACGCCCGAGCAATTCCGGCGAACACACATCGGCGCCGTGCTCGTAAAACGTCCGCACGATGCGGCTCATGTTGATGCCCTTGCGCGCGGCGTCGAGGGAAACGGTGCCGGTGACGCGAGCCTCGAGCGTGGCCGGGCCGGCGCCATGTTTCGCCGCCGCCCCACCCTTTTTCCCCGCGCCCGCCTTCAACGCGAAACGCATGGGCAGCTTGAACCCGTCGATGCCGACCTGCTGGATGGCGACCCGCGCGCCCTCGATGTCGTTCGGACACTTCATCACGTCGGGCAGCGACGCGCGATAGGCGTCGGTGACTTTGAAGGATGCGTCGTAAGCGCGTTTTGGACGTGTGCTCATTGAAAACGTGAAACGAGCAACAAAAACCAACTCGCGCCGCATGCCAAGTCTGCAAAGCAACGAAGGAGTCCCTCGGGCCGACTCTCGGTTTGCGCAACAAATCTCACTCGCCGCCACCCAGGGAAACGACGCTGGCCTTGTGATTGTTCGACGGATTTTTGTCGGTCACGCCACCGGCGTTGAGCAGCGTTGTGTTCACAACTGTTTCCGCGCCCTCGGGCACCGGCACTTTCACGACAGTCGTTGCGCGGGCGTCGACCCACGGCAGCGCGACATTCGAGACGGCTCCGTTGACCTCCACCACAAGCGTCATCCCCGACATGGCCGTGGCGCCGCGGTTTTGCACAACCACATCGACCGTGCCGTCCTTGCTGTTGTAATAATGGCTCGAAATGGCCGTGTCCATGCGCGTGGGATCGTTGCTTTCCAACGCCCAGCCAAGGTCGATCACGCCCGCGCCGTAATCATCGTCGCGCCCTTCCGCGCCGGCGTCGTTGACGTGCGCCACCAAAATCGCCCACGCCTCCTGCGCGCTGATTCCGCCATAGGCCGACATCAGCGCCGCAATCGCGCCCGACACCACCGGCGCGCTCGCCGATGTGCCCGTGAAACCAACCCGCGACTCATCCGCCCACGCGGCCAGTATGGCGTAACCCGGCGCGGTTATCTGCAACTGCGCGCCCGAGTTGGAAAAAATGAGCTGCTGCTGCATCGCGTCCGTCGCCCCCACCGAAATCACCCGCGAATAGGCGGCGGGCCACATGAGCTGCGCCGCCTGGTCGTTGCCCGCCGCCGCCACGACAACCGCGCCTCCCTGCATCGCGTATTCAATCGCGCGCAACAACACCGCGCTCGTCCCGTAGCTGCCGAGGCTCACATTGATGATCTGCGCGCCGGAGTCAGCCGCCAGCATGATCGCCTCCGAAATGGTGTAGAGATCGCCGAGACCGTTTGAATCCGTCACGCGGAGACTCAGGATGTCGGCCGCGGGGGCGACACCGGGCGCGTCGGCGTCGGCGCCCGCGGCGAGTGATGCCACGGCGGTGCCGTGCCCCTCCCCCGCCTCAATTGAAACGCCGTGGCCGGCGTCGAGCCTGCGCACGCGCTGCCCGAATGTCGCGTCGGCCGCCACGCCGCTGTCGAGCACCGCGATCGTCACGCCGCGCCCCCACTGGCTGTTGTCCGCGCCCGCGACGCCGATCGCCCCAAGCAAATTGTCGCGCACGGGAACCTGCGAGCGCGCCGTGCGCGCCTCGGTCTCCGGCACGGTTGGAATCTCCGCGATAAAGTTGCCGCCAACCTCCTCGTAGTCGGATGAGTTGTCCGTGATCTCCGACGCCAGTCCGTCGAGCGACGCATAACGCACGCGCGCCGACAGCAACTTTTCCGAGCTCGACAGCACCATCAGCCCCGCGTCTTTCGCCCGCGCCAGAAAACGTTGCAGCGCCCCCGCGTCCTTGAACGCGAGCACGGCCTCGTTTCGCCGGACATGGTCGTTGTCGAGGTGCGCCGCCAGTTGCTCCTTAAACGCCGCCGCGCCGAGTCGCCGCGCCTCCGCAGTCAACGCATTTGCGCGGGCTTTTTGCGCCGCCGCGGTCAACGCCGCCCGGTCATCCGTTGCCTCGGTCCGCGCTTTTTCAGCCGCGGCCATCCCCTCCGCGCGCCGCTGGTGTTTCACGAGCGTCCACGCCATAAAACCGATCAGCGCCAGGGTGATCAGCGCGGGAACAATCGGGCTTCGCGGTTTTTCGTGCATGCTCTTGGGACAAATTTTTCGGCGCCGGCGTTCCACATTAATCCGCGGCGGGCGCGCCGGATTCGCTCTCGCCGTGCTTGCGCATCAGGCGCGCAAAACCGCGTTTCCCGCCCGAGAAAAACTGCAGGAAAAGCCCCGCCTCGGGAGTCGCGTAGCGCCCCGAAGCGAGCGCATCCGCCGCCACATTGCGGATGTTGGTCCGCGCGTGATACACCTCGCGAAACGCGTCCTTGATTTCGCGAATCGCCTCGCGCGAAAAGCCGCGCCGTTTCAGCCCGATGAGATTCAGCCCCACGACGCCGTCGCGCTCCGCCACGAGTGTAAACGGCGCCAGGTCCTGCGAAATCGACGCGTTGCCGCTTATCATCACGCTTTCGCCGATGCGCACAAATTGGTGCACGACCGCGCCCCCGCCGATAAACGCGCTCGTCCCCACGCTCACGTGCCCCGCCAGCAGCACCGCGTTTGCCATGATGACATTGTCCGCCAGCGCGCAATCGTGCGCCACGTGCGCCGTCGCCATGATAAAACATTTTTCGCCGATCACGGTGGCGCAGCCCTCGTGTGTCGCGCGGCTGATCGTGACGTGCTCGCGAATGACCGTGTCCGCGCCGATCCGCACGCCCGTCTTTAGAGACCGGTCGAAACCGATTGATTGCGGCGCGCCGCCGATCACCGAGTATTCACCCACGGCCACGCGATCGCCAAGCACGACGCCCTCCTTGATGACGGCCCCCGCGAGAATCTCGCAATCCGCGCCGATCTGCGCGCCCGGTTCGATGATGGCAGTGGGATGAATGAAAGTGGCCATGAGGAAAATTTATGCGCGGAAACACACACCATTCGCCGCCCCGCGTAAATGGAAAACCGCTGTTCTGTAAAAACCACTTGCGCCGCGCTGCCCCAGCCTGTTGCCTGTTCGTTTCCATTTTTTCCCATGAAAATCCTGGTCGCCGACAAAATATCACCAAAAGGAGTTGAATACCTGCGAAAACAAGCGGGTTTTGAAGTCATCGAGGCTTACGGTTCTTCTCCGGAAAAAGTCCTCGAACTCGTCAAGGACGTGCACGCCATCGCCGTGCGCTCGGAAACCAAGATCACGAAGCAGGTGCTCGAGGCCGCTCCGCTCCTCAAAGTCGTCGGACGCGCCGGCGTGGGCGTTGACAACGTCGATGTCGAGGCCGCCACCGAGCGCGGCGTCGTTGTCATGAACACCCCGGCGGGCAACACCATCGCCACCGCCGAGCTCACCTTCACGCACATCCTCTGCGGCGCGCGCCCCGTTCCGCAAGCCGCCGCGTCCATGAAAAACGGCGAGTGGAACCGCAAGGCTTTCAGCGGCATCGAGCTCTTCCGCAAGACGCTCGGCGTCATCGGGCTCGGCCGCATCGGCGGCGAGGTCGCCAAGCGCGCCCAGGCGTTCGGCATGCGCGTGCTCGCCTACGATCCCTATCTCGCGCCCAGCCGCGCCAAGGCCATGCAGGTCGAAATCGCCACGCTCGACGACATCCTCGCGCAGGCCGACTACATCACCGTGCACATGCCGCTCACCGAGGACACCAAGTATATGATCGACGAGGCGGCCTTTGAAAAATGCAAAAAGGGCCTGCGCATCTTCAACTGCGCGCGCGGCGGCATCATCAAGGAAAGCGCGCTCGTCGAGGCGCTCAAGTCCGGCAAGGTCGCTGCCGCCGGGCTCGACGTTTTCGAGGACGAGCCGCTCGCCAAGGACAGCCCGTTGCGCGCCATGCCCAATGTTGTGCTCACGCCGCATCTTGGCGCCTCGACCGCGGAGGCGCAGGAATCGGTCGGCATCGAAATCGCCGAGCAAATCGCCGACGTGCTCAAGGGCGGAGTCATCCGCAACGCCGTCAACATGCCCTCGATCGACGAGGCCGCGATCAAGGTTCTCGGGCCCTACCTCGACCTCGGCGCCAAGCTCGGCACGCTCGTGCAGCAAATCTCGCCGCAGCAAATCTCCACGCTCCGCATCACCTATTGGGGCAAGATCGTCGATCTCGACGCCAACGCCATCACGCGCTCCATCCAGCGCGGCTACCTGCGCCGCATCAGCGGCGAACAGGTCAACTTCGTCAACGCACCCTCGCTCATGCAGCGCCTCGGCGTGCAGGTCGAAACCATCAAGTCCAACAACGACTGCGGTTACACCGAGCTCATGGCGGTCGATGTCATCACGCCGGACGGGAAAATTTATTCCGCGCAAGGCACGCTCATCGGCAAGGGCGGACAACCGCGCATCGTCAACATCAACAGCCGCGAGGTCGAGGTGCTGGCCGAGGGCGGACTGCTCGTGTTGGAAAACTCCGACGTGCCCGGCATGGTCGGCACGATTGGCACGATCCTCGGCAAGGACAAGGTGAACATCGCCGACATGTCGCTCTCGCGCCTCACGCCCGGCGGCACCGCCTACATGGTCGTGCGCGTTGACACCGAGCCGAGCGAAGCCGCCCGCAAGGAAATCAAGGCCCTCCCCGCCATCAAAATGGCGAAGTTCGTGCAGCTCTGAGGAAATTCAGAAGAACAGAGGCCAGAATACCAGAGGCCAGAGCGCCAGAGAACCAGAAGCCAGAAAACCAGGCCGTCGCATTTCGCGGGGCTGGTATTCTGGCTTTTGTTTTTTCTGGCCCTCTGGGCTGCGCGCGCCGTGGCAGCATCGTCGCCACGACCACAAACCGCTTTCGCCGCGCCCCGTAAAACCCGCCGACAGACTCAATAGGACACTACCCCGGCGAAGAGCGTCCGTTCGCGTTGCGACTAAAGGGAAAAAACAACAAAACTCGGACGCCCCCTTTTATTCTCGCCGGCCCCCTTTGCCTCTCAAGATAAAATATCCAAACAGTATCGTCATTAATCCAGTTACAATTGCATACAACCAACTACCTTCTCCAAAATAGAGACTTTTCATATGTCCGAAAAAAATACCAAGAAAGAACACTAGTCCACCAGCTATGAAAAAACATTTCATCATTGTTGGCAAATTGGTCTCTTTGCGATTATCGCGATACAATGACCATAATAAACATATTCCTATTATTATAAATGCAACAGCAATCACACCGTCTTGCCCGCGCATAGTAGGGGATCCTCTAATCTTTTTCGGAGTATAATAAAATATAGTGATTACCATCCCGTTACATCCTGCTACAACAAGTATGGTGCCAATCCAAAAACTGATTTTAGAAAACATACGCTATTCCTTATTGAACTGATTATATAGGTCGTCACCAATACTCGCATAAATTTCCAAAAAATTGACGGCATGGGTCAAAATATATTGTCCAAGAATAAAAGTGGAAGTATGCCAAAAGAGGGCAGCCCGGGCTTTGTTGATTTTCATAGATGTTAGTTTGATTTCTAGTCATGCGGGAAAGGCCGAAGAGAGAGGAAAGACCTTCCGATCGCTGGCTCTCTGGCATTCTGGCCTCTGGCTTTCTGATTCTCACTTCTCCGGCCGCGTGAGCTGTTCCAATGCGGCGATGAGTTTTTCCGTGCTGGCGCCGGTGCAGGTTTTGCCTTTTTGCGCATAGCGCTTCCAGTCGGCGGGACGGGACATCAGGCCGGCGGCGTGCAGGTAATCGCACGCCTCGTCGAGCGTCACGCCGGGCTTTTTCTTCGAGACGGCGTTTACGATCAGTGTCGCGACGGACTGGCCTGCGCAGGTCTTGCCGGGACGGGCGTTTTTCAGCCAGTAGTCGGGCTGTTGTATGATTCCGCGCGCTTGCAGCGCGGCGAGGTTCTCCGCCAGTTTGCCGGTAGCCGCGGCGGTTGTTTTTGTGCCTGAATCCGCGGGGCGTTCGAGAATCTGGCCGTCCTTCAACAGGCGGGCGCGGAGTTTCTTGTAATCAACTTTTTGCAGCGAAACATTGTCATCAATCGCAAGCGCGGCGGCGGTGGCGGCGGACTGGCCGAATACCATGAAAACCGGCTCCATGCGAATCGAGCCGTAGGCGATGTGCGAGGCGGACATGCACACGGGCACGATGAGGTTCACGCACTCGCTTTCGCGCGGCACGATCGAGCGGTAGCCGACGGGATAGGGCGGAAATTTGCCGACCTGCACGTCGCCCTCGTTGCGAACGTGGCCGTTTTTGTCGACGTAGCGCTGGACGTGGTGCGAATCCATCGTGTAGGCGGCCATGCCGATGGAGTCGCTCACGGTTTCGCGTCCCTGGCAGTGGTGCTGGGTCATCACCAAGTCGGAGACCATGCGGCGCGCCTCCCTCACATACAACTGTCCCTGCCAACCGCCGCCTTCGGTGAACTCGTCCTTGGTCATGCCCCAGCGCGAGACGAATTCGCGGATTTCGGCGGGCACGCGCGGATGGTAGGCGAGCGACCACATGAGGCCTTGTTGATATAGCAGGTGTCGGCGCGCGATTTGCTCGCGGGTCGCATAGTCGGCCTCGGGATAATCGTAATTCTGGCCGATAAAATCGGTGGAAAAACCGCCGCGATTGTTGGTGTCGGTTTTGCGGTTGGGCATGGGGGAGTTTATCCATATCCACTTTTTCACGGTGGCGAGGTCGGGCGCGGCCTCGATGTTGCGGAAAAGCAGCTCATACCAATCCTCGCGGTAGCCATCCGGTTTTATAAACGGGATTCTGTTTTCGGGATGGTCGGTGAGGCACATGCGGTAGCAATACGCCTGCACGCGCTTGTCGCCCGCGCCCTCGACGCCGGGACCGGTCGGGTCAATGAACGGCAGCAGGCCGCTGGCCGGATCGCCCTTCCTTACATAAGGGTCAACGCCCGGGAAAAACTGGTGCCATTTGTCCATGGCGGTTTGCACGCCGTTTAATGTTTCGCCATACAACGAATTGGCCTCGCGACCGACAGTGTAGGTGATGCCGGCGAGCGCCATGAGGTCGCCCTCGTAGGTGGCGTCGATGAAAACTTTGCCGCGATACTCGCGCCCCGCCTCGTCGCGGATGGCGATGATGCGGGCGCCGTTTTTCACGATGCCGTTTTTTGAGCGGTCGAGGCGGGCGTTTTTAACATACTCGATGCCGTCGCGCGCGAGCCAGCCGTTGTAGATGTCGAGCGCGACGTGCGGCTCGAAAATCCACCAGACATCGGCCTCGGTGCGGTTTTTGGAGGCGCGAAGCTCCTCCGGCTTCTGCCATTTCCACGCCTCGGGTTTTTGATAATGGTCGCGGACGGCGCGGTAAAACTCGCGTGAGATGCCGCCGATGACATGGCGGTTGCCGATGTCGGTCTGTCCGAGGCCGCCCGTGGTGAGGCCGCCGACGCGGGAGGAGTGCCCGACGATGACAACGGATTTGCCCATGCGGCGCGCCTGGACGGCGGCTGCGACGGCGGCGGAGTTGTCGCCGTAGATGACGATATCGCGTTCGACCGGCGCCGGCGCGGCGGTGGCAACGAGCGTGAGGGTAATGGCGAGAGCAAGGGTGATGATGCGGGTTTTCATGGATGAGTGATTTGATTTATTGAGGAGTGCGGAATAAAAGGGCCATTGATTGAAGCCCAACAGGCTTCCGTCCTATAGCCCTGGGTTGCGAGCGCAGCGAGCTACCCTGGGAATAATGAGCGCAACCAACAACCCCAACGGGGTTGCGGCCTGTGCGCGCGGCGTGCGTTTTTAGGGGGCGCAACCCCTTCGGGGTTGTGTTTTCTTTTTGATAGCACCCGGGGTAGCCGCTCGCAACTCGCGCCAACCCCGGGCTATGGGATTCATCCCCGTTGGGGATGCGCGAGCCGCAATGTCGTGTTTCCATGTCGGTATTACTTTGCACGCCTTTTAATAATGGTTGGATTGTCTTAATCGCAAGGAGGCAACATGCCCGGCTTTTTTATCATGCCCGGTGTTCACCGGGAGGCAATGGACGGGCGGCGGTTGTTTTTGCCGACGACGCCGGTGAGGTCGTCGCCGATGTCTTCGCGGATGGCGGCGGCGATTTGCTCCAACTTGGCGCGGACTTCGGGATATTGCCCGATGACGTTGTAGCGTTCGCCCGGGTCGCGGCGGAGGTCGTAGAGGAGCGGGATTTCCAGCTTGGCGTTTCCATTCACAGGGCCGGGTTTGCCGTCGGCGCCGGGCGCGAAACCTTCGTAGGTGCGATGGGGATGGGGGAAGATGAGTTTGAAGTTTCCGTCGGTCACGGCTTCAAGGCTGTTTTTGCGGTAGTAATAACAAAAACTCTCGCGCGGGTTGGCATCGGGTTCGTGCCTCAGGAGCGAGATGATATTCACCCCGTCGATTTTGTGCGGAGGCGGGGGCGCGCCTGCGATGTGGGCGAAGGTAGGCAACAGGTCCAGGGTTGAGGAGAGTTTGTTGCAAATGGTGGCGGCGGGAATGACGCCCTTCCATTGCATGATGCAGGGGACGCGCTGCCCGCCCTCGAAGCTGGTGCCCTTCCCTTCGCGCAGGCCGCCGGTGGTTCCCGCGTGATTGCCGTAGTTGAGCCAGGGGCCGTTGTCGGATGTGACGACAACGAGTGTGTTTTCCTCCAGGCCCTCGCGCCGCAGCTTGTCCAGTATTTGGCCGACGCTCCAATCGATTTCCATGATGACGTCGCCGTAGAGTCCCTGCCTGCTTTTGCCCTTGAACTTTTCGGAGACCGCGAGCGGAACGTGCGGCATGGGATGCGCGAGATATATAAAGAACGGCTTGTTTTTATTTTTATCTATAAACTGCAACGCCCTGTTTGTGAAATTGGCGGTGAACTGGCTCTGGTCGGGGTTCAGCTCGACGGGTTTGTCGCCCTCGATCAAGGGGAGGTCGGGAAATTTCCTCGTGGGATGACGCGGCCACATGTCGTTTGAATAGGGAATGCCGTAGTATTCATCGAAACCGTGACGCGTGGGGAGAGCGTGGGGAAGATGTCCGAGGTGCCATTTGCCGAAGGCGGCCGTGGCGTAGCCTTTTTTCCTCAAAACGTCGGCGATGGTTTCCTCCTTCTCGCCAAGGCCGATGCGGGACGACGGGCCAAGCGCGCCGGAATAGCCGATGCGATTGGGATAACACCCGGTGAGCAGGCCGACGCGCGAGGCGGTGCACACGGCTTGCGCGGCGTAGAAGCGGGTGAAGTGCATGCCCTCGGCGGCCATTTTGTCGAGGTTGGGCGTGTCGTATCCGATGGCGCCGGTGGTGCCGATGTCGCCGTAGCCCATGTCGTCCATAAAAATGACGATGACGTTTGGCGTCTGCGGCTGCGCGGCCACCGCCGCGAGCGGCACGAGCATGGCGGAGGGGAGGAGCAATTTTTTGAGCAGGTTTGTTTTCATGGGAGTTTGTTTTGAGGCGGCAACGGCAAGATGCGAACATGGACGGGAGCATGGCGGACGCGCAACGGGGAAAAGCGCATGCGCTTACCGCACGGTTCGCAACTGCACGCTGTCAACGAGCCGGTCGTGCGAAAGGATGTCGGTGACCACCACCAGCTTGTCCCCGATGTCCACTTGCCTGGTGTTTTTTAAATGCGCGATGGCATGGTCGATCGTATCGTCGGGGTCGGCCTCAAAGGGCATCAGCACACCAATGACAGAACGCAACAAACACAACTGGCGCAGCGTTTCCTCATACGGCGTGAACGCGATGATCGGCGCGCGGCCCGGACGCAGCGCCGCCAGTCCGCGGGCGATCACGCCCTGTCGCGTGAAAGTGATGATGCGCGCGCCGGGAATCTCGCCCGCCATCATCGCGGCCGAGCGCAGCACTTTCAGCTTTTCGGGAATCGCTGGAATCTCGACTTTGACCAGGCTGGCATCCCCCGATTCCAATTGCTCGATGCGCCGCGAAATTTTGTCGAGGTATTCGATGCTCTCGACCGGATATTTGCCCACGGTTGTCTCGCCCGAAAGCATCACGCAATCCGCGAGCTCGAAAACGGCGTTGGCCACGTCGGTGATTTCCGCGCGCGTGGGCATCGGCTGCGTGATCATCGACTCGAGCATGTGCGTGGCAATGATGACCGCCTTGCCGTGGCGGAGGCAGGCCTGCACCGCGTTGCGCTGGATGATCGGCAGCTCCTCGACCGGACACTCGATGCCGAGATCGCCGCGCGCCACCATGAGCGCGTCGGTCGCCATCACGATTTCGTCGAGGTTCGCGATGGCCGACTGGTCCTCGATCTTGGCAATGATGCCCGCCTTTGAATCCCGTTGCTTGAGAAAATCGCGCAGCGTCCCGATGTCCCTGGCCTCGCGCACAAACGACAGCGCCACAAAATCGATCCCCTCCTCGATGCCGACGATCGTGTCGTCCTTGTCCTTGGCCGTGAACGAGGGCAGGTTGACGCGCACGCCGGGCAGGTTGATGTGGCGCTTCGATTTCAGCTCGCCCGGAATCAGCACGCGGCAGCGAATGCGCGCGTCGCGCTTCTCGAGCACTTCCAGCCGAATGAGTCCGTTGTCGACGAGCACGGTGTCACCGACCTTCACATCGTTGACGAGATCCTTGTAATTCACATGCACGGAGCGTATCTCCGTGCTGCTTCCGCCATCGTCGCCCGGCTGCATGGTGAAGTCGAAAATTTCGCCCGGCTTGAGTTCGATGGGCGCGGCGACATCGCCGGTGCGGATTTCCGGCCCCTTGATGTCCATCATGATCGCCACCTCGCGCCCGACGCGCTGCGAAACCCCGCGAATGCGGCGGATGATTGCGCGCGTCCAATCGTGCCTGGCGTGGGCCATGTTGAGCCGGAACACATCCGCCCCCGCGCGAATGGCTTTCTCAAGCATCTCCTCGCTCTCGGTGGCGGGCCCGATGGTCACGACAATCTTGGTTCGGCGAAAACTGGCGGCGGATGAGTTCATAAAATAAAGAGACCAATGATTCGGGGCGCGTCATTAGGCAAGTCATTGCCTTTGGTTGCAAATTCCTCCCCTCCCAAAACAGAAACTTGCCCCGTGGCATTGGAGTCGCCCGGCGCCGGCCTCCCGGCAGACCGGCGGAATTTGGACTGGCGTCGGAATGCCTGCCCAAAGCAACAAAAAGCAGCCTCACCGGAGGCTGCCTTGTTTGTGAAACGCCGTGAATCCTCAGAACAGATATCGCACGCTAAGCAAAACTGACCAGCGTGTCGCGGCAGGTTCCCCGGCATAAGAGTTGATCCAGGGGTCCTGGCGGGAATAGTTAACCGGGCGGCTATATGTGTATTTTTTTGTGTTATTGTCGTAAACCACATTGGCCATCGCCTCCGATTTCACGTAGGCTTGGTCGCTGCCCCGAATGAGACCCCACTTGTCATTGAGCATATTGCCGACGTTGAGAACATCCACGGCAAGCTCCAGCTTATGACGCCACCCGGGCAGCTTGATTTGCTGGGCAATATGCAAATCAAATTGATTCACCCACGGATAACGCTGTCCGTTGACCTTGGTTTTTTGACCTTCCGCGAGGCCGTAGTGCTTTACGAGTTTATAGAAGGTGTCACGATCCGCGGCGCTCGCAAAAATGTAATTACTGGCCGTGTTTCCGTCACCCGCGACGCTGGTATCCCCGAAGGAGGGAATATACATGATGTCGTTGTATTGTCCGTCACCATTCACGTCATTATAGGCTCTCAAACTGTAAGGCAGGCCGCTGTGCCCGTTATAGGTGAGCGTCAGGGTTGTCGCGCCGATGGAAAACAGATTTAGTCTTTTTGTAATATTAACCAGCACGCGATGGCGGATTTCACCGTCACCGCGATGCGGCTCGACGGCATTGGGGTCGAAAACCGTGCGGCTGCGCCAGCAGGACAGCGCCACAGACGAATTGCCATAAACCGCCTCAATCGTGTTGGTGTGGGTGTATGCCACCATCCATTGCCAGCCGTCCGACTTCATGGGCCGCTCCAGCGAAAGCGTGACTGCGGTGCTCTGCCCCTCGTCGCTGTTTGTCAACTCGATGCATGAGCTTGAGAAATTCGTGTTGATACGGTTGAGCGTGGAATTACCCACGCCGGTGGCCGTGTTATATCTTGCCCAATACATGGGGCGCCCGTCAGGCGCGGCCTCCCCGTGGGTATTGGCAACAATGTTCATATTCCTGTAAAAAACGTCTTTATCAACACGCGTGTGCTCAATCTCGACGGCGGCTTTCATCCCCCACCATGGCAATTCCTGCTCAAAGGCGATGTTGCCCTTCCATCGTGTTGGCAGCTGAAAATCCGAATTTATATAACTCACGCTTTGGGTTGCGGGCACGTTCACACCCGATGTCGGTTGCGCGTTCGGATCCGAGGAAAGCGTGGGCGCGTTGGCCGCCGTCGTGCATTCGTAGGTGGTGTAATTGAACCCGGTGTTGGAGTAGCTGTTGCCCAGCCACACGCGGGGCATGCCGCCGTAAAACAGGCCGACACCGCCACGAATGACCGTCTTTAGCTTGCCGCTGTTGATTTTCGGCTGCCAGTTGAACCCGAGTCTGGGCTGCAGCACCACTTGGCCGTCGTAAGTGGAATCGTTGCGAATTTTAAAGGCGTCGTAAAATTTTTGATTATAAGCCGGCTTTTCGTCGATAACGGGAATGTCCATGCGCAAATTTATATCAAGCGTGAGACTCTTGCCCACGCGCCAGACATCGCGAACAAACATGCCCACGTTGGCCTCCGTGAAATTCGCGGCGGCGTCCACGTCCGGGTCTATCTTGTTGTAGCGATAAGTGTATATATCCGTGCCGCTCCCGCTCACGTAGGCGTTGAATTGATTCCAGCTGTTGAAAACATAATATCCAGCCGTGTTCTGGACGAACAGGTTATACACGTCATTGGTGTTATATTGGAACCCGGCGTCAATCGTGTGCCCGTGCCCGAGTTTGTATGACGCAAAAGCCTCGATGGTCCGCGTCTTGACGCTCAGCTCGTTCGTTTGATAGCTGTTGTCCGTCCCCAGCATGACATGGGCGGCGTTGCTGGAGCCGCTCGCGGTCAGGTCCGTGTATACGGGAACATACTGAATCTGAACATACGGCTGAATTATATCATAGTCATTTGAAACATCGTATTTTTTATATCCGACGTTCACCTCCGTGTATAATTTGTCCGACCAGTTGGCCGTCCACGCACCGGTTATGGCGGAGCTTTTCTTTTTCAAGTTATACCAGGAGTTACTAAATGAAAAATTATTCTGGGATGACCCGCCCGACGAGCCAAACCCGGGAAAGCTGGGGCGAGAGCCCTCGGAATACTGGTAACCGGCCGTGATCCGGTGGTCATTGTTGACCTGCCATTCAAGCTTGGCCGTGGCGACGGTGTTTTTGATCTTGTTGGATTCGCCGTCTGTCGTCCCCACGTCAAACGGCACCGTGCCTGTGTTGATGACGTTTCCGTTGGCGGCGGTTCCTGAGTTTAATGCGGCTATACCGTCCAAAAGCTGCCGCATCGTGTCGTTCGCCAGGGGATAGGCGGGCGAGGGCATGGGTTTGTTGAAGTCTTTTCGCTCTATGTTTCCCATGAAAAACAGCTTTTTGGGTATAATTGGGCCGCGGAGCGAAGCTCCATAGGTTTGCTCCTTGAAATTCGAGACCGGCGAGCTCTTGCCGTCCAAATGCTCGCCCACCAAATCCTGATTGCGGAATGTGTAATAAACCGACCCGTGAAAATCATTGCCGCCGCTCTTTGTGACAACATTGACATACGCCCCGGTAAATCCGCCCTTGCGCGCATTATACGGGGACGTGCTGACGGCAATGCTTTCGATTGCCTCGATCGGAATGACATTGTTCTGCGCGGCCAGGTTGTTTGAGTTGAGGCCAAAAGGATCCGCCACGCTCACACCATCAACCATGATCTGATTGTAGCGATTATTAATGCCGCTGACCGATATGTATTGTTGCTCCGGATTGCGGTTGTAAACAACACGGGGATCGTTGGCCAGCAAGCTGCCCAGCGTGCGATCCCCGGCAACCATGTTTTGAATGTCGCGGGTGCTTATAAAGGAGCTCTTGTCCGTTGCCCCCGGGTCAAACAGCGCCGATGTCGAGTTCGCGGACACCGTATATTTTTCCATCGTGACCACGTCTGATGGAAGCACGGCCGGCACATGCGCGCCCGACTCGGCGGCGAGATACACGTCCGTCACCTCGTAAGAGGCATAACCGTCGGCGGCGATGGAAACCGTATAGGGGCCGCCAGGGCGCAAATCGGCGCGGCCATAATAACCCGTGGAATCACTGGTGGCCCGCGTTACGGATGAGGTCGGATTGTGGGTAATTGTGATTTTGGCTCCGCTGATGGCGCGGCCATCCTCTGTTCGAACGACACCGGATATCGGCGCGGTGTTGATTGCTTGGGCATGTGCTGAAACCGCAAAACCTATGGTAATTGCGGCCAATGTCAGCATGCGGGTTATACGAGCGGTAGTTGGTAGCATGGTAATAACAGACTGACGGGGTTGGTGTGGCAACCAATCGGGAGAGACTCTTGTTTGTCGCAAACAATTCCGAGGTTTGAGTGTAAAGATTCTAGATGCTCAAGGACCTGTCAAGCATGGCGACATTCCGCGCATTTATTGCCAATTTGGGCAAAAAATGAGCCGCCCCCCGATAAGTCCATCACATTGAGAACATTCGAGAAAACCACCATTAAGTGTGCCTGGCGCGGGTTATGTTGACCCGCCAAAACATATCCGCTTCCGCGCACATGACTTTCTTGCGCAATGCATCAAATAAACATCGCAAAAAAACAGTGGTTGGCGAAATGGACACGGAGGCTTGGAACGACGCTCAAGCCCGCCAACCGCCTGCCGAAAATGACCATGCCTTTTATGAAAACGAATTATTATTACCCGCGTCCGGGGCATTTTTACGTCAAATAATGCAATAAAAAAGGGGTTTTCGGCTTAACATACGCAGATATTGCTTCACTTTGTGCGGATTTGCGTCGTAGCGTGATGGGCTTTCCTACATGCAAAGAACATTTATCATATTCAAACCAGACTGCCTCGACAAAAAACTTGTCGGCACTGTCCTTGCCCGTTTTGAGCAGGCTGGTTTTTCCATTATCGGCTGCAAAATGATGATTCTCACGCCGGCACTGCTTCGCGTTCACTATGCGCACGTCACCCATTTTCCATTTTACCCGAAACTCGAGCAGTTCATGAGCTCGCGTCCGGTGGTCGTGGTCGCGCTTCAAGGCGAAAACGTCATCGCCCGCGTCCGGGAGATGCTCGGCCCCACCGATTCCTCAAAAGCCCCCAAGGGCACTATTCGCGGAGACTTTGGCGAGTCCGGCATGATCAACGTCGTGCATGCCTCCGACAGCGTTGAAAACGCGGAAATCGAAATCAAGCGGTTCTTCAAGCCCGAGGAGGTTTTTGAAGTGGCTCCCGCCGCCCCGGCGCGCTAGTTCGCGCCCGTTGGGGCTGTTTGGGTTTGTTCAGTCGCGTTTCGGGCGGAGCGACAGTTTGGCATCGTCCCGGTGAGCCGGGAATGTTGCGGCTTAGTCTCCTGAAAAAGGCGTTTTTCGGTGATAAAAACATCGCCGGAAAACCGCACGACTGAACGGTTCAAAATGTTTTTGGACGGCGGCCTCGCGGTAATCGCGCCGGCCGCCTCCGGAATCCGAATCAATACGGCGGGCGGGTTTCCTCGTCCACAACCAGGCTCACGCCGGACATTTCGTCGGGCTTGGGCAGGCCCATGAGCGCGAGGAGCGTCGGGGCGATGTCGGCAAGGCGTCCGCCGGTGCGCATCTTGGTTTTGCGCGCGGCGTATTTTTCGCCGACGACAAACACTTCAACGAGGTTGAGCGTGTGCGCGGTGTGCGGCCCTTTGGCGGTGGGGTCATACATTTGCTCGCAGTTGCCGTGGTCGGCGCAGACGACGGCGCTGCCTTGCATTTGCGCGACAGCCTCAAGGAGTTCGCCGACGCCCTTGTCGGTCGCCTCGACCGCCTTGATCGCGGCGGGGAGCGAACCGGTGTGCCCGACCATGTCGGGGTTGGCGTAGTTCACCACGACGAGCGAGAACTTGCCCGAGAGAATCGCCTCCTTCGAAAGACGCGTGACCTCGGAGGCGGACATTTCCGGCTGCATGTCGTAGGTCGGCACTTTCGGGCTGGCGGGGCATGCGCGCTCCTCGCCAGGAAACGGGTCCTTGCGATAGTTGTTGAAGAAGAAGGTGACGTGCGGGTTCTTCTCGGTCTCGGCGCAGCGGAACTGCGCGAGGTTGGCGTTGCTGACGACTTCGCCGAGGATGTTTTTCAGCTTGGGCGGTTTAGGGAGAATCACATGCACGGGCAGGCCGGTTTCATATTCGGCCATCGTGGCGAAGTAGAGGTCGAGTTTCTTGCCGCGGTCGAAGCCGTCGAAATTGTCGAGGACAAAGGCCTTCGTGATTTCGCGGGGACGGTCGCCGCGGTAGTTATAGAAGACAACGGCGTCGCCGTCGGCAATCGTGGCAACCGGTTTGCCATCGGCGCCGAGGATGGCGGTCGGCGCGACAAACTCGTCGCCCTTTTGCGTTTCGCTGAGGGGCTTGTCGTAATATTGCTGGACGGCGGCGACCGCATCCGGCGCGGTGGCGACGGCGGCGCGGCCCGTGAGCAAATCGTATGCCTTGCTGACACGCTCCCAACGATTGTCACGATCCATCGCCCAGAAACGTCCGCACACCGTGGCGATGCGACCGATGCCGAGCTCCTGGCACTTGTCCCCGACTTGTTTCACAAAGCCGATGCCGCTGGTCGGGGGCGTGTCGCGCCCGTCTGTGAAGGCGTGAATGAAAACATTGTCCGGCGAGACGCCGTCGGCCTTGGCTTGCGCAAGAAGCCCGTAAAGGTGCTCGAGCATTCCGTGCACGCCCGCGTCGGAAACGATGCCCATGAAGTGCAGGTTGGAACCGCGGGTTTTGACACGCTCGAGGGCTTCCTTCCAAACGGTGTTTTCGGCGAGGCGTTTTTCGGAGAAGAGCTTGTTGATGCGGACGAGCTCCTGGTCCACGATGCGGCCCGCGCCGATGTTTTCGTGGCCGACCTCGCTATTGCCCATCACGCCGTCGGGGAGGCCGACGTCGAGGCCGCTCGCTTTGACAAGCGTGCAGGGGTATTTTGCATGCAACATGGCGTCGGTCGGGCAATTGCCAAGTTCGACGGCATTAAAGGCGTGCTGCTCGGCGTGGGGATTTTTTCCCCAGCCGTCGCGGATGATGAGAACAACGGGCTTCTGTGGTTTGCTCATAAGAATTTAAGAAACGAGCATTAAAACAACGCCACCGCCGTAACAAAAGGCAAAATTCCGACTCTTTTTTAGGACGCTCCGTTGACATTTTTGGCAATCCAACGGCCAATCAATGGTTTCAAACCAATCCGCAATGTCTTCCAAACGCGCAGTTCTCCTCGTGAACCTCGGCTCGCCCGATTCGCCCGCCGTGGCCGATGTGCGCGCGTATCTCTCCGAGTTTTTGGGCGACCCGCGCGTGATCGACCGTCCGCGCGCGCGATGGCTGCGGTCGTTGCTTGTGAACCGGATAATCATCCCGAGGCGTGTCGAAAACTCGGCCCATGCGTATGCATCGATCTGGACGGAGAAAGGCTCGCCGCTGGTCGTGACCTCGATGTCGGTGCGTGAAAAACTGGCGATGGCGCTGGGCTGCGATGGCAGGGCGAAGCCTCCGGCTGAGCCGGAATCGGCGGCGAATGCGAATGCGCCAATCGAGACGCCAAGCAACGGCTCACCCGGAGGGTTCGCCCTACCCTCGCCACCGACGGTTTATCTCGCCATGCGCTACGGCAAGCCGTCCATCGCGTCGGTGGTCGCGCAAATGGCCGCGGACGGCGTGGGGCACGTTTTGCTTTTCCCTCAATATCCGCACTACGCGATGTCGTCGTGGGAAACGCTCGTCGTGGAGGTTTATGCGCAGGCCGCGCGGCTCGCGCCGCAAATGCGCATCGACTGCGTGCAGCCGTTTTACAAGGACGACGATTATCTGGCCGCGCTTGTCGAGTCGGCGAAACCGTATCTCGCGCAACCGCACGATCACCTGCTGATCAGTTTTCACGGAATCCCGGAGCGCCACCTGCGCGAAGCCGACAAATCGCGCGCGCATTGCCTGTGTGCGAAAGACTGCTGCGAAGTCGATTCGCCCGCGCACGCGACGTGTTATCGAGCTCAAGTGCTCGGGACCGCGCGCGGATTTGCCGCGCGCGCCGGAATCGCGCCGGAGCGGTATTCGATCACCTTCCAATCGCGCCTCGTCGGCGAACCGTGGCTCTCGCCCTACACCGACGAGACGCTCGCGCAACTGCCCGCCCGCGGCATCAAGCGCCTGCTCGTGCTCTCACCCGCCTTCGTGACCGACTGCCTGGAGACGCTCGAGGAACTCATGGTTGCCGGACAAAAAACCTTCCTCGATGCCGGCGGCGAGTCCTTCCAACAAATCCCGTGCCTGAACGACCAGCCGGCGTATGTCGATTTTCTGGCGAACCGAGCGCGACAATGGATGCGCTCGGGAACGGCTTGATGCCCGCGCAAGCGCGCGCTTGCGAAGCGAAACGCGTTTCGCGCCGGAATTTCGAGTCGCGCGCGATTTTGGCGGAAGCCGTTTTTCTTATCGCAGGGAAGGGTCAAAAAAATATTCTGAACATTTTTCTATAAAACCGCGTCAGATCACGCCATACATTCACGACATACATGTTAATGACGACCCTCCTTTCCGCCATTGATGGCATGCGCATCATCAAGGAAGCCGGCCTTCTCGCCTACCCGCTCGGTTTCTGTTCCGTCGCCGCAATCTTCATCATCTGCGAACGCAGCATCGCGCTCCGCGAATCCGCCATCATCCCGATCGACCTCGCCGACTCCGTGCTCGGCGGGCAAAACATCGTCTCCGGCGTGCATTCGGCGCTCGGACGCATCATCGGATTTGTTGAACGGCATCCCGGCGACATGGAGGGTGCCAAGGCCTACGCCCGCCTCGAAGTCATGAAAATGGAGCGCGGCGTCAGCTACCTGGATGTCATTTACACAGGCGCGCCGCTCATCGGGCTGATCGGAACGGTGTCCGGCCTGCTCGCCGCGTTTTCCAAAATCGACCCGGTCACAAAAATGCCCGACCCGGTGCAATTCACCGAAAGCGTCGGCTACGCGCTCTCGGCCACGCTGCTCGGCCTTGTGGTCGCGGTCATCGCGCTCATCGGCAACGGCTACCTCCAGCGACGCATCGACGCGCAGGCCGCCAAGCTCGACGTGCTCCTCGAGCGCGTGCTCCAGTATCGCAAAACCGACGGCGGCGACGCCTCCGGGGGCAACCAACTCACCAAGTCCGCATGAGCGCAACGGGATTACGCGTCAAACGCCGCCACCGGCCCGAACTGCCGCTGGTGCCCCTGATCGACGTGCTCGTGCTGCTCGTCTTTTTTGCGTTTGTGACGATGCGTTTCGCCAACACGCAAACGCTCAACCTCACGCTCCCAAAAGTCGACACCGCCGGCTCCAACCAGTTCAACGTCGAGGGCGTCACCATTGCGATTGAGAAAGACGGCACCATTCTTTTTAATACCAAACCCGCCACGGAAGCCCAACTCGTCGATCTGCTCCAACAAGTGAAACAGGTCAGCCGCGACATTCCCGTGCTGATCAGCGCCGACGAGGACACCCCGCTCAAAACACTCGCATTCGTGATGGACGCCTGCCGCAAAACCGGCCTGAACAAATTCAGCCTGCAATCGCGGTAGGACGAAGCCTCAGAAGCCTCAGACGGAGGCGGTTTCATATGCCGCATTGTTCGCGGCTCACCGGGACGGAACGCCCTACCCTTCCTGCGTCACCGGCTTCTCGTCGTCCTGCTGTTCCTGCGAATCTTGCGCCGGCTCCTGCTGCGGTTCCGGCACGTCCTGCGAAAGCGCTACTTCCGCCTCCGGTTCTTGCGGCGATGCGGGCTCGGCTTCCGTTTCGGCTACGGCCTCCGCTTTCACTTCCGCCTCCGGCTCCGTTTCCTTCGATTCGCCGCCGCCCACGAGCACGCTCAGCTGCTCCTGCACTTGCACGAAAAATTCCGGCGTCAGCTCGCCGCCCGGCACCTCGATCATCTGTTTTGTTTTTGCGTGCTCGTAGAGATTCTTGCCCCCGTCCGCCGAGCGGCCTTTCGGGCGCAACACGCGTTTTCGCTCCAGCATCAGCGCCAGAAACTTCACCAGCCGCCCCGTCTCCGGCGTCAATTCCGTCGCCGGATCGACCAGCGTCATGAACAGGTTTTCCGCAGTCAGCTTGAGCTCGCGCTCCGGGTTTTCGTTGGCTTTGCGCGGCTTGTATTCGCGCACCCAGCGGCACATCAACGGCCCGTCGGCGACGAAGTTGCCCGCTTCCGACTCCAGCATGTCGCGCCTCATAATCTCATCCGGATTCTGCCGCCCGCGCAGCAGCACGCTCACCACGCGCCGCCCCTCCACGAAAGGCTGCTGCGAAACCCAACAAACGGTTGCCTGAGGCTGTATCGATATTTCCATCACCCAACTTGTTTACTTGAGGCGGCCCGTGCCGCCAGTCAATTTCTGCAAATCGAAAAAAATGACCGGACGCATCATCGCCATCGGAGACATCCACGGCTGCCACCAAGAATTTTCAGACCTGCTCGCCCTTCTCAACCTAGCGAAAGACGACCGGCTCATCCTGCTCGGCGACCTCGTCAACCGCGGCCCCGACTCCTGCAAGGTCATCGACCTCGCGCGCCAGCACCACGCCACAGCCCTCCTCGGCAACCACGAGCTGCGCCTCCTCGCCTACCACAAAACCAAGGATCCCTCGCATCTCCGCGAAACCGACATCGGCACCTTCTCCAAGCTCCGACCCGCCGACTGGGAATACATCGGTCAAATGCCACTCACCCACCACGAGGAAACGCTCAACACCGTCTTCGTGCACGGCGGTTTTCTTCCAGGAATCCCCTGGCAAAAACAATCCGCCGAAACCGTCACCAACATCCAGGTCATCGACTCCGGGGGCCGACCCCGCAAGCGCGCCGACGCGCCCAACGCGCCCTTTTGGGCCGATCTCTGGAGCGGCCCGCCCTTTGTCGTTTACGGCCACACTCCGCGCCCTGAAACCTACAAGCTCAAATGGTCGCTCGGCATCGACACCGCGTGCGTCATGGGTGGCGCGCTCACCGCCTACATCCTTCCTGAAAAACGAATCGTGCAGGTGAAAGCCCGAAAAAAATATTTTCCCTGACTCCGGCAGTGGCGCGGGCAGCTCGCCCGGAAACCCTGATATCCAATTCTCTTCTCGCTGATGCTCCGTATTTACCTGCCGCCCAATCTTCCCGCCGCCGCCGCGCGCGATGCGATCCCGATCAAACTCGAAATCGATCTCGCCGCGCCGCCAGCCGCGGCCCTGCTCCCGGCGCTCGCGCTCATCCAAACGTGGTGCAACTCGCAAAAACCGCCCGCCTTCATCCAGCTCACCCGCGCCCAACTCCGCCAGCTCATCGCCGCCCTCGCCGGACAACCGCTGTTTTTCTGGATAAACAAACCCGCCGCCCCACTCCCCTGGAACGGCATCAACCTCCCCGGCATTAACGAACACCTCGTCGAAAAATCACAACCGCCACCGCCCTCCCCTCCTCCCATTCCGCACTCCGCACTCCGCATTCCGCATTCACAACAAGCGGCGCTCACGCCGCCGCTTGTTGACGGCTCCGAGCACTACCTCGCCATCTCGCTGCCAAGCCGCGAATCCGTTTCCTACCACACGATACTCGATTTGCTCAAAACCAACGGCTTCGCGCTCGAACCGTCGAATCGCAAATGGTGGCTGCGCAACCGCCACAAAGTCCTGAATTTCCTCGCCGCCCACGGCGACGATCTCCGCGACACCTACCACGCCGGTTTCACCGACAACTTCAAGAAGAACACCGCCCGCATCACTCGCGCCGAAGTTGCCTGCGACGCCACGCCCGCCGCCTCCGGCGGCTACGACCTGACCCTCGGACTCCGCGCGGAGGGTGTGTCCGAAAACAAAATACACGACGCCATCGCCTCCAGCCGCTCCTATCTTGAGGACGCCGAAAACAAACGCATCTACCTCGTCCCGCCCGCGCAACTCGACCGGCTCGCGCGCGCGCAAAACGCCCTCGCATCGGACAACACCGGCCTTGCGCCCGCCGCGCGCCGCACGCATCGCATCCCCGCCGCCGCGCTCGCCGAGGCCGAGAGCATAATCGAGGAAATCGCCCCGCACTTCCAGCCGCCCGCCGCCTGGCGCGCGCGCAGCGAGGCGCTCCGCAATCTTTCCAAACTCGCGCCCGCGCCCCTGCCCGCGCAACTCGACGCCCTGCTCCGCCCCTACCAGCGCATCGGCGCCGCCTGGCTCTGGCATCTCCGCAACCACAAGCTCGGCGGAATCCTCGCCGACGAGATGGGTCTCGGCAAAACCCTTCAGGCGCTCGCGCTGCTCGCCGCCGCGCACTCGGAATCACCGGACTCCGGCGCGGCGCCCGGTCTCGTCGTGTGCCCCGCCAGCCTTGTCGAAAACTGGCGGCGCGAGGCCGCGCATTTCACCCCGCGGCTGCGCGCATTCATCCATCACGGCAACAACCGCCTCGCCCGCGCGCCCGACGCGGCCTCGCACGACCTGATCATCACCTCCTACGGCACGCTCGCCCGGGACAGCGCGTTTTTTTCAAAAATCGAATTCGACATTCTCATCGCCGACGAGGCCCAGCATCTCAAAAACCGCCGCACGCAAAATGCGCGCACGCTCCGATCTCTTCGCGCCCGCTCGCGTTTTCTGCTCACCGGCACGCCGCTCGAAAACTCGCTCGACGACCTCCGCTCGCTTTTCGAAGTCCTGATGCCCGGCTACCTCGCCCCCGTCCCGCCTGGCACGCGCGGCGACGAACGCGCATGGCACGACGAGCGCCTCCGCGCCCGCACCGCGCCCTACATCCTGCGCCGCACCAAGACCGCCGTCGCCCCCGAGCTTCCCGAGAAAATCGAGCAGGTCATCTACTGCGAACTCGAGCCCGCCCAAGCCGCCCTCTATCGCAACGTGCAGCAAAACACCGAGCGCGAACTCCTCGCCCTCGAAACCAGCGGCGCCAGTGAAAACGCAATCCGCCTCGCCACGCTCACCCAGCTTCTCCGCCTCCGCCAAGTCTGCTGCGATCCGAGGCTGCTGCCGAGGACGGCAGCAAAGGAGACAGGAGTCAGGAGTCAGAATTCAGAAGATAGGACGGTGAAAGAGGGTTCAGTATGCCGGGGTGCATTTTCTCCTGACTCCTGTCTCCTGACTCCTGACTCCTCCAATTTCGCCTCCGCAAAACTCAACGCCTTCCGTGAAATCCTCTCCGAGGCCATCGACGACGGACACCGCCTGCTCGTTTTTTCCCAGTTCACAAAACTCCTCGCGCTCGTCCGCGAGGAGCTCGACGCGCAACAAATCCCCTTCGCCTATCTCGACGGCGCCATGTCCGTTCGCGCGCGCCAGGCCGAGGTTGACCGCTTCAACAACCCGCCCGCCGGCGCGCCCGAACCTCCCGTTTTCCTCATCTCGCTCAAGGCCGGCGGCACCGGCCTCAACCTCACCGCCGCCGACACCGTCGTGCACTTCGACCCGTGGTGGAATCCCGCAGTCGAGGCGCAAGCGACCGACCGCGCCCACCGCATCGGGCAAAAACGAGTCGTCACCAGCTACAAACTCATTTGCAGCGGCACCGTTGAGGAAAAAGTCCTCCAGCTTCAGGAAAACAAACGCGCGCTGCTCTCCGACGTCTTCGAGGCAAGCGACACGCTCAGCGCAAAACTCACCCTCTCCGACCTCAAGTCGTTGCTCGCATAAATAAAGAAGCTACTAACGCACAATCATTTTCAGGCCTGATAACAGTTTTCCATCAGTTTCCTCGATATCAAATTGAACACGCGTCTTGACCTTTTCCGCCGCTTTTCAGACCTATTGCCCGAATGAAATTCCGCGCGCTCTCCGCACTTGTCGCAATCACCGCCAGCCTCCTCTTCACGGCTTGCAGTCCAAAATCCAATAAAATCGTCGTTGGCCTCGACGACAGTTTTCCCCCGATGGGCTTCCGCGACGAACAGCACAACATCGTCGGTTTCGACATCGACATGGCTCGCGAGGCGTTCAAACGCATGGGCCGCAGCGCCGAGTTCAAGCCCATCGACTGGAACTCCAAGGAGGCCGAGCTCGCCAGCAAGCGCATCGACGTCCTCTGGAACGGCCTCACCATCACCGAGCAGCGCAAGGCCAAAATCGCCTTCACCGCCCCCTACATGGAGAACCACCAAATCATCATCGTCCCCGCCAAGTCCCCCATCCGCAACAAGGCCGGCCTCGCCGGAAAAGTCGTCGGCGTGCAGGAGGGCAGCACCGCCGTCGACGCCATCGAGCGCGACGCCGCCACACGCAAGACATTTCGAGAAATGAAAACCTTCGCCGACAACGTCACCGCGCTCATGGACCTCGGTGTCGGACGCCTCGACGCCGTCGTGCTCGACGAGGTTGTCGGCCGTTATTACATTTCCAAAAAACCCGGCGAATACGTCGTGCTCACGGAAGACTTCGGCACCGAGGAATACGGAGTCGGCCTGCGCAAGGAGGACACCGCCCTCCTCTCCGAACTGCAAAAGGCGCTCAACGACATGAAAAAGGACGGTGCCTCCGCGAAAATCTCCACGAAGTGGTTCGGCGCCGACGTCGTCAAATAACGCGCCCGCCCGCCGCCGCCCGATTCCACCGCACCTTCCCGCGCGCACAGCCTGAATGGACACCGTGATCAACAACCTCGGCCCGCTGCTCGGAGGAGCGTGGGTCACGCTCAAGCTGTTTTTCATCACGCTGCTCCTCTCGCTGCCGCTCGGACTCGCGCTCGCGCTCATGCGCATCTCGCGCTTCCGCGCGCTCGGCGCCGGCGTCAACGGCTACATCTGGCTCATGCGCGGCACCCCGCTCATGCTCCAGATGTTCTTCATCTATTTCGCGCTGCCAAACCTCCCCGGCCTCCCGATCATCCTCCCCGATTTTCTCACCGCCGTCGTCGCCTTCACGCTGAACTACGCCGCCTACTTCGCCGAGATTTTCCGCGCCGGCATCCAGTCGATCGACAAGGGCCAGTATGAGGGCGCCAAGGTCCTCGGCTACACCTACCCGCAAACGATGCGCCACATCGTCATGCCCCAGGTCGTCAAGCGCATCCTCCCCCCGCTCAGCAACGAAACCATCACGCTCGTCAAGGACACCTCGCTCATCTACGTGCTCGCGCTCAGCGACCTGCTGAAGGTCGTCCGCGGCATCGTGCTGCGCGAGTTCAGCGCCGCGCCCTTCATCGTCGCCGCCGTCTTTTACCTCTGCATGACCTTCGTGCTCACGGTCGTCTTCCAACGCCTCGAAAAACGCTACGCCGTCTATGACTGAAAGCGCGCCCGAAAAACGAAACATGATCCGCGCGGAAAACATCCGCAAAAGCTTCGGCGCGCTCCAAGTGCTCAAGGGCGTTTCGCTCAGCCTCGCCGAACGCGAAGTCGTCGCCATCATCGGCCCGTCCGGCTCCGGCAAAAGCACCTTTCTGCGCTGCCTCAACCACCTTGAGAAAATCGACTCCGGGCGCATCGACATCGAGGGCGCGACCCTCGCGCGCACCGAGCCCGGCGGCCATTGCCGCTACGCGCCCGAGCCCGAGATCCGCCGCATCTGCTCGCGCATGGGAATGGTCTTCCAGCACTTCAACCTCTTCCCGCACATGACCGTGCTGGAAAACGTCATCGCGCCGCCCATGACCGTGAAAAAACGCGCCCGCGCCGACATCCTCCCCGAGGCCGAGACCCTCCTCGAAAAAGTCGGCCTCCGCGACAAGCGCGACGCCTACCCCTCGCAGATTTCCGGCGGGCAAAAACAACGCCTCGCCATCGCGCGCGCCCTCGCCATGCACCCCGAGATCATGCTCTTCGACGAACCCACCTCTGCGCTCGACCCCGAGCTCACCGGCGAAGTCCTGCGCACCATGCGCCAGCTCGCCGACGAGCGCATGACGATGCTCGTCGTCACGCACGAAATGGGCTTCGCGCGCGAAGTCGCCAGCCGCGTCATCTTCATGGACAACGGAGAAATCATCGAAACGAACACCTCCGTTGAGTTTTTCAAAAACCCCGTCCACAAACGCACCCGCGCCTTCTTGGAAAACATGCTGTAAACCGGCGTAAACACCTCCGCGCCAGCTTCATCATCCGCCCCGGCTTAAATCGACTTGAGTCGACTTAAGTCGATTTAAGCCGATCATCTTTTCCGCAATGTCCTCCGCACAGCTCACACTCACCGACATCGAATTTTCCTGGCCCGGCATGGCCGCGCCGCTCATCGAAAACCTAACCGTGCAATTTCCCTCGGGCACATGGACCGGCGTCGTCGGCGCCAACGGCTCCGGCAAAACCACGCTCCTGCAAATCGCCACCGGCGCGCTCCCGCCCGCGCACGGTTCCGTCCACGCGCAAGGCGCCGCGCTCTACGTCGCCCAGCGCACCGACGACCCGCCGCCGCTCTTCGAGGATTTCCTCTGGGCGCCCGACGCCGCCGCGCTCAAATCCCGCCTCCGCATCGGCGACGACTGGCCCGAGCGCTGGACCACGCTCAGCCACGGCGAGCGCAAACGCGCGCAAATCGCCACCGCGCTCTGGCGCGAACCCGCCATCCTCGCGCTCGACGAACCCACCAACCACATCGACGCCGACGCGCGCGCCCTCCTCGTCAACGTCCTGCAAAACTTCCACGGCGCCGGCATCCTCGTCAGCCACGACCGCGAGCTCCTCGACGAACTCTGCACCCGCTGCCTCATGCTCGAGCCGCCGCGCGCCACGCTCCGTCCCGGAAACATCACCGAGGCGCTCGCCCAGCAGGACATTGAGGAGCAAACCGCGCAAAACGAAAGCGACGCGCTCAAGCACGCCGCCGCCCGTCTGCGCGCCGAGGCGCAGCGACGCCGCGTCATCGCCGAGCAAAAAGCCGCCGCCGCCCGCGGCTCGCACCAGAAAAAGCTCACCAAAAACGACCCTGACGGACGCGCCATGCGCGGCCTCGCCAAGCTCACCGGCAAGGATGCCTACGCCAACAAACTCGCCGGGCAAATGCGAGGACGCGCCGCCCGGGTCGAAAAAGAGCGCGCCTCCATCCAAGTCACCAAGCGTTACGAAACCGGCATCTGGATCGACGGCGCATCCTACTCGCCGCGCGACTTCCTGCTGCGCCTGCCGGCGGGCAAGCTCCCGCTCGGCGAAAACGAAAACCGCCACCTGCATTTTCCCAAGCTCGCCATCGGGGGCGCCGACCGCGTCGCGCTCACCGGCGCAAACGGCTCCGGCAAAAGCACGCTCATCCGGCACATCCTCTCCAATCTGCAAATCCCCGGGGACAAACTCGTGCGTGTGCCGCAGGAAATTTCCGCGGAGGATTCGCGCACGCTGTTGGAAAAAATCAAACTGCTCCCCAACGCCGAGCGCGGCCGCATCATGACAACGATCAGCCGCCTCGGCTCGCGCCCCGCGCGCCTGCTCGAAAGCGCGCAGCCCAGCCCCGGCGAAATTCGCAAGCTCCTGCTTGCGCTCGGCATCGTGCGCGGCCCGCACCTGATCGTGATGGACGAACCCACGAACCACATGGACCTGCCTAGCATCCTGTGCCTTGAGGAAGCGCTCGCCGAGTGCCCCTGCGCCATGCTGCTCGTCAGCCACGACCGCGCCTTCCTGAAAAAAATAACCCGCCAGCGCTGGCATCTCGCCGCCCTTCCCAACGGCGACACCAATCTGGAAATTCTGCCCGCGCTGGACGAGGTATAGCGAATTTCAACCAAAAACGGGATTCCATTTCCGACAGCCTAAATGGGACTGTTTTCATCCGGAGCGTAACCTATTGGGGTTACACAATTCACAAACCAGCCTTGGTCTTCAACAGGTGGGGGGGTGCTCGCCGAGCGCGCCGAGAATTACGAGTGGCAAACACAGCGGTTGTCGGAATATCGCCGTTGCGCGGAACGGCGAAACCGCCCTCCCCCATTTGATGCGACACGTGCATTTCTCCTCAAACTGCCGCTGCGTCAAAACCAGCACAAATTACCGAAAACTGCGCATAAATTGCCTTAAATCCGGCAATTTTGAACAAAATATACATATTCACGTATACCAATCTTAAGCAGCACGTCAGGCACTCGGTGTTCATTGAGAACGAAAAAGCAATATATGCGCAGGATTTGGTCAAAATCAGCTCATTTTTTTTCATTTTATCTTTCCAAAAACCATCCCACTGGTTGACTCTGCTACTCTGCCGAATATCTATTTAAATAATTACGACATATTTTCCCCCGATTTCAAAAAACACCCGCCATCAATCAGCCCAGTTTTTCATCATCTCCACGTAATTTCATAATTTTTTAAAAACAAACAGGTTAATTCATAATTTAGAAACAATGAACGCAACTCAAGCCGCCTCCGAAACCACCAAATCCAAACCGGCCACCATCGACGCCAATGAAGCCGTCGCGCATGTCGCCTATAAAATGACGGAGGTCTTTACGATCTATCCCATCACGCCGTCCACCCCGATGGCGGAATTCATGGATGACTGGGGTGTTCAGAAAAAGACCAACCTCTTCGGTCACATCCCCGAAGTCGTTGAGATGCAATCCGAAGCCGGTGCCGCGGGCGCGATGCACGGCTCGCTCATGGGCGGCACGCTCACCAGCACTTTCACCGCCTCGCAGGGCCTTCTGCTCATGATTCCCAACATGTTCAAGATCGCCGGCGAACTCACCCCCTGCGTCATGCACGTCACCGCGCGCACCCTCGCCACGCACGCGCTCTCCATTTTCGGCGACCACTCCGACGTCATGGCCTGCCGCCAGACCGGTTGGGCAATGCTCGCCGCCAACTCCCCGCAGGAGGCGCACGACATGGCCGCCATCGCCCACGCCGCCACCCTCAAGTCACGCGTCCCCTTCCTCCACTTCTTCGACGGCTTCCGCACCTCGCACGAAATCAACACCGTGCATCGCATCAGCGACGACATCCTCCGCTCGATGATCGACGCCGACGCGCTCGACGCCTTCCGCTCCCGCGGCCTCAACCCCGACGCGCCCGCCATCCGCGGCACCGCCCAAAACCCCGACGTCTTTTTCCAGGCCCGCGAATCCTGCAACAAATTCTACGAAGCCGTCCCCGCCATCGTGCAGGCCGAGATGGACAAGTTCGCCGCCGCCACCGGCCGCAAATACGGCCTCGTCAACTACGAGGGCGCGCCCGATGCCGAACACGTTATCGTCATCATGGGCTCCGGTGCCGAGACCGCCGCCGAGACCGCCGCTTGGCTCAACAAAAAGGGCCAAAAAACCGGCGTCCTCTCCGTCAACCTTTACCGTCCGTTCCCCGTCGACGCCTTCCTCAAGGCGCTCCCGAAAACCACCAAGGCCATCGCCGTCCTCGACCGCACCAAGGAGCCCGGCGCGTTTGGCGAGCCCCTCTATCTCGACGTCGTCGCCGCCGTCCGCCACGGCGAGGAAAACGGCGCGCTCACCGGCCCGCGCATCAAGATCACCGGCGGCCGCTACGGCCTCGGCTCCAAGGAATTCACGCCCCCGATGGTCGCCGCCGTTTACGAGGAAATCGCCAAGGACAAACCGAAACAAACCTTCACCATCGGCATCAACGACGACCTCACCGGCCTCTCGCTCCCCTACGACAACACTCTCGACATCGAAAGCCTCGACGAAACGCTCACCCGCGCCGTCTTCTTCGGCCTCGGTTCCGACGGCACAGTCGGCGCCAACAAAAACACCATCAAAATCATCGGCGTCGACGCCGGCAAATACGCCCAGGGCTACTTCGTTTACGACTCCAAGAAATCCGGCGGCTTCACCGTCTCGCATCTCCGCTTCGGCGACCGCCCCATCCGCGCGCCCTACCTCATCAAGAACGCCGACTTCGTGGGCTGCCACCAGTTCAACCTTCTCGACCAGCAACCCGTCGTCGATTGCGCCTCCGAGGGCGGCATCCTCCTCATCAACGCCCCCGGCGACACCGAAACCGCCTGGCACCGCCTCTCCGCCGAGACGCAGCGGGAAATCATCGCCAAAAAACTCCGCGTTTACGCGATCGACGCCAGCGCCGTCGCCCGCTCCGCCGGCCTCCCCGCCAACCGCACCAACACCGTCATGCAAGTGTGCTTCTTCAAACTGAGCGAAGTGCTCCCCGTTGACGAAGCCATCGACAACATCAAAAAGGCCGCGATCAAATCCTACTCGAAAAAAGGCCAGGAAATCGTTGACCAAAACCTCCGCGCCATCGACGCCGCCCTCTCCGCGCTCAAGGAAGTCAAGATTCCCGCCGCCGCCGACTCCACCGCGCTCCGCCAGCCCCCCGTGCCCACCGACGCGCCCGACTTCGTGCGCAACGTCACCGGCATGATCCTCGCCGGCCGCGGCGACGACCTCCCTGTCTCCGCATTTCCCGTTGACGGCACCTGGCCCTCCGCCACCGCCCAATACGAAAAACGCAACATGGCCGCCACGGTTCCCGAATGGGACGCCTCCATCTGCATCCAGTGCAACAAATGCGTGCAAGCCTGCCCGCACGCCGCCATCCGCGCCAAGTTCTTCGACCCCGCGCTCCTCAGCAAGGCGCCCGAGGGCTTCAAGTCCGTGCCCTTCAAATCCACGGAATACAAGGGCAACAACTACGTCCTCCAAGTCGCCGTCGAGGATTGCACCGGCTGCGAACTCTGCGTGCACGTTTGCCCGGTCAAAAACAAGGCCGACCCGAAGAAACGCGCCATCAACATGGTCGAGCAATACCCGATCCGCGAACGCGAGCGCGCCAACTTCAAGTTCTTCCTCGACCTGCCCTCGATCGACCGCGCCAGCTTCAAGGCCGACACGCCGAAAAACGTGCAATTCCTCGACCCGCTCTTCGAATTCTCCGGCGCCTGCGCTGGCTGCGGCGAGACACCCTACATCAAACTCGTCAGTCAACTCTTCGGCGACCGCGCCGTCATCGCCAACGCCACCGGCTGCTCCTCCATCTACGGCGGCAACCTCCCGACCACGCCCTACACGACAAACAAGGACGGACGCGGCCCCGCATGGGCCAACTCGCTCTTCGAGGACAACGCCGAATTCGGCCTCGGCATGCGCCTCTCGATGGATCGCAGCGCCGACCGCGCCAAGCGCCTCCTCAACGCCCTCGCCGCGCAAATCGGCCAGCCGCTCGTTGACGCCATCCTCACCGCCGACCAGTCGAACGATCCCGCCATCGCCGCGCTCCGCGCCAAGATTGCGGAACTGAAAACCGCCCTCGCCGGCATCAACGACCCGCAAGCCCGCGAACTCGAAAAAGTCGCCGACTACCTCGTGAAAAAATCCGTCTGGATCTTCGGCGGCGACGGCTGGGCCTACGACATCGGCTACGGCGGCCTCGACCACGTCATCGCCTCCGGGCGCAACGTGAACATCATGGTGCTCGACACCGAAGTCTATTCCAACACGGGAGGCCAGTGCTCGAAATCGACGCCCCTCGGCGCGACCGCGAAGTTCGCCGGCGGCGGCAAGCCCACTGGCAAAAAAGACCTCGCGCTCCTCGCCACCGTTTACGGCAACGTCTACGTGGCCCGCGTGGCCATGGGCGCCCGCGACGCGCAAACGCTCAACGCCATCCGCGAAGCCGAGTCCTACGACGGCCCCTCGCTCATCCTCGCCTACGCGCCCTGCATCTCGCACGGCTTCAAGGCCATGTATGAAGGCTTCGACCGGCAGAAACTCGCCGTGGAAACCGGCTACTGGCCGCTCTTCCGCTACGACCCGCGCCGCGCCGCCGAAGGCAAGAACCCGATGCAACTCGACAGCGCCGCGCCGAAAGGCGAGCTGAGCACGTTTACCCGCGCCGAAAACCGTTACAAACTGGTGGCCCGCTCCGTGTCGCCGGAGCAAGTGGCGGTGTTCGAAGCCGAGGCGCAAAAAGGAGTCAACGACCGCTTCGCCCTCTACCAGCGCCTCGCCGACAACGGCGGCGACGTCAAAGCGGCCGTCGCCCCGACACCCGCCGCGCCATCCGCGCCCGCGCAAAAGTAAGCAAGCAACCAAAACACACACAAAGGGGCGTCGCAAACGACGCCCCTTTTGCTACATAGCGCAGATACTGTAAGGGCTTCGATTGCGACGCCATCCTGGGAGCGCGGGCGTCCCGCCCGCACAAACCTCCAAATCTGCGGGCAAGATGCCCGCGCTCCCGGGCGCTGTCGCGTTGTATTCATCCCTTTTTATCTTTCGTCTCAAATTTTGACCGCCCTACGTGCAAGTGTGAAGGTGTGCGTGGCATTCGACCGCATTACCAGCTCCAGTCCCACGTGAAAGCACTTGCCTGCACGAGATTCGCCCGTAAGTGTTTAGTAAAGGCCCCCGCCGCAAGCAACGAGGCATTACACCCGTAACGATTAATAAAAATACAATGTAATGAGAAAACTCATACAAAAATATCATTCACTCCTAGCCGATCCCGGATTCTTGAGGTTCCAGCATGCCCGTATCGCTGAAGTCTATGATCAACTGGGACAGGGATACACGAACAATGAAGGTGAGGTTGCACTGGTTACACGCATAGCAAACACCCTCAAGGGCCAATCATATCATGGTCTACGAATTCACTGCGAGAAGATACACGGCTCAAAATCTTACGTTTCATTCAATTTCCGAAACAAGCCGACCTCCAAAGAACTGGGGGACTTGATTCTTGTTACAGTTGTCTCCGATGGTAAGCGGCGTTTACTACAGAAACTTTGTATTGTGCAGAATAAGATGCTTCGTAATGGCAAAGCTCATATAGACGAGGAACAGCTTTTTTTACTGAAAAATTTTCCTCTGTTTAGCGGAAGCAAAGGGATGTTCCGAGGGGCGAAGGATGTCGTGTTTCGGAACACTCAAATGTGTCTCGGTGCGTATGGGTTCTTTGAAGCCCCTGGCGAACTCATCCATGTGAATGCTGGAGTTTTGAGTAACACCCTGAATGGCTCTTCATCCTTCACAAAGACAGCACTAGCGTCGGGGGCAAGTAATGCTGGGCAACACTTGCGTGGCAACGATACATGCGTCTTTCCATGGTCTGATGATCTTATGATCTTGCACGAGATTTTTTGCATATGGCACAAGCGCGGATTTCCCCTTCCTTTGATTTCACTTATATCGCCTCTTTTTTCGTCCCAACGGACACTGCACGACTTACACGACTTTATTCGAGCATGGACATCTTTTCAGATTGGTGAAATAGTCTATGCATTTGATCACACGTTAGATAGAGAAGCAGAGATGTTTTCGAATGCAGTGCTAAGAGCTGCTGGACTCAGCGAGTTTATTGACTTGAGTGATGACAATATTCAGGGCGAGTTTAGTGTCGATTCAACTATCATGGTGTCACATCTAGACATTAGTAAGGAATAGCAAATAAAACCGAACAAAACCATTGAGGCAACGCGCTACCGTGCATGACTCATGGTAACCGTTAGGAAGAAATATAGATAAGTATTACACTCCAAAAAGAAGGAATTTCTGTGATTAATTTCATTATCGGTTTTTTTTCAAGCCTCACCGCCACCGGATCGGTCGCAGTATTTGTTAGATTCGTTTGGCCAGCTGCTCAGTATCGATTCTTTTCAAAAGGCATTCGAATAGAAGGTCCTTGGGCGATTATTGAAACACGCAATGGCGTTGAAGTTCATGTTGGTCAAATTGATCTAAAGCAAAATGGTTACAGGGTTTCAGGGAAAAGCACTCGAAGGAAAAAACGAGATGGCACTGATTCCAATCGTAGCTTTGTGTATCAAGGAAAGATACAAAATAACCAAATTACTCTTCTATTTGAGGATCAAAAAGGAGATGGATTCGACTCAGGCTCCTATGTGTTTAGTGTTCAAAATGACGGCCACACCATGATTGGAATGGCTACCTTTCATGGGAAGCCAGAAAATCGCATTGTTTCCGAACCCAGAATATTAAAGAAGTTGCCGTCTTGAGTCCGAAAACGCCTCGCAGGAGCAGGTTGAAATGACGTCAAGATAAGGGCGATTATCGTCTGAAAAATAGCACGGACATTCCTGCCTTCATCCTGTAAATCCCGCCAATCCTGTCAGAAAATTTAAACCAGAATGGTCAGGATTTACAGGATGCGGAGTCGGCTCTTGAATACTTGCGTATTTTGGATGCCTTAACTTCCGCTCTCCCACCCCTTGGAGCGTTCGAGGGCGCGGTTCCAGCCGGTGCGCAGGGTGTCGATGTCCTTGCGCGCGGTGTCGGGCTTGAACTCCTGGTCAACCTGCCAGTTTTTCGTGATGTCGTCGCGGCTGGTCCAGTAGCCGACGGCGAGGCCGGCCAGGTAGGCGGCGCCCATGGCGGTGGTTTCGACACATTCCGGGCGGATCACGGGCCTGCCCAGCAAGTCGGATTGGAACTGGAGCAGGGGCTGGCTGTGGCTGGCACCGCCGTCCACGCGCAACTCGGAGAGCGTCAGTCCGCTGTCCTTTTCCATGCACGAGATGAGGTCGGCGGTTTGGAAGGCGATGGCGTCGAGGGCCGCGCGGCAGAAGTGCGCGCGATTGGTGCCGCGCGTGATGCCGACGGCGATGCCCCGGGCGTAGGGATCCCAGTGCGGGGCGCCGAGTCCGGTGAAGGCGGGCACGATGTAGAGGCCGCCGGCATCGGGCACGGTGGCGGCGAGCCGGTCGACTTCCTGCGCGGTGGAAACGATGCGGAGCTCGTCGCGCAGCCATTGCACGACCGCGCCGCCGATAAAGACCGATCCCTCGAGCGCGTATTCGGTGCGGTTGCCGATGCGCCAGGCGATCGTGGTAAGAAGGTTGTTTTTCGAGGTGACGGCCTCCGTCCCCGTGTTCATCAGGGTAAAGCAGCCGGTGCCGTAGGTGTTCTTGACCATGCCCGGCTCGAAACATGCCTGGCCGAAAAGCGCGGCCTGCTGGTCGCCGGCGATGCCCGCAATCGGAACCCCGCCGGGATAAATCGCGGGGGCGACTTTTCCATACACCTCGGAGCTGGACTTGACCTCGGGGAGCATGGAGCGGGGAATGCCAAGGAGCTTGAGCAGGTCGTCGTCCCAATCGCCGGTGTGGATGTTGAGCAGGAGGGTGCGCGAGGCGTTTGTGGCATCGGTGACGTGCACCGTGCGCTCCGTGAGCTGCCAGATCAGCCATGTGTCCACGGTGCCGAAAAGCAGGCGGCCCTTGTCGGCGAGGGCGCGCGCGCCGTCCACGTTTTCAAGTATCCAGCGGATTTTGGTGCCGGAAAAATACGGGTCGATGCGCAGGCCGGTTTTTTCCCGAATCATGGACTCGACGCCCTGCTTTTGAAGTTCGGCGCAATAATCGGCCGTGCGGCGATCCTGCCAGACGATGGCATTGTAAACCGGCTTGCCCGTCTCGCGATCCCAGACGACCGTTGTCTCGCGCTGGTTGGTGATGCCGACCGCGGCGATGGCGTCGGTTGAAAGATCAGCCTTGGAAACGGCCTCCGCCGCCGTGGAGCTTTGGCTGGCCCAAATGTCGAACGGATCGTGCTCAACCCAGCCGGATTTCGGATAATGCTGCCGGTATTCCTTTTGCGCGACAGAAACGATCCGGCCCGAATGGTCAAAAACGATGGCGCGTGAACTGGTGGTGCCCTGGTCGAGGGCCAGAATATATTTTTGGGAGCTCATGATGTTGAATGACGATGGATTTTTTAACGATGAGTGGAGTGGATTAAGAAGTTATCCTGAAATACTGTGTCCTGATTTTTAACCACGGATGGCACGGAGCGGCACGGAGGAGGAGCGTCTGAACGTCTGGGGCTTGACCTGGATTTCCGGCCTCTGGCTCTCTGGCATTCTTGTTTTCCCTCCGTGTATCTCAGTGTTCTCCGTGGTTAAATTTTTAGCCCTAAAACCCGAGCAAAACGAAAAGTTGCGCTCCGATGATGCCGCCGACAATCGGGGCCACGACGGGCACCCAGGAATACTGCCAGTCGGAGGAGCCTTTTCCGGGAATGGGAAGCACGGCGTGGGCGATGCGCGGCCCCAGGTCACGCGCGGGATTGATGGCATATCCCGACGGACCGCCGAGCGAAAGGCCGATGGAGAAAATAAGCAGGCCGACCAACGCGGGCCCAAACCAAGTGCCCACAACCGCGGCCCACGCCTCCTGTCCGCTGGGAGCGCCCAATGCCACTTTTCCAAAGGCCAGGATGCCGAACAAAAGAACCGCGGTCCCGATCACCTCCGTGACAAAGGCGGGCCCCATCCGGCGCACGGCGGGAGCGGTGGAGAAGCAGGCGAGCTTGGTGGCGGCGTCGTTTGTCACGCCCCAATGGGCAAAATAGGTCAGGTAAACGAGAACTGCGCCGATAATGCCGCCGGCCATTTGTGCTCCGATGTATCCGGCCACCTGCCCCCAGCCGAAGCTCCCGATGCTGGCGAGCGCGAGTGTGACGGCCGGATTGAGATGCGCCTCGGAAAACCGCCCCGTGGCATAGACGGCGATGGCCACGGCGCAGGCCCAGCCCGCGGCCACGCAAATCCAGCCCCCGCCGTTGCCCTTGGACTTGGTGAGATTCACGTTTGCGACGATGCCATTACCAAGAAGGACGAGGATGGCGGTTCCGACGAATTCAGCGACATAAGCATTCATAGTGTGGGCGTTTTTGAATTTTCAGGGTTATGATTGCGGAAGAAACCAAATGAACATCCGAAATCCCAGCACCGCAAACGGGTTTTCACAATTATATTTTTCGCAATAATTTACAATTTATTAATCGCTCGCCGGGAAGGCGGAAGAGTGTGCCGGACAATTGATATTTTGCAATTCCAGCGCCCTACCCCAACGTTACCAACCAAATCGAAACCTCAAATCAAGGTAACACAGACATTCCTGTCTGTGTCTCCACTCCCGTCCGCATCCTGCGCATCCAATTAATCCTGTCTTAAGGATCATGACAGAATTAACAGAATATACAGAATGAATAGTCGATTATTATAATATGTATATATTTCATATCGACACATCGTTCATCTTGGAGAACCAGTGTCACTGGTTTTAATAATCAACAAACCGTTCGCGCGCTTCGCTGCCAAGCATGTCTATTCATCCCTGTCCGAATAAAACTTCTCCAACCGCCTTATCTCCGGCTCGAAAAGCTGTTGTTTTCGCTTGGACGTTTTTTCGAAAAAGGAGAGTTCTATTCGGACAGCTCCTTTCCTGCTCGTCTTTTTCCATGAGCCGACAATTTCGCCATTGAGCATCACGGTCGGGGAAAAGAGGCCGTTCCTCGTCATCACCTTTCCATAATGAGCATCGTGAATCATCTCGGAACGGTCCTTGTAGCTCACCACAAATTCGTCGAACGGCGGAAGCAGCAATGCCGACGCGCTTCCTTTCGGCGGAGTCTTAATGTCATTTCGCATCCAGAACTCGCGCCCGCTTGCCTTTTCGCATACAAAATCGTTTTTGATCATCTCGACAGCGCGCCTGCTATCGGTGAGCGACAAGCCCGACCACCACTCAAAATCAAGAAGCGTCGCCGGTCCGTGGCTCGTGAAATACCTCCGCGCCAGGCGTTCCAACGCAGCCTCCCGGCTTATTGTTTGGTTTCGTTTCCGGGGAACCCATTCGTTTAGCAAAGCATAGGTTTGTTTATTACCCTGTATTTTCCCGTTGCAAAGAATCCCCTCCATCTCGGCGCGTTGTATAATAAGATTCAGCAAGGTGGCATCCGCCTTTATTCTTCGCGCCTTCAGGGCCTCCCCGATTTCCTGCTTCTCCAAATGCCCGCCATTGGACAGGGATTTCTCCACAATGGGAACGGCGCGCGCTATGACCGCCTCGTCCGCGCCGCACATCCGGCAATAGGAGAGATAAATCGGCTTTATTTGCGGGTTCGAAAGTTCGCGCATCCAATGAATGTCATCCGCCGCCACAAAATGCCACGTCGGGCGCAGAATGTGCGTGCGAATGATTTTCCCCGTGTTCAAGGCCTTCTCGACATCCGCAACCGTCTTTGATTCGAGACGCGTTCCGATCGCCCACTTCGCCAAATCCAGCGACTGCGACTGCATCGCGCCCATCCGGGACACGACCTCTCGCGGCTGCTTCAACTCATGGCCGGAGAGCAATTGATTGTATAAACGTATATTGAGCAGGTCCGGGGTCTTCACTTGGAAATTGAAAACGGCGCGGCAAAAAATCCGCGCCGTCCTTCGCGTTTGATTATTTCGACGACAACAGCCGGTCCCAAATCCATGTGTTCGTCTCGATGTGATCGATCCACGCCCATGCGCCGAAGGCCGCGAGCGCGGCGAGAACCAGGACCAGCACGATGCGGCGCTTGCGGCGCTTGGCCGCCTTGTCCTCGTAGGGATCGCGAAGCGTGCGCTGCGAGCCGTCAGGAAGCGTGGCGATGTCCGTGAGCGAGGTGCCGAGCGGGACATTGATTTTTACGCGTCCGTTGACCGCCCATCCCGCCGCGTCAAGAATCGGCCCGAGTGTGCGCTGGCGGAGTTTCAACCAGGCAATGAACATCGACGGGCCGGAAATGATCAGCAACAACGCCACCGGAATGAGGAGGATTTGCCAGGGCGCGAGACGGGCGATTCCGGTTGCGATCGCGGCAATCGCGCCGGTGAGCGCGCCTGCGGCCACGCCAATCGCGGCCACAGTGCCGACGTCGATTTTTTTCGGCGCCTCGGGTGTCGCGGACGCGGACGCGGCGGCGAGCTTGTCGGCATTGGCGGTGTTTTCCGCAACCTTGTCGAGCTTGGCGCCGGTGGCGGCCTCGGCAGCGGCGCCGCGTTTGGCGAGATGTTCCTCGATTGTGCGGATGAGTTTTTTATAGGGCGACCAAAACGCCTCGCGCACGCTGATCGGGTTCGAAACGAGCTTGGTGATCGTCGCGTCCCAGTCGCGCCCCTTCATGTCGTAGAAAACGCCGTTGCGCCCCACCATCAGATAGTCGGAGTCGCCCTGGGTGAAACAGGCCGCGATTTTCAACGGCGCCTCGCCCGCGCGCTTGAGTTCGCAGTAGGCGATGCACGCGCGGCTGAGCGCGGCGAGCACGGAATGCGCCGCGGGATCATCGACGCGGATGCACAGTTCGCAACTGCGGCTGTCGAGGTAAAGCACGCCCGCCTGAAAGATCGCCGAGTGTTTCAGCGAATAAAAATCGGCGAAGTTCACGAAGTTGCGCAACAGCACGCCGAGCTGGCTGTAGTAGCGCACGAGCCGGTTGATGTCGTTGAGCGCGAGCGATTCGGATTCGAGCGCCTTGTCTTGCGCGACGAGTTTGCCGAGCGCGTCGCGGTCGGCGGCGGAGGTCGCGTGGATTTCCTCGATGCGCGCATCGCCGAGCGCGGTGATCGGCGAGCCGGCGTTTGCCGCGAGCCAGTTTTCGTAGGGCCCGAACTTCGTTTTCAGCGACGCCCACTCGGCGGCGGTGATGTCGGCTTTGCCCGCGTTGAACGCGACCGGCATCGTGTCGGAGAGAAATGCCCCAACGGCGGCCGTCCACGCGGGATTGATGCCGGCGGCGAGCGACAGCGGCTTGTCGGGCGTGATTTTTGCGAGGGGAAACCCGGCCAGGTCGGAATCGCCCGGCTTGAGGTCGCGCGCGATGATCGCGGCGTAGTCGGACTCGGGGCGGTTGAGCGCGGCGAGCGTGCGCGGATCAAACGAGGCCAGGCGACAGCGCTCGAAGTAGTCGTCGATTTTCTCGCGCACCGCCTTGAACGCGGCGTGGGCCGCGGGCGTGGTTTTGCCGAAAACGAAAACCTGCGTCGCCGCGGCCTCGGCGTTGCGCGCGATGTGCGCGGCGACCGCGTCGTAAAACGCGTCGATTTTTTCCTGCGTCACGCCGGGCTTGCCGCTGAGATCCTGCGCGGCGCCTTGAGTGGCGATGATGTTTTCGACGAGCTGCTTGAGCTCGGGCGTGTCCGTGGTGTCGGCGGAAATGACGCCGTCGCCGTTAAAACGGCCGTCGAGAAATTGCTTTCGCGTTTCGGCGATGCCCGCGACGCTGAGCCCGGTTTTGCCCTCGCTGATGAGGAGATTTGCAGTGGAGAGCAGCAGCGCGCCCTCGGGCGTGCCGGCGTTGATCGCATCGGGGGGCAACTGCGGCTGCGGGTTGAGGATGACGCCCACGTCGGCGAGGCGCGTGGAAAGCCATTTGATCGCGCCGGTGATCTCGTCAACGCGGATGCGTCCGTCGTTGTCGGTGTCGAGCAGCTTCAGCGTGTCCTCGTCATATTCGAGGCTTTTCACCGGACAGCTCAACGCGACCCAGAGTTTCTGGTCGAGTTGGCCTAGGTTGAGCAGATCATCGGCTGTCTCGAGGATGACTTGGTCGAGTCCGCCGATGCGGGCGAATTTCCAGCGGTGGGTTGTGCGTTGGGTGGATGTCATGGTTGAAGAAGAGGGTTGTGCGCGTGGTGCGGCACTCATTTCCGCTTTATTTGCGCGCGGCTGACAAGTGCGATGTTGCGCTGTAATAATGCGCGAGTTTGCATGAAATGCAATCATGGCGGCCCAAACGCTCACAGTCCCGAAAACAGACACCCACGTCGCGCTCGCAAAAGACGGCGACTGGCGCGTGGTGGTGCTCAACGATCCCGTAAACCTTATGTCATACGTGGTGCTCGTTTTCAAAAAGGTTCTCGGCTTCGACGACCAAACGGCGCAAAAGCACATGCTCGAGGTGCACGAACAGGGCCGATCCGTCGTGTGGTGCGGCCTGAGGGAAAAAGCCGAGGCCTACGCCTACACGCTTCACGAATGGCACCTGCGGGCGATCCTGGAGGCCGACGACAAATGAGCCGAATCGAGATCACGCTCAGCCTGAAAATCGTCGCGCCGCTGATGGACTTGCTCAATGCCACCGCGAACGAACTCAAGACCCAACTCGCCGTGCAACTGCATCCGCCCGCAAACGGCGACGATGCCGAAATGGACGAAATGTGGCGGAACTCGCTCCTCTCCACGCAAAACGAGAGTGTCGGCGTGCTGCTCGCGCTATTCGACGGCGAGTTTTTTGAAACAGGCACCGTCACGATCAATACCGACGAAAGCATGCAAATAATCCGCGCCTGCACCGCGCTGCGCCTGCAAATGCGCCTGCGCCAGCTTGCGGACATCCCCGACGAAACATTGGAGCAGGGCATCGGCGATTTCGACGCGCTGCAACCCGACACGCGCCGCGCCCTCATGGCCTACATGTTTTTGGCCACCCTGCAGGAATTGATAATCCGGCACGTTGAACCCTGAAAAAACTCCCCCCCTCTTTTCCAACAAAGAACGACCCAACCATGCAAAACGTAACATGCAGCCGCTGCGGCACCCCGTTCAGGACAGCCGCGAGCGCGGCGAACGAGACATCCCCGGCGACCCATTTCTGCTGCGCCGGCTGCGCCCTGCTCTCGCGCGTGCCGGTCGATGAGAAAGGCCAGTTCCCCGTGAACGCGCACCTGATATCGGCGCTCGTGACCGGCTTTCTTTATTTCAACCAACTGCTGTTCTGGCTGCTGACGCTCCTGCTGGAGCATCAGGAAAAAATCGCGCGCGCCTCGCAATTCTGCCGGGCCGGCGCGGTCGTGGCGCTCGCCGTCTGGTGCGCCGTGGCATATATTCAATGGCGCGAACAGGCGGCGCGACGGGCGGATTATTGCGTCTCGGCAATCGCGCTCGGCATCCATGCGTGGATAATTGCGGTCGCGATAATTTCGGGCGCGACCCCGCGCGCGTGGCCAATGGTCGCGACCAACGCGCTCCTGATCCTCTGGCACGCGCGCGGAGTTTTCAGGGGAAAGAAACCGCGCCGCTGATGGAGCGACACAAGCGCCCTTTGCCCAAAAATATTTTCCCTTGACTCCCCAAACCCTCACCGCGCATTTTCCGCGCAACTTCAATTTTCAGACATGCGTTTGAACAAAAACATCAACAATACTTGGCGCTGGCGTTGCTCCTCAACGAGACAATGACGCACGCTTACGCACTGTAATATCAACGCACCGATTCCATTTAAACATGAAGCCTGCCGTCATTATCCGGCAGGTTTTTTATTTTTTCCATCCGGCTAATCACGGCGCTTCAGTTTCAACAAAACCAAACAACAGAAAACAAACACACACATGAACACACAGACATCCACGCAATACACACGTCCCAAACTCCCGATGCACCTGCAGGTGCCCGACGAGCGCGGCTTCTTCGGCAAGTTCGGCGGCTCGTTCGTCCCGCCCGAACTCCAAAAGCAAATGGACGAAATCTATCGCGGCTACCAGCACATCTGCCGAAGCCACGATTTCATCCGCGAACTGCGAAGCATCCGCAAACACTTCCAAGGCCGCCCCACGCCGGTCTATTATTGCAAAAACCTCAGCGACAAGGTCGGCGGCGGGCGCATCTACCTCAAGCGCGAGGACCTCAACCACTCCGGCGCGCACAAGCTCAACCACTGCATGGGCGAGGCGCTTCTAGCCAAATACCTCGGCAAGAAAAAACTCATCGCCGAAACCGGCGCGGGCCAGCACGGCGTCGCCCTCGCCACGGCGGGCGCGTATTTCGGAATCCCCGTCGAAATCCACATGGGCGAAGTCGACATTGCCAAGGAGCATCCGAATGTCGTGCGCATGAAAATCCTCGGAGCCAAGGTCGTGCCCGTCACCTTCGGCAACCGCACGCTCAAGGAGGCCGTCGATTCCGCGTTCGACGCCTACCTGAGCGACCCCGTCAACAGCATCTATTGCATAGGCTCGGTCATGGGGCCGCACCCCTTCCCCCTCATGGTGCGCGAGTTTCAGCGCGTCGTCGGCATCGAGGCGCGCGAGCAGTTCATCGAGATGACCGGCGAGCTGCCCAACAACGTCGTCGCCTGCGTCGGCGGCGGCTCCAACGCGATGGGCATTTTCTCCGGCTTCCTCGACGACCCCGTCGAACTCCACGGCGTCGAACCGCTCGGACGCGGCGCGAAACTCGGCGACCACGCCGCCTCGCTCACCTACGGCAAGGAGGGCATCATGCACGGCTTCAACTCGATCATGCTCACCGACGAAAAAGGCGAGCCCGCGCCCGTGTATTCCGTCGCCAGCGGACTCGATTATCCGTCGAGCGGCCCCGAGCACGCCTACTTAAAATCCATCGGACGCACCAAGACCGTGACCGCCACGGATGCGGAGGCCATCCATGCGTTTTTCCAACTCTCACGACTCGAGGGCATCATTCCCGCGCTCGAAAGCGCGCACGCCGTCGCCTACGCCGTGAAGCTCGCCAAGGAGCGCCCGCAGGAGGACATTCTCGTCAACCTGAGCGGACGCGGCGACAAGGACATCGACTTCGTCATGGAAAAATACGGCGACTACGCGGACAAGGAATACTGAGCTGGCTTCAACTTCCTTATGCTTTCGGGCCTTTCACGGCAGGGCGAACCGTCCCGGTGAGTCGGGGCGGTTCGGACGGCAAGGTGGAAGCGGCGGGACGCCGCTTCCACGTTACCAGAGTCTGCGGTAGCCGAGGTTTAGGGACCAGGGGCGTTCGTAGAACTGGGCCTTCGCATATTCGTAGTCGATGTAAACTTGGCTGATCGCGTCGATGCGGTAGCTCGTGCCCAGGCCGAACTCGACTCGCTTGCCGTCGTAGTTGGCCTCAAATGTTCTGCCGTGCGCAGTGATCTCGCCGTCGGAGCTTTCCACCGAGACCGCCGCAAACTTGCCGTAGGGCGCCCAGCGGCT
>NZ_JAQFIP010000010.1 GCF_029504735.1 Ereboglobus sp. PH5-10 | reverse complement strand
CAAATCGAGCTGCCGCCAGAACTCGACCAGGACGGCCAGGCCGCCGAAAGGCGTGACCGGCCGCGGAGTGGAACGCAAAATGGCTTTGCGCCCGTAAAACTCGTGAAATAACGATTGGCGGACAGGTTCCACGATGTGCTGCTGATCGCCGCGCAGTCATTTTTTTCAAGTTGGTTTAGGAACCGGAAAACGCGTGTCCCAAAATGCCAGCCCTTTGATATTCCTATCCTCGGCGACCAGCTATGGAGAGTCACCGATAATCAACTATAATAACAAGGTATAGTTCAATTGTGGGTTAGGGGCATACAGGTGGATAGCTTCGAAAGTCGCCCATCGGCGACTTCATGGAGTCTTACTTGCCCGCGAGCACCTCGACGGACAAAGGCAGGCTTTCGGGCATGCAGGCGAGGCGGATGCACGATTGTTTTGAAATTGGCCACCGTGAACCAAGAAAATTATTTTTTGGTAGCAATCTGCCACACCTCTTTGTAGGCGGATTCGATGCGCGCCACCTCAGTGTCAGCCAGCTCGGCAAAGTGTCCGCGCTTCCGCCTCGACAGGCACCCCGCGTTTTCACGCAAAAGCGTAAGGAGCAAATCCAGTTTCCGCGCAGGCAAATCGACGATTCCGGTAATCGCGCTTCGCATGGCGTCGTGTCTGCGCAAAAACTCCACCTCCTCCGGGATGGAGGCAATCGCGTGCTCCAACACCGCGTGCAGGTATTCGGTTTGCGCAGTGAGATCGGGATACTGCCACAGCGGCAGCAACTCATCTCCATTGCGAAGCGTGAGCGAGCGGTCGCGCTCAATCACATAATCCGCGAGGGCTATCACCGGCTTGGAGAATGTTTCCAGCGCCTTGTCGTATGCCGGTAGGTCGGCGAGAATGCTCGCGGAAAGAGGTATCAGCACCCCATCAGACAGCAGGTGTCGCCGGGCAAGCGTGTCCTGCAACAAAAATCGGTGAATGCGTCCATTGCCGTCGAGAAACGGGTGGATGAAAACAAACGAAAACGCCACCGCCGCCGCCTGCACCAACGGTGGCGCCGCCTCTAGGCGTTTCGCGCTTTCCACCACACCGCGCCAGAGCGCACTCGCGGCGTCCGGCGGCGGGCACACATAATGCACGCGCTCGCTAAAATCGTGCAGCGTCTCGCCCACGTAATTCTGCACCGTGCGAAACGCGGTCTCGCGATAACGCGGATCGACAATTTTGTTTTGCAACGCAACGAGGCGCCCAACCTCAAGCGACTCGCCCGCTGACGGCAAGTTTCCCGCCTCGCGCAGCGCTGCGATAAAACGCTCCTGCTTCCCCGCACCCGGAGCCTCCCTCTCAATGAGAAATGACGATCGCGTTTCCTTTGCATAAAAATATCCGAGCGCGCGGTCGAGCAGGGGACGCGGTGTGTTTTTCAAAACTGCCGCCGCCTTTGCGCGCCAGTCCGTCCTGAGCCCCGCACTCAATTTCTGCGTGAGCCGGATGGTCGGGCAAAAAGCGGGGGTGCCGGGCAAATTATCGCGAACACGCCAGCGCGGGACGTTGCGCGGCTCCGCCGTGACATACTCGCGCTCATCAAGCAGTGAAACGTAATTCCCCCCGATCACGGTTTTACCAAGAGACAGCGTCGTTCCCGTCAGAAACTCATAAAGGAATCCGATTTTGCGTGCATAGATTCCCGTGGATTCGTTTTGCACAAACGCACTCACCTTCCTGGCTGGCAGTCTCTCAAAAACCCCCTTCAGAAGCAGCAAGTCCACGCCCTCGTATTTCAATGAAAAAACAACATGCGCCAGCGGATCGTCAGGCACGGCATACGACGCCGGAAAAACCTGAGCCTTGCGCCCGTCGGCCTGCTCATGCTCCCGGAGGCGGCTACCGAGCGAAGATTCCACGCGCGAGGACAACGCCGGCATATCCAGCGTTGTTCGCAACCACGCCGCACCCAGCAAACCCGTTTTGCCGGCGGATACGGTGAGTGTTGTCTTTGGCACGGTTTTTTTGGATCGTTTCTTCATGCGCACACGCATGCACGAAAACATTTAATGATGCACGAAAATAATTATAAAATCAGAAATGTGTTTAATTTTAATTAAAATCAAAACAGTCAAATTTCATCAATTGCATCCATAAATCCCATGCAAGATAATTACCCATCCTCCATTGAAGCTGTCCTCAATCCGAAACGCCCGGAGGCTCACCGCCGCCGATGTTCACCTCGATCCGCTTGCGTTTGCTCACGTAGTGAGCGGAGGTGGTTTTGATGCTGCGGTGTCCCAAATGATACCGCGCCGCCTCAATCCCAAAGGCCGAGGCAATCAGCGAGCCGCTTTCCTTGCGCAATGAATGAATTGCCTTTTGCTGTGTGATTCCCTTCGTCTTCAACCAGTCGATCAGAACGCGCCAAGTGCCATCGCAACGGTAATAATCGTAAGTCGCGCCCGGCCTGGAATCACCGCCTTCCATCACAAACGGCGAATTCCCCATATAGGAGCGAAGGATATCCACGGCAGCTTGGGGAATGTCCACACTGCGCTGCGACTCCTCCGTCTTCGGCTCAAAATGCGCAGTGCGGCGAATGTGTATTTGGCCATTGACAAGATCAACCTGAGCCCAGGTGAGAGTGTCCGCCTCCTTGCGTCGCAACCCACCCCACAAACAAAGCACAAGACCGAGAAACGCTTGTGGCTGCTCCGGTTTCAATTCGCGCACCGCAGCCGTCAAAAGCCACTCCGGATTGATGTCGCTGCGATAACGCTGCGGGCCGGGATCCTTGACCTTCACTCCTGCGAACGGATTTGGAGGCATGGTCACGGAGAGCACTCGCAACACATCGGGGGCAAACAGAGCCTTGCAGCACCGCAGGTAGGAGGCCGCGGAACGTTCGGCTGATTTACGCTTCAATGGATCGGATCCGGCCTTGGCAACGTAATCGTTGCGCCATTCGCTGACCTTCTCTGGCGTCAGCACGTCGAGTGGCTGCGAGTTGATTCTTCCGAGCCATTCCACGCGGCCACCGTGGACGTAGTCGAATTTTTTAAGCTTCGCTTTTTTCTTCATCCCCTTTTCGAGCTCCGCCACGTCGGAAATAATTTTGCGAAGCTTCACGGCGTAACGACGGACGGTAATTGGCTTAATATGGCTGTGCGCCTCTACATCGGCGACAAACTCGCCGACAGTGCAGACCTTGGTTTTGGCGACAGCCTTCGGACGGTGTTTTTCAGTAGCAGCCGCCCAGCCCATCAAGACGACATCGCAATAAAACTCGGACGCACGCACCGCCGCGACCTCAGCATTACCTGATCTCGTATTGAACCATTCACGCCGTCCGGCATGTTGCACGCGGGCAGAGTAGTCCGGCGATCCGTGTTGTTTGACGAGTCGCGAACGCCAGTAGCTCGGATTTGTCTTCGAGGGATCATTCCGTGCTCTAGGTTTAATTTCGGCCACTTTTCGGCCACTTTTTCTGTCCACACGTGTCTTCATTTATCCGTAAGTGTCTTATAAGTTACAAATCATTTCCCCTCTAACATAATGACGTAAATACGGAAGTAAAGGGACAAATAAGGACAAAAATATGACGCTTTAACAAAAAACTGTTAATCACTTGGTCGCTGGTTCGACCCCAGCCCGGGCAGCCACTTTAACCTCAAAGACTCGCACAAGTTTTTGAGGTCTTTTTTTGCCCCATTAAAAAAGTGACCGCCCCCTTACGGCTCCCTCCCTTGCCCCCGCCACACATCATTTCCCGTGAGACGGTAGAGACCCGCAAAGTCGCCGCCCGAAGGGGGATTTGACCTTGGGCCTTCCTCAACGAGTTTTCTTTATTTCACCGAAGCGTGAATGAATGACTGGAGTTCGGTGCGGGTTGTCTTTCTGGCATCCGAAATCTCGGCATACCATTCATACACCGAGTTGGCCGCCCTGCCCTTCCAATTGTATTTCGCCCCGGCTCCTGATTCGGCCTTCACTGTGGCGAGTTTTTTGAAGGGTTCGATCTTGGTCCCAAAATCGTAGGCAAGCGTGTATTGCGCCGCGGGATCCGTGCGCGATTTGCCTGTGTAGGGCGAATAGGTGGCCACGCGGATTTCGTTGGTGCGCGGCGAAAAAGTAAGCACGCCGAGAAACCCCGCGCCGCCGTTTTCATCAAACTGAAAGTCCTGAACGATGGAATGCGTCACGGAGCCGTTGCAAGTGTCCGTGCGATGCCCCTCGCCCGTTGTGTGTCCGCCCACGATGAGCATGAGGTTTTTGTGCGATTTTAACGCGGCATAAACGGCCTCACCATCCTCCTGAAATTCGCCCGGGATTCCGGGGAAAAGCGTCGCGTGCGTAATCACGATTGCATGGCGATCCGCATGCTTGGCCAAAACTTCACCGGCCCACTTGAGGATTCCGGAATCCTTTCTGAGGCGACCGAATTCCAAGCTGAGCACGACAATCTTCGTTCCGCCTGATTCAAACAGCGTGTAGTGATTGTTATTATTATCGCCGTAGTTTCCGCCGTAATAACTTTTCCCCTTAAAATGATTCACGCCGAAATACTTGTTAAACAGTTTCGCCGGGCCATCCTTATTGATTTTTCCGTCGGGGCCGGGATAACGCTGATCGTGATTGCCGACGGCCAGGCAATAGGGAACACCCTCGGGCAGGCCGCTCAGTTTTGAATCCTCAAGTTTATAGAGCGCCCGGCGGGCAAGTTTCCATTGATCTTCATGAATATCCCCGTGGTCCGTGATGTCCCCGAGATGGAGCACGCCGGCTATGTTGCGCGCCCTGGCATTTCGGGCGATCCATTCCGTCTGGGCGTCAAACATTTCCGATTTCCCGCCGAGCCGCTCGTTTGTGTAATATTGCGTGTCGGGAAGGAGAATAATCTGAAAGTCATCCGCGGCGGCGGCCTGTTTGCGTCCGTAAAATGCGACACTCAGGGCGTCCTTGTTGGAGTCAGTCACACGCAGGGAAAGCGTGGCGGTGGTCGCGTTTGCATGCGTCGAGGAAAGGTTTGTCGCCTCGGGCGCGATATTGGACGGATTGGCGTCGTAGGTGACGCGGAGCAGTGGACGCAATTCCCGCCTGTCCACCCGTGACGTGATAAAGGCCGCCGGCACATGGTGCGTGCGTGTTGAATATAAAACCCAGCCGTTGTTCGGCTGCCCGCCCGCCCACGCGCGCAGCGACTCGGTGACATCAATCTCGTAGGCGGTGTTGTTGAGATTGGGGACAAAGAGCGCGTCGGGAGCGGCGACTGCCTCGCGTCCATCGTATTGGATTCCATCGTCACCCCACGCCTTGTATTTCCACGCTGCATCCTTCCCCCACGGCACGAGCATGCGGCTGAGAAATATCCGGTGATAAGTTATCGCGTCCTTTTTCGAGCCCACATTGAGGCGCAATGTCGCCTTGGAAATTTTTGCGCCGAGAGGAATTTGCGAGGCTCCCGAACCGAAAATATTATCAAAACGAACCAGCGCCTGCTTCGTCTTCAGTTGCTCGCCCTTGCTTTCATGCCGCTCGATCCAAAGGTTGTTTGCCTTGTTGCCGAGCACGCCCGGATTTCCCTGGTCGATGCCGATCTCCATCGCGCCCGAGTAGTTATCAAGGCCGTTTTGGAATGTCAGTGTTTTGTCATCCAGATTGGAGTCGGCATGAGCCGGGGAAAGCAAAAGCGCGCATGTCGCTATCGCAAAATAAACGCGAAAAAAACCGGGACGGTTATGCTGCTTCATATTTTCTAGTATATATAAATTTAAGAACACCCGCCTTGTTATTACGCGCGCAAATAGGCTCCGCTTGACTGTAATTTTTCGCGTAATTTTTTAACATCGAGCGACGCCGGCGCGATTCCCCCGGCGGCGCACATTGCGGCGGCGCGACCGGCGGCCTCGCCGACCGCCATGCAGGTGGACATCACGCGCGTGGCGGCCATGGCCTCGTGCGTCGTGCCTATGCAGCGACCCGCGATGAAGAGGTTCTCGATCTTTTGCGGCACGAGCGAGCGGTAGGGAATGTCATAACAATCGCCGCACCATTCGAGCGTGCAGTCGTTGTCGTTTGGCCGGTGAATATCAATCGGATAGCTGCCTACGGCGATCGCGTCGTCAAACTTGCCGCAGTTCAGGAGATCGTCGCGATTCAACATGTAATTGCACACCACGCGACGGGACTCGCGAATGCCGAGAAATGGCGCGGTGTTGGACAACCATGCGTTCTCAAAGCCGGGCACATAACCGGTCAGGTATTTAACGATGCCGTCGATTTGTTTGCGCGCGGTGATCTCGCCGTCGGTGAGGCTGTGCGGGTCGGAGCCGTCGATGTCCTTGACGCGCGTCATGTTGATCCACGCCTCGCCTTTCCTGATGCCGGTTATAATAATCGTGCGATCAGTCGGAATCTGCACGCCTTCAGCGCGGGCTTTTTCTATCAAGTTGCGCAAGCCGACCGTGATGAAGCGGCTGTTTTTTCCAAAATAATCCGGAGGGATGAAGTCCATCTGATACGAGCCCGGTTGCCCGGCAATGCTGTTGCGGAGCTTGTCGGTGTCCACGCTGTCGAGGCGGAACATGAGCGTCGGTGGCTGCATGCCGCCCTTGTCGTCGCCCTTCTCGCAAGGCGCGCCCGCGAGGAAAGCCACGTCGCCGTCCCCCGTGCAATCAATCACCTGTTTGGCAAGAATCGCCTCGCGACGCGCCTTGCCCTGGAAAACGCATCCCTTGATTTTGCCGTCCTCCACAATCGCATCGGCAAACATCATGTGCAGGAGAATCTCCACGCCCGCCTCGAGAAGCATGTTCATCGCCTCGGTCTTGACGGCCTCCGGGTCGATGATTGTGAGGCTGACATGCAGCGGGCAGGCTTGGTGCTCGCTGGCCGCGCCCTTCGCCTTGAGCCGCTCCATGAGTTTTTGCGGCAGGCCTTTTATAATCAACTCCTGCTTCTGGCTGAGAAACCCGAGGATGGGAAGCCCGGTGGTGAGATTGCCCCCCACATGGCTGAGCCCCTCGACAAGCGTCACGCGCTGTCCGCCCTCCGCCGCGCCCAGCGCGGCCATGATGCCGGCGGGGCCTCCGCCGACGACCAGCACGTCTGTCTCCTTGTATATTGGCGTTTCCCTTGACTGTTCGATAATCGTATTGTTTTCGGTTTTCATGATAATATTATTTTAATGAGTTATATATACAAATTATAAACTAACGCGCGGACGGCGGGTTTTCTTTTCGCGCCATTGTCCAAAGCACGGCAACGGCAACCAAGTGAAGTCCGCCCATGACGGCGAAGATGGGAACGGGGCCGACAGTATCAAGCGCGCGTCCTACGAAGAGATTGAAGATCACGGAGCCGAGGGCGCCAAAGCCTGCCGAGATGCCAAGCACTCCGCTGACGTTGCGCGTGGGAAAGGTCTCGGTCAGGATGACGGGGACGTTGAAAAGCCAGCTCAGGCAGATGGCGCACACGACGCTGAATATGGCGATGACAACAACGGGGCTGGCGATGTGCGGGGTGAACGCGAAGACCGGCATGACGATGGCCATGACGGTAAGGAGGACTTTGCGGGCGCGAAGCGGCGCCATGCCGGAGCGCACCATGAAGTCGGAGACAATGCCGCTGCCGATGCCGCCAAGCGCGGCAAAGAGAAACGGAATCCATCCGAACATGCCAACTTGCTGCTCGCTTAGGCCGGCGGACTTGAGGTAGCCGGGAAGCCAGAAAAGGCAGAAATACCAGACGGGATCGCTGATGAAGCGAATGAGAATGACGCCCCAGAGCGTGCGGGTTTTCCAGAGTTGCGGCCAGGTGAACGCGGTGCCTTTCGCGGCGGAAGCCTCGCCGGTGTTTTCGGCGAGCACATCCGCGGGCGGGTTGCGGTAAAAGGCAAACCACAGGACCGCCACGACAATACCGAGCACACCGGGAACGAGAAACGCGGCGCGCCAATCGTAGGTTTCCTTGAGGCCGACGAGGAGCGGAGCGGCGATGACCATGCCGATCGTGCCGCCGGCAACGCAAAGGCTGTTGGCCGTCGCGCGAAGTTTCTTGGGAAACCATTCCGTGACGGCGCGGAGCTGCGCGGCGTAGGCCATCGGCTCGGCGGCGCCAAGGACGGCGCGGCAGGCGCCAAACGTCCAGGCAACGCGAGTGAACACCGCCGCGATGCAGGCGGATGACCAGACCAGAATGCCGCCAAACATAAACCGCCGGACGCCGTCGCCGTGTCCGAATCGGTCAATAAGCCAGCCGGAAACGGGATACATGATGGCGTAAAAGAAAATAAACACGTTGGCGATCAGCGCGTAACCGAAATTATCGAGGCCAAACATCGTCTGGATTTCATCCTTGAGGAAGGAGATGGTCACCCGGTCGATGTAGTTGAGCACCATCGCCGCGAATATGATCGCGACAATAATCCAGCGGCGGAGCGAGGGTTTTAGAAAGGGCATAAAATTGGGCAACGATTGAGTTTTGCAGTTTATATTAAATCGGTCTCCGTTGTTTTCGGATTGCGCGCTACACGAGTTTTCATGAATGGGCTAAATGGCGTTGGGATGAGTCCGGCGGGATACTAAGCGGAGGCAGGAGAATTGGCTCCTGTCCGAGCCCAAGGCAGGGCATAATAAAAAAGCGGTCAATATTTTATCTTGAATGAATATTCACGGGGCCAACGGGCGCAGGTATGCGCCTTTTTCGAGGAGTTCCTTTTGAACTTCCGCAACATTCACGCCGGATGGTTTCATGCCCCCGCGCAAGGCGATCCTTGCCGCCCGCCCCGCCGCCTCGCCCAACGCCATGCAGGTGGACATAACGCGGGTGGACGCCATCGCCTCGTGACTCATCGAGGAGCAGCGCCCGGCGACCAGCAGGTTTTCCACAGTTGCCGGAAGCAGCGAGCGGTAGGGAATGTCGTAGCTGTCCGCGCAAAACTCCATCGTGCAATCCGCGCCCTTGGCGTGGTGGATGTCAACCGGGTAGCCCGCCACCGCAATCGCGTCGTCGAAGCGGCGGCAGTTCACGATGTCGTCGCTCGTGAGGATGTATTTTCCGACGATGACGCGGCTTTCGCGGATGCCGAGGAAGGGCGCGGTTTTCTCAGGCCGGGCGTTTTCAAAACCGGGCACGTATTTTTTCAGGTATCGGACGAGTTCCTTGTTTTGTTTGCGCGCCTCGATTTCGCCAAAGGTGCTGCTGACCGGGTCGGTGGAGTCCACGCCGCTCACGCGCGACATGTTCACCCAGATTTCGTCGTCGCCCAGGCCGGTGATCAATATGGTTCGTGCCACGGGAATTTTGAGACCGTCGGCAAGGGCCTGCTTGATTTTTCCACGCAAGCCCACGGTTATGAATTTGCCCTCCCTAAACTGCTCGGGCGGCATCACGTCCATGTCGTATTCCCCGGGATGGTTGACGATGGCGTCGCGGAGTTTTTGAGTTTCAACACCGCGCATGCAGAACATTAGCGTGGGCGGCTGCATGCCGCCGTCACTGTCCCCCTTGCGGCATTCGACACCCGCGCGGAAGGCAACATCGGCGTCACCGGTGCAGTCGATAATCACCTTTGCCATGATCGCCTCGCGGCCCGCCTTGCTCTCGATGATGACGCCTTTGATTTCGTTTCCATCCATGATCGCGTCCACACACAGGGCATACATCAGCACCTCAACGCCCGCGTCCGCCATCGTTTGAAGGGCGACGGATTTTGCCTCCTCCGAGTCGATGATCGTCAGGCTCATGTGATTTTTGCAGGGCTTGTGTTCGCTGGCCGCGCCGCGCTCGCGCAGACGGTCGATAAATTTTTGCGGCAGGCCCTTGATGACCTGCTCGCCCTTGCAATTCAAGAAGGCCAGTATGGGCAAACCGATTGTCAGGTTGCCGCCAAGGAAGCTCCGGTTTTCCAGCAGCAGCACGTGCAAGCCCTCGCCGGCGGCGGCTTGCGCCGCCATGATTCCGGCGGGGCCGCCGCCGACAACGAGGACGTCCACCGAGCGGCGCACGGGAGTTTCACGCGCGGGTTCGCGCAGGGTTTTCGCTTTGTTTTCCATAATGTTTTTCGGGAGGTTGGTTTTAGTTTTTTGCCAGGGTTCTCGTGAATGCGTCAGCCGTCTTGTATCGCTCGTAGCCGCGAAGATGGCCGCGGTGTTTGAGCATGTCCGGCCGGTAAACGGTGACGGCGGGTTTGCAGAGTATTTTTTGCGCGGCGGCCACGCTGCCATGGACGCCCGCAACGACGGACGCAAACACCGCCGCGCCCAGGGCGCAGGTGTGGGGGCAGCCTGTCACGCGGATTTCGCGCCCCAGCACATCGGAGAGCGTTTGCATGACGAAGGGGGATTTTTGCGAGATGCCGCCGGCGGCGACCAGGTGGTCGATTTCCAGGTTGTTGGCGGCGAGGTGATCGACGATGGCCCTTGTCGCAAAGGCTGTCGCCTCGACGAGCGCGCGGTAGAGTTGCGGCGCGGTCGAGGAAAGCCGCAGTCCCGTGATGCCGCCGGACAAGGCTGCGTCGGGCGCGGGGCTGCGGCGTCCGTTCAGCCAGTCGGTGGCGAAGGGCGCGTTTTCGCCGGGCGTGGTTGCGGCGGCGGCGTCCAGTTCGCGGAGAATGTTGGCGCGGATTTCGGCGATGAGTTTTTGCGCGGTGTCCGCGTCGAGCAGTTTGCTTTTGGCGAGTATTTCCGTGAGCGGATAGGCAAGCAGATCCCGGAACCATGCATAGACATCCCCGAACGCGGAGAGGCCCGTTTCGATTCCGACAAGTCCGGGAATGATGAGGCTGTGCGCCTGTCCGTGGACGCCCTCGACAAACCTGTCGCCAAGGACAGCGGGCGGCACAACCGTCATGCAGCAGGCGGAGGTTCCCAGGTTGAGAACCAGCATTTTATCGACGACGCCCGCGCCAACCGCGCCGGAGTGCGAGTCAACATTTCCGACGCCGATTTTTATGCCCTCCGGAAGCGCGAGGCGCGCGGCCCATTCGGGCGAAAGGGCGCCGGCGGCATGGTCGCAGGTGTAATTTTTTTCGCCGAGGCGGCTGACGAATTCCGGCAGGCTCGGATCGAGGCGGGCGAAGAACGCCGACGGCGGGTAGCCGTTCCATTTTTCCGACCACAGCCATTTTCCGGCCATCGTGCAGCGGCTTCTTTTCAGTTCGTTGATGTCGCTGATTCCCGCAAGGAGCGCGGGGATGAAATCGCAAAGTTCAATGGCCGAGCGCGCGTCTTTTTTGAGCGCGGGTTCCTCGCGGAAAATGTGCGTTATCTTGGACCAGAAATTTTCGGCTGAGTAGTGGCTGCCGGATTGGCGCGCGTAGTTGACCGGGCCCGCCGAGCAAAGGGCGGTGATTTCGGCGGCCTCTTTTTCCCCCGTGTGATCCTTCCACAGGACAAACATCGCGTTGGGGTTTTCGGCATACTCCGGACGCAGGGCGAGCGGACGGCACTCAGCGTCCACAAGGCAGGGGGTGCTCGCCGTGGTGTCCACGCAGATCGCCCTCACATGCCCCGCGATTTCGGGATGCCTTTTCGTGAGCGTTCCGATGACGCTTTCCACGCCCTCAATGTAATCCAGCGGATGCTGGCGAAACTGTGTTTTTTGCGCGTCGCAATACATTCCCCCTCCCCAGCGCGGGTAGTTGAAAACAGTGGAGTCAACCTCCCCGCCGGTGAGCGCGTTCACCAGCAGCGCGCGAACGGAGTCCGTTCCGAAATCCATTCCTATGACGTGGGGGTCGATCATGGTTTTTACTTTTTGGGGAAAGCGTGGGCGGGAGGTTTTGTTTATAATGTGATGGCTTTTCTAAAAAGCGGTATTGTTTCCTCCAAGCGCCGCCCCTCGCGGTAGATGCCCGCGGTGCCGCCGACAAATATATCCGCGCCCATCTCCGCCATCATTTTGGCGCGCTCGACGCTCACGCTGCCGTCCACGCTGATCATGATATTGCCACGGCCTTTCTTCGCAAAATAAGCGCGGGCCTCGACGACCTTGTCCATGATGCCCTCGATCAAGGTGCCGCGGGCGAACCCGGGGCTTACGAGCATGAGGATGACAACATCGGCGAGCGGCAGGACTCCCGCGAGCGCCCCGACCGGCGTTTCCGGATCGACGGCGATGCCGAACAAGGCGCCGGCCCGCCTCACTTTTTGGCTCATGGCGGCGATGCCTCGAATGCCGCCCTCGGTGTGGACTGAAACGATGTCGCCTTTGCGGATATCGAGCTTGGCAATGATGTCCGCCGGGTGCCGCACCATCAGGTGGATGTCCAGCGGGAGATCGGTCGCCCTGTGCATGGCGCTCACGAAATCGAGCCCGAAGGTGAGGTTGGGGACGAAATGCCCGTCCGTGATGTCAACATGCAGGTAGTCAACACCGCACGCCTCCAGCGTTTTAATCTCCCGCCCAAGGTGCAGGAGATCGCCGCACATTATGGATACGGATATTTTTTTTGCCATGGTTGTGTTTTTTGAAAATGCGCGCCGTTCTTTTCTCAGGGTTTGAACAGCACTTTGTTGCAGGCCAGTTTTTTGCCCGCGATGTCGTTGAAGATGCGCTCGCCCTCATCGAGCGACGGCGTGTGGCTTATCAAGGGGGCGACGATCAATTTTCGATCCATCATTTCAAGCACCACGGACCAATCGTCATCGGGGCGCGGGACCACCTTGCTGTTCCAGGTGCCGTATATGCGCAGCTCCTTGCGGAGAATCTGCGAGAAGTCCTTGTCCCCGACCTCAAAGGTGCCGCGGATATTGCCCATGAACACCACCTGTCCCCCGCGTCCCGCGGAGCGAAGGGCGTTGAGAAAAGTGACGGGAAGGCCGACGGCCTCCACGACGATTTTGGCGCCTTCGCCGCCGGTGATGGAGGCGATTCTTTCAACCGGATCGCATTCGGCGCTGTTGAGCGCGACGAAGCCCATGCTTTCCGCCAGGTCGAGTTTCGCGCGGTCCACATCGACCACGATCACCGGATCGCAACCGGCGATCCTGAGCCATTGGGCGGTCATGTTTCCGATGGGGCCGCAGCCGTAAACCACCGCGCTTGAGCCGACGCTTATTTCGGCGCGGCGCACGCCGTGAAGCGCGACAGCCGCCGGCTCGGTCATCGCCGCGTGCGACAAATTCACATGGTCGGGAACGCGGAACAGGTTTTCCTCGGGGATGGCGACATACTCCGCAAAACCGCCGTCGCGGCGCGAACCGTAATAATCGTAATCGGAACACTGAGCGAAATCCCCCGTCTGGCACGCGGCGCACTGCTTGCAGGGAATGAGCGGAAAACCCGCCACGGGGTCGCCCGGCTTGTATTTGCCCCCGGGAAACGATTTCTCAACCACGCCGGAAAACTCATGCCCCATGACGAGCGGATAGTGGTAGGCCTTGCCGCCGAAACCCCGGTCGATGTCCGACCCGCAAATGCCGCAGGCATGAACTTTCACGAGAACCTCGCCCTGTTTGGGCTCGGGCATGGCGACCTCCGAGTATTTGAGAACCTTGTCTTCCAGCAATACGAGCGCTTTCATTTTTTTTAGTGCGGATTGATTTGAGGTTTTGTTTGCGAAGTTCGGGGAAACATTTGGGTTTGCGGCGGAAAAGTCTCGCGAAAACGACGAATGGCTTTGCCTGCGATTAACTGTCACGGGCGCGGTCTTTTCGTCGATAACGAAGTTGCTGAATTCGTTGAGTCAACCCAGCGCCCAAGCGGCGGCAGCCACGACGGGCCGCCGCCGGCTCTTGGCGCGGCAATTCCCTCATCCCCGTCTCTTGACAATAATCCGCCCCCGGAAAAAACTCGCGCGTGTCTGGAATCATGAGGGTAACCATTGCGGATGTGGCCAAGGCCGCGGGCTTGAGCGCCAGCGGAACTTCCTACGCACTGCGCGGGCATCCGAGCATTCCGCCGGCGACAGTGGCGCGCGTCCGGCGCGTGGCTGAAAAGCTTGGTTACAAACCCGACCTGCGCATCAGCTCGCTCATGGCAAACGTCCGGCGGGGACGCGGCCTTGGAAAAGGGGAAACCATCGCGCTGGTGTGGATGAACACACCGAAAGACCTCTCGAAATTGCCCGAAAACTGGCACCAGGCGGGAAAGAATTTCCTGCTCGGCGTGACGCGAAGGGCGGAGCAAGTCGGCTGCGCGGTTGACCAATTCTGGCTCTCCGACAAGGAGGGCATGCGACCGGAACGCCTGCACCGGATACTGGTTTCGCGCGGCATCTCCGGCCTTGTGTTCGCGGCGGTAAAGGGCGGCGCGCGCGTCGCGCTGGACTGGGATTGGAGCCCCTTCGCCGCCGCGGTTATCGGCCACACGGAATTCCCCCTGCCCATGAACCGCTCGGCGCATTTTCATTACCGAAGCGTGCGGTGCCTTCTCGCGAAACTTCACGCGGAGGGCTGCCGGCACCCCGTCGTCATTCTCAATCCCGACTCGCAGGAACGCACGCACTCAATGCAACTGGCGGCGGTTCTCACAGGCCATCCCGACCGCGCAAACGCCGCGAAGCATGTCGTCTATGCGCGCCCGGACGAGCTTCCCCTCATGGGAAAATGGCAGAGGGAAAAGGCGGATTCGCTGGTGGTCGGCTGGCAACTTTCCCGCGCGGACGCGGACGCGCTGCGGGAAATGGCGCCACACGCGCGAAGAGTCGTGACACTGGAATGGCATCCGCGCGGCGTGCTCCCGGGCATCGATCCGCTCAACGAAAAAATCGCCTCCAACGCGCTCGACCTCGTGGTGACGCAACTGCAGCACAACGAACTCGGAATCACCGCCAACCCCGCAACCATGCTGCTCGAAGGCGTCTGGGTCGAGCAGCCGGACCGCGCGCGCCAAGGACGCAGGGCCTGATATTTTCCCCGGCACCAAACGGATCCAAACAGGCACACCCGCGACCGCCCGTGTGATTCGTTGACACAACCTCGCATTGGTTGCGTATTTTGTCCGAACAAACAACCACACCACACCCTTAGCACAGCATACATCAATGAGAAAAGCTCCCGCCATAACAGTAACAATCGCACTCCTTCTCGCCATCACACTCGGCGCCGCGGAGCAGCCTTTTCTCACGACAGACCCCGCGACAATCATCGCAATGGTTCCGCCGCCGCCGGCTGACGATTCCCCCGCGGGTATGGCCGACCTTGAAACCGTGCTGCAATTGCAGAAAGACCGCACCCCCGCGCAAGCCGCGCGCGCTGAACGCGTCAGCGCCCACGACAGCCTCTCAATGGGCACCCAAGTTTTCGGCCCCGCGTTTAACGAAAAAAATCTGCCACGCACCATCGCTATTTTGACAAAGGCCACCAACGAACGCCGCCCGGTTGTCCACGCCTCCAAAAGACAATGGAACCGCACCCGCCCCTATGATCGCGGGCTTGGTGTCGAGCCTTGCGTGAAAAGGCAGGACAACACCTCGTATCCCAGCGGTCACTCGGCGGCAAGCGCGCTCTGGGCGGTGCTCCTCGGCAAGGCGATGCCCGAATACGAAATCCTGTTCATGAACGACGTGCGCGAAACCATGTGGTGCCGCGTGATCGGCGGTGTGCATTATCCGTCGGACACACAGGCGGGCAAACTCATCGGAACTATTATAGCCAACGAAATGCTGCGCAACAAACAGACCCGGGACGCGATCAAGGAAATGCGCGACGAGCTGCTGGATTTTCTGAAAAAAAATCCCGACGCCAAAAAAAGAGCGCAGACACTTCTCGAAAAAACAGCATCCAAATAATGTTTTTTGGGGAAATCGGCGGTTTCGGAGGTTCGAGCGCCAGCGACAGTCTGCCAACCGCCCTACCCTTGGCTGCACAGGAGGGATTAAACTTTTTTCCGAGCGGCATGGCCGCGGATTCGCCAATCCATCGGGCGCGGGCGCGCTACAACCGCTGATCCCGCTCCTTTTCCGTCCGCAGGCGCAATTGGCCGCAGGCGGCGTCGATGTCGTGGCCTTTTTCGCGGCGCAATGTCACCGATATCCGGGCGTTGCGCAGCACGTCGGCGAAACGCTCCTGACGATTGTTGCTCGGACGTTTCCACGGCAGCCCTTCGACGGTGTTGTAGGGAATCAGGTTCACATGCGCGTGCAGGTCGAGCGCGATGTCGCGCAACTTTTCCGCCTGCTCAAACGAGTCATTCACGTCCGCGATCAGGATGAATTCCAGCGTGATCATGCGTCCGTGTTTTTCGGAAAACGCCTTCACCGCGGGCAAAAGTTTCGCGAGCGGATAGGCCTTGTTCACAGGCATGATTTTTTCGCGAACCTCGTCGGTCGCCCCGTGCAACGAAACGGCGAGGCGAAACCCGAGCGGCTCGTCGGCAAGTTTCAGGATTTTCGGAACCAGCCCGCTCGTCGAAACCGTGATGCGGCGCGCGCCGAAACCAAGCCCCCAGTCGGCGTTGACGATGGTGAGCGCGCGCATGAGCGCGTCGTAGTTGGCAAGCGGCTCGCCCATGCCCATGACGACGATGTTGTCGAACGAGGCGAGCTCCGCATGCGCGCGCGGCGTGAGCGCGTCCTCGCGATAACAAACCTGCAAAAGTTGCGCGACGATTTCGCCGGCGGTGAGATCGCGCTTGAGCCCGGCGAGCCCGCTCGCGCAAAACACACAGGCCATCGCGCAACCGACTTGGGTTGAAACGCAGATTGTTTTGCGCGAGTGATCGACGCCCACGCCATCCTGCGGCGCGCGGATGATAACGGTTTCGATGAGCGATTTGTCCCCGAGCTCGAGCAGGAGCTTGTCGGTCACGTCGGCGGACTGGCGCCCGAGCACGAGCGCGGCGGGCATGAGTTCGAACGTGTCCGCGAGCCAGGCGCGGAGCGGCTTGGAAAGGTTGGTCATCGCATCCCAGGAACGGACGCGCTTTTTATACAGCCATTCGAGGATTTGCCTGGCGCGAAACGCCGGCTCGCCGCGCTCCTTGAGGCGGTCGGAGAGCGTTTCGAGCGTTTCGCCGGTGAGCGGCGGCTTGGCGGGCGTGTGTTTCATGCGGCAAACAACTGTCTGCGCTGCACCGTCACCACTCAATCGTCACCCACGGACTTTTGGGATCGCTCAAGAGGACGTCCATGTTGGCCTTCATCAGTTCGTAGGTGTCGTCGCCAGTCCAGACATAACGGGCAAATTGGTAGGCGACCGACATTTCCTTCCACGAACCATACGCGGCGCGAATTTTTGCGGCGGCGTCCATGATCGAGGCGAGCGCCTCCTCGCGCTCCAGATAACCGGCGTCGAAACCGGCGCGCGAAATGTTTATGATGCGGGCAAAATCCCACACCATCATGTCGGGCACTTTTTTCTCGGAGCTGATCAGCCCGTCCTCGACAAACTGCTCAAGTCCGTCGCGAAGATTGCGGAGGCGTTCGACCGCAACATCCTCGTCCATCACGCCCGCGAGGTCCTCGCGGAGGTAGCGTTTCCCTTCCTTGGCGTCCAAAATCGTGTAAGCCTGCGCGATGATTTTAAACTGTCCGCGATGCCCTGTTTTTTGAAGGCGCGCGATGGTTTCGAGCATTTCCTCGCGCCCGTCGATATCCCACCACTGGGAAAGAAGCTGGCGGCAGTTTTTTTTGCCGAGGCCCGTGGGAAGGTCGTTGAGATATTGGTCGTTGAGCATGCACAGATCCGCGCCGCAAGCCACAGCGCGCTGCTCGTCCGGCGTGAGCGTGGTTTTGTCGGAAAGCGTGATTTCGGAGCCCCCGGTCTCGTCGTCGTCGCCATCGCCGTCGCCGAAAAGCTCGTTGAACTGCTGCATGTTTTGCGTGAACTGGGAGATGTTCTGGTTCCACTGCGAAGCCGCGTTCATCGAGGCCGCGAATTGCTGCTTGTAGGCCTCGATCATTTCGTCGGTAAGGCCCATGGCCTTGAGTTGCTTGAGATAGGCGTCGAGTTGCTGTTCCTGGGGAGTCATCGTTAAAGGGAGTGCTGTTTTTCTATATGATGTGAAAAAATGAGCGGCTCGCCCCCGTTATGTCAATGCACGCGCTGGTTTGCCGCCCGGCGCTCTCTTCGTGCGTTGACTTTATTTAATGTCACCCAATGAGAATCGCGCGAAGACGATGCGCCGATAGGACTGCTTGCGGGTCTTGCCGCCTGCCTCGTAGAGACAGCCGGCCTCCGTGTCCGAAAGCGAAACAAGGCACGAATACGCGGCGGACGCCCCTCGCAAGGCCAATGAACGCGGCCATGTCGCCCCGTCGTCCTCGCTCAGGCGCACCGTCATGTTTTCGCGGGCGGTTTTTGACGCGGGATTGGAGAACAGCATGACGCCGGGTTTCTTGCCTTTCGGCCAACTGTGGCGCAATACGCTCGCCTGGCAGCGCGGCTCGACAAGCGCGGGCGCGTCGACCGGCCCGGTCCATGTCACGCCGCCGTCCCTGCTGCGCGCAACCGCCCGGCAGCCGTTATCAAAATACGAGCGCATGTTCATCTCGATCGTGCCGGCGGGCGAGGCGAGCTCGACCACCTGGCACTCGTTCATCTTGGGATGAATTACGCCGCCGAGCTTCCACGTCTTTCCGTGGTCGTCGGAGTAAATGCTGTGCGAACCGTATTCATACGGGCCTCCGCGCAAATTGCCCTGCGGATCATCGTAGCTGTGCACGCAGGGAATGACGAGCCGCCCCCTGTTCGGGCCGCGCGCGATTTGGATGCCGACGCCGGGACCGGTCGCATACCAGCCCCACGACGGATTTTTGAGCGTGGACGTGAGATCCACCGGCTTCGACCACGTGCGCCCGCCGTCGCGCGAGTTCATCACCCACACCGTGCGCGTGCTCGCGGCGCGCTTGTGGATTATGTCCACCTCGCGATCAGTCCCGAGGTTGTGCGTGCCGAAAAGCCAGATGACACCCGTGTCGCCATCGACCACGGCGCAGGGATTACCGCAAGTGTTGCCGGCATCATCCCAGATCACGCTCGCGGAGCTCCATGTGCGGCCGTTGTCGCTGGACCGCTTCACCAGCAAATCGATGTCGCCGGCGTCGCCCTTGCCGCCCTTGCGCCCCTCGGCGAAAGCGAGCAAGTCACCGTCCGCAATGCGCACGATGGACGGTATTCTATACGTGTGATAACCGTCGCGGCCGGAAACAAAAACATCGGTGGTTTCAACAGCGGCATTCGCGATTCCGGATGCCATTATTACCAAGGCAAGGAGTGTGATTGTGAGGTTTCGCATGATGGTCTTTATTATTGCGCGCATTCGTGTTGCGAGCATGGCTTGCGCATCCGCCGGAAGAAAAGCCCGCCAAAGAGGTATTTTTGTCAAACCATGACTGGGTGTGCGGATAAATTTGGCAAAGGCGAATCGCATGCGCAGGCAGGAATGGCCGCGCGCCGCCTTGTCCAGTGGCTCGGCTCACGGCAGAATCAACGGTGCCCGCGGCGGCGGACGCCTCATGGCAAGATCGGTTGAGCGCAACTTGTCGATGAGGGCTGCGGGCACTTCGATCACTGTGCCGTGGCGCACCCCGGAGGGCAGCGAGATTTTGTCGGTCACATCCTCCCACGTTTTCATATCGCGCGAACGCATCGCGCCGTAGTGTTTTTCACGATACACGTCGAAATACACAAGCACCTCGCCTTCGCGCCCGACAAACGCCGCCGGCCCCTCAACCCAATCGCGAGTGAACGGGGCCGCGGGCGGCGCGACAAACGGCCCCGTGGAGTGCGCGCCGGTCGCAATGCGCAAATGCTTTTTCGGGGGCGTCACGGTTTCATCCTTCACGATGAGATGCCAGAGTCCGCCAAACTTGATGAGCGTGCCGTCAATCACACTGAAGCCCGGCTCGTAGAGCAATTGCGCGGGCGGGAAGCTTTTGAAATCGGTCGTGGTCGTGTAATAGAGACGATGGTTGTATTTGTTTTCCGATGTCCCGGCGGTTTCGGGGAAACGACCCTCGACAGTCGATGACCAATAGATGACAAACCGCCCCGCCTCGTCGTCGTAAATGATTTCGGGCGCCCAGCAGTTGCGCGTGCCGTCGATGCCCGCCATGACTGGAATCGCCTCCTGTTCCGACCATGTGAGAAAATCGCGCGTCGATGCGTGACCGATTGTCCGTCCGTCCCATGAAGTCGTCCACACCATGTGATAAACGCCGTCGGGGCCGCGCGCCACACAAGGATCGCGCATGAGCTTCGACTCGCCGACACGGGGTTTCAGGTAACTCGCGCCCGATCCGAGGGCGTTCCACTTGTAGCCGTCACCGCTCCAGGCGAGGTGCAGGCCGCTTTTGCCGTTGCCGGTAAAATAAGTGAAAAGATAGGCGGTTTGCGGCGAATCGGAATTGCGCGGCGTCGCACACGCTGCGAACCCAAACACCAGCGATGCGAACAGGAGGGTGGTTGCAATGAAACGCGTCATGATTTGGGGATTATCCGCCAACCATGATTTTTCCAAATGAAAAAAGCCGGACGAAACACGTCCGGCTTTCGAAGCAAATTGAGGATTGCGAGCAAACTCAGTCGTTGCCGTTGACAATCTTGTAGGTGAGCGCCGCGACCGCGCCGCCGACGAGGTCGGTGACGATGTAGAGCACGAGCATCGCGAGATTGGCCTTGCCCATCGCGAACACGCCGAGGCCGACCGCCGGGTTGAACGCGCCGCCGGAAATGCCGCCGACCGAAATCGCGCAGACAAAAACCGTGAAGCCGATCGCCAGCCCGTAAAACGAGTTGCCCGCAGTGCCCTTGGACGTGGCGGTGTTGAGCACCACCCAGACAAGCGCGAACGTGCCGATGAACTCGGCGATAATGCACGGAACGACCTTCTCAATGCCGCCGCCCACCCCGAGGCTCAAGCTCGCGTCGACCGCGAGGCAAACAACAATCGCCGCCACGACCGCAGCCGCGAATTGCGCGATCCAGTAGGGCACGACATCCTTCGCCTCACATTTGCCGCGCAGGAAAACGCCGAGCGTCACCGCCGGGTTGTAATGGCCGCCGGAAATATGGCCGCCGGCATAAACCATGACCATGAGCGCGGAGCCGATGGCAAGCGCGCCAAGGACGGGGCCTTGGTTGACGACCATGCCGACGGTGAACACCAGAAAAAAGGTGCCGATGAATTCAACAATGAGTTTTTTCATAATAGTATGTGATGGAATTAGGATGTGTCGCTACCCGCCCCAGGGCGAATAACATGAACGGAAAAATTGAAGCCCGCGAAAAAAGGCAACACGCAAAAATTTTGCACACAATCTTTTTAACCGGTGCCAGCATGCGCTCATTGCGCGCATCCGCCCGCAAAAACGGACGCTCCGGCACAACTTACCGCCTTTTCACGATTCGCACATTATTTTTTCGCAGCCGCCGCGTGCGCGGCGGAAACATGCACATACTTTTCAGCCCAGCCCTTGAGCTTAGCCTGTTCCACCTCGCTGAGCGGGCGCACGACCTTTGCCGGCGCGCCAAGCACCATCGAGCCCGGTGGGATCACCGTGCGCGGCGTCACCACCGCGCCCGCACCCACAATGCTCCGCGCCCCCACCCTCGCGCCGTCGAGCACCGTCGCGCCCATGCCGATCAGGCACTCGTCCTCAATCGTGCACGCGTGGATGATCGCGCCGTGGCCCACGGTCACCCAGTCGCCGATGATCGCGTCGAGATCGTCCGCCAAGTGCACCACGCAGTTGTCCTGAATGTTCGAGCCCTCGCCCACCACGATCCGCGCAATGTCGCCGCGCAACACCGCCCCGTAAAACACGCTGCTTTTGGGTCCGAGCGTGACATCGCCCACAACGGTCGCGTTGGCGGCGACCCAATTGGCGCTGGCTGTGTCGGGAGTTTTCGAGAGATGGGCTGCGAGACGATCGTGAACGGTCATGATTGTTGAAAATGTTACACGGAGACACTACTCCCAATCCCGCAAAAGCACACGGAAAATTACAAAAAAGTAAGCTTCACGAAAGATATCCGAAAATAATTCGTGCGATAGTCGGGGCGAAACATTCCAAAAGACACATCCATTTTTCAAACATCCGCTCTTATGACAAACCACAACACGCAACCCGCCCATCACGCAAAAACCGCACGCCGCCCGTTCGCCCTCCTCGGCGGCAGCCTTGTCGCCGTGGCTGCGATCACGCTCTCGGCCGTCGCCTTCGCGAAACAGGACGAGAAACCGGGCGTCACAATGAAAGTCGACGCCACCCCGCTCACCCGCACCGCGCCCTCCGCCACCGAAAGCTACGCGCCCATCGTCAAGGAAGTCGCGCCCAGCGTCGTCAAGGTGCTCGTCACCGAACGCGCCAAAAACGTCCCTGTCGCCGACAATCCATTTTTCAGCGACCCGCGATTCCGCGATTTCTTCGGCCCATTTTTCGGACCGTATGGCGACGATGACGGCAGCGGAGGCAATCGCGGCAACAACCGCCGCGGCAGCCGCATGCAACGCCAGCCCGAGCAAACCGGCCTCGGCTCCGGCGTCATCGTCTCCGCCGACGGCTACGTGCTCACCAACGCGCACGTCGTCAACGGTGCCGACGAAATCAAAGTCTCCCTCAACGACGGACGCGAATTAAAGGCCAAGGTCATCGGCACCGATCCGAAAACCGACATCGCAGTCATCAAAGTCGAGGCCACCGGCCTGCCCGCCGCCACCTTTGCCGACAGCGACCAACTCGAAGTCGGCGACCGCGTGCTCGCCATCGGCAATCCCTTCGGCATCGGCCAGACCGTCACCGCCGGCATGATCAGCGCCCTCGGACGCGGCGTCGGCATCATTGAGGACGGCCAGGGCTACGAGGATTTTATCCAAACCGACGCCTCCATCAACCCCGGCAACTCCGGCGGCGCGCTCACCGACATGCGCGGACGCGTCATCGGCATCAACACCGCCATCCTCTCCCGCTCCGGCGGCTTCCAAGGCATCGGCCTCGCCATTCCCGCCAACCTCGTCCGCAGCGTCATGGAGCAACTCGTCGCCAACGGCAAAGTTGTCCGTGGCTTCATCGGCGTCGCCGTGCAAAACCTCACGCCCGAAATGGCCGGGCAATTCAAACTCAAAAACGCCGACGGCGCGCTCGTCGCCGAGGTCACGCCCGACGGCCCCTCCTCGAAAATCGGCATTCAGCCCGGCGACATCATCACCGATTTCAACGGACGCGCAGTCAAGGACGGGCGCACGCTCCGCCTCGCCGTCGCCGCCGTCGCTCCCGGCACCAGCGCATCCATCACCGTGATGCGCGACGGCAAGCCCGAGCAACTCGCCATCATCGTCGGCAACCAACCCGGTGAGAAAAGCACATCCGGCAACGACGCATCCGGCGGCGCCAAAACCGAGGATAACGGCACGCTCAACGGCGTCGGCGTGGCCGATCTCGACGCCCGCACCCGCCGCGCCTACGGCATTTCAAGCAACATCACCGGCGCGGTCATCACCGACGTCGATCCCGACTCGCCCGCCGCCGCCGCCGGCCTGCGCCCCGGCGACGTGATTCAGGAAATCAACCGCGAACCCGTCGCCAACGCCGACGAAGCCGTCAAACTCACCGAGAACCCGCCCTCGAAAAAGACGCTCCTCCGCGTCTGGAGCCGCGGCGGCACCCGCTTTGTCCTCGTTGACGAAACCGAATCTCCCGAAGCCTCGAAAAAATAAAACGAGGCGGCCCGAAACATAACCATCATACCACGTCCCGGCCTGCGCCAACGCAGACCGGGACGTTTTACTTTTTGGCCGCGACGACATCGCCCCACCTGAATCGCCCCAATTCGGCTTAAGTCGAATTACATCGCGCCCTCCAATCGGGGACACGCCCCCGTTTCCAGCCTTGCCAGCGCGGCGGCGCGGGCATTACGCATTTGCCCATCGTGTTATCGCGCTTTCTTCCAGAAGATTTCGACACCGCCAAACCCATCACGCTCATCGCGGGACAGGGGCGATACCCCGTGCTTGTCGCCGATGCGATACGACGGGCGGGCATACCGATCCGGCTGCTTGCATTTCATGAGGAAACACCGCCCGAGCTTTACGCCACCTTCCCCGACGCCGAGCGGCGCATGGTTTATGTCGGACAACTGGGCAAGGCGCTGCGCGCGCTGCGCGAGTTTGGCACCGGCTACGCGCTCATGGCGGGGCAGATCACGCCCAAGCGCCTCTTTGGCGGGCTGCACCCCGATTTGCTCGCAATCAAAATCCTCTTTTCGTTGAAACGCCGCAACGCGGAAACAATTTTTGGCGCGCTCGCCGCCGAAATCGAAAAAGCCGGCGTGCGCATGCTCGACGCCCGCTGCTTTCTGGACGAGCAACTCGCCTCAACAGGCGTCATGACCGGGGGAAGATTCCCCATCAACAACGAATACTTGGAGCACGGCATCCACATCGCGCGCGAATCCGCGCGCCTCGACATCGGCCAGGGCTGCGTCGTCCGCAAAGGCACCGTGCTCGCGGTCGAGGCGTTTGAGGGCACCGACGAAATGCTGCGCCGCGCGGGAACATTCAAGACCGACGGCACGCTCTTTGTAAAAACGGTCAAGGCCAACCAGGATTATCGGTTTGACGTGCCTGTTTTTGGACAACGCACGCTTGAAGTGATGCGCGAATCCGGTCTGCACGCCGCCGCGCTCGAGGCCGGACGAGTCATCATGCTCGACAAGCCAGCCGTGATCGCGCAGGCCAAGGCATGGGGCATCTCGCTCTGCGGATTCGAGTGACCCCGGCCCCCTCGGCGCGGGTGAAATCCAACAACGTGCGCGCGATTTGCGCATATGAGGAAGTGATCGCACCAATCTAAAAAAATTGACCCATCCATTTGTTCGATGTTTTAAGTAAAAATCGTTGTATCCCCCCCTGCCCCGAAGGGGTATCCCCGCGCATCGCCGCACCTCGTTACTCCACGGCAACCCGAAGCATGTTTCACTGGCTGAAAATTCCTGAAAGGGCTTGACGGTCATTCGAGAATAAGGATTTCTCTAAAAATTATATGACCGACTTGAATCATAAATAAGCCCCCTGGTCCCCAATCGTTCAAATCCCTCAACGCCTGCCTTCGCATCCCGTTACGCCGCATCCCCGTTTTCGCAACAACATCCACTAAAAACATCCGACACTCAATGAAACTGCGCGCACTCATCCCCGCACTCATCGCCAGCCTGTTCCTCGCCGGAACATTCCTTCACGCCGCAAACGCGGATGGGGATTTCCTCAAATACACCAGCCACAATCCCGATCAGCCCGAGCACACGCTCGACGCCGCGGCCTTCGCCTCGCCCTCGGGCTGGGCGCGTCCGCAAACTTGGTGGCACTGGCTCAACGGCAATGTTTCGCGCGCGGGCATCGAGGCCGACTTGCGCGAGATGGCCGACAAGGGCATCGGGCAGGCGCAGGTTTTCTCCGTCGGCAATCGCGACAAAAACCCCGCGCCCGTCCCCTTCGCCTCGCCCGAGTGGTTCGACCTCTTTCGCTTCGCCACCGAAACCGCCGCGAAACACGGCATTGAAGTCGGCATTCATAATTGCGACGGCTGGTCCGAGGCCGGCGGCCCGTGGATCACTCCCGAGCAATCGATGAAGGAGCTCACGTTCAAAACCCTTCGTGTCACGGGCAACGGCGCGGAGCAGTCCATCGCGCTGCCCGAGCTCGACCGCAAGCTCGACTTCGTCCGCGACATCGCCGTGCTCGCCTGGCCCGCGAAAGGCCCCTCGGGCAAGTCACCCGTCACGCGCTTCAAGTTCATGGCGGGTGCCGCCAGCGACCGCGGTTCCGGCCCCGAGGGAGCCGCGCCCTCCAAGCCCGTCCCTCCCGAGCGCGCCCTGCGCCTCGACGAGATTCGCAACCTCACCGCCAGCGTCACCGGCGGCGCGCTCCGCTGGCGCGTGCCCGACGGCGAGTGGGTTGTCATGCGCGTCGGCTACACCACCACGGGCAAGACCACCTATCCCGCCACCGCCGAGGGACGCGGCCTCGAGGTGGACAAGTTCGAGCCCGCCTTCGTCAACCAGCACTTCGACGGCTACTCGAAAAAAATGCTCGACGCCGCCGGCCCGCTCGCCGGGAAAACATTTTCCGTCATCGAGACCGACTCATGGGAGGCGGGGCACCAGAACTGGACGCAAAATTTCGAGCGCTATTTCCGCGAGCAAAACGGCTACGACATCCTGCCGTGGCTGGCCGTTTACGCGGGCGAATGCATCGGGGACATAACCACGACGGAAAATTTCCTCCGCGACCTCCGCCAAACCTTCGCCGCCCTCATCGCAAAAAACTTCTACGAAACAATGGCCGCGCGCATCCACGCCGCCGGCCTGCGCTACGAAACGCAGGACCTCGTTGAAAGCTTCGCGCGCAACCCGCTCGGCGGCTACCGCGCCTCCGACGTCCCGATGGGAACCCTCTGGCAGCCGCACCGCGAGAAAAACCTCATCAACAACATCCGCGTCTCCGGCCCCGCCAAGCTGTCGCGCCGCGCCGAGGCCGCCAGTGCCTCGCATTTTTATGGCAAGCGCTATGTCGCCATCGAAACGATCACCGGACGGCGCGGCAACTGGGCGCATTCCCCCTGGAGCCTCAAGGGCACGGTGGACAGCAGCTTTCTTGACGGCGCGAACCTCCTCGTCTTCCACACCTTCTCGCACCAGCCCGACGAGCGCTCCCCCGGCTGGCAAATGAACCCCTGGGGCACCGCCCAAAACCGCAAGCTCACCTGGTGGCCGTTCTCCAAGCCGTGGTTCACCTACATCTCGCGCACGCAATACATGCTCCAGCAGGGCAAGACCGCCAACCGCGTCCTCTACTTTTACAGCGACCAAGTCCCCTCGGGAAGCGCCCACCTCGCGCTCCGCTCCAATCATCAATACGACATCGCCGACGGCGACGCCGTGCGCAATTTCCTCCGCGTCGAAAACGGACGCCTCGCCAGCCCCGGCCGCATGAACTACGAGCTCATGGTCGTCTCCAAGGACACCACGCTGCTCCCCGAAACACTCGAAAAACTAAAAACCCTCGTCGAGGCGGGCGCGCGTGTCTCCGCCGAAAAAAAGCCCGCCTTCAACCCGACCCTGCGCGGCGGCGCCGAAGCCGGCGCCCGCTGGCAAAAACTCGTCGCGGAACTTTTCGGCGACGGCTCCAAGTCAGCCCGCAAAATCGGCAAGGGCGTTTTCTACGCCGGCCACACGCCCGACGAGGCCATCGCCGCCCTCGGCCTCCGCGAACCGTTCACATGCATGCTCGATGATGCCTTCGCCCCCAAGGACATCGCGTGGACGCACCGCGAGCACATCGACGGCTCCGAGTGGTTCCACATCGCCAACAAGGACTCCACCGCGCCGCGCTCGGGAATCATGTCCTTCGACGTCGCCGGAAAACCCGCCTCCATCTGGCACCCCGAAACCGGCGAAATCACACCCGTGCCCGTGCTCGACGAAGCCGATGGCCGCACGCGCATCCCCCTCGCGCTCGCGCCCCTCGAAGGCGTCTTTGTCGTGTTCGGCGGCAAAAACGCGCCGCGCGCGCAACCCGCGTCGAGCGTGACCGTGGACGGCAAGCCGGCGTTTCCCGTCACGCCGCCTCCCCCCGCCGACGACCAAACCATCATTGACAACAAAACCATCACCAAAAACTTCACGGTTTTCGTGACCGTCTCGCCCGCCGCGAAACGCCGCGTCACCGAGCGGAGCACCACGGGCGTCATATCGCTGGACGGGGAAAACATCCTCCTCGTCCCCGAGGAAATGCACAAGAAAGTCGGCGACAAAAAGCACGCCTGCGCCGGCCTGAGCGTGGGCCGCAACTCCATCGCCGTCTTCGAGCACGGAGCCAGTTTCCGCAACAGCGTCCTGGTCTGGAACAACCCCGTGCCCCAAAACGCGCGCATCGCCCTCGTTTATAAAAACAACGTCCCCACGCTCTACCTCAACGGCAGGCAAATCGCCGCCGGCTCCGCCTCCGGCCGCGTCGTCCACCCGCCCGCGACCCTCCGGGGAGCGTTCAGGGGCGGGGCGGACGGATTCTCCGTGCATGACACGACATTCGACGCCTCCAAAATCCTCGCCGACGCCCGCGCCAAAAACGTCGCGCCGGACACAATCAAAAACACCGCCCCGTCCGAGCGCCCCGCGCTGGCCGACAACACGGCGCTCGCGGGCGACTTCACGGTTTTCGTGACCGCCTCGCCCTCGGCCGACCGCCCGCTCACCAAGCAAAACACCCGTGGCATCGTGTCGCTGGACAACGAAAACCTCGTCCTCTATCCCGACCAGATGCACAAGGCCCTCGGCGACAATAACCACGCCTGCGCCGGCCTGAGCGTGGGCCGCAACTCCATCGCCGTCTTCGAGCACGGCGAGCGTTTCCGCAACAGCGTCCTGGTCTGGGACAACCCCGTGCCCAAAAACGCGCGCATCGCCCTCGTCTACAAGGACAACGTCCCCGCGCTCTACCTCAACGGCAAACAAATCGCCGCCGGCTCCGCCTCCGGCCGCATCGTCCACCCGCCCGCCGGCACCCGCGAGGCGTTCAAGGGCAAGGCCCGCGAATTCGCCGTTTATGACACCGCGCTCGACGCCAAAAAAATAACAGCCGACTCCCGCGCCAGCGCCAGCGGCAGGGCGCGCAACATGCAAGACTCCCCGCCCGCCCTGGCCGACAACGCCGCCATCGCGACGAACTTCACCGTCCTCGTGACCGCGACGCCCGCCGCCGACCGTCCGCTCACCGAACAACAAACCAAGGGCGTCATATCGTTGAAAAACGAAAACATTCTCCTCTATCCCGAGGAAATGCACAAGAAAGCCGGCGACGACGCCCACGCCTGCGCCGGCCTGAGCGTGGGCCGCAACTCCATCGCCGTCTTCGAGCACGGAGCCCGTTTCCGCAACACCGTTCTGGTTTGGGACAACCCCGTGCCTGAAAACGCGCGCATCGCCCTCGTCTACAAAAACAACGTCCCCGCGCTCTACCTCAACGGCAAACAAATCGCCACCGGCTCCGCCTCCGGCCGCGTCGTCCACCCGCCTGCGGCCATCCAAGGCTTGTTCAAGGGCCGCGCGACCGGCTTTGCCGTGTATGACAAGGCATTCGACGCCAAAAAAATCGCCGCTCTCGACCTCGCGAAAGCGCCGCCCCCCGAATGCGCCGAACCGGAGCCGAAATCGCCCCGCCTTTACGTGACAACCAAGGGCAAAATGGGCGCGGAATTTTTCACGCCTGGGAAAGTTGAAATCAAGAAAGCCGGCGGCCAAACGCGCGCGCTCGCCGCCGACAAAATCCCCGAGCCCAAAACGCTCGCCGGCCCGTGGGCAGTGACATTCGACGCCAAATGGGGCGCGCCCGCCGGCCCGCAACGCTTCGCCACACTCACTTCGTGGACGGAGTCGCGGGAGCCCGGCATCAAGCACTACTCCGGCGTCGCGACGTATGAGAAGGAGATCGCGCTCGACAAAAACGAAACCGCCGCCGGCCAGCGCGTGTATCTTGAGATCGACCAGGTCTGCGAAGTCGCGCAAGTCACGGTGAACGGAAAACTCGCCGGCACGCTCTGGCGTCCGCCCTACCGGCTCGACATCACCGACGCCGTGCGTCCCGGCAAAAACACGCTGCAAATCGCCGTGGCCAACACATGGGTGAACCGCTGCCTGCACGACGCCACCCTGCCGGAATCCGAGCGCCTCACCTGGGCGAACACGATGGACGTCCACTTTCCCGATCCCAAAAAGGCCAAGCCGGCCAACTCCATCCACTGGGCTTACGGCCCCCTGCCCTCCGGCCTGATCGGCACGGCAAAACTCGCGTTCTCAAAACTCGTCGAGGAAAAGTAAGCATCCCTCCAGTCCTCCCTATTCCATCGGACGAAGCATTCCGCTTCGTCCGATTTTTTTATTCCACGCCAAAGACGCTTCACCGCCCGCGCGAACACGCAAACAGCAGCATCAGTCAAAACCCCGTTACCTAATTTTGCCCCAAATGCCATTCGTTTCAGTGGCCCCCAATAGGTTGCACTCCCTATGAAATCTGCCGCGTTTAGAAACTGAAAAAAACAGACGGCTTCTCAGACATCCCCTCAAACGCGGTTTATCACATCAGCGCATCCGCGCGTAAAACCAACCGCCGATGAGCAACAACGCCGCGCCCGGCAGGCATGCCGCGACAACAGGCGGCAAAATGCCCTGCGACCCCATCGACTCGGCCACTTTTTCCAGCGCAAAATAAATCGCAAACAAACCGAGCGATTTCGACACGCCGACCGCCGGATTCACGCGCACGCCGGTGATGGCAAATGGAATCGCGATCAAAATCACAATCAGCGGCGCGAATGTTCCCGCCAGAATCCCGTAGTAGCGCATCGCGTAAATCTTGAGCTTCGGGCTCTCCAGCACCTCGAAATAATCCATGATCTGCCTGAGTCGAAAAAATGACAGGTCCTTCGGTTTTACGTCGAAACTCAACATCAACTCAGGAGCCTCCTTGTAATACGAAACCGCCTTCTCGTCGAAAGGCGCGGAGCCCGTCACCGCGCCGGTTTCGGGATCAAACAAAGTCTCGCGCCCATTGTGAAACACCCAGCAGCCAAGCTCCTTGTCGAGATGAGCCTCCTTTGCGTAAATGCGCAGCTTTTCCTGTCTCCGCACGGTGAACTCGGACACCGTCACGCCGTAACCGCGCTGCGCGTAGCGGCTGTAACGGTTCATAAACCAAATGCGCCCCTCGCGGTCGTTGTCGAACGTCACCATGCGCGTCACCCCGATCGAACCCGCGTCGGTCGCGGCCTTCGCCTCGTTGCGAAATCCGAGCTCCTGCAACATTGTCAGCGATTTCTCCACCGACCAGGGCACGATGCTCGCATTGAGCCACCACATCACGCCGCACATCAGCACGCCCACGACCCAAATGCTCCGCGTTATCTGCCCGTAGCCCAGCCCCGCCGCGCGCATCGCCGTGATTTCGTTTCCGCGGTGCAACCGTCCCAGCACATACAGAAGCGACACGAGCAGGATGATCGGCAGCACAAATGACAAAAAACTCGGCACCCTGACCGCGAAATACTGCCCCATGTCCACGATATTCGCGCCCTTGTTTCGCAAATCGCCGAAGTCCTGAATCATGCACTGGACGAGCAACATCCCCAGCGTGGCCAACACCACGATGAGCAGGAAGCCCAACCATTCGCGCAAAATATGCCGGTCGATCGTTTTCAAGAACCGCTGATAAAAAATCACAACCCGCCCGATGCAAGCCGTCATTCCCTGTCCGCAAAAACATCCGGCGCCTTTGGCGGGGTGAAACAGCCGGGGACCGTTCGTCTATCGCCCACATTTCGGCCCAGCCGGAGGCTTCGCCCTACCGTTTGAGCTTCTTCCTAAACTCGTCCGCCGGGCACGCGCAGTTGTCGCCGCAGCCGGGTTTCTTGCGCTTGCTCCACGCGCGCCACACAAGCCACGTCGCGGCGACCCCAACGATCACCAACGCCGCCACAGTCTGAAACGTCGCGCTCATGGCAAGGTGGCACAGACATTTTTGTCTGTGCCATGAATCGTGCGCCGCTCGGCACAGACAGGAATGTCTGTGCTACCTTGCGAGCGCCGTCTTCTGTTTTTATTCGTGTTCATTCGCGTCCATTCGCGGTTAAAAACCGAGCAGCGTGCCCACTTGATAAACCGCGAAGCACACCACCCACGCGGTGCCTGTCATGTAGCCGAGCTGAAACAGCGGCCAGCGCAGCGAATTGGTTTCGCGCCGCACCACGGCGAGCGTCGCCAGGCATTGCATCGCGAAAACATAAAATATCATCAGCGTCAGGCACACCAGCGGCGTGAACAGCGGACGTCCATCGGGCCACGTGGCCTTCGCCAGCGCATCGCGCAACGGCACCACGTCGTCCTCGTCCTTGCTCTCCACGTTGTAGACCACCTTCAGCGTCGAGACAAACATCTCGCGCGCCGCCAGCGAACCGATCAGCCCGATGCCGATTTCCCAGTTGAAACCGAGCGGCTTGATAACCGGCTCAAGCGCGCGCCCCGCCATGCCCGCGAAACTATGCTTCAGTTGCTCGCTTTCATTTCCGCCATTCTCGACAACAACAACCGCCTCCGCGTTCGCCGCCGCCATCTCCTGACTCCTGACTCCTGACTCCTGACTCCTTTCATTATCCAGCTTCGGATACGCCGACAAAAACCACAGCACGATCGAAATTCCCAAAATCACCGTGCCCGCGCGTTTCAAAAACATCCACGCGCGCTCGAACATGTGCAGCAGCACGTCGCGGATGCGCGGCAGGCGATACGGCGGCAGCTCCATGATCAGCACCGGCGGCTCGCCCTTGAGCAGCGTGCGCTTGAACAACCACGCAAACCCAAACGCGCCCGCGGGCCCGAGCATATACATGAGCATCATCAGGCCGACCTTCATGGCCAGCGACGCCTCGCCGCCCGGCACGATTGTCGCGATCATCAGGAAATAAACCGGCAGGCGCGCCGAGCAGCTCATGAACGGCGCGATCAAAATCGTGACGAGCCGGTCGCGCGGGCTCTCGATTGTGCGCGCGGCCATGATGCCCGGAATCGCGCACGCGTGCGAACTGAGCAGCGGTATGAACGCCTTTCCGTTCAGCCCCACAAAACTCATCAGCCGGTCCATGATGAACGCCGCGCGCGCCATGTAGCCCGTGCTTTCGAGCAGTCCGATGAAGAAAAACAAAATCAATATCTGCGGCAAAAACACCACCACTCCGCCCACGCCCGTGATCGCGCCGTCGGTGATCAAGTCGCGCAAATCGCCCGGCGCCATCGAGTCCTTCACCCGGCCCGCCAGCCCGTCGAACCAGCCCTCGATCAGCTCCATCGGATATCCGGCAAACGTGAAGATGCTCAGGAACAGCACCGTCATGAGCGCGCCGAGCACGAGCCAGCCCCACACCGGATGCGTCACCACCGCGTCGATTTTGTCGCTGCGCGACGAACCGGCGGCGGCGTTTTCCCTCTGCTCGACAATGCCCTCGCAAATCGCGGAGATCGCGTCGTAGCGGCTGTTCACAAGCGCGCCCGACCAGTCCATCTCCTCGGTGTCCCAGCGCTTTTTCCAGCCTTCAAGAATCGCGTGCGTGCGCGCGCTCAACGGAGTCGAGCCGGCCACGCGCATCGCGTCCTGGTCGGTGAGCAGCAGCAACGCCTCCGCGCGCGCGATGAGCGGCGCCTTGCCGTCGTTGGCGACGAGCGACGATTGCAACTCCGCGACCGCCGGCGCGATCTCCGCGGGCACGTCCCACGCGTGGCGCGAGAGCGGCAGGTCGGCGCGGCTCATCGCGAGCTTGATATCGACGATGCCCTTTCCGTTGGCCGCCTCGCAGGCGATCACGGGGATGCCGAGCAATTTTTCCAGGCGCGCCACGCGAATGGTGATCCCCGCCTGCTCCGCGAGATCCATCATGTTGAGCACGAGAATCACGGGCCGCCCGAGATCGAGCACCTGGTGCACGAGGTAAAGATTCCGCTCCAAATTCGCCGCGTCAACGACGCACAAAATCCGGTCGGGCTGCGGCGTGTCGGCGCGGCGGCCGAGGAGCACGTCGCGCGTCACCGCCTCGTCGGGCGAGCGCGCCGCGAGCGAATACGCGCCCGGCAAATCGATGAGCGTGATCGGATGCCCGTGTTGCGAATACGCGGAGCCGACCTTTTTTTCAACCGTGACGCCGGGATAGTTTCCGACCTTCTGCCTCAAGCCGGTGAGCGCGTTGAACAGCGTGCTCTTGCCGCAATTCGGATTGCCCACGAGCGCGTAGACAAGCGGACGCGAAGGCGCGGGAGAAGACTGGGTGGCGCTTTCGCTCATTGCGCCGCCTCCACGATCACGAGCTCGGCCTCGCTTTTGCGCAGCGTGAGATTGTAACCGCGCACTTTTATTTCGAGCGGATCGCCGAGCGGCGCGGCGCGCATGAAAGTTATTTTTGCGCCGGGCAACAGGCCCATTTCGCGCAGGCGCAGCGAAGCCGCGCCGGTTTTCGGCATTTCGCGCACGACAGCCGTCGCGCCGATGGTGAGCTCGGAAAGTTTGCGGGTGTTTGGCATGAAATTTTCTAACCGCGAATGAACGCGAATTGACGCGAATAAAGGCAGAAATACTTTTGTCTATTCGCGTTCATTGGCGTCCATTCGCGGTTGATAGATTGAATTGAAAAAACTCACACCGCGCGCGCCGCCGCGCCGCGGATTGGCTCGACGACGATATGCTGCGCCGCAACCGAGCTGAGCGCCACGCGCACGCCGCAAAGCTGGCAGAGAAGCGTGTGCCTGCCGGAAATCTTATCGACGACCGCCGATTCGCAAAACCCCATCTCGCGCAACCGCTGGCACACCTCGACCTTCCCCGACAACTCGCACACGCGCCCCGACGCCCCCGCCGGAAGCTCGGTGAGCTTCATGCGCTGCCCGCCCCCGTGCGACTGGGTGCGACCGTGCGGATTATGCGGTCTGGTTGTCATTTGAAAAGTGAAACACCGACTAAAATGAGACTGGGTTTCAATGTCAACCAAAGGCTGCCCCGCAGTTCCCATTTTCTTCGACTTGCGTCGATTTCAGTCGATTCCAGTCGAATCGGAAGCCGCCTCACGCCAGCCCGTTGCGCTTCATCAGCGCGTCGATGCTTGGGTCGCGGCCCATGAAATCGCGGTAGAGTTTGTCGGCATCCTCGCTGTTGCCCTTGCTCAAAACCGTGTCGCGAAACGCCTTTCCAGTTGCCGCGTTAAAAATGCCCTCGCGCTGGAAGCGCGTGAACGCGTCCGCGTCGAGCACCTCGGCCCATTTGTAGGAATAATACCCCGACGCGTAACCGACCGGGCTCGAAAACAAATGGTGAAAACGGTTCACGTTCGTGCGCGCGGGCGGGTTGGTCGGAATCAGGCAGTCGGTGATCAGGCGGCGGATGCCCGGCTCGACGTCGGGCTCGCGCTTGAACTCGCCCGCGCTGATGTGCAGCAGCAAATCCATCGTGCCAAACGAAAGCTGGCGCATCTGCCCGCACGCCGAGCGGAAATTGCGCGCGGCAATCATGCGGCGGAAAAGTTCGTCCGGGATTTTCTCGCCCGTCTTGTAATGGCGCGCAAACAAATCCAAGCCCTCGCGCTCCCACGTCCAGTTTTCCATGATCTGCGAGGGCAGTTCGACAAAATCCCACGCGACGTTGGTGCCGTTGAGCGATTTCACGGGCACAGCCCCAAACAGGTGATGCATCAGGTGGCCGAACTCGTGGAAAATCGTCTCGACCTCGCGATGGTCGAGCAGCGCGGGCTTGCCATCAACGGGCGGCGTCATGTTGCCGCAAATCAGCCCGAGATGCGGTGCCCATGAACCGTCCGCGCGCGGCCCGCCGGTGACGAACGCGTCCATCCACGCGCCCGAGCGTTTCGACTCGCGCGGATACCAGTCGGAGTAAAACGAGCCGAGATGCGTGCCGTTCGCGTCATACACCTCGTAAAACTTCACGTCGGGATGCCACACCTCGACCTTGCCCGGTCCCGTGCCGGTTTCACGCTCCTTGACGGTGATGCCGTAAATGCGATTGCACACTTCAAACAGCCCCGCGAACACACGATCCGCCGGGAAATACGGACGCAACGCCTCCTCGTCGAAATCGTGCAGTTTCTTGCGCATTTTTTCGGCGTAATAACTGAGGTCCCACGGCGCGAGATGCTCGCCCTTCCTTCCCGCAAACGCCTCCAGTGACTCGCACTCGCGATCGAACGCGGGCTTGGTGCGGCGTTGCAGGTCGTTGACGAACGCGATTGCGCGCGCGCCGGATTTCGCCATGCGGCGCTCGAGAATCATGTCCGGGAAATGCGCCTTGCCGAGCAGCGCGGCCTTCTCGGCGCGCAACGCGAGGATGCGCGGAATGAGCGGCGTGTTGTCGGACGGCGCCCGCGCGCCGACGGCGTTGGACGCCTCAAACAGCTCGCGGCGCAAACTCGCATCGTCCGCGTAGGTGAGCACGGGATTGAGCGACGGCGCGTGCAAGGTGAAACGCCACGCGGGCTTTTCGGGCGTGGAGAGTCCCTTCGATTCGGCGTTGGCGCGCGCGGCGTTTTTGGCGCGCTCCGGCAGCCCGGCCAGGCGCGACTCGTCGGTGATCACGAGCTCGTAGGCATTGGTTGCGTCGAGCACGTTTTCGGAAAATTTCTGCGTGAGTTGCGCGAGCTCCTTTTCAAGCTCGGCCATGCGCGCGCGTTTCTCCGGCGGCAAATCCGCGCCCTGCTGGCGAAACTCCGCGAGCGTTTCGCTGATGAGGCGAAGCTCGACCGGCTTGCGCGCCGCGCCCTTCGCGTCCCCGGATTCCGAATACGTTTTCAGCCGCTTCCATAATTCCGCGTTGAGTGGAATGCTCGCGCCAAACGCGGTGACGACGGGCTGCATTTCGTTGTAGGCCGCGCGCACCGCGGGCGAGTCCGCCACGGATTTCAGATGCTCGACGCGATTCCAAACGCCCCTGAAGTGTTCCGTCACGCGCTCAAGCGCGGCGAACGTGTTTTCGTAAGTGAGCGAGCCAAGCGGCAGCGCGGCGATGGCGTCGACTTGCGCCTTCGCGTCGGCGATGGCCTTGGTGATGTCGGGCTTGACGCGATCAGGCGTGAGCCGCGACCAGGGTATTTCAAAACGGGCGTCGAGAAAGGGATGATCCATGATGCCCTCCATGCGACGGCATAAAGCGGCTGCTTGTCAAGTAGGGGCGCACCTCGCGTGCGCCCTCGCACCCGTCCGCATTACGGCCGGGCGCGCAAACAAAATGATTTTCGAAACCGAGGGCGCACGCCAGGTGCGCCCCTACATCCCGCGCACTTCCGCGTTCACCGCCTCGTGGCGCTCGACGATTTCCTTCGCGGGCGGCTTGCCGAGCAGGCTCACAACCACGATGGTAATTCCGCCGAGGACGAAGCCGGGGATGATTTCATAAATCGCAAAGGGCAGATGATGCTTGAACAGGATCATCAAAAGCACCGTCGCCGCGCCCACGAACATGCCCGCGGCGGCGCCGTTGCGCGTCATGCGCGGCCAGAAAAGCGACAGCACCACGGCGGGGCCGAACGCCGCGCCGAAACCGGCCCACGCGTCGCTGACCATTTTGAGCACCTTGCTGTTCGGATTCATCGCGATGACAATCGCGATCACCGCGACGACGAGCACCATGATGCGTCCGCACCAGACGAGCTCCTTTTGCGATGCCGTTTTGCGCAGAAACGCGCGGTAAATATCCTCCGTCAGCGCGCTCGAGGTGACGAGCAACTGGCACGAAAGCGTGCTCATGATCGCCGCCAGAATGGCCGCCAGAAACACGCCCGCGATCCACGGATTGAAAAGATGGCGCACCAGCTCGATGAACACCAATTCGCTGTTCTTGCCCACCGCGCCCGCAATCGCGGGATTGTTCGCGAAATACGACCAGCCGAAAACGCCCACGGCCACCGCGCCCGCGAGGCAAACCACCATCCACGTCATGCCGATGCGACGCGCGGCCGGAATCTTCGCGGCGCTTTCCGCCGCCATGAAACGCACGAGGATGTGCGGCTGCCCGACGTAACCGAGCCCCCACGCCGCGAGCGAAATGATGGCGAGCGTGTCGAGATCGTGCGTGAGGCTGAAGAAGCCGGGCTTCACCGCCACCGTGTCGGCAAAACTTTGCGCGACTCCGCCGCCCGAATAAATCACCATGAGCGGCGTGATGATCAGCGCGGTGATCATGAGCGAGGCCTGAATCGTGTCCGTCCAGCTCACGGCGAGGAAGCCGCCGATGAACACATACGTGATCGTCGCCAGCGCGCCAATCCAGAGCGCGGTGTTGTAAGGCATGCCGAACATCGACTCGAACAAACGCGCGCCCGCCACGACACCCGACGCGCAGTAAAGCGTGAAGAACACAAGAATCACCGCCGCCGTGAAAATGCGCAGGATGCTGCTCTTATCCTTGAAGCGCACGCTGAAGTAATCGGCGAGCGTGAGCGCGTTGTCGCATTTCTCGGTGTAGATGCGCAGGCGGCCCGCGACGAATTTCCAGTTGAACCACTGGCCGACGATGAGACCGATTGCGATCCACGATTGCGACACGCCGGAAAGAAAAATCGCCCCGGGCAGCCCCATGAGCAACCAGCCGCTCATATCCGACGCGCCCGCCGACAGCGCCGTCACAAAACTGCCGAGCCTCCGCCCGCCGAGGATGTAGTCGGACAGGTTGCTCGTTGAGCGGTATCCGAGCCAGCCCACGAGGAGCATAAGCACAATATAAACGGCAAAAGTGACGATGGTGGGAGTGTCAACGATCATAGGGTCAAACAGATGGTAGAATTTCGTGGTGCAATAAAAACCGCACAGAGTGGGAAAAACTCGAATGGGTGGGAATGACAAAAACAGCGTTTCGCAAAAAAACGCGCGTCCCAAAGGTTTGATCACCCGCAAGCGCACAAACCGGCTTGTCACCCCGCCGCAAAACGCCTCTCTAACCGGCATGGATTGGACACAACTCGACTGGCAGGCGCTCGACCGGTTGCGCGACGGCTTCATCAAGGGAACCGCCGCCGCCGGCCCCTATTGGCGCACGCCCGCCGACCTCGCCAACTACGACATGACCTACGCCGAGCGCATCGGCTGGAAATGGGACGCCGTCCTCTCCGAACTCCGCCGCCGCAACTGGACGCCTCCCGCCTCCGCGCGCGCTCTCCTCGACTGGGGATGCGGCAGCGGCGTCGCCTCGCGCCGCGTGCTGCGCGCCTTCGGACCGGAAAACTTCGACACGTTGCACCTCTGGGATCACTCGCCGCTCGCGCGCGACTTCGCCGCGCAAGCCGCACGCCGCGACTTCCCCGACTTGAAGATCGAGCACTCCGCGCTCCGCACTCCGCCTTCCGCATTTGTCCTCCTCCTCAGCCACGTCATCAACGAGCTTTCCGACGCCTCGCTCGCCGAGCTCACCGCCCTCGCCCGCCGCGCCGGGGCGGTCATCTGGGTCGAACCCGGCACGCATGCCGACAGCCGCGCGCTCGTGTCGGTGCGCGAAAAATTGCGCGTTGATTTCGACATCGTCGCCCCCTGCGCGCACGCCGCCCCCTGCGGACTCCTCGCGCCCGGCGCGGAACGCCACTGGTGCCACAATTTCGCCGAGCCCCCGCGCAACATCTACGCCGATTCTGATTGGGTGAAATTTGGCAAGCGCGCCGGCGTCGATCTGCGCAGCCTCCCCTACAGTTTTCTCGTTCTTCAAAAAAAATCCGCTCCTTCAGCGGGGACCGCGCGCGTCTCGCGTGCTGACAGCGTCGTCCCCGACGCTGCCGCCCGCATCATCGGCCGCCCCCGCATCCACAAGGCGCACGCCGCGATCTGCAGTTGCGACGCCGGCGGCGTCAACGACCTCACCCTCTACAAACGCGACGCCACCGTCCTCTTCAAACAACTCGACCGCGCCCCCGCGCATCCGCCGCTCTACATTTGGAAACGCGATCCGTCCAACCCCTCAAAAATCCTCGGCGGCGCACCGTCCTGAAAACACACGAAGGCGAGTAAGCCGGAGTCAGCGCGATCAAAGTCGCGTCCACGACAATCAGCCTTTGCGCAAGGGCGTCGTTTGCGGCACCCCTGTTTGCCTCACCCTCTGCCGCGGCTTCTTCTCAAATCAAACGAAACCTGCACCACGCATTCGCGGTTTGCCCCTGTTGTGGCGCGTTGAAAACGCCACTGGCGCAAAACCGTTGAACGCGCAATATCGTCCAAATCCGCATGCCCCGAACTCCGCTCAACATCAACCGAGCGCGCGCGGCCCGATGCATCAACCACCACGGCCAGTTCCACCACGCCCTCGCGGCCTTCACGTCGCGCCAGTTCCGGATAAAGCGGCTCGGGCATAAACGTCACCGCCCCCCCCAGCCTGCCCGATTTGGAGCCGCCAAATTTACCGCTTTCAAACCCTGCAAAAGAAAATCCGCCCGCATCAAACCCGCCCGGACCTCCGGCAAGCGATGCCCCGTGCAGCCCCGCCGTCCCGAACGCCCCGTCCCCGCCTGCAGCGGATATTTGTCCGCATGCCTCGATCCACGCGAACGCATCCAAACGCGATTGCGTCAATTCCTCCGAAGCAAATTCCGATGCCACCGCAGCCAGTTCGTCTCGCGTCAACGCCGGCAAATCCTCATCCGTCGGTGCGTTCGTTGTTTCGCCTCCAACCGAGCCTCCGCCCGCGCGCGCCGCGCTCATGGAGGAGGCATCGACCAGCACAAACGCATTTTCAGCATCCGTCTCGGCACCACCTCCCGCAATACCCGCATCCCTGGTCGGGGTCGCCGGCATCAAAAACAGCGCCGCAAGCAACGCCGCCGTGATGAGCATCGAGAACGCATATTGCGCAAACCACGCGCCAATGACCGTGGTCGCGCTGAATTGCCGGAACGCAACCACCGCCCACTTGCACCTCTCCGGCACGCGCTTCCAGCACCAAGTCAAAAGACGAAACCTCGCGTTCATTCTTTCCGCATGAGACGCATCCAGTGCGTGATCTCTGCTTGCAAAAACTCCATCCCCTCGGCGCAACAAACCGCTCCATTCACCTAAAAAAATGAACATGAACGAGAAAATATTTTTTTTCCAATTACTTAAGAGCATTAAGACCAATGATTAAACACATATGAGACAATGGCTCATTAATAATGAGATTGAGATTGACTCCCAGTAACATCGCGAAAATCGTCCCGTTGCGATAAAAAAATCAAACTATTCATTTTTTTAACACTAACATCATGAACAACACGCTCACACGCCTGACTTCACTCACCGCCGCTCTCGCGCTCGCCCTTCTCGCCGGCTCCGCGACGCTCAACGCCCAAGCCGACGCCAAACCGCTTTCGGTCACCGATCTCGTCGCCGCCATTGACGCCAACGTCGGCAAACAAATCGTCGTCGAGGGCATGGCCACCTGGGTTTGCCCGCACATGGGCTGCAAGGCGCAGATCATCAACGCCGACGGCGAATCCAAGACCGCGCTCCTCCTCACCCAGGGCAAGGGCGCGCCCAAGTTCTCGCCCGAGCTTCGCGGCGACACCCTCCGCGTCACCGGCATCCTTCACGAAACCCGCGTCACCGCCGCCGACCTCGACGAACAGGAGGCCGCCATCAAGAATCCGAAAAACACCGGCGCGCACGATCACGATCACGGCCACGGCAAGGACGACGATTGCGAAAGCTGCCCCACCAAGAAGCAAGAGGTCTCCGCTGAACAGCTCGCCAAGACAAAGCAGGCCCAGCTCGCCCGCATCGCCAAACATCGCGAACTGCTCGCCAAGAGCAAAAAAGGCTATCTGTCCTCGCTCTCGTTCGAAAGCCTCTCGTGGCAAAAAGCGGACTGAGCCCCCGCGACGCCGCAGCCATCCCTTCATCCCGACTTAAATCGACTCCCGTCGATTTAAGTCGATTTAAGACGCCCGCCATCCTTGAGCACCGCCCGCCCGCCCACTCCCGCCACTCCCGCCGCTCCGCCGCCCCCGCAACGCCCTCCCCGCTGGCGCGCCCTGTTTCGCGTGCTGCACCGCGACCTCGGCTACCTCTTTTTCGGCGCGACAATCGTGTATGCCGTTTCCGGCCTCGCCGTGAACCACCGCGCCGACTGGAACCCCAACTACAGCGTCGAAAAACGCACGCACGCCGCGCCCGCCGAACTCGCCGCGCGCACCCCGTTCACCAAGGACGCCGCGCTCGCCCTCCTCGCCGACGCAAAAGTCGATGCGCGCTACAAAAAACACTTCGCGCCCGACGACCGCCACATCCGCATCTTCGTGGACAACGGCGCCGCCACGCTCGACCGCCAGACCGGCGCGCTCGACATCGAAGTCCTGCGCCGCCGCCCGGTCCTCGCCACCTTCAACAGGCTCCACCTCAACCCCGGACGCGCCTGGCTCTGGTTCGCCGACGCCTTCGCCGCCTCGCTCCTCATTATCGCCGTCACCGGCCTCTTCCTCCTGCGCGGCAAAAACGGCATCACCCGGCGCGGCGGCCTCCTCGCCGCCCTCGGCATCATCATTCCGTGCATCATCGCCTGGCTCAGTTTGTAAATAAACCGGCGCGGGTCACGAACACGGGGCCGCGCCGATTTATCGCCACACGTCCCACACCTTATTCCACGCCGTAATAGATATCCAACGCCTTCGCCACCGCCGCCCGGCGCTTGTGATAATACCGGGCCATCAAACCTTGATATATGCATGTCACAAACCCCACCACTGCGTAAAGCAGCGTGTGACACATCCGGAACAATAACATGAGCTGCGCGTCGTCGAGCGCGTCATAAGGATTGTTCACTTTGTAGCGTCGGCTTGCCTGTTCCGTGTATTCGCGAAACTGCGGGATCAACTCCCGGTAAAGTCCCTCGTTAAAATGCGTGAGCTGCCATGTCGCATAGGCAAGTATCACAAACATGAGCAGCAATTGCGCGCGAACCAGCCAGTTGACACCCCTTTCGTTGCCGCGCGCCAATTGTTGCGAACCATGTATCTCCATCGCGCCCGTGCCCGCCGCGAGGCACGCCGCCACCGCGGCGGTATGACTGCCGCCCGCCGCAGCCAAAAGCGCCCCGATGCCGGCTATCCACATGACCATATGGCCGTCGAACCGCGCGACTTTCATTACGCGCTGGTAAACGAGTTCGGGAATGGGTGGAGGTTTGGCGGACATGGTTAAAATTAAGAATCAAGAATTGCGATTTAAGAAGGACAATCCGCCAATTCGCCAAAAGGCAAAACGAGAAAACTCCCGCCGCAACATTTCCGGCTTCTTACTTCTCAAATCTTAATTCTTAATTTCCCCCTGCGTGACCGAAAACCTCCCAGATTCATCCCAACCGCCCGCCGAAGGCCGAACGCCCTTCCCGTTCCGCCTGGAGTTTCCGCCGGAACTGCCCATCAGCGCGCGCGCGGACGAAATCACCGCCGCCATCGCGCAACACCAAGTCGTCATCCTCGCCGGCGAAACCGGCTCCGGCAAAACCACGCAAATCCCCAAAATGTGCCTCGCCGCCGGGCGCGGCTCGCGCGGCCAAATCGCCTGCACGCAACCCCGGCGTGTCGCCGCGCTCTCCATCTCGCGCCGCGTCGCCGAGGAACTCAACGTCAACTGGGGCCGCGAAGTCGGTTGCAAAATCCGTTTCGACGACCGCACCTCGCGCGCCACCGTCATCAAGTTCATGACCGACGGCATGCTCCTCGCCGAGGTGCAGAGCGACCCCATGCTCCGCGCCTACGACACCGTCATCCTCGACGAGGCGCACGAGCGCTCCCTCAACATCGACTTCCTCCTCGGCCACCTCCGCAACCTCCGCTTCAAGCGCCCCGAGCTCAAAATCATCATCACCTCCGCCACCATCGACACGGAGATGTTTTCAAAGGCCTTCGACGACGCCCCGATAATAGAAGTCTCCGGACGCACCTATCCCGTCGAAGTCATTTACGCCCCGCTCGACGACCTCGGCTCCGATTCCGCCTCCGACGAGAACGACAAAAACGCCCGCGCCGAGGCGCTCCACTACATCGACGGCGCCGTCGAGGCCGTCGAGCGCATCGTCCGCGAAACCGACACCGGCGCGGGAGGCGACATCCTCGTCTTCATGCCCGCCGAGCGCGACATCCGCGAAACCACCGACCTCCTCGAAGGCCGCGGACGCTCCGCCAGCGCGCGCCTGAAAAACTGCGAAATCATCCCCCTCTTCGGGCGCCTCTCCAACACCGAGCAACAGCGCGTCTTCGCACCCACGCAACGCCGCAAAATCGTCATCTCGACCAACATCGCCGAAACCTCGCTCACCATTCCCGGCATCCGCTTCGTCGTGGACACCGGCCTCGCGCGCGTCAGCCGTTACGCCCCGCAAGCGCGCACGCGCCGCCTCCCCATCGAGGAAATCGCGCAATCAAGCGCCGACCAGCGCAAGGGCCGCTGCGGCCGTGTCGCCGAGGGCGTGTGCGTCCGCCTGTATTCGGAAAACGACTACAACGACCGCCCCCGTTTTGCGCAGCCCGAGATCCAGCGCGCCAACCTCGCCGACGTCATCCTCCGCATGAAGGCCTTCGGCCTCGGCGACATCGAACGCTTCCCCTTCATCAACATGCCCGCCGCGAAATCCATCCGCGCCGGCTACGCGTTATTGGAAGAGCTGGGCGCGCTGGAAGAAGCCAGAAGGCCAGAGGACAGAGTGCCAGAAAGCCAGAGGCCAGAAGGCCAGAAGACAGACCACTCCGCCCCTCCGACATCTACTTCTCCGACATCTGGCACTCCGGCCTCTGGCACTCTGGTCTCTGGCCTTCTGGCCTCTGGCTTTCCGGCCTCTTCTCTCACCCCCATCGGCCGCGAGCTCGCGCGCCTTCCCGTCGATCCCACCGTCGGCCGCATGATCCTTGAGGCGCGCAAGGAAAAATGCGTGCGCGAAGTCGCCATCATCGCCGCCGGCCTTTCGATCCAGGACCCGCGCGAACGCCCCCTCGAAAAACAAGCCCAGGCCGACGCCGCGCACCGCCGCTTCGCCCACGCCGATTCCGATTTCCTCACGCTGCTCAACATCTGGGAAACCTTTCACGACCAGTTCGAGACGATGACCCAGTCGCGCCTGCGCAAATTCTGCCGCGAGCATTTTCTCAGCTACACCCGCATGCGCGAATGGCGCGACATCCACGCGCAACTCCTCGAAGTCCTCACCACCCGCAACGACTTTCGCAAGCAACCCAGCTCCGTCGCCGACGGACTCGACGCCAAACGCCTCGCGCGCGAGGGCGGCGTCCCCCTCCACTACGGCACGCCCGCCTACCGCGCCATCCACCGCTCGATCCTCTCCGGCCTGCTCGGCAACATCGCGCTCCGCGACGACGAGCGCGGCGGCTACAAATCCACGCACGACCGCCGCGTCGCGATCTTCCCCGGCTCCGTCCTCTTCACCCGCGACGAACCGAAACGAAAAGACGCGTCATCGACGCGCGGCAACGACGCGCGCAACAAAAAAGCGCCCAAGTCCCCCGCCGCGTTGATGGCCGCCGAGATCATGGAAACCACGCGCCTCTACGCGCGCACCTGCGCCCGCATCGACCCGCAATGGGCGATCGAACTCGGCGAGCACCTCCTCAAGCGCACCCACAGCGAACCCTTTTGGGACGGGCAAAAAGGCCGCGTCCTTGTCAAGCAGCGCACGCGCCTCCACGGACTCGAACTCGAAACCCACGCCGTCGGCTACGGCAAAATCAACCCGCGCGAAGCCACCGAAATCTTCATCCGCGAAGCGCTCGTCAACGACACCATCACCTGGCCCTTCGACTTCCTCATCCACAACCGCGCCATCCGCGAAAAAGTCGAGGACCTGCTCACCCGCGCCCGCGACAACCGCTACATGAACCTCGACGAAGGCGTCTACCGCTTTTACGCCGGGCGTTTGGCGTGCGGCGATTCATCGCCGCTTTCGACGGGCCGATTCATCGGTCCGCAATCTTCCGGAAGCGACGGGATAAATCCCGCCGTCAAAAGCGGTGATGAATCACCGCACTCCGTGTCCTCCGTCCCCGAACTCATCACCCTCGTCCGCGAACGCAAACCGCGCGACCCGCATTTCCTCGAAATGCAAATCGAGGACCTGCGCGCGCCCGAGGAACTCCGGCACGACACCCTCGCCTTCCCCGAAACCGTCCCCCTCGAAAACCGCGCTCTCCCGCTCTCCTACGCCTACAAACCCGGCCAGGCCGACGACGGCGTCACCATCCAAGTCAACATCCGCGAAGCCGAGGCGCTCACGCCCGCCGCGCTCGACTGGGCCGTGCCCGGGCACCTCGAAGCCAAGGTCGAGCACCACCTGCGCGCCGTGCCCAAGGAACTCCGCCGCGCGTTCATGCCCCTCGCCGAAACCGCGAAAACGCTCGCCGCGCAAATCACCTCGCGCGACCGCCTCACAGGCCGCCGCGAAACCATCGCCGAATCCCTTGCCGCGCAAATCGCCGAGCGCTTCAATATACAAATCCCCGTCGTCACCTTCGCGCAAAAACCGCCGCCCGACCACCTCCGCGTCCGCGTCCGCGTGCTCGACGACGACGGCGGGGAAATCTGCGCCAGCCGCGAACTCGATGAAATCCGCGCCGCGCTCGGCGCCCGCACCCGCGAAGTCAGCGCCGCTGTCTCGCGCGACGATCCCGCCATGTGGAAACGCGCGCGCAAGCGCCACGAAAAACCGCCCGCCGAAACATGGGCCTTCGGCGACATCCCCGAGCGCATCATCATCGGCGACCTCGCCGGCGTCCCCGTCGAGGCGTATCCGGGATTGTGCATCGGTTTGAGTGGCACGGGCGACTCGCCCGTGGGTTTGGAAAATGCAAAGATCAAAAACATGGGCGGTTCGCCCATGCCGCACAAACCACACGGACGGGCCGCCCGTGCCGCGCCACCCCCCGACGACGGCGTCTCCCTCCGCCTCTTTCGCACACCCGAAACCGCGCGCGAGGAAACCCGGCGCGGCCTCTTCCGCCTCCTCGAGCTCCACCTCAAATACGAACTCGCCTGGACGGAGCGCGACCTCGCCAAAAGCCTCCGCGCCCTCGCCCCGCTCGCCGCCTCCTTTCTCTCCTTTGAAAAACTCCAGGCCGGCGCCTTCGCGCTTCTGCGCCGCCACATCTGCGACCCCGCGCGCGTGCGCGCGCTCACCGCATCCGCCTTCGCCGCCGCCGCGACGCAAGCCACGCACGACGTGCGCACGATCATCCCGCGCCTCACCGAACTGCTTCGCGAAATCCTCACCGCGCGCGTCACGCTCCAAGTCCTCCCCGGCGCGCACGCCACGCTCGCGCGCGACGCGGCCTCGCTCATTTCGGAAAACTTCCTGCAAGACCCGTCCGTCACGCTCGAACGCCTCTCGCAATTTCCGCGCTACCTGAAGGCGATGCGCCTGCGCGCCGAACGCCACAAACAAAACCCCGCGAAGGACGCCGAGCGCGCCAAGCAACTCGCGCCCTACGAAAAAGCCGCGGCGTCGCTCGCCGCCGATCCGCGCCCCGAGGCGCAAACCTTCCGCTGGCTCGTCGAGGAATTTCGCGTGAGCCTCTTCGCGCAGGAACTCGGCACCGCCGAGCCCGTCTCCGCCGTGAAGCTCGACCGCGCGCTGGCCGCGCTGAGAAAAACCGGCGCGCCTCCGTCCGGCGCATCCGCCGCGCCCGCCCCCGCCGCGGCGCCCTCGCCCAAGCCGCTCATTTCAATGACGCCCTCCCCCGGAAAAAAATCCGCCCCGCTAAAAAGTCTCAACGCGCTCGATTCGTTCTTCAAGCGATAGGGCGTCACGCGAGCCTTCGACATGAATCGACGCAAATCGACTTGTGTCGAAGCAAGGCGGGTTATGAGGGGTTTGATTCCGATCCCGGCTCACCGGGGGACGGTTCGCCCTACCGTCCGGCGCGCAGCTCCACGGCAAACACCACGGGACAATGATCAGAGGCCACCGGCTCGGGGATTGCCTTGTATTCCCGCACCTCAGGTGCCGGGGTTTTTGTTCCGCGCGTCCGGTATAAGAACCAGTCAATTTCCGATTTTGGATTGTGAGAAGGGAATGTTGCTTTCGCTGTTTCGTGTTTTTGAGGCATCAACCAGTTGTGTTGCTTTCTTACCACATCCCAAATCGGCGAGGTTTCCCTCGCGTTGAAATCGCCGCCCCAGATCGCCACCGCCGATGAGTTCTTCTCCATCAGACGCTCCACTTCCTCCGAAATCTGTTTCGCATGCTCCATCTGCGTTTCCTTTTTTTTGTGATCCAGATGCACGCTCACCAACATGACCCGATGCCCATTGTGCGCTGCCGAGGCATCCTTCGCGCCGGATCGGGGCACCACGATTTCCACGATTCCCGCCGAGCGCGGCTCGACCCCGCCCGCAAGCGACAGCGTGGACGTGTGCGCAAACGGCAGCTTCGACAAAACCGCGTTTCCGTATTCGCCGCCGCCATAACTCATGGCCCTCGCGAAATAGGAATGCATCCCCAGCATCCTCCCCAATTCCGCCGCCTGGTCGACGCCGCCCGAACGCTTCGTTAGCACATCCACTTCCTGCAGCAGGATGGCGTCGGCATTGAGCCGCCGCAAAACTCCGGCGATGCGCGTCAAGTCGAGCTGCTTGTCCATACCGCGTCCGGCATGAATATTGTAACTGACAACGCGCAACGGTGTCTCCGCCGGCGCCGTGCTGGCAACACCGATTGCTAATGCGAGAACTAAACCAATTCGGAAAATAATATTGATGCGCATGTGAGTAGTTTGCTCGCGCATGCGTCCGCTGAACAGTGCAAAATACGCAGTGTGTGAAAGCGAAGGAACTGATCAAAACGCGCCGGCGCCCGACAGCGCCAAGCGCGTTGAAAGGTCACTCGGCCAAGCGCAATTTGACCGCGACCGGGAAGTGATCGGACGGAAGCTTGGGCAGGCCTTTTTTCGCAAGCGATTTTTCGGTGTCGCCCTCCTTCATCAACTCCTTGGGAACCGGAATCCAATAACATTCACCTAGAATCGCGTAACGCTCAACGGCGAATTGTTTTGTCACAAAAATATGATCGATGCGTTCGTCGGTGCGACGGTTTACGTTGAAACCGTTGAAGGTGCCGTTGGGGAGGTGCTTAATCGGCGCGGCGTCGAAACAATCGGTCACGTAATTCGACTTTGCGAGAACGGCGTAGGGGGCGCTTTTTTGCGTCACATTGAAGTCACCCATGATGAGGGCGGGCGATTTGCCGGCGATCGACTTCATCATTTTGAGCACGAGCTTTGCGCTCTCCTCTCGCGCCTGCACGCCCCTGTGATCCATGTGCAGGTTAAATATATACACGGTTTGCTTCGCGCCGGTCTTGGCTTGGAATTTTCCCCAAGTGCAGATGCGCGCGTATCGGGCGTCCCAGCCCTTGCTTCCGGGAATGTCGGGGGTTTCGGAAAGCCAGAATGAGTCCTGCTCGAGCAGCGTGTATTTGTCCTTTTTATAAAATAGGGCGCAGTGCTCACCCTTGTCCGTGCCGTCGTCGCGGCCAACGCCGATGTAGGCGTATTCCGGCATGAGATTAAGCATGTCCGCAAGCTGGTTGGGTTTCACCTCCTGCGTGCCGACAAAATCAAAATCGTGAAAACGGATGAGGCTGGAGATGACGGGGACACGCTGCGACCAGCCGTCGAATTTTTTATAATCGGAGGCGGCGTCGGTGCGAATGTTAAACGACGCAACATACAGATTGTCCGCCAGCGCGACATGTGAAGCGAAAAACAACAGGAGTGCCGGAATGATTTTATTCATGTGTGATTAAGGGGGATGAGGTGTGAAAACACAGCATGTTGCCGCTTCCGCGGAATCAGACAAGCGGAGAAATGCCTCATCAATTTGCAGCCTGAACATGCTCCTGCTCCAACCTGCTGCGAAGTGACTCGAAGCTTTCACGCGTTTCCTGGTCTGGCGATATCCTGACGCCCATGTCGACAAGTGACTTCGCCAGAGTCTTGTTGCTGCCGTGAAGCGCGTAGAGTGTGGCGGCATGATGCATGATACGCGCGCTCCCGGGGAATATTAACGCGCCCTCGAGCAACACCTCGAGATGGGACTCCTTGGGCGTCGCGTCGCTGCACATCCACGTGTATCCAATGAGCGAATACACATCCTCCATTGGCGGCGGTTGTGTGCGCGCCGTGAAAAGCGGCTCGAGCACATTGGCGGTTTGCGCCGCGCTGAGCCTGCCGTTAGATCCCGCCGGGGCGGCAAGCGCCTCGTTCAACCGCAGGCGCGCCAGCTCAACATAGGCCCGCGGACGCACGACGTTTTCCTTGGCCGCGGCCTCGAGGAATTTGCGCGCGCGCGCGCCGCGTTGCTCAAGCGCTTCGAGCAAACCAAGCGAGGCAAGCAGCCCTGCGTCGCGCTCCTGGCGCAGGTAGGGAATGATGAACGCCTCGCGCGAGGCGTCCATGTTGTTGGCCAAACGAAGCGCCTCGCCCTTGATGCGTCCGATCTCGGCCTGGGTCGCCTCGCGAATTTCAATAGGCGGCAGGTCACCCAATCCATCCGTGCCCTTCTTCGCCTTGAATAGAATGGAACCATGGTCGGAAGCCTCAACATACCCACGCAACAGCATGGTCATTTGTTTGTGTGTGCGGCCAAAGCATTCCTTAAAATCGGCCTCCGTCACAGGGCCGGTCATCGCACGCCGGGAAAAAGAGAGAAAGCCCTTTTGATATTTTTTTTGATACCCATAAAGGCACATGTGAACGAAGGCGAAACATGCATTGGCCCAATTTGAAGGGCGCGGCAACTCGCTCCCCGGAACATAGTCGATGATTTTGTCGAGGGAATCGAGGTGTCCGAATGCAACAAAAATGGGGTTAAATGCCGCCTTCTCCGCCGCGCTATCCCCCACCATTGAACCCATTCCGACCATCCGCCCTCCGCCAAAGTATTCAACTCGTCCGAACTCAATGTTTTTTTTCCTCACATCAAGTGTTGCGAAAAGCCGGGTGAGTCCCTCCTCAAGCCACGGGGGAAGCGGCTTGTTGTCATTGGCGCGACGCATGAGGAATCGCGCATACTGGCGGTAAAACTCCTGATAGGGATCAATGGCTGAAGCAAAGGACGCACTGGAGCCGCCGCTGATTGATGCTTCCGCAAAGGCTCCTTCAGTTGAAGCATCGATCATCCCCGAATCTGAAGGATCGTTGATTGAGGTGAGCACTCCAAAGTCGCCCATTTCCTGGAAAAAAAAGTCTATGACGATGGCACCGCGCTCCTTGTCCTCGACGAAAAGACTCATCGGTGTGATGAAAATGCCGTCCTCGCGCGCCTTTTCGACAAAAGGCCTGAATGAATTGCCCCGTCCGCAGACGACAATGAGGGTAGGCACATTGATTTTACGGTCTATTAGCGTTGGCCAGACTATATGAAGAGCTTGCTGAAGCTGCTGGAAATCCTCCAGAAACCTGCGTGTGGCACGGGTGGATGCGTTGGAGAGAATTTCATAGCCGGGCAACTTGGCATGGCGCCAAGATTCGGGTGGTGGAAGAATACGCTCGTCGGTAACAACGTAGCGGGGCAGCTCGACAATTTCGTCGTCGGGCGCGGCCTTGATGTTGAGATGCCTTTGCGCACTGGCATTCGTATGCACGGCCAAGCTGAGAACCAAGGCCAGACCAAGGATAAATCCGATACCGTGAATGGATTTGATGCAGAGAGGATCCATTGAATGGAGAAGGAATCTTTAGAGCAAACCTGATAATGAAAAAAGGTGGCGCATCTTTTGAAATTTGCCCCACCGCCGCCGAGTCTAATCCAGCCTGCCGCGAAGCGACTCGAAGCTTTCACGCGTTTCTTGGTCGGGTGAAATCCTGACACCCATGTCGACAAGCGATCTTGCCAAAGTCTTGTTGCCGCCGTGGAGCGCGTAGAGTGTGGCGGCATACCGCATGACGCGCGCGCTCCCGGGGAATATCAACGCCCCCTCGAGCAACACCTCGAGGTGGGTCTCCTTGGGCGGCACTTCACTGCACATCCACGTGTATCCAATGAGCGAATACACATCCTCCATCGGCGGCGGTTGTGTGCGCGCCGTGAAAAGCGGCTCGAGCACATTGGCGGTTTGCGCCGCGCTGAGCCTGCCGTTGGATCCCGCCGGGGCGGCAAGCGCCTCGTTCAACCGCAGGCGCGCAAGCTCAACATAGGCCCGCGGACGCACGACGTCTTCCTTGGCCGCGGCCTCGAGGAATTTGCGCGCGCGCGCGTCGCGTTGCTCAATCACTTCGAGCAAACCAAGCGAGGCTAGCAGCCCGGCATCGCGCTCTTTGCGCAGATAGGGAACGATGAACGCCTCGCGCGAGGCGTCCACATGGCCGGCAAGCCGGAGCGCCTCGCCCTTGATGCGCCCAATTTCCGCCTGCGTGGCTTCGCGCAATTCGACCGGCATGGGATCAGGCAGTCCTTCCTGTCCGCGCTTGACCTTGAAAAGCACCGACTCTTGCGCGAGCGTGTCCACATGCATGCTCATCATGGTGGCCATCTGCTCATAGCTGCGGTTGAAGCATTCCTTGAAATCATTTTCGTTCACCGGCCCCTTGCACGCGCGAAGCGCAAACTTGATAAATTGTTTTTGGTATTTTTTCTGCAACCCGTAAATGCACATGTGAACGAAAGCGAAACACTGATTGCTCCAGCGACTGTGATTGAATGTTGTCGATTTTCCTTTTTCGTAATCGAACATTTTGTCGAATGAAAAGATGGCACCGTGCCGCTCCCTCCTGCTCTTGGTTGTGATTCGACCACCTTCAGGCATGCCGCCAATATTTGAATCTGGCGACTGCGGAGCGGAATCCCACCAACTGCTAGATTCATCGATATCCCTGATCTCTTTTGAACCATCCGACTCGAGGTTGGATACCGCTGTTTGGCTAAAGCCGTGCTCCACTTTTCCGAACTCGATCCATTTTTTGCGAAAGTCGAGCGTGGTGAAAAGACGGGATAATCCCTCCTCCAGCCATTCAGGAAGAGGCACGCCGCCGTTTGCATGGCGCATAAGAAACCGTGAGTATTGGCGGTAAAACTCACCATAAGGATCGCTCATTGCGGAAATTTTCTGCCCCTCACTATCTTCAAGTATTTGGTCTTCAAACACTTCCTGCATTGTGAAATCGATTACGATGGCTCCGCGCTCCTTGTCCTCAACAAACAAGCTGGTGCGTGTAATAAAAACGCTGGGATCAGCATCCTCCGGAACGAATTGCTGAAAGGAATTTCCACGCGCGCAAAGGATTATCAGCGTGGGAGTGTTGGCCCTGCTGTCTACCAACGTCGGCCACACAATTCCGATGGCGGCTTGGAGTTGCTGAAAATCCTTCAGGAAATTTTGCGTGGTAAAATCGCGGGCATTGGAGAGGATTTCGTAGCCGGGTAACGTGGCGTGGCGCCAAGATTCGGGTGGCGGAAGGATGCGTGAATCAGTGACGGTGTAGCGCGGCAGCTCAACGATTTCGCCATTCGGGTCGTCGGGCGCGGCCTTGATGCCGAGCCTGGTCTGGGCAACGGCAGGTGAAAAATAAGCGAGGCCAAAAAGGAGAGCCACTCCTGAGATAAACCTAGCACAACTGCCGAGAGTGTATGAGGAATTCATATCATTGAGGAACAGGTCTGCGTTTTGCTCAAAAACACGGACAATGTCCATGTCATTTTACTGGCCTCAAAATATTTGGACGACAAGCACGCCCCTGCCGCGCCATGAAGACGCCGCATGATGCAGAGCCAACACACACGCGCCCCGCGCCAAGGGCGCAAACCGTTGCGCAGGCAGAAAGTGAACGCCGAATAACGCGCAACAAAACGCGCGCCCAAAACAGCCGTGTTTTTTCATTTTTTTGCTCCGCAAACACTATTTCGTCATGGCCAAAACACAAATTCCGCGTATCCTGAAATCGCCATGAAAACGATACTCGTTCCAATCGACTTCTCGAAAGCCACAAAAGGGGTTATCGAAGCGGCGACCACCCTCGCCTCCACCATGAACGCGCGCATTGTTTTGCTCCATGTCGTGCAACCACTGATCATCACGAGCGACTATGGCCTGACGATGGAAAACTTCCAGGAAACCATCGCCTCCAGCGAAAAACACGCCACGCGCCGCCTCGCCGAAATCAGCGAGGAGCTAAGATCCCGCGGCCTGCAACACGTGCAAACCGTGCAAATCAGCGGGCCCGCCCAAACCGGGATCCTCGCGGAAGCCCAGACACATAATGCCGATTATATTGTGATGGGCTCGCACGGCCACACTGCCTTCTACGACCTGCTCATCGGCAGCACCACGCAAACCGTCCTGCGCAAGGCAGCCTGCCCTGTGGTAATCGTTCCGCGCGCAAGATAAGCCGCGACTCCCCTGCCCCGTGCGCCCGAAGCGCGAGCCGCCCGCACTTGTTATCCAATTCAGCAAACGGGCGGCGCGGCCTTGTTCGGCGCATTGGAACTCTCCCCGTCCGCTCCCGTGCCTTGAAACGCGGCATGACGCGCGGCGTCGCCGCATCACTCCAATTTCAAAGGAGTGAGCGTCACGGGGCCGAGAAGGCCGGAGGGTTGCAGCGGCCACTTCGAGGCGTCGAGCGGCTTGTAGTGGACGTTCACAAAATTGATTTCATGGAAATTTTTCCATTGTTCGCCGCGCACATCCATGTCGCGGATGCGGTTTGCCGCGAGATTTGTGACCTCGATTGCGAGCGTGTTTTCACCGGGCTTCAAATGTTTGCCCACGCGTGTGCGAAACGGCAGGCACCAAAGATAATCGACTTCATTGCCGTTGACAAAAACGCGCGCCACCTCGCGCACATCACCGAGGTCGAGCCGCCAGTCGTCATATTTCGCGCCCCCGGGCAGCGTGAATGTCGTTTCGTAGCGCGCCGTGCCCGCGTAGCGCCCGGCCTCCCCGCCCTGCTCCGTCCACGACTTGAGTTCGCGAGTGACATGGGCAGGCGGAATCGCGGGCGCTCCCTCCGTGAACGTGACGCGCCATTCGCGATCGTCAGAAATCGTCACGGGAATTCCCGCGGGCTTGGCGTATTTCCAGAGGCGGGTGCGCGCGCCGTCGCGGGCAACCTTGACGACGAGGCTTTCGCCGGGCGCGAGCTGAAGGCGTATTTCCGTGCGCGGAATTTTTCCGGAAACACGATGAAGATCGGCCATGCCGATGGTGCCCGTGCGCGGATCGTGAATTGTGGCGACTTCATTTTCGGCCTCGGCTGGCGAGGGAAGCCGTCCGAGCTTCAGCGTGACCATGCCGTCAAACGCTTTTCCTGTGAGGTTGGTGAGGAAGTAGATTTCGCCTTCGTCATATTTGCGACGCACCATGCCGAGTCCCTGGTTTGCAAACGGCGCGGGCATTTTCTCGAGCGCCTCCATTGACATGACGTGAAAGGTGCCGCGCATGGTGCGCACGGGGGTGAGCGGCGCGCGGGGATTGAACGAGGCGGGAAACCCAAATTGCATCTGGCGAAGCCTGGCGCGACGCTCCTCAACGCGGGCAAAACCGGGAACATCGCGAGGGATGTCCTTCATGAAGGTCACCTGCGCGCCGGCTTCGACGAGCCGTATGATGGCGGCAAAGGTTTCCACGGGCATGTGCGTGACCGGCGGAACGACAAGTTGCTTGTAGGTCGCCCCGCTTTCGGTGACCAAGGCGCGGCGTGTTTTGTCGGCCACCGCTTTTTGTAGTTGATCGTCGGATACAAAATCGAACTGGCGCCCCTGCGCAACGAGGACGCGCGCGATTTCCTCGGTCGGCGAATCGAGCATCCAGCCCCTGCCGTGCACGCCGAAGTTGCGATTCCAGCCGGCGGCGCGGTGCCAGAGGTCGTGAACGGGCCAGTAGATGAGCATGTCGTTATCATGCCGCCCCATTTGCAGGAAGGATTGCACGCGGGTGATGTAAGTGTTGAACGCGGTGAACGCGGGCCAGAGCGGATTGCGCGGATTGTATTGCGTCGAGGCGTAGAAGAGCCAGCCCGGCCACGGCACGTCCACGGGGCTGTAAGCCGAGCCGTGATAAAAAACATGGTTCACGCCTGTGAGAAAAAGCTGATCGAGCTCGGGTTTCAGCGCCGCGGGCGACCCGTGAAAATGCTCTCGAGTCCAGGTGAAGGTTTCCGCGGAGACGAGATTCTTCCCGGCAAGGTGCGCCGCGGATGACGCGAAGCGGTTGACAAGCGGGTGCGGCGACTCACGGCGTCCGGTCGCGTCGGAATTGCGATAATAGGGGATGGGAAACACCGACGAACCGTAGATTTCCGTTTCGGGAATATCGGCGAGCGCGTAAAGGTCGATCAGGTTGGCCGGCGCGCCGTGGGCCTGCTCGCGCGCGATTCCGCCGACGCCATGCGTCCACTTCACCCACTCGCGAACGAAGTCCATGTGCAACGAGGCAAGCGTTTCGCGGTAATCGGATTTAATGCGCGCGAGCTTGTCGGCGTCCCCGGGCGAAAGCGCGGAAATGTCGGCGCCGCGCGTGGAGAGAAGCGCGGAATGATCGGCAAGTTTGTAGCCGTGCATTTTTTCAAACGCCGCAGGAAGCTCATTCGCCCAGTTTGCCTTGTATTGAAATGAATCATGAAGCTGCCCGTGCACGCGCGCGCCCTCGGGCAGCTTCGCCAGCGCGTCCGAAATCGGCGCGAGATAGCGCGCGAGCGCATCGGCCGAGTAAGGGTTGAGCACCAAGCCCTCGCCTCCCGGCGCGGCGCGCTTCACGCGAAAATTTGTGGGAACGGGCGCAAACTTCCGCTCGGCATCAAACGCGATTTTAAGTTCGGCGTCCTCGTCGCGCACCTGCGAACCGCCGAACGGCCAGCCCGTGCCCGTGGCCATGTCAACCGAAAGTCCGAGTTTGTTTGCCTCGTTGATTGTGTGGCCGAGCACCTCGATGTAACGCTCCGAGAGAAACGGAATGAAACGCTCCTCATAGCCCTTCGCGCCGTAAATCGGCGTGATCTCCACACCCCCGAGTCCCGCCTCGGCGAAGAGCTTGAGTTCTCGCGAGAGGTTTTGCTCGTCAACCGCATTGCCAAGCCACCACCAACGCGTCCAAGGCTTCGCCTCGCGAGTGACTTCGGGCCAGGCAACCTGGGCGTTGACTGCGGATTGCAAGCCAAACTCGCCGGAAACGAGCGCAACCAAAGCGATGATGAAAAGGGTAATTCGAATACGCATGGCCTGAATCATTGCAAAAAATCCACCAATGCCAAGCGAGCTGTATAGTGGCGATATTTCGAAATGTGCGCGAAGGGAATATCGCGACCAATGCCCGGTATCGCCGACATATCATTTGGTTTCGTGTTACCGCTGCTTTTCAACAGTGCGGAAATGTCACCTGATGTTTATTATCATTTATCATCAGGCCGCCAAGGAACCGGACCGCCGGGCTTTGGCTCCAAGAAACGCGCCCCGGTTTGTTTATACCAAGCATGAAGTTTCGCACGCATTTTGGCGACACGCTCGGGTTCCCGCGCGGCCAGATCACGTTTTTCGCCAATGTCCGCGCGCAAATTATACAAGTGCACTCGTCCGTCCTCCAACCGCTCTATCAGTTTCCAATCGCCCATGCGAATGGCCGAGGAGGGAAACCCGCCTTGATTGCCGTAGTGGGGATAATGCCAGTAAAGCGCATCCCGCTCCGGCGCTTCATTTTTTTCCAACAGGGGCATCAAGTTAACACCGTCGATTTCGCGATTCACCGGCAACGCCACGCCGGCAAACGCAAGCGTGGTTGGCAGCAAATCGATGCCGCACACCGGCGTGTCGCATACGCGCCCGTCGCGCGCCGCTCCGGGAAGTCTCGCAATATACGGCACGCGCAACCCGCCTTCATACATCCAGCCCTTGCCTCCGCGATAAGGCAAATTGCATGTGGGATGGCCTTCACTGGTGCTCAACCCGCCGTTGTCGGATGTGAAAATAACAAGGGTGTTTTCCAGAAGGCCCTGTTTGCCGAGCTCGTCCAGAATCCGCCCAACCGCGGTGTCCATGCTCTCCACCATGGCCGCATAGACGGCATGGTTTTGCCGAATGCGCACGCGACGCGGCTGGGCGCGCTGCCAGGATTGCTCCTCCTCACCAAAATCTTCCCCGCGATCAAGACCGAGTTTTTCCGCCTTTGCCTTGTATTTTTCAATCAACTCGGACGGAGCCCTCAACGGCGTGTGCACTTGGTAAAAACTATGATACAACAAAAAAGGACGCGTCTTGTCCCTGCTCCGCAAAAGCGCGATGCTTTCGCTCGCAAGCCTGTCCGTAAGAAATTCTCCAGCGGGACCGTCGGGCAGGCGCGGATTTTTGTAAGGGGAAAAATAACTCCCGGGACTTCCCCGCATCCAACCCGCGACATTGGTGTCGAACCCCCGGTGCTCGGGCCAGTATTTTTCGTCCTCCCCCAAATGCCATTTGCCGACAAAAAACGTCTGGTAGCCCGTTTCGCGCAAACGCCCGGCCAGGGTGACCTCCTCCAGCGGCATGTGATGAATCATTTGCGCCGGTTGAAATCTGCCGCCGCGCTTTGCGCCAAACCAGTCGGTGGCGTCGGCGCGCGTGGCATAGCGCCCGGTCATCAGACCGAACCGCGAGGGACTGCACACGGGGCAGGATGCATAACCATTGGTGAAGCGAACGCCCTGCGCGGCAAGCCTGTCCAAATTTGGAGTCTCATAAAAAGTGCCCTTGTTATAACAACCGAGATCCATGACGCCGAGATCGTCGGCCAGAATCACAACAATGTTTTTCACCGTCGCATCGGCCTGCGCAAACAAGGGAGCCGCAAGGGCGATGACGCCGGCCTTCAATATGTCGTTTTTTTTCATGTCGGGGAACGTTCAAGCCTTTCAGGAAATCCTGTGAACACGCGCAATAAAACGGCAAAGCAAAACTCGCGTAACGTTACATCCGTTCCCACGGACAGGACACTCATGCCACCCAAACCATCTTTGAATGGAATTGCGGGCGGGATGAGCAGGATTTGCGGGACAGGGATACGGTTGGAAAACCGAACTGGTTTATCAGGCGTATCCAAGCGCCTTCGCCACGGCCGTGTTCACGATTTTGCCGTCGCGCGTGTTGACGCCCTTGGCGAGGCCTTGCGTTTCCTCGATCGCGGACTTCACGCCTTTTTCGATAAAGCGCACGAGGAACGGCTCCGTCGCCTGCGTGAGCGCAATTGTCGAAGTGCGCCCGACCATCGCCGGCATGTTCGGCACCGCATAGTGCACGACTCCGTCGCGCTTGTAGGTGGGCGATTCGTGCGATGTCGGACGGATCGTTTCCATGCAGCCGCCCTGATCGACCGCGATGTCAACAAGCACGCTGCCGGGACGCATCTGCCGCACCATTTGACGGGTGACGACAACCGGGGCTTTCGCCCCCGGAATCAGCACCGCGCCGACGACGAGGTCCGCGTTGGCCACGGCGGCCTCGATATTGGCGGGATTCGCCGCGAGCGTGGTGACGGCTCCGCGATACAAGTCGTCGATCATGTCGAGCTTGCGCGTGTCGAGGTCGAGAATCGTGACGCGCGCACCCATGCCCGCGGCGATGCGGCACGCGTGCGCGCCGGAGTTGCCCGCGCCGACAATCGCCACCGCGCCCGATTTCACGCCGGGCACGCCGCCGAGCAGCACACCCGAGCCGCCGTTCTGGCTTTGCAGAAAATAAGCTCCGATCTGGAGCGAAAGGCGTCCCGCGATTTGCGACATTGGCTTGAGCAACGGCAGCGAGCCGTCGCGCGCCTCGATGGTTTCGTAGGCGATGCCGAGCACGTTTTTCTTGAGCAAAACCTTCGCGAGCTCGGGCACGGCGGCGAGGTGCAGGTAAGTGAAAAGCGTCTGGCCGTTTTGCAGCAGCCCGTATTCGGCTTCGAGCGGTTCCTTCACCTTCACGATCAGTTCGGCGTTTTTCCAAATCGTGCGCGCCTTCGATTCGATCTCCGCGCCGGCTGCGGCATATTCGGCATCGGCAAACCCGGCGGGCAGTCCCGCGCCTTTTTGCACGAGCACGGTGGCTCCGAGACTGACACACCGCGCGACAAGCGAGGGCGTTACTGATACGCGAGTTTCTCCATTTTTGATTTCCTTGGGGATGCCGATGATCATCTCCAAACATGTGAAATGCCTTGGTGTGGTTGGCAAATAATGTTTTAAAAAAATTTTACGATCCCCGCCGCGCAACGCGCCATTTCACACCGCGCAAGACAATCGGCCCGCGCCAATGAATCCCGCCACGGCAAGGCCGTCACCATAAGATTGTTTTCCGAATGGCAGGGGCTGCCTTGACTTGCGCGAGTGTGATTCTCGGACATGGAGTCGCGTCAACAGTCGCGCCGGTTATGGGATTCTTTTTATAAACGCTCCGGACACGGGTTTTCCCGCGCGGAAACAGCGAGCGGATGCATGCAAAAACCGATGCGCGCCTCGTTCGGCAGCGAGACGAAGCCGCTCCTTATAAACAAAAAGGGCGTCGCAAGCGACGCCCCTACGGGTGAAATCCGCGAGCCTGAAATCAGGCGAGTTTTACGCAGCGGGATTGGCGGACGGAGCGTTCCTCGGCTTCGCAGGTTTGGAGCGTGGCGACGGCGTCGGCGACAGTGACCGCTTCCGGGGCTGCGCCGCGCGCGAGGCAGTCCGCGAAGTAACGAATTTCCGCGTCGTAGCCGTCGGTGCCGCGCGGCTTGATGACGCGCGTTTTTTTGCCGATGGCGTCAATATGCCACGCGCCGCCGTTTGTCAGGTCGCAGGTGAGCGTCGCGCGCTCGAAGTTGAGCGTGAAGCCCATGTTGAAGGCGCCTTGGTGCAACCAGGTGCCGGTGGCGGATACCGCCGGGCCCTTGGGATATTGGTATTGGGTGACGATGTGGTTGATCGCGCCGTTGGGGCCGGTGACGCCACTCGAAAAAACCGAGGCGGGGCGTCCGAAGAGGTAGTGGACAAAATCAGTGTCGTGTATGTGCAGGTCGTAAAGCGCGCCGCCCGCCGCCGCGGTGGAATAGGTTTGCGCGGCGTTCCAGCCGGGCATTTGCGACACGCGGCGGAAGCTGGCGCTCAGCAGGCGTCCGTGAGTGTTTTTGGCGATGAGCTCCTTGAGTTCGCGCCAGCCGGGCCAGAAGCGCATGCACATGGCGGGCATCAGGAAACCGCGCGATTTTTTCGCGACTTGAAGGATTTTTTTCGTCTCCGCCGAGGTGGACGCGAGCGGTTTTTCGCAGAGCACGTGACGGCCCGCGCGCAACGCCGCGATGACTTGCGCGGGGTGCAGCGCGGTGGGCGTGCAGATGTCGATGACGTCAACGCCGGGCGCTTCGAGCAGTGCGTCGAATTCGCGGAAGCTGCGCACTTTGGCGCCGAGGTGGATGTCGTCGGAGCGCTTGATGTTGCCGGAGACTCCGCGCAACACGCCGTTCTCGGGCTGGCGAATCGCGTCGCACACGGCGACGATGCGCGCGTTGCGGACTTTTTGCCATGCGCGCAGATGAGTGACTCCCATGAAGCCGAGACCAACCACGGCGACGTTAATGTGTTTTGTTTTTTTCATGTGTATATTTTTTGAGAGGTGTTTTTGGGACCACGGATTTCACAGATTAACACGGATGACGATCCAGGCGTCGCAAGCGACGCCCCTACGGGTGTTAATCCGCGTAACCCGTGGTTGTATTATTTTAAATATTTCGCGAGCAGCTCGCGGGCGGTGCGGATGTCGGCGACGCGTTGCGCGCCGGCTTCGCGCTCAATGACGAGGTCGCCGGTGTAGTTGAGCGAGGCGAGTTTTTCGAGGAAGCGCGGCCAGTCCACGGCACCCTCCCCCGCCGCGACTTCCTCGCCCCATTCGCCGGCGGTTTTGGCGTAGCGGGCGTCCTTGATGTGGATTTGGCGCAGCCACGGCGCGAGCACGCCGAGCGCGTCAACCGGGTCGCCCTTGCCGTAGAGAATCATGTTGGCGGGGTCGAAGTTCACGCCGGTGTTTTTGTTGTTCAGCGCGGTTAAAAACTCCGCGAGTTCGGCGGCGGTTTCCTGGCCGGTTTCAAGGCCGAGGGCGATGCCGTGCGAGGCGAAAAGGTCCGCGACTGCGGCGACGCGAGAGATCATTTTTTCGAAGCCGGCCTTGTCCTCCTTGTGCGGGAAAAATCCGGCGTGGAGCGTGATGAGCAGAATGCGGAGTTGCGCGGCGATGGCGGCGCATTTGCCGAAGTTTTCGAGGTTTTGCGCCCATGTGCCGTCGGGCGCGATGCCGCCGGTGACGCGAATACTTTCGAGCGTCGAGTAGTCCTCGCCGACGCAGCGCACCATGCCGGAGACGAGCGCGATTTTGTTTTGCGCAAATATGGCGGCGCAATCGCTCCATGCGTCGGGTGAGACATGCAGCGGGTCGAGGTCGAGTTGCACGCGGGTCGCGCCGGTGAGCGCGAGTTTGTCGAGCAGGTCGCGCAGGTTTGCGGGTTCAAGTGACCATGAGCAAACGGCGATGCGTTCGGCGGCGTTGGTGGAGGGAGCGGTTTCTGTGGGCATGGTTGGGTTTTGGCGGATTTAAGGTGTTGTGTGTGAGTGTTAATTTTGCGCCGTGGGGGCGCACCTGGCGTGCGCCCTCATGTGCGAATGACTGTTCGCACACGTTCGCACAAAGCGGGCTGACACGAGGGCGCACGCAAGGTGCGCCCCCACAGGTCAGAGTCCGGCGACTTCCCAGCCTTTGCGGTAGGGACGGCGGACGTGGCGGTTGGCGGCGGCGAGGTCGAAGCGCAACGCGGGGCTGTCCCACTTGAGCGTCGTTTGCGGGAAGCGGGAGGCGATGCCGCCGAGGAGCACGGCCTCGGTGAGCGGGCCGGAGTAATCGAAATGCGTGGAAGTTTTGCCGTTGCCGCGGCACGCCTCGATGAACTGCTTCCAGTGGTTTGCGCCGCGTTCGCGCGGCAGTTGGAAGTCGGCGAACTTCACCGAGGGATAGAGCGAGAGGCGCGAGTAGTGCGGGAGCAGGAGCGCGCCTTTTTCGCCGACAAATATCGAGCCGTTGTTGGGCAGTTTGTTGTCCTTGAGCTTGTCGAGCTCGATGAGGGAGGTGACCTCCGCGGGCGGGCGCTCGGTGCCGTCATACCAGCAAAGGCGCATCGTGTCGCCGGCGGTGTAACGCGTCTTGGCGAAGGTGTAGATGGCGCGGGCGTTGAGCGCCCAATTGCCGTGCTCGGAGAGCGGGCCCTCGGAGCGGACGGAGATGGGCGCGGCGAGGTCGAGTCCCTTGAAAACGGGATCGAAAATATGGCAGGCCATGTCGCCGAGCGTGCCGGTGCCGAAGTCGAGGCGTTTGCGCCAGTTTTTCGGGTGATAATAATCGGGGCCGATGTAGGGGCGCGCCTCGCGGACGCCGAGCCAGCAATCCCAATCGAGGCCCGCGGGCACGGGATCGGTGCGGGCGGGCATCGGCTTGTCGTCACCCCAGGTTTTGTAGCACCAGGAGTGCACTTCGCGGACCTTGCCGATGGCGCCGGAGCGCAGCGTTTGCACGGCGATGCGATAGTGGGCGTTGGAATGAATCTGGATGCCCATTTGCGTGACGAGTTTTTTCTCGCGGGCGATCTCGGCCATGCGGCGCACTTCGTGGAGTTCGTGCGCGAGGGGTTTTTCAACGTAGGCGTGGATGCCGCGCTGCATCGCGCTCACGGCGATGGCCGCGTGCATGTGGTCGGGCGTGGACACGTTGATCGTGTCGATTTGCGAGCCCATTGCGTCGAGCATTTTGCGCCAGTCGCTGAAGACGCGCGCGTTCGGATGCGCCTCCTTGGCCCTGGCCAGGAATTTCTCGTCCACATCGCAGAGGGCGACGATGTCGAGGTTGTCGCAACCGGCGATTTGCACGAGGTCCTGCCAGCCCATGTGCCCCACGCCGACGGCGGCGTGGCGGATGCGCGTGGAGGGTGTGTTGGCAAAGAGGTTTCGCGTGATGAACGGCGCGGTGGCGGCCGCGGCGCCGAGCATTTTCAGGAACGAGCGGCGTGTGTGCGGCGCAAGGGCGAAGGGCGAGGTGGAGCGGGTTTTCATTTTCATGTGTGAATGGATGAGACGAGTGGAAGAGTGAGGCGGTTGTTTATTTCAGCCGCTTGATGGCGATTTCGCGGAAGGCGACGGGGTCGTTGTGGCCGGCGAATCCGAAATGGCCTTTTTCGACATCCTTGCCCGGATGCTGCTTGTTGTCCATGAACTCGGTGACGGTCGATAGATCGGCGTTGAGGATGGGCGTTCCGTTCAGCTCGACCATGATGGTCGAGCCGACGACGGTGACTTCCTGGTAATTCCACTCGCCGACGGGGCGCTGGTAGCCGCGATGCGCCGCGACCATGCCGTAGGCCGAACCGTGCACCTGAAGTTTTTTGAGCTTCTTGCCGGTGTTCTTTTCGTAATTGTCGTCGAGGATCTGGTTCTCGCACATGCCGACATAAGCGGGGTTGCCCTTGCCGGGATAACGAATCGCGAGGCCGTTGTTCCCGCCGGGGGGGAGTTTAAAATCCAACTGCGCCACGAAATCGGAATACTCGGCCTTCGTGTAAAGCGTGCCTCCTTTTTTCGGCTGCCAGATGATCACGCCGTCCTTCGCGCGCACGGCGTCGATCGCGCCCGCCCAACCGTCGAGGTTTTTGCCATTAAAAATGGGCGTGAAACCGACGCCGCTTCGTTTGCGCAAAATGGAGATGGCTTCGTCTCCGGGGATTTCGCGGATGAAGACATCGCGCCAGCGGATTTCCGAGCCGTGCGTCTGGAGTTGGATGGGGCCGCGCGGCGGAACCGGGGCGCGCTCCGCCTTCGGGAGTTTGCGGTCGTAATAGTTGTCCATGATGGCGCCGTCCACGGTGAGCTGGTGGTTGAGCCAGACCCACACGCGCGAACCGACCATGATGACGCGCAGGTGGTTCCATTCGCCGAAAGGCTTGTCGGCGAGCACGAGCGGGAAGCGGCCCGGCGAGCCCTTGAAGTTGTTCCAAAGCGCGCCGGACCCCTTGTCCGCGCCGTTCTTCAACTCCTTCGGATTGGTGTAATCCCAAATCTGCACCTGCGGGCATCCGCGCAAGTAAACGCCGCTGTCGCCGAGCGGAAGCGCCTTGTATTCGAGAAGCAATTCAAAGTCGCCGTAATACTTGTCGGTGGTGAGAAAGAGTCCCTTGCCGTCGTTGACGAGCTCGCCGTTTTCGACGCTCCAGTGCGCGCGAATATCGTCCAGGCTGGCGTCGCGTTTTTTCGCGAATTCGTCGGCGGACATGGCCATGTATTTGCGCGGATCCTCGGTCTTCGCGCCCCACCAGCCGTCGAGATCGCGGCCGTTGAACAGAGCCGTGAAACCGGGCGGCGGCTCGGCGGAGAATCCCGCGGAGGAAAGCAAAACCGCAAGCATGGCGGTTGCGGTGATGACGGACTTGAAGCGACGGAGTGGAGGTTGGGTGCGCATAGGGAAAAATAGGGTTCTGTTCGATTACGCCATGATTAACGCCTTCGACAAGAAGAACCTAATGGAATAATTATTCCATGCCATTCACCCCCTTTCCGCGCACATCTTGCTTCGAAAAAAGCGCAACTGATTGCGAAAACTTCCCAATGCAAAAGTAGGCGGAAAGCACCCCTTAATACTTGTTATCAATGAAAACCCGTGTGCACCAAATCGCAATCCTTGTTGTGAGCCCCCCGGTTTCCCAGCCCGCCATCCCGCGCGTGGTGGCTCCCTTCAATTCCGATTCGCAACACCTGGCGACGCTCGCATGCGACAGCCGCACCCACGCATGACCTTCCGCGCGCAATCGTCACTCCGCAACACAACCGCCGCGCTCGCTCCGGCGGTGTGCGCGATTGTGCTTGTGCTCCTGCTTGGCGCGACGGGAATACTGACGGCGGTTGATCGCGCGTGGTTTGAATCGCTCCAACACCTCTTCACAGGGCGCTCATCCGGGCGCGAACAAATCGCCCGCTCGCTTGTTGAAGGACACTCGTTGCGCGCGCTCGTCGCGATGCTGCTTGCGGTCGCGCTCATCAGTTTCGCGGCGCGCAAGGGAACCGGCCCAATGCGGCTCGCGATCCTGTCCGCCAGCCTGCTCGCGATTGCGACCGGCGGCGGCGCGGCGCTTTTCGTGCTCGGCGGCGTGTGGTTCGCACCCGCGCCCATCGTCGCTGGCGTGATATTCGGATTCGGGATCGAAAGCGCGTCGGGGGTTTTCCGCGCGCGGAAAAAAAAACGCGAAATCCAGGGCTGGCTTGGAGCACATGTCCCTCCCGCGATGGTAAAAAAAATCATGCAAAATCCCGAGGCGTTCACGCTCGGCGGCGAACGCCGGGAGTTGACGGTGCTGTTTTCCGGCATCGCCAATTTCACCGCGCTCAGTGAACGCCTCTCTTCCACGCAGCTCGTCTCGCTCGTCAACACCTGCCTGCATGAACTCAGCGAGTGCGTGATCGCGCACGGCGGATACATCGATAAATACATAGGCGGCGCACTGATGGCGGTTTTCGGCGCGCCCGAGCCGCTCGGCAACGACGCGCTGTGCGCCTGCCGGGCCGCGCTCGAAAGCCGCCGCCGGCTCGACGCGATCAACGAGCGCATCGAGATCGAATACGGCGAGCGCCTCGGCATCCGCATCGGCATCAACACGGGCGGCATGGCGCTCGGAAATGTTGGCTCCGAGAAAATGAAAAACTACACCGTGCTCGGCGACGCCGTAAGCATCGCCGCGCGCCTCGCGAACGCGAACAAGGAGTTCGGCACCGGCGTGCTCATCGGCCCGCTCACCGCGCAACGTGTCCACTGCTTGATGGCCGCGCGCCCCGTCGCGCTGCTTCGCGCCAAGGGCAAACCCGCAGCCATCAAGGCGCACGAACTCATCGGCGAAATGACCGCGATCAGCGCGTCGCAACGAGCCTATCTGCAAGCGTGCGCCGACGGATTCGACGCCTGGTGCGCACGCCGCTTCGGGCCGGCCTCGGAGGCCTTCGCGCACGCGGTCATGCTCCGCCCCGATGACGCCGTCTCCGCGCGCTACCACGAAATATCGCTAAACCTCTCCGCACGCCCCCCCGCCCCCGATTGGACGCCAATCATCGAACTCCCCAACAATTGAAGCCAGCCGGGATTCCCGATTTGATTTATTCCCGATGATTGCCGCGCACGCTCGCAAACAAGCCCGGCGCGGCGAGAGCAACCCAACACAGGACGCATATTTATGCCGCATTTATTTTGATTCCAAAGATTGACCTGAATCGGATGCGCATTCATAGATTCGCACCTGTTTTCTGGCTCTTGTGTCCCCAATGCCAAGGACACCAACCCTCAACCAACCAATATTGCAGCATTATCAAATATGACCTCCTCATCCGCTTCCGCGAAACCCTCGGCCGGCGCGCTTCCGGTATTATCAGCCATGATGTTCCTCCAGTTTTTTGTCTGGGGCGCATGGTATGTGCCCGTGACGGGCTGGCTCAACGACCTGGGGCTTGGCGGCCTGACAGTCTGGGTTTTCAGCGTGTGCCCGATCGCGGCGATTGTTTCGCCCATCTTTCTGGGCATGATCGCGGATCGTTTTTTTGCTTCGCAAAAAGTGCTCGGCATACTGCACCTCGTCGGGGCGGTCTTCATGTTTTTGATTCCGACGATGATCACGAAGGATTCGGTGGCGGGAACCGCGCCGACGAGCTTCTGGCATCCGTGCGTGCTGCTGATGCTGGGACACGCCCTGTGCTACATGCCCACGCTGGCGCTTAGCAGCTCGGTGGCGCTGGCGCATCTCACGAGCGTCGAAAAACAATTTCCCATTGTCCGCGTCTCCGGCACCATCGGCTGGATCATCGCGGGCCTGGTGGTCTCGATGCTGCTGCCCGGCGGCGACAAATCACCCTGGCAGTTTTATCTTGTCGGCATCGCCGGCGTCGCCCTCGGGTTCATGAGCTTCGCGCTCCCCAACACGCCCCCGCCGCTCGCCGGCAAAAAGGTCGGCGTGGGGCAGTTGCTCGGCCTTGACGCAATCTCGCTGCTCAAGAATCCGCAGTTCGCGCTCTTCATGCTTTGCTCGCTGCTCATCTGCATACCGCTGTCGGGCTACTATCAACAAGCGCGCAACTTTGTCGATTTCTCAGGCCTGGCCGACCCCGCCTTCAAGATGACCTTCGGGCAAATGTCCGAGGTGTTCTTCATGGCGATCATGCCCCTGATCATCGTCCGCCTGGGCGTGAAAAAAATGCTTCTCTTCGGAATGCTCGCATGGGTGGCCCGCTACGGATTGTTCGCCCTCGGCGCGCCCGACAAAGTGGCATGGATGGTCATCGGCGGCATCCTCCTCCACGGCATCTGCTACGACTTCTTCTTCGTGGCCGGCCAAATTTATGTGGACAAGGACACCCCGCATGAAGTCCGCGGACAGGCGCAGAGCTTCTTCGTTCTCATCACGCAAGGCGTCGGCATGTTGATCGGCGCGCAAGCCATCAACTGGCTCGTTGGAAAAAACACCACCATCACGGAAACCGTCGGCGGCGCCAAGGAGGTTGTCTTTAACTGGCAGCAAATCTGGTTCTGGCCCGCGATGTTCGCCGCGGTGATCGCCGTCATCTTCTTTGTGTTCTTTAAGGAGAAAAAAGCGGCGGGAGCCAAATAACGCGCAACACACACGCACTCGCATAAAACGCGCCCCGGATCGCAATCGTGATTGCGTTGCCGGGGCGCGTTTGCATTGTCTGCACACCTTAGCTTTGGAGCCAGATCGTCGCTCCGAGTTCTTTGATCTCAGAGAGGAAAGTCCGGACACCACAGGGCAGGACTCCCGGCAAGAAAAGTTGTCGCGCCGACCCGGTGCGCGCCGCCGCAAGGCCGCGCACGCGCCGGTCGGACACGCCTCCACTCAAGCCGGGGCAACACGGGCCACATCCCGCGTTGACGGACAGTGTCACAGAAAACAAGTAGCCGGGCGCAAAGTCGCAAGACCTCGCGCCCGGTCATAGTGAAAAGGTGGTGTAAGAGACCACCGCGCCCCGCCGCAAGGCGGGCGGCACGAAAAACCCAATCCGGTGCAAGGCAAAATAGGCGGCTGGGCGGCCCGTCCAACAGTCGCGGGTATGCCGCATCGCGTCGCAAGACGCGGAAGTCGCGCAAGCGGCTTAGAGAAATGACGGTCATGGCGCAAATCTTCGGACGCGCGCCTTACATAATCCGGCTTACCGGCTCCAAAGCTAATCCAATTTTAATCCCCCCAAAAAAAGACCACCGCGTCCGCCTGAAATACCCCGCGCAACGTGAACTCGCATTGCGAACGGAAAAGATCAATCGCCCCTGAACAAAACAACATCATGCGCCCCGCCCGCGCCGGGATTCCGGCACGGAATGCACTTGCGATACGACAAGGCAAAAAACTGTTTTTTTGCACTCGCTACCGCCCTAAGTTTCACAAATGTTCTCGTGTCCGTTTTTCAAAAAACAACACCCTTCGCCCCTTCTTTTCAATCAACGCAAAACAACAACGACATGATCTCCACAGCCTCGATCAACCAGTTTCTCCTCAAAAACAACCTCCGCATTGCCAGCAACCCCTGCGTGTCACCCGACTTCTGCCTCGACTGGCCCGCGCTGGCCGCGAAACTCGCCAACGCCTCGCCCGATGTGAAGGCCTGCCCCAAAAGCAATTTTGAAACCGAGGCCGGCCAATGGATGCTGCTTGAGGACGTGACCGGAGATTGCGCGTGGAAACTCACCCCCATCGCCGAACTCGGCGCCGACGCCGTGAAAGTGCTGGCCGGGGGCGTCGCCCTCAACGACGGCGCGGTCGCCTTCCCCGCCTCCTTCGCAAACCTCCTCCGCATTAAAAACCTCATACAGGAGCACAATCCCGAATCGACCATTTTCCCCACCGCGTCGCAACGCCTCGGCCAAAGCACGCTCGGCATCGGCGCGCGCTTCACCACGCTGCACTGGCCCGCCGTTGAGTGGGCCATGAGCGCGCTCGAAATCGGCATGACCGCCAACCAAAACTCCATCCCGCGCGAACTCGTTTACGATGTGAACGCGATGCTCGATGGCAAACTCGACACCGTCCCCTTCCCCTTCATCGGCACCAACGTCCCCGAAGGCCACCAAGGCCAGTCCGTCGAAGGCATGAGCCACGGCTGCGTGCTCTCCAAACTAAAAACCGGTTTCCACAAACGCGGCATCGCATGGAGCTTCAACGCCGACCACCAACCCATCGGCGGCAAGTTCGACGTGCGCGAAGACCAACTCGTGCGCGGCTGCGTGCTCGCCAGCTACATCACCTTCGACATCTCGCCCGAGCTCGCCCTCACAAAAGCCCCCGGCGACGCCCGCGCCTGGGTCGCCGAAAACATGGCGCCCGAACTCGTCGAAAAAGTGAAAACACGCGTTGCCGCCGCCGGACTCCAACTCGACGGGGACGCGCTCGCCAAGCTCCTCGCCTACGTCTGGCCCGCGATGAAAAAAATGAAAGTGCGCGACGAAAAATACCGCATCGCCCGCGAACAACTCTTCGCAACCAAGGAAGGCTGCGCCTACCTCCGCGAACTCTCCATCGACGAACTCCCCGGACTCACCACGCCCGAAACCACCGCCATCATGCTCGCCCTCTGCGAGGCGATGGGCATGACGATCAACTTCGTCGCCCCCGCCTTCGGCTTCCAGAAAAACATGCCCTACCCCGACAACACCGCGCTCCGGACTCTCATCGAAAAACAATGGGACGTCTGCAAACAATTCGGCGTCAGCATCGGCTTCCATTCCGGCTCCGGCAAGTCCGCTGAAAACTACCAAGTCATGGGCGCGGTCACCGGCGGCTGCCTCGAAATCAAAACCAGCGGACGCTACACCTACGAAATGGGCCGCGCCCTTCACGCATCAAAGAACCCCTCCGATCAGGCACTCTGGGAAGACTGGTATCAATTCACCGTCGAGCTCGCCGTCAAAGGCGCGTTCGCGACCGACGTCACCGAGCAAAAAATGGCGCGCAGCTTCATCATCGACGCTCTCGAAAAATCCGGCAACCCGACCGATGTTTTCGCCAACGAGGCCGCCACCCGCGCCGCGATTGACTCGCTCACACCAAGCCCCGAGCACATGTTCTGGTTTGAGTATAACTTCCTCTACGTCCTCGCCGGCGGCGGCAAGGCGGAGAAGGCGGCGCTCGGCGACCACTCGCCCGCCGGCTACGGACAGCGAGCCCGCTTCTATTCGGTGAGCGACGAAGGCCTGATCAACTACTCGAAAAATGTGGCCGGCTACATTGTATTCCTCGCCGAAAACACAGCCCTAGCCCCGAAAGACCGCTGTGCCTCCGCGCTCAAGCAACTCGAATCCTACACGACGCTCGACCAAATGCTCGGCGACATCAGCCGCTAAGCATACGACATTCTCCATGCGCCAAGCGTCTGGCTCACGCGCAACGCAAGACGAAATCCAAAGCGAAAGCTTGACCACTGGCGCGAACACTAAATTATGAGGGCAAGATTTTCCCACGCGGCTGTAGTTTAGTGGTAAAACTCCTGCCTTCCAAGCAGGTCTCGTCGGTTCGATTCCGTCCAGCCGCACCAATCTCTGACAATCAACGGATGAAGTTTTGGGAAACACTAATTACCCTGTTGTCGGCAATAAAATCCATCACGAGGCGGGATGCTCCGCGTTGTCGCATGCAAACTGAAAGCGCAAAAAGGAGTGCTCTTTAAAACACTGAAATTCTATGCTTGCCGCGCGTCCGACAGCAGTGTGTCTTTTGCGGTTTCCCAAGTCGCCCAGATGGTGGAATTGGTAGACACGCAGGTCTCAGAAGCCTGTGCCTAACCGCATGGGGGTTCGAGTCCCCCTCTGGGCACCATATTACCCCTTCCCCCTATGAGGGGAGTTTTGTCCCGTGCGGTAATATAGGGGTGTGTTTGCATGAGATTGCTTGGGGAAAGCCCGCTCCAATCCCGGGAATACTTCCACTCGGCCACCCATCTCTGCGCGCCCACGAAACATCCAACAAGCACCCCCCATCAACACCCGCATTGCGCCCCTCTGTTTTTTCAAGCAAAGCCCGCCGTCACGATCTTCAAAAGCAAGAGTGGAAACGGCGCGCGCTCTAATGTCAAAAAACGACGGGGTTGAAAAACAAAAAACTCAAGAACTCGTCCAAATTTCACGAACTGGAGCCGCTGGGTTGACATGTGCGCCGCAGTAGCGTTTGACTCTCAGATTCTAAAAACTGAACTGACCATTATGAATTCGGAAGCTGTCAACGCGCTCATCGCAAAAAATCCCACGCTCAAAGCGTCCAAAGCCAAGCTCGAGGCCATGAAAGCCGGCAGCTACGTTATTCACAACAGCTGGGGTTTCGGCCAGATCAAGTCCTACAACGAGGGCTCGCAACGCCTCATCATCGATTTTCTTGAGAAAAAAGGCCACTCCATGGACCCCGCCTTTTGCGTGAACACCATGCAGGTGCTAAACGAAAAACACCTCCTCGTTCGCAAACAGACGGAAGCCGCCACGATCAACAAACTTATCACCGAGGCGCCCGCGGAGCTTATTGTCGAGGCGCTGAAATCCTACCCCAACCACGCCACGACCGCCATCGACCTCGAGCTCACCCTCGCGCAAGTTGTCGGCCAGCCCGCGTTTAAAAAATGGTGGACCGCCGCAAAAAAAGCCATCGCCCGCGATCCGCGCATCGTCATTCCCGAGAAAAAAACCGAGTGCTACATTCTTCGCGAGGTGCCCATCGCCGCCGAGGATGAGATTGAGGACGATTTTAACGCAACCCGTTCCGCCCGCCGCCGCATCGCGCTCGCCGAGGAACTCCTGCACACGCTCACCGCATCCAAAAACACCAAGAAGGATGTCAGCAAGGTTCTCGACGCGGTCACCGAGGCTGTAAAAAACAGCAACCAGCTTGACGCCGCGCAAAAACTCTACGGCGCGCACATCCGCGACTCGCTCGCACGCCATGCCGGCGTCGACGTGACCACGCTTGAGCCCTCGCAGGGCGCGCTCGTCGCCAACCAGCGCGAACTCGGCTCCATCGCCGAAAAAATCCCCGTCCAGTTCCAAGGCAAGTTCCTCGACCTCGTCAAGGAAACCCATCCCGGCGATTACATCGAAATCACCTTCGGCCTCCTCAAAAACAGCCAGGGCAAGTTCACCACCGAATGCATCAACTTCCTTGTGGAGAACGAGCAGTCGCAGAAACTCGCCGAGACGCTCAAGCGCTGGCAAACCGAGCAAAACCTTCGCGCGCCGGTGCTCCAATGGATCATCAAGAACCGCAACTCGAAGAAATTTGCCAAGCTCCTTCAGGACCTCATCGCCCCGCGCCTCCTGAGCTCCATTTTCTACGCGATCGATTACGAGGCGCTTCAAGCCGCGTCGGCCCGCCGCATTCCGCTGGCTGAAATGCTCAGCGACGACCTTGAGCTCATCGGCGACCTCCTCCGCGAGGCCGACCCTGAAACCGCCCGCGACCTCGCCAGCGCGCTTCTCCTCAACCAGGGCTTCGAGGAACTCACCAAGAAGTCGCTCCTCGCCCGCTTCATCAAAATTTTCCCGGCCATCCAGTCGCTCGTCGCCAGCGACGCCGAAAGCAAGGAGGAGCAGCTCCTCGTTTCCCGCGAAAGCTACGAGCGCAAGCGCGAGGAATACGAAACAATCAAATCGAAAAAAATTCCGGAAAACTCCCGCGCCATCGCCGCCGCCCGCGAGCACGGCGATCTCAAGGAAAACTCCGAATACAAAATGGCCAAGCAGGACCAGCAGGTGCTCATGGCCCAGAAGGCGCAGCTCGAAAAGGAAATCGGTCGCGCGCGCATCACCGACTTCACCGAGGCCACCACCGACCAAGTCAGCGTCGGCAGCGTCGTGGACGTCAAGACCGCCTCCGGCAAAAACGCGCGCTACACGATCCTCGGCGCATGGGACAGCATCCCCGAGCAAAACATCATCGCTTACAAAACGCCGCTCGGCCTTGCTCTTCTTTCCAAAAAAGTTGGCGACACCATCACCGTCAAAATCGGCAACGCCGAGGAGACCTACACCGTTACCGCCATCTCACGCTACGTGGATGCCAAGTAACACGACCCAGCACTCCCTAGTTTCGCAGGCCAACAGAAAACACACTGCTGGCCTGTTTTTATTGTAACCGGAGCCATGATGGACCTGACACCTTTCGCCCAAGGTTTGGGAGCCGGCATTGCGGTGTGTGTGGCGATCGGGCCCATTGCGATTTTGATCCTGCGCCGCACGATGGCGGACGGCCGGCTCGCCGGCCTCGTGTCGGGCTTCGGCGCGGCCACTGCGGATGCCATCATCGGGGCGATCGGCGCGCTCTTCCTCTCGTGGATACTCCCGATTCTCGACGCGCACAACACCGCGGTGCAGTTCGTCGGCGGCGGCGTGGTCATCTCGATGGGCATCTTTCTGCTTTGCACGCCGCCGCGCATCAAGGAGGTCAAGCGCCCCGTGCATGAGCGCAACCTGATTGTCGCCTACTTCTCGACATGCGTGCTCACCTTGTCGAACCCCATCACGCTGTTCAGCATGACGACGATCATCGCCGCGACGGGCATGGGCGGCCCCGACACAAACCACATGCACGCCGCGATGCTGGTTTCGGGAATCTTCGTCGCCTCAATGGGATGGTGGGTGCTTCTTTGCATGTGCGCGCACACGGTGTCGCGCTTGCTCGGCCACGGGTTCCTGCGACGACTCAACATGATCGCCGCCATCATCGTGATCATCTTCGGCGTGTGCATGGTCGTGAACCAGGCGCAGAAAAAACTCTACCAATCCCAGAGCAATCATGCGCCGGCGCCGGCCGCGCAAGTGCTGCCGGTTGACGGGCAATGAGATTCGGACGCCCTCGAACGCGCCTCGCTCATTTCAGTCACGGTCAAAATCCGTCGGCAAATCCGGATTGCGATGATGCTCAAACATCCTGGCAATTTGCGCCGTTGTGACCCTGCTGATTGACAGTTCAGGAATATCCTGTTCGCCAAAAAAACCAACAGAATCGGTCTCCTCACTGGTCGTTTCCTTCCCGCCCTCAATGGCGCACAGCATGAAAATTTTATATATGTGAAAGGCAAACGGCGGGGCGTGCTCATGCTTTTCACGATCAAACACCGCCAGGATTTTCAACGCGCGGGTCAGCAACCCGGACTCCTCATGAATCTCACGCACGACATTCTCCGCCGGAGACGCGCAGACATCCGCCCACCCTCCCGGCAGCGTCCATTTTCCATCCGCACGCTCGCGCACCAGCAACAATTTGTCGCCGCGAAAAACGACGCCGCGAACATCCACCTTGGGCGTGGCGTAACCCGTTTCGTTTTCCATCAAACCAAGTATGGCAGACTGCTCCATGCCTGAACCCGCGGCGAGCATCTCGGCGGCCAGCTGGCGAATCGCCTTGTAGCGTTCAATGTCGTAGAAATCCCGGGTAAAAGTGAGCCCGGTTTGGGCGATGGCTTGAAGCCGCCTGCTCCACTCAAGCCAGCGTGTGTCTGGGTGCGACTCCATAATACCCGACACTCATGGACGAGCCGCACGCTTGCGACAAATTCAAAAAAACGCGCCATGTCGTGGTTGGCGAATCCCAAAGCTTGGAAATACCCGGGCAGGGCGTTTGCAACGGAGCGGCGATTTTCAAGTCGCCGCCCCAAATTGAAAAACTGCGTCCGGAAAAATGTCTTGGGTTTTACCGGCGGCCTCCGCGCGAACCCGACCCGGAGGATGAACGCGATCCCGATGACGGCCCGCCTCGTTGCGACGAGCCCGATGATGAGCGGTGTTGGTAGGAAGATGACCTTGAGGACGACGACGAGGAGGATCTCGCCTCGGAACCGCGGCTCGAACCGCGATCCGAACTGCCCGAGCTCCGACTGCTGCTGTTATTGCTGTCACTGCGCGAACTGGAGCTGGATGTGGTGGAGCTGCTGCTGGAGCTTTTGGTTTCGGAACTGCCACCAGTGGACGCCGTTGATTTTGACGACGAGGAAGATGATGATGACGACGAACGGGACGATTCAGCTTTCCGCGGTGGCGGTTGTGACTGCGGTTGCCTTGTGCCCGAGTTGCGAGAGGAGGTCGCATCCCTGTTGCCGCGGGAGTTTGTGCGCGTTCTTGAAACGTCGCGAGACTGGCGTTGTTGCGCGGGCTGGCGAGTCACGTCCGAATTGCGTGGCCGGCGCTGGCGCGTGGCGCGTGTGTTGCCGGTGTTTTCGGGCGCGGTTGTTGTCGCGGTGAGATTTGTCCGCGAGCTGCCGCGATTGTTCGTGGCATGAGCCGGTCTTTGTTTTGAGGACGGGCGTGTTGATGCGCCCGCCTTGGGCTGGGACGGGCGGCGGCGGTCGTCTGATTTATTTGCGGACGGCGCTCCTTTTCCGGATGACGGACGGCGCTCCGTGTAATTGCCGGCATGCCGCGACGGACGGTTTCCGGCGGGCGGCCTGCCGGAATCATTGAAGTGCGGATCGCTGATGACGCGGCGCGGACGCGCAACATGTCCGGGGCGGTGCTTCGGCGGTTTGTTGTGCGTGATTCCGTGCCCGGGTTTTGGGCGCCATGTGTGCTGGTGGACATAGCGCGGCGGATGCGGGCGTCCGGCGTGATGAATCCATGCCGGGCGATGAAAATGCGAGGAGCTCCACGCGCCGACCCAGATGCCGCCCAGCAGCCAGTTGCAATCGTATCGAAGCCACGGGCCGCACGACCACGCGGGACCAAATCCCCAATAATGACGCGACACATAGATCACGTCGGGATCATAGCGAGGTATGTAAATTGTCTCAGCCACGGTCGGGATGATGCGGATGTAATTGGGCTCCTTGATGACGGTGAGCTGCGAGGTCGATTTTAGGTTGCCGAGCGCGTGGGCGCGCGCGCGCAGGCGTTGTATGGCCGCCATCACGTCCTCGGGCTGCACGACAAACGTCACTCCGAGCTGCCGCGTCCACTCGAGGTTTTCATTCATCCAGTTTAGCACTTCGGGATAATGAGCGAGCGAGCGCACGCTTTCATCCCAGAACTGTTTTTCGACCTGCTCGAGGGTTCCGCCATTTTCGAAATAACGCGCGGCGAGCACGATCTCGGTCGCGTATGTTGACGCGGGCAATATGACGCCGATGAGCGCGTCGGGATAAAGCGCGATGGGGCCGACCAGTGTCTCGACTTCAGCCGGCGTTAACTTTGGCACATCGACTTGCGCGGTATCCGCCGCGAGTGGACATGCTAACAGGAGGCACAGAACAACGAGGAGTTTGGGCGTTTTCATGTGATGCGCGGGTTGGTTGCAGTGTCTGACTCTGTTTCCTCAAAAAGGATGCGCGCCATTTTAACCTATAAGCAAACGTAATCAGTTTTGGTTGCTCACAACCATTTCTTGCAACGCATGAAAATCCACACGCCGACCGTGCCCAGCACCGCCGCCACGGCCGCGCTAAGATAACCGTAGCGCATTTTCAATTCGGGCATGTCGTCGAGAAAATTCATGCCATACCAGCCGCCGATGAGAATCGTGGGAAACGTGAGCGCGGTGATCGCGGTCATCACACGAATGCCGGCGTTTGCCTCGTGGTTGGATTTGTTGAGGAAAACCCGGAACGACAAAATCAACTGGTCGGACAGCGACGCGGCCTGGTTTTCGATGCGGCCAAGCTCCTCCTCGAGATCGCGAAAATAGGGCAGCATCACCTTGCGGATGTATCTGTTTTTTCCCTGGGCGAGATCAAGGGCGACGGCGCGCTGCGGGCGCACGATCTGGCGCAGTTGCGAAAGCTGTTTGCGCAGCGCCACGATGCGAGGGAAAAGCTCCTCGGCGTCGATGCGCTGGATCACGCGCTGCGCGAGCCCCTCGACTTGGAGGCGGAGCGTCTCGATGAACGGTTTGTAGCCGTCGACCATGCCGTCGAGAATCGTGTGCGCAAAACGGTCGGGGCCGCGCACCGGCGCGGAGGATGGTTTCGACATGCGCTCCAGCACGGACTCGATCAGGGGCTGCGGATTGCGGTGATAGGAAACGAGAAAGTTTCGCCCCACAAACAGGTCGATTTCGTTGGTCTTGAAAAGCTCCTCGTCATCATACGTGACCGCGTGCATGACGAGGTGCATGCAGTCGTCATACATTTCGACCTTGGGCACGGGCGCGTCGCTCACGCAGTCCTCAATCGCAAGCGGGTGGAAGCGAAAGGTTGAGTCGAGAATGAATTTGATTTCCTCGTCGGTCGGGTCCGAAAGGTCGACCCAAAGAAGCGCGCCGGGCTCCTCGCGCACCGCGGCAAGCGTCTCGGGCGCGGGATTGAGCGCCGAGAATTTGTTTCCGCGATATACGAGCGAGGAGATCATGGCGTCGCGTGTTTTAAATCCAGCGACGGCGCTTGCACCAGAACCAGATCACGGCGGTGATCAGCAGGGTGACGCCGATCGCGATTGGATAGCCGAGCGGCGTTCGCAATTCGGGCATGTTTTCAAAATTCATGCCATACCAAGTGCCGACAAGCGTCGCGGGAAGCGTGAGCGCGGTGAGGGCGGTGAGTGTCTTGATGCCTTCGTTGGCCGAAAAATCCGATTTGTTCAGATAGAGGTCAAACGAGATCAGCAACTGGTCGGCGTAGGTGGCCGCGGTTTCATCGATGCGAATCAGGTTGTCCCTAAGATCGCGAAAATAGGGCAGCGTGGCGGCGCGTATGTTTTTGGTGTTGCCCATCGTCAGGCGTCCGACGACTTCGCGCAACGGGCGGATAATCTCGCGCAGATGGTTTATTTCCGAGCGCACCTCGAGGAGTTTCGGGATGAGCTGCGGGGCGCGCTTCCGGTCCGTTTCCTCGGAGAGAACCTTTTCCTCGATTATTTCGAGTTCGTTGCGCAATTCGTCCGTGACCGGCTTGAAGTTGTCGATGAGCGCGTCAAGCAAAAGGTGCGCGAGCCGGTCCGGGCCGCGCGCGATCACGCCGCCGATGAAACGGGCGCAACGCTCAAGCACCGACTGGACGACGTGCATCCTGGCGCGGTGAAACGTGACCATGAAGTCGCGCCCGAGGAAGAGATTGATCTCGGTTGTGTTGAATTTTTCGACGCGCGTGGGATCGACGCAGTGCGCGACCAGGAAGAAGTAGTCGTCGTAGTCCTCGATTTTTGGAAGCGAGCTGGGCGACACACAGTCCTCGATTGCGAGCGGGTGGAACTGGAAGACGCCCTCGAGGATGGCCTTGGTTTCGTCGTCCGTCGGGTCCTCAAGATCAACCCAGATCACAAGCCCCTTGTCGGCGCGCACAAGCCGGAGCGCCTCGACCTCCAGGTCGCGGCCCACGAGCTTGCCTTCGCTGAATATGAGGGAACGGATCATGTGCTCCGGGTTTTTCGCGGACCGCCTTGTCAGGCGGTCAGTTTTGCGTATGCCTCCGCGTCGAGAAGCGCGGCGGTGCTTGCGGGTGAATCCATGCGAATCTTCAACATCCAGCCATCGGTGAACGGCGCCGTGTTCACCAAGTCGGGCGATGCGTCGAGCGCGGCGTTGACCTCGACAACCGTGCCGGCCACCGGCGCGTAAAGGTCGGACGCAGCCTTCACGGATTCGACAACGCCAAAGCTCTCGCCGACCTTGAACGAGTCGCCGGCCTTGGGCAGTTGCACATACGTGATGTCGCCGAGGCTGCCTTGCGCATAGTCGGTGATGCCGATGGTCGCAATGCCGTCGGCGTCAATTTTGAGCCATTCGTGGGACTCTGCATATTTGATGTCTTGGGGGAGGTTGCTCATGATGTTTGTTTATTTCTTTAGTTGAACAAATGGAGGTTTGACGAGTTGCAAAGCGATTTTTGTTCCGCGGATGTCGGTGAACATCGGCTCAAGCGCCGCTGAGGCCGGGACGCTCGCCGAGCCGATGGCCTCGTTGAGCACCGGCGAAAGCGTGCCCGAAAGCACTTCGCCGATTTTTTCGCCCGCCGCGTCGAGCACCTGAGCGCCCGCGCGCACGATGCGCCTGTCGCCGGTTTTGAAGAAAACAACCTTCCGCAACGCCGCCCGCGCTTGCGGCGCGGTGGAGGCGCGCGACTCCATCTCCGCCGCGAGCGGCTCGCAACCGACAAAGCCTCCCTCCTTTTTCAACTTCACCGTCCAGTCGAGCCCCGCCGTGAGTGGCGAAATATCCGCCGTGATTTCGTGACCGTAGAGGGGGAAGCCTGCCTCGAGCCGCAAACTGTCGCGCGCGCCAAGTCCGGCGAGCTCCATGCCGAGCGGCGCGCCCGCGGCGAGAAGCGCGTCGGCCAGCGCGCGCGCGTCGGCGGGCGCGTGGTAAAGCTCGAAACCGTCCTCGCCCGTGTATCCCGTGCGACTCACAAGACACCGCACTCCGGCAACCTCGATGCCGTCCGTAAAATGATAATACTTGATCTCGCCAAGTCCGGCGGAGGGCGCAAGCGACTGCACGATCTCAAGCGCGCGCGGCCCTTGAATCGCCAGCAGCGCGTAGTCAGCGGAACGATTGGAGACCGTCACGTCATAGCGCGCCCCGTCGGGCTTGCGCAACGCAACCAGTTGCCCGCCGATCCAATCGAGGTCCTTGGCGATATTGCCAGCGTTGACGCAGAGAAAATAATCCCCGTCGCCGCGCTTGTAAACAAGCAGGTCGTCCACAACGCCGCCGCTCGGATAGCACATCGGCGAATACACGATACGCCCCGGCGTCATTTTCGAAAGATCGTTTGTCAGGAGGCGCTGCAGAAACGCAAACGCGTCCGCGCCGCGCACATCGAATTCGCCCATGTGGCTCACATCAAAAAGACCGGCGGCGCGGCGAACGGTTTTGTGCTCCTCAAGAATGCTCTTGTATTGGACGGGCATTTCCCATCCGGCGAAGTCCACCATGCGTCCGCCATGCGCCACATGAAAGTCGTAAAGAGGTGTGCGTTGAAGAGTCATGCCCACACTACGACGCCCCGCGCGCCAAGGCGCAAGCCCGCGATTGCGCGGCGCCGCCCGAAACCGCGCGCTCACGGCTTGCATTGACCGAGGGAAAACCGAAGACTCCGCGACATGCTTCGCCCAACCCTGATTGCCCTCGCCGCCGCATTTGCGCTTTCACCTTTCGCCAGCGCCCAGCGCGACAAACTTCCCGTTTCCGAACTTACCCCCGCGCAACACGAACAACTCCAGCGCGACAAACTCATCATCGGAGCAAAAGATTATCCGCAAATCTTCACACCCTACATCGCGCTCGGCAAGTCGCCCCAAGCGATCCGTTTCATCACCAGCGACGCCGCCCTCGCCGCCTATCACGCATTGTTCGAGGATTCGTTCCGCGAACTCGAACTGCGCCGCGCCACCCGCCTGCGCGTCGACTTGGAAGGCCTTTACAATGCATGCAAACCCTTCTCCTCCCAAAAGAAGAAACCGGTTTATCCATCCACGCTCATTCAACACATCCTCGGCCCCGCGATGGTGATTCTCGGCACTCCCGCGACCACCGAATATTTCTCCGAATCCCTGCTCCCTGAAATCAATCGGCAAGTCGCGCTCATTCGCGACGCCGAAGTTTTGGAATGCCCTCCATGGCTCGATTACAGCAAAGATGATTGGCTTTTTGAAATCGACTATCGCCGCTGCGAACCGGTGAGTTTCTACGCCGACGACGACGCGCTCGCCGACTACCATCGCGCCGTCCGCTGGCTGCAACTCGTCCCCATGCGGGCAACCAACGACGCCGAGCTCGCGGCATGGGCGAACATGGTCAGGGTTTCCAACACTTGGGAATGGTATAATGAGAGGGGGAATCCCGAGTTCATAACCAGCTTTACCGGCCTGAGCATCTTTGCCGGGCCCATCGCCGACCGCACAATCATCGTCAACAATTCCGACATTCGATCCGCCTGCCATCCCTCTTCGGATATTGTTAAGAACAAAGTCCAGCCCGCAACGCTTAGACTCGATCGCCTGCGCGAAATACTCCTTCAGGACGCGCGCCAGAATCCGCCACGCTCCGCCATCAACGACGAAAACCGCATTGAGCCCCAAGCGAATCATTCGCCGTTTTCCGACATCCGTTTCCGCGTGATGCCCACGCACGCGCTTCCCGACGCCGAAATCATTTCCTCGTGTCTCAACGATAATATTCGCCCTAACGGCCTCACCGTTGCCGCGTTCCTCGGCTCCGCGTTCGCGCATGAGCGCATGCCCAAAATCAAGGACGACCCCGATGGCGCAGAGTGGGCGGCGTGGTGCAAACGAGCCCGACAAATCACACTCTCGCAGGGAGGCGAACCGCGCAGCCTCTACGCCGATTACATCGACGTGCTCCGCGCACTCAACGCGCCGCCGGTCAAGGAAGCACCGGCGTTCATGGGCAGCCTCCCCTGGCAAAGAAAAACCTGCCAGACCCAACTCGCGAGCTGGGCGCAAATCCGGCACACTTACGCATTGCAGGCAAAACTTTCCGTGATGCGCATTACTGGCGTCGGCGATCTCCGTCCGCCTCCGCCCGGTTTCGTCGAACCCAACCCCGCATTCTGGCGCGAATACGTGCGTTTTGTTGAGCGCACGATTGCACTGCTCGAACAGCATGGCGTTTTTACTCCGTTTGAAAACGAAAACGCCGACACAAGTGAATCCCTAGAATACGAACCCGGATTCAGCGACGGTAGCGAGCGTGTGCAAAACCGATGGAACAAGCTCGCCACCCTTTCACGCCAGTTGGAAACCATTCTCGCCAAGCAGCTCGACGAAATCGAACTCACCAAATCCGAACGAGCCACGCTCGTTCAATTCGGCTACACGCTCGCCAACGCGATGGGTTATTTTCATTCATCCACTGAGGGAAAACCTCGCGACAACGCCCCGCGGTGGGCGGAGGTCGCGCATGATCCAAACGTCGATGAATCCCTCGGCGTCGCCACCGGACGCGCGCGAGCATTGTTTGTCCTTTATCCCTGGCGCGGACGCGAGCTGCTCTGCACCGGCGCGGTGCTTTCCTATTACGAGGAATGGGCCCTGACCAAACGTCTCACCGACAAAATGTGGAAAGAAAAACTCGACGGTCCCTACGCCCCTCCCCCTCCCGACTGGCTCGCGCCCATCCTCGCAAAGTGAGGCCATTCATGAGCCAGAGCTTTTTTGGTTTATTCTGTCGCATTTGAGCTAGGGCGAACCGTCCCGGTAAGCCGGAGATGTTGTGGCTCACCGGGACGGTTCGCCCTACCAAAAGGCGTTTCCTCGCGACAATTTAAACCGAAACAGCCCTAGTTTTGGGTGAGGCGCGCTCGCCGAGCGCGCCGAGAAATACGGGAGATGAACACTGCGGTTGACAGATGACGCCTGTGCTCGGTAACGACGGTTCGAGCGTTGGCGACAGTTCGCCAACCGCCCTGCCATTAGCATACTTGGGCGCACGTAAGGTGCGCGCCCCTACTTCCGCGCGGCGGCCACGGCCTGGGCGTTGATGGTCGGGTTTCCAACATTCGGAACTGGCACAACGAGGCACAAGGAGAGAAGGAGCCTTCATTGTTGTCCGGCCGAATCGCGCCCCGGCGCATTCCCAAAAAAACGCCCCCGGGGTTCCGGGGGCGTCGAAATGGCAGGCGCGTGGATTGCCTCGGAATTGCGCGGGGCTTACCAGCCGTAGCGGATTCCGAACATGGCGCGCACATCCATGTAGTTGTAGTTCGTGCCAATGTGCGCACCGGCGTCGCCCCAAATCGTCCAGCCGCGGCCCAGGTCAGCCTGGGCGCCGAACTTGAAGCCGAACATGTCGCGCGGCACGCTGTATTTCACGCGGTGGCTGTCGAAGCGAAGCTCGGCATACTGGTAGGCGTGCCACCAGCTGGCCTCGACGAAGGGCTGGAAGAAGTGCCGGCGCTGCGGATAGACGCGGAGGCCGAGGCGCGAGCGCATGTATTCCGACGAGCGCGAGCGGACGGTCATGCCGACTTCGTCGGTGTGCGTGTCCGTGCTGTGGCGGTTGTAGATGAGTTGCGCCTGGGGCTCGAAGACCATGCCGGTCTTTTTCGGATACCATGCGTATCCACCTTCGACGCTGAGGCTCATGCCGTGCGAGTCATACTTGAGGCGGCGCATGCCGTCGTCATCGACCTGGTTGTCGTAGGTCGCGAACGAGAGCCATGCGTCGGCATACCAGCCGCGCTTGCCGGCCTTGTCGGCAAACCAGCTTCCGTAAACGCCGATGTTGAATCCGTCGATGCGGGAGGAGCCCTTGATGGAGATGTCGTCAACCTTGATGTCGGTCTGGGAGTTGCCGTAGCCGCCCATGACGCCGACCCGAATGAGGTCGCCGGCGAGGATGGCACCCTCGGTGGCGAGCATGTCGTAGCCGGCATGGACAACGTAGTTTGTCGTGTTCACGCGGTGCGTCTTGGCGGCGCTGTCGCCGAGGTTCATGCGTCCGGAGATGCGCAGCCAACCGTTGTTTTTCTTGTCGTTGCCGGAGGCGGAGGCGTCGGTCGCGGAGGCGGCGGAGAGGTCGTTGCTCACGCGCTCGTGGTGCGTGTGGTTGAACATGACCGCGCCTTCATACCAGTTGGCGAGGTGCCCGCTGACAGAGGGGCGGTAGTGCGAGCGCAGATACCAGTTGCCGTCGTTCGCGGGATTGCCGCCTTTCGCGCCGTGGTAGAGGCGGTATTCGAAGGGGCCGATGAAGTGGCGGCTGTCGAGGGCGAAGGCGTCGCGGGCGGAAACGCCCATGCCGCCGAGCACCTCGACGACGGGGATGCCGTTGCCCGTGGTGAGGGCGCCGGGGCCGCCGACGGGATTGGCGGTGATGATGGTGGCGCCGCCGGCGACTTGCGTGCTGTCAACAACAAGGATGTCGGAGAGCGAGTTCGCGCCGCCTTCGTTGTAAACGAAGTCGATGGTGAGGCGTCCGTTGTCGGAGATGTAAACGCCGGAGCCGGCGTCGCCCGCGATGGCGCTTTCGGAGAGGAGGAGGATGTCCCCGGTGATTCCGTTGGCGAGGTTGAGGACGCCCTGATTGTGGAAGGAGGCGACACGGAGGACGTGCGCGTGGGCGGCCCCGCTGGCGGCGAGGGCGTGCTGGGTGTGCAGGAAGGGATGGTAGCTGCCGGTGTCATCCACGGTGACGACGTCGCTTTCATCAGCGCCGACGACGTGCATCGTGCCGGTGTTGATGATGGTGTTGATTCCGTCGCCAAGGTGGGAGACAGCAACGCCGAGTGTGTCGCGTCCGGAGGCGCCGGTGGTGTCGGCGTGGCTGCGGTGGTGCCATTCGCCGGTGTTGACGATGGTGTGGTGGCCGGTGCCGCCAGTGATGGTGCCGACGATGGTGCCGGTGTTGACCACGGTCACGTCGCTGTTGCCGAGGATTGTGATGGCGTTGTCGGAGGACGCGCCAATGTAGCCGGCGTTAGTGACGGTGTGCCCGCCCGTGACGGAGCCGGTGTCGTCGAGGATGATGCCCGCCGCGCCGGCGCCCCAGCCGCCGTGCGCCGAGATGCCGGCGAGGATGTTGACCGTCGAGCTGAACGAGGGCTCGACAACGATGGCGGAAGCGTTGAATCCGGATGCGTCGGCATTGGCCTCAAGCTGGACAACGGCGATGCGGCACGCGGCCATGAGCGCATTGGCGTAGTCGCCGGTGGTCGTGACGGCACCCTTGCTGATGATAGTCGAAACGCCATCGGCGGATTCGGCCACGATGCCGTGCGCGCCGGCACCCGTGGTGTTTATGATGGCGTTGGAGACGACGGTGACATCGCCCGTGCCGGAATGGTTCATGGCGTTGATGCCGATGGCGTCCGCGCCAGCGGTTGTGATCGTGCCGGAGAGCATTTCGGCGTAAACATTGCCGCCGTCGGTTTCAAGGTTCCAGCCGTGCGCGCCGTCGCCGGCGGTGGTGTAGCTGCCCCTAGTGATGACGGACACATTGCCCGCCTCGTAGGAGGTTGCATCAAGACCGTGAACATTGTCAGTGATGGTGTTGGCGTTGATTGTCACGTCGTCGCCGCGGATAAGGATGTCTCCGTCATCGGTGTAGGCGACAATCGCGGAGCCGTCGGCGGTGGTGATGCTGGAACCGTCGATCAGGCCGATATCGACAGAGCTGCCCGCATAGGCGTCGGCAAAAATGCCGTGGGAGTTGTCGCCATTGGTGGAAATCGCGCCTCCGTGCCTGATTGTGATGTCCCCGTCGGCCACGGAATTAGTCTCGGCGTAAATGCCGTGGGAGTTGTCGCCATTGGTGGAAATCGCGCCGTCGAGGTAGTTCGCGGTGATCGCACCGCCGTCGGTTTGGAGGTTCCAACCGTGCGCGTTGTCGCCGGCGGTGGTGTAGTCGCCTTGGGTCGCAACAAGGATGCTGCCGGTGCCAGTGGCGACCGCGCTGAGGCCGTGGATGCCATCGGTCACGGTGTTCGCAACGATGCTCGCGGCAGTGGCGGAGATGATGATGTCGCCGTTCCCGGAGACCGCGTTGACCGCCGAGCCGTCCGCCGTGCTGATCACGGTGTCATCGGAGAGATAAATCCCAGCCCCGCCGTTGCCGCTGGTCGTGGCGTTGATCGCGTGGGAAACCTCGCCGGTCGTCGTAAGCGCGCCGCCGCCATAATAGGCGACAATGTTGCCGCCGTTGGATTCAAGGTTCCAGCCGTGCGCGCCGTCGCCCGCGGTGGTGTAGTCGCCTTGCGTCGCAACGAGGATGCTGCCGGTGCCAGTGGCAACCGCGCTGAGGCCGTGGATGCCGTCGGTCACGGTGTTCGCGGTGATGCTCGTAGCGGTGCCGGAGACGATCGTGATGTCACCGTCCTCGGAGACCGCGTTGACCGCCGAGCCATCCGCCGTGCTGATCACGGTGTCGTCGGATATGGAAACGACAACCGCGCCCGTGCCGCTGGTCTCGGCGTTGATGGCGTGCGAGATTTCGCCGGTCGTGGTGATTGCGCCATTTGAGTGCAGGGCGAGGATGTTGCCGCCGTTGGACGCAAGGTTCCAGCCGTGCGCGCCGTCGCCCGCAGTGGTGTAGTCGCCTTGCGTCGCAACGAGGATGCTGCCGGTGCCAGTGGCAACCGCGCTGAGGCCGTGGATGCCGTCGGTCACGGTGTTCGCGGTGATGCTCGTGGCAGTGCCGGAGACAATCGTGATGTCGCCGTCCCCGGAGAGCGCGTTGACCGCCGAGCCGTCCGCCGTGCTGATCACGGTGTCGTCGGATATGGAAACGACAACCGAGCCCGCGCCGCTGGTCTCGGCGTTGATGGCGTGCGAAATTTCGCCGGTCGTGGTGATTGCGCCGCCGCCGTGAATCGCCTCGATAGCGCCGCCATTGGATTGGAGATTCCAGCCGTGCGCGCCGTCGCCCGCGGTGGTGTAGTCGCCTTGTGTCTTAACATACACATTGCCCGTGCCGGTGGCGACCGCGTTGAGCGCGGCGAGGCCGTCGGTGACAGTGTTCGCGGTTATGGTCGCGCCGGTGGCGGAAATGATGATGTCTCCGTCCGCGGAGAGCGCGTTGACCGCCGAGCCGTCAACCGTGCTGATCACGCTGTCGTCGGAAAGGCCGATCGTGACGCTGCCCGCGCCGGTGGTCTCGGCGTTGACGGCGTGCGAAACTTCGCCAGAGGTCTTGATCGCGCCGTTGTTGTGAATCGCGGTGATGTTGCCGCCGTCGGACTGGAGGTTCCAGCCATGCGAGCCGTCGCCCGTGGTGGTGTAGTTGCCTTGGGCAGCAACCTGAATGTCGCCCGCGCCGGTGGCGACCGCGTTGAGCGCGGCGATGCCGTCGGTCACGGTGTTCGCGTCGATGGTTGCGCCTGTGGCGGAAATGATGATGTCGCCGTCCTCGGAGAGCGCGTTGACCGCCGAGCCGTCAACCGTGCTGATAACCGTGTCGTCGGACAGGCCGATCGTGACGGTGCCCGCGCCGGTGGTCTCGGCGTTGACGGCGTGCGAAAGCTCGCCGCTCGTGGTGAGCGCGCCGTTGTTGTGAATCGCAAGGATGTTGCCGCCGTCGGTCTGGAGGTTCCAGCCGTGCGCGCCGTCTCCGTGGGTGGTGTAGTTGCCGGCGGCGAGGACCTCGATGTTACCCGCGCCGGTGGAGACCGTGTTGAGGGCGTTGAGGGCGTCGTCGCGGGTGACGGCGTTGATGGTGGCCTTTGTGCCGGTGACGAAGATGTCGCCGTCAACCGTGGTGGCGTGAACCGCCGAGCCGTTGGAGGTGGTGATTGCCGCGGTGTCGGCCAGTTCGACGATGGAGTCGCCGGAGCCCGCATTGGTGGCGGAGATGCCGTGGGAAACATTGCCGGTGGTCGTGATGGAGCCGGCAAGGCGGACGCCCACATCGCCGGTGGCGGCGGCGCCGGTGAGCGCGGCGTAAATGCCCGTGGCGTCGGGGCCGGCGGTCGTGATGGAGCCGCCCTGCATGTCAACTGTGACGGCCGCGCCAGTATCGCTGGTGGCACGGATGCCGTTGGCGCCGGTGCCAATGGTGGAAATGACTGTGGCGGGGTCGCCTGTGACGATTTGGACGCTGCCCGCGCCGGAGGAGGAGCCTTCGATGCCGTGCTCGTTGGCGGCAATGGCACTGATTTGGACGGTGGCGCCGGTGGTGTCGACGAGGATGTCGCCGTCCTGGGTGCGCGCCACGATGCCCGCGGCGTCGGTGGCCCTCAGGATGCCTTCATCAAGAACGACGTTGATCGCGCCATCCTCCGCCTCGGCGAAGATGCCCGTGGCGTGCCCGGTGCGGATTTCGGCGCCCGCGCCGGTTTGCGTGATGTTGATTTCGCCGGTGGCAGTGGTGGTGGCGTAGATGCCGGCCCCGCCGGTGCCGTGGAGGTTGGCGACCTTGCCCGTGTTGATGATGTCGATATTGCCGCCTTGGGATGTGACTTCGATGCCGCGCGCGCCGGTGTTGACGCCGAGGGAGATGTTACCCGCGTTTTCGACGCGGTTTAAGTCAGCGCCAGCGTCGTTGATTTGGATGCCGTTGCCGTTTCCTGCGAAGATGTTGCCGGTGACGGTGTTCAGGGCCGTGCCCGAGCCGTTGATGACAATGCCGCTGTGGTTGGCTTCGATGAGGTTTTCGTTCTGGACAAGGCCGGGGCCGATGTTGATGCCGTCGCCATTGGCGCCGGTGGCCTTGATGGAGCCTTCGTTGATGACGGTGCCGGAACCGGCGATGAACACGCCGTGATGATCCGCGCCGCCAGCCTGGATGCTGCCCGCGCCAGTGTTTTCGACGAGTCCGTCGCCGCCAATGGTCACGCCGTGGCCGTTGATCGCGGTGATCGCGCCGGTGTTGCCGACCGCGCCGTCGCCGCCAATGTTCACGCCGTGGCCGTTGGCGCCGGAGGCCTGGACGAGCCCCTGGTTGATGAGGGTGCCGGTTGTGTCGATGAACACGCCGTGGTGGTTCGCCCCGTCCGCCTCGATGCTGCCGGTCGCGCCGAGGTTTTGCACAAGGCCGGAATTGACACGCACGCCGTGACCCTCGGTCGCCTTGATGCGCCCGGAGTTGTCCACGCGGGCGACGCCGCCCACGAACACGCCGCTGGCGGCGTTGACGCTGCCGGTGTTCACCACGAGTCCCGCGTTGTCGATGAGCACGCCCGTGCCGTCCGCGGCATCGACGCGACCTGAGTTGGAGACCGTGCCCGAGCCGACGTGGATGCCGTTGCCGCCGCCAGATTTGATGACGGCATTGAGCTGGTTGTCCACGTAGCCCGTGCCGGTGATGCGCACGCCGTCGCCGTTGACGTTTTCGCTTTCAATGACGCCGGTGTTGGTGACGGTGCCGGAGCCGTTGATCTCGACGCCGTGCATGCCGATGCCTTGGGCGAGAATTCCGTTCTGGTTTCGCACGACCGCCAGCCCGGAGCCGGCACTGACACGCACGCCCGAGCCGTTTTCGGTGGTGATGAGGCCGGTGTTGGTGATTGTGGCCGTGCCAGTGGCGACGACGGCCTCAATGCCGTGGCTGTAAGCGTCAATGGTGCTGGAATTGGTGACGTTGACCGCGCCCGCCCCGCCGGCGTTTGTGGCGACGATGCCGCTGTGATTCTCGCTCTTGAGCACGCCGTTGTTGACAACGGTGACGGCGTCGCCGTCCGCGTTGTTCCGGGCGGAGGCAAGGATGGAGGGACCGGCATTGGTTTCGATCCGTCCGCTGTTGGTCACGGAGACCGCGCCACCGTCGGTGGTGGAGCTGTATCCGGAAATCGCAACGATGCCGTAGTGGTGGGCAAGCTGGCCCTGGTTGTAAATGTTGGCGCTGTTGTCCACGGTGACTTTGCCGGAGCCGTAGTTGAGGGCCTGGATGCCGTCGTCGCCGTTGACGCCCAGCCTGATGGTGCCCGTGCCGGTGGTGACGGAGATGTCGCCCGTGGCCGAGACACTGCCGAGGGTGGCCTGAATGCCTTGGGAGCCGCTGACATTGATGTCGAGCGTGGCGCCGGTGGTGTCGATGGTGATATCGCCCGCACCGGCGGCATTGTTTGTGGCCACGATGCCGGAATTATTGGCCGTCCTGATGACGCCGCCGCTGGCGGTAATGTTGATGTCCTCGGTTCCGGTGCCGGCGGCAACGATGCCGCGGCCATTGCCGGTGGCGATGACGTTGCCGGTGGTGGTGATGTCGATATCGCCCGCGCTGCTGGCATAAATGCCGTCGCCGTTTTGCACGGTCACGGCACCGCCTGCGGCAATAGCGATGTCGCCGGTCGATGAAGTGGCATCGATGCCGCGTCCGCTGCCCGCCGCCGTGACCGTGGCGCCCGCCGCCGTGGTGACGGCGAGGTTGCCGGAGGTCGAGGCGAGGTCGATGGCGTGGCCCGTGGAGGCCTGGTTCTGGGCGACAATGGTGCCGGCGTTGTGCTCGACCGTGATATCGCCTGAGTCCGAGTAGAGCTCGACCGCCGAGGAGAGGCCGCTAAGCCCTTGTGAAATGAGGTTGCCGGTGTTGACGAGGCGCACTGCGGCGGTGCCGCCGTTGGCGTTCTGGATGGCTGAATCAGCACCAGTAATTGTGCCGGCGTTGTTGATTGTCGTCGCGCCACTCAGGGAGCTAAAATACAATGCCGTGGTTGCATTCACGGTGACATTGGATCCCAGGGCGATCGAGCTGGCGCCCGTGGACGGGGTAATGAGGCGGACACCACTGGTGGTGCCAACAAAGGATGCGTTGTTGAGAGTAACCGTGGTGGTGCCGTCGAGGCTCTGATTGGTCAGATCCAGCGCATAATTGCTGTTGTTGCCGGAGGTGGTGACGTTGAGATTGCCGTCGGCAGCTAGGGCGCCTGTGTTGTCATGGGTAATGGAAACCACGCCACCCGTTCCCGCGACGCCGTTCAACACGGCGTTCATGTCCTTGTTGTAAGCGTAATATCGATTGTAGAAATAGTCACCCGACGCATTGGTGCCCGTGTAGATTGTGGCTGTCGGAGTTGCGTTGTATGCTGTGGAATAATTTCCTTGGGTAGTAATGTTAAGAGACTGGGTGCCTTGGTGCGTGGCGTATGGGTCCGTGTCAAAAATACTAGAGTAAATGTTGGCCCCCAACATCTCCACCGTCGATCCCAGCACAAGAGCCAGCATGAAAACGGCGGCAAACGTGCCACAAATGAACGGCGATCTTTTTATCGTAGAAAGCCGGGAAGGCTTTGAGCGGAAATTCTTGATTTCACGCTGAACCGGTGAATCCGAGGGTTTGTTATTCATATGTTTTTTACGTTTGTGCTATGCAGTTGATGAGAATAAGAAAAATGGGCATCTAAAAGCAGGGAGGTAAGCCGGAAAGCGCAAGCTGTTTTTCAATATGCACAGATGCCGCATATATCCCGTAATTAATTGCCCTGCAAAAAGTAATGAAAAACAAGACCATCCTTGTTGCAAAATATTTTCCATCGGACGGATTCTTCCAGATTCTTTGCCTGCCGTGAATGTTTTCCACCAAGGATTTAGGCAAAAAACAGAGCGGGCTCCGAGACATTGAACGCAAGCGGACACGGGGACGCGCTGGCGCGCAGCCTACTTCCGCGCGGCGGCCACGGCGGCGGCGTAAGCATCAACGCCCTTGGCGATGGCCTCGGCGATTTGCTGGCGGTAGGCGGGCGTGGCGATTTTGCGCGCCTCGGCATTGTGCGAGAGAAAACCCGCCTCGACCAAAACCGCCGGACACTTCGCAAGGCGCAGGACGGCCAGCTTGTCATGCTTGAAGCCGCGGTCGGAAACTTTCAGCGACGAGAGCAGCGCCTGCTGGATTTTAATCCCCGCCACGGAACTCCAAAAGCCGTGCGCATCGCCGGGATTCCAAAGCGCGTCGGACGGCTGCGATTTTTCGCGGCGCATCGGCACTTGGTAGCGAGGCGTGAAACGATAGACTTCCGCGCCGGAAACACTCTGCGGCCTCGACGCGACGGAATTGTAATGGATGCTGATGAACAAATCCGCGCCTGCCTTGGCCGCGATCTCGGGACGGTCGCCGAGCTCGACTTTTTTGTCGGACGTGCGCGTCATCACGACCTTGTAGCCGCGTTTTTCGAGAAGGGTTTTGAGGCGCTTGGCCGTGTCGAGCACCATGTCCTTCTCGTAGATTTTCAGGCGCTCGTTGATCTTGCCTTTGTCAATGCCCCCGTGCCCGGCGTCGATTGCGATAACTTTCAGCGGTATCACGGTGCCGCGTCCGCGCCTCGGGTCCATGATCGGCGCCAAAAGGGTGTCGGCGTCGATGCGGCTGACCCACAGGCTGCGGCGATAGATTCTGAACGCCGAGCCCGCAAAAACCCGCGTGCCGTTGAGCAGGAATTCGCGCGACTCGCCCGTAATCTCGATTCGGGTGCCTCCTTTTTTCAGGGTAAGCTGCTTGCCGTCGTTTTGCCATGTCGCGGAATAGCCCATCGTTTTTGCAAACGGCACCAAGTCGATGTGGTTCAACCCGCCCAGGCTGACGACGGTTCTGGAGGCGGACGATTTCTTTTTCGCGCCGGTGTTTGCCGGCTTGGAAGACGCCTTCGCGCCGCTTGCGCCGGAGGCCGAGGGGGCGGTTGGTTTTGAAAGCGGAATGTTTGAATGCTGGCTCGAGGCCGCGCCGGGGCGCGTGGGCGAGCTCAGCGGACGGCTGGCATCCTGCGCATCCGCGGCGATGTGCGCCGCCGCGAACAGGGCGCACGCGAGCAATCCTCGCAACATGCGTGAAACGACCGCGCCGATTGACGGGGGCGAGCCGGCGCGCGCGCGCAAAACATGAATGCGCGCGGGCGTTTTATTTATCCCCTTCACCATCGCCGGGATTGTCGGCGTCGGATGCGGAATCGTCGGGGATATCGTCCTCGCCTTCGTCGTCGGGTCGCAGGAACTTGGGCTTGCGTTTGTTTGCGGGCAGCGGCGTGAGCATCACGTTGATGTGTTTGCCAAGAAGCTTGGGGGGCGAGTCGGGATGCCCCATTTCCGTCAATTCGGCGAGCGCCTTGTTGATGACGCCGAAGCCGATCTCGGGATGCGCGAGTTCGCGCCCGCGAAACTTGAGGCGAAGCTTCACCTTGCTGCCCATGTTGAGAAATTGCTCCGTGCGCCGGAGCTTGGTCATGAAGTCGTTGTCGGCGATGCGCGCGGTGAACTCGACCTCCTTGACCTTGCCCGCGGTGGCCTTGGCGTGGGAACTTTTTTTCTGCTCCTCGTAAACATACTTGCCGAAGTCCATGATGCGGCAGACGGGCGGCTGGGCGTTGGGCGCGATCTCGACGAGATCGAGACCCACTTGGATGGCGAGTTGCAACGCCTTCTCGGTTGGCATGATGCCGAGCTGCTTGCCCTCGGGGCTGATAACGCGGGCCTGCGCGGCCCTGATGCGTTGATTACGGCGAATGCTCGCGAACGGATCGTTGTTCGAGCGTCGTTGGTATGGGCCGCGTCTTGGACCGGCGTAAGGGAACGAATTTGCCATCAATATTGCTTGGTTGTGTGGGTGTGGTCGGGTGTTGTTCTCATCAGGAACCGCGCCCGTGACAACTCTAATTTACATTTTTGGGTTTTAAGAAGCCGCGGCGTTTTCGGGGCGGCGCGGGGGGATGGTGAAATAAAAATCGCTGCCCGCCCCCGCCTTGCTCGCGCATGCGATGGTGCCGCCGTGCGCAAGCACGACTTCGCGCGCGATGCTCAGGCCGAGCCCGGCGCCCCGGCGTTTTTGGCCCGGCGCGCGGTAGAATTTTTGAAACACGCAGGGCAGGTCCGTCTCGGCGATGCCCGCGCCGGTGTCGCGCACGCCAAAGCGCACCGCGCCCGGCTCGGCGTCGGGTTCGGCGTAAAGCTCAATCCGACCGCCCTCCGGCGTGTATTTCGATGCGTTGCCCAGCAGGTTTACAAACACGTGCCGAATGCGGTCGGGGTCTAGGAACACCTTTCCGTCAACACCAGCGCCCGGCGCGACGCGCACTTCCAAGCGTTGCCCCGCATCCTCGATGAGCGGGCGCATTTCGCGCGCCATTTCCTCAAGGAGCGCCGCCGGCTCGACCTCGCAACGGCTGAGCGCCGCGGTGCCGCTTTCGATGCGCGCGAGGTCGAGAATGTCGTTCAGGATGCGCAGGAGCCGGTCGGCGTCGTCGCGCGCGGTTTCGAGCAAGTCGCGTTGCGCGGGCGTCAGCGCGCCGGTGTTTTGCTCGAGCAGCAGGTAGACGGCCATGCGCAGACTCGTGAGCGGCGTTTTCAGCTCGTGGCTCACCGTTCCCACGAGATTGTTTTTCGCGTCGTCGAGCAGGCGAAACTTGGTCACGTCCTGCAACAAAATCGCCGCACCGCCCTCCCGCCCCGTGAGCTTGTCGCTGACCGAAAGGATGCGCGGCAGGTAAAAACGCTCGTCGTGGTCGATGCTCACCGGAATCACCTGGTCGTAGCCCGTCGGCAGAAAATGCTCGCGCGTGCGCAGCACCTCCCGCACGTGCGCGTCGAGCGGCTCGGGAAATCCGTCGGCAAATTCCGGCAGCGCGGCGAGCCTCTCCGCGGCGGGGTTGCGAATGTCTGACTTGCCGTCCGGCGAAACCACAAAAAGCGGATCGGGCGTCGAGGTGAGCGTGGCCTCCATCGTGCGTTGCGCCCGCAGCACGCGCGCCGCCATCGCGTCGCGATATTCGCGCAGGCTCGCCGCCATCGCGTTGAAGGACTGCGCGAGCACGCCGAGTTCGTCGCGCGAAGTCACGGGCACGTCCTTTTCCAAGTTGCCCTCGCCAAGCGCGCGGGACGACTCCGTCAATGCGCTGATCGGCCCGATGAACATGCGCGCAAGCCTGAACGCCAGCAGCACCGACAGCGCAATGCCGATCACCATCACCACCACGAGCACGCCGATGCTCACGCGCGCAATGCCGGCCACGCGCTCCGACTCGACCTGCATGACGCGCGAGTCCGTCCGCAGCAATTCATCCAACGAATGCAGCACGCCGAAATACGCCCGCTCCACATCCTCATAACCCGCATCCTGGAAACTGCCGCCGATCACCATCAGCGAATCGCCTATGTTTTCAAACCGGCCAAACGCGCGCGAAACCTGCCTGACCGCCTTCTCGCGCTCCGTGCCCGCGGCGGAAAACGACTGCGCCATCAGCGTCTGCTTGAACAGGCCGCGCTGCTCCTCATACGCGCCGCGCACCTCCAGCACGTTGCCACGGAGCGCCGAGTGCATTGCGGTGACCATGCCGAGCGCCGCGCCGCGCATTTCATGCTCGCCCATCACCATCGAGTAACCGCGATCGATTTTTTCCGAGCTCGAACGCGCCAGATCGCGGTTGACGAGAATCCCCGCAACGCCGACCAAAATCAACAGCGCAAGCAACGGCAGCAGCCCGAGATAAAGTTTATTGCGCAACATGGTGTTTGTGGGATTCGCGCGCCATCCCTATTCAGCGCTCCCCTGCCCGCCCGCCATCTTCTGCCGTTTGCGATACAGCGTCGCCGGATCAATCCCCAGCGTGCGCGCCGCCAGTTCGAGACTTTTCGCCGACGCGACGATGCGGCGGATGTGCTCGTTTTCCAACTGCTCGATTGTCACCGGCGAGCCCACCTGCACCGCGGAGCCACCGCAACTTGAAAACTGCTCCGGCAAATCCGCCATCGCGATTTCCTCCCCCGACGAAAGAATCACGGCGCGCTCGATCACATTGCGCAGCTCGCGCAAATTGCCCGGCCACTCGTAGCGCGCGAACGCCTCGACCACCTCCGGCGAAAAGCCCTTGACGCGCTTGCCCATGCCCGCGCCGAAAAATTGCAGCGCCGCGTCCGCCAGCCGCGTCAAGTCGCCCGGGCGCCCGCGCAACGGCGGCAGCGCCACATTGATGACGTTGAGCCGGTAAAACAAATCCTCCCGGAAGCGCCCCGCCTTCACCTCGGCCTCGAGATCGCGGTTTGTCGCCGCAATCACGCGCACATTGGCGCGGCGCACCTTCGGCTCGCCGACGCGCTCGTATTCGCGCTCCTGGAGCAGGCGCAGCAACTTCGGCTGGATCTCCAGCGGCAGCTCGCCGATCTCGTCGAGAAACAATGTCCCGCCCTCCGCGGCGGCCACCTTGCCCGTCGTGTCGCCGACCGCGCCGGTGAACGCGCCCCGCACATGGCCGAACAATTCGCTCTCGAGCAACTCGCGCGAGAGGCTCGGGCAGTTCACCGTCACAAACGCGCCGTCGCGTTGCGCGCCGCGCCGGTGCGCCTCGCGCGCCAGCACGCTCTTGCCCGTGCCGCTCGGCCCGAGCAGCAAAATCGTGGCCTGGGTTTCCGCCGCCTTGAACACAATCTGCAACGCGCGCTGCATCGCGGGCTCCGTTGACTCAAAGTCGATCTCGGGAGCCCCGGCGGTGAGCTGCGACTCGAGCTGCCTCACGCGCTGCTCGAGTTTTCGCTCGCGCTCGATCTTGCCGAGCACCTGCCGGATCTGGTCCGGCGTGAACGGCTTCGGAATAAAATCAAACGCCCCCCGGCGCATCGCCTCCACCGCAGTGCTGATGTTTGCATACGCGGTGAACATCACGGCCACGATCCCCGGCTGCGCCTTCTGGATTTTTTCCAGCAAATCGAGCCCGTTCTCGCCGACCAGGTTCACATCGAGAAAACACACGTCGCACGGCTCCTCCCCGATTATTTTGAGTGCGCGCGCGCCGCCCGGGGCCAGCTCGACTTGGTGCCCCATAAGCTCCACCGCCATCCCCGTCGTTTTCCGGATGCCGGCATCATCATCGACAATCAAAATGCGCATGTTGCCGCCAATGAAACGCGCAAACGCCACCGCTCCGCAATGCGGAAAACGCAAATAAAAAACTCCCGGCGCGACGCGCGCACCACGCTCAATTTTCGTCATATTCCTGTTGTCATCCTCAAACCTTTCCAGACTCTTTTTCGCGTTAACAAAATAATGAGCGCCCAAGCCGACACCACCGCAACCCCGACGCCCGCGGAAATCACCACGCAGGCGCTCGTCAAAACCTATGGCCAGCGCAACGTCGTCAACGGAGTCGACATCAACGCGCGCGCCGGCGAAATCGTCGGGCTCCTCGGGCCCAACGGCGCGGGCAAAACCACCACCTTCTACATGATCGTCGGCCTTGTGCCCGCGACATCGGGCCGCGTTTACCTGAACGGCGTCGACGCCACCCCGCTCCGCATGCACGAGCGCGCACGCCTCGGCCTCGGCTACCTGCCACAGGAGGCGTCCACCTTCCGCAAACTCACCGTCGAGGAAAACATCCTCGCCATCGTCGAGCTGCTGCCCATTCCCCGCAAGGAGCGTCCCGCCCGCGTGCAACGCCATCTCGAGGAGCTGCACCTCACCCACGTCGCCAAGCAAAAAGCCTACACCCTCTCCGGTGGCGAACGCCGCCGCCTCGAAATCGCGCGCGCGCTCGTCACCGAGCCAAAGTTTCTCCTCATGGACGAACCCTTCGCCGCCATCGACCCCATCTCCGTCGCCGAAGTGCAGCGCATCGTCCTCGAACTAAAATCGCGCGGCATCGGCGTCATCATCACCGACCACAACGTCCGCGAAACCCTCCGCGTCGTCGACCGCGCCTACCTCATTCACCAGGGCAAAGTCCTCACCAGCGGCACCAGCGAGCATCTCATCAACGACCCTCAGGCGCGCGAGTTTTACCTCGGCAAGGATTTTAACATGTAAAGTCGGCGCGCTCCCTCCTTGGAATTTAAAACTTATTAATGAGTGCAAAATAACACCGACATGAAAACACGAGTTTGTCGTTTGCCCATCCCCAACGGGGATGCATCCATTAGCCCGGGGTTGGCGCGAGCTGCGAGCGCCTACCCCGGGTGCCATGAAAAAGAACCCACAACCCTGGAGGGGTTGCACCCTCGGAAAACACCCGCCGAACACACAGGCCGCAACCCCGTTGGGGTTGTTTGTTGTGTTCGTTATTCCCAGGGTAGCTCGCGAAGCTCGCAACCCTGGGCTAAGGGACGGAAGCCCGTTGGGCTTCAAGCCATGTCCCTTCTATTTTGCACTCCCTAATAACATCCCCTTCCCCATGAGCAAAGCCAACACGATCAACGGCATCACAGTCGCGCACTTTTTCCAAACCTACGGCGCGAAACTCAAAATGGAACTCGTCACAGGCGCGGGCGGCCTGCACCGGGTCATTCGCGAGGGCAGCATCAACCGCCCCTCACTCGCCCTCACCGGCTTCTTCCGCTACTTCGCCAACAAGCGCATCCAGGTTCTCGGCGCCGCCGAAATGACCTTCATCAAGACGCTCAACCCCGAGCGCCAGGTCGAGATTTTCCGGGGCATGTTCAAGCACCAGATTCCCTGCCTCATCCTCACGCGCAGTTTTCACCCCACCCCCGAGCTGCTCGCCGTCGCCAAGGAGTGCAACCTGCCCCTCTTCCGCACGCCGCTCATCACGATGAAGTTCATCAACCAGGCGACGCATTTCATCGACAACGAATTTCACAGCCCCATCACCGAGCACGCCACCACGGTCGATGTTCGCGGCATCGGCGTCATGATTCGCGGCGGCTCCGGCGTCGGCAAAAGCGAATGCGCCCTCGCCCTCATCGAGCGCGGCCACTCACTCGTCGCCGACGACTACACCGTGCTCCGCCTCCTCGACGAGCGCGAGCTCACCGCATCCAGCCGCGAGCTCAACTTCGGCTACCTCGAATGCCGCGGCATCGGAATCATCAACATCGTCGAAATGTTCGGCGTGCGCGCCGTGCGCCCCGAAAAACGCATCGACCTCGTCGTCTCCATGTATGAATGGACTCCCGACGCCATCGAGGAGCGCACCGGCCTTGCCGACAACTATTACGAAATCCTCGGCCAAAAAATCCCGCACATCACCCTCTACGTCCGCCCCGGGCGCGACATGGCCCGCCTCATCGAGGTCGCCGCCCTCACCCAGGCGCTCAAGCGCGTCGGCATCCACTCCGCCGAGGAGTTTAACAACCGCCTCGTCGCCCACATGGCCGATCCCAAGAAAAAACTCGACTCACCCTTCCAGATAAAAGTCCGCCCCTCCGACCCCACCGAGTTCCCATCCCGCATCAACGCCGAGCGTTAGTCGGCGTCCAGAAATTTCGCGATATCCGGAATCTCCTTCACCCGGCGTCCGCCCGCGCGCCGCGCGAGGTATTCGTCAAGCTGCTCGGTGACCTCGATCTCCTCGTCGCTTTGCCGTTTGCGCGGCTTGTCATCGTCGTCAATGCCCTCCTCGATGTCGCCTCCGCCGGCGAGTTCATAATCCGCCTCCTCGAAATAATGCGACATGCGCCGAGCCTCGGGCTCCAGCACCAGCGACGGATTCCGCACGCGCCCGTCTTTCACAAACTCAAACAGGCACGGATAAAATTTATTTTTATACCGCGCCTGAAAATCGGACACCCACTTGTTGGTCACCCCGTCGCGCCTCGCCAGCAGCACGATGTCCGAAAAATGGATGCACGCGTCATACCACGTCATCAGCGATCGGTTTTGCTCGGCCAGTTGGCAGTTCACCACGCACACAACGCGCGCCAGCTCGCCGCCCGCCTCGGTCAGCCACGGTTTCAACGCCTCAATCTGGTCGATCGGATTGCGCCTTCCGTCAGTCACGAAAAACACATGCGTCCGCCCCGCGATATCGACGCCCTCCGCCTCGATGCGTCCGTCCATGCCCTCCGGTCCGCCGCCCTGCGCGCGCCATTGCCAGCGCGCGATCTCGCCCAGCGAGGCGTCCGCTGCGTCCGCCGCCTCGTTTTCGGCAAGCATGACAAGCGGGCGATCCCCGGCATCAAGCCCCTCGGCAAGAATATCCGCCAGCATCCCGCGCCGCCCCGACCCCGTGGCGCCAATGACCAGATAAACAAAAGGTTTCGATATGTCGTTCATGTTTTGCCGAAAGGTTGGACGGCATCCGGCAAATGTCCCGCAAAAAACTATGCGCAGTCATTTCACCCGTCGCGGCGATTTTCTTTGATTTGCGGAACAAGGGCGGCGAACTTTGCGCAATGTCCACAAACGAACAGCCCACGACTCCCTGGTCGCTCGCAGTGATGCTGATCACGCGCTGGCTCGAAAAATCCGAGCGCGCCGACGCGCTGCTCGACTCGCTGCCCCGCGAGGTGGCCGGCGTGGAACGCGCGCGCTGCCAACACTTGCTGTTCGGCGCGTTGCGGCACAAGGGGCGCGTCGACTCGCACCTGCAGCGGCTGGTCGCGCGCGCGCCGCGTCCGCGATTGAGCGCCGTCCTGCTGGTGGCGGGCTTTGAGTTGATCGAGGGCGGCGACGAGGGGCACGCGGCGCGCGTCGTGCACCATGCGGTGGAACAAACCAAGACGCTCGCAAGCCAGCCCGAGGCGCGGATGGTGAACGCCGTGGTGCGCAAACTCGCCGCGGCGCTTGCGGAGGAAAAACCTCCCGCAAAACTGGCGGGCGCGGAACAACTCGCCGCGTGGTTCTCGCACCCCGCCTGGCTCGTGCAACGCTGGCTCGCGCAATTCGGCGCGGCGGGCGCGCGCGCATTGCTTGAGTGGAACCAGAAACCCGCGCCGGTGCATGCGCGCTGGCGGGCCTCGCGCGCGCCGTCCGAGGCGGAGCTGGCATGGCTGGCGCCGTCGAGATGGGAGCAATTTTATGAGGTGAGGGCGGGCAACTGGCCCTCCGTGGAGGCGGCGATCACAGCGGGCGATTTGTATTTGCAGGATCCCTCGACTCGCCTCGCGGTCGGGCTGCTCGCGCCGCAGGCGGGCGAGAGCATTCTCGACGCGTGCGCCGCCCCGGGCGGGAAATGCCTCGCCATTGCCGACGCGATACGCGCGAACGCGGACGCCGAAAAATTGGAAAAAACGCTGCTTGTCGCGATGGATTTGCCGGGCGCGCGCGTTGACCGATTGAAGGAAAACCTGTCGCGCGCGCCGGAGGGAATGAACGTGGCGCTGGTGCAGGGCGACTTGCTCGCGGCGCGCCCGCCGCTCTTCGACGAGCACAACCTGCCCGCGGAATACAACGCGGTGCTGCTCGACGCGCCCTGCTCAAACACAGGCGTGATGCGCCACCGCGTGGACGTGAAGTGGCGCCTGCAGCCGAACGATTTCACGAAGCACGCGCGCCAGCAACTGGCCTTGCTCGAAGCCGCGGCGCGGCGCGTTCGCCACGGCGGACGGCTGATTTACAGCACGTGCAGCATTGATGCCGAGGAAAACGAGCACGTCGTCACCGCGTTTCTCGAACGCCCGCACGGCCCCGGCGGACATGGACGGTTTGCCTTGGAAAAATCAGTGCAATCGTTCCCGTGGATGGACGGCCACGATGGCGCGTGCGCGTTTCTGTTGCGACGGCGATAAAAATCGCCCCGAACAACGCCTCCACTTTTCGGTTTTGACCGCAAAATTCTTCCGTTGCAACGGACGCCGCGGCCCTGCACATTTTTTCTTTTTTAATTTTCCCAACCATTCCGCATTCTTCAGCCTTTCAGCTCTTCAGTCATTCAGTCTTTTTCATCATTCCGCATTCCAAATGATTTCCTGGCTCATTAAAAAGTTTTCCGGCCGCCATTATCGCAAGTTCCTCGAACGCTGCCGTCCCGTCGTTGCGCGCATCAACGAAATCGAAGTTTCCTACCAGTCGCTCACTGACGAGCAGCTCCGCGCCAAAACCGACGAATTCCGCGACCGCGTCAAAGCCGGCGAAACCCTCGACGCGCTCCTCCCCGAGGCATTTGCCGCCGTCAAGAACGCAGCCCGCCGCCTCTGCGGCCAGAAACTCGTCGTTTGCGAGCACGAGCTCGAATGGAACATGGTGCACTTCGACGTGCAGCTCATCGGCGGCATGGCCATCCACGAGGGCCGCATCGCCGAAATGGCCACCGGCGAGGGCAAAACCCTCGTCTCCACCCTCCCCCTCTACCTCAACGCCCTCAACGGTCGCAACGCCCAGCTCGTCACCGTCAACGACTACCTCGCCCGCCGCGACTCCGAGTGGATGGGCTACCTCTACAACTTCCTCGGCCTCACCGTCGGCTGCATCCAGCAGCAAATGCCAAACGACGTGCGCCGCGAAATGTATTCGCGCGACATCACCTACGGCACCGCCTCCGAGTTCGGCTTCGACTACCTCCGCGACAACGGCATGGCCACCCGCAAGGAAGACCAGGTCCAGCGCGAGCACTGGTATTGCATCGTTGACGAAATCGACTCGATCCTCGTGGACGAGGCGCGCACGCCGCTCATCATTTCCGGCCCCGCGCCCATCGAGCGCGAGCAACCCTTCACCCGCCTCAAGCCCGGCATCGAGCGCCTCGCCGCCGCGCAAACCCGCCTTTGCAACAACCTCGTCGCCGAGGCCAGGGAACTCCTCGAAAAAACCGACGCGTCCAAGGACGACATCCACGCCGCCAGCCTCAAGATGCTCCAGGTCAAGTTTGGCGCGCCCAACAACAAGCAACTCCTCCGCCTCCTCGAGCAACCCGAATGGCGCAAGCTCCTCGACAAGGTCGAAACCGAGCTCCACTCCGATTTCCAAAAATCGCAACTCTACGCCCTCAAGGAGGAACTCTACTACTCCATCGACGAGCGCCAGCACCAGGCCGACCTCTCGCTCAAAGGCCGCAACCATCTCCGCCCGGACAACCCCGACGCCTTCGTCCTCCCCGACCTCGCGACCCAGTTCGCCCTCCTCGAAAAGGACGAGCAATACACGCCCGAGCAACGCGAGGACATCAAGCGCAAGGCCGAGGCCGAATACGCCGTCATTTCCGAGGACATCCACGCCATCTCGCAACTGCTCCGCGCCTACTCGCTTTACGAAAAGGACGTCGAATACGTTGTGCAGGAGGGCAAGGTCATGATCGTCGACGAAAACACCGGTCGCGTCATGCCCGGCCGTCGCTGGTCCGACGGGCTCCACCAAGCCATCGAGGCCAAGGAAAACGTCGCCATCGAAAACGAAACCCGCACCTACGCGACGATCACCATCCAAAACTACTTCCGCATGTATGAAAAACTCGCGGGCATGACCGGCACCGCCGAGACCGAGGCCACCGAGTTCAACGACATCTACAAACTTTCCGTGCAGGTCATCCCGACAAACAGACCCTGCATCCGCATCGACAAAAACGACTCCATCTACAAAACCCGCCGCGACAAATACAACGCCGTCGTCCGCGAAATCGAGGCCGCTCACAAACGCGGCCAGCCCGTCCTCGTCGGCACCGCCTCGGTCGAATCCTCCGAGGTCCTTTCGCGCATGCTCAAGCGCGCGAACATCGTGCACACCGTGCTCAATGCCAAGTTCCACGCGCAGGAAGCCGACATCGTCGCCCGCGCCGGACAGCGCGGCGCCGTCACCATCGCCACCAACATGGCCGGCCGCGGCACCGACATCAAACTCGGCGAGGGCGTCCGTTTCAACGTCACCTACGGCCCGCACGAAGACCCCGAGAAGGCCGCGAAGAAAATCTTCCAATACACGCTCACCGAACCCAAGACCGGCGAGGTCAAAAAATACGACTCCGACAGCGACGAGGCCTACGACCTCTGCCTGACGCCAAGCACAAAGGAAACCGGCGGCCTCTACGTCATCGGCACCGAGCGCCATCAATCACGCCGCGTCGACCGCCAGCTCCGCGGGCGCTGCTCGCGCCAGGGCGACCCCGGCCTCACCAAGTTCTTCCTCTCGCTCGAGGACGAGCTCATGCGCCTCTTCCTCCAAGGCAACCTCGCCTCGCGCCTCATGGAAGGCACGATGAAGGAGGGCGAGGAGCTCCAGCACCCGCTCCTCAACCGCTCCATCGAAAGCGCGCAGAAAAAAGTCGAGCAGCAAAACTTCTCCGCCCGCAAACGCCTCCTCCAATACGACGACGTCCTCAACCTCCAGCGCCAGGTCGTCTACGACATCCGCAACGCCGCCATCCACGCCGACCGCGCCAAGGACCTCATCTTCGAGCAAGTTGACGAGGAAATTGAAAACCGCGTCGCCGTCGCCGGCATCGGTGAAAAAGGCGGCTCCACGCAAAGCTCGATCGACGGACTCGTCGGCTGGGTCAACCAGCACTTCCGCACCTCCATCAAGCCCGCGGAAATCCAAAACCTCGACGCCACCGCCTCAAGGATGCTCATCGTTGACCGCATCAAGGACGCCTACGCGATAAAGGAATCCGCCGAAGTCCCCGAGGCCCTCGGCGGACTCGAACGCTACACAATTATCAACGCCATCGACCAGCACTGGCAGGAGCATCTCACCGAGATGGAAAGCCTCCGCCAGTCGGTGAGCCTCCGCAGCTACGGCCAGAAGGACCCGCTCGTGGAGTATAAAAACGAAGCCTACAAATATTTCGAGGAGCTCATGGACGCCGTGCGCCTGCAAATCTGCACCGGCCTCTTCCGCAGCGCGAGCAACCTGCAAGCCTTCGAAAACATGCTCGCGATGCTCTCGCGCGGCGCAAAGTTGCAAGGCCCCGAAAACGCCGAGGCTTCCGGCCCGAGCGTGCGCACCACCGTCACGCACAGCGGCCCCGCGCAACAACAGCTCTCGACCAACTCGCCCGAAGGCGAAATCAAGCTCCCGAAAGTCACCATCCGTCGCGAGACCCCGAAAGTGGGTCGCAACGACCCGTGCCCCTGCGGCAGCGGCAAAAAATACAAAAACTGCCACGGCGGGATGTAAGGGTGCGGCGCGCATGCGCCCCACCCTGCGGAGTTTTCGGCGTTAACGGGTAGGGCGTGCTCGCCGAGCGCGTCGAGAATTACCAGAGATAAACGCGGCGGCATCCGCGAGCGCATAACCAAGGCCCGCCTCGCACACCGCGCCTGATGCGCCGCCGCAAGAAAGCGGCGGCGCCCAGCAGTGGACAGCAAGCTGTAAAATGAAAACCGCGCGCTCAACGCGCGCGCTTCGTCAGCGCCCCAGCACCCACGAAAACACCAGCGGCGCCACGATCGTCGCGTCGCTTTCGATGATATACTTCGGCGTTTTTTCGCCGAGCTTGCCCCAGGTGATTTTTTCGTTCGGCACCGCGCCCGAGTAGCTGCCGTAGCTCGTCGTCGAGTCGCTGATCTGGCAGAAGTAGCCCCACAGCGGCACGTCGGGACGCTGCAAGTCCTGATGCAGCATCGGCACCACGCAAATCGGGAAGTCGCCCGAAATGCCGCCGCCGATTTGGAAGAAGCCGATCGAGCCGTTGCCGTCGCGCAGATTTTTCGCCGTCTTCGTATACCAGTCGGCGAGCCACATCATGTATTCGATGCCCGTGCGCACGGTGTGCACGTTCTTGATTTCGCCGGTGATCACATGGCTCGCATACATGTTGCCCAGCGTCGCGTCCTCCCAGCCCGGCACGATGATCGGCAGGTTCTTTTGCGCCGCCGCCAGCATCCACGAATTCTTCGGGTCAATCTGATACGACTTTTTCAGTTTTCCGCCGCGCAGAATCTTATACATGAACTCGTGCGGGAAAAAACGCTCGCCCGCCTTGTCGGCCTTCATCCACTCGTCGAGCACCACGTTTTCAATGCGGCGCATCGCCTCCATCTCGGGAATGCACGTGTCGGTCACGCGGTTCATGTGCCGCTCCAGCAACGCCTGCTCGTCCGCCGGCGTGAGGTCGCGGTAGTGCGGCACGCGCTCGTAATAATCGTGCGCCACCAGGTTGAACACATCCTCCTCAAGATTCGCGCCCGTGCACACGATCGCGTGAACCTTGTCCTTGCGAATCATCTCCGCGAGCGTGATGCCAAGCTCCGCGGTGGACATCGCGCCGCCGAGCGTGACGACCATCTTGCCGCCCTTCTTGAGATGATCCTCGTAACCGCGCGCCGCATCGACGAGCGACGCCGCGTTGAAATGGCGGTAGTTGTGCGCGATGAATTTCGAGATCGGCCCCTTCTTGGAAGCGGCGACCGCGTTGGACGGAGTTTTGGACTTCTTGGGTTTTGTGCTCATGGAAATTTAAACCCTGCAACTAAACGCCACCACGCAACCAACGCCACCAAAAACATCAGATGACCACGGATTACACGGATCGACACGGATAAATGCCGTAGGGGCGTCGCTTGCGACGCCCGATTCGCCATCCGTGCATATCCGTGCAATGTCAGGCCACTCGCAGGTTCGTAGAGCGGTCAAACGGACTGGAGAATTGATGCTCCGAACTGAAAAATCACCCGCCCTCAAAACGAACACTCGCCACCCGCGCAAAAACTGTTTTCAAAGTTGAAACCGGCAATTTCGCCGCCACCAACCGCAGTCATTTTTTTACAAACACCATGAGCAAACCCGTCACCTTCAACAACACCGTCCTGCGCGACGGCCACCAATCGCTTGCCGCCACCCGCATGGCCACCGAGCAAATGCTCCCCCTCCTCGTGCCGCTCGACTCCCTCGGTTACGCCGCGCTCGAAACCTGGGGCGGCGCCACCATCGACTCCGGCCTGCGCTTCCTGAAGGAGTTCCCCTTCAAGCGCCTCGACGCCATCCGCGCCAAAACCAAGACCCCGCACATGATGCTCCTGCGCGGACAAAACATCGTCGCCTACGACCAAAACCCCGACGACGTCGTCACCGCCTTCGTGCAAAAATCCATCGCGCACGGCATGAACATTCTCCGCATCTTCGACGCGCTCAACGACACGCGCAACATGCAGACCGCCATCGCCGCCACCAAAAAAGCCGGTGGCCACGCCCAAGGCACCATCTGCTACACCAAGTCCCCCGTCCACACCATCGAAGGCTTCGTCAAAATGGGCGCCGAGCTCGCCGCCATGGGCTGCAACAGCATCTGCATCAAGGACATGGCCGGCCTCATTCCCCCCTACATCGCCGCCGCCATCATCAAGGGTCTCAAGGCGCAAATCAAAATCCCCGTCATCCTCCACACCCACGAAACCGCCGGCCTCGGCTCCGCCGCCTACCTCGCCGCCATCGAAGCCGGAGTGGACACCATCGACGTCGGCATCCGCCCCTTCGCCGACGGCACCGCGCAACCCGACCACCTGCGCATGACCGCCCTCCTCGAAAACGCCCCCCGCAAAGCCGCCGACTACGACCTCAAAAAAGTCCGCGAAATCTCCGAGGCCCTCAAACCCGTCTACGCGCAACTCTCCAAGTTCACGCGCCACGCCAACGAAGTCGTGGACACCGACGCCATCACCTACGAAGTCCCCGGCGGCATGCTCAGCAACTTCCGCTCGCAACTCACCGAGATGAAAATGGAGGACCGCTTCGACGAAGTCTTTGCCGAAATCCCCTATGTGCGCGAAAAACTCGGCTGGATCCCGCTCGTCACGCCCACCTCGCAAATCGTCGGCACGCAAGCCGTGATGAACGTGAAGTTTGGCCGATGGAAAAACTTCATCCCCGGCGCGATGAACATCGCGCTCGGTTACTTCGGCCGCACCCCCGCGCCTGTCGATCCCGAAATCCAGAAACTCGCCGCCGCGACCGCGAAAAAAGACCCCATCACCTGCCGTCCCGCCGACCTCATCAAGCCGAGGATGGAAACCCTCCGAGCCGAACTCGCGCAAAACAAGCTCCCCACGGACGATGAACACTGCGTCATCTACGCCATGTTCCCGCAACAACTCAAGGAACTCTACGCGCAACCCGCACCCGCGGCTCCTGCCGCAGCACCGACAGCCCCCGCGCCTGCCGCAAAAGCCTCCGCGCCCTCCCCCGCACCCACGGCTGAGGCAGGCACCGCCGGCAACGTCCTAAAATACGCCATGACCATCGGCGACCGCCGGGTGGAAGCGACTGTTGAGGAAATCGAATAAAAATAGCAGACAGAATATCATTCGCTAAAAATCAACGAAACTTGATTCGTTTTTCACAACAGTTTATCAACAAATTGTCCCCGCAAGGATAATTGGTAACATTAGTCAAAAATAATTTATGCCATGATAATATTGATAATTATTATACTTATCGGAGCAATTGCTTTTTTACACATTACCCAAAAGGGATTACGCTTCGAAGAAGAGTGCGTTGCGAAGATACAAGAACAGCAGTTTGCTGGAACAAAAACGCACATAAGCATGGACGAAGCCAGACTGCGCTTACGATTAACTGTAGAATTAATTAATCAGCAAAATCAAAAACTCGGACACTCATTAGGTTTCTTGACGCTAAAAGAAGCTCGAATACTCGCAGTAAAACTGCACGCCTCTCATATAGAAACTGGGCTCACTATACCCCAAATTATTGAGAATATGGCGAATGCGTTATATAAAACAAAACCGGCACCGTTCCACTCAAATCCAGAACATATCCTAAATTCTGAAGCTAAACGAGAGAGTCCCATGCCTCCAGCAAGTCGGCCACAGCAGTTCGAATTTAAATACTCAGGTGGAAATGGAAGCTCTCAAGAAAATGCTGTTATTATTCACGCCGCATCTATCATGGGAAACAGGCGAAGGGGTCGGGACGTTGTTTGTTGATTTTCCCTTTAGCCGCAGCAACGCGAACGAACGCCACTCGCACGCAATCGCACGCGGCAACGTCACTCGAACGTCCTGCGGCACACGTCGCGCCAATCGCGGCGCGGAGGCCGCGCCCGTCACGCCGTCTGCTTGCTCCCTCGCTTCGCTCGGTGCGCAGTCTGCCATCCCGCCCGCGTCGGCGTGCGCGCTAAAATCGCGCGCGATGTGGTAATAGCCGAGGGGGTGGTAATAGCCGAGGGGGTCGGGACGTTGTTTGTTGGGTAATAGCCGAGGGGGTCGGGACGTTGTTTGTTGATTTTCGAATTATTTCACACTGACCTAGCTCGCAAAACCGATGCTTTTTTGGGAGTGCGGTGGCAAAGCGAAGCGGCGACACCGCTTTGAGCAATTCGAGGAAGAATAGCCGAGGGGGTCGGGACGCTGTTTGTTGATTTTCGAATTATTTCACACTGACCTAGCTCGCAAAACCGATGGGAATAGCCGAAGGGGTCGGGACGCTGTTTGTTGGGAATAGCCGAAGGGGTCGGGACGCTGTTTGTTGATTTTCGAATTATTTCACACTGACCTAGCTCGCAAAACCGATGCTTTTTTGGGAGTGCGGAGGCAAAGCGAAGCGGCGACACCGCTTTGAGCGATTCACGGATTTTCACTGCGCGCAAAAGCGGTGTCGCCGGGCTTCGCCCTCTGCCACCGCACTCCAAAACAAACGACGCCGTCTCTTGATAAAACTGAAAAAGCTGCCGCCGACCTAATCGCAAACTTGGTCGGTTCTCGCGGAGATATTTTACCCGAAGTTTTCCGTCAGCAGCAGCAGGCTGTCCTCCGTCGCCTCGAAGGCGAAACCGCCCGCGTAGGGCAGCACCACGTTTTCGCCGCGTGTGAGCGTGGCGGCGGTGTCGTCCGCGGACGATGAGAGCGTTTCGCGCACGGCGCCGTCCACGACGCTCAGAATCCGCGCCTGCTCGCCCGCGGCGACGCGCAGTTTCTCGCCTTTTGCCAGCGGCACGCGGCGGATGCGGAATTCGTTCGCATCGGCAATGACGGCGTTCTTGCGCTCGCCGCGCACGGGCTTCGGCTCAAAGTCGTCCCATTTGATCGATTTGAGCGATTCGTCGACGTGCATCTGGCGCGGTTTTCCGTCGAGCCCCACCCTGCCCCAGTCGTAAACGCGATAAGTGGTGTCCGAGTTTTGCTGGATTTCGAGGATCAGGTTGCCGCCGTCGATGGCGTGAATCTGCCCGCTGTGCACGAGAATCGAGTCGCCCTTCGACACAGGGAAACGGTGCACGCAGTTTTCGAGCGTCAGGTTTTTGACCGCCTGCTCAAACTCCTCGCGTGTCACACCGCGGCGCAGCCCCACGATCAGGTTCGCGCCCTCCGCGCAATCGGCGATATACCAGTTTTCCGTTTTCGGCTCGCCCTTCAACTCCGGCGCGACCGACGCGGGCGGGTGCACCTGCAGGCTCAGTCGCTCGCGACAGTCCAGCCACTTCACCAAAATCGGAAACGCGCGCGAGGCGTCCCATTTCGGCCCCATGATGTCGGCGGCGTGCCGCTCGATCAGCGCGCGAATCGCGAGCCCGTCGTATTTGCCGCCTTGCACGACGGATTGCGCCTCGGGCCGGTCCACAATTTCCCAGCTCTCGCCGACGGGCTTGCCGGTCGCGGGCAGCTTGCGCCCGAGTGAGGTTTCGAGAACGCGACCGCCCCAAACACGGTCCTGATACAGGGGTTGAAAACGAAGGAATTGGGTCATGTTGATAATTTTGCCGTGTGTTTTTGTTTCGGTGGTGAAATATTGGATTTGACCGCTCTGGCGTTGCATCAGGAAATGCACTTCCCCTGCGCAGTCAGATCGTCCAAGCAGGTCCGATAAAACACATGGCCAGTTCCGCGAGTTCAAACACAAATAAAAAACAATCCGCCGCCCAAGCCGAGCAGCTCGGCACCGCGCGCCATCCGCGCCATTGGGTTGTCTTTGTCGTGTGCATTGTCGCCGGCGTGCTGGCCTCCATCGCGCTCCTCGATTACGCGCCGCACCAGAGCCTCCAGATCAACGATCCGGTGCGCGAGCACAACCTCGTCGGCATGCTCGGCGCGGAGGGCTCGTATTGGACGCTCACGTTTCTCGGCCTGAGCACTTTTTACCTGCCGCTGTTTTTCTTCTGGATGGCCTTCACCTCCATTCGCAACGCCCGCATCCTCGCGCTCACCCGCGCGCTGGCGATGGTCCTGTGCGTCGTCACGTTCTCAAGCCTCGCCACGCTTTTCGGCGAGCTCTTCGGCAAAAGCAACCCCACCGACTATTTCCCGTCCGGCCCCGGCGGCATGCTCGGCAAGGCGCTCTACGGCGATTTCCTTTCGGAAGCCATCGGCCCCGCCGGCGCCGGGGTCGTGCTCGTGCTGCTCTACGCAATCGGGCTCATGCTCATTTTCACGAAGGATATTTTCGCCGAGCTCGAAAAAGTCGCCGCCATGTTCGCCGCGTGGCGCGCCCGCCGCGCGCAAATCCGCGCCGAGCGCGCCGAAATCCGCCGCATCGCCGCCGAGGATCGCGCCCGCGCGAAGGCCCGCGCCAAGGGCGGCTACGACCCGGCGGTCACGCACACGCCCTTTGACCTGGAGGGAAAAACAAAAGACGGCGCGGCAAACGGCAAGGCAAGCGATGACAACACGGACGCACCGCCCCAACCCACCGCAACCGACGCGGGCGGCCACGCGGACGACGATCCGCCGCCTGTTGACGATCCCGAACAACCCAAATTGTCGCCAAAAATTTTTCGCGGCACGGATTCCGCCGCCACCAAGCCCGGAGCGCTCTCCATCGTCAAACCCGAGGAAACCAAAAAAGCCAAAAACGCCGCCGTTCCCGCCACGGAGGACAATTACCAATTTCCCCCGCTCGCGCTCCTCAAGGAATACCCGAAAAGCTCGGACACGGACACCGACGAGGAATACGCCAACAACATGGCCGACCTCGTGCGCATCATTGGCGAATACGGCATCACCGTCTCGCCGGGCGAGATTCACGTCGGCCCCGTCATCACCTGCTACGAGGTGGTTCCCGCCGCGGGCGTGCGCGTCGAGAAAATCGCCAACCTCGACAAAAACATCGCGCTGCACATGAAGGCGCAATCCGTGCGCATTCTCGCCCCGATTCCCGGCAAGGCCGCGGTCGGCATCGAAATGCCGAACAAAATCCCCATGCCCGTCGGCATGAGGGACATCCTCGAATCCGAGGACTGGGCGAACAGCAAGGCCGAGATTCCCATCGCGCTCGGCAAGGACGTCTCCGGCCGCCCGCTCATTTCCGACCTCACGCGCATGCCCCACCTCCTCATCGCCGGCGCGACCGGCTCGGGCAAATCCGTGTGCGTAAACTCCATCATCGCCTCGATTGTGTTTCGCAAGAGCCCCAAGGACGTGCGCCTCATCATGGTCGATCCCAAGGTCGTCGAGCTCCAGGTCTTCAACGCCCTGCCCCACATGTTCATCCCGGTCGTCACCGCGCCCAAGCGCGCGCCCGCCGCGCTCAAGTGGCTGCTCCAGGAAATGGCCCAGCGCTACCAGCTTTTCGGCAAGACGGGCGTGCGCAACATCACCGGCTTCAACAACCGCAAAAAACACGAGGCCCCCGCGTTCCCGATCGACGAAAAAGACGACCTTCTTCCAAACGAGGAGGAGCAGGCCAAGCTCGAGGGCGTCGATCCGCTCGACGAGCTCGAAGTGCCCGACCACCTGCCCTACATCGTGGTCATCATGGACGAGCTCGCCGACCTTATGATGGTCGCCGCCGCCGAGGTCGAAACCTCCATCGCGCGCCTCGCGCAGCTCGCGCGCGCCGCGGGCATCCACATCATCATCGCCACGCAACGCCCCTCGGTGAACGTCATCACCGGCCTCATCAAGGCCAACCTTCCCTCGCGCATCGCGTTTCAAGTCGCCTCGCAAATCGACTCGCGCACCATCCTCGACGGCAAGGGCGCGGAATCCCTGATCGGACGCGGCGACATGCTCTTCACCCCGCCCGGCACCTCGCGCGTCGTGCGCGCGCAGGGCGCCTTCGTCTCCGACGAGGAAGTGAAGGGTTTCGTCGATTACCTCAAACGCTTCAACGGCCCCCCGCAATACGCGCAGGACGTGCAGGACGAAATCGAATCCGCCCCGATCGACGGCGAGGACGACAACGGCAAAAAAGACTATTCCGACATGGACGACAACGAGCTCTACAACGAGGCGCTCGCCGTCGTAAAGCACACGCGCCGCGCCTCGACCTCCGCGCTCCAGCGCAAGCTCGGCATCGGCTACAACCGCGCCGCGCGCATGATGGACATGATGGAGGAGCGCGGCATCGTAGGCCCTGAAAACGGCTCCAAACCCCGCGAAATTATCGCCGACTTGGATTCGCTTTGAGGCGCCCGGAGCTTCTTGTTTTTGCGAACAAAACTTCGGTTGAAACAAAAGCCATTCGCGGCACATCGGGGACGGTTCGCCCGCCCCGCCGTTTTGAGCGCGCCCAGCCAGTCCGCGCTCGACGCGGGCGGAATGGCTGACTACACCCGTTGCCCATGCATGAAAGCATTTTCAAGCTCTGGGGGCTGTTTCTGGGCACGATCATCGGCATCCTGCCCATCATGAATCCGCTCGCCGCCGCGCCCACTTTTCTCGCCATCACCACGGGCGACTCCGAGGCGCGCCGCATCGAGCAAGTCCGCAAGGCCTGCGTTTACGTGGTGTTCATTTTGAGCGGCTCGCTGTTGTGCGGTTCGTTTGTGATGAACTTTTTCGGCATCTCGATTCCCGGTCTCCGCATCGCGGGCGGCATCATCGTCGCGGGCATCGGCATGCGTATGCTCTCCCCGAACCGCCCGGAAGGAACACGCAACAGGAAAGCCCACCAGGAGGCCCTCGCGAAAAACGACGTTTCGTTCTCGCCGCTCGCGATGCCGATTCTCGGCGGCCCGGGCTCCATCAGCGTCACCATCGGTTTCGCGTCGCTCGCGACGTCGTGGCTCCACTACGTCGCCATCATTCTCGGCATCTGCGTGGTCGCGCTCGCGTGTTATCTTTTTCTGCGGCTCGCCATTCGCATGAACGGAGTTCTCGGCCCCACGGGCATCAGCGCCATGACACAAATCATGGGGCTGCTCCTCATGTGCATGGGCGTGCAGTTTGTGGTGAACGGCGCGGTCAGCATCGCCACCGACCCCGAAATACTCAAAACCATCCGCGATGTGTTTTTCGTCAGCGGCGCAACGACGCAATGACCCTCCGATTGCCGCGAAAGCCCATTTGGACGGCATGCCGACACGAAGCCTGAAGGGCTTCCATGTCTTCTATATTATAAAACCCCGTTGGGGTTTTCGAGCCCGCGGCAACGCGAGCCTTGCGCATGTCGTGTTCGGCAAGGCTGGCACAAACACGCACTGCTCAATCGCCCGAATACGTTTCCAGAAATGAACGCAGGTTCTTCTCGGGGCCGAAGAGCACAAAAATATCATCGGCCTGAAAAATCTCGGACATCGTCACAACGCCAAGCGTGCGGCGCTTGACGGACTGGTCCGATATTTTTCGCAATCCATCGAGCAGCCCCTTTTCGACGCGCTTGATCGTCACGATGCGCACGCCGGCGACCTTAAAATCCTCCGCGCTTTCCGTGAGCGATTTGCCGACCAGCTTTGCCGGCACCGTGGCCTCGATGATCGAATGGTTGTTGCCCATGTCGAAGCCGTCCAGCACGCCGCGCATCAGCAGCGAATGCGCGAGCCCGCGCGCCGCGACCTCCTCGGGCACCACGAGGCGGTCAACCTTGAGCAAACGCAAAAGCCGCTCGTGCATCGGCGAGAGCACGCGGCACACGATGCGTTTCGCGCCGAGCTCCTGCGACTTCATCGTCAGCGCCATCGAATGCTCGAAGTCGTCGCCGATCGCCACGATCACCGCGTCCATTTCCGAGATCGGGAAATGCGCCAGCGGCGTCGGATCGTCGAAATCCATCACCACGGCCGCGCCGACCTCGTCCTTGATTTGCGCGATGTTGTCATCGCGCCGGTCGATCGTGAGCACGTCCGCGCCGAGTTGCGCGAGGTCGCGCGCCAGGTTTTTTCCGAAAACACCAAGTCCGATAATGCAGCATTTCATAAAGTTGGATTTTGTTGGGTTGAGGATTGTTTGAGGGTCAAGTGATCACAATGTGGCCTTCCGGCAGGCGGAAACCCGCCTGCGGGTGCCGGGGCATGATCGCGAGCAGCACCATCAGCACGCCGATGCGCCCGACGAACATCGCCAGCACCATCACGCATTTCCCCGCGCCGCCAAGCAGCGGCGCGACGCCCCGCGTCAGCCCCGTCGTGCTGATCGCGCTTATGGATTCGAACGCCATGTCCATCGTCGAAAGCTCGGGGTGCAGCATGCACAGCACGACGAGCACCAGGGTGAAAAACGCCCCCGCCAGCAGCATGACCGCGAGCGCGCGATTCGCGGTCTCGTCGTTCACGCGGCGGCCAAACGCCTCGATCTCGGCGCGCCCGAGCAGCACGCGGCGCAGCGCCAGCACCGCCACCGCCAGCGTCGAGGTTTTCACGCCGCCCGCCGTGCTCGCCGGGCTGCCGCCGATGAACATCAGGAACAGCAAAATCACAATCGTCGCGGGAGCGTGCATCCTCGTGTCGGTAATGTTAAAACCGCCCGACCGCGCCGTGACCGAGTGAAACAAAGCCGCCAGCCACGAGGGAAAGCCGCCCGTGTCGCTCCCGGCAAAAACATACTCCGAGAAGAAAATAAACACCGCTCCGCCAACGGTCAGGCACAGCGACGCGACCAGCACCACGCGGCTGTTGATCGTGAGCCGAGGCGGCGCCGCCACGCGCAAACGCAACGCCCTGCGCGCCACGGCCACCGCCACCTGCCAGAGATTTTTCACCACCGGAAACCCGATGCCGCCCGCGCTCACGAGCAGCATCACCGCGGTGATCAGGCCCACGTTGCCACGCAACACGGTGTTCGCGAGCCCGTCGGGAACCGTGCTGAACCCCGCGTTGCAAAACGACATGACCGAGTGAAACCCCGCGAAGAACAAACGATCCACCGTCCCCACTCCCGGCACGTGGTCCACCGACCAGTAAATCGCCGCCGCGCCCGCCAGCTCGAAGGAAAACGTGAAGCCGACAATGATGCCCAGCACCATGCCGATCTGCCCCAGGTTTTCCTCGCTCAACAAATCCTGCAGCGCGATGCGGTTCCGAAACGACACGCCACCGGTCAGGAAGTGCGCGAAAAAATACGTGAGCGTCATGATCCCCAATCCGCCCACCTGCACGAGCCCGAGAATTATGAGCTGCCCCTCCTGGGTGAACGCCTGCGACGTGTCCAACACCGTCAGCCCCGTCACGCACACCGCGCTCGTCGAGGTGAAGAGCGCGTCAATCCAGGAAATCCCGTCGAGCGTCGCGCGCGGCATTTTCAAAAGCAACATGCCCGCCGTGATAATCAGCGCAAAGCTCAGGATAAGCGCGCCGCCCGGCGTGAGGTTTCTCGACGCGATCGCCGGAATGCGCCTCAGCCCCCGCAAACAAATGAGCCCGATCAGTGTGAGTTGCGAAAACGCCAGCACGAACAACGCGATCGTGCCCGGCTTCGCATCAGGAATCCAGCCGCTGATCACCCCGTCCACGTGGTGGCTGAAAAGCGACTCCAGCAGCACAAGCACGGCGAGCGCCGACTCCAGTTTTCGTTCGCGGAGGTGCTGCATCCTGTGAGGGTTGATCAGCAGCCGCACGATTTCTTGCAGCACAAAAACACCCAGCACAATGCGCGTGAGCACATGCAGCATCCACTCCTTCTGGCTGGAAAGCGGCCAGCCGATCAGCAGCACAAAAAGCGCGCACGCGCCCAGCGCGCACAAAACCAGCGTCGCGTTCAGCACGCGCAAAATCTTTTGCTGCCCGGAGGTGTCGGATAAAAAGGATCGCATGATGAGACCGGTTTGAACCCTAGAATTTCAGCCTCGCGTTTTCGTGGCCGCAACGCGGGCAGACGCACGTCTCCGGGCTTCCCGCCGCCGCATACAATTTGTTGCACCGCGCGCAAAGAAACGTCGTCTTGCGGCGCGCCTGCTCGAAAAGCGAATACTCGCGCCGTCCGTAAAACAACCACAAGCCCATGAAGAATCCTCCAACGGCAAAGCAGTAGATGACGACTACGGTTAACAAATCCATGCGCGAAACAATAGGTTGTCTTTTGAAAATAACAAGGGCGAGCGCATGCGGGGGCAATTCAAAGTGGTGTCACGAAATCACACGCGGGCCGGGGAGCGGCGGTCTCCAGGCCGCCGGACGAGGCGCAACGCGCGCCCTCGCGCTTTCGTCCGCCAAACAGGGCGCGCCGTTGGCGCGTCCGGCGCATGCGAAGTCCGCGCAAAGTGACACGCCCCCCGGAACCGGGAGGGATGCGGCACAGTCCGTCAAAACCGGCAGTCCCGGTTTTAATACACCACCTTGTTCAGCGGATATTCGATGATGCCCTCGGCGCCCATTGCCTTGAGCTGGGGAATGATTTCGCGCACGACTTTTTCGTCGATGATTGTTTCGAGCGCGACCCACTCGGTCGATGAGAGCGGCGAGATCGTGGGGTTGCGGAGCGAGGGAAGCGATTTGAGAAGGTCGTCGAGTTTTGCCTTCGGCGCGTTGAGCTTGAGCCCGACCTTGCTTCCGGCCTCGAGCGCGGCGGTGAGCATGAGCGCGATGGTTTCGATTTTTTTGCGCTTCTCGGGATTGGCCCAGCTGGCCTTGTTCGCGATGAGCTTGGTGTTCGTGGTGAGGAGCGTGTCAACGATGCGCAGCTTGTTCGCGCGGAGCGAGGAGCCGGTCTCGGTGATGTCCACAATCGCATCGACGAGGTCGGGCACCTTCACCTCGGTCGCGCCCCAGGAGAACTCCACGGTCACGGGAATGTTTCGTTTTTCAAAATAGCGTTTCACCGTGCCGACCATCTCGGTGGCGACGCGCTTGCCGGCGAGGTCCTCGGGTTTCTGAACGGGCGAATTTTCGGGAACACAAAGCACCCAGCGCGACTTTTGCGTGCTCGCGCGACTGTAAATTAAATCACAAACTTCAACCACGTCGGACTGGTTTTCCTGCACCCAATCATATCCCGTGAGGCCGCAATCAAAGAAGCCGTGCTCGACATAACGGCTCACCTCCTGGGCGCGGATAAAACGACCGTCGAGCTCGGGATCGTTGATGCTTGGCTTGTATGATCTGGAACTGGTCGTAATTACCCAACCTGCTTTGGCAAAAAGACTTTTGGTGGATTCTTCGAGGCTGCCCTTGGGCAGTCCGATCATGAGCAATGGCGCTGGGTTTGACATAGTGGTGAGCAAGGCAAACGCATGTTTTACAGGCTTCAAGTTTTTTTCAAAAAACAGCAAAATCTTTGGCAGTTTTCGCGCCTTCTGTTGCCTCTCGTTTGCAAAAGAGCCTTGTTTAAACTTTACAATTTAGACCATTTGTAAAAAATGCCGTTCATCACTTAAATTCCCATGAGATCCGCACCAAAACCACTGATTGTCATAGTAGAAGACGAGGAAGAGCTCGCCAAGCTCATCGCCGCCCAGCTTGAGGAAGCGGGCATGCAGACGCAGGTTTACACACGTTGTGCTCATGCAATGCGTTTTTTGCAGCGCAACTTTGCCAATCTGCTCCTGCTCGACATCAATCTGCCCGACCAATCGGGTTTTCAACTCCTCGATGAGCTCAAGAAGAGCGACATTTCAGTTCCGACGATTTTCCTCACCGGCAACACGCTCGAGACGAGCAAGGTCCGCGGGCTCGACATGGGCGGCGACGACTACATCACCAAGCCCTTCAGCTACCCGGAATTGATCGCGCGCATTCGCGCCGTGCTCCGCCGCGCCGAATCGGTCAGCGACCTTAACGTCACCAAAAACGCGAAAGTCAGCGACGAGCCGTTCGAGTTTTGCGGCGCAAAAGTCATCCCGGTTCGCCTCGAGGTTGAGTTCCCGAACGGCGCAACCGTCAAACTCGGGCGCAAGGAGCTCGGCATTATTTCCTACCTCAACCAAAACCGCGGCATCGTCATCACCCGCAAGGCGCTCATCCATTCCGTGTGGGGCATCCACGCCGACGTGAAAAGCCGCTCGCTCGACCAATACATCGTGAAAGTCCGCGAGCTGTTTCGCGCAAACGGCCTGAGCCTGGACTCGTTCCGCACCGTGCACAGCATCGGCTACATCTTCGAGCCCGAAAACGCGCAATCGCAACCCGCGGAAAACAACTGAGAAAAACCTTGTCAGAAAAACAAAAACGGCGTCCCGAAAAAACCGGGGCGCCGCTTTTTTTTCGCCCGCCCCGCCCCGCCGTCAGCCAATTTTCTTGAGCAGCGGGCTGGCGCGGTAAAACTAGGCGCAACGTCTCCATGCCTCCCGCCACTTCCAACGCCAGCCAGCGGCGACCACGCCCCCCGTTTGTCCGGACACTTTTGCAACCGCGCAATCTCGCGTTTGGCGCGCTCGGCGCCGCAGTCCTCACCCTCGTCGCAATCCTCGGGCACCGCATCCTTTTCTCGCCCTCAAAAGCCCCCCCGCCCGCCGCCCTCGAATCCGCCGCCGCCGCCGCGCTCGGGACGCGCCACGGCGGCCTTTACACGCTCGCGCATTTCACGCCCGGCCCCGCGCTCGACCGCGCGCCCTTATCCACTTCCCCAATACAACCCGCCGGCGCCAGCCCCGTCTCGCCCGTCTCCCCGGTTGCCGCCGCCCCCGCCCCCGACGGACGCCTTCACTACAAGGCGACACTCACCGCAAAACTCGCCGAGACACTCTACGCCCCGGTCAACACCATCGACTACATCGAGCGCGAATTGAAACTCGACACCTCCCCCGAGCGAAAAATCGAGGAAATCCTTCGCGGCCCCGGCGGCCCGCGCATCCGCGAACTCGCGGGCATCGGCAACGACACCGCCTCGCTCGCCTCCATGCGCCTGATTCGTGAAACCGCGCGCGCGGGGGCGCGCTTCGAAATGGGCGCGCACATCGAGGCATCCCGCGCCGGCGACGAATGGCGGACACACATCGTTTCCCTCACGCCGAAAACGCCCCTTCCCCAAGGCGAGCCCCTCGGCAAATTCAGCGGACGCCTCATCGACATCACCCGCGAATCCGACATCGCCGCGCTGCGCCGCGCCGTCGCGCAGACCGGCGAGACGCTCCGCCGCGTCGAGGCAGCCCGCGAACGCCACCGCGCCGAGCTCGCCGCCAACGCCACGCGCGTGGTCTCCGCCAAGCTCGCCCAACTCACCCCCGGCGCTCTCTACTCCGGCAAGGCCACCCTCCCCGGACGGCAAGCCATGCCGGACATCTGCCTTGAAATCGTTTCGATCGACCGCGACGCCTCCACCCTCCGCGCCAACCTCCGCGCCGACAGCTCGTGGATCGACGCCCGCCCCCTCGAAGGCCGTTACGGCTACGACACCGGCAGCGACCTCTTCACAATCACACTCTCCGCGCGCGCGGGCCTTCCCGTCGTCAGCGCCTCAGGCCTCGCCGTCGCCGGCGCAAAACCCTTTCGCATCACGCTCCATTTTTCCGGCTCCGAACTCACCGGCGACGCGGGCGAATGGTCGTGCAAACTTGCGCGCGTTCCCGACTCCAGCCGCGCCTCCATGATCGCCACCTTCAGCGCCTCCGAGCAAAAACTCCTCGACGCCACGCGCCCCGGCCGCGCCTATCGCGTCCACACCGAGACGGAAGGCGACCTGCTCCTGCGCTTCAAAACACAAAACCCGGCCACCGGCGCGCTCACCGCGACCATTGAAAACATACACGGCCCCTGGAAACACGAGCTTCAGGGCTCGCTCATCGCCAGCCCCGCCCGCTCCGGCGGCTTCCCCGTCCGCCTCCTCACCACGCTCGACTCGACACAACCCAACATTCCCTCCATCGGTCTCAGCCTCCGCCTCGAAAACGGAAATGTATTCAAAGGTTCAATACGCATGATCGAGGCGAGCCCGGTCACGCTGGAACCCGCCGGCGCGGAGTTTCTCGCCGAGGTCGATGCGCTCGCCCGCGCGCGCGCCGGGCGGAAACACGCCGCCAGTCAGGACGCCATCAACATCGCCCCGCTTCCGGGAAACGCCGCCCCGCCCACCCGGCCCGTTCCCGCATCGCCCGCCACGCCGCCGCCCGGGGCCGATGGCGCGTATATCTGGGACGAAACCGCGTGGCGTCCGCTTCCCTCCAACAACGCCAGGGTCGTGCGCTCGACACTCCAAAAAGTCGGCGGCGTGTGGAGCTCCGCAATCTCGCTCATCAAGACGCGCCCCGAGAAACAGGAAACCGGCACGCTCACATTCGACGGCACGGACATCCCGCCCTCGGTTTCCGGGCGCGATGTGTTGCTCGCGTTTCGAGGCGCCTTTGTCACGTATCCCGGCACACCCGTCGGACTGCCGCCAATCGAAGTCGCCCCCTTGGAAATCAAGGGCAGGGGGCGCAAACGCGTCGCCGAACTCGAGCGCCTCGGCGACGCCGCGGCAACCTTCGGCAAGGCAAGCGAGCGCGTCATCATAGACCGCTCCGAAACCGAACCGGGCCTGTATGTCATCCGCGCGCAACGCCCGCTCCCCGCCGGCCGCTACGCCCTCCACGCGCCCGAGCATTCATTCGAATTTGAAGTGCGTGCCCGGGATTGATTGCGCGCGAGGGTGTCGCCCTGGGCTGGATGCACGCCGCACTTTGGCGTTGCCGCGCTTCGCCTCGCAAAAAGTATTTAATCATGAAACACGCACGCCTGATCAGAAGCACACTTGTGGGAATCGCCGCGTTGCTGGCTTTCGCCGGATGCGGGAAAAGCCAGCGGGCGGAAAAACAAACCGCCGACGAAGTTTTTTCAATCGAACGCGAGGCGCCGGGCAAGCGGGCGTTTCTAGTGGTGAACGCGCCGGGAAAGTGGAGCGTTTACGCCGGCGCGTCGGTTGGGAAAATCGACATGACCACGCCTCTGCTCGAAGGCGCGCAAACGGGACGCGTTGAGCTGCCCTTGAAAAATGCGGACCATGCGTTTTTTCGAGTCAAAAGCACCCTGGGCGAGACCGTGCTCGCGGAGCGGCACCTGCCCATGGCCGGCGGTTACAATTTTCGCGATCTGGGCGGATACAAAACCGCCGACGGGAAACGCGTGCGGTGGGGACGCGTGTTTCGCACGGATGATTTAAACAAACTCACGACGGAGGACCTCGCCTACCTGGCAAGCGTTCCGATAACCTCGATTGTCGATTTCCGCTCGGAGTCCGAGATCAAGGCCGCGCCCGATCTTCCCGCGCCGTCGGTGCGCCATCAATACGCCTACTCGATCACGCCCGGCAACCTGACAAGCGCGGACGACCTGAACAAATTCACAAAAAAACAAACGGAGGAATTCATGATCGAAATGAACCGCCTTTTTGTGACCGACGAACGCATAATCGGACAGTATCGGAAGTTTTTCAAACTGCTGCAGGACGAGGGCAAACTGCCGTTGATGTTTCATTGCTCGGCGGGAAAAGACCGCACGGGCATGGGCGCGGCCCTGTTTCTCGCGTCGCTCGGAGTGGATGAAAAAACAATCTTTGAGGATTACATGCTCTCCAACCGATACCTCGCCGGAAAATACGAGCCCCTGGTCAAAAAGAACCCGCAACTCGAACCGCTTTACCGCGTGAGCCCCGAGTTCCTGCGCGCCGGCTTCGAACAGATGAAAAAAGACCACGGCAGCGTGGAAAATTATCTGCGCAAGGTGCTGCAAGTGGATTTGGAAAAAATGCGCCGCCTGCATCTGGACTAGGGCGCCCCCGGCAAAACCGCCCCAAAAAACAGAGTGGTGGACAAGCAAGACACTCATGGTTTACAAACCAAACCAATCGCCCCTCCACCCTCTCTAAAATCCGCGAACCCGCCGCCCGCCCGCCCTTCCCCATGCTTTCAGCCACGCCGCCGACAAAACCCTCAAAAAAAACAAAACGCGCGTCCGCGCACGGCGGCGAGCTGCTTGAAAAACTCGACGGCGGCATTCCCCTGCGCCACTCGCTGGCCGGGCAGGTTGTGGAGATAATTCAAGCGGGCATCCAAAAACGCACCTGGCAGGAATGGCTGCCCTCCGAGCGCGCGCTCGCGGAAAGCCTGCATGTGAGCCGCAGCACCTTGCGCGCGGCACTGGCGCAACTGGAAAAAATGGGCATGGTTCGGGCGCAACGGCCCCACGGCACAAAGATTCTCGGCCAGCGCAAGACAGCCACGGCTCCGGCAAAACAAAGCCGCATCGTGGCGCTCCTCACGCCCGAGCCCATCACCATGTTGCGCCCCAAAATCGCGCTCATCATCGACGAGCTGCGCGGGCAGCTGGCGGAATGCGGATACAGGCTGCGCACGTTTCACGGCGGGCAGTATTTTTCGTCCGGGGCCAACTCGAGGCTCCAGCGCCTCGTCGCCGGGCACCCGCACGATTGCTGGGTGCTCACGCTTGCGCCCGACAAGGTGAAAAAATGGTTTCGCGACCGGAACATCCCCTGCGTGGTGTCGGGCACTTGCGATCCGGACATCGGCCTGCCGTTTGTGGACCTGGATTATTACGCGCTCTGCCGTCACGCGGCGGGACAAATGACCGGACTCGGCCACAAGCGGATCGTGTTTGTAACAGAAAACTCGACCAAGGCCGGCGACTTGGAAAGCGAGCGCGGATTCATGGACGGCATCGCCGCCGCCAGCGACTCGCAGGCGCGCGGCCAGATCATGCGCCACGATAACACAAGGCAAAGCGTGATGAAATTACTGGACAAGTTGCGCGCCAGGGAAGACCGCCCCACCGCGATGCTCGTCGCGCACCCGCATTTTTATATTCTCGCGCAAACCTACCTGCACGAACTCGGGCTTCGCGTGCCCGGCGACGTTTCCTTGATGTGCCGCGACGACGACACGTTTCTCGACTACACAAGGCCCGTGCCCACGCGCTACTCGTTCGACTCCGCCGCCTTTGCCCGCCGCCTTTTCAAGCTCATCATGCAAACCGTGGACGGCGCGCCCATTTTGAAGCACCGCCTCCGCATCATGCCCGACTATCAAAAAGGCGCCACGCTTATCGCCCCCAATTTACCGTAAGCAACACAATCCCGCATTAACACAGCATTGAACATGAAAACCAAAATATCCGCCGCGGCCGCAGGGCTGCTTGCGTGCGCCGCCCCCGTTTTTTCGGCGGACGACGCGCGTCCCAACATCGTTTTTATCCTCGTTGATGACCTCGGCATTTCCGACATCGGCGCGTTTGGCGCGAGCTTTTACGAAACGCCCAACATCGACAATCTCATCGCGCGCGGCATGCGCTTCACAAACGCCTACACACCCGTGGCGATCTGCGCGCCCGCCCGCGCCTCCGCCATGACCGGAAAACATCCGCTCAAACTCGGCATGTGGAATCACTATCATCACATGCCCGACAATTCCATAACCGTCGCCAACCGCCTCAAGGACGCCGGCTACGCGACGTGGCACGTCGGCAAATGGCATTGCGGAAGCCCCGCCAACAAAACGCTTCCGCACGATGTCGGGTTCGACGTCAACATCGCCGGCTGGGAGGCGTGGGCGCCCGCGTCGTATTTCTGGCCGTATAAAAAGAACCGCAACCGTCCCATCGAAAAAGTGCCCACGCGCTCCCGCGTGCCGGGCCTGGAGGAAGGCGGGCGCGAGGGCGAATACCTCACCGACAGACTCACCGACGAGGCGCTCCGGCTCATCGAAAAGCATGACACAAGCGCCCCGTTTTTCCTCAACCTGTGGCATTTCGCCGTGCACACACCCCATCAGGCAAAGCCGGAGAAAATCGAGAAATACAGGCAAAAGGCAAAACGCCTCGCCGGCATGAACGAGGAGTATTTTTACGACGCCAAGGGCACGCGGTATTTTGAAAACCCGGCCATGGACGACCGCTGCGCCATTTACGCCGCCATGATTGAGAGTGTCGATGAAAGCGTGGGACGCGTCGTCGCCGCGCTCAAAAAGAAGGGCGTGTATGAAAACACGCTGATCATTTTTTACTCGGACAATGGACCACTGACAAACTGGCTCATCAAGACCCCCTATCGCGGCGGAAAAAACTCGACCTATCAAGGCGGCATACGAATGCCCGCGTCGCTGACATGGGAGGCGAAAATCAAGCCCGGAGCGGAAAACCACAGCGAGATCAACATCTACGACCTGCCCCACACCATGCTTGCCGCCGCCGGAACCGCGTTTCCTGACAGTCACGACGGCGACGGCCTTTCGCTGCTCCCGCTCGCCTTGGGCACGCAGGAAAAACTCCCCGCGCGAACCTTCGTTTGGTATTTCCCCAGCACCCGCATGCACTGGGGCCAATACGCAAGCGCGGCCATGAAAGACGAGGACAACTGGAAATACCAAATGCTCTTCAACGGCGAGGGCGACGAGCTCTACAACCTCAACATCGACCCGCGCGAATCAAACAACCTGGTCAAAAAATATCCCGAAAAAGCCGCGCAGATGGAGAAGAAATTGCGCGATGAATTGAACCGGTATTATGCCGGTATGCCCAAGCCCGACGAGATCTACATCGAAAACGTGGAACGCCGGCTCAGGGGCGAACCCGCCGCGAGGGTTCAGGACAAAAACTACTGAGCCCCTTATCTCCACCGTGCTATTTTAGACAAACAACATATAAACCATTCCCCATGTTTTCCATAGACCGTTCCTCAAATTCCATAAAAGAAATTCCATCTGTCTCCTTTTCGGAGCTTGGATTTAGGGAAAGACAACACCTGCAAGAATGGATAGCGAACCAACCCAGCGCCCTCGGCGAAAAATTGCTTATTATACAAAAGGAATTTGACGGCTTTGATGACACCAAGGAACGGCTTGATTTGCTGGCCATTGATGAAAATGGATACTTGGTCGTAATTGAAAACAAACTCGATGACTCTGGAAGGGACGTCGTATGGCAAAGCCTGAAATACGCCTCTTACTGCTCGACCCTGGGCACATCGAAAATAGTCGAAATATATCAGGATTATCTGGAACAATCCGGCGACAAATCCTCTGCCAAAGAAAAAATATGCGGCTTCCTTGGAAAAGATAATTTTGATGAAATCACACTAAATCCAAAAAGAACCCTGCGAATAATACTGGTGGCGGCACACTTCAGAAAGGAGGTCACCTCAACGGCGCTATGGCTCTTGGAGCACCAATTGAAATTGCAATGCTTCAAGGTTACGCCGCTGCGCCATGGGGATTCACTTTATGTGGATTTTGAACAAATTATTCCGCTTCCAGAGGCGCAGGAATACATGATCGGAATTTCCGAAAAGGAAAAAGAAGAACAAGCGGTTGAAGAGCGCCAGGCTCGCAGGCATGTATTGCGCAAAGAGTTTTGGACCAAAACACTGGCCGCCTTGGAAAAGGCAAGAGTCGCACTTTATAGTAATGTCAGTCCGAGCAAAGACTCGTGGATTAACGCAGGCGCAGGCATGGCCGGAATAAGCTATCTCATGTTTTTCGGACAGGAAGGCGTGCGCGTGGAATTCACCATTGGACGCAAGGTTGAAGCAAAAAACCACGCCTTATTTGCTTATTTGGAGGGAAAGAAAACCAAAATCGAGGATGCCTTTGGGGCACCGCTTCAATGGCGCATGCGCGACAAAACCGGAGCCATCGGCTATGCCAAATCTGTGAATGGCGAAGGCTATGATCGCGAAAACTGGCCTAAAATGATCGATTGGCTAGTTGTTCATATTCGCAAATTGGAGGATGTTTTCTCCAAAGAAATCGACGGCATGCGCGATTTGCTCGAAACGCAGTTTCCAAAGGAATGATATTAAAAACTTAAGCAGTATTTCATCGGCGCGCTCGGTGAGTATTCCCTATGGGCGCACGATTTTTATGCCCGCGGGGGCGTCGATGGTGGTGGTGATTTTTCCGGAGGCGTCTTTTTCATGCCTCACTTTCAACACGCCGAGCGGAGTGGGATATGCGCCCTCGGCCCAGTCGAGGTCGCCGAGGTGCGGGGCGATTTTTATCGTTTTGCAACCGGGTTCCAGCACCTGGATTCCAAGTATGTGCGCGCTCATCCACGCGGTCGGGCCGGACGCCCAGCCGTGACAAAAACTGTGCCGGTATCCGGGATAACAATAGGCGCCAAAATCGCCGTGAATGTCCTTCTTTCCGGGGGGCGTGAGTTCGTCGAGACGCGCGGCGTTTTTTGTCCATTCGAGATCAAAATCCTCCCAGAAGGTCGTGGCGCCCATGTCGAGCATGCCGCCCCAGTAGGCGCGAATAATGTCAATCGCCTGCCGGTGCTGCCCGGCGAGCGCCTGGGCTTCGAGCATGTAATAGCCGTAGAAGGTGGAGAAGTTTTTCGGGCCGCCGACAGACACGACCTCGTCGCACGCCTTTTCCGGAGGCAGGATTCCCGCGAGCGCCATGAGCGCGGCGGCTTGCTTGAGATTGTTGTGATCCTTGATTGAGCGGTTCAGCCGGGTGGTGATGGCCCCGGTTTTTTTGATGTATTCCGGCTCGTCGAGCCAGGCGCAGAGTTTGGCGGCGTGTTGCATGGCCCAAACCATGAGGGCGCGGCAGCCGGCCTTGACGCCTTCCGCGTTGGGGCTGGAGGGCCAGTCGAGGAATTCGCGGGTCTTGGTTTTTTCAATGCCGTTTTCGTCGATGTGACGGTCGATTTGGTCGATCAGTCCGAGGATGTAGCTCCTGTGTTTTTGCATGAAGGCGAGGTCGCCGTTTTGCATATACCAGTCGTGATGGATGATGAGATACCAGAGCGAATAGGTGGGGATTTTGTTCATCCAACCGGGAAGGGGAAATTGCGCGCACGCGAGGTCGAGGCTCTTGGGAACGGTTTCGTTGTCGCCAAAGACGGCGCGGATGGAGGAGACCTCGGGGTGCATGTCGCCGAGCCAGACGAGCCGGTCGCGCTTGATGCCGTCCCATAGGTATTCCTGCATGTTCAGGTGCACGGTGTAGGCGCCGGTGAGCCAGATTTGGTCGAGGCGCGGGTCGCTGCTTTTGAAGGAGCCGAGGTAGGGAATGTCGCGATAGCGGAGAATGGCGCGCGCCTCCTTGATGTGGATGGCGGTGTTTTTTTGGAGGAGGTCGATGCGCACAAAACGAAACCCCGTGTTGCCGATTTCGATCATGCCGTCGCGGGGGATTTCCATGACGATGTCGCGCTTGGCGTGGTCGTCGGTGGAGCGGCCGACCATCCATTCGCTGTTGTTGGTTTCGCTGTTGCACTCGCCGACCGACTCGCCGAAGCGAATGCGCACGAGCGAGGGTTCGCGGCGCGCTGAGCTGCCCATGACGAGTTGCAAGCCGCCGTGGATTTCCCTGCCGTAGTCGAGGAGGATGGACGCGGTTTTGGTGCCGGTGCTTTTCATCACGCACATGTTGCGGCGGCCAAGCACGGACTGGCTGTCGCCCCGCCGGAGGAGGACGGCTTCGTTGGCAACGAGTTTTTCGCCGCCGTCGTTTTTCCACACGATGCGTTGCGGCGAAATGAGTGCGCGGGCGAGCGTGTCCTTTTGGGTTTTGCCATCGTATTCGGGACCGAAAACAGGCGGGAGCGCCAAGGCGGTGTTTTGCACCGCCGTGGCGAGGGTGAGAAGCAGGATGGCTGCCGCAAATTTAGGGAGCATTTTCATGCAGGATTTTTGAAACGCCGGAAGCTGCGCGGCGAGCATTATGGTTTTCGTGGTTTTCGGCCCAGCCGGAGGCTTCGCCCTGCCAGAAGGAGTAACAGTGCGGGGATGAGGAACAGCGAAGGCGCGCCGCCACCGCCACCGCCGCCGTCGGAGCTTGCGGTGTTGACGGTGAGCGTTGCGGGGTTGCTGGTTTTGGAACCGGCGGGATTGGTAACGACAACGGTGTAGCTGCCGGCGTCGGATTTTTGGGCGTTGGTTACCACAAGGTTCGCATTAGTCGCGCCGGGAATATCCGTTCCGTTTTTCTTCCATTGGTAGGTCAGTCCAGCGCCTGTCGCCGTGACCGTGAATGTCGTGCTGTCACCCACTTTGATTGTTTTTGACGCGGGTTGCGTTGTGATGACCGGCGCGGCGAGTTCGCCCACCGTCACCGTGAACGCGCCGGAGGTCACGATTTCGCCCGTGGCGGCCGTCAATGCCACGGCATACGTTCCGGCGTGCGTGTCCTTGTCCGCGCTGGTCACGGCGTAGGTGGCGGAGGTCGCGCCCTCGATGGCGCTGTTGCCGCGATACCATTGCCATGCGTCGGGTGTGAAGCCGGTTGCGTTTGCCGTGAGCGTGAAGCCGCCCATCGCGGGCACATTGGCGCTGACGCTGGTCGTGCCCGAGCCGACGCCGGTCACGGTTGCGCTGATTGCGACGGTGCCGTTGAACGCGGGAGGCGTCACCGAGCTTTGGCCCGCGGTGTTGCCGGCGTTCGCCGCGATGAGGGTCGCAAGCGTGTCGACGGGAGTGATGACGTGCGAATACGCGGGGACAAACACCGCGTCGGCGCCAGTCGCGGTCGTGCCGGTGGTCGTGGTCGTGTCATTGCCCGAGGCGTGCAGCTTGCCGGTGGGCTCTGTGGTGAGCGGGTTGTTGGTGCCTTCGTAGAGGTTGTTGACCGAGAGGATTTGCGCGCCCGCGCCAGCAACGGTCGCGGTGGTGTTGCCCGTCGCGGTGATGTAGTTGTTGAACATGTAAACCTGCGCGTTGGTTACGCGTGGCATGTCGGATTTGAGTCCGTCATCCCACAGGTTGTTGTGCAGGAGGATGCCGGTGGAAGCGCCGGCGTTGGCGATTGTCATGGCCGAGCCGCTGCCGCCCGTTGCGGTAAATTTATTCCATGAGAAGGCTATATTGTCCGATTCGCCGGTGATGGAGACGGGGGCGTCGGTGAAGGAGCAATGGGAAACGTCCACGTCGTTCGCGCCGTTGATAGTCAGCGTGCCGCCGGTGAAATTGACGCCTGTGATGACGGCGCCGCTCGCACTTTCCGGGATGGTAAGGTTGCCGGTGATGGTGGAGTTGGCGTCCGCGCCGACGATGGTCTTGCCGGGGGCGAGCGTCGCGCCGCCGACCAGCGAAAGGTCAACCGTGCCGCTCACCGTGACGGTTCCAGTGCCGGGTGCTTCGAGTTGGTTTTTGAGGGTTTGCGCATCAGCGACCGCTTTGCTGGTGACGGTGAGGATGGCGGTGGCGCTGGTGGCGTCCGGATTGATGCCGTTTGAGGCGACGCAGCGGTATTGCATGCCGTTCTGCGCAGTGGTGGCGGCGGCGGCGGTGTAGGCGGCAAAAGTCGCGCCGGAGATGTCGCCCCATGTGTTGCTGCCGGCGGGCGCGGACTGCCACTGGAAGGTTGGCGTTGGTTTGCCGGTGGCGGCGACCGTGAAGGTGGCGTTCTGGCCTTCGATGACACTTTGATTGGAAGGCTGCGTGGTGATGGCAGGCGCTTGGTTGACGGTGAGCGTGGCGGCGGCGCTGGTGGCACTGCCTCGCGCGTTGGTTGCAACAAAGCGATATTGCACGCCGTCCATCGGGGCGGTGGCGGTGAGTGTGAGCGCGGTGGCGCTGGCTGCGGAGACATCGGCCCAGGTGGCGCCATCGCCGGAGGACTGCCATTTAAACCAAGGAGCCGGGGCGGCGGCGGCGGCGGCGGTGAAGGTGACTGACTGGCCGGCATTCGCAGTGGCGTCCGCCGGGTGCGCGGTGATTTCGGGCGAGGCGAAGTTGGCGGGGAACTCGTCGAGGTCGGTGGTGAAGTCGGAGAGCGTGTAGGTTTTTCCGAAGGGGTCGGTGGCCCGGATTTCAATACGGGTGGCGGCGGGGTTCTTCAGGGTGTGGTAATACAGGTGGTTGTTTTTATTGCCGTTGTAACTGTCCGAGGTGCGTCCGAGGACACCCTTGTGATAGCCGCTGGCATAGGCGTCCGATCTTGCCGAGTCTTTTGTCAATGTGCCGGCCTCGACGCCGTCCTCGTAGGCCACAAGCGTCCAGTCCGTGTCGGAATTCCAGGCGTCAACGACGATGACGTTGGAGGCCTTGCCGTAGGTGTATGTGCCGTGGGTGCCGCCGAAGGAGGCGTTGCCGCGATACATGCGCATTTGGTAGGTGTCGCTGTAGCCGGTGGGTTTGTAATACCAATCGTTGATTTTGTTTTCGCTGAAGGTGAAGACGCCGTAGCCGTTTGGCGCTCCGTCAAGATTGACCAAGGAGTTCCACCATGCGCCGCAGGCGCCTCCGTGGATGTGCTCGTAGCCGCCGGGCACGGCGGTGATGCGGACGTTTTGATGATAGTGGGTGTGCCCGGCCATGAAGTGGACGCCCGCGAAGCCTTTTAGGAGGTTCATCACCGCCGTGTAGTTTTTGATGGTGGTGGTGTTGCGAATGGGGATGTGATAGGCGACGATAAGGAACTTGCTCTTTGGAACATGGAGCAGGTCCTGGCGGAGCCACTCGACTTGTTCGTCGGTGAAGCCGGCGTCATAAGACTGGCTGGCTTTGTAGATGACGTTGTCGAGGCCGATGATGTGGACGTCGCCGCGGTTGAAGGAGTAGTTGGCCGGGCCGTAAGTCTCCTCGTATTCCGCGCTGGAGGCGTAGTCGTCGGAAATAGTCTGATCGTGGTCGTGGTTTCCGATGACGCCAAAGTGGGGGATGCCCGCGAGATTGGTGGTGTCGCGGATGGAGCCGAGCAAGGGCAGGCTGTCGTAGCAAATATCGCCGAGGAGGATGGCGTAGACCGGCAGGGTGGCGGTTTTGCGGAATTGGATGAGGTCGGCAATGGTTTCGTTTTTGTAGCGGGCGAGATTGCTGGTATTTCTCACTTGGGGATCGCCGACGCCGAGAAGGATGAAGTCCTTTTCGGGCGCGGGAAGTCTCACGAGGTCGAAGTCATAGCGCTGTTGGCTGTCGGAGAGCTTTGCGTGAAACAGGGCCATGCCGGGCTTGGCGGGGGTGCCGAGGGTGTTGATGGCGTAGTTTTCAGGCGTGGAATAATAGACCACGCGGGCCTTGGTATTGCGTTTCATTTGGTAAACGCCGTTGGCGTCGGTTTTGACGCATGAGTATCCGTCGCTGACAACAACGCCTTCGACGGGCGCGCCGGTTTCATCCATGATGGAGCCGTAGAGATCGTTTCCGACTTCGGGGATGATGTCTTGGTGCCCGGTTTTCCAACGTGCGTAGAGAATGTGGCTGGTTGCGTCGGAAGCGACCATGGTGCCCGAGGTGACTTGCGTGCCTCCGGTGGGAGCGGTCCACCAGCCGTCGAAGACGGTGCTGCCGCGCACGGGTGTCGGGAGCGCGCCATAGGCGGTGTTTCGCTGGATGGCCTTGCTGGCGGGGGAAACGGTGCCGCCTTGCGGGTTGAATGTAACGGCGAGGCCGGCGGGGACGCCTGTGCCGTCGAAAGTGGCGGTGTTGCTGCCCGCGACAGTGATGCGGGCGGCGATTTGAGCGGGGGTGGCGGCAACGGGCGCGGCGCCATTGATGGAAACATAAGTGGCATGCGTGCCGGAGGCGTCGCCATTAATGATGAGTTTGTCGCCGGCGGCGCCGGGGGCGGCGCTTTCAAGGGCGAGGATGATGGTGCCGGAGCCAACGAGAGTGAGGGCTTCCGCAGTGTGATAACCGCCGACGGTGGAGCCACCAAGGTCAAGGACGGCGGTGTTGATGAGGTTGCCAAGGGATACGGCGGGGGTGGCGACACGGAGCGTGCCGGACTCGATGGTGGTGTCGCCGGTGCGCGTGTCAGCCGCGGCGAGAACGAGCGTGCCGGCACCGCGTTTGACGAGCGATTTTCCATCCCAGCCCGAAGTGAAGCGGGCCACGCCAGTGCGGTCGGCAAGCGGGGTGTCGATGGTGAAGGTCTTGCCCGCGTCAACGGTGAAGGCGCCGTGGGCGTTGGCGGCAGGGGCATTCCATGCGAGGAAATGGCCGACGTGGTATTCGCTTAAGTTAAGAACATTCCTCCCGAGGAAGATATAATCGGGCAGACCAGCGGTGCCGGTGAAGGCGGGTGTGATTGTGGCGAAGTCACCCGTGATGCCGCCGCCGGCGAGCAGGACGAAGGCTGACCGGAGGTCGCCGGACTTGTCGGCCGGCGTGGAAAAATCCCCAACGCCTTCGAGTCGGAGCGCGCCGCCGAGCGCGGCGGCTCCGGAGATGGTGACGCAAGGGGTGGCTCGCGCGCTGTCGAGCGTGACGGCAAGCGAGGATTGGGCGTTTTGGGAATAGTTGCCGCCAACGAGGACGGCGCCGTCGGAGATGATGTGAAGATGGGCGTCGCCAAGCTCGCCGAGGGCGAGGTTGCCGCTGATGTCGAGAAGCCCGGCGACGCTGGCGGTGCCGGTGGAATAGACGCCGGCGTTGTTGCTCTGGCCGGAATTTGCGCTGGCTGCGGCGCGAAAATCGCCGCCAACAGTGACAGTGCCGGTGGGGAGAATATTGAGAATCCCGGTGCCGACGTTGCCGGCGGCGGGGGACACGGTGGGATTGCGCCCAAGGTAAAAATGAGTCTTGTTGGTCCAGAGTCCCGCGACGGTGGCGGTGCCATGACCGCTATTTTGGCCGCCGAGGGATGAGTAGGTGCCGACAGTGACGGTGCCTGTTTCGGTGATATTGAGCGTGCCGGATCCCTGATAGCCGACTTGGAAGGAGGTGCCGACAGCCCATCGCCCGGAGACATCGACATTGCCGCGCGAGTTGGCGCTGGAAGCGACATGAACGTAGGTGCCGGTGCTAAAATAACCGTCCACAATAAGCGTGCCGCCACTGGGGCCGTCGGTGGGACTGCCGACGGGGTGCTTGGCGTTGAAAACCTTATACTGGCCGATGATGGTGTGGCGCCCGGCGGTGGCGGTGCCCGTTTGTCCAACATGAAGATGGCCCGCGCCGGAGCGCCCGACAATGAGGGTGGCGTTGTTCTGCAACCAAACGCCGTTCACAATGGCGGTGCCGGAAGCATTGCTGTGGTAGTCATCGGTGGATCCCCGTCCAAGGTGGCCGAGGGTGGTTTCGGTGCCGCTGAAGGCGACGGTGCCGGTTTGGGCGATGACGAGGACGCCGGAAGCCGATGTGTCAGTCGCTGTTTTGTTGTTTCCCGTATAGCCGATGGAATTGATTCCGGTAGTGCTGTCGACTTGGATGAGGCCGTTGACGATGAGGGTGCTGGATGTGTTGAGGGAGTGGCCAAGGCGAAAATAGCCGCCGACGTTCCAAGTGCCGTCGATGATGGCAGTGTTGTAGGCGGGGGCAGGGGCGGCGTTGCGTCCGAACCAAGCGTTGGCGGTGTTGGTGAGCCCGGCGCCTTTGGCGAGGTGGAAGGTGCCCGAGCCGTAACTGCCAACGTAAAAGGTGTAGGCGCGAACGGAGCCGGAGCTGAGGATGGTGAGAGAGCCGTCGCCTCCAGTCGGGACGGGGTAAAGCGCGCTGGTGCCGCTGACGCCGCCTATGGAAATTTCGAGGTTGGTGTTGGTCCACGTGCCGGAGACGATGACGGCGGCGTTATCGCCAGCGGCGAGGCCGATGTTGGTGTCGTAAACGGTGGCGTTGTCGGTGATGAAAACGGTGCCGCTGGCGAGGTTGATGGTATCGCTGTTGGCGCGGGTCGCGGCAGTGGTGAGCGCGGCGCTGGAATACCAGTTGTTGTCGGTGATGGCGCCTGTGCCGCCGCCCCAAAAGACGTCGGCGGCGCGGGTCGCGGGCGCGAGTGCGAGCGCGAGGATGGAGGCAATGAGCAGTGCGGGGGTGTTTTTCATGGGATAGTGTGGGTTGGGTGTGGGCGGGCGCGCCTTGCGGGCGCCTTGATGGGTTTGTGAAAGACTGTTTGCGCGCGTTTGCCTTGGGAACACGCGCGAGAGGGCGCGTGCGGGGCGCGCCCGTTCGGTTCATTTCCCCAATGTCCGCTTGAGCACGGGCAGGAGGACTTCGGCCTGGCGATACATGCCGAGGTCGGTGGGGTGCGAGCTGTCAACGGTGCCTTCGTCGTCGTCGCCGAGCAACTGGCCGCCGGTGACGTAGGTGATGCCCTTCACGCCTTCGGCAGTGAGGCTGTCATAAACGGAGCGCAGCGCGGCGCGGGCGGTTTCGTTTTTCTTGAACTGCCGGGGCAGTATCCACGCGTTCGCGTAGCTGCGATCCTCCATCAATATGATCGGGGTCGCCGGGTGTTTTTTGCGGATGGCGCGGATGCAGTTTTCCGTGCGCTTGGTGATCTCGTCCGCGGCGAGCGAGCTCATGTTGGGCAGGCAGTCGAGAACGAAGACCGAGGCGTCGATTTCCGCGACGAGGCCGGCCATCGCCGGTTCCATTTTGCCGTTGCCGGAAAAACCGAGGTTGATGACGGGCGTGTCGAGCTTGCGTCCGAGTATTGCCGGCGTAGTCATGCCGGGACGCGACGCGGAGCAGCCATGCGCGATGGAGGTGCCGTAATAAACGATCGGCTTGGCCTGGGGCGGCGCGACGGGTTCGAGCGAGCTGCCCTCGGGGACGCCGATTTCGACCGAAACGGTGTTGTTGTAGAGCGGCAGATAGAGCATGTAGTCGCGCCATTCGGGGGTCGCTCCGTTGAGGATTTTTTCCTCGTGGATTTTGTTCTTGGGTTTCGACGAGCCCGCCCAGCGCCACTGGCCGTTCGGAGCGCGCGCATACAGGTCGAGACCGCTGACGCCGGTTGCGGTCATGTGCGGTTTCGCCAACTCGCCCGAGACTTCGTGACGCGTGTGGATCACCGGCGCGTTGGTTCTGAAATAGACAACGAGGCCCGCCGAGTTGCGAGAGAGTCGCCAGACTGCCTTGGTGACCTTGCCCTCTGCGCGTTGAGGGAGGCGCGAGTAGTGCGAGGGCGTGTCGTCCCAGGCGCGGCCGCCTGGTTTCCACTGCGCGGCGTCGTGCCACACGATTTCCTTTTGAGGCGCTTTTTTGGGCGCGTCCGCGGCGAAAAGTCCGGCGGCGGAAAACAGCAGCAATGCCAAAAATACGGGCAGCGCGCTCATGGAATGGAATAAGCGAGGCATGGGTCTAGGGTTTTGCATAGGGCGGCTAAAAGGGGGAGAAGGTGATTGGATAGAAATCCAAAGCCCAAGACTCAAGAATGAAAACTCATATTATTTTTACGCCCTCCTGATTTGGCGGCATCCCGGGCAGGCCATCATCTTGCGCGAATGGCCTTTAGCGGCACTTAACGGCGCCAACACGCAACCATCCAAAAAATCCCTTGTCTCCACGGCTGTTCTGCGGCCATGTAACAGGCTGCGTTTTTCGCTTCTCAAATTTATCTCACCATGTCCTCCGCGGCTTATTTTCCCATCCTCGTCCAAATCTGCCTCGCCATCGCGCTCACGGCGGGCGTGCTCCTCACCTCGCAGTTGCTGGGACAGCGCGCGCGCAGAAACGCCATCAAGGACACCCCCTATGAGTGCGGCGTCAAGTCGGACGGCAACCCGCACACGCGTTTTTCGGTGAAGTTTTACGTCACCGTGATGCTGTTCATCCTTTTCGACATCGAGGTCGTTTTTCTCATCCCCTGGGCGTTCATCTATCGCGATTTCCTCGCCAACAACATTGAAATTGTCGCGCCGATCCTGGTTTTCATCGGCGTGATCGTGCTCGGCCTTTTCTACGAGGTGAAAAAGGGCGCGCTTAAATGGGAAAAGTAACACGGCCCGTCCGCCCTCCCCTCCCCCCACTAGATTCATTCCATGCGGCTAGAAAAAATCATCGCCCGGAGCAGAATTGTTGAACTCGGCAGCCCCGACATCACCAGCGCGCTGGAGGAATTGCTCGAGGTGTCCATCAGCCGCTTCCCCAACCTGAAGCAGGAAGTGCTGCTCAAGGGCCTGCTCCAGCGCGAGAGCACGATGACCACCTATCTCGGCAACGGCGTCGCGCTCCCGCACGTGCGCGTGAAGCTCGGCGGCGAACGCCGCTACATCCTCGCAGTGGGCCGCAGTGTCGCGGGCATACGCCACGACGGCACGAAGGCCGACGAGGCGATCAACCTGATCTTCATGCTCCTTGCGGATGACCGCGCGCGCGACTACCTGCAGGTGCTCGCCGCCCTGGCGCGCATCATTGACGACGCGGATTTCGTAAAAACGCTGCTCACCGCGCCCAAGCTCGACGACGTTTACGAACGCCTCTACTCGGCCTTCGGCGGCATGACCGCGCGCCCCGTGCAAGTGCAGCAAAACAGCATGAACCGCACGATGATCGCCGAGGCGGAGCGCGTCGCCAAAGGCACGGCGTGCGGCATGATCATGGTGTTCGGCGACACGTTCAACAGCGGCGTCGAGCTCGGGCATTGGTCCTCCAAGGTCAAATCGCTGCTTGTGACTCGCAACCTGGTCGACTCCTCGCAGGCGCAGGGAAAATTCGCCGAGGTCATACAAGTGCGCTCCTTCTCAAGCCAGCGGCTCGCGCAACTGCGCAGCGCGATCATCGTCGGGCTGACCCGCGGCATCATTTCATTCGACGACCGCATCTGCTGCCTCGCGGGACTGACCGGCAACAACCAGTTCGACACAATCGTGGTCGTCGATGTGGGGCGCGAATTCCAAACACTGCTCACGCAAAACACCGACCTGCTGCCCGACGACGTGAAGCCCGAGGTGTTCGAGCGCGTGATCGCCGTCGCGAGCGAACTCGCCATCGAGGGGCGCGAGGGCAAGCCCGTGGGCAGCCTCTTCGTCCTCGGCGACAACGCGCACGTGGAAAAACTCACCAAGCCGCTCGTGCTGAATCCATTTTATGGATACAAGGAGGAGGATCGCAACATCCTCAACCCCTTCATGGACGAAACCATCAAGGAGTTTTCGTCGATTGACGGCGCGTTCGTGATCCGCGGCGACGGCGTGGTCATCTCCGCCGGCAGCCTGATCCAGGCGGCGGACAACGGCCACGCGCTCCCCGGCGGCCTTGGCGCGCGCCACGCGGCCGCCGCGGCGATTTCGGTCGCCACCAACTGCATCTCAATCGCGATTTCGTCGAGCACCGGCCAGGTGACACTCTTTCGCCGCGGCGTCATGCTCACGCTGATGGAAAAGGGCAAGATGGCCAAGGTCTAAGGGCTTCCGACGAACTGCGGCAAGGGCCGGGTCGCCGGCAGGCGGACGGCGCGGCGGTTTTGCCGTTCCGCGCACGGCGACGTTCTGCAAACCGCCGCGCCCGGCCCTCGGAAAAAAATTATTGCCGGAATATTCGCCCATCGAACGGCGGCCATTTTGCATGCGCATCCCATTGCAATTTCGTGACTTTGCGCTTTGTCAAAAATCCGTGTTTTTCACACCCCCCAAAAAACAAAACCTTGAAATCCTTGCGCCACCCCCATAACCGCTCGCCTCTTAAAACATCATGAAGTCACTCATCATCGCGGAAAAGCCCTCCGTCGCCGCCGACCTCGCGCGCGCCCTCGGCAAGGTGCCCAAAAAGGGCGATCATTACGAAAACGACCAATACGTCATCGCCTCCGCCGTCGGCCACCTTGTGGAACTTCAGATGCCCGAGGACATTGATAAAAAGAAATACGGCTTCTGGCGCCTCGAAACCCTCCCCATCATTCCCAACCGCTTCGAACTCAAACCCATCGACAAAACCAAGGACCGTTTCGGCGCCCTCAAAAAACTCCTCGCCCGCAAGGACATCGACGAGGTCATCAACGCCTGCGACGCCGGTCGCGAGGGCGAACTCATCTTCACTTATATATACCAGCTCGCGAAATCCAAACTCCCCGTCCGCCGCGCCTGGATGCAAACCATGACGCCCGCGGGCATCCGCGCCGCCTTTGAGGAAAACCACCTGCGCACCGCCGAACAAATGTCCGGCCTAGCCGACGCCGCCCGCTGCCGCTCCGAGGCCGACTGGCTCATCGGCATCAACGGCACCCGCGCCCTCACCAAGCGCATGTTTGGCAAACGCGCCGGCAACGTCGCCAGCGTCGGCCGCGTGCAAACCCCCACCCTCGCCCTCGTCGTCGCCCGCGAGCTCGAAATCCGCAACTTCGTCTCCCGCGACTACTGGCGCATCACCGCGCAATTCGGCATCCCCAACGGCTCCTACGAAGGCGTTTACCAACGCCCCGGTTACAAGAAAAACGACGCCGATCCGCACGACCGCATCGACCGCCTCTGGGACAAGGCCGACGCCGAGGCCGTCCTCGCCGACTGCCTGGGCAACCCGCCCGCCGCCGTCACCGAGGAGAAAAAAGCCGCCACGCAAATCGCCCCGCGCCTCTACGACCTCACCACCCTCCAGCGCGAGGCCAACAACCGCCTCGGCCTCTCCGCGCGCCGCACGCTCCAAATCGCGCAGGCGCTCTACGAGAAGCACAAGATGATCACCTACCCCCGCACCGATTCGCGCGCGCTCCCCGAGGACTACATCCCCACCTGCAAAACCACGCTCCAGGCCCTTGAGGGCAACCTCGCCCCGCACGCCCAAAAAGCCCTCGCCGAGGGTTACGTGCGCCCGAACAAACGCATCTTCAACAACGCGCAAATCTCGGATCACTTTGCCATCATCCCCACCGGCTCCGAATACAAGAACCTCGACGACATGGAGGCCAGGGTGTTCGACATGATCGCCCGCCGCTTTGTCGCCGCCTTCTATCCCGTCGCCGAATACGACGTCACCACGCGCATCAGCACCATCGCGCAAAAGCACAACTTCAAAACCGAGGGCAAAGTCCTCACCAACCCCGGCTGGCTCGCCGTCTACGGCCGCACCAGCATCGACGAGGAAAACGCGTCCACCTCCGACTCCCAATCCAAAATCCAAAATCCAAAATCCAAAATCGCGCCCCCTCTCCCCGCGCTCACGCCTTCGGATAATAACCAGGCCAAAACGATTTCCACACAACTCCACGCCGAAGCCACCAAGCCGCCCCCGCGCTACACCGAGGCCACGCTCCTCTCCGCGATGGAAAGCGCCGGCAAACTCGTTGACGACGAGGACATGGCCGACGCCATGAAAGAACGCGGCCTCGGCACCCCCGCCACCCGCGCCGACACGATCGACGGCCTCATTTACCAAAAATACATGGAGCGCAACGGCCGCGAACTCTCCCCCACCCCGAAAGCCGAGGGTCTCCTTGAGTTTCTCTCCGTCGTCGGCGCCGAGGCGCTCACCAAGCCCGACATGACCGGCGAGTGGGAATACAAGCTCCGCCTCATGGAGCACAACAATTACACACGCGACAAATTCATGCGCGAAATCGTCGATGTCACCAAGGGCGTCGTCGAACGCACGAAAAACTTCGAGGAGGACGAAACCACCGCGCGCGTCACCGACATCATCTCCCCGACCGACAACCAGCCGATGAAAGAAACGCTCCGCGCCTACAAATCGCAGGACGGCGCGCTCGCCATCTACAAAGTCATCACCGGCCGCAAAATCGAGGAGGACGAAATCCGCCAGCTCGTCGCCGCCGGCGAAATCGGCCCGCTCGACGGCTTTGTTTCGCCCCGCACCGGCAACCGCTTCCCGTCGAAACTCCGCATCATCGACGACCCGAAAAACGAAGGCCAAAAAAAGGTCGAGCTCGATTTCGGCAACAAAGTCGATCTCGCCGCGCTCACGCCCGTCTGGACCGACCCGAAAACCGGCGAGGAACTCTGCGAAGCGCCCACCAACTACATCCTCCGCCGCCGCAACGAAAAAGCCGACGGCGGCTGGGAGCAGACCTTCTCGGTCGGGCGCCTCATGTGCCAAAAGCCCATCGAACTCGACCAAGCCATCAAGCTCGTCACCGAGGGCAAAACCGACCTTATCCAAGCCTTCATATCGAAACGCGGACGCCCCTTCGACGCGTATCTCCTGCGCAAAGGCGCGCGCATTGCATGGGAGTTCCCTCCCCGCGCCCCGAAAGTCGGCAAGGACGGCAAACCCGTAGCTCGCAAAACCAAGGCTGCGCCCGACCTCACCAAAGCGACCAAAATCGGCGACAGCAAGGCGCACGAAGGCGGCACGCTCTACGAAACGACGGACAGCTACATCGTGGCCAAACCCGGCGCGAACGACGAACCCCGCATCGTGTTTGAGTGCAAAAAGAGCATCTGCCAAAAAGACATCGCCCTTAACGACGTTCAGCAAATGCTCGCCGACGGCAAAAGCCCCTTAATTGAGGGTTTCGTGAGCAAGCGCGGCAGCCAGTTCAACGCCTACCTGGTATTGTCCAAGGACAAGAAAAAAGCCGATTTCGAGTTCCCGCCGCGGTAAAATCGCAAAGCCGGGGCAAAAAAGATTCGGTGGCTTTTTAAAGAAACACCGCGAGTCATGGGTGCGGAGAAATCTTCAAGATTTCGCGCACCCGTGCGCACGCAGTCAGCCGTCCCCCCTTTTGGGGCAAACGATGTTTCTTTTTTAGCCCGAGTTCGTCAATTGGAGAGAAGTCTGGAAAAAGTTTCATAGGAGGGCGCGTTTTTCGTGCGCGGCTCTTCATAGGGGAACCGTTCGCCGGAGTGCTTGTAGTGCCGAACACCCCATTGATGCCCGAAGGCTTTTGCGTGATACTGCGTGCATGTTCTTGCGTCGCAAAACCAAATCGTGCCGTGGAGCAGGCTACAGTTACTGGCACCTGTGCGAAACGGTGCGCACCGCGCGAGGCCCGCGCCAGCGCATCGTCGCCTCGCTCGGCAAACTCGACGAGCGGGACGCGTCCGCTATTCGCGACTCGTGGGACGAGCTGCCCGCGTTGTTGCGTGGCGAACACCCCGCCGTCAAGCCCCGCGAGCACACGCCCCCGCTACCCGGCTTCGCCCCTTCCCAGTCCGCCGCCACCGGGCCGGACGACGCCGCGCCGGCCCCCGGCTGGGAACTCGGCGCGCTTTCGCAAGTGCGCGTGGAGCGTTGCCGCGACTTCGGCGAGTGCTACCTCGCGCTGGCCCTCTGGCACCGCCTCGGCCTCGACGAGTTGCTCGCCCGACTCCTTCCCCCGGGGCGCGAGTCGGTCGGCTGGTCGCACACCGCCGCGCTACTGGCCGTCGCGCGGTTTTGCGCGCAGCGCTCCGAGCTGGGAGTGGCCGAGCAGTGGTTCGACTCGACCGCCCTCGACGAGCTGCTCGGCATCGACACCGCGCAAGTCAACGACGCGAGGCTCTACCGCGCGCTCGACCGGGTCGGCAAACACAAGGACGCGCTGTGCTCTCACCTGATGGCGCGCTACCGCGACTGGTTCGGCGTGCGCTTCGAGTTCGTGCTCTACGAGGTGACGAGCACCTGCTTCGAAGGCGAGTGCGCGCGCAACCCGCAGGCGCAACGCGGCTACTCGCGCGACCAGCGCCCCGGCAACAAGCAAGTGTGCATCGGCCTTGTGTGCACGCCCGAGGGACTTCCCTTGTCCTTCGAGGTGTTCGCGGGCAACCGCAACGACGCGACCACTGTGGTGGAGATAGTCCGCGCGATGGAGGAAAAATACGGCGCGGCCAACCGCGTTTGGGTGATGGACCGGGGCATGGTCAGCGAGGCCAACATCGAGTTGCTGCGCGCGAACAAGGCGCGCTACCTGGTCGGCACGCCCAAGAGTTGGCTCAAAGCCCACGAGCAAACACTCATGGACAACGACAACTGGACGCAAATCCGCGAAGGCCTGGAAGTGCGCCTCGTGGAGCAGCCCGGCGGCGAGCCGGGCGAGCGTTACGTGTTGTGCCGAAGCGAGGCGCGGGCCGAAAAAGAACGCGCGATGCTGCGACGCCAAAGCGAGCGGCTCACCGACGAACTGGTCAAAATCGACGCGTGGCTGCGACGCTCACCGCAAGAAGACCACGAAACGGTGGGCCGGCGCATCGGCAGACACCTTGGCAAAAACCCCGCCGCGGCGGCGATCATCGAGGCGCGAGTTGAGCGCGACGCGCAAGGCCGGGCGAACGCGCTTTGCATCAGCAGCCGACTGGCGGAAGGGAGCAAGGCGAACCGTCAAAAAGGCGCGTATCTATTGAGAACCAACTGCGAGGAAACCGACCCGGCGTAACTCTGGAGGTGGTATATCCAACTCACACAGGCCGAGGCGGCGTTTCGCACAAGCAAAAGCGACCTCGGGATGAGGCCTGTTTTCCATCACAAACAGGAGCGCGTGCAAGCGCACATCCTGGTGTGTTTTCTGGCGCTGGCGATGTGGCGCTCGCTTGAGCAATGGATGGGCGCCAAGGGCCTCGGGACAAGCGCGAGGCAAATAGCGAATGTAGTGCCGAAAATCGCCCCTTAAATCGCGCAACCCATTGATTTGCAACACAAGCGTTTTTCCAACTGACGAACTCGGGTTAAGGGGTTATCCCTAATTAACTTTAGATATGTTGTAACTTATTGATTTCAAAATAATTTTGTTAAAATGTCCAAAATTGATCGACTTGCGTAATTTTTTCATTATTCATTTGATACCAATATATTACGCAAACATTCAATTTTAATTAGGGATAACCCCTAAGCAAGTCACGAGTGTTTTTTTCGGACTGGAGAAACTACGACAACGAAGTTCGCCCTCATCGATCTCTGGGCTTGCTCAGGCCGAGTAACTTTGCCATGACACCGACTTAACAAGGTTCTGACTGCGGTCGTCCTATGCCCCCCTCCGCCAGAACCTTTCACAGATAATCACAAACAATGCATCGGAGATTGCTCACCCATTTCTGGACTAATTGGGGAAGACCAACCAGCTGGATAGTCACGATTTTACGTTGCAGATCCAAACACTTTGACAACAATTTTTAAATGAAAAACACATTCCTTCTCAAAAAACTAACTAGAATTTTTCCCCGCATCCTGCCAATGCTATTATTTGGATTAGGAATTTTGTTAACAGGATGCGAAAAAAAACCTGCGCAAAAAGCATCGGAGGAAGCGTTGCCAACCCTGGTGATAGCGATTAATGCAGGAGACGAAGGAGCCGCCATTGCATCGATGGCCAAAAAGTATCCTCATGCAAAAATTGAAATTGTTGAATTAGCTTATACGACATTGAGAGAAAAGCTTAATTTAACACTTTCTTCCTCACGCTCCGTATATGATGTTGTGCTAATTGATGATCCATGGTATAGTGAACTTGAAAGTAAGCTTGCGCAATTTTCAGGGATTCCTCCCGCGTTGGAATCGGATCTTATTCCAGCATGTTTGGCACTTGGTAAGTCAGCACAAGGACAACTTAAGGCCTTACCATTTGTGGGAAATTGTCAGCTCCTATTTTATCGTAAGGATTTGCTCAATGAATGGGGCTTGAACGCTCCGCCCACCGATTGGAACACTGTTTTGTCACTAGGCGGTAAAGTGAGCGGTTCAGATTCAAACGTTTATTGTATTCGTGGTAAATCTGGTGCACCGTTGGTCTCCGATTTTCTACCTATATTATGGGCGACTGGAGCAGATATTTATGATGGTGAACCTGCCTATTCTCGGGCATCGATGAATACCCCATCAGCATTAGAAGCACTGAGAACATACAAAGAATTGATGCGTTTAAGTCCACGAGGTGGATTGAATTATGATTGGACGGAAATGACAGCCGCTTTTATTAAAGGAAAATGCGCTTTGGAACTCAATTGGCCAGCTGCGGTTAAAAATATAGACCGGGAAATTACTCGTGATACAAATGGAGAGAGAAAATGGGGGGTTGCGCTACCTCCTAGAGGAAGGGCGAAAACGACATCGATGTCAGGTAACTGGCTGCTTGCAATGCCTGCGTCGTCCAAGTCTAAAGGAGCATCGGAAAAGTTCATTTTGTGGCTCATGGAGAACCAAAACGAAGCGGCTCAGTTTGGTAATCCACCAACAAGAAAAAGTGTATTTAAAATGCTTCACGAAAAAGATCCGAATGCATATTTTTATTATCCTACACTAGCAACTGCATTAGAGAATTCTACGCCTCGTCCAAGAACTGCACGTTGGAGTCGCATGGAAGACGCAATTTCTATTTATTTAACAAAATTCTTATCACACGAGATTTCAGAAGATAAAACGCTTCAAGAACTCAACAATGCACTCCTTGAGATTAGTAAGAACTAGTATATAGATCCATGCGCAGCTTAGAAAGAAACCTACCAAGTGGAGAAACTACGCAGGTAGGCATTTTCATTCGATCACTTTGCATGAGCTTTGCCATTATTCTAGGTGGTATTGCGCTACTCTCCTTCATATTTCTTTTTAAAAGCATTGGAGATTTTCCCAGTGATTTTTTCACACTTACAAAGCGCCTTATAGAGGACGATCGCCTTGGGCGTGCATTTCTTAACACCTCCGTAATAACAATTGTTTCGATCGCATTGCAACTCTTGCTGGGATTGCTAATGACGTTATGTATCGGATCTCTTTCAAAGGCAGCAAAGGTTTTCCTGATTTTGCCTGCTTCGCTTCCAGCGTGGACCGCAGCATTGAGTTTCTATTTGCTATGTTCCCCTGGCATAGGATTAATCTCATTAATAGGGGTAGGTGACCAACACTTGTCCTTTCTATTTATCGATCAGATCGGCATTTGGGGAACGATAATAGCTATTGATTCATGGCAATGGCTTCCTCTTACATTTTTAGTGCTTTCTTCTCAGCTAGATAACCTTGATCCTGCACATGTCGCCATTGCACAACTTGAAGGAGCTTCTCGCACACGTATACTATTCTCTGTCCTCCTTCCCCATCTTAAAAATACGTTTTTAGCACTGATAATTATTCGCGGATTCGATCTAATTCGAATTTTTGATATCCCAGCCATATTGTGGGGAGCAAGCGGCGCGAATCCTAAAGCAGAAACAATCACAATGTATCTATATCGTTTGATGTTCCAAGATGGGAACAGTTCCTATGCCGCCTTTATTTCTTTTGTCTTATGTGTGCCATTAGGGTTGGCGTTGACATTATGCAGAAAAACAATTAAAGATATTTTTTTAGGAAAGCTATACAATGTATAATATATCATTTCGACCTCGTTCTAATCCGTTTTTTATATATGGGATAGTTATAGTGTTTTTCTTTCCAATTGCATGGGTTATTTTTTGTTCGATGCGGAGTGATGCTTCGTTTTTTAGTTCTTCCCCAATAGGGTTATTGGACATATCATTAAGTGAGGCCATTAAGCGGTTTTTGTCCGACCCTAAATTGTTCTCATCGCTAAGAAATTCCATTCTCATATCAATTTTTTCCGCGACAACATCCGTCATAGGAGGGGGGGGTATTGCACTTATTCTCTCATTACCGATACGCAAGATGTCTTCATATACAATTGGTCTTATTCTAGGACTCCGTTTTTTACCACCAGTTATCTTTATACCATTTTATTATATTGTTCTGTCAAAATTGAATCTCATCAATACACTATTCGGCCTAATTTGTGTATATACATTTGCGTTCACAATTGTGGCTGCGACTTGTCTTGTTCCTAGCTTTCTCGCACTAAAGAAAGCCCATGTCTCGCAGGCACTCTTAGAAGGTGCCTCCACTTGGCAAATTTGTTGCAGGATTATTTTGCCTCAGGTTCAGTCGGGATTAATTGTTTCTTGGTGCTTTGCGTTTATGAGTTGCTGGAACGAGCTTCTTTTGGTTTCCTTTTTGACTGAAACTCCAAAAGCGCAGGGAATTTCTGTTTATTGTTTTTCGTCAATCGGACAATTCCGCATAGATTTTCAAGGCTTATGTATGGGCGGCGCACTCTCTCTCCTCCCTTGTCTTTTGGGAGTTATTTCATTTTCTTGGTTTTTGTCACGTCTTAGCAAAGTTGAAGCAAAATAGTCATGCCTGAACAAGTATCAAAGACATTCCTTACAGTTGAAGGTGTCACAATTCGCTATGAAGGTGGCTTACAGCTTTTTCCCGAAATGAATTTTTCGGCAAATAAAGGTGAGCTTATCGGAATTTTGGGCCCATCGGGAGTAGGGAAAAGTAGTTTATTGCGTGTTATTGCAGGTCTTCAAGCAGCATCAACTGGAAATGTTAAAGTAGATGGACGTTGTGTAACTAAAGCTCGGCCCAAAGATAGAGGAGTTTCGATGCTTTTTCAAGATCCAGTCATCTACGAACATATGTCTGTTTTTGAAAATATTGCGTTTCCCTTATATTGTCAAAACAACTCCCTGAATGTGATTAATGAGTCAGTTCACAAAATTGCGAAGCTATTGGAGATTTCAGAACTTTTAACAGTATCACCAAAACGGCTGAGTGGAGGTGAACGTCAGCGCTTGGCCTTGGCTAGAGTTTTTGCATCTAATAGCAGGTGTGCGCTGTTAGATGAGCCGGTAAAGGCTGCATTCGAGCCTGCAATGCGGGCAGCTATCCGCCGGCATATACGCGACCTGCATTTGGTGCGCGGAGGGGTCACGGTGATTGTCTCGCATGAGCACCAAGAAATAGTTGAAATTTGCGATCGACTCCTTTTTATTTTTCCGGATGGTAGTTACTGTATTTCCCCAGAAGAAGCCATTGCGCACCCTCCAAACGAATCTGTTGCGCGATTTATGGATATTGGGAATATTGTAAGCGCACAATTAGACCAAGAAACAGAGTGCTTAATTCTTGATAGCGGAATGCGATTGAAGCTTTCCACTCCAGTGGGGCAAAAAAACATTTGGAATGACAACCATAAACATATTTGGTATATACCACCTAATGCTTTGACTGCAAAAAAAGGAATAACCTTTCACATAGAGACTTTGGCTTGGACGGCAATCGGACCGATTGTGACACTTTGTTCCAAATCTACAAATAGCATAATAAAATTAAAAATGTCTGGATCCATGGAAATGAAATATAAGGCAATCGAAATTTTCGTGGATGGAAGAAAAATTAAAAAAATCGGATAAAAATGAAAAACACTCAAGATAGTGTGGATGAACTTAATCAGGCGTTGAATGATGCCGCGGCTTTTAATTATGTAAATAATTCACTGCGTATTACCCTTAGGGAAATTGGACATAGTCGGATGTTAATAGAAAATTTATTGGAATTGCTCGAAAAGCTAAAACCTCTGCACAAAATTCAAAAAAACTTAAAGGCGTTACATATCGTAAATTGCTTTCACCGTATTTTCCGAAAAGAATTAGATTTTATCTATAGGAATAGATATGAGGCCCATCGGCACGAATTTTTTTCAAAAAATGTTTTTCCTTTTATAAAAAATAAAGAGCCTCATGTAGTTGATTTGGGATGTGGACGAGGATGGGTCTCAAAATGGATCCACGATGCTAAAATTACTCAGTATGTCACAGGTATTGATGCTGTCGATTTTCAAGCCGACTGGAAAGAGGTAAAAGCGTCAAATGGCCTTGGATTGGATTTTAAACAAGTGCCAGTAGCAAATCAAAAACTTTGGTTCAAAGAATATTTAAAAAAATTATCACAAAAACACGCACCAGTATCTATGATTATTTGCAACTGGGTGTTCCATCATTCAACGGATCAAGAATTAAGAAAGACGTTTGAAGCGTTAAGGGACTCGGTAAAAGTTGGAACAAAACTGCTTGTCATTGAGGATGCTTGCGATTTAAAGGTTAAGCCTAAGCATAATAATTCCAATTTATATGAATCTTGGTGCATGCTTGCTAATGAAAATTTAAAACATTATAGCCGTTCTCAGTTTCATGCGCAAGCGATACTTGATTTCGTAGCTGTCCGATTGCTGGCTCGTTATAGTGCTGTAGAAATGTGCTTTAATTATAAAACAACATCGGATTGGATTCATTTGCTAAAACTATATGGATTTAAATTTCAGAGGAAAAATTTTATTGGATTCCCTAAGTTTCGCGACATTGCAGTGCCTCAATCAATAATTTTATTCGTGAAAGCACTATGACCTCAAAAAAAACTAATACAGGTAAATCAAAAGAATTTCATTGGACTGCAATCAAAGCATTCCAAAATCCTAAAAAATATATTCGTGAATTAGGATTTGTTCCTACTAAAAATGCATCTAAAAAAATGGAATGGCTTGATTCAAGAATCAAGTGGATTTTTATAAAGAACCGCAGGAGCAAATATCTAGTTGTTTTGATTGTTTGTATTTTAGGCGGATTTATACCATATTTTTCTCACAGAGTGGTAAATTGTGAAATCGCACCTAAAAATATTCGCGACTTTTTTTTCCCACAAGATACGTTCACGTTTACAAAGTCTTGGGCCGAACCTAAATGGTCCATGCGGACCCCTATACCGGTCACAACACATCCCAGCTTATGGGACCCCAATGCGGCTGCTTGGGCCGGAATTGTTGTAGGCCTTGTTATGAGTGCTCTCGCTACCCGTGCGGCACAACGTTCAGAGCTTTTCCGCGTTTCATTTGAGCGGAGAAGGGCACTTAATGAAGATTTAGTCCGGGAAAAAACTAAACTCATGCCCCTAGTAAGTGGCGCAACAATTATTACGTCTGGACAACATATCAGTGGAAATTCTACTCCAGAACAAACTAGGGATGAAGATGAGTTTGTGAGAATAATGTATGTTTTTAGTGAGCTCGACACACTTGAATTCATGTATGAAAATTATCGTGATGGCTTATTGAGTGAGGGAAAGCATTTCGTTCGGGCGTGTTTAATTTTTCAATCACGTTGTGAAAGTAGCAAATTTAGGGATTACGTCGAGGGATGTCTAGTAAACGGGCGATATTCGCGGCAAGAATTTATTAATGGAGTAAAAAGCATACTAGAGAATTTTAAGAGCGCACCTGCGGGGAACGGTTTTCCTGTAAATCACGCCTGAATTTATTCATGAAGTCGAGAAGGAGAGAATCGTGTAGGTAGTGGACACTTTTGCGTAGTAGGGTCTTAGCAACTTGGAAGAGTTAGGGTAGTGTCCGTCAAGGGGGCTGTTGCCCAAAGAATGAAAACGGAGGTAGTGTCCGTCAAGGGGGCTGTTGCCCAAAGAAGATAACGTCCGGAATCTTGCGCACATTTTTTAAAGCTATAGCAGCGGGGGACTACTCCCGATGAACCAAAAAACTGAAAACCCAGATGAAGGCGGCACCGAGGCCGTCGGCAAAGCGCTGTCTGGCGGAGTGATCCGCGTGGACGAAAGCATGATCAAAGGCCACCTGGACAAGGTGGTGCTAAGCACGGTGGAACAAACGCTCAACGCGATGCTCGACGCCGAGGCCGAGCTGCTATGCAAAGCCGGACGCTACGAGCACACCGAACAACGCGCCACGACCCGGGCGGGCCATTATGAGCGGCAATACCACACCAAGGCGGGCGAGGTGACGCTGCGCATGCCCAAGCTGCGAAAACTGCCCTTTGAGACGGCCATCATCGAACGCTACCGGCGGCGCGAAAGCAGCGTGGAGGAAGCGCTGGTGGAAATGTATCTGGCGGGCGTGTCAGTGCGCCGCGTCGAGGACATCACCGAGGCGCTGTGGGGCAGCCGGGTGAGCCCCTCGACACTGAGCGAACTAAATCAGAAAATCGCGGTGCAAATTGACGGCTGGCGCGCGCGGCCAATCGAAGGCGGGCATGTTTACGTCTATCTCGACGGCATCTGGCTGAAGCGCAGCTGGGGCGGCGAAGTCAAAAACGTGAGCATCCTTGTGGCAGTTGGCGTGAACGCCGAGGGCTACCGCGAAGTGCTCGGAGTCGAGGAAGGCACAAAAGAGGACAAAGCCTCGTGGCAAAATTTCCTGCGACGCCTGAAAGAACGGGGCCTCAAAACCGCGAAACTATTTATCTCGGACAAGTGCCT